>NZ_JAHKPV010000001.1:0-57634 GCF_018860765.1 Marinobacter salexigens
AAACTCAATTTTCGACGAGTCGCTGTCTTGGTATTTCTTGTCGAAATACTCCAGTCAGCGCCCACACGAATTACTTGGTCAATTTGTTAAAGAGCGTTTGAGCCGTTGCTCAATCAAGGTGGCGTATTCTACATCGTCTCGCCGCCTTGTCAACCGTTTTTTTCGAGTCGTTTCAGAAGCTTCCCTTCCAAAACCACCGATACTTACCGGCTGTTTCATACTTGATTTCGAGGAGCGTATTCTACATCGAATCCCAACCCTGTCAACTGTTATTTCGAAGAATCTTAAAAGCCTTTTCTTCAATACTTTCAAACAGTTAACTCTCTCAAAACACTCCGCTGTTCCGGTGTGTCCCTCAAGCGAGATGCGCATTCTACAGACACAAGGATTTCTGTCAACGGCCATTTGGATAAAACTTAAAAATAACCTGAAATCGGTCAAGCTGTGATCAAAACCCGGGCAATCTTCTTCTTTCCTGCCTGAATTACACAGCTATCACCTTCGACAAAGGAGCGTTCGCCCTCAAATTTCTGACCATCAACAAAAACCGCACCTCTTCCCAAAACGTCACGCGCAGCTGCACCATTCTTTACCAGCCCCGATAAACGCAACACTGAAGCCATCAAAATCTCGGACTGCCCCTCCAGTGAAACCGTGACGTCGGGCACATTCTCCGGAATATCCCCGAGCGCAACCCGATTACCAGCCGAATTATGTGCAGTCTGCGCCGCCTCTTCATTATGGAAGCGTGTGATAATTTCTTCGGCTAGCAGCTTTTTATAGTCTTGCGGGTTAGCACCCTCATCTACAGCCTTTCTGAATTCGCTAACCTCTTTAAGCGGGCGGAAGCTCAAAAGTTCAAAGTAACGCCATAACAGCTCATCAGGCACAGAAAGCAGCTTGGTATACATTTCGCCCGGCGAGTCGTTAACACCTATATAGTTGCCGAGAGATTTAGACATCTTCTGAACGCCATCCAAGCCCTCTAGGATAGGCATAGTAAGGACCGCTTGAGGCTTCTGCCCGTAGTGTTTCTGCAAAATGCGCCCCATCAGAAGGTTGAACTTCTGATCTGTGCCACCCAACTCAACATCTGCCTCTAAGGCAACTGAGTCGTAACCCTGTATTAAAGGATAGAGAAATTCATGGATAGCGATAGGCTGCTCGGCGCGGTAACGTTTGGTGAAATCATCACGTTCCAGCATCCGGGCGACCGTATACTGCCCTGCCAAGCGAATCATATCTGCGGCAGCCAACTTGCTCATCCACTCGGAGTTGAAGACCACCCGTGTTTTCTCACGATCCAGAATCTTGAACACCTGCTCTTTATAGGTAATCGCGTTTTGAGCGACTTGCTCATCGGTCAACGGTGGACGCGTAACACTTTTACCTGAAGGGTCGCCAATCTTTCCGGTGAAGTCACCAATCAGAAAAATGACCTCATGGCCAAGGTCCTGAAACTGGCGCAGCTTATTGATGAGGACAGTGTGCCCAAGGTGAAGGTCGGGGGCAGTGGGGTCGAAACCCGCTTTAATGCGCAAAGGCCGACCTTCTTTTAGCTTTGCAATCAAGTCATCTTCGGGTATTAGCTCGTCTACACCACGCTTAATAATGGCCAGCGCTTCATCAATAGATGCCATGAATAATTCATCCCCAATCAGTTTCGCAAATTATCAGTTACAGAGCTCTACAAAAGAAATCTGTGAGTTACCCGACGCCCTGCTAAAGTGTGAATGCTCAGTTTTTAAACAATTTTACGCAGTCTGGGCGGACGCATTATATCAATGACGTCACAATAAATCCGACCAGCAGCGTAACAGCCGTAATGTTCTGCGCTGTTACACATACTTTTTATACGGTAATCTGTTGGCCTATACTTGAAAAACAGCTTTAATTGGGTAGTACAAGCTGCCGGAATACCGATTAAAACGGATGCGACACGTGCTGAATATGTTACCAAAAACCCACATTACCATCGCTGCAGCTGCAACAGTTGTAGTGACTACCGCAATTTTGATGAGCCCCAGCGCAGAAGTTGAGGCTAAGAGAATGTCCTATACGCTGGATCTAGAGCAAGGCCAAGTCTCGGCAATTGTCTCGCAAAAACCACAACAAAAACCTATAAAGACGCCCGAACCAGCAGCAGTAGAGCAACACTCCGAAATCACACCTCAGCAGGTTGAGGCGGCCGCTCCATCAGAACCCGAGAGTCGTCTAACTTGGCAATCATTCAAGATTAAATCAGGCGACACCCTATCCTCTCTCTTTAAGAAAGCCGGATTGAATGATGGCACCATGCTTTCCGTCATTCATGGTGAAGGAGAAGCAGACAAGCTGCAGCGTTTGTATGCAGGAGAAACGATTCGCTTCGCTATTGATAGCGAGGGCGAGCTCGCCGCAATTGAGCTCCAACGTAGTTTGCTGGAAACGCTGAAGATTCAGAAACAGGAAAGCTCTTACATCGGTCAGTCTGAGCAGCGGGAACCTGAATCCAAACCTGCGTTTGCATCCGGCACCATTGACGGCTCGCTTTACCTTGGGGCACGGGATGCTGGCCTAAATGATCGGCTGACTATGGAGCTTGCAGGCATTTTCGGTTGGGATATCGATTTTGTATACGATGTTCGCAAAGGCGATCAATTTGAAGTCGTATATGAAGAACTCTACATTGATGGAGAGAAGTTCAGTACTGGTCGCATTCTGTCTGCACGCTTTGTAAACCGCGGCCAAGAAAACATCGCGATACTCTACACTGACAGCAATGGCGATAGCGACTATTACACTCCAGAAGGAAAAAGCATGCGCAAAGCTTTTTTGCGTGCCCCTATCGACGCGCGAATTTCCTCTTCGTTTAACCTCCAGCGCCGCCACCCCGTGCTAGATGTTGTCCGCCCCCATGAAGGAACAGATTATGCCGCGCCGCCGGGCTCACCTATCAAAGCTGCCGGTAACGGACGGGTGCAGTTTTCTGGCTGGAAGGGTGGCTATGGCCGCACAATTGTTCTAAAGCATGGCGATAATATCACCACACTTTACGCACACATGAGCCGGATCGGTAAAGGCATGAAAACCGGCGCACGAGTCAAACAAGGCGACGTCATTGGCTACGTTGGTTCATCGGGTATGGTGACGGGGCCTCACTTGCATTACGAATTCCGCGTGAACGGCTCGCCTCGCAACTCCCGAACTGTGAAGCTACCAGACGCCCAGCCCATTCCGGCTACCGAGTTGGCAAGGTTCAAGGCCCATACGGAACAGCAAGTTGCACAATTTGACGCCTTCAGAAGCAACTATAAGCATCTAGCTTTGGTCTCGGAAGACTAAAACCGAATGGAAACTTGGATCGGGCTCATGTCCGGCACCAGCATGGACGGCATAGACGCCGTGCTGGTGTCCTTTCAGGGCAAAACCCTTTGTACACATGCAACACGATCCTCCCCCTACCCTGAAGATCTACGCCAACGGTTAATACTGGCAAGCCAGAATCAAGCCACGCCAGACGAAGTGGGAGAGCTTGATACGCTGGTCGGTGCGCTTTTCGCGGACGCCGCAGAGGCCCTTATCCGCGAATCCTTCGCAGACAGACCCTCCATTCGAGCTATCGGAAGTCACGGACAAACCCTACGGCATCAACCGTCCGGGCCTGCCCGATTCTCTCTTCAAATAGGAAACCCATCTATTATCGCGGAAAAAACCGGGGTTACATCCGTAGGTGACTTTCGCAGCAGAGACATGGCAGCCGGAGGACAAGGCGCTCCGTTGGTTCCGGCCTTCCACCAGCATTACTTTGGCTCAAAAACCGAGGACAGGTGCATTCTCAATCTCGGTGGCATCGCTAACATTACTTGGCTTCCGTCTGATCCCAATAGCCCGGTAACGGGCTTCGACACCGGGCCCGCAAACGCTTTAATGGACGCTTGGTGCCAGGATCAAACCGGCCGCCCTTACGATGAGGATGGCCAATGGGCTCAGGAAGGGATTGTTGATCAGGCACTACTCAGCGACATGCTTTCAGACGCGTATTTTGAGCGCCCGGCCCCAAAGAGCACCGGAAAAGAAAAGTTTAACCTCTGTTGGATTAGAACCCTTGTACAAAGGCACGAGGAGGTTCGGCCAGAAGACGTTCAGCGAACTCTGCTACAACTTTCTGTGATAACGACCGTCAGGCAAATGCCTCAGTCGCCGACTATGGTCGTGTATGTTTGCGGGGGCGGCACCCGTAACCGACTGCTCATGAAGGAGCTTGCTCAGGCACTTAGCCCTATACGTATGCTCAGCACTGCTGAACTGGGCCTTGATCCTCAGTGGGTAGAGCCCACGGCCTTTGCATGGCTGGCCCGCCAAACCATCTCCAGTCTGCCGGGGAATCTGGCGGAGGTAACAGGAGCAAGAGGCCCACGGATACTAGGCGCGATTTACCCCGCATAAAACGAACAGCCTTTATCAACGGCTAGCGCCATCTAACAAAAGCTCCCCCCGGTAGTAGCAACACATCAAATCGTGAACGAACTGCCACAGCCACAAGTAGTGCTAGCATTGGGGTTTTGCACAACAAACTGAGAGCCTTGCAAACCCTCTTGATAATCGATGGTAGCGCCAACCAGATATTGGTAGCTCATTGGATCAACCAATAGTACGGCTCCGTCCCGCTCTATAACCGTATCTTCTTCATCCTGACTTTCATCGAACGAGAACCCATACTGGAACCCGGAGCACCCCCCGCCGGTAACGAATACACGCAGCCTGAGGTCGGCATTTCCCTCCTCATCAACCAGCTCTCGTACCTTGTTGACTGCACTGTCGCTGAAAAACAGCGGTGCTGCCATTTGTTGCTGGACTACACTCAAGTTTGCCTCCGGATTACCTGATAGAACTACAGGGATTATGGTATTCCTGAGTAAAACAATCAACTATTCAGATTTACCGCTATCTTCTTCAGAAAACTCGTTACCGTCTGTACCCAGTCGGCTATCACTCGCTTCAGAGCGGAGGGGCTTATCTTGAGCCAACAATCCCGACGGTTCGCGCTGATGAACGAGGTTGCCATTTACTGATGAACCCATGGCCATCTGGATAAGATTGTAATAAACGCTACCGTTTATGGCGGCTTTTTCGGCGAGCTCTAGATGCGCAGATGCATGGACGTCGCCGTGAACTGTGCCGTTAATAATAACGTGCGGGGCATCTATATCACCGGTAATTTCACCGACTTCCGAGACTCGTAAAACCGCATCACTGCCATCTTCAGCCAGCACTTTACCCCTTATCTGGCCGTCTACATGCAAGCCGCCCGAGAAACGAACATCACCCTCGATAGTGGTACGTGAAGATATCAGGGTATCAAAGCTGCCTGTGGGCCGGCGGGGCTTTTGCTTTTTTCTCCCAAGCATGTCTAGTTCTCCGTTAAATCATTCCAGTCGAATGTACGTTCAGCCTGAGAGGATTTGCGTCCCTCAGCCTGAGCAACCACCTGCACCTCCAGTGGCTCGAACCCCTTAGGCAAAGCCAACTTACCCTCCACATCCTGAAAGTACCGAAAGCGGAATTTGACACCAAGATCTTCTATTTCTTGGGATAGGTCGCGTAGTGCAATGACTTCTTTTTGCGCATCACGCATACCTATTATATTGACCGCGACCACTCCAGAAATGTAGCTCTTGTTGTTGCCCACCTGAGTCAGCACCAACTTAAAGCTATACACGCTATCCAAACGATCACTGGTCAGAGAAAAGCGGTCAACCTGCAAGCCTTTGCTAGTCTCCGAAGGAGCCATAATATTTTTGTAGAAAGTTAAATCTGACTGCAATGCGCCAACGCGGGTTTCCAGATCAACGATTATGTTCCGGGCCTGACTCAGAGCTTGCCCGTCAACCAACTTTCCACGCTCAAGATTAACCAACTGCTGCTGCGTTTCGCGATAATTGCTCTCCAGAACTGCAATCTCGACTTCTAACTCTGCAACTTTGGACTCTAACTGCTCGTTAGAGGTCTCCGCATTGATGGAGCGCGAACCTCCCAGAACCAAACCGCCGTAATAACCGGCTGCGGCAGCGACAACGGTTAAAATAATTAGAGTGAGCGCCCACCTCCACCGGTCTCCCGGGCGACGGCGGATAACCACATATTCATCTGCCGGTTTCCGTTGTTCGCTCACGGGCGTTCCTTAGGGCAACAGCGCAGGTGCTTCGAGGCCCATAGTTTCTTTCATGCCAAACATGATGTTCATGTTCTGAATAGCCTGGCCAGCAGCCCCTTTAACAAGGTTATCAATAACCGAGGAGATGATCACAATGTTACTCTGTTCCTGACGGTGCAAAGCCATGCGGCACAAGTTAGCACCCCGCACGCTGCGGGTCTCGGGATGGCTACCGAACGGCATTACATCCACAAACGGCTCATCGCGATAGCGCTCTTCGAACAGATTTTGCAAGCGACCGAAATCAACCGGATTTTTTAATTCCGCATAGAGAGTCGCCTCTATGCCACGAATCATCGGAACCAGATGTGGCACAAAGGTAACGCCGATTTCCACACCCGCTGCAATGGACAATCCCTGACGAATTTCCGGCAAATGACGATGGCCTGATGCACCATAGGCCTTGAAGCTCTCGCTTATCTCACCGTGCAACATACCGATCTTGCCCTGCCGGCCACCACCACTGGCGCCAGACTTTGCATCGGCAATCAGGCGAGAAGGGTCAACCAGGCCCTGCTCGAGCAGAGGAAGGAAACCAAGTTGGACAGCTGTTGGGTAGCAACCCGGGTTGGCAACCAGCTGCGCCTTGGAAATTTCATCACGCACAACTTCAGGTAATCCGTAAACGGCCTTCTCTGCCCACTCTGTCGACTCGTGGGGCATGCCGTACCATTGCGACCAGACCTTCAAGTCTTTAAGACGGAAATCGGCCGATAGGTCGACCACCCGCACACCCGCAGCCATTAACTCGGGAATCAGTCGCATGGCAACACCGTGTGGTGTTGCAAAAAACACCAAATCACAGGCTGACAGCACTCCAGCGTCGGGCTCTGAATAAGCCAAATCAAAATGCCCACGGAGGTTCGGGTACATGTCGGCAACCGGCATTCCGGCCTCAGACCTTGAGGTTATGCAACTAACCGTAACTTCCGGATGGACAGCGAGAATTCTGAGCAGTTCGACGCCGGTATACCCGGTGCCGCCCACAATACCTACTTTAATCAAGTTGCTCTCCAGCGACGTCGTATAAAGATTTATGAGTCGTTCTTTGTAGCTTAGCCACTTAGTCTATCATGATAAACCAACGACTTATTGCAGCTTGCAGAGCGACAGTTACAATGATGTCAGAAACCCTCTGGGAAACCATCCCCCTGTACCGGAACTCCGGCACTCATGAATAAATTCTGGCACCAGATTGGTGAAAGATTCATCTCTGCTTTCCCGCGCCGACTATCCGGCGTGGACTCTTTGCCGCAACTGGCTATTCTTGGCTTGCTATCCGGATTGGTAACCGGCGGGGTTATTTTAGTTTTCCGCCTGGCTATTGAATGGCCACTGGAGTATTTCCTGCCAGGTGAAGGCTCCGAGGCCTTCGAGAGCTTAGACATTCTTACTCGCGGACTATTACCACTGGCTGGCGCTCTTGGCCTGGGCGTTCTGCTACACCGGCTAGCCACCCATGACAGAAAGGTCGGCGTTGTCCACGTAATGGAGCGCTTGAATTACCATCAAGGGTACATCACCGCACGCAGCGCAGTTATACAATTTATTGTTGGTGTTACCACCGTTATTACCGGGCAATCCGCGGGCCGGGAAGGGCCTGCTGTACATTTGGGCGCTGCGTTTTCCAGCCTTATGGGACAGTGGATGCGGCTACCAAACACCAGCATTCGCACGTTAGTTGCCTGTGGCTGTGCAGCGGCCATTTCCGCCTCGTTCAATACACCCATCTCCGGCGTTATTTTCGCCATGGAAGTGGTGATGATGGAATACACCATTGCCGGCTTCACCCCCATCATTCTTGCGGCCGTAAGCGCTGCGATTGTATCGCAGGTTGTGTACGGAACCGAACCCGCATTCAGCGTGCCAGCGCTAACAATGAATTCGCTGCTGGAGATACCCTGGATTTTATTGGTTGCCGTTGTTATCGGTGTTGCAGCGGCGCTGTTTATCCAGCTTGTCGATTCCATGGGGCGCTTCAACCATCGCCCTATTTTTCTCCGAGTAATTATTGCCGGTGTATTGATGGCACCGGTGGCTGTTCTTGTGCCCCAAACAATGGGCATCGGCTATGACACCGTGAATGAGACCATTAATGGCGAGCTAGGCTTCTGGCTGCTGCTAAGCGCAGGAGTGGCAAAGTTGTTGATCACGGCCCTGACTGTGGGCTTGGGCATGCCCAGCAGTATTATCGGTCCAACGTTGTTCATGGGCGCAACACTGGGTGGCGCAATGGGGCTAGTCGGCGCAGATATCTTGCCTGCTCAATCCTCATCGGTTGGCTTTTACGCCATGCTTGGAATGGGCGCGATGATGGGGGCGGTTCTCCAGGCGCCTTTGGCGGCACTAATGGCTTTAATGGAGCTAACACGCAACCCGCACATTATTCTCCCGGGCATGCTGATTATTACCACGTCTTCCCTCATTACCAGTGAAGCCTTCGGTAAAAAGTCGCTATTCCTAACCGTTCTGAAAAGTCAGGGCCTGAGCTACCAGAGCTCCCCGGTTATTCAGGCCTTGCGCCGGGTCTCTGTGGCCGCGATTATGGACAAGAGTATTCTGCGCATAGAGAGGCACCTGACCCCCGAAGAGGCACGAAAAGCTCTCAAAGCGGAGCCGAAATGGCTAGTAGTAGAGGGCAGCAGTGGGCCAACATCTCTTTTGCCCGCTGTTGATCTGGCACGGTATCTAGAGGATTCAGAGGAGGTGGCTAGCGCCGATGAGACACATTCTATCGAATCTATTGATCTGATGGACATCCCCGCAAACCGGCGCGATATAGCACCAGTGCAATATCAAGCCACTCTTGAAGAGGCGATGCATGAGTTTGAGACCACTAGTGCAGAAGCCCTTTATGTGCAGCGCCATGTGGCACCAATGATTCAACGGGTTTATGGCGTTGTCCTTAAATCTGATATCGAAAGCTATTATCAATATCGACGGAGTTGACCAATGCTGTGGGTTAAAGCCTTTCACATAATTTCTCTGGTGTGCTGGTTCGCGGGTATTTTTTATCTGCCAAGGCTGTTTGTATACCACGCTGCCTGTGAGGATGAGCCGGGGCGGGAGCGTTTCAAGATTATGGAGCGCAAGCTTTATCGGGGTATCACCACACCTTCAATGATCGCCACCGTCATTTTTGGCGTTTGGCTACTCAGCTATAACCTATCCGGATATTTCAGCCAAGGCTGGCTACACGCGAAACTGTTACTCGTAGCAGCGCTGATTGCCTATCATTTTTATTGCGGACACCTAGTCAAGGTGTTTCGCGACGATCTCAACACACGTAGCCATGTATTCTATCGCTGGTTCAATGAGCTACCGGTGTTCATCTTGCTCGCAGTTGTTATTCTCGCTGTCGTTAAACCGTTCTAGGGAGTTTTAGCCATCAAACACTACACTCGCCCTCAGGTCCTTGTTCTCTCTGGCCTTGACCCTTCCGGTGGCGCCGGAATACAGGCTGACATTCAGGCCATCACCTCTCTGGGTTGCCACCCACTACCGGTACTCACCTGCCTGACCGTTCAAGACACCCGGAATGTTTACGGTGCTGAAGCCATTGACGCGGAACTCATTCGCAAACAACTGCGATGCATTGCTGAGGATGCCCCCATTCATGCGGTGAAAACCGGTGCCATGGGCAACTCTGCAGTGGTCGATGTTCTGGTGGAGTTTCTTGGCCTACACCCCGACATACCGGTTATAACTGACCCGGTGATCAAAGCGGCAGGAGGAGGCGACTTGGCGGATGACGAGTTGCTCGCCACCATGAAAGCAAGGCTATTCCCGCTGACTGAGATGATCACGCCGAATGGCATAGAGCTGACGCTCCTCGGAGAGAGTGATGACCCAGGCGAGGCTGCGCGCAAACTGCTAGCAAGTGGCTGCGCTTCGGTGCTTGCAACCGGAGGGCATGGATTAGGTGTTCGAATCACCAACACTCTCTACAACCACTCGCCTACGCCCATGTCGTGGGAAATTGAGCGTATTGGCGAGGAGTATCATGGCACCGGCTGCACACTTGCAGCAGCGATTGCGGCGGGCCGGGCTCTGGGGCTATCGCCCCGCGCGGCTATCTCTCAGGCGCAGAATTACGTGCACCGCGCCATATTGCACGCTCTTGAGGTAGGTAAAGGCCAACCGGTGCCGGACCGAGGTATCCTGTGGGAACGGTAAGAACACGCATCCCCATCGGACTCTACGCCATCACTGACAGACAGCTTACCCCTCCGGACACCTTGATGGCCTCAGTGGAGGCAGCCCTCCTTGGCGGTGCAGTAATGGTACAATACCGCGAGAAATCGTCACCCATGGCGCAACGTCTGGCCCAAGCCAGGAACCTGCAGTCCCTATGCGCCGCCGCAGGCGCGCCATTGCTCATTAACGATGATGTTGAGCTTGCAAAGCGCGTGGGTGCAGCGGGTGTACACCTTGGCCAAACCGACAGCTCTGCAACCGAGGCCCGCCAACGGCTCGGCGATGATGCAATTATCGGCATTACCTGCCATGACGATCTTTTTTTGGCCAAGGCTGCCGCGGCAGCAGGTGCAAACTATCTGGCTTTCGGCCGTTTTTTTACCTCATCAACCAAACCGGAAGCTCCAGTGGCTTCGGCCGACATTCTAGCTAAAGCAAAGAGTTTTAATCGGCCGGTTACAGCCATTGGCGGCATCACCACAGACAATGGCGCACTCCTGATTCAAGCAGGCGCAGATCTATTAGCTGTTGTTGGCGGGCTCTTCGGGGGCAGCCCCGAAGCCACGGAACAGAAAGCGAAGACATTCCAAAGGCTGTTTGCCAGCCACCACCCACTTTTTTAACTCCCAAATAACAGGAGCTATTACACATGACAAATTCCGAAACCCTGTTTGAGCAGGCGCAAAAGTACATTCCCGGCGGTGTTAACTCCCCCGTGCGCGCGTTCCGAGGCGTGGGCGGCACACCTCTCTTTTTTAAGCACGCTGAAGGCGCCTACCTGTACGACGAGGATGGTCAGCGTTACATCGATTACATTGGCTCCTGGGGGCCGATGATTCTTGGCCACTCAGACCAGCGTATCAAAGATGCCTTGCACGCTCAGGTGGATCTTGGCGTTGGATATGGCGCGCCCACCTCGCTTGAAACTGATATGGCCCGCAAAGTTTGCGAGTTAGTACCCTCTATAGAGCTCGTGCGCATGGTGAACTCCGGTACCGAAGCGACCATGAGCGCCATTCGTCTGGCTCGTGGCTATACGGGCCGCGACAAGATCGTAAAGTTTGAGGGCTGCTATCACGGGCACGTCGACTCCCTACTTGTGAAGGCAGGTTCTGGCGCACTAACCCTCGGTGTACCCAACTCACCCGGCATTCCCGGCAGCCTAGCCGAGCTAACCCTAACGTTGGACTTCAACGACATAGACGGCGTTAGGGAAACCTTCAAAGAAATGGGCGATCAAATTGCCGCCATCATTGTGGAGCCGGTCGCAGGCAACATGAACTGCATCCCGGCGGTCCCGGGGTTCCTAGAGGCGCTTCGGGAAGTCTGTGACGAGCATGGCACGGTTCTAATTTTTGATGAGGTTATGTCCGGGTTTAGGGTTGCCTTGGGCGGAGCTCAGGAGTTGTATGGCGTGACTCCGGATTTGACCGCCCTAGGAAAGGTAATCGGCGGCGGGCTGCCTGTCGGTGCCTTTGGCGGAAAGCGAGAGATCATGGAACACATCGCCCCCCTTGGACCGGTTTATCAGGCTGGCACACTCAGCGGTAACCCACTGGCCATGAGCGCTGGCCTTGCCACACTCAACGCTATTTCTGAGCCCGGTTTTCACGACCGCCTCACCAAAAAAACTGTAGCATTGCGAGACGGTTTGAAGGCAGCTGCAGACGCCACGGGTATTCCGCTGGCTGTTCAGGGTGCGGGCGCGATGTTCGGATTTTTCTTCACTGAAGAGCCCAGCATTACACGCTTCGACCAAGTAATGGACTGCGATACAGAGCGCTTCAAAAAGTTCTTCCAAGGGATGCTTAAAGAAGGCGTATACCTTGCCCCATCAGCGTTTGAAGCAGGATTCACCAGCGCAGCCCTAACGGATGAAGATATCGCCGATACGATTAAAGCGGCGAAAAAAGTCATGGCTACCCTCTGAAGAAGTAGATAAGCAATATTCTGGACAGGCTCCCGGAAGGATTTATCGAATTGATAGACCCTTCCGTGCCTGATTCGAGACGCCCTTCACACTTTAACCACTATTAAATCAACTTAGCCTCTTCTGCCGTTGACTTGCCACGCTCGCTGATCAAATTATAGCCATATCTCACGAGAGATGATCTGCTGGCACAAACTTAACAAATATAATTCCAGTAGCACCGAGCAGAGGCCCATAGTCAAAGCACTAATGCGTTTGGCTTAAGCATGCAGTATCTGTAACAGCTCGTTAGGTTGAGCCGCAGTTTGAATAACAAACATAAACTCAAGCTGTAGGAAGAACAATGAAACTTTGGATCAAAACACTAGCTCTGGTTGTGACCATAGCCTGGTCAGCACCCTCTGCCGCATGGTGGTGGAAAAAGCCTTCCAATTACGCCGATACCCGTTATCCAGTGGTACTGGTTCACGGTATGTTTGGCTTCGATTCTATTATTGGCGTGGACTACTGGTACGGCATCGCAGAGGATCTGCGCAAGAATGGAGCGGATGTTTATACAACCGTGGTTCCAGCTCTTGATAGCACCATTGCCCGTGGCGAAGCCTTGTTACCGCAAGTTGAGGCGATTGCCGCCGTTCATGGCAAGGTGAACCTAATTGGCCACAGTCACGGTGGACCAACCGCCCGTTATATTTCCCGGGTACGGCCAGATCTGGTGGCCTCAGTTACATCCGTTGGCTCGCCCCATAAAGGCTCTCCAGTTGCAGATGTCATTGTTGAGTCTCCCGCAAGTAGCCTTGCAAACACCTTGGGCGATGCACTCGGCGGCCTGATCGATTTAATCTCTGGCGGCGGATACGATCAAAGCATGCAGGCAAGCTTGCAGTCGCTTTCAACCCAAGGCAGCGCAGAGTTCAATAATTTCGCACCCGCAGGCATCCCGACAAGCGCCTGTGGAGAAGGAGCAAGCTCGGCAAACGGAGTGCGCTTTTACTCCTGGGGCGGCACTGGCGTTGTAACAAACCTCTTGGACCCGTCTGACGCATTGCTCACCATCACTAGTGCGGCGTTCAACTTCAGCGCCAACGACGGCATGGTCGGGCGTTGCAGCACCCACTTTGGCAAGATTATCCGCGACAATTACTTCATGAACCATCTTGATGAAGTAAATCAGGCACTGGGGCTGCACAGCTTGTTTGAGACAGACCCGAAAGCTGTCTTTAAGCAGCATGTAAACCGGCTGAAAAACGCTGGTCTATAAGCAAAAATAAACCCTGCTTGGAGGTGGCTCCAGCAGGGTCGCTCAACACGTTTACTAGAGAGCCTGTAGTTAAAGGGCTGCCGCCCGCTCTTCAGCTTGACTGGCCCCTGCTACGTTACCTCGCGCTCTTCGGATATCCGCCAGCAGCAACCAACCCGCACGTTGCAGTCTGGTATCGCTACCCGCCAGAGATAACCCCTTCAACGTAAATTGCTCTGCAGGCCCCAGCTTATTGCCTGCCACATAGGCTTGCGACAATTTAAAGTAGATTTCCGCCGATCTGGGAGCGATTCTTTGAGCGCGTTCCAAGCGCACAATGGCTCCCCCGGCATCACCACTCTTTAGTAACTTATCGGCTTCACGCACCAAGCTAAGAGCTGCTGGTGAAAGCTGTTCGCCAGTATCTTGATAGCTCGGTTTACTTCTGGGTTCGGGCCGCTGTTCGGGTTCCCCGCTGTCAGTTTGTTCGCTTTTGCGCCACACCTGATTTTGTTTTTCATCAGCCGTCTTCGGGGGTTCCGGTGTTCGGGACGAACCATCCGCAGGCACGTATATTGAGCCACTTGGGCCAGAAGCACACCCCGCTATACTTAAAAGCGCTACCAACATACCTGCATGTAAAAAGCCTTGCCTACTCATTGGAACAATCCTTCAAACCAGCCTCGAATTTTCCGCTCAAGGGTACCGGAGCAAGACACTCTCTGTGTCGGCTCACTACCCGTTATAAACGGCAGAAGGCGCGCATTATCGCAATACTCATCGGTTAATGCCTGCTTTTCGGGGTTTACCCAGTGATAACTCACGCCATCGGGCACTACGGGTGAAAAGCCGTGTTGCGGCACCTGCGCCATAAATCGTGACCATACTGGCAAGGCTCCGGTAGCACCCGTTAGTGCGGTCGGCCCATTATCGTCACGACCAACCCAGGCAACCGCCAATAAGTCACCGCTGAACCCGGCAAACCAAGAGTCGCGGCCATCATCGGTTGTTCCGGTTTTACCAGCCAGTGTTAACTCCTTTGGCACGGAATAATAGGCTGAGCGGCCAGTGCCCTCTTGCATAGTTTCCTGCATTGCGTATTGCACCAGATGTACCGCCGCCGGGTCTGCAACCTGATCCACTTCCAGACTATAGCGCGACAGTGCCTCGCCACCGGGGCCCGTTACTTCTCTTATGGTGCGTAAGGGCGTATTGAACCCCGAGGTCGCCAACCCTTGATAGATTTGAGCAACGGTTACCGGGCTCATGGCAACCGAGCCTAACAACATTGAGGGATAGTCAGAGATGGGTGTGACAACACCAAATGCCCGTAAGGTTTTGCTAACAGCCGGAATGCCAACGTCCAGTCCGACCCGCACTGCTGGCAGGTTATAAGACTTCGAAAGAGCACGATGCAGAGGGACTTCGCCCCGCTCTTCGCCATCGTAATTCTTCGGCTGCCAGCGCCGACCATCGTCAAATTCAAGGGTGAATGGCTTATCCAGTACCGGCGTCATGAGGGTGTAGCGATCCGGCTGTTCCAAAGCGGTCAGATAGGTAAAAGGTTTAATCAGTGATCCTATCGGACGGTTAGCGTCCAAGGCCCGATTGAATCCGGCGTACTGGGGGTCTTTTCCGCCAACGAGCGCCAGAACTTCACCTGTATCTTTGGCGGTAACCACAAGAGTCGCTTCCAGAGCTTTGGCGGTCTTGCCTTTTGCCAGCCGAGGCAAGGTGTCCGTAACAGCATACTCAGCGGCGTACTGAATAGCGGGGTTTAGCGTGGTAAAGATGCGCAGGCCTTCGCTGCGCAGATCCTGCTCCTTGTAGTCCCGAGCCAGATGCCGGCGCACCAGATCAATATAGGCAGGGTATCGGTTTTCTGAGTAGGAGGGTTTGGCGCTCACGCCAAGTGACAAGCCGCGCGCCCGTGCGGCCTTTGAAGCATCGACAAGGCCTGCGTCTTCCATCTCGCTGATCACCAAATTACGTCGCTGGGTAGCGCGCTCCGGGTGCCGCCGGGGATTGTAGTAGCTTGGCCCTTTCACCATACCCACAAGCAGGGCAATCTGGTGCACATCAAGATCTTTTAATGACTCGCCAAAATAGAATTGGCTTGCCAGCCCGAACCCATTGATGCTGCGCCTGCCCGCCTGCCCTAAATACACTTCGTTTAGGTAGGTTTCCAGTATGTCGTCTTTCGCATAGTGAAGCTCTAGCAAGATAGACATCAAGGCCTCGTTACCCTTGCGCAACAGCGTCTGATCCCGGGTAAGGAAAAAGTTTTTCACCAACTGCTGCGTCAAAGTACTCCCACCCTGTACGACACGCCCGGCGCGCAGGTTGGCCAGCAATGCACGCCCGATGGAAGCCGGTGCGATTCCGAAATGGTCGTAGAACTTACGGTCTTCCACAGCCATTAGCGCCTTGGGCAGCAATGCTGGGACTTCATCGAGCCGAACTAAAATACGATCTTCCTTGTGTGCCGGATATATACCGCCAATGCGAGCAGGCTCAAGTCTCACTATGGCTGAGTTGTCACCGGCGGACACACGAAAGTCCTGAATTCGGTCACTGTAGATATTTAAAGAAAGCTTTCTTCTGGGTTCTACGCCATCAGGGAAGCGAAACCCGCGGGTGCTAATAACAAAGTGGCCACCATTGCGCCGATAACTC
Organism: Marinobacter salexigens; assembly: GCF_018860765.1. GTDB lineage: Bacteria > Pseudomonadota > Gammaproteobacteria > Pseudomonadales > Oleiphilaceae > Marinobacter > Marinobacter salexigens_A. The sequence goes on from NZ_JAHKPV010000001.1 coordinate 16,240, forward strand.
CCCGGCTTTGTTCCGTCCCCCTTACGATAACCCGAGAGCGCCAACTCCCGCTCCAGCGCTCCTGAACTCAAGCCCGCGCCGTCGTATAACTCCAGAGGCCGCGCATACACCCGAGAAGGCACCTCGAAGCGCCGTCCCTCAAACCGGGACGTAACCACCGCATCAAGGTAAACCATCCAGCATGCGAGCAGCACAGCGCCAATGGCAAACACTCGTATAAACAGTTTCCAGAACCGGGGGCGACGTTCGCTTCGGCCATTTTTTCTCTGTGGCTTTCTACTGGGCTTTTTTGCAGAGGGGCTGTTTTTTTTCATGGGAGGATTATAACGAAGCCGACACAAGATAAGGCAGGCCAACTATGTGTTATTTCTGTAACCTGCCCGTTATGATAGAGCAATAAGAATCAATGAGTTCAGGGAAGCGAGGAGCACACCGTGAGTGAAACATCCCCAGGCAGTCTGTTACTGGCATTGCAAAACCCAGCGCTATACCACCATCCTGTGGATGGATTTCAAATTATCGAAACTCATATCTCTCAGGTGATTCTGACGGGGCAGTATGCGTATAAGATCAAAAAACCCATGGATTTCGGGTTTCTTGATTTCTCCACACTGCAGCGCCGCAAACACTTTTGCGAAGAAGAGCTGCGCCTGAACCGTCGTCTGGCGGAGCCGCTTTACCTTGAAGTACTCCCAATAACCGGAACTCCGGAAAAACCGGTCATTGGCGGTGATGGAGAGCCTTTTGAATACATGCTGAAAATGCGCCAGTTCCGCCAGAACCAATTGTTTGACCAGCAGCAGGAATCCGGTGAGTTAAAACCCGAGCTGCTCTCCAGCCTCGCACAACAAGTAGCCCACTTCCACGACAGCTTAGAGCCAATAACAAAGGACAAGCCGCTGGGCACGCCAGACGCCGTATTTGCGGCCATGCAGGAAAATTTTGACCAAATCCGGCCGTTGATCGACGAACCTGCCCTGACCAGCCAGCTCGACAACCTCGAGACCTGGACCCAAACCACTTTCGAGCGCCATAGAGATTTAATTGCACATCGCCGAAATGACGGCTTTGTCCGGGAGTGCCATGGCGACCTGCACTTAGCCAACATTACCGTATACGACGGCAAGGTTACGGTTTTCGACTGCATCGAGTTCAATGAGCCTTTCCGTTGGATTGATGTGATAAACGATCTGGCGTTTTTGTTAATGGATCTGGAGTCTCGAGGTGAGTCAGCTCTAGCGAACCTAGTTCTGAATACGTATCTGGAATACAGGGACGACTTCAACGCTCTCCCTCTGCTACCTTTATACAAGACATACCGGGCACTTGTGCGGGCAAAGATTGCCTTGTTTACCATGGCCAACCCGTCTCTGAGCGCACAAGAAAAAGAAAACCTGATGCAGCATTACCGTGATTATGCCCAGCTAGCCGAAGACTACAGCAGCATACCGAATCGCTACCTGCTGGCCACCGTAGGCCTCTCGGCCAGCGGAAAAACCTGCGTCAGCGCAGCTATGTCTGCAGAGTTGGGTCTTATTCGCCTAAGGTCAGATGTCGAGCGCAAGCGACTGCATGGGCTGACGCCTTTGGCAAACAGCAACTCTACCACCGGAGAAGGCCTATACTCCGCGGAAGCCAACGAGAAAACCTATTTACGGCTAGCGACCTTGGCCAGCGACCTTCTCGCGGCGGGCTTACCCGTTATCGCCGATGCCGCATGCCTGAAAGAAAAAGAGCGCGCGCTGTTTGCCGCCGTTGCAGAAAGCCAAGGCGTTCCTTTTGCTTTGATTCATTGCGAAGCACCTGAAGAGCTGCGCAAAGAATGGGTACGCAATCGCAAAGGCGATGCCTCTGAAGCGACAGAAGAGCTTCTGGATGCACAAAAAGGCTGGTTTGAGCCTCTAACGATCGAAGAAAAGACCCACACGGTTCATCTGCGTAGCGATCAGGAGCACGTAGCTGAAGCGGTGGCAGATCGCATAAGACAGCATTTTGGCCTAGCATCGAAGTAGCCGTTGCAAGTGGATTTCGCAGGCTATACTTCCTCAAGAACCGGTTAAAAATGCCATAAGGAAGAATCATGGAAACCGACGCCGTACGCCATATTAAAGACCCGCTCTACGAAACGCTTCGCAAGGAAGATGTAGCAGCGTTCAATAAGGAAAAGCTATCGCGCACCGACCTGCCGAGCTTTGCCCATGGAGACTTCCGGGGGCTTGATTTGCGTGGGCTAGATGCCAAAGGGCTGGATCTCAGCCATGCTTACTTCCGGGGAGCGGATCTTAGGGGAGTAGACTTCAGCCACACTGACATGGAAGGTGCGAGCATTGCCGGTGCCAAAATCTCTGGGTGCTTTTTCCCCCACAGGCTGGAAGCGGACGAGATTGTAATGTCGCTGAACCACGGTACGCGGATGCGTTATAGCGCAGGTAAATGACAAGCAAGCAAATAAACCCGTGGCAGCCAGTATGCGATAGAGCGGCGTTACAACCGGGCCAGTTCGTGGAGTTCACACTGGCCCAAGCCAAAACCAGCACCCCAAGGACCACTGACACATTGCCACTGACGGGCTTCGTGTTTCTCGACGGCGCCACCCCCAGAGCTTACTTGAACCGTTGCCCCCACATGGGTGTTGAACTGAACTGGAAGCCCGGCTGCTTTATGGATGTCGACAAACTGTTCCTACAGTGCTCCACCCACGGTGCTTTGTTCAAACCCCAGGACGGTGAGTGCATTGCCGGGCCTTGCCAGGGAGACGCTCTCACGGAGCTGGACCTCCGGGAGGTTGGAAGGATTCTGGAAGTTAGATTTCTAGAATAACCGGCACCGGCTCAGTCAGAGTTAACTCTCCAGATGGATTGCCGTCTTCATTGACCAAAGGCGCGCGATAGGCAATCACTTCTACACCGGCATCACACGCCTGACGCAACAGTTGACCGTAATGCTGATCGATATGATCGGCAGGCCGCACAGTTTCAATGCCGGTATGATTTACCACGAAAAACAGCACAGCCCTTTCGCCTAGAGCTACCTGAGCCATGAGTTCACGCAGGTGTTTCTGCCCGCGGGTCGTTACCGCGTCGGGGAAAAAGCCCTGACCGTTTTCCTCAAGAGTTACATTTTTCACTTCTACCCATGCGTCTGGTTCCGACTCATGGCCCGACAGCAGCAAATCGATCCGGCTTTTCTCCTCGCCGTACCTAACTTCTGACCGGCAATGGCTATAACCCCTAAGTTCACTAATGCGGCCCGCTTCAATGGCTTCCCTCGCTTGCGCATTTGGCCTTGCGGTATTTACACACGCCAACACTGCAGGTGCTGTTTCAACAAGCTCCCAGGTATACGCCAATTTTCGTGCAGGGTTATCACTAAGGCTTAACCACACCCGGGCATCCGGTGGCTGGCAACCCAGCATAGAGCCGGTATTCGGGCAATGGGCCGTTACTTCCGTGCCGTCTGACAAGCGAACGTCGGCCAAAAAGCGTTTGTAGCGGCGAATTAAACGCCCTTTTATCAAGGGCTCGGGGAATTTCATAAGCTCTCCAAGTGATAAGTAGGCATCACAGGGCTGGCACCGCTGTGACTAATCTGCTATTTTCCGCAAAATCCCGTTTTAGGACGACTGCTTCATCCAAGTGATAACCGCGCCGCGGCGGGGGCTGGCGCGCAGAGAAGCATAGCGTTCTTGAGAGGTATATAAAAAGAGGCCGGGTCATATGGCAACCACAGCAGACCAATCACGCGAGCGTTTCACCAACTTCACCCCTTACGAAATGAAAAAGGGTGAAGAATACATGAGTGCCGACATGGGCGAGCACTTCAAGAAGCTCCTACTTCAATGGAAGCAAGAGCTCATGGAAGAAGTGGATCGCACCATGCACCACATGCAAGAAGATGCAGCAAACTACGCGGATCCCAGCGACCGCGCAACCCAGGAAGAAGAGTTCAGTCTGGAATTGCGCACCCGCGACCGCGAACGCAAGCTGATCAAGAAAATTGACCAGACCATTGATCGCATCGACAAAGAGGACTACGGTTTTTGCGACCAGTGCGGTGTGGAAATCGGCACCCGTCGCCTTGAGGCGCGTCCGACTGCGACACTGTGCATTGACTGCAAAACCCTTGCCGAAATCCGCGAGCGCCAAACTGGCATTTAAAACGGTACCCCCGAACTGGCCGGCGCAGTCTCTTGTGGCATTGCTGGCCATTCTTTTTTCACCATGACCAAGCTGCTTCAATACCGAGGTCGATTTGCGCCCTCGCCCACAGGCCCTCTGCATTTCGGGTCGCTGGTGACAGCTCTGGCAAGTTACCTCGAAGCCAAGTCCGTTAGTGGGCAATGGTTAGTTCGAATCGAGGATCTTGATCCACTTCGAGAGCCGCCCGAAGCAACTGAGAAAATACTGAGCAGCCTTGACGCCCATGGTCTGTCTTCGGACGAACCCGTACGCTTTCAATCCCATCATCATTCCGACTACCAGACAGCTACGGAGCAACTGCTTAAAGCGTGCAAAGCCTATCGTTGCAGCTGCTCACGCAAGCAACTTCAGGCTCACCAGGGCAGACATCCGCAACACTGTAGAGACGGCGGCAGCGCAACCAAAGATCAGCCGTTCGCTATTCGCTTTGCGCTGAGTGACGAACATTGCCAATGGCAGGACCTTTTGCTTGGGCGGCAGCAGCAGCTCGTGCAAGCCGAAATAGACGATCCCGTAATTTTGCGCAAAGAGGGCTTTTTCGCCTACCAACTCGCAGTGGTAGTGGACGACATGGATCAAGGCATTACCGATGTGGTGAGGGGGTCAGACTTATTGGATATGACTGCACAACAACTACAGATTTACCGCGCCCTGAACGCAACTCCACCGAACTGGCTACATATTCCGGTGATTGTGAATGAGCAAGGGCAGAAGCTATCTAAGCAAAACCATGCCCCGGCGTTGGATAACTGCAAACCGGTGGAAAACCTGTTTGCAGCCTTGAGTGCGCTTAACCAGCAACCACCGCAATCCTTGCTATGCGAATCTGTAGACAATCTTTTAGATTGGAGCCGCACGCATTGGAACCGCCGAGCCGTTCACCTGACATCCCAATGACTGTCGTGGTATAAAGCCTTTCACAATCTTCAGAGCGGATCGCATGCCGGATGTATATCTATCGCCTGGTTTTTTTGCTGGTTCTGGCCATCTACATATTCTCTCCAAATATTCTTGACTGGTGGACGTCTCCAGATAATGTCTGGTACAGCCCCTTCGTGATTTGGGCGGGCCTTATTGCCATCGGCTTCTGGCTTGAATGGCGGCGGGATCCGAATGAGTTTTAGTGCATCTGGCCTACTGATCGCCAGCCTTCTTTATCTAATCCTCCTATTTGGAATTGCCTGGGTCACCGAGCGTGGCGTAATACCCCGCCACTGGGTTCGCCACCCTCTGGTTTATACACTGAGCTTGGGCGTATATGCTGGTATCTGGGCAGTGTATGCAGCCGTCGGGTTGGCGGCGGAATCTGGGTATGGCTTTCTTGCCTATTATTTGGGAATCAGCGGTGCTTTTTTGTTGGCTCCGGTCTTACTGAACCCCATCATGCGGATAGGTCGCGCTTACCAACTCACCTCTCTTGCCGACCTGTTCGCTTATCGTTATCGCAGCCAATGGGCGGGGACACTTGTAACCCTGTGCTCCGGTGGCGCAATCCTGTCGCTGCTTAGCATGCAAATACAAGCGGTATCCACCTCCGCCAGCATTCTTGCTCCAGATACCTCGCCCCACCTGATCAGCGTGATGTTCAGCCTAATTGTTGTTCTCTTTGCCATGTTGTTTGGTGCAAGTCGCAACCGCGAGGTAGAAAACCACCCCGGGCTTGTATTGGCTATTGCTTTTGACTCAGTGATAAAACTAGTCGCTTTGCTGGTCATTGGCGGTGTGGTGCTTTTTAGTGTTTTCGACGGCATGAATGGACTCGAAACCTGGCTGGCCGGCAACACAACACCAGCAACCACCATGTCCTTGAGCATCGACGATGGCAGTTGGCGTGCGCTGATGCTCATGTCATTTGCCGGGGCGCTCGTTCTGCCACATATGTACCACATGACATTCGCAGAAAACCCCTCGCCAAAAGCCTTGGCTAAAGCTAGCTGGGGTCTGCCGTTGTACCTTTTGCTACTTGGTATTCCTGTACCACTCATTCTATGGGGAGGACAGGAACTGGCGGTTGCCACCGGACCAAATTTTTACACACTGGGCATAGCGCAAGCACTCGAAAGCCCGGCTCTCACACTGTTCATGTACATCGCAGGGCTATCAGCCGCAAGCGGCCTCATGACAGTAAGCACTCTGGCTTTGGCTGGCATGGTACTCAACCATGTGGTTCTTCCCTTGAGAACCCCAAAGGATCAAGGCGATATCTACCGTTGGCTGCAGTGGGTCAAACGCTTACTGATCGCAGCAATCATCTTTTTAGCCTTGCTGTTCCATGAAACACTTGGAAAGAATCTGGACCTGTCAATTCTCGGAGCCATATCCCTAGCCGGAACTCTGCAACTGCTGCCCGGCGCACTGGGTGTTATATACTGGCCCGAAGGCAATAGGCGCGGGCTGATTGCCGGGCTAATTACCGGGCTGGCTATCTGGCTGATCACTCTGGTTTTGCCGTTTTCCCACACGGCCAACTTGCTAGGCTGGCTGAACGCACCAATAGTTCCGGATTACAGCAACTGGCACATATTCACGTTTGTCAGCCTGAGCGCAAACGTAACCGTGTTTGCCCTGATCTCAATTCTGAGCACCAGCACTAACGAAGAAACCAGCGCGGCGCAGGCTTGCTCTATGGGCGCCCTATCCCGCCCGCAGCGCCGCGAACTGTTGGCAGGCTCATCGGTGGACTTTGCACGCCAACTAGCCGAACCGCTCGGCCACGATGTTGCCAAGCGTGAAGTTGAGCGCGCACTAGAACAGCTTAAATTACCCAATGTGGAATACCGCCCTTATCAACTGCGGCGTCTACGCGATCAGGTTGAGGTCAACCTGTCCGGATTACTTGGTCCTTCGGTTGCCCGAGACATGGTAAAGCGCCATCTAGGCTTCAAACCAATGGCGCGGGGCGGCACCGCTCAAGATATACGTTATGTGGAGCGAACATTAGGTGATTACCAAAACCGGCTCACAGGGCTTGCAGGAGAGTTGGACAACCTACGAAGACACTACCGGCAAACACTTCAAAACCTGCCCATCCCCGCTTGCTCCGTAGGCGAAGACGGCGAGATCTTGATGTGGAACCAAGCCATTGAAGAGTTGACCGGCATCACCGCAGACGACGTTGTTGGCGCCCGACTCATGGCCCTACCTGACCACTGGCACCATTTGCTGGACGATTTCAACAGCGGCAAAGACCTGCACCGCTATAAGCACCGTCTGGACCTACGAGGCCGGCCACATTGGTTGAATTTGCACAAAGCCGCATTAAGCGGCCCCGACCACCCTGAAGGCGGCAGTGTCATTCTGGTAGAAGATCAAACCGAAACACGGCTATTGGAAGACGAGTTGATGCACAGTGAGCGGCTGGCCTCGGTAGGGCGTCTGGCTGCAGGCGTTGCCCATGAAATCGGCAACCCCGTTACGGGCATCTCCTCGTTGGCGCAGAACCTTAAACTAGAGACAAAGAACCCCGATATTCTGGAAACCGCCAGTCAGATCCAACAGCAAACACGCCGCATATCAACCATCCTCCAATCGCTGATGAACTTTGCACGTACAGGCAACCACGCGCAAGCCAATCGGTACGAGCCCGTGAGCATCCGCCGCTGCGTAGATGAATCCAGCAACCTTCTGTCTCTAAGTAATGAAGGAATGGGCATCCATTACATTAACGATTGCCCTAACACACTTCAGATTTTGGGTGACGAGCAAAGGCTTGTGCAGGTTTTCGTGAACCTGTTGGCCAACGCCCGTGATGCCTCACCGGAAGGTGGATCCATACGGGTGGCTGGTAAGAAAGATGGCTACTCAGCTATCATCGAGGTCATTGACGAGGGCTCTGGCATACCCGCAGATCAGCTTGATCACGTATTCGAGCCCTTCTACACCACCAAGGCATCCAATAAAGGAACGGGCCTTGGATTGTCATTGGTATATAGCATTATCGAAGAGCATTACGGAAACATTCAGATTGAAAGCCCTGCCGACCCCCAAACCGGTTTAGGCACCTGCGTACGATTGAAATTGCCAGCTTACGAGCCGGAGACAGACACCTCCGCAATCCGCCCGAACGAAAGGTTCTAAGACTGCTATGCCCCGTATTTTGATCGTGGAAGATGAAGATATTATTCGCTCCGCCGTTCGCAAACTGCTGTTACATGCAGGCTACGACGTTGAAGACGTCGGCTCGGTGGAGGAGGCCGAGCAAAACCACGATCCCGACCAGTTTGACCTGATTATTTCAGACCTTCGCCTACCCGGCGCCGCTGGCACGGAACTGATCAACCGGGCACCGAACACGCCTGTTTTAATCATGACCAGCTATGCCAGCCTACGCTCAGCGGTAGATTCCATGAAATTGGGGGCGGTGGAGTATATTGCCAAGCCTTTTGACCACGATGAGATGCTAGCTGCCGTGGAGGGTATTCTCGCGCGCACAATGTCCCCGACGCAGGACCGTCAGACAGACAATCCGGCGGCATCGGAAAACGGTGACCCAGCCAGTATTATGTACGGTCAGTGCGAGCCCATGCAGCGTGTATTCACACTCATTCGAAAGGTAGCACCGACAGAGACAACGGTACTGGTGCAAGGGGAGTCTGGCACAGGTAAAGAACTGGTTGCCCGCGCGCTGCACCTACTGAGCCCGCGCGCTGCCAAACCACTGATCTCGGTAAACTGCGCAGCTATTCCCGAAAGCCTCATTGAATCCGAACTGTTTGGCCATGAAAAAGGCGCCTTCACCGGTGCAGTCTCCGCAAGGACCGGGCTGATCGAAGCCGCCGACGGCGGAAGCCTGTTTCTGGATGAGATTGGCGAACTCCCGGCAGAGGCCCAAGCCCGTTTATTGCGCGTTCTTCAGGAAAGCGAAATTCGCAAAGTGGGCTCAACCCAGAGCCGAAAAGTAAATGTTCGCATGATCGCAGCCACCCACCGCAACCTAAAAGCCATGACTCGCACCGGCGAGTTCCGAGAAGATCTTTACTACCGGCTTAACGTAATGCAAATACGAATTCCTCCCTTGCGGGAACGCCAGAGCGATGTTCTGGGGCTTGCTAGGCGCTTTCTTACCGCCCAAGGCAACAAGGTCGGCAGACCCAACCTAAACCTTAGCCCCGAAGCCATGCGGGCGCTTGAACGGCACCGCTGGCCGGGTAATGTGAGAGAGCTAGAGAACGCCATCGAACGCGCCAGTATCCTCTGCGATGGTGACATCATAACGCCGTCCTTGCTGGACCTCGATAGTGAGGGAGGAGAGGAATATATCCCTGAAACCTTGGTAGCGGGAAACAACGAACAGGTCCATACGCGAGACGCAGACGGCACTAATGATCTTTCTCTGGAGGACTATTTCCAGCACTTCGTGCTAGAGAATCAGGATCGCATGAGTGAAACCGAGCTGGCTCAAAAGCTGGGCATTAGCCGAAAATCCCTTTGGGAGCGCCGGCAGCGTCTCGGCATCCCCCGCAAAAAAACATCGGGAAACTGACCGGTCGCAAGAAATCACCCATGGAATCACTCGCGCAAAATATGAACGCGCAGTCAGATGTTACCGCCTGTTCCCGCCGGTAACACTTTGCGAGAAAATAAGGTGTTTCGGGTAACACTTATATGAAGTACGGAGTAACACTTACACGCAGAAAAAACATAACCCACTGTTAATAAAGCATATTCAAAAACTGGCACGCCAACTGCAAACTCTATAGCGCACAACAACAAAAACAAGAGTGACAAAGCAGCGCCTAAACAAAAACAAAAAGCTGCAGGAAGACGTTCAGTAACAAAAACAAAAATAGAGCGCGAACGAACTGAGTGTTTTGGGTACTTTGCTTTTTTGGTAGTCCCTTGGCGTGTACGAGTTGTAGAGATGCAAAGAAGAATCACCCTTGAGGTGGCGCAGCACCTACGAATGACTTGTTCGATGTCTTTGACTGCTCATTGTGTTCAAAGCTTTCCGTTTGTACTACTGAAAAGCTCCCATTTTGGGGTTAAACGGTGGGGTAAAAAAATTAAGAAGAATCCCGGCAAAAAATAAAAATAATGCAGATCGTCAATGTTTTGAGGGCGGATTCGCGTAGGCGGATCCGCCTTTTGATTATGTGGGGTATGCAGATTCCAAGGCAAACGTGTGCAAATCCTGCTCAAACCGTTAAACTCTCGGTTTTGCTCAACGCAACCACGGATTTCAATGCCAAAAACACTTTCCTCCATTTTCGAGCACTCCGTCGACAAGCTCCGCTCCTTCATGCCCGGTAACGGCAAGAAAAAAGCTCGGGTCTACCAGCGACGGGAAGTTCCCAGAGACCAGCACAACGTCTCGCGCTCTGTCATAAGCGAGCCAGCCAAAAAGGTGCTCAGCCGGCTCAACAACGCCGGTTTCGAGGCGTACCTTGTAGGCGGCGGCGTACGCGACATCCTGCTGGGAAAGCGGCCCAAAGATTTTGACATAGCCACCAACGCCACCCCGGAAGAAGTGCACGACCTGTTCCGTAACTCACGCTTAATCGGTCGGCGCTTTCGAATCGTTCATGTTGTCTTCGGGCGTGAAGTCATCGAAGTAACCACCTTCCGTGGCAATGCGGCGGATGCCGACAACGACAACACCGACGATGATCGCAAAACCAGCGAGCACGGCTTGTTATTGCGAGACAATGTTTACGGCAACCAAGAAGAAGATGCATTACGCCGAGACTTCACAGTCAATGCGTTGTATTACTGTATCCGGGACTTCACCGTCGTCGACTTTGCCAACGGCATAGAAGATCTCAACAACCAACAACTACGCCTAATCGGCGACCCAGAGACCCGCTACCGGGAAGATCCGGTACGCATGCTTCGCGCCATCCGCTTTGCAGCCAAGCTTGGCTTTGATATAGAACCGGAGACCGAAGCCCCTATTCGGGAGCTGTCGCAGTTACTGACCCACATTCCACCGGCGCGGCTGTTTGAAGAGGTTCTCAAGCTGTTTTCTGCTGGGCACGGCGAAGCAACCTACAATCTACTAACCCATTACAATTTGCTGGCCCCGCTATTCCCGGAAACTGTCAGAGCTATCGAGGCTGGTGAGTCGGATGAGTTAATCCGCCAAGCCTTGCGCAACACCGACACCCGTATCGCTCAAGGTAAGTCCGTTACCCCCTATTTCTTATTTGCAGCCATGCTTTGGCCCGCTCTACAAAAAGAGTGGCGCCAGCGCCAAGATAACGGCGATCCGGTACAGCCAGCCCTGCACGGTGCCATTGGCAAGGTTATTGGCAGGCAAGTACAGGCAACGTCTATACCCAAACGCTTCTCTGGCCCCATGAAGGAAATTTGGGAGCTCCAGATGCGCCTGCCCCGCCGCCAAGGCAAGCGAGCCTTTGTCACTATGAGCCACCCAAGATTTCGTGCCGCGTACGACTTCTTGCTGGTTCGGGAAGACTGCGGTGAAATCGAACCCGGCCTTGGCCAGTGGTGGACACAATTCCAGCGCCTAGACGAACGCGGACAAGAGCGCATGCTTTCAGAACTCAGCAGCGACGCACCAAAAAAGCGGCGACGCCGCAAACCAGTTAAGCGGCCAGCGCCCTAATGAAAACGGATGCCTTTATAGGTCTGGGCAGCAACCTGAAAGCGCCCGCGGCCCAACTGGCACGCGCTGTGGCGGAATTGGCTGCACTACCAACAACGACACTGGTCGCACAGTCGCCGTTTTACACCAGCAGCCCTGTAGGCCCGCAGAACCAACCAGATTTTGTGAATGGGGCGGCATGGATTTCTACAGAGCTGGCGCCTCACGCCCTGCTAGACCAGCTTCAGGCCATCGAACAGGCGCATGGGCGGGAGCGGCTTCAACACTGGGGGCCGCGCACTCTTGACCTTGATCTGCTGATATTCGGCAATCATGAGTTAGACGACGAGCGGCTTACCGTTCCCCATCGAGAGCTCCATAATAGAGACTTTGCTCTTCAGCCATTATTAGATCTGAAACCTGATCTAACACTGCCGGATGGCACGAAAATCGTCACCCTAAGGGCACAATGCCCTGACAACCGGTTGCGCAAGCTTCCACCTCCGGATTACCCTTAGCAACTGAACGCCGGACATCCCGGCACGGTCTTGGCCCCTACCCAAAAGGCAAGGATTTTATGGCTGTTACCATCAATACCCTGCGGGAATACAAGGAGAAAGGCGAAGCCTTCTCCGCCCTAACCTCTTATGATGCCACCTTTGCTCAGGTAGTCAGCGAAGCGGGGGTAGATGTTATTCTGATTGGCGACTCGCTGGGCATGGTGCTTCAGGGCCACGACAGCACCTTACCCGTCACCATGGATCAGGTCGTGTACCACGTCAGCTGCGTTGCCAAAGGCAATCGTGGCTCACTCATTATGGCCGACATGCCCTTCATGAGTTATGGCAGCGTAGATGCCGCACTGGAGAACGCCGCAGAACTGATGCGTGCAGGCGCGCACATGGTCAAGTTAGAAGGCACAGACTGGATGAAAGACACCATCAGTGCTCTAACGGAACGCGCTGTACCCGTATGTGCACATCTGGGCCTGACCCCTCAGTTCGTCAATAAGTTTGGGGGCTACAAGGTTCAGGGTCGCGATGAAAAATCGGCAGAACTGATGATCAATCATGCCTGTGAGTTGGTTGCGGCGGGCGCAGACATCATCTTACTAGAATGCGTACCAGCGCCGCTGGCAGCCAGAATCACCCAAGCGGTGAAGGTTCCGGTTATCGGAATTGGCGCAGGCGCAGATACCGACGGTCAGATTCTGGTACTACACGATATGCTAGGCATCACCACCGGCCGCAAGCCACGGTTCGTAAAAAACTTTTTGGCAGAGACAAACTCCATTCCGGAGGCCATCGCCGCCTACGCAAAAGCCGTAAGTGAGCGCACTTTCCCCGCCGAGGAGCATACGTTCAAGGCATGAGAACCGTCCATTCGCTAAAAGAGTTGCGCGCCATACTCCGCGGTTACCGCCAGCAGGAGAAAACCATTGGTTTGGTGCCCACTATGGGCAACCTACATGAGGGGCACATTTCACTGGTTCGCAAAGCGGCTGAAGCAGCCGACATTGTGGTTACAAGTATCTTCGTAAACCCAATGCAATTTGGCGCCAATGAGGATCTGGATACCTACCCGCGCACACTGCTTAATGACCAAAACAAACTTGGCGAAGCGGGAAATACGCTGGTATTTGCCCCTTCGGCCGAAGAAGTTTACCCGGATGGCCTTGCGCGCCACACCCGCGTAGTCGTACCGGAAGTCAGTGCCGGACATTGCGGAGACAGCCGCCCAGGGCATTTTGAAGGTGTTGCAACGGTTGTTTCTGTTCTATTCAACATGATTCAGCCGGAGTTTGCGGTGTTCGGCGAAAAAGACTTCCAGCAACTGGCCGTGATTCGCAAAATGGTGCGCGACCTAATGATTCCAGTTGAGGTTATTGGTGCAGCAACCGTTCGGGAGGACGATGGCTTAGCTAAAAGCTCGCGGAACGGCTACCTATCCGAAGAAGAGCGCGCAATCGCTCCAGTGATTTACCAAACTCTTCAAGCCACCGCTGCGAAAATTACCGATGGCCACAGCGACTTCCAAGTTCTGGCCAAAGAAGCTGGCGAAAGCCTGATTGCAGCGGGACTGCGTCTGGATTACTTCAATATAGCCAACAGTAACACCTTGAAACCTGCCAAACCCGATGACAGCGATATCACCCTGCTGGCTGCGGCATTCCTTGGTAGCACTCGGCTCATTGATAACATCTCAGTCACCCGCTGAAGCATTACGACTCATCAGGAAAGGACTCGCGGATGCCCTCGTCGCACTCAGGATTGACCGCTTCACCCGAATGGCAGGCTTTACTGGCTCACCGGGATAGCCTGCAAAACCGTCCCATGAAGGCGCTATTTGCAGACGATCCGGAAAGGGCCAACCGGTATTTTATCAATGGTGCGGGCCTGTCTCTGGATTTCTCCAGAAACCGACTTACCGACGAAGTGCTCACAGCTCTGATGGATCTCGCTCGCAGCCGCAAGCTGGAAGACCGCAGAGCAGCCCTATTGCGCGGTGACAAGGTGAACATTACCGAAGGCCGCCCCGCCCTACATACTGCCCTTCGCAACCCCGGAACAGACACCCTAGTGGTCGACGGCCAAAACGTGACGGCGGAAGTAAGTGCGACGCTGGCGAGTATGGAAGCCTTTGTTGAGGACGTGCTGAGCCAGTCACGTACGGGGTTTACCGGAAAAGCATTTTCGGACGTCGTTAGCATTGGCATCGGTGGCTCGTTTCTCGGCCCAAAGCTGGTAACGGAAGCTCTCCACCCTTACCGGGAATCCGGGCTACGCTGCCACTACGTGGCCAATATTGACGGTACGGAAATCAGCGAAACTCTGGCAAAAATAGATCCTGAAACCACACTCTTTCTGGTTCAATCCAAATCTTTTAGCACGCGCGAGACGCTAGAAAACAGTAAGGTCGCCCGAAAGTGGTTTATAGAGCATGGTGGTAATGATCAGGCTGTAGCCAGTCATTTTATGGCTGTAACAGCGAACAAGGCTGCGGCACAGAAATTTGGCATCGACCCCAGCAACGTATTTCCAATGTGGGATTGGGTAGGTGGGCGCTATTCTCTTTGGTCTGCTATCGGGCTACCTGTGGCACTGACCATTGGCATGGATAACTTTCGGCGACTGCTCGCCGGTGCCCACGCTATGGACACCCACTTCTGTGATGCACCGCTGGAAAAGAACCTGCCCGTTGTCATGGCTATGCTCGGCATTTGGTACAGCAATTTTTGGGGAGCCGAAACACACGCCATACTGCCTTACGACCACTACCTCCGTAACCTGCCGGACCACTTGCAACAACTGGATATGGAAAGCAGCGGTAAGCGCGTGGATCAGCAGGGTAAGCCATTGACATATCACTCAGGGCCCGTGATTTGGGGCGGAGTAGGCGCTAACGGTCAACACGCCTATCACCAACTTATCCATCAAGGAACGCGACTGGTTCCAGCCGATTTCATCATACCGTTGCAAACCCACAACCCCGTTGCCACACATCACGCTGACTTATTTGCCAACTGTTTGGGCCAGTCCCGCGCAATGATGATTGGCAAAACACTTGAGGAAGCCAAAGCAGAACTGGCAAGCAGCGGCATGACAGATGCAGACATAAACCGTTTGGCGCCACACAAGGTGATACCCGGCAACCAGCCCAGCAACACTCTAATGATGAGGAAGGTAACGCCGGAAGCCGTGGGGGCCTTGATTGCACTGTACGAACACCGCACCTATGTTCAGGGCGTCATTTGGGATCTGGATTCGTTCGACCAATGGGGAGTTGAACTGGGTAAAAAACTGGGCGAAAACATTCTGCCAAGATTGTTGAAGCCTAAAGATTCAGGCGAAACAAGTGACAGCGCTACTGACAACCTGATTGCGCTTTTCCGCTCAGCAAACGGCCTCTGAAATCACCCTGCCCTGCCAACTAAAGTTTACCGGCCAGAGCTTCTGGTCGGTATTGTACATCTGCCAGAGTTCAAGGTAAGTCTTTCGGCAAACCGGATGCTTAACGTCCGGAGCAACATCCGCCAAAGGCCTCAACACAAACGCGTTTTTTAGAATTTCACCTCTGGGCAACTCCACTCCGTCCAATCTGCCTACCGCTTCTCCATAGGTGAGAATATCGAGATCCAGCGTTCTAGCGCTGAATTTTGGCGCCTCTTTCCGACGGCCATTCTCGACTTCTAACAGTTTAAAGTGCTGTGAAAGCTCGCCTACAGACAGGCTAGTCTTTACTCCCACAACCAGATTTAGAAACGGTGAGCCATTAAACCCTACGGCTTCACTCTCGTACACTGGCGAGATATCCAATTCACCAAACCAACCTGCCAGTGCGTCCAGCGCTGCGACCACATATCGCTCTCTATCAATATTGCTGCCAATGCTGATATAAACCGGAACTTGATCAGGCATTATCAGGCTCTCCTTTCAAAGCAGTCCTTTCGATGCAAACACCCACAGACCGGGCGGCGGGCACGGCCCCGGGTTTACGCAGTACCAATCGAAGCCATCCAACACCAAATTCACGCTGCAAAACACCCGCCAGAACCTCTGCACCATGTTCTAGCAGCTTCGGCTTGAGTTCCTTCAGGCAGCGATCAACGCGCTCGCTGACCGATGCATAATCGAGCGCATCTTTTACATCATCAGAGGCTCCCGGAATACGGTTATCCCACGCCATCTCCAAGTCCACGACGAGCGACTGGGTTACTTCACGCTCCCAGTCGTATACACCCACTACGGTCTCTACGACCAAGCCTTCGATCAATACGCTGTCTGCCAAGAAGGGCTCCCGGGGCATTTCCACGCTCTGCTGATTGAATAACATACAAACTGCGGCTACTGTAAACGCGCCAGCTCGCAAATTGAGGGCGGGCATTTTCGCACACATCACCCTGACACGTCTTCGTCTCTGAGACTGCAAATGCCCCTGAGTGATCCGGTAACAATAGTTTTGCTGTGCGCAGTGGCCTACCTTGGCGGCTCGGTGTTGTTTGCACTGCCAATCTGCA
The DNA here is from genome assembly GCF_018860765.1 of Marinobacter salexigens. Classification (GTDB taxonomy): domain Bacteria; phylum Pseudomonadota; class Gammaproteobacteria; order Pseudomonadales; family Oleiphilaceae; genus Marinobacter; species Marinobacter salexigens_A. The sequence continues at coordinate 32,999 of NZ_JAHKPV010000001.1, forward strand.
AACTTTGGGGGCTACCAGATCCCCGTGCACTAGGTTCGGGAAACCCTGGTGCCACCAACGTATACCGCAGCGGCGGCTGGCGCCCAGCTGCGATGACTCTGGCCTTGGACGCCGCAAAAGGCTGGCTGCCAGTTTGGTTCGCATACAACGCCGGGCTATCGGCTTTGGCGCAAGCTATGGTGGCACTATTTGCTGTCACCGGGCATATGATCCCAGCCTTCTACCGATTCAAGGGCGGCAAAGGGGTCGCAACCGCTTTGGGAGCTGGCCTTGCTCTAGCCCCGATTACCACAGCGGTCATGGCCGCCATCTGGTTATTGATATTATGGCGCTGGCGCATCTCTGCGCTGGCCTCAGTAATAACTGTTGTGAGCGGACCAGTGATCAGCGCATTCATCGAACCAGAAAACCTTCCTTTATTCGGCCTACTCGCGCTTTTGGTGGTTGTGCGCCACCGCAACAATCTCATCCGGCTGGCCCAAGGGCGGGAAATCGGCCTCTAGCGCCCCAGTTGGCCAATTCAGTCAACAAGCCCTGTTGAGCGAGCTTCATCTAGTGCTGGCAACGTATTCATCGGCCACCTAGGTACAGCCACAATTCGCTCTCCATCACGCTGCCCCGCTTTTAAGCGCTGGGCACCCGCATAGGCGATCATTGCCCCGTTATCGGTACAGAATTCAGGACGCGCGTAGAATACATGGGCACGCAACTTTACAGCCATCTTTTCCAAGCTTGCCCGCAACCGCTTGTTGGCGCTCACCCCCCCAGCAATCACAAGCCGGTCACAGCGTGTTTGCTCTAGAGCCCTCCGACACTTGATCACCAGAGTCTCGACGGCCGCGGTCTCAAACGCCAGAGCAATATCGGCGCGGACCTGATCGCTCAAACCCTCCACAGATTTTTTTTCCGCATTGACCGTATTAAGAGTGAAGGTTTTAAGACCACTGAAGCTGAAGTCCAAACCCGGCCGATCCGTCATCGGCCTAGGAAAACGGTAACGGCCAGCAGTACCTTTTTCAGCCAACGCAGCCACCCGAGGGCCGCCGGGGTAGTCTAAACCCAACATTTTGGCGGTTTTATCGAAGGCTTCGCCTGCTGCGTCATCTACAGACTCACCAAGCATTTGATATTGCCCAATGCCATCCACCCGCACTAATTGGGTATGCCCCCCCGAAACGAGCAGAGCAACAAACGGAAAAGCTGGCGGATTATCTTCCAGCATGGGTGCCAGCAAGTGACCTTCCATGTGATGCACCCCTAGTACCGGTATGCCTAAGGCAAACCCCAGCGCGTGGGCAACCGAGCCTCCCACCATAAGCGCCCCAATCAAGCCAGGCCCGGCGGTGTAGGCAATGCCATCAATGTCTTCTCGGGTGAGTTTGGCCTCGGTTAACACCTGATCACACAAGGGCAAGAGTTTACGAACATGATCGCGGGATGCCAGCTCGGGCACAACTCCGCCGTAGTCGGCATGCATGTCGATCTGGCTGAACAGCGCATGGCTAAGCAGGCCCTTTTCGGTGTCGTAAAGCGCGACGCCGGTTTCATCACAGGAAGTCTCAATACCCAGAATCAGCATATAATCTGGCCACATCGGTTGGCGTTAATGGATAAACGGGGCGCATTTTAGCAGAAACCCGAAACTCACAGGCAGTTTCATCGAACAAACATTGACCTTGCCACGACCCAAGCGCTATCATTGCCGCCCTAAATTACGAACTGGTCGAGTTTTAGCCAATCTGACCAGTGATCGAGAGAATCGAGCCAGTCTGGCAACGCCAGATGCGCATCTAAATGAAACCGAATCTATCAGGTAGGTGATTGTCGAATGCCAGCTGTTAAAGTGAAAGAGAATGAACCGTTTGACGTAGCACTGCGTCGCTTCAAGCGTTCTTGCGAGAAAGCCGGTGTACTTTCAGAAGTACGTCGTCGTGAGCACTACGAAAAGCCGACTTCCGTTCGCAAGCGTAAAGCAGCCGCTGCCGTTAAGCGTCATCTCAAGAAGCTTCAGCGGGAACAGCGCAAGTTCGAGCGTCTGTACTGAGTTACCGCAGACGCCGCTTGACTGCAAAGCACTGATTGCCTGTACAGCCACAGGCTGCACAGAGCGACCAAAAAATGCCGCCGGGGCCTGGCTTCGGCGGCATTTTTGGCTATTGGCCTCTGTGTGTAACGGGCCTGAGGTGGAGCCATTATGAGCGGACTGATCCCCCAACGCTTTGTTGAAGACCTGCTCGATCGGGTAGATCTGGCAGAGCTGATCGGCTCGCGCATTACACTAAAAAAGGCCGGCGCCAACTATAAGGCATGCTGTCCGTTTCATGATGAAAAAACGCCGTCATTCAATGTAAGGCCAGACAAGGGCTTTTATCATTGTTTCGGATGTGGCGCCCACGGCGACGCCATCAGTTTTATACGTGAATTCGAAGGTCTGGGCTTTACCGATGCCGTTGAAGAACTGGCGCGCAGAGCCGGGCTTGAAGTGCCCTATGATCAGGCCGCCAAGCAGGAAATCCAGCAGGCACGAACGCTAACCGACGCGCTGGACTTTGCCAGCCGCTTTTACCATTCAGCGCTTCACGGCCCGCAAGGCAGCTTCGCACGCGATTACTTAAAGCAGCGCGGATTAGACAACAGCATTATTCAGCAGTATCAGGTGGGTTATGCACCAACTGCGGGAACCGCACTGTTTGATGCTGCAAACAAAGATCTGCAGGGACCGCTGATCGAAACCGGCACAGTGTCTGACAAGTACGGCAGACCGCGAGACCTTTTTCGTAACCGGGTCATGTTTCCCATCCGCAACAGTCGGGGCAAGACCATCGCCTTTGGCGGAAGGACGCTCGGCGACGACAAAGCAAAATACATCAACTCACCCGAGTCGGATGTGTTTCACAAAAGCCGGGAAATATACGGCCTGTTCGAAGCGAAACAGGCACTTAAGCAGCTCGACAAGCTGCTTGTGGTAGAAGGCTACATGGATGTGATTGCTCTAGCCCAGCATGGCATCCATTACGCCGTTGCGACTTTGGGCACAGCAACAAATCAGGATAGCCTCACTGCTTTATTGAGGCAGGTTCGGCATATTATTTTTTGCTTTGATGGCGATCAGGCCGGATTCAGGGCCGCCGACCGAGCTCTGGATAACGCTCTGGAACTTATGGCAGACGGGCTGCACTTGCAGTTTTTGATGCTACCGGAAGGTGAAGACCCAGACACATTGATACGCAAAGAAGGGGCAGAAGCTTTTCAGAAGCGCATCGAGGGCGCAACCCCCTTCTCTCGGTACTTGTTTGACCGTCAAAGCGAAGGTCTGGATCTGCAACTGCCGGAGAACCGGGGTGAACTGAGAGCCAGAGCTGAACCGCTTTTAAATAAAATGCCCAGAAGCACCCTCCGGGATGCTATGTGGCATGAAATGCTCCGCCTTTGCGGGGGCCGAAACCAATGGCAAGGCCGGAAGCAACAGCCACGGGGAAACTGGAAAGGTGAACGCAAGGATCGCGTTACGGAAGAACGCATTGACGTAAAACTGAGCAAAGACAGCATTTTGTGCCTTGCGCTGCTTGAATCACCGGATCTGGCCAGTGAAGTCACAGAGCTTGCCAGCGGCTCCCGGCAGTACAATCAGGCCAAGGCCTTTGCCAAGTTTATTCTGGAGCGGGAAATCCGTTACCGGAAATCACTTATAACTGTGTTGGCGCTGGACAGCCAGGCACGTGAAGGGTTCTACCATCTATTCGACGGTATAGAGCACATACCGTCACGGGAAAGCACTCTGGCCGCAGCTCGAGAGCTGCTAAACCCGAACGAGGAAGCCGCAAGACAGCAAAAGCTGGCTACACTTTTACGCAACTTCGCAAACCTTACCGCCGAGGAACGGCAAGAGCTGCGAGAGCTGAGCGGGGGAACTCCCGAGAACAGCACTTGAAACTTGGCGCATTGATCACCATCTAACCATTCGGTGGCAGTGCATTAGAGCGACAGCTATAATGGCTGTTTCATTTTTTTATTTAAGCGAGTTCACAGGGTGTCTATGTCAGGCAATTCGCAGAAATCACGATTGAAAGACCTCATCGCACGAGGCAAGGAACAAGGCTACCTGACTTACGCCGAGGTAAACGACCACCTCCCGGAAGACATTGCCGACCCGGATCAAGTCGAAGACATTATTCGCATGATCAACGACATGGGAATTCAGGTAACCGAGGTAGCACCGGATGCCGATACCCTGCTGATGACCGATGGCGACTCCACTGCTGACGAAGCCGCTGCCGCTGAAGCTGCCGCCGCTCTTGCCGCTGTGGAATCTGATGCTGGCCGCACCACAGACCCCGTCCGCATGTACATGCGCGAAATGGGTACCGTTGAGCTGCTAACCCGTGAAGGCGAGATCGTTATCGCCAAGCGCATCGAAGAAGGTATTCGCGATGTTATGGCAGCGGTTGCCCACTTCCCGGGCACTGTAGGCACCGTTATTCAGGCCTACGATCGCATCATTGAAAACGAAGGTCGTATTACCGACATCATTACCGGTTTTCTGGACCCAGATGGCGCAGAGCCGTTTATGCCGGAACCGCCTCCGAAGCCTGAGACCTCAGACGAAGACCAGTCTGACGAGGATGCGGACGACGATGAAGAGGAAGAAGAACCAGAGAGCGGTCCAGATCCGGAAGAAACCCGCTTGCGTTTTGAGCTTCTTCGAGAAAAGCTCGACGACGCCGAAAAGCTACTGGCCAAGCACGGCCGTGCGGATAAGAAAACTCAGGTTGCATTGAACGATTTAGGGCAAATTTTCGCACCCTTCAAACTTGGCAATAAAGCGTTTGACGAACTGGTTAACGTAGTTCGCTCTACCAACGATCTGGTGCGCGAGAACGAGCGTGCCATCCTCAAGATCTGTGTACGCGAATGCAAAATGCCACGCAAAGACTTCATCAAATCATTCCCGGGCAATGAAGCCAACTCGGAATGGGGCGAGAAGATCGGTAAAAGCAAAAAGCCGTACGCTGCCGCTATTGTGGAGCGATTGGATGAAATCGTTCGTCTTCAGAAGCGCATCATGAATGTGCAGACTGAAGTGGATCTAGACGTTGTAGATATCAAAGAAATCAACCGCCGCGTCTCGATTGGTGAAGCAAGAGCCCGCCGCGCCAAGAAAGAAATGGTTGAGGCCAACCTGCGACTGGTTATTTCTATCGCGAAGAAGTACACCAACCGCGGTCTTCAGTTCCTCGACCTGATTCAGGAAGGCAACATCGGCCTGATGAAAGCCGTTGATAAATTTGAATACCGTCGTGGGTACAAGTTCTCTACCTATGCTACTTGGTGGATTCGTCAGGCCATCACCCGCTCTATTGCGGATCAGGCACGCACCATTCGTATTCCGGTGCACATGATTGAAACCATCAACAAGCTCAACCGGATTTCCCGCCAGATGCTGCAGGAAATGGGCCGCGAGCCCACCCCGGAAGAGCTGGGTGAGCGTATGGAGATGCCGGAAGACAAAATTCGTAAAGTCCTGAAGATTGCGAAAGAACCAATCTCCATGGAGACGCCGATTGGTGACGATGAAGACAGTCATCTGGGCGACTTTATCGAAGACATACAGGCGCTCTCGCCGGTAGACTCAGCTACTGCTGAAGGCCTGCGCGAAGCCACCCGCTCCGTTTTGTCAGGTCTGACTGCTCGTGAGTCCAAGGTACTGCGCATGCGCTTTGGTATCGAAATGAACACGGATCACACATTGGAAGAAGTCGGAAAACAGTTCGACGTAACCCGTGAACGTATCCGTCAAATCGAAGCAAAAGCATTGCGTAAACTGCGTCATCCTTCCCGCTCCGACCATTTGCGCGGATTTATTGACGATCAAGGCAACGGATAAGCATCACAACAGTAGCGGGCGCCCCACCTCCTCGGTATAATGGCGCCCGCTTTGTTCCCTCAGGGGAACACCCTCCAGACAGCGTTCGCTGAATGGGCCTATAGCTCAGTTGGTTAGAGCAGAGGACTCATAATCCTTTGGTCCCTGGTTCGAGTCCAGGTGGGCCCACCAATACTCGAAAAAACCTTTAGTTCCTGTTCTTGGCACCATATTTAGGCCATCTCGGCCAGGTTATGGCGACATAATCCTTAGTCGTGGCCGCCGCTCTTAAACAAAGCGAACATTCGCGTTAGGCTTTCCCGCAAACCCTGAAAATTCCAAGCTAGTCATGGACTTTCACTTAGCATGGTTGGCGGAACCCATTTCAAACGTCAATTAATTCCGCGCGAAAGCTTCCGGTATTTGTCACAACTGTGTCACGTTTTTGGTCTATTTTGGCCGGTTTGGTTAGGCTAAGGAGCCACAATATGCAGGAGCGGGTCGACGAGAAAAGCGTTTCGCCTCTTTATCTGAGAGTTCGAGATCACTTGGCTGCCCAGATCGCAAAAGGGCTTTTAACGCCGAGTACTCGGTTGCCCTCGGAACGTATTCTCGCGGAGGAGCACGATACTACTCGGGTGACGACCCGCTTGGCGCTGGCTCAGTTAGAAGCGGAAGGCCGTATCTACCGCTCGAACCGGCGAGGCTGGTTTGTGTCTCCGCCAAGACTGATTTACAAACCCACACATGACTACAGCTTCTCAGAGAATGTGACAGCGCAGGGCCGTGTCCCTGCAACAGAGACGCTTGATGTGACGTCCACGCATACTAACAGCTGGTTGGCCACCCGGACTGGCATGGCGATTGGTGACCCGATTGTCTGGCTTCGGCGCCGCCGGCAGATTGATGGTCGGCCGGTATTGGTCGAGAACATTTACCTAAACCCCAAGCGTCTGCCAGGAATTGAAACCTACAACTTCGACCGCTCCCTTTGGAAATTGCTGCGGGAGCAGTACGGCGTAGAGTTACGCGGTAAGCAAATAGAAATGTATCCGACGGCGCTGGTGGATCCTCAAGCCAGTGCAATTGGGGTGACGGCGGGTACAGCAGGCCTCTACGTTACCCGCTGCAGTCGGGATGCCGACGGCTGTTTCGTTGAATTTGATGAAGAGTTTTGGTTGCACGATGCGTTGAGCATTCAAGTCGAAGTGAGCTGATCCGCGGCGATTATTCCGCTGGATTGTCATCAGGCTTTCATGGAATCGTCACAGTTCCTCGCCAAACTGGTCTATACCAGATCAGCGAGGAGCAATTATGCCCGCAGTCAATCATCCGGATGTCGTTATCATTGGAGGCGGCATCCTTGGGTGCGCCATAGCGCGATATCTAAGCAAGACGCCTGACCTTGGTGTTGTCGTTGTCGAACGTCATAGATTGGGTGAGCAAACTACTAGCCACGCAGCCGCTTTGCTGACCCGTGTTCGCACGCACCGTGCGCTCACGGATATGGCGATGGAAACGTTTCGCGTCATCGATGAGCTGGGTGACACCCAGAGCGAGCCGCTGCCTCTGAAAAAAGTAGGTAGCCTGCAGGTATCGGCCGAAGCGGAAGGATGGCGGCAGATCGAGCAAACAGCGCAACGTGCGGCTGAGTCCGGAGTTTGCGCCGAGTTGGTCAGCACCAACGACGCTATGCAACTGGCCCCCTGGCTTGAGCTGTCATCCGACACCTCTGCGCTTTGGGTGCCGGATGACGGCTACATTGATCCCTACACCCTCTGCCTCGCTTATGCAGCTGACGCCAGGCGCAATGGCGCCCGGATTCTTTTGAAACGGACGGTCAGCGAACTCCTGAGAAAAGGTTCGAAGGTCACCGGCGTGCGCCTCGCAAATGGCGAGACGATCTTTGCCGGAACTGTCATTGATGCCGCCGGTCCTTGGAGTACGGCGCTAGCAATGCAGGCGGGAATTCACCTTGGCATGGCGCCGGTTCGCAGTCATTACTGGATATCAGCGCCGCACCCAAGCATTACCACGAACGGCCCGATGACCATTTTGCCCGATAGCGGCGCATACGCGCGCCCGGAAGTGGGCGGATTGTTATTCGGGCTGCGAGACCCGCAATCGGTCGTGGCTCACCCAAATGCCTTACCGGACAACCTCCATGGTTTTCGTTTCGATACGGACCCGACGGGCCACCTGGCCCTTGAAAGCGGCTACGAGGCACTTCGCTTACAGCTTCCCGCGCTGGACGAGTTACAACTGGCTCATTACGTCAGCAATGTCTCAAGTTACACGCCGGATGGTTTTTCCCTGCTGGGCCCAATGCCTGGTGTCGAGGGTTTCATTGCCGCCACCGGCTGCTCCGGCGCGGGTATCGGCATGTCCGGTGGTATCGGCCGTTTAGTTGCTGAGCTGGCAACCAACCAGAGCCCCTTCGTAACTCCCGAACCGTTCCGCCTGGATCGCTTCGGAGCCATTAATTCCTATAGCCCCGATTTCATCCGCCGCTGCGCCGAGGCTCGCGCCCGCAAGCGCACCGGCTAAACCCGATGGAGACCTCTATGACCCAGAAAGATCCGTATCTGCTCACTCCCGGTCCATTGACCACCAGCCTCTCCGTGAAACAGGCCATGTTGCACGATTGGGGCTCTTGGGATGGCGACTTCAATGACCTAACGGCTCAAATGTGTAAACGGCTGCTTGAGGTGGCTGGCGGCAGGGATAGCCACGTCTGCGTGCCCATGCAGGGCAGCGGCACCTTCGCAGTGGAAGCCACGCTTGGCACGGTAATTCCTCCAACCAGTACAACTCTAGTGTTGATGAACGGTGCCTACGGACAACGGATCGGCAAGATTCTTGACAAGCTGGGGCGCCCGTATCTGGCCATTGATAAGGGGGATTACCATCCGCCACGCGGCGATGAGGTTGCCGTTGCCTTGCAAGAGCATCCCGAGATTGAACAGGTTGTGGTGGTTCACTGTGAAACCAGCTCCGGCATTCTTAATCCGATCGAAGAGATTGCCGAAGTGTGCCGACAGACACGCAAGCGCCTGATCATCGACAGCATGAGCGCATTTGGCGCCTTGCCCATCAATGTGGTCGAGCTGCCCTGTGCGGCCCTCGTGTCGTCAGCCAACAAGTGCTTCGAGGGTGTACCCGGTTTTGGCTTCGCCATTGTTGAACGGGAATTGCTATCGGCATCAGCCGGCCAGTGCCATAGCCTCTCCCTAGATCTCCATGACCAGTGGCAATACATGGAGAAAACCGGACAGTGGCGCTACACCCCGCCCACCCATGTGGTGGCCGCCTTTCTTCAGGCCATGCGCGAACACGAAGCCGAGGGTGGTGTGGACGGGCGTCTGGCCCGCTACAGCCGCAATCGGGACCGTCTGGTGGCTGGCCTTCGTGATATCGGTTTTCGGACATTGCTGGCGGATGAGTGGCTGTCGCCGATCATCATCACCTTTTTGTCTCCGAACAGCTCGGCATTTGAATTCCGTCGCTTCTATGACGCGATCAAAGCTCGTGGTTTCCTCATCTACCCCGGCAAACTCACCGTTGCGGACAGTTTTCGGGTGGGCTGCATTGGCCAGCTCCACGATGAGCAGATTGACGCCGTTGTTACCGCAGTTGCCGAGGCCTGTCAGGAGCTCGGCCTGTCGATACCCGTTTCGGTGCCCGCTCTTGCAGCCCACAACCTCGAAACCGCCTGAATTCTGAAGGGAGAACCTTATGCATACCTATACACGTCGTTACAGTGGGCCGCTTCAGGCGGTGATTATGGACCTTGCCGGCACCTGCGTGGACTTTGGATCACTCGCGCCTATTCAGGCTTTTATGAAGTTGTTCGAAGCAGAAGGCATCAACCTGTCCGAAGTGGAAGCCCGTGAGCCCATGGGAGCCGAAAAACGCGAGCACATCTGCCGTCTGTTATCGATGCCACGAATCCGTAATCAATGGCTCAGCACCTTCGGCAGTGAGCCTGAACGCCCGGATATTGATCGACTCTATAACGCCTTTCTGCCGCTGCAGACAGCGGCCATTGCTGAACGCACCAAGTTGGTCCCTGGGGCCCTGACTCTGCAGGAGCAACTCCGAGAACAGGGCATCAAACTCGGTGTAAATACCGGATACAGCCGCGAAATGGTGAACGTAATGCTACCAGCGCTGGCTGCGCAGGGCTTTGAGCCGGAAAGCGTCGTTGTGGCAACGGAAGTACCTCAGGGAAGGCCGGCGCCTCATATGAGTTTTAAAAATGCGCTCGAACTGGGGATCACCGCCGTGCAAGGCTGCGTGAAAGTTGACGACACGACTACAGGTATTGAAGAGGGCTTGAACGCTGGCATGTGGACAGTAGCGGTTGTGGCGTCCGGGAATGCGGTAGGGCTCAGCGAGGAGCAGCTTTCCGCCCTTTGCGAGGTTGAACGAGCGGAGATTCTGGTCCGCGGACATCGTGTGATGGCCCAGTCAGCCGCCCACTATGTGATTGACTCCATCATGGATTTGCCGAACGTACTCGCCGATATTGGACGGCGGTTGCAAGCCGGTGAGCATCCGTAAGCGAGGCCAAGGAAACGTCACATCGCTGTCACGTCCTTGCAATCAAATAGCTCTAAGGTAGTGGTGATCGAAATTGGTATAGACCAGAAAGACGGCACCTCAACCCGACCTCGTATTAAGGAGACTTGCGTGAAACACCTCAAAAAAGCCCTTGCCCTGACCACACTGGCTGTCGCCATGAATGCTAATGCCCAGACCGAACTGACCGTGTACACAGCGGTAGAAGCAGAGGACCTCCAGAAATACGCCGAGCGTTTCAACGAAGACCATCCGGACATCAAGATCAACTGGGTTCGCGATTCCACCGGCGTTGTCACCGCGCGCCTACTGGCAGAAAAGCAGAACTCCCAGGCGGATGTGGTCTGGGGGCTCGCAGGCACCAGCCTTCTGCTGCTGAAAAACGAAGGTATGTTGGCTCCCTATGCGCCGGAAGGGCTGGAAGAATTGTCTCCAAAATTTCGCGACCGCGATGAAACACCTTCCTGGGTAGGTATGGATGCGTGGATGGCCGCTATCTGTGTGAACACCATCGAAGCTGAGAAAAACAACCTGCCAATGCCCTCCAGCTGGGATGACCTGACCAAGCCGGTTTACCAGGGCCATGTGGTTATGCCAAACCCGAACTCCTCCGGCACCGGCTTTCTGGACGTCTCTGCCTGGCTTCAGATGATGGGTGACGACAAAGGCTGGGAGTTCATGGACGGGTTGCACCAGAACATCAGCCGTTATACCCACTCCGGCTCCAAGCCCTGCAAGATGGCAGCTTCCGGAGAGACCACCATCGGCGTTTCTTTCGCATTCCGTGGTGCCCGCCTGAAGGAACAGGGCGCGCCGCTTGAACTGGTGTTCCCTGAAGAAGGCCTGGGGTGGGAAGTGGAAGCGACTGCAATTGTCGACGGGACGGACAAGATGAAAGCCGCGCAAACACTGGTTGACTGGTCCATCACCCGCAAGGCCATGGAAATGTACAACGAGGGCTACGCCATCGTGGGCATGCCGGGTGTGGCTCAGCCGGTGAAGTATTTCCCGGAGAACGCAGATGATCTGATCATCGACAATGACTTTGGGTGGGCAGCCAGTAACCGTGAGGCCATCCTAGCTGAATGGGCGCGTCGCTACGACGGCAAATCCGAAGCAAAGTGAGTTGGCGAGTCGGGCCCTAGCCCGTCAAACCAAGGCGGTGCCCGGTTTTGGGCGCCGCGCCAGATTATTTAAGAGTAGGGGGTACCATGAACCAGAAAACTCAGGGAAGCCGTCTGGAAATCCAGAGCGTCAACAAGTTTTTTGGCGATTTTTGCGCGCTGAAGGATATCAATCTCACCATCGAACCCGGTGAGCTGGTGTGTTTCCTCGGGCCGTCCGGATGTGGGAAAACCACCCTACTTCGCATCATCGCGGGGCTTGAGCATCAGAGTGGAGGTTTGCTCCATCAGGGCGAGACAGACATCTCCCTGAAGCCGCCCAGAGAACGGGATTTCGGCATTGTGTTTCAGTCCTACGCCCTATTCCCGAACATGACCGTCACCGACAACATTGCCTACGGTTTACGCAGTATTGGCATGCCCAAGGCTCAGGTCCGCAACCGGGTAGACGAACTACTGGCCCTTGTCGGGCTTGAAGATCAGGCCAGCAAGTACCCCGCGCAGTTATCCGGTGGCCAACAGCAACGCGTCGCTCTAGCCCGCGCTCTGGCGCCGTCACCAGGCCTGCTGTTGCTCGACGAGCCGCTGTCGGCGCTGGATGCCAAAGTGCGCCAACATCTGCGTGGCGAAATCCGTAGCCTCCAGAGGCAACTGGGTGTCACCACAGTCATGGTCACCCACGACCAAGAAGAAGCCCTGGCGATGGCCGACCGAGTGGTGGTGATGAACAACGGGGTTATCGAACAGGTGGGAACGCCGCTGGACATCTACCAGCAACCCGCGTCGGCGTTTGTTGCTTCCTTCATCGGTGCCATGAACTTTATCGACAGCGCCCCACTGAATGGACAACGGGTAAAGGTCGGGAACCACGAGCTGGATCTGATTAGGCCGTTGCCCACAGCCGAGGGATGTATCCAACTGGCGATTCGACCAGAGGATGTTCACCTGTTACCCAGTGGCGATGGTGAATGGGAAGGGGAGGTCCGGGCTCTGGATTATCTCGGCGCTTTCATCCGCACCCTCATTCGCTTGAGTGATATTGAGCTGGACTTGGTGGTGGATGTAGACCCACGTTCCGCGCGTCGGCTTGATCTACGCGTTGGCAGCTGCGTCTGCCTCAACCTGCCTTCCGACGCCCTGCATTGCTTCGCAGCATGACGGGCTGCGGAATTCCAAATGTCTGAGTCTGACCCTAGTAAGTTCTCCATGATTGATTCTCCCGCGCTTTCGAAACCGACCACACACAACCGGCCAACTCTGGCGGAATTACGCCGGAGGCTTGCCGGCCGTTGGGTGTTTGCACTGCTTCTGGCAACCGGTTGCGGGATTCTGATCCTGCTGGTGCTAGCGCCCCTATACACACTACTTTCAAAGAGCGTCGAGAACAAAGCCGGTGACTTTGTCGGGCTGGAAAACTTTGCCCACTACCTGAGTACCGGCGGCATCGAATCCGCGTTCTTCAATTCCCTGTGGGTGGCTGGGCTCAGCACCGTGATTGTGGTTTCTCTGGCCTTCATGGCGGCCTGGGCGCTGACTCGCACGCGTTTGCCAATCACCGGCTGGATTCGTGGTGTCCTGATATTACCGATCCTGGCGCCGTCGCTGTTGCCAGCGATCAGTCTGGTGTACCTATTCGGCAATCAGGGCGTACTAAAAAGCTGGCTGTTCGGCGCTGAAATCTATGGGCCCATTGGTATCATCATGGGTTCCTGCTTCTGGACCTTTCCCCACGCCTTGATGATCTTGCTTACCGCGATGGACAACGCCGACGGGCGCCATTACGAAGCCGCGACCGCCTTGAAGGCCAGCCCGTGGCGAACCTTCTGGACAGTAACTGTGCCTGGTGCCCGCTATGGGCTGGTAAGTGCCGGGTTTGTTGTGTTTACGCTAGTAATTACGGATTTCGGCGTACCCAAGGTCATTGGCGGGCAGTTCGATGTACTGGCCACGGATATCTACAAGCAGGTGATCGGGCAGCAGAAATTCGAGATGGGCGCAGTGGTCAGCGTGCTGTTGCTGTTGCCGGCCATGCTAGCGTTCATCGCCGACCGCTATGTGCAGCGCAAACAATCCGCAAGCTTTACGGCCAGATCCGTGCCCTACAGGCCCCGTCAAGATCGTAAGCGGGACGCCTTGGGAGCTCTGATGCTGACACCGACCCTGGTGTTCATTTTCGCCATCATCGGCATGGCTATCTACGCATCATTCGTTACCTTCTGGCCCTACAACCTCGACCTTAGCTTGAACAACTACCAATTCGGCCGTATGGATGGCGGTGGCTGGGGGGCTTACACCAACAGCCTGCAGATGGCGTTGGGCACCATGGTAGTCGGGACTGTACTGGTCTTCTTCAACGCCTGGCTGATGGAACGCACGCCACAGTCGAGGCTGCTAACCGGGGTATTCCAGTTTCTTTCGCTGCTGCCCCTGGCGGTTCCCGGCCTTGTGCTGGGGCTGTCCTACATCTTTTTCTTCAACCACCCGGACAACCCGATCAACGGCATTTACGGGACCCTGTTCATCCTGATTCTCTGCACCGTCACGCACTTCTACGCTGTTTCCCACCTCACGGCAGTCACGGCGCTGAAGCAACTGGATCAGGAGTTCGAGGCGGTGGGGGAGTCGCTCAATGCTTCCCGATGGCGGGTGCTGTTCACGGTCACGCTGCCCCTGTGCCTGCCAGCTATTCTGGATGTCGCCCTGTACCTGTTTGTGAATGCCATGACCACAGTCTCAGCAGTTGTGTTCCTTTACGGCCACGACTCCCAATTGGCCTCCGTGGCTGTGCTGAACATGGACGAGGCCGGTGATATCGCTCCGGCGGCGGCCATGGCCATCCTGATCACGGCAACCTGTGCTGTGGCGAAACTCATCCAGGGGGTACTGCGGTTTTGGGTGGATCGTTCTACCCGGGCGTGGCGGCAGGGCACGGAATGAGCCAGCAGCCTCAAACCCCATGACCATTACGGCGATTGTTATTGTTATGGTGTCCGCCCTTGCCCACGCCGGCTGGAACCTGTTTGGCAAGAAGGTCAGCCCCAGCGGCGCGTTCTTCTGGTACAGCACCCTGTGGGGTGCACTCCTGACCCTGCCGGTACTGGTGTACTACCGCCCGTTGTTGCATGAACTGGACTCGGGAATCTGGTGGCTGGTAGCTGTTACTGGCTTCTTTCAGGCAACTTATCTCAGTTGTCTGGCTGCAGCCTATCGTCATGGCGAACTATCGGTAGTCTATCCACTGGCGCGATCATCGCCCTTGTTGATCCTGCTGGTCGGAACCCTGTTCCTGGGGACGGCCGAAACCATCACCGGCGCGGCTGTTGCCGGTATCGTTCTGATCCTAGCCGGATGCATCATTCTGCCAATGCAACGGTTCCGGGATTTCCGTCTGGCTAACTACCACAACCTCGCCACCTTGTTTGCCCTCCTGGCCGCCGCCAGCACCGCCGGGTACTCGCTCGTCGACGACAATGCCACGGGCCAGATGCGAGACTTGCTGGCTGGCATCGCGCTGGATGCGGAAGTGGCGTTTGTTTTCGTCATCCTCCAGGCTTGGTCGGCCCTGATATGGCTGAGTCTTGGTCTGAGCGTGCAGGCAACCGAACGACGACTTTTACGGGAACTGATCTTTAACTGGCGCAGTACGATGGCAGCGGGAGTGCTGATTCTTGGAACATACGGGCTGGTGGTTTGGGCTATGGCCTATGCAGATGACGTCAGCTACGTGGTAGCCTTCAGGCAAGTCAGCATTCCTATCGGCGTTGCACTGGGCTGGTATTTCCTTGAAGAACCTCTGCACGCGCCCAAATTACTCGGCGTGCTGACCATTCTTGCGGGCTTGCTGCTGGTGGTTCTGGGGTGATGGTTCGTCTTGACTGCGTATAGAAGAGGCAAAGTTTCGCCCTTGCGAGGTTGAGATGGCGAAGGGTCATGCCCGGGCCACCTCGTCAATGAGTACACGCCAGCCTTTTCGCCTTGCATAGCGCTCCAGAATCGGATCCGGATTCACCGCAACGGGATAGTCCACAAACCTCAAAAGGGGAAGGTCGTTGTGGGAGTCTGAGTAGAACCAGACTTTCTCCGGGACGGCGCGGCGCGCCGAGACCCACTCCTTTAAGGCAGCCACTTTACCTTCCCTGAAAGGACGTCGGGTTCCGATGGTGCCTTTGAGGTTGTCGCCCTGCCATTCGACCTGCACGCCTATATCGTCATCAATGCCGAGGTGTCGGGCGATGGGCGAAACCAGATGCTCGCCTGTTGCGGAGATAATGAGTACATCGTGCCCTTGGGTCTTATGCCAGGCTACACGTTCCCGGGCGGTTGTGAGCACTCGGGGAGGGATCACTTCCCTAACGAACCGATCAATCAGAGCTTCCACCTGGCTCCTCTGCCAACCCCGAATAGGAGCCAGACTGTATTCCATGTAGTTCTGGAGGTCCAGATCGCCGTTGGTATAGGCCCTCATGAACGCCCTGCCCCTTGCCTCGGAATTGGGGGAGGCATCAATGGCTTCAGCGCGGAGAAATTCAGTGAACAGCTGTGAACTGTCTCCGCGAATCAGGGTTTCATCTAGGTCGAAAATCGCAAGCATGTAGCACTCCTTTGGTATACACCAGATTGTGCTTCAAGCCTGTTACGAGTTTGTTACGGGATAAGGTGTAAAACTCATTCTAAAAACTTCTACTGCCTTCCTAAGGCGCGTTTCGCTCGCAAGGATTGGTCTTTAAAATCAGGGTTTCATCCCGTTTCCGCGCACGGTACTAAAACGGCTGTGGACCTACCCCGGTGCAGTAGACACTCCTAGCCTATGGTTAAAGCATAAGAGGAATTGCGATGAGCAGCCAACGTTATCCCCCCGGAATTCGCAGATAAAGCGGTGGATTGGAGTCATCAGTGCCATCGCAGCGTCAAAAGCGCCGACGAAGCGCCGACGAAGCGCAAGAATATTTACCTCCGAAGACATCTGATCTTAGATATCAGGATAACATTCAGGTTCAGTCTGTAGACGCTAAGCCTTTAAGAACCTGCGGCCAACAAGCTTTACAGCGGCTGCGCAGCAGGTCACTGTGGCCAATTTCTTTCAGGCCAAAATTGGATGGTTTCAGAAACTGTTTTTCTATTCTGGCATTGGCCAGCAGGCGCAGAAAGTCTTCCACATTTGCAGGCACTGCGATGTGGTCATCTGTGGCGGTCAACGCCAGCATAGGTGCTTTGATCTCCGCATAGTGATGCTGCTGTATTTCCTTGCCGAAACTGTTCTCTACATAACCGGGTGAACTGCACCAATGCCGCCACTGCCTGGCGACGCCGGCGGGCAGGTCTTCCCCAAAACCGATGATTTTGGTCGGCCAGTACCCTTTTAATGCAACGGAAACCGGTTGCCAGCCATGGAACAGCAGCTTGGCCGCCAGCCTGGTTTTCGATTTCAGGTTGTTGAAATGGCCAGACGACGCGGCAATCAGAACATAGCGGTCAATTTGGTCGAAATTGGGCATCAAACCGATTAACTGTGCACCGGCACTATGGCCCACCAGAGTCACCGGCAGGTTCGGGGCCAGAGCGATCAGCTTGTCCAGCGCTGCCGGCAAATCCAGAGTACCCCAGTCCACCAGATCGGCAGAGAGTTCTGCAAGAGGGATATCGTTGCGGGAGTCCCCGATGCCCCTGTTGGAAAAGGTCAGCACGGCAAATCCCTGTTCGCTCAGCCAGGTGGCAAAATTGAAATAGACCTGATGCCGAAACCCCGTGGCCGGGGAGACCAGGACAGCACCGCGAGGTGACTCTGTGGCTGGCCTGAAAAAGTGTCCGGTGAGCCTATAGCCGTCTTCACAGGTTATTACGGTTTTTTCCATTATCGGTCCATTTAATCATCAGTTAAAACTAGATAGCGCAGAAATTGCGCCAAATAGGCTGTATTGGCCAAGATGCCGGGCATGTGGATTAACCCTCAGCCAGGAATCCTTAGGTATCAGTTCAGTTTCACGTTCATGGTGATTTCAGCGGTGAAGACCCGTTGACCATCCTCATCAAACACTTCTACGGGGACCGTTTTCTCACCAGAGGTGTCCCAGTCAACTTTCTCCCCGCTTGCAACGGCACGTAAGGCGGTTTTTGCCTTGGCCAGATACTTGACCGACATGGCTTGTGGAATCCACTTACCATCGCTTGGTATCGACGCATCCGTCATCAGCCCTGCTACCAGCTCTGCGGCGTTTCACATGGCGATTGCGTGTACGGTACCCAGGTGGTTGGTGATTTCTTTTCGGAATGGCACCCGTGCTTCGGCATACTCCGGTTTCAGGTCAACCAGTTCCGGCTGGATGGTGCTGAAATAGGGGGCCTGTTGGCAGACCATGTTCCCAAAGGCTTCGGCGCCGAATGCGTTGACTGCTGCCAGTGCTTGACTCATCTCTAAGTTCTCCATGTGTCTGAAAGGGGGCACGAAACAAACAAAACAGAATAATATTCTTCAACAGAAGAGTATTCTGTTTATGCCGAAGCTGTCAAACGGTAGAATGTAGGCTGTGGCGAGTTCAAACAGGCGAATATCCATTTAATGAACCAATCCAATATTTTAGAGAACCGGTTTCCGGGCCGCAGAGCTGCGCTGAAAAGAGAGATTCTGGAACAGGCACTGTATTGCTTTAATGAGCTGGGGCTGGAAGCCACCACCATCGATGCCATCAAAGCCCGCTGCGACACCAGTGTGGGCGCGATTTATCATCATTTCGGGAACAAAGAGGGTATATTGAGTGCGCTCTTTTTTGCAGCTCAGGATGACCAGCGACATCGCCTGGAGCAGGAACTGGCCGGGGCAAACAGTCTTCGCGAGGCCGTGTATTCCATCATATGGAGTTATCTAGACTGGGTTGTCGACAACCCAGAATGGGCCAGATTCCTTTATCAGGCGCGCTCTCCAGTGGCCAAGGGTCCCTTTCAGGAGGAACTGACGAATCGAAATATCCAGAATTACCGGAAACTGAAAGAGCGGTTGATAAGTTTCGGCAATGACGATATCAAAATTATTCAACCATTCGAGATGCTCTTCTCTCTCATTATAGGTCCGTCGGAAAACTATTGCAGAGCCTGGCTGTCTGGCCGTGTAAAGACATCACCTCAGGAGTACCGAAAAGAATTTGCGGAGTCCGTATGGCGCTCGTTGCAGAGCTGACCCATCTAGCCATATCGAACCAAGCGGTAATACTGGACAATTCTTCCGCTTCGCGGCTATAAAATTGCAGAAAATCTTTGCATTCTGCCCCAACCTGAATGTTGCGCTTTGCGACCGGGCCCGCGAGCTGGCGGTGTTCGACATGGCGATTGATTGCAAACTCCGATCCTGCGATATGGTCAAGCTCTTGGCTCGATATATTTCCAGTACAGTGCGATACCTTGGTGTCGAGGTGAAAGATGCTCTGGATATAGCTGAGAGTATTGAGATCTGATTGGTGTACCGTGGTTCTTAATCCCGGGTGGCTGGGAATCGATGTGGCTCTCGGAGTCAGGCGATGATCATATTTCGGGCTTTATCACCCCTTCAATTTTTAAACGAAAGCGAACATTAGTATCCCTTTTTTAAAGATCCATGCTTCCATTGCCCTGTCCATTTTAGTTTTCGAAGCCCGTGTTTCATGGGCTTTTTTCGTTGCACCAAGTCCATAAAAGTGAGCGGAAATCATAAAAAAGCCTGCTTGAGGCCCGCAGGACCTGCCGTTAATCTACATGAACTCAATTACAACAACACGCTCTGACTGATGCGCGAACTACCCGGTGAAGATATTTAATCATGGCACCTGACAGGCAACCGAGTTCTCACTTTGTAGCCGACGCCTCCGCACAGGCCGACGCCCAGCCCTGGCTGAACCTGGACATGCATCAGCTCAGCGCAGGCGACTATAAGGGTCAGTGCACCGCCCTGACCCTGAACGACATGCATCTGGTGCATGAACAGCAGAACCAACTGGTTCATAAAAGCGGGGTCACCCGGGGCAATTTGTGTGCGATTTCCATCGCCAGAACCATGACCCCGGGGATGCGTTTTTCCCATTTTTTAAGTCCGCAGGACTCTTGGCTCTATTTCCTTCCCAGCGATGCCGAACTCGACCTCAATGTGGCCGGCGGCAGTGACACCTTCTACCTGTGCCTGGACCAGGATCGACTGCTTGCCGACATGCACACCCTCAGCGGACGGGACTGGTCCGGGGTGACCGGTGCTCCCCAGGGCTTCAGCAGCGCAGACACCGAAAGGGTGGCACGGGCCTTCAGTCGCGTACTTCACGGCCCGGCTGTGGACGGTCCGGCCCTGTTGGCCAACGGTATTGAAATGTTACGGGACAGTGCCTTGATGGCGCTCAATGGGGCGACAGAGCTTGATACCGGCGGCAGTCGGGCTCTTCGCTCTGGCTGGCGAACCCAGCGGCTGGTGTCCACCGCGAGGGAATTCATGGATGCCTGCCTTCAGGTCGGCAGGGTGCCAGGTGTTGCCGACCTCTGTGCGGTAACGGGCGTGTCGGAGCGAACGCTCCAGTACGCCTTTCGCAGCGCCATGCAGCTCACCCCGGTGGCCTACCTGCGAACGCTTCGCCTTAACCGGGTACGCGCAGACCTGCTAGCAGCGGCGCCAACGCACACCAGCGTCACCCGCAGCGCCATGCACTGGGGCTTTGTTCACCTTGGTGAATTCGCCAGAGACTATCAGCGTCTGTTCGGCGAACGGCCCTCGCACACTCTGGCCCGGCGCGGTACCGGGGCGGCAAGCCGGGCGTTGTTTGCGGAAATCCGATAGTCCACCTGTCACAGCTCCTTCATACTCGTTGTCAAAAAGGCCGGAGCCGGATTGTCGGCCAACAAACCTCGATAGAGAGCAGTAACCATGAATCATGCCTATCGCGTCGTCTGGAACGAAGCACTCAACGTCTGGATGGCGGTTGCCGAGATCAGCCGAAGCAAGGGAAAAACCAAAGCCTCCGTCTTGCTCAGCAGCTTGCTGTTGGGGGCCTCGCCTGCGGGGGCGGTGGACGAAACCTTTACCGCGTCTTCCGGGAACTGGTCGGTTGATGGTAACTGGGCGGACGGTTCGGCGCCGGTTTCCGCGCAGGACCTGCAGCTGATTTTTGACAATACCTCAGCCCCGAATCTCGAGACGACCCACGACCTTGGTGGCCTGACGCTGAACAAGCTGAGTTTTGTCTCGCCATTCCCGGGTAGCACTTCAATTTTCATCCATGCTGGCGACGCCGCCACTGACAGATTGATTTTTGACGGTGCCGACGCGGAAATCAGGAGTTCTGCGCCTGGCGGTGCTTCTTTCGATACCCTGATTTACACCGAACTAGAGCTCGGTACGACTGTTACGTTTACAACCGATAATCCCTCATCGACCGAGACGTGGCTATTGGGTGGCCTGTCCGGGAGCGGTGGCCTGACCGTCACCAACGGCGTGACGTTGGGTCTCGTAAAACAGGGCGAGGGCCTCTATAGCGGCGACACCACCATAGAGGCTGATGGGGTTCTGTATAACAGTTTGGCTGCACCGAACTCTCTCAGTGCCGCGTCCCGCCACATTATTGATGGCACTCTCCAAATGGCTAATTCCGGTGCCATTGGCAGCCTCGAAGGCGCTGGCACTGTAAACCTTCATAACAACAGAAACCTGGAAGTCGGCGCCCTGGATACCAACACGCTTTTCTCCGGGGTCATAAGAGACAGAGACTCATTCGTCCCTGGCAGTCTCACCAAAACCGGCACCGGCACCCTGACCTTGACCGGGGCCAACACCTACACCGGCGGCACTACCATCAATGGCGGCGCGCTGCAGATCGGTGACGGCGGCACCTCCGGGTCGATTGCGGGCAATGTGGTCAACAACAGTTCGCTGGTGTTCAACCGCGCCGATGACTCGACCTTCGCCGGCGATATTAGCGGCAGTGGCATCGTAACCAAGCAGGGCACCGGCACCCTGACCCTCACCGGCACCAACACCTACACCGGCGAGACCCGTATCTCCAATGGCACCTTATCGGTCCAGGATGGCGGCAGCATCAGCCATGGCGTGGCAAAGCTGTACGTGGGCGATACCGCCAGCCAGACCGGCACCCTGGAGATCGGGGCGGGCAGCTCCGTGACCAGTGAGCAGTCCTATGTCGGCTACGGTGGTACCGGGGTGGTTCGCGTTGAAGGCAGTGGCGCGCAATGGCAGCTGACAGAGCAGCTTTCTGTGGGTAATTCAGACGACGGAGCCCTGGAGATCCATGATGGCGGTGAAGTGGATGTCGCCGGTGATCTGTACGTGGGCAATAGCTCAGGTGTAACTGGCCGAATAACCGTGGAGGGCGCCGGGTCGGAGCTCAGGGCATCAGACCTGGCCCTGGGGCAGTCCGGAAATGGCACCCTGACCCTGGTGAATGGAGGTACGGTTTCAGTTGATGGGGGCGGTGGCAAGGTTCTTCTGGGGCAAAATTTCGGTAGCCAGGGCACCCTGAATTTTGGCGCCTACGACCTTGCTGATCCGTCCACTGCGGGAGTGCTCGACGCTGACCGTCTCCGAATCGACAATTTCTTTTCTGGAGGTCCGGGTACCATCAACTTCAACCAGACCGACACCCTGACCCTGGCGGCTGATATTGAGCAGGTGGGCTTTGGGACAGGCAGTGTCAACCAGCGTGGCACCGGCACCACCATCCTCACGGGGGCCAATTCCTATTACGGTGACACCACCATCTCCGATGGCACCCTGCTGGTCAACGGTTCGATAGCGAACTCCCATATCCTGGTCAATGGCGGCTCCCTGGGAGGCAGCGGGTCGGTGGGTAATGTGACGGTCAACAGCGGTACCGTCACCCCGGGCAACTCCATCGGCTCGCTCAGCACCGACGATGTGACAGCCAACACAGGTTCCACCTTGCAGTTTGAAGTGGATAGCACCGGTGCTTCCGATACTTTGATAGCGACGGGGGGCGTTACCCTGAACGATGGTGTAGTTATAGACGTCATCGCTCTGGATACGCTAGACAGCCGGCCAATCCATAGTCAGTACACCCTGATTGACAATGATGGGGCAGATCTCATCGCTGGCACCTATACTCCGGGTGCTGGTAGCCTTGGCAGTGACGGTGAACTGTTTTCTGTTATTTCCAAGACAGGCGGGGATGGCAACGACCTGACGGCTGACAGCTACCGTACTGGCCTGACGCTCGCCGATGGCGCAACCTTCAGTGATCACCTGACCTTCCCGGATCACTTCCCCGGTTTTACTTTTACTGTTGAGGGCACAGACAGTGCCACCTTTAGCGGCATTCTGGGAGAAAGCTCCACGCCAGTATCTCTGAGCAAAGAGGGTTCCGGTACTCTGGTTGTCACCGGCACCAATACCTACACCGGTGACACCATGGTCTCTGGCGGCACCCTACAGGGCAGCACCACCAGCCTTCAAGGTGATATCACCAACAATGCGACGGTGGTTTTTGATCAGGCCAGCGCCGGTAGCTACGCCGGCGACATGACCGGCAGCGGCACTCTGGACAAGCTGGGGGCTGGTGTTCTGACGTTCACCGGTAGCAGCACCTACACCGGCGACACCACGGTCTCTGCAGGGACCCTGCAGATCGGCGACGGCGGCACCTCCGGGTCGATTGCGGGCAATGTGGTCAACAACAGTTCGCTGGTGTTCAACCGCGCCGATGACTCGACCTTCGCCGGCGATATTAGCGGCAGTGGCATCGTATCCAAGCAGGGCACCGGCACCCTGACCCTCACCGGCACCCACACCTACACCGGCGAGACCCGTATCTCCAATGGCACCTTATCGGTCCAGGATGGCGGCAGCATCAGCCATGGCGTGGCAAAGCTGTACGTGGGCGATACCGCCAGCCAGACCGGCACCCTGGAGATCGGGGCGGGCAGTTCGGTGACCAGTGACCGGTCTTATATTGGCACCGACGGTACCGGGGTGGTTCGCGTTGATGGCAGTGGTGCGCAATGGCAGCTGACAGAGTTCCTCTATGCGGGAGTTTCAAGCGAGGGAACCTTGGAGATCCATGATGGCGGTGTGGTGGATGTTGCCATCACGCTTAACGTGAGTAATGGCCCGGGTGCACCTGGTCGGGTCACCGTGGAGGGCGCCGGGTCTGAGCTAAGAGCATTTTACCTGGCCCTGGGGCAGTTCGGAAGCGGCACCCTGACCCTGGTGAATGGAGGTACGGTTTCAGTTGATGGGGGCGGTGGAACCGTTGCTCTCGGGGATCGCTCCGGTGGCCAGGGCACGCTGAATTTCGGCGCCTACGACCTTTCTGCTCCGACCACTGCGGGCGTTCTCGACGCTGACTTTCTCAGAATCGACCCTTCATCTAATGGAAATACGGGCACCATCAATTTTAACCAGACCGACACCCTGACCCTGGCGGCCTATATCGTGCAAGGCGGTGGAACGTCCAGCGTGAACCAGCGTGGCACCGGCACCACCATCCTCACGGGGGCCAATTCCTATTCCGGTGACACCACCATCTCCGATGGCACCCTGCTGGTCAATGGTTCGATAGCGAACTCCCATATCTTGGTCAATGGCGGCTCCCTGGGAGGCAGCGGGTCGGTGGGTAATGTGACGGTCAATAGCGGTACCGTCACCCCGGGCAACTCCATCGGCACGCTCACGGTGGGCGGCGACTGGACCCTGGGGGCTGGGGCCACCTACGAGGTGGAGCTAACGGGCGGCGGCACCACGGCAGGCACTCATAACGACCTGATAGACGTAACGGGCAGCGCCACTATCGAGGACGGCGCGCTGGTTCATGTGACACCGGAGAACGGCACCGACAATGGCTCGACCAACTATGCCGACGGCGCCCGCTACACCGTGGCTCAGGCTGCTGGTGGCTTGACCGTTAACGGCAACCAGACCGTGACCGATGACTACGCTTATCTGGATTTCCGTACCGACGAGGACGGCAATGCCTATTACCTGATCAGTGACCTCACCGCAGTGACGCCCCCACCAATGCCGGAACCGGAGCCGGAACCTGATCCAGAACCCGAGCCCGAACCAGAGCCGGAGCCCGAACCAGAGCCGGAGCC
>NZ_JAHKPV010000001.1:57703-407947 GCF_018860765.1 Marinobacter salexigens
CCGAGCCCGAGCCCGAGCCCGAAACGCCCATTGAGACCTTCGCTCTGGCGGGCATGAGCCACAACCAGACGGTAACGGCGGATGCGGCCTTCACTCTGGGCGCCGGCCACGGCGTGTATGACCGAGTGCTGAATATGAGCGAGGCCCAGGCCTTTGCTGCCATGAGCCGGCTGTCCGGAGAAATCCACACCGGCACCCGCAGCCACCAGATCAGCGGTGCCGAGCAGGTGCGCCATGCCGCCCTGCAGCGGATGAACGGGGCACAGGACCCGTCCCGGGGCCTGTGGTTCTCGGTTCTGGGGCAGAACCGTGAGCTGGACGGCGACGACCATGCCGATCTGGACAGCGAGGATTATGGCCTGCTGATCGGCGTGGATGGCCAGCTGGGCAATGGCTGGCGCCTGGGCCTGTTCGGTGGTGGCAGCACCGGTGAGGTGAGTCTGGGCGGTCAGGATGCCGCCAGCGACAACGAGACCCTCTACCTGGGGGCTTACGCCAGCCAGAACTGGAACGCGCTCCGGCTGAACCTGGGCCTGGGCTATGGCCGGGGCGCGGTCGAGACCGAGCGCCGCCAGGTGCTGGGCCAAACCCTGCGTGCTGACTACGACGTCAGCAGCCTGCTGGCATTCTCGGAACTGGGTTACCGGTTGGCATTCGGGGGCCACTGGCTGGAGCCCTATGGCGGCGTGTCCTGGGTGTCGCTGAGCAGCGACAGCGCGCAGGAGCAGGGCGGTAGTGCGGCCTTGCGGATCGACAGCCAGAACAGTGATACCGGCTTCAGCACCTTGGGCCTGCGCGGTGGCACGGATGTGGCTGTGGGTGAGAGCCAGGTCAACCTCCACGGTGGCGTGGGCTGGAAGTACGCCTTTGGCGATCGCCAGCCGGAAAGTCGCCAGACTTTTGTGGACGGCGGTAGCCGCTTTACCATCCAGGGCGCACCGCTGGCTCGCCATACGGCTGAGGTAGAGGTGGGTGTGTCGGTGCAGGTGTCATCGGATTCGACCCTGGGGCTCAGCTATCAGGGCGAGATGTCCCGTGATGCTGACAGTCAGGGTGTAAGCCTGGACTGGGCGCTTCGTTTCTGAGGCTCGTCTGTCTCCACATGGCAGTAGCCGACGGCATTGGAGGCCACTTTCACGGGTATGGCCTTTTGTTTACCCTCACGAACAAGCTGAACATTAATGGCTCGGGTCACTTTGCGACGCGCTCTTCCACTGCTGGTATTTTCCAAATTCTGAGTGTTCGCTTTGCAAGCTTTGCGGGCATTTCAGGATCTCAACCTCTGACCATGACATGGTGGTATGATCAATTCCATTTAACCCTTCGTGCCCAGTACACCCCACGCCGCTACTTACATGTACCTCCTTTTGTCATGCCTACTTTGTGACAGGTACTTCACCCCTAACCCACCCCAAAAAAACCGATACTTTCCGAATAGTTACGCCCGCTTTGCGCAGATAAACCACACCCGTATCCTGTCAACCAAACTAGGTTTATTGCGAACAAGTCATGGTTGATTGCCACCTGACTGCTAAACTAGCAAGCAAGGTGCGTTTGGCGCCCTGCATTTTACGGTTCATCTCGCCGTTCAAAAGAGTCCGTCAAATCTGTTGGCAGGAACGTTTCGTAAATTAATAGGGTCCTGCCGTACAGTTATTTCGCCGAAAGGAGATCGTGCATGATTAAGCATAAGTCGAAGTTATTCACCGCCAGCATTGCCGGTATAGCGCTTACTTTGAGCGGCTGCGCAAGCCCCGGCAAGCCACCAACAGCAGAACTTCAGTCGGCAGAAAATTCTCTCCAGCAGGCCGTTGCTGCAGACGCTCGGGAGTTTGAGCCAATTCTGCTCAACGATGCCCAAAATAAAGTCGCCGACGCAAAAAAAATGATTGATCAGGAAAAGTACACTCAGGCGGAAAGGCTACTGGAGCAAGCCGAAGTAGATGCCCAACTGGCAGCTGCTCGCGCGGACACAGCAAAAGCTAAACACGCTGTCGAAGAGATCAATCGAAATATTGAGTCCATGCGCAAGGAAATCAACCAAAGCCAGTAAATGCCATATCTTAGGAAGGAGACTGTTATGAACAAACGCAACATAACACTGGGCGTGGCTGTGGGCTTGTCAGTAATGATTTCAGGCTGTGCCACAACGCCACCTGAAAATGCGATGGTAACTGAAGCCCGCGCATCCTACGCCAAGATTCAAAACGATCCAGATGTTGCCCGCAGCGGCAACCGCCAGCTACGCAATGCCAGAGATGAATTGCAACGGGCTGAGTATTTGCTGGAGGAAGGCAAAGACACTGTTCGTATTGAGCACGCAGCCTATCTTGCCAACCGCCACGCTGAAATTGCTAACGAGCAGGGTCAGCGTGCAAGGCTACAAAAGCAGATTGACTCGGCGGAAGAGCGCCGCCGTGTGTTAACGCTAGAGCAGCGGTCAAGTGAAGCCCAACGAGCTCAAATGGAAGCCGAGCAGGCTCGCCGGGAAGCCGAAATGCTGCGCAAGCAAATGGAAGAACTACAAGCCGAACGTACAGATCGCGGCATGGTTCTGACGCTTGGCGATGTACTTTTCGACTTAAACAAAGCCGACCTAAAATCTTCGGGAGAGCAAACGGTTGCGCGCCTAGCCCAGTTCATGAAGGAATACGAAAAGCGCAGAGTCCGTGTAGAAGGTTATACCGACAGCACCGGCGACGAGTCGTACAACCAGCAGTTGTCTGAACGTCGGGCGCAAGCGGTTCGTGATGAACTGGTAGCCCAAGGCATAGACCGTCGCCGGGTTGAAGTTCGAGGGTTTGGCGAACAATACCCTGTTGCCAGTAACGACACCGGCGTTGGCAGACAGCAAAATCGTCGCGTCGAAATCGTTATTTCGGACAAAGACGGCAATATTGAAACACGTGGAAACTGAGCTAGGTCAGATACGCCTGGAGCAAACGCGCTAAGCTGAAAGTTGGCTTTAGATAACACGCTGAACAACTTGGAGTACGAACGAATGCCACTTGAAAAACACGATCTTGCACAGGACTTTCCGGAGTCTAAAGACGCTATCCATACCCTGAAGACAACCGATAACCACTTTGCGAAGCTTTTCGAAGCCTATCAAGACATCGATCACGAAGTTTATCGTATCGAACAAGAGGTTGAGACAACCTCCGATGAGTATCTGGAAGAGCAGAAAAAGAAGCGAATGAGCTTGAAAGATCAGCTCTATGGCATGATTCGTGATTATGAGGCCTCAATGGCAAGCTAGATCCGCCAAGTCCTCGCAAACCCTGCAATACCTGTAGGGTTTGCGCCTTCCTTATCCCTCCGCTAAAAACTCTTGATTCTCTCCCTCCTCGTTTCCCTCCACCGGTATTTTCCTGCTAATCTGGTTGCACAACGAAACCCAACCTGAATAATAAAAATCTCGGGAGAAACCCTCATGAAAAATGGCACCCATTACCGTACCTGTCACCTTTGCGAAGCGATGTGTGGCGTTGCCATTGAGGTAAAAGCAGGCAAAATTGCGTCTATCCGCGGGGATAACAAAGACCCTTTAAGCCGAGGCCACATTTGCCCTAAAGCAGTGGCGCTGCAAGACCTGCACGAAGATCCGGAACGCTTACGCAAGCCGGTTCGCAAAACGCCTACGGGTTGGCAGGAGATCGAATGGGACGAGGCGTTCACAACTGTTGCAGAAAAGCTTCACAGTACCCGCTCAACCCATGGCAGAAACAGTATTGGCGTATACCTTGGCAACCCGAACGTGCACAACCACGGCTCGTTAATCGCTACCATGCCGTTCCTTCGGGCCATCGGCTCTCAGAACCGCTTTTCGGCAACGTCTAACGACCAACTTCCGCATATGCTTGCGAGCTTGGAAATGTTCGGCCATCAGGTTCTGTTCCCTATCCCGGATATCGATAACACCGATTTGTTTATCTGCATTGGCGGCAACCCCATGGCCTCCAATGGCAGCTTAATGACCGTACCCGATTTTCGCGGCAGGCTAAAAGCTCTGAAACAGCGCGGCGGCAAGATGATCGTGGTAGATCCTCGGCGTACAGAAACTGCCCAACTGGCCGAAGAGTTCCATTTTATTCGCCCGGGTACGGATGCATTCCTGTTAATGGCCATGGTGAACACTTTGTTTTCGGACGGCTTGGTTCACCCGGGGCCTGCAGAGCAATTTATAAAAGATCTGGGCCTATTACGCTTGGCCGCCCTGCCCTTCACCCCTGAGGCAGTCGCTGAAACGACCGGAATTGCCGCAGCCAGCATTCGTGATCTGGCGCACCAACTTGCCAACACGCCCAAAGCGGCGCTTTATACCCGCATGGGGACCAGTACTCAAACCTTCGGGAGTATTGCGACCTGGCTCGCTTATTGTTTAAACATCCTTACCGGAAAGCTGGATAACGTTGGCGGCGTTATGTTTACTCAGCCCGCTATTGATCTTATTGCTCTGGGTGCCATGTCCGGGCAGCGAGGGCACTTTGGCAAGCGGCACAGCCGGGTGAAAGGGTTGCCGGAGTTTGCTGGCGAATACCCTGCAAGCACTATGGCCGACGAAATCCTCACTCCGGGCGAGGGGCAAATTCGAGCGTTCGTAACGGTAGCGGGTAACCCGGTGCTTTCAAGCCCCAATGGGCGGCGGCTAGACGAAGCACTGAGCGGGCTGGACTTTATGGTTTCAGTAGATTACTACATCAACGAAACCACACGCCACGCGGATATTATTCTGCCACCGACTGCCGCGCTTGAGCGTAGCCATTACGATATCGTGTTCAACATGCTGGCGGTTCGTAACGTTTCCAAATACAGCGAGGCACTTTTTGATGCTGGCACGGACAGCCGTCATGATTGGCAGATTCTGTTGGAGCTGGCTCACCGATTGGAGAAACTTCGTAAAGGTAACAAGCTGCCTCTGCGTTCAGAGCTAGGCTGGCAGGCATTCAAACGGGTTGGCCCAGACTCGCTCGTTGACTTGCTTCTGCGCACTGGCCCCTACGGCGTAGATACCAGCCGGGTGCGCGGAGTTCTGGAACCTACCACAAGCTTGATTCTAAATTTACTGCCCAAGCATCATCCATTGAAAGGTTTGGCTAAGCTAAGCTCTCTCAATCCACAGTGGAAGGAATTACCCAAAGGCCTTTCCCTCAAGCGTTTGAAAGAAAACCCTAGCGGTGTTGACCTAGGCGCTTTGCGACCTGCATTAGCGAACCGCCTATTCACCCGGGATGGAAAAATCAATCTAGCCCCGCGACGGTACTTAAAGGATGTAGAGCGCCTGCACCGGCAACTCTCTGCCCCCGCTTCAACCGGCGAACTTCTGTTGATTGGCAGGCGCCATGTGCGCACTAATAACTCCTGGATGCATAACAGCCACAGGCTGGTTAAAGGCAAAGATCGCTGCACGCTGTTGGTAAACCCGGATGATGCAAACAGGTTGGGGCTTCAAGCCGGATGCGACGCAGAGATCCGTGCAGAGAATCGTTGTATTCTATTGCCTGTAGAAATTACGAGCGACATGATGCCCGGCGTTGTTTCTATTCCCCACGGCTGGGGTCATGACCGCGACGGAACACAACAAACCACTGCATCGGCCCATGCTGGCGCAAGTATTAACGATGTGTTGAGTGATCAGCATATCGATCCGGTAGCGGGTACGTCCGTATTGAACGGACAGCCGGTAACTGTCAAAGTCTCGCAGTCAATACAGCCGTCTACATCCGCCCGAACCACACAGGGAGAACAGCATGCCTCAATGGCTACAGTGGAGCCTGATTAGTGCCGGTGCTATCGCCATCATTGCTTTGCTGGGTTTTATACGGCGGCAAATGACTATGTTGACTGAAAACCGGAGGCGCCAGCAGAAGGCTGAGGCTTTTAAGGCGAAGCGGCGTCAAGACATAGTCGACAGCATTAAGGTTATCGCCATGGCGATAGAGGAAGATCAGGTTGAGTACTCCGAGGCCTGTTTGCGCATCAAGGGCTTGCTCGACCATATTGCACCTGAATTGATGGAGAAATCACCCTTCCGTGTTTTTTTGGAAGTGCATGAAAAACTCCGCCATATGCCGACCCACCAAGCTCGTCAGGATACTGAAATTCGTTTTGTGGAAAAGATGGACAAAGAGCGATTTGAAGTAGAAAAGCGCTACGCGGATGAAATTCGCCGCGCCGCGACGGCGATACGAAACCACCGCTTTTAATTTTGTTTGAATTTGTGTCATTTTGTAACACAAAAAAGTAAAGGTGTTTTTTTATCGCATGAATATCAAAGGCTTGTTTAGCTTAAAAAAATGACGGGGCGCTCAGCTTCGTGTGCAGCGAGATAACGGCTTTTCTTTTTGCAGATTGTGTCTAACTTCAAGAGTAACAGAGCAGTAATTGTTGCACGGGTGGTCGCTCTGCGTTGCTTCTCCTGTTTTTGTTAGGACGACTCTGCCATGAGCAGAAACCTTGCCGGCCCTCTTGGCCGGCCTTTTTGTTACTGACCCATCATGCCTGCCATGGCCATAACACTGTCTTTGCTGGCCACCAGCTCGTCAAACTGTGCCTCTACCAGCTTAAGATCCAATCCCAGCTCGTCATAAATCACTTGTTCAATAGGTTCACAAGCACCTAATTGAACACCCCGTGCCGTTAGCAGTTGGCGCCCCAACCACAAAAGCCGGGCATAAACGCTGTGCGTGCCCCGGTAACGAGGATTCTTCTGATACCTTAGGGCCACGTTTACCTCATCTGGCATGCCCCAGTTTTCCATAAGCTGGGCAGCAATTTGTTCGCGGGTAATACCCAAAAGATAATGCTCGGTTACCGAGGAATCGATATTGGAGTTTACCTCTAACGAGCGGCAAACCAGCTTAAAGTGGGGAGGAAAAACCTGAGCCAACAGAATATAGCCAAAGTTGTGCAGCAGACCAGCGAGATAGGCCAAACCAAACACCGGGCGCTCACCGCGAGGCATCATGCTCGCCAGAACACCCGCCGATTGGGCTTGCCAGATGGCTTGCTGCCAATAGTCCACGTACCCATCCGGATGATCTTGCGGCTGTTTCAGCGCTCGGCCCAAAGACAAGCCCATGGCCAAGTTCATTACCATATCAAAGCCAAGTACTCTTGATACTGCATCGTGTACAGAGCGCACTTGGCCCGCGGCAGCATAAAAAGAGGAAGACGCCCAACTTACGACCTGAGCGGCCAAGCTGGGATCACTTTCTACAATATCCACCAAGTCTCCCATAACCGCGTTCGGGTTTACTCGCAGACGAATAATACGCTGAGCCGTTTCTGGCAGTGGCGGAAGCTCTAACGTGTCTTCTAGGCGCTGCTGAATGCGCAGGCTGGTAAATTTTTTGAGCGCAAAAGTCAGTTGGTTTAGATCATTAGCCGGATCATCAAGATTTACAGCTATGTTTTCAGAGGCCACGGTAAACGAGCGAAGTTCTGCATTTTTCGTCAGTGCACGGAATTCTTCAGCAGGCATAACCATCGCCAGGTTTTGCTCTCCTAGCTCCAAAGCAACACAAGGCAAATCATTAACACGCCGATCCACAATGGTGGGCCAGCCTGTTAAAGAAGGCAGCGCCGGCAGTTCCCGCAGCCCGGCGCGCTCTTTAATACGCACTTGCTCACGGGGCTTCATAAGACGGAAATCCCGCCCCAGTTGTTTGTTCAGCTGTTCAAGGTCAATTAAATCATCTTTGCAGCAGATGGCCTGAAGGTTTTCCTTGCCGTCGTGAAGCAGCACCATTCGCAATAACTCGTGGCTGTTAGCCTGACGCGTATCTCTAAGCGAAACACCTTTTGCGGATTCGCCAAGAGCCTGTTGTACCGTGACAGGTAATTCCATCATATTCTCCCAAGTATCGCTGCTGGCAGTCCGGCCAAAACGTCCGCCATTGGATTTTTAGTATAGGGTATGACTTAGCAATAAATGTTGATATAGAGCCCGTTCATAAGGATGTATTCCTAGTTGACGCGAATATCAAACCGGTTTAGACATCTCCATAACGTGTTTTTTCTCCCAGCCAACGTCGGATTAGAGCCTGTACTAACTGAGGGTGCTTCATAAGCCCCGGTGCCATCTCCCGCACTGGTTCAATCCAGCCTTTGTCACGCTCAAAGTCTGCCAGCCTGAACTGCATCATGCCAGTCTGGCGAGTGCCTAACACCTCTCCAGGCCCACGAATTTCCAAATCTTTCTCGGCGATAACAAAGCCATCCTGACTTTCACGCAGGGCTTGTAGTCTTGCTTTACCATTGGCTGACAAAGGAGGATGGTACATGAGAACGCAAAAGCTGACCTGCTCACCTCTGCCCACCCTACCCCGAAGCTGATGTAGCTGGGCCAGCCCCAAACGCTCCGGATTTTCAATAATGATCAGAGAAGCGTTGGGCACATCCACTCCCACCTCAATCACCGTGGTGGCAACGAGTAGGTCAAGCTCTCCGTGTTTGAAGCGGTTCATCACTTCGGCCTTTTCAGCCGATTTCAGACGGCCATGGACCAGCCCAACCTTTAATCCCGGCAGCCGCTCTGCCAGCTCCTGTGCGGTTACCTCTGCAGCTTGGCACTGGAGGGCTTCAGATTCTTCAATCAGGGTACAGACCCAGTAAGCCTGCCGACCCTCTGTACAAGCTCCGCGTACACGCTCAATGACAGCTTCCCGGCGGCCATCCGGAATAACGATGGTTTCAACCGGCTTGCGGCCAGGGGGTAATTCATCAATCACTGAGGTATCCAGATCGGCGTAGGCACTCATGGCCAAGGTACGAGGAATTGGGGTGGCAGTCATGATCAACTGGTGCGGCGCCAGAGTTCCACCAACGCCTTTTTCCCGCAAAGCCAAGCGCTGGTGCACACCAAACCGGTGCTGCTCATCCACAATCACCAGTGCCAAGCGATGAAACAGCACGTCTTCTTGAAACAGTGCGTGGGTGCCTATAACAACACTGGCGCGCCCTGAGTGAACTGCCTCCAGCGTCTCTTTTCGGGCTTTGCCTTTGATCTTGCCGGTCAGCCACGCCAGTTGAGTGCCCAAAGGCTCCAACCAATCACAAAAATTCTGATAATGCTGCTCAGCCAATATTTCGGTAGGCGCCATAAGCGCAACCTGAGCGCCCCCACTAATGGTCTGTATCGCGGCCAGCGCAGCCACCACGGTTTTACCCGAACCAACATCTCCCTGCACCAAACGCAGCATGGGCAGCGGCTGGCTAAGGTCTTGACGAATCTCACTCAAAACCTGACGCTGGGCGCCTGTAAGCGCAAAAGGCAGCGCATCCAGAAACCGTTCGGACAAGTTGCCGGTAGGAAGTAAGGGCAATGCTTGCCGGGCCTGAATCTGTTCCCGAACCTGCAACATGCTTAATTGATGAGCCAGTAACTCTTCCATAACCAGACGCTGCTGTGCCGGGTGGCGTCCTTCCATGAGAAGCTGAACCGGCGCATTCGCGGGGGGAGAATGCACCAATTGGACGGCCTCGGTAATTCCCGGTAGCTGATAGCACGCCAGCAATTCAGTTGGCAGCCAGTCGCGTATGGGATGCCGCTGAAGGTATCCCAAAGCCTGCTGACACAAGCCTCTGACTCTGGGCTGCTGTATACCTTCGGTCAGTGGATAAACCGGCGTAAGCGTTGCTTGCTCCCCTGAGGGCATAGCGGGTGGGTTGGTTTGGTACTCTGGGTGGTAAAACTCATATCCGGCACGTCCCGGCCGCACTTCGCCGAAGCAGCGAACCCGGGCGCCATCTGACAGCTGGTTTTTCTGGGCGGCGTTGAAATGGAAAAACCGCAGCACCAGAAATCCACTGCTATCTTTCAGAGTAACCTGCAGGCTGCGGCGACGCCCCATCACCAAATCCGACTTCATCACCTCGCCTTCTACAACCGCCACATCACCCACTCTCAAGCTGCCCATGGGTATGATTCTTGTGCGGTCTTCGTAGCGATGGGGGAGATGGAACAGCAAGTCTTGCAGCGAAGCGATACCCAGCCGCCCAAGTTTTTCAGCAAGGGCGTTTCCTACGCCCTTGAGCTCGGTGACGGGGATATCATCCAGTGATGCCATGGCTCAAATCAGTCCGTTGCGGCTGCAACCGGTGTGTCTTCCTTCGCCTTTTCAATCACCCTGCACTGGCCTGCCGCAAGCGAGAGGACATCAATAGCTTTCGGCCGCGGAAAGGTTACTCGCCAAGCCAGCGCGACAGTGCGGGATGGTACAGGCGGAGCAAAAGGTCGGGTTACGAGTACATCTTTTTGGTATTGCATGCCGGTGGCCGCAGACAGTGGAAGCACGGTAATCCCCAAACCGGAGGCGACCATGTGGCGTATGGTTTCCAATGAGCTGCCTTCGGTCACCAAAGATGGCGCACCATCATCAGCTCGGCGGGTAACCGCCTCTACTAGAGGCGGGCAGGACTCAAGGATCTGGTCCCGAAAGCAGTGCCCTGGTCCAAGTAGCAACAGCTGTTCGCGAGCAAGCTCTGCGCCGGTGATCTGTTTTCTATCTGCCAGTGGATGATCTGCTGGTAGCAGGACAACAAAAGGCTCATCGTACAAAGGCAAGGTCAGTACTTCTGCCTCTTCAAATGGTAGCGCAATGATAATGGCGTCAAGCTCGGATTGGCGCAGTTTCTGTCGCAGGTTGGCGGTGTAGTTCTCTTCTATGTAAAGGGGCATTTCTGGCGCTGCCCGGCGCAATTCGGGTAACAAGTGCGGAAATAGATAAGGCCCAATTGTGTAAATAGCACCAACCTTGAGCGGGGAGCTCAACTGATTTTTACCATCCTGAGCCATGTCGCGGATCACACCTACCTGATCCAAAACCCGCTGAGCCTGCGCAACAATGCGCTGGCCGGTTTCGGTCACACGAATGCTGCTTTTGCTGCGCTCGAACAAGGGCACGCCCAACTCGTCTTCCAGTTTTTTGACCGCAACGCTGAGCGTCGGCTGACTGACGTGGCAACGCTCGGCAGCGCGGCCAAAATGCCTTTCACGGGCAAGCGTAACGACGTATCGTAACTCGGTAAGAGTCATGGTGATCTCCGGTCAAAAGGATACGGGGCAAAGTTTCACTTATTTATGGGTTAGAGGATAAGGATTGATATTGTCTATGGCAATCGCTGATCGCAATAGTAGACCAGGAATTCTCATAGCTGGTTGTGGCAAACTCGGGGGCGCCATCGCCAGCATGCTAAAAGAGTCGGCACAGGTTTACGGACTGCGCCGCAACCCTGCCAAAGTACCTGAAGGCGTTGAGGGTATAGGTGCAGACTTAACTCGCCCGGAAACTCTAGTTGGCAAGCTACCAGATAATCTGGATACGATTATCTACTGCCTAACGCCTTCCAGTTACGACGAAAAAGGATATCGCGATGCCTATGTGTACGGGCTCTCGAACTTACTAGAAGCGTTGGGTAACAACCCGCTAAAACGGCTTTTTTTTATTAGCAGCACCAGTGTTTATGCTCAGGATGATGACAGTTTGGTCGACGAATCCAGTACCGCGTCTCCTACCCGCGTAACGGGCCAGCAAATTCTTGCCGGTGAGCGAACAGCACTCGATAGCGACCACCCCGCCACCATTGTTCGCTTCAGTGGGATTTACGGGCCATCACGACGGCGCTTTTTGGAGGAGGTCATTGAGGGCCGCATGAACCCGGTAAGGCCCGCTCCGTTTAGCAACCGCATTCATGAAGAAGATGCCGCTGCGGCAGTCGCTCATCTCAACGAGCTGGCACTTGCAGGCAAACCGCTGGATACCTGCTATGTGGCCAGTGATTGCGAGCCCGTTCGTCTTGACGAAGTGGTCGATTGGGTGCGCGAGCAGGTGCCCTGCGCCCAGCCTGTAACCGAGGCCAGAAAGGGCGGTCGCGCGGGTAGCAAGCGCTGCAACAACAGACGGCTGCTACAGACCGGATTTACATTCCGCTACCCGGACTTTCGCGCGGGATACCGCAAAATGATTGAGAAGGGTTAGTCTTAGAACGAACAAAGGCGGCCTCGGCCGCCTTTGTTTTAATCATCTTACCAATAAGCGCTGAATTAACTCAGCACCATCACAGCCTCTACTTCTACCGGAACGCCTTTCGGTAACGCCGAAACCTGTACCGCTGCCCGGGCGGGGTATGGCTCCGGGAAATACGTCGCCATGATTTCGTTAACCGTAGCGAAGTTTGCTAGATCGGTCACGTAGATGTTCACTTTAACGATATCCTTCAATGCACCGCCAGCGGCTTCACAAACCGCTTTAAGGTTATCAAATACCTGCCGGGTTTTTGCCGAAAAATCCCCTGCTACAACTTCCATGGTTCCGGGATCCAGCGGAATTTGACCGGAAATGTAGACCGTGTCGCCTGCCTTTACAGCTTGAGAGTAGGGCCCAATTGCCTGCGGTGCGTTTTCAGTCTGGATGATCGATTTGTTGGTCATATTGTTTGTTTTCCTTTCGTCTAAAACGCCAATCGTCGCTGTTCCGGGCGCGAGCTGTCAACCAGACAGACCTCCAAACTCTTGCCGGGTTAGTATTTCACTCGATTGATCGACGTAACAGCTTTGATGTTGCGTACCCGACGCATTACCCGGGCCAAATGCTTGCGGCCATGCACCTTAACAACAAGGCTAACAACGCTAAAGCGCGCGTTCTGCTCGTCGACATTTATCCGCTCTATGTTACCGTCTGCCATTGCAACCGCGTTGGCCACCTCAGCAATTACCCCACGCTGGCGCTCTAACTCAACTCGCAGCTCGACAGAGAACTCATCGGTAATGTCTTTAGCCCAGGTGAGGTGGGTCAAGCGGGTCCTGCCCTCATCATCTTCCGGTAAACGGGAACAGGTGTCGGAGTGGATAAGCATGCCACTGCCGGAATCCATCACTCCAACAACGGGGTCTCCAGGTATCGGCTTACAGCAGGCAGCAAAGTGAACCAGCATGCCTTCGGTACCTTGTATGGTAACCGGCGTATCACTGCCACCCTGAACATCCTTAATCGCCCCGTTTGGCTCTTCGCTTTCAGCACCACTCACCAACTGACGCGCTACCAAATACGCCATGCGGTTACCCAAGCCAATATCACTGATTAGCTCATCAAAGCTATTTACCTGATTGTGGTTCACAACGACCTGCTTCTGAGCATCATCAATATCAGCTAGACGCGCA
Source organism: Marinobacter salexigens (assembly GCF_018860765.1). GTDB lineage: Bacteria > Pseudomonadota > Gammaproteobacteria > Pseudomonadales > Oleiphilaceae > Marinobacter > Marinobacter salexigens_A. Next base: position 70,866 of record NZ_JAHKPV010000001.1, read on the forward strand.
CCGAAACCATTGAGAGACTTTTTCAACAGCGCACGGCCCAATTCCATCGACTCCGCCAACTTTTGGCTGTTTAGGGTATGGCGAATACTGCTACGCGCTTTTCCTGTCACCACAAAACTCAGCCAAGCAGGGTTCGGGCGGGCACCCGGGGCAGTAATAATCTCTACTGTTTGGCCACTTTGAAGAGGCTTACTCAGAGACCCGAGATTGCGATTAATGCGACAAGCAACCGTAGCGTTACCGATGTCCGTGTGGATGGCATAAGCAAAGTCCACCGGTGTTGCGCCCCGGGGCAGCTCCATGATCTTACCCCTTGGGGTGAACACATAAATTTCGTCCGGGAAGAGATCCACTTTAACGTGTTCAATAAACTCAAGGGAGTCATCCGCGCGCTCGCGCATTTCCATCAAGCCCTTAACCCAACGGTCTACTCGCGTCTGATTGACACTTGTAGCGCTGGTCGGCTCGTTTTTATACATCCAATGGGCTGCAATGCCATCGTTGGCAATGTGTTCCATTTCCTCGGTACGAATCTGGATTTCGATATTTACGTGCATACCAAAAAGGGTGGTATGCAACGACTGATAACCATTGGCCTTGGGCATAGCAATATAGTCTTTGAACCTGCCCGGCATCGGTTTATAAAGGCTGTGAACCGCACCCAAAATCCTATAACAGTCGTCTTCAGTATCGGTAATGATTCGGAAGGCGTACACGTCCATGATTTCATAGAACGATTTCTGCTTAAGCTTCATCTTGTTGTAGATACTGTTCAGGTGCTTTTCGCGCCCAAGTATCCTGCCCGGCAATCCACGCTCTTCCAGTTTTTCCTGCAGCCGGCCACGTATTTCTTCAATGATTTCACGGTGGCTGCCACGCGCTTTGGCCACAGCTTTAGAAATATAACGGGATCGCATTGGGTGGAGCGCTGCAAAGCCAAGATCTTCAAGCTCTGTGGAAATTGCATGCATGCCAAGGCGGTTGGCAATGGGAGCGTATATGTCTAGGGTTTCGGTGGCAATGCGCTGGCGTTTTTCGTAGGGCATGGGGCCCAGAGTGCGCATGTTGTGCAAGCGGTCAGCAAGCTTAACCAGAATAACCCGGATATCTCGGGCCATGGCCAAGGTCATTTTCTGGAAGTTTTCTGCCTGAGCTTCGGCACGGGAACGGAACTCTATTTGGGTCAGTTTACTGACACCATCCACCAATTCAGCCACATCCTCGCCGAACTGTTCAGCAAGGGCATCTTTGGGGATACCCGTATCTTCTATAACATCGTGAAGCATTGCAGCCATCAAGCTCTGATGATCGAGCTTGAGGCCTGCAAGAATGTGAGCAACTGCGAGAGGGTGAGTTATGTAGCGGTCACCGCTTTTTCGCATCTGGCCCTCATGGGCCTGCTCGGCATAATAGTATGCTCGTCGCACCTGATTAATGCGACTGGTATCAAGATAGGTACTAAGCTCGCCCGCTAGCCCTTCTACCTTAGCCTCATGCGACACCGCAATCTATCCGAAACCGCCCTAATCTTCTTCGATTTCAGTTAGCAGATCGCGGCTAACCAAGCCAGCGGCGATTTCGCGCAGGGCGATAACCGTAGGCTTATCGTTTTCTTCCGCAACCATCGGCTCAGCGCCTTTTGTGGCAATCTGGCGGGAACGCTTGGTCGCCAGCATGACCAACTGGAAGCGGTTATCCACATGTTCGAGACAATCTTCAACGGTAACTCGTGCCATAACATCCCCGACAAAATTAAAATGACTGATTTAGCAGACCGCGTAGTTTACTGCTAGCGGCACAAATTGTATACAGCAAAAGCCCCTATCGGGCCTTGCTCTCACTTGTTTCAATGAGCCCCGAGAGCAGTCGGCTGTGCCGGGCCTGCTGACTGGCTATACGTAAACGCTGGCTACGTACAATAGCCAAGAGGTCGGTTAGCGCTTCCTGAAAGCCGTCATTCACTACCAAGTAGTCAAATTCCCCGACATGCTCGCATTCTTTTCTGGCTTCGGATAAACGCCGCTCCATTACTTCCGTTGCGTCCGTACCACGGCCCACCAGACGATCCCGCAAGGTTTCATAAGAAGGCGGTACAATAAATATGCTTACGCATTCTGGAATAAGCCGACGCACCTGAGCAGCGCCCTGCCAGTCGATTTCGAGAATAACGTCTCGCCCACTGGACACCATTTCCCGAACCCATACCTGCGACGTGCCGTAATAGTTACCGAAAACGTCTGCATGCTCCAGAAAGTCGCCACGACCTATCATAGCCTCAAATTCTTCACGGCTTACAAAATGGTAGTTAATGCCGTCTTTCTCGCCTTCACGCATGGGGCGCGTGGTATGAGATACAGATACTCCCAACTTTTGATCTGCATGCAACATTTCTGCTACAAGACTGGTCTTGCCAGCACCCGATGGCGCAGAAATAACAAACAGCGTACCCGTTTCACCGGACTGGCTCATGATTCGACAACTCCTGAACTGGGCTTGGCCGCCACTACTGGAGACCCGCAAAGCCGGTAATTATACGATCTTTGACCAAACAGCGCATCCCGGATGCCGCCACAACTGGTAATATCGAAGTGCGTAGCAGCCAAGAAAAGACACCACACTCAAGCTCAGCAAACAACGGAAGGCAGCATGGACAAATTTCTGATTGTCATGGACCCGGCCCACCAGCACCAAAAAGCTCTGGCAAGGGGAATCGAACTGGCACGCGCAACGGGCGCCCATCTGGAAATTGTGGCCTTTATCCATGAGCACCTCGGCGCCTTGCCCTCAGACGCTACAGTGCAGCAACGCGCCCGAGATGCACTCATTGACCTTCGCCAACGTTGGATGGATCAAATGCTGGCTCTTTCAGATTGCGGCGACCTGCAGGTCTCCACACATACGGTGTGGGAAAAGAACATACACCAGTGGATAATCGAACACTGCCGCCCTAATCGTTTCAAGGCTGTCATCAAAACCGGCAACCGTTCCGAGACCTGGCGGTATACGCCAACCGATTGGCACCTGATCCGTGAGTGCTCGGTACCTGTCATGCTGGTTGCGGAGCAGAAGTGGAATCACGCTCACCCGATTCTGGCTGCAGTGGACTTAAGCTCTACCAAGCCCGTTAAAAAAGCCCTCAATACAAAGATCATTGAGCAGGCAAGCGCTCTGGCAAAAGCCTTCGACAGCGAAGTGCACTTGGTTCATGCGCTGCATATTTCCGAGGTATTGGCAGACCTTGAGATCATCAATGTAGCCGAGCATGAACAAAAACGCAGAGCCGCATTGGAGCCCGCCATTACGCACCTATGTAACACCTGGCGCTTGAGTCTGGAGCAGGTGCACATGGCCGTTGGCCCTGCACACAAGGTTATCCCCAGCGTAGCCAGCAAATTGAAAGCCGACATGGTGGTCATTGGAACCAGCGGTAAAACCGGCCTGAAGGCTCGCGTGATTGGCAACACTGCAGAGAAGGTGCTCACTCACCTGAGAACCGACCTGCTTGCAATCAAGCCCGGAGATGCCACCCAGTAATGCGCAGAAAATTCGACGTTACAACTGAACAGCCAGAAACCGCCAGTGAAGCCTTGAGTCAGGCATCGGGGTTACCGCGCCAGCGCATCAAAGACGCCATGAACAAGGGAGCCTGCTGGTGGACACTCAAAGGCAAAACTGTGCGGCTCCGGCGGGCGACTAAGGAACTCAAAGCCGGCACCCGGCTGCAACTCTATTATGATGAGAAGGTTCTGAGCCGCAAACCAGAAGCCGCAACCCTAATAGAAGATAAAAGCCGCTACAGCGTTTGGTACAAACCCCATGGATTGCTGGCTCAGGGCTCGCAGTGGGGGGACCACTGCAGCCTGCTACGCCACGCAGAGCTTGAATTGAAGCGCCCCTGCTTTCTTATCCACCGGTTGGATGGGGATGCTGCCGGGCTAATGCTGATTGCCCACGACTCGAAAGCCGCTGGCGCGCTCTCCCAATGCTTTGCCGGACGCACCATGGCCAAACACTATCTGGCCAGAGTAACCGGAATTATCAACGCTCAAAACCAGCTAATCGACACACCCGTTGATGGCAAAGCCGCCATCAGTCGCGCAACTACGCTAAGCGTCGACGAAGCCACTGAAACCAGCCTTCTGCAAGTGATTATCGAGACAGGCCGCAAACACCAAATCCGCAAACACTTGCAGAGCATTGGTCATCCAATTATTGGCGACCGGCTGTATGGCAAGCCTGCACGAGTTCCACTGCAATTACTCGCTGCTAGCCTTGAGTTTCACTGCCCTCTTAGCCGCCAGCGGGTAAAATTGGCATTGCCAGAAGAACTGAGGCGTCTAAGCACCTGAGCTCCTTTTGTCACTCCTAGTTAACCGAGAACTGCACTCCTGCGGTGGTAACGGGCTGGACGATGCCAAACAAGGTTTGTAACAGGCGCCTTTGTGCTTCACGGCCACACTGCACCAATCGATGCATACCCTCAAGCACAACCCGATAGCCCGCACACTTGGAGAGAAAATCGTTTAATGCTTCGTGAAGGTAGCATTGTAGATGCTCCCATCATTTCTGCACCAAGCTCCACGAAGAATGAAAGCGATCAGCGCGACCGAATCGTCGGGCCGCCTATGATGCCCCAGGCCAGAATAGGCAATCAGTCGCACTTTCACATGAACATGCACAGCAGCGTCGAGAACACGCCCGGGCGAAAGTGGAACTCCCATTCAGGTAAATCAAACAAATTTTTGGCTATAGCAAGGTCAGCTATCTTGGCCTTGCTAAAAACAGTAACCGTCTGCACATACCCGTTACTCCGGCAAGTCTCCGAGAGCCATGCCTAATAAGAATAGACCTCAGGAATGCCCCGTAGCTTCACTCAACCTTCCAGAATAGAAAGGCTTCTATCCGCGCAAGATGCTCAGGTAGGACGTCAAGGAATCTATGTCATATGCCACAATGTTTATGCATCCTGCCAAAGCATCTGTTTGATGAATGCGACCGTCTAAACCAGTCGATAGACTGCCTTCGCTCAGCGCATCCGGGTCTCTCCCATCCGGGTGTCCGCCGTCTCGCTCACCGTTGGACAGGACAGATTCATGACGGCTAAAGTTCGGTTTTATCCAGCCCCCTTGCTCAGGACGCTGGTTGCCATCGTCTGTGCGTTCCTGTTGACGCGCTGGAGCAGCCTGGCGGTGCTGGCCTTACCCTGGCAGCCGGAGCAATCCGTGGTCGCCGGTATGTTGCTGGGATTTAGCATCTTCGCGGCCACGGTGATCTGGGTTTTCGTTGCGGGCAGCCTGCGCAGTGCGTGCCTTGGCATTCTGCCTGCCGGGGCATTTCTTATGTATTTCAGTCAGCAGGGCGGCTTGTGATCGCGCCTCTGGGAGCGGGTGTACGCCAGCGTATGGCGCAATTGCATCGCTGGGCGGGTCTGCTCTTGGGTTGGTTACTGTTTGTCATTTTTCTGACCGGCACCCTGAGCTTTTTTCGCCAGGAAATCACATTATGGATGCAACCGGAACGCCCCTTAGTCTCCGAAACAGTTCCGTCGGCTCTGGCGCTTGAACAAGCGTCCGGTTATCTGCAACGGCATGCTTCCGAAGCCAGCCACTGGACCGTAACGCTTCCGGGCACGCGTGACCGTCTGGTTCACCTGAACTGGCGGGGGGCCAACGGGCAGGGCCAAGTCTACCTGAATCCGATGGGTGGAGAGGTGATACCCGTCCGAGACACCCGCGGCGGGGATTTTTTCTATCGCTTCCATTTCCAGTTGCACTACCTGCCGGTTCTCTTTGCCCGTTATCTGGTGGGCATTGCAGCCATGCTGATGCTACTGGCCCTGATCAGTGGCGTCATCACCCACAAGAAAATTTTCAAGGACTTCTTCACCTTTCGCTCGGGCAAAGGCCAACGCTCCTGGCTGGATGCACACAATGGCTTTTCAGTCCTCGCCCTGCCTTTCCACCTGATGATCACCTACACAGGGCTCGTCACCCTTATGATGCTGTACATACCCTGGGGACTGAACCAAGCGTTTCCTGAACCTGAACAGCGCCAACGCCTGATCAGCGATGTGTTTGCTGTCATACCGACGGAGCCCCCTTCCGGCGAACGGACGCCGATGGTGGCTTTGCCAGCGTTACTCGCACAGGCCGAGGCACATTGGGAAGGAGCGAAGGTTGGTCGGGTTCAGGTCTCCAACCCCGGTGATCGGCATGCCCGGGTCGTTATGGAAGCCAGAAGCGACCAGCCGGACCTGCTGGGCATCCGTGGTCACCCCCCCTTTCTGGTCTTTGATGCTGGCAGTGGCGAACCGCTGAGAGAGAAAGTCTCGGCGCCAGCCTACGATACCTACGGCCTTCTATTGGGGCTGCATCTTGGGCGCTTTGCCGACTGGCCCACCCGTTGGCTCTATGCCCTGCTGGGCGTTGCCGGGTGTGGCATGCTGGCCTCCGGGTTAATACTCTGGTCCGTCAAGCGGCGCCAGAAGCCGGGGCATTCCGCTGTGGGCCTCTGGCTGGTCGACCGGCTCAATCTGGCAACCCTGGCCGGTTTTCCGGTGGCGGTCGTGGCTTTTTTCTGGCTGAACCGATTGCTGCCAGCGGCATGGCCAGAGCGATCCCAGTGGGAAATTCACGGGCTGTTTCTGGCTTGGCTGGCCATGCTCATTCACGCACTCATTCGCCCCTTACACGCCGGTTGGCGGGAGCAACTGGGGCTGGCCGGCGCACTGTTGCTGGGCCTTCCTGTTCTGAACATGGTGACCACGGAAAGAGGGTTCGCCACCAGCCTGGTTGCCGGTGACTGGTTGTTTGTCGGTTTTGATCTGGCTCTGATCATTCTGGCAGCCCTGATGTTCCGGTTCGCCCGACAAAAGCGAGCCTCCTGATGACGCATCTGATCGTATTCACCCTCTCCTTCGCAGGGTTTCAACTGTTGGCGATAACCACCCCCAAGGGAACATTCCGGCATCGGCGCGATGGGTTCTGGTTGGGCTGGCTGATGTTGCTGACGGCGCTGATAGCGGCTATCCATATCTGGCACCCCGGATTGGGCGTGACGCTTTGGCTCGGTTATCTCAGTGCCGGCGCAGGCGCCGTATTTGTACTGAACATGTCGGGGCGTCGTCATGGTCTCTTTACTCGATGGCCCATCATTTCGGTCATGCTGTTCGGTGCAATACTTCTGGTTCTTTCCGGTTGTGACCGCACATCCGCGCTACCCGATGACAAGGCGACGAACCCAGCCTCCTTGTCACCATCCCGGGCATCCAGTTTTCCGGTCCGGATCCGCACCGCCCATGGGGAAGCGTATATCGCCCGCCCCCCCGAGCGGCTGGTCACTCTTGGAGCAGCCGCGGAAGACTGGGCGCTTCAATTGGGGGTGGTGCCGGTTGCAATTGAGCCCCATTACTGGGGCGGAGATCACGCCGGTTACCTGCCCTGGTTCCGTGACGCAGTGCAGGCTCAGGGGGGCAAGTTGCCGGACATCATCAGCAGCTACCCGGAGCTGGATGTGGAGCGCCTGCTCGCCCTGCAGCCGGACCTGATTCTGGCGCCGCAATCCGGACTGACGCGCGAAAGCTATCATCAACTCAGTCAGTTGGCACCGGTTGTCGGCTATCCCAGCCAGCCATGGCTAACCCCGGTTGAGGATCAGGTTCGGCTAATTGCCAGAGCATTAGGCCGATCGAATCGCGGCGAGGCTCTATTGGCAGAGCGTCGGGCCTATCTAGCGGCCCATGCCAAGGCGAATCCTCATTTTTCCGGGGTATCCCTGGCCTATATCAATGCGGCAAGCCGGGTCGGCAACCTGTCAGTGTATGTGCGGGGTGACCCACGTGTCGATGTGCTGTTGGCACTGGGTTTCGTTGAACTGCTTGAACTGGCGGATCTGCAGGCAAGCCGTGGCCACTTTGCCGCCCTGCTCGGTCTGGAGCAGGCTGACCGGCTGGATAAGGCCGGCCTGATTATCAGCTGGTACAGCTCTGAGCAAAGCCGGCGTCAGGTTGAATCCCTGCCGTTGATTCGTCGGTTGCCAGCCTTGCGGGAGTCCCGCTATCTGGCCATTACAGACCCTGCACTGGTGATGGCCAGTTCTTACGGCAGCTTGCTCAGTTTGCGCTGGAGCCTGCCCCAGCTGATCGCCCAACTCAATCAGGTTTTGCTACCGGCACTCGCAGAGGAAGGCAGTCTCTATGATTAGTAACGCAGACCTTCTTACCGAGAAGAGGCCAATCCCCGTTTCGATCAAGCTGGGCCTGCTGACCGTTATTCTGGCGTTTCTGGTTCTGGCGAATCTACTGGGCGGAACCCGCTGGCTTTCCCCCGCCTTACTGATGCAGCTGTTTGAGCCCCCCGGTAACAGTCATGAGCTTCTGGTTCTGCAAGCACGACTCCCGCGCTTACTGATCGGTCTGTTGGCAGGAATGGCACTGGCGGTGGCGGGCACAGTAATTCAGGCACTGTGTCGCAATCCATTGGCCGATCCCGGCTTGCTGGGTGTCAATGCCGGTGCCAGTGCCTCGCTGGTCACCCTGAGCCTGTTGCCGGTAGCCGCTGAATGGGGCCTGTTCTGGCAGGCATTACCCGGAGCGCTGTTGGCCAGTGCCTGCGTCTATATGCTGTCATTGCTACAGCATGCCAGTGGACAGTCGCAGGCTCCTGTACGCCTGATTCTGGCAGGAGCAGCCATCAGCGCTGTGTTGGGGGCCTATGTTCAGGCCCGAGTGCTGCTGAATCCACAATTATTCGATGGTTTTCGCTACTGGATGGCGGGTTCACTGGCCGGTCTGCGCTGGGCCGACGTGCATGCTCTCTGGCCTTACCTGATTCCCTCGGCGATCACTCTATGGCTCTTGTCACCCGGGCTGAACCTGTTGCTTCTGGATCGAAGTACGGCCCTGTCACTGGGCGCCAGTCTGCAGCGACATTCCGTACTCGCCTGGCTCAGTGCTACCCTGCTTTGTGCCGCTGCAACGGCTGTCGTCGGTCCTCTGGCGTTTGTCGGCCTGGCATCTGGCCACCTGGCTCGGGCCTGGCTCCCCCAGTCGTTTCAACTTCTATTACCTGGCACTGCGCTGATCGGCGCGGGGCTGGTGCTGCTGGCCGATCTGATGGCCAGAACCTTGCTGCCGCCAAGGGAACTGCTTACCGGAATCCTGATCGCCGCTCTGGGAGCCCCTTTTCTCTATATTTCGGCACGCAGCGCGGCCGGGGAGCGGAGCGCCTCATGAGTGTTTCTCGCTTTCCTGTGTGGCAATGGGGCCCTCTTACGATCCGGGCGCCCGCCCGAGGCGCCGTAAAGACCGCCGTATTTGGCACCCTGGGGGTCTTCCTGGCCCTGGCGTTGAGCCTGACGCTGGGCGAAGCCGGGCTGTCTCCGGACCGCCTGCTTCAGGCCTTTCGTGGCGAAGCCGAACCCTACGAACACTGGCTGTTTTGGCAATCACGTTTACCCAGAGCACTGACTGCACTGGGAGTGGGTGTAGCGCTGGGGGTTGCCGGCGCCATCTTTCAGAGCCTGAGCCGCAACCCGCTGGGGAGTCCGGATATTATCGGTATCAATGCCGGTGCCAGTGCCGGAGCCGTCCTATGGCTGCTACTTGTACCGGGGATGTCAGTTGCCTGGGGGGCCCTGATTGGTGTCGTAACCGTGCTGCTTTTGCTGATACCAGGGATGGGGAGAAACGGACAACTGTCTCGCAGTCTGGTGCTCATGGGTGTCGCAATCAATGCGCTTGCCATTGCTCTGGTGCAGTTTGCCCTGACGCTGGTACAACGAGAACAGGCCCAGCAAATGCTGGGTTATCTGGCCGGCAGCCTGTCTCATAGAGATTGGCAGCAAGTCACCTTGATTGCCACAACCCTCGCCGTAGCATTGCCTGGGCTGCTGCTATTGAGCCGTCGGCTGGGACTGCTGGCGTTGGGACGGGATACCGCAATAAGTCTGGGCGTCCCTCTGCGCACCACCCAGTTACTCGCACTCGTACTCGCCACGGTTCTGGCACTGGGCGCAGTGCTGTGTGCCGGGCCGGTCGCCTTTGTTGCTCTGGTCGCCCCCCACCTGGCCCGCTGGAATGGGAAACAACTGGCTTTGCTACGCTCAGGGTTAATCGGCGCCTTGCTGCTGTTAGGGGCCGATACATTAACTTTGATATTGCCGGGAACTCAGCGGCTGCCAGTCGGGGTGCTGACCGCCATGCTGGGCGGCGCCTATCTTGCCTGGATCCTGTTTGCCGAACTCTTCCGACAAAGAACACGGTCCTGAACACCGCTGACATTAGATAAAACCGAGGAGATCCCCGTGACACCCAAGCAACCAAAGGACTGTATTCTGCAAGGGCAAGAGCTGCATCTGGACTATGCCGGAAAATCCGTAATCGCCGGGTTGAACATTCATATTCCTCGTGGGCGGCTCACCGTTATTCTGGGCACCAACGGGTGTGGTAAGTCCAGCCTGCTAAAGATGCTCAGCCAGGTGTTGCCCCCCAGCAAAGGGCGAGTCATGCTGGATGGAAAAACGCTGGCAGACATGGGCAACAAGGAGAGAGCGCGGCAACTGGCGCTGCTGGTGCAAAAACCCGAACTGCCGGAAGGAATCGAAGTTCAGGAACTGGTCAGCCGGGGCCGATACCCTCATCAAACGTTGTGGCAGCAGTGGTCACCTGACGATGAACGCGCCGTTGCCAACGCCCTGTCGGCAACCGGGTTAACCGGCATGGCTCGGCATCCGGTCGCCAGCCTGTCAGGTGGCCAGCAGCAACGGGTTTGGCTGGCGTTAGTGCTGGCCCAGCAAAGTGAAGTCCTGTTACTAGATGAACCCACTTCGTTTCTGGATATCCGAGCCCAACTGTCGGTTATGGATTTTTGCAAAGCCCTGAGGCAGCAGGGCAGAACTCTGGTGCTCGTGTTGCATGATATCAATCAGGCTCTGCGCTATGCCGATCATCTGCTGCTAATGCGAGAGGGGCGAATACTGGCACAAGGGGCTCCCACAGCACTGATCAGCGAACAGTTATTGAGGGAAGCGTTTGACCTCGATGCTCGCATTATTCAAGACCCCGAAGCGGGCTGCCCGATGCTGATACCCCGAGTCAGGCAGTACGACCATGCCTGGGATAGAAGGGTACGCCCTGCTTGAAGATCGGCGGCCCCTCACTCGCCAAAAAACATGATAATCATTTAGATTTGCACTTTTAACTACTGGCAGGATAATAGGCCTTGTTGAATCATTATTACGCCTAATCAGCCAGCGGATTGTATCTCCTCATGCCAGATCGCCATTCTCAGGGGCCATTGGACACACGATTTTTTACGTATCAGGATCTGCTTGCTTTTGGCAGTAGGTATGCACTGGATTACCGCTTTCCTGACTGGTCTGGCTCAGGCAATATCCTGCAAGGTCAGGTAGAAGAGTTTCGGTTGCGTCCTGGCATGCAGCTGGTTTGCTCCAATGTTCGGGTGATCGAACCTTACGAATCCAGTTCGCTGGACCCTGCCCCACTTAACATCATCATCGTGCTGCAAGGGCGTGTCAGCCTAATCCTCAGGGGCGAGACCATCGAACTGTCGGAGCAAATGGCCGTAGCTCTGAGTCTGGAAAAAGAAGTGCAGTTTGATGCCTTACAACAGGCTGGACAGGACCTCAGGGTGTTGACCCTGAGCCTTGACCATGTAGCGCTAGATCAATTACAAGTCCCCATCCGCAGGGGCAACGGGTGGTTTACCTGGCGATTACCCCCGCACCTTTATCAGGGACTACAGCTCTTCCGCAACGATACGAGTCTGGCAAAACTCTATATCGAAGGCCTGAGCCTGCAAATCCTGTCACAAGGCCTGAAGCTCGATAAGCCATGCACATCAACGTGTAAGGTTCGCATTCACCCGAAGGAACGGTTGCGTCTGGAACGCGTTCGGGATCGGATTGTGGCCCATCCGCAAGCAGAGTATAGCCTCAATGAACTGGCCCAAACGGCTGCCATGAGCCCGAGCAGCTTGCGCAGCAAATTTAAAGCCTGCTACGGGCAAACACTATTCGACTTCCTGAAAGAACAGCGACTGCAAATGGCACGAGACTATCTGTTGAGGGGGTTTAGCGTACAGCAAGCTGCACATTTCACCGGCTACAGTTATGCCACCAATTTCACAACAGCCTTTCGAAAACACTTTGGTATTGCCCCCAGCTCCCTGATTCGCTGACTTCATCGCAAACTGCATAGCCATCCTGTCGTTCGGCATAGCTCAACTGCGAGGGAATGCTAAAAAATAACCATTCCCATTTGCCACTGATTTTGGCTTGGCATCTTGCAAGGTGTGAAGTGCAAAACATGGCATCATCCCTTGTGGCTTGGAGATATCCCTGCATGTTCCTTGACTTTTTTGCACTCCGTCAGGTTGGGCGATTCAGCCTGCTAACCGTTCCCCTGGTGTTGAGCGCTCCTGTTTCCGCCAAAGAGTTCCCTGTTGAACTGGAAACGCTGGTGGTCAGTGGTCGCCAGTTATCAGCTGATTCAGAGCAGCGCGACAGCTATGCCCCAGGCGCCAGTACAACCGCAACGAGCTTACCCCTATCCATCAAGGAGACGCCCCAGGCCGTCAGTGTGATTACCCACCAACAGATCAAGGATCAGGGATTGGGCTCCAGCGGCGAGATTTTGCACCAGGCACCAGGCATCTCGATGACCCGCAACGACAGCAACCGCTTCAACTATTCCGCCCGCGGGTATTCAATCAGCACCTACCAGTTCGATGGTCTGATGACGCCCATTCAGGGCTACTGGAACTTTGGCGATACCGACTGGGATAGTGCCATTTACGACCGGATAGAGGTTGTTCGTGGTGCAACCGGGCTCCTGACCGGCGCCGGTGACCCCTCCGCCAGCGTCAACTTCATTCGGAAAAAGCCATTGCCGGAGTTCGCTGCTCGTCTCAGCGGAGATCTCGGGCGCTGGGACGGGCGACGGTTGGTGGCTGACGTCTCCACCCCGCTTGGAGATTCAGGCCGAACCGCAGCACGTTTCGTTGCTGTACGCGACCAACAGGATACCCATGTCGACAATATGGAGCACGACAAACAAACCTACTACGGTGTCATCAACACACAACTGACCCCCGATACGGATATCAGTCTGGGCGTTGAATACCAGCACAATCAAACCGATGGCGCCGGCGGCGGCTTTCCTATGTTTTATGCGGACGGCAGTCGTACCGACTTTAATCGCTCAGCCTCAAACAACACTCGCTGGTCTCACTTTTTCAATGAAACCACGCGGGCGTTCATCGACGTGAATCACTTTCTGGATAACTACTGGCGACTCAGGGCGGCTTACAGCTATGACGATGGTAACTACGGTTTGACCTATCTTTTCCGCAGCGGTTTTCCGGACAAGAACACCGGTGAAGGTATGTCCCCATATTTTGCCAACTACCGGGGAGATCGCAGCCGTCAGGATATGCATTTCACGGCAGAGGGACCTTTCGAACTCTTTGGTCGCGAGCATGAAGCGGCCTTCGGCTGGATACGTACTCAGGACGATCTCGACATGAGTCTGGCTGGCCCAGCAGGAACCGTACCTGACATCAGAGCCTACCGTGATGGTCAGGGCGATCCTGTTACCGAACCGGTATGGGGTGCATACGACAGTGTCGATGACAGCAAGTTGATTCAGAGCGGTGCCTATGCCGTCACCCGATTGTCGCTCGCCGATCCTCTGCATCTGGTTGCCGGCATCCGCCTCAGCAACTGGGAGCTTGAACAGAGCTATTTTGGAGACAATCGAAAATATTCCTACAGCGCTGAACTCACACCTTATGCCGGGCTGATATACGACTTTGACCACCGGTTCAGTGGATATGTCAGCTATACCGAAATTTTTCAGACTCAGAACGTACGTTCTACAAACGGCTCTTTGCTTGATCCTATCACCGGACGCAACTATGAGGCGGGCTTGAAAGCGACGTTGGCGGATGCACTTGATATGAATGTAGCCGTTTTCAGAAGTGAGCAGGACGGTCTGGGTGAAGCAATTCCGGGTGAAACGGTGAATGGTCGCCCGGACACCCAAGCCTATCGGGCCGCCGATGGCGCCACCGTCGAGGGGTTTGAAACCGAGCTGGTTGGGCGATTGGCGCCGGGCTGGAACCTCAACGCCAGCTTTACTTTGGCAAATCCGAAAAATGCAGATGGGGACCGAATGAATACCGCACACCCTCGCCGGCAAGCCAAGTTGTTTACCAGCTATCAATTTACTGGAAATTGGCGTCCGCTTCGCCTTGGCGGAGGCATGCGCTGGCAGAGTGACATCTACCGGGATACCCGAGGACCGGTAGGCACAACACATGTTACCCAAGGCAGTTACACCGTGATAGACCTGATGGCCCGTTACGACTTTACTCCGGATATCAGTGCTCAACTGAACCTGAACAACGCATTAGACAAGGAATACCATGATCAGATTGGATTTTATAGCCAAGCCTGGTGGGGCGCACCACGCAACCTTCGCTTGTCACTGAGCTACGACTTCTAAGTGGTAACAAGCTCTGGCTGGAATCTGTGGTCCATGCCAGACAGGTAGGTCTATCATTGGCCTTTTGGGTAGCCATCGACGCAAGGCACCCTTGATCTACAAGCAGACGAAAAATCTTCTAGCTGTACAGCTTTTATTAGGGCACACCAATATGGCCAGTACTGTTCGATATCTGGGTGCCGAGGTAGAAGTTACTTTGAAGATAGCTTAGAGCATTGACGTCTAATTGTTGTAACGTGGCCCTTCGATCCTAGATCGTTGGGTGACGGAGCTCCCTATTATACCTCCCGATTTACTGCCGGATTGAACTAGATCTTGGTGTATACCAATAGACAATATTAATACACAAGCCTTAAAAAACAGGCTCTTAATTACATTTATGAACACAGACAGACATCACTCGATATTCTGAACCTGTTCACGCACCTGCTCTATCAGAACCTTCAAATCAACCGCCGCACGGGTTACGTCAGCATCAATGCTTTTACTGCTCAGGGTGTTGGCCTCCCGGTTCAGCTCCTGCATTAGAAAATCCAGCCGACGGCCAATGGCCTCATCGCGCTTGAGGGTGTCTGTCACCTCATTGATATGCGCCTCCAACCGGTCCAACTCTTCTGCCACATCGCATTTTTGTGCCAGCATGACCATTTCCTGAGCCACCCGTTCTGGGTCCAACTCCACTCTGGCCTTTTGAAAACGCTCACGAATGTGTTCCTCCTGTGCTTTTAAAAGCCCGGGCATCCCTTCGCGAACGGTCGCCACCAAGGCCTTCATCTGCGCTAGCCGCTCGTCAAATAATGGGCGCAGGCGCTCACCTTCCCGCTCACGAACAACGGTCAACTCCGCAACCGTTTGCTTGAACAGGCTCAGGCCAGCTTCCCGTGCCGAGCTGTAGTCTTGCTCTGGCACCGACAGGACTCCGGGCCAGCGCAGAATATCTAAGGCATTGATATGCGCCGGGTTGTCCAACATCCGATTAACATGGTTTGCAGCCTCGTTGACTGCATGGGCTACATCCTCGTTAATCTCAAACCCTGAAACACCCGACTCAGCGGACTGCAAACGAATCGACACATCCACCTTGCCCCGCTTCAACTGCTTTCGAAGCTCTTCCCGGAACGGGTTTTCAAGCTCTCGCAAGGCGTCTGGCAACCGGAAGGAAGGTTCCAGATACCGGTGATTGACGGTACGAATCTCGCAGGTCAAGGTTATCTGACCATCTTGAACATCTTTGCGGGCAAAGGCCGTCATACTTCTAATCATAGGGAGCTCCAGCTTTTGTTAGTGGGCGCGATCATTCTATGCATAGCCCGAGTCTAACAGGCCGCGATCACTTGCCGCGACCACCACCGCAAACAACACGCCCGCCGTTACCGGCCCACCAGTACCTGAGCCCTACGTGTTACACTTCGCGACTTCTAAACACCAATCCGACCGGGAGCCACGCACCCGGACACTCATTTAAACGATCAGGAATCACTATGCGTCCAAGCGGCAGAACGCCAGAACAGCCTAGAGACATTCGCATTACCCGAAACTACACCCGACACGCCGAAGGCTCTGTGCTGGTGGAATTCGGAGATACCAAAGTCATCTGCACTGCTTCTGTGGAAAACAAAGTACCTCCCTTCCTGCGCGGTGAAGGTCAGGGCTGGATTACCGCAGAATACGGAATGCTGCCCCGCTCAACCGGCAGCCGCATGGGCCGCGAGGCCGCCCGTGGTAAACAAGGCGGCCGCACCGTCGAAATCCAACGTTTGATCGGCCGCTCTCTACGCGCTGCTGTCGACATGAAAGCTCTGGGTGAACACACGATCACCATAGACTGCGACGTAATTCAGGCCGACGGTGGCACCCGCACCGCAGCCATAACCGGCGGTTGCGTTGCGCTGGTAGATGCCCTCAACCATCTGGTTGAAACCAAGCGTCTGAAAAAATCACCACTGAAACAAATGATCGCGGCGATCTCTGTGGGCATCTACAAAGGCACCCCGGTTGCTGATCTGGATTACCCGGAGGATTCTGAAGCCGAAACCGACATGAACGTGATCATGACCGATCAAGGTGGCTTCATTGAAATCCAAGGAACGGCAGAAGCTGCGCCGTTTGTTCAGGAAGAACTGAATAGTATGCTGGCTCTGGCCAAACAGAGCATTGAGAAGTTGTTTGTTCTGCAGAAAGAAGCACTGGAGGGCTAGGAAAATTTAGCGGGTTCGGAGGGGGAGGCCTTTCCGGGACCGTCTCCGGCCAAGGACGGCCGGAGTCGAGCGCGCAAGGATGCGCTTGTAGCGTGTTCCGGAAAGGCCTCCCCCTCCGGACACGCGACAGTCTAGCTCAAATACCAATCTCTATATCGTAATCCATAATCACTGGAGCGTGATCCGAAAAACGGGTAGTGCTATCAATCCAGCCATCTTTAATGGTCTTGCGAACACCCGGCGTCATCAACTGATAATCCACCCGAATCCCCGCTTTTTTTCGCGAACCCTCAGTCTGCTCCGGCCACCAAGTGAATTGATTGCTCTGTTTATTGATATCACGGAACGCATCCACGCAGCCCATTTCATCAAATAAGCGATCCAGCCAAGCACGCTCGTGAGGCAAAAACCCTGAAAAATCAAACCTGTGGTAAAGCGGGCTCGCATCTGTCACATGATGGGCCGACTGCAGGTTCGCCCCAAAAATAAACTGACGACGCTTACGCAGGGTTTTCTGCATGTGCAGACCAAAGGCATCCATAAAGTCATCTTTATGGTCGAGCACCGTTAAGTCATCCTCGCTGATCAACTCCTCCTCACGCCCAAGAGCGCAGGGAGCCAACACCGAGGCAACCGAAACCTTGTCAAAATCGGCCTGAATAAAACGCCCTTCACGATCCGCAGACTCATTTGCAAAGCCGTACATAATGGCCTTTGGAAAGTGCCGCGTGTAAATCCCTACGCCGCCGTCTTCATTTTTTTCGCCGTCAATGAAATAAGCTTCATAGCCTTCTGGGATGAGATTTTTATCTTCAATCTCATAGGCACGCATACGGTGATCCTGAACACAGACAACGTCTGCATCCTGCTCGGCCAGCCAGTCGAAGAAACCTTTATCAACAGCCTGAGCAAGACCATTGACGCTGATTGATACTACCCGCATACGTGTTCCCTGATTCGGTTTGTGTGTATGATACCGTTTTTACGCGTCATTAAAAGATCCACACCCGCCAGAAGCCTTGCCATGCACGACTATCAGCAAAAATTTATCGAATTCGCCATCCGTCGCAATGTACTTCGTTTTGGTGATTTTACACTCAAATCCGGTCGCACTAGCCCCTACTTTTTCAATGCCGGGCTTTTTAACACCGGAGGCGACCTATTGCAGCTCAGCCAAGCCTACGCTGCCGCCATCGACCGTAGCGGTCTCGATTATGACATTATATTCGGACCTGCCTATAAGGGCATTCCGCTGGCAACCGTGACGGCTATGGCGCTAGCCAAAGAGGGCAAGAGCAAGCCATTTGCTTTTAACCGCAAAGAAAAGAAAGATCACGGTGAGGGCGGTAATATTGTTGGTGCCCCGTTGCAAGGTAAAGTGCTAATCGTTGATGATGTCATTACAGCCGGCACAGCCATTCGCGAATCCATCGACCTTATTCGCGCCTCGGGTGCCGAGCCTGCCGGTGTATTGATCGCCCTGGACAGACAGGAGCGAGGCAATGGCGAGCTTTCCGCAATACAGGAAGTAGAAAGCGAATTTGGCATTCCGGTGGTCAGTATTATCCGCCTGGAACAGGTTTTGGACTATCTTAAGACCAACCCGGAGTTTTCTGGCCATGCCGCGAAGGTTGCCAGCTACCGGGAACGCTACGGAGTCTGACTGATGCACAAACGCCTTACCGTATGTTCAGCCGCTGCCACTGCACTCTTTCTTGCGCTGGGCATAACAACCCAAGCAGAGGCTGGCATGTACCGCTACACGGACGAAGAAGGCCGAACCGTAATCAGCAACACCATTCCTCAACCAGCAACGAAACGCGGCTATGACATCCTCAATTCAAACGGGCGCGTGGTCGAAGTCATTCCTCCAGCACCAACAGACGATGAAATAGCCGCGCGCGAGGCCGAAAAGCAACGTCAAGAAGAGCTTGCCATTCAGCGCGAAAAAGACACGCGGCTTTTGAAACGCTTCAGTCATCCGGATCAAGCCATCAAGGCCATGCATCGCAAACTGGGCGAACTGCAAGGGCTGATTCAACTCAAACGGGGCAATATCTCTGTTATATCCAGCCAACTGGATAATGAGCAAAGCCGTGCAGCGAATATGGAGCGCACAGGCCAGAAAATACCGGATGCAACCCTCGAAAAAATACGCCGCCTTGAATCCCAAATTCGCGATATTGAACGGGAGATTTCGTGGCAAGCTCAAGATATTGAGACGATGAAACAGACGTACGAGAAAGACATCAGACGTCTGGAAGAAGTCACCGGAGAGACTCGCACACTATCGCTGGAACCAGCCAACCCTTCTAAGTAATACGCTGTAATCAAAATCGTCAGAAGTACCCGCTTACAACCAAAAAAGGGGCACCAAAACGAAACTTGGCGCCCCTTTTTTTCAGCACCGACACAAACTCTGTGTCGGCCTCACTACGTCAGCTTAAGTTAGGCTGATGCAGCTGTTTTCTTCTTTGCAGTGGTCTTGCTAGCTGCTGGCTTCTTAGCTGTTACAGACTTCTTTGCATCTTGAGCGGCTTCAGACACCTCGCCTGCTGCTTCGGAAACAGCATCTGCACCTTCAGCGGCTTCTTTCTCAAGCTTGGCTACAAGATCGCCAGCAAAGTTACCAAAGCGGCTGTTCAGGGTGCGCAGCTGGCCAAAAAGGCTGTCGCTATAACCGTTGTAACGCTTACGCAGAGTCTTGACGCTGTACTCACGAGCTTCAGACTCGATCTTTTCCGCGTAGTCGAATGGCTTGGCCGCAAGCTTCTTCTGCTGCTCTTCAGCTGCATTGATGCCCTTGTCTACGATTTCCTGAAGCTGCTGCTGATAGGTTTTAAGTTTACCCATGTCAATTCCCCTTGGTTTACAGAAGTAATTCCAGACCTTCCCCTCACTGCTACTGATCGCGGCTTGGCCTGCTCAATCAGCGCGAAGGTAAACGCCTCTGTCTGATTCTGTACCCAAGGTTACGGAGAAAAATTAGAATGTTCATACTAAAAGCGAAAAGCACTTGCACTCGACATATAGGTATTTCTGCAGCTCAGCCCAAGCACTGATTTACACTCACCAACGAAACAAAATCCAGCTCGGAACCAGCATGTCGGAATCGGTCTCTCGTACCCAGCCGCCGCCATCTGCAGGCACCAGATAGTATTCAAGCCCCACTTCCGGCACCACTTTAATCTCCACAAGTTGTCCATTCACCCGATACTCGTAGAAAACCTCATCGTCGCCAGGCCGAATGACAATCTGTGGGCCAGCGCTGGAAGGTTGGTAATCAGACACCACAACCGGCTCTTTGGGCGTTTCAACAACAGCCTCATCTAGAGCGCCGCTATCCTGTGCCAACGCAGGGCCAATGCCGTAGGCAAGCAGAAGTGCGGAGCAGGCGATTCGTTTCATTTTCGTGATACCCTTTTGATCATCAAATTAAGTACAGAGTTGCATAAGCCAACCCTAGCTTCAATCACAATCCGGACTCCTGCTGACATGACTGAACAAAAGACCCCACCCGTGGTGCTTGTGGACGGTTCGTCCTATTTATTCCGTGCTTATCATGCACTTCCACCGCTAACCACCAGCAAAAACCATCCCACTGGCGCCATCAAAGGTGTTATCGCGATGATTAGGCGCTTGGAACAGGATTTCCCCGGCTCCAAACTGGTCGTGGTGTTCGATGCCAAGGGCAAAACCTTCCGCCACGATTTGTACGAAGACTATAAGGCGAATCGACCGCCCATGCCGGAAGATCTCGCCATACAGATTGAGCCGATCCATCAAATGGTAAAAGCTATGGGCTTGCCCCTGCTGATTGTAGGCGGCGTGGAGGCAGACGATGTTATTGGCACGCTGGCCAACGAAGCCACTAGCAAGGGCATTGATGTAGTGGTTTCAACTGGCGATAAAGATATGGCTCAGCTGGTTAGCGACCATGTAACCCTGATTAATACCATGACCGAAACCCGTATGGATTGGGATGGCGTGGTCGAAAAGTTTGGTGTTCGCCCCGACCAGATCATTGATTATTTGGCATTGGTTGGGGACAAGGTGGATAACATTCCGGGCGTCAATAAGTGCGGCCCCAAAACCGCAGTAAAGTGGCTGGAAGCCTACGACAGTCTAAACGGGGTAATGGAACACGCAGGCGAGATCAAAGGCAAGATTGGCGAGTATCTAAGGGAAGCCATAGAAACCCTGCCTCTGAGTCAGGAACTAGCCACCATCAAAATGGATGTTGAACTGGATTTCGGCTTGGAAGACCTGCAAGAGAGACAACAGAATGATGAGGATCTACTGGCGCTTTTCCGGGAATATGAACTGCGCGGCTGGACGGCTGAGCTAGAAGCCAAAGCTTCGGAAGCCACCCGAGAGGACAGGAATGAAAACTCAGGCAACCAAAGCAACACGGCGACATCGGCACCAGCCCCCACAGAGAAGCGCTACAGCGTAATCACCGATCAGAAAGAGCTGGATGAGTGGGTCGCAAGACTTAAACAATCCGATTTATTCGCCTTTGATACAGAAACCACCAGCCTGCGCTACATGAGTGCCGAAGTGGTTGGCGTCTCTTTTGCCATTGAAACGGGAGAAGCCGCTTACGTGCCTTTTGGTCATGACTATATGGGCGCACCGGAGCAACTTGATCGCGACCAAGTTCTGGCCCAGCTCAAGCCGCTACTGGAAGACGCGAACCTAAAGAAAGTTGGCCAAAACCTTAAGTACGACAAAAACGTGCTGGCAAACCACGATATCTGCCTAGAAGGCATCGCTGAAGACACCATGGTGGAGTCCTACGTGCTCAACTCCGTGTCATCCCGCCACGACATGGACACGCTGGCCAGGAACTATCTGGACGAAGAAACCATCACTTTCGAATCTATTGCCGGCAAAGGCGCCAAACAGCTTACCTTTAACCAGTTGGAGCTGGAAAAGGCGGGCCCCTATGCCGCTGAAGACGCCGACATAACCCTACGCCTGCATCAGGTTCTACGCCCACAGTTGGCCGCGACCGGGAAGCTGCAGTCAGTTTACGAGGATATCGACCTCCCCTTGGTGCCCGTTTTATCCCGCATGGAACAGCGCGGCATACTGATAAAAGCCAACACTCTACGCCAGCACAGTCAGGAACTGGCAGAGCGAATGGCCGAGCTGGAGAAAGAGGCTCATGACGTTGCCGGCGAGAAATTTAATCTGGGCTCGCCCAAGCAGTTACAGGCCATTTTTTACGAGAAGATGGGACTGCCTGTAATCAAAAAAACTCCCAAAGGGGCACCCTCGACAGCAGAACCTGTCTTGCAGGAGCTGGCCCACGAGCACGAGCTTCCAAGACTGATCCTCGAACATCGCAGCCTGAGCAAACTCAAATCAACTTACACAGACACCTTGCCAGAGCTGATCCATCACCGCACTGGACGTGTGCATACCTCCTACCATCAGGCGGTTACGGCCACCGGGCGGCTCTCATCCTCAGAGCCCAACCTGCAGAATATTCCTGTACGTACGGATCAGGGCCGGCGCATTCGTCAGGCATTTATTGCGGAGGAAGGCTCCAAACTTATCGCGGCTGACTACTCCCAAATAGAGCTGCGGATCATGGCCCACTTGTCCGAGGACAAAGGTCTGCTGACAGCGTTTGAACATGGAGAGGACATTCACAAAGCAACCGCCGCAGAAGTCTTCGGTGTGGCTCTGGAAGACGTAAACGGTGATCAAAGGCGCAGCGCCAAAGCCATTAACTTCGGCCTGATTTACGGCATGTCCGCGTTCGGGCTGGCCCGCCAGCTGGATGTGGAGCGCAAGGTTGCCCAGCAGTATATTGATCGGTATTTCGAGCGCTACCCGGGCGTATTGCAATATATGGACAACATCCGGAAGCAGGCCCATGACGATGGCTATGTCGAAACCCTGTTCGGTCGACGTCTGTACCTGCCTGAAATCAATGCACGTAACAAGCAGCTTCAACAGGCAGCCGAACGTACTGCCATTAATGCGCCTATGCAGGGGACTGCCGCAGATATCATCAAGCGGGCGATGATTGAGGTAGACAGCTGGCTGCGCAAAGAGCACGCAACCAATGCCAGCATGACCATGCAGGTCCACGATGAACTAATCATCGAAGTGCGGGAAGAATTTCTGGAGGAGGTCAAGAAAGGTCTGGTTCAACGCATGTCTGCTGCCGCCAGCCTGAAGGTTCCACTTCTGGTTGAAGCCGGCACAGGTAACAACTGGGATGAGGCTCACTAACCTCGAAAGCTGGCATCCAACGCCCTGTTTCTGCTCGCATTTAGCATGACGCGCACAATAACGGGGCGTTCCTCCCCTTGCAGCCTCCCACAAACCGGTGATTCTGCTACAGTGCTTGATCGGCACGAAATCTGCTTTAAACCGCAGGTCCGGGATAAAACCCGATGCAGTGACACCGATGTGAGGCCCTTCCATGAACTCTATAGCGACTGAACGCAGCTGGTTGTTCGACCCTTCTTTGCTAAAACTAGCACACCAGTGCCGGCGCCTGATTCAATCTGAATTTGGCGTAAAGCTCCATTTCGACGAAGCAGACCTGGCGCAGCACCTGGCCGACTACGCGAGCAAAACTCGATCTCGTCATCTGATACTTACTTGGGAAACTCTAAAAAGACGAGTGCCAGAACTGCAAACACAGGATGAAGAACAAGATGCGGCAGCAAAAACGTACCGGGGGCAACCGATCATGGAAGATCAACGTGAGCAAAAAGAGGAAAGCTTCGGGGAGGAGCCCCAGCACAAGAAGCGAATATACCGGGGACAAGTGGTAGGCTGATTCTGGAAAGGGAATCAGCCTCCAGATACAACAAATAGATCAGAAGGCTTTACTAATCTGGATAGCAGCACTCCAGGCTTCAAGCTCGTATTCACCCTCGTAGAACGAGTTCGTGTCCCTCGGGCTCGGAATAGTGCCAGCCGGCGTTAATACGTAGGATTTATCCGAAACTTCTGGATCCTCGGTGAACAACAAGGTGCCTACCGCAGCATCTATTGTCCAGCCGCTTTGAGCTGGCTTCCATTGCGCACCGAGTGTCAGCCAGTGACGATCACTGGAAGGAATACGCGCCGTAACATATTGGTCTACCGGCGACTCATCCCAGGCATAACCTGCCTTGAATGCCCATTCAGGCGTTGCCTGATAAATACCGCCCACATTAAGCTGCCAGGTGTTCTTCCACTCTTCCGGGATATGCGTCAGTTGGTCTGGCATGCCACCCGGGCTATTGGACGTCAGCGGCTTGCTGGAATCACGTCCGTAAATATCAAGAGATTCGAACCGGCTCCATCGTGCGTAAGTTGCACCTGCCAGAATCGTAAACTCATCGTTCAATCTGTGCAGGATGCTGGCAGTGACGCTCTCAGGAATAGCCAGAGGCACGTTAGCAGGCTCTGTAGAATCAATAGCTCCGACAAAGCCTGAGCTCGGATCCACTGCTGCGAAATCCGTAAACTTGGCATCGCCTTTCAGCTCAAGTTCAGTCCCGGTTTGAGCCTTGAGGCCAATCTGGGTTTGGCTATTCAGCTCGTAAAGGAAACCAACTTGGAACGTCACGGCAACATCATCGCCCTCAATGTCAGCGTATCCTTGCACTGGAGTTCCCGGGACAACATTAGACCCAGCCTGAGCAATCGTGCCCGAGTTATCTACAAACTTCGTGAGCTTGCCTTCAACGTAGAGCACGTTAAGGCCAACACCCATCGACAAACCCTGACCGTTATTTACGGAAATAGCCGGCGTGAATGAAAGAGCTGTCAGCTCGGTTTTGTCCGCAAAGTAGCGGCCAACGAAATTGTCGTCATAGTCTGCAGCCAAACCGTATGGCGCGTGTATGCCGAAGCCCACATCAATCGAATCGCTAACCTCATGAGTCAGATAAAGGTTTGGCAAAAGCGCCGGGTCTGCAATATCACCACCCGTAGTTCCCTGAACTGCACTTTGGGGTAAAGCGGAAGGGAGCTGATTGTTTGCCCTTGCTCCGCCTTTTGCCTCGGCATCAATATCCAGAATCGCGGCACCAAAGGAAATATTGGTGCCTTCAAGCTGACTCATACCCGCTGGGTTGAAATAAACAGTCGTCGCATTTTCCGGGTTTGCAGCAGAGCCGGCATTAGCCGTACCCATGGCGCTGGCACTTTGCTCGTTCAGGGAAAAACCACCAGCAAAAACACTAGCAGGGGCGGCTACTGCGGCCAGCGTTGCCAGCCGAACAGCACGGGTGAGAAGGTTGGATTTCATAACAGCGGCGTCTCCTTTGTATCGTAGGGGCGGAGTATACGCAGCTGTTGCCAGTGGCCTCAAATGCTAAAGCTACTGATTTGATAAATTAATCGTTTTCCGCTTTCGCACTTTTTTCGATCAGGTGTCCTGAATGGTCAATTTATCAACAGAGGACGACAACTTATCTGCCCCTTGGGCATCGGCACCCAATTTTATCAGCAACCGCAGGTCATTCGCCGAGTCGGCGTGAGCCAATGCATCTTCGTATGTAATCGAGCCTTCGGCGTAAAGTTCATAGAGTGCTTGGTCGAAAGTCCGCATACCGGATTCGGTAGACTTGGTCATCAGCTCTTTGAGCTTGTGCACTTCGCCCTTGCGAATCAGGTCCGCAACTAAGGGGGTGTTAATGAGAACTTCAATAACAGCCTTCCGGCCTTTACCATCAGGCGTAGGGATCAGTTGCTGCGCTACGATAGCCTTCAGGTTGAGAGATAGATCCATCCAGATTTGGTTATGCTGTTCTGGCGGGAAAAACTGGATAATCCGGTCAAGGGCTTGGTTAGCATTATTGGCGTGCAACGTTGCAAGGCAAAGGTGGCCCGTTTCGGCAAACTGAACAGAGTATTCCATGGTCTGGCGGGTACGAACCTCACCAATCAGAATAACGTCGGGCGCCTGACGCAACGTATTTTTCAATGCTACTTCAAAGCTCTCTGTATCAATCCCCACTTCCCTCTGCGTCACGATGCAGCCTTGGTGTTGGTGCACAAACTCAATGGGGTCTTCAATGGAAATAATATGGCCGCGACTATTGCGGTTGCGGTGCCCCAGCATAGCAGCCAATGACGTTGATTTACCGGTACCCGTGGCCCCGACAAATATGATGAGACCTCGCTTGGTCATCGCCAGTTCTTTGGTAATCTCAGGAAGCGCCAAATCATCAATTTGGGGAATTTTTACTTCAATTCGACGCAACACCATGCCACACAGGTTACGCTGGAAGAAGGCGCTCACCCGAAATCGTCCAATGCCTCGAGCACTGATCGCAAAGTTACACTCGTGGGTTTCTTCAAACTCGGCCCGCTGTTTTTCAGACATTGCGCCGTATACAAACTCCCTCGTCTGTTCCGGTGTTAAGGCATTTTTTGTGACCGGCAATACTTTACCGTTCACTTTCATGCTGGGCGGAACACCGGCCGTAACAAAGAGATCTGAACCTCCTTTTTCAACCATCAGACGAAGCAGTTTTTCGAATTCCATTTTATTTACCTATGTTCTTTTCTAAGTGATACATCGGCTCAAACTGAAGGGAGAAGGGGTGGCACCCCTCTCCTGCCTAATCGTTCAACGTCAAAAATTGTCCGGCATTTTCGCCTTGAGTCGTGCAGCGTCCCGAGAAATCAGGCCCTTCTGCAGCAAACGCTCAAGACACTGATCCAAAGTCTGCATGCCCAGCGAACCACCCGTTTGAATGGAGGAGTACATCTGGGCAATTTTGTCTTCCCGAATCAGGTTACGGATCGCAGACGTACCAATCATGATTTCGTGCGCCGCAATTCGCCCGCCACCCATTTTCTTCATCAGAGTCTGGGAAATTACCGCCTGCAACGACTCGGAAAGCATCGACCGCACCATGGACTTCTCTTGCGCCGGGAATACGTCCACAACCCTGTCGATAGTTTTTGCTGCCGAGGTAGTGTGCAGGGTTCCGAAAACCAAGTGCCCCGTTTCTGCCGCAGTGAGCGCCAGGCGAATGGTTTCCAGGTCTCGCAACTCACCTACCAGAATAATGTCGGGGTCTTCCCGTAGCGCGGAGCGCAGCGCCTCATTAAAGCCTAGCGTATCCCGGTGCACTTCCCGTTGATTCACAAGGCACTTCTTGGAATCGTGCACAAATTCGATCGGGTCTTCCACCGTCAGAATATGCTCATAACGCGAATCGTTTATGTAATCCACCATCGCTGCCAGCGTGGTGGACTTACCAGAACCGGTTGGCCCGGTTACAAGAACAAGACCACGTGGCACCGATGCAATATCCTTAAACACCTGGCCCATGCCAAGGTCGTCCATTGTCAGCACTTTCGAGGGGATCGTCCGGAAAACAGCACCAGCACCCCGGTTCTGGTTAAACGCGTTCACACGGAAGCGAGCGACACCAGGCACTTCGAAAGAAAAGTCGGTTTCCAGAAATTCTTCGTAGTCCTTGCGCTGCTTGTCGTTCATGATGTCGTAGATCAGCCCATGAACTTCTTTATGCTCCAGGGGCGGAAGATTGATGCGGCGAACATCGCCATCAACACGTATCATCGGGGGCAAGCCGGCGGAGAGGTGCAAGTCAGACGCACCCTGTTTCGCCGAGAAGGCAAGCAGTTCAGTAATATCCATAGAAGTCCTCGGAAGGCTTTATTCTTTTATACAGGTAGCGCCTATCTGACATAACCCTACTCCGATCACTTGGCATTTCAGTGACCTGCGAGTAACGTGTCGCCATAGAACGGGCAGACCAAACGCGACTATTTCATACTATGAGCAGCATAGCAGACAACCTCGGGAGCGTAACCCGACGCATACAAAAAGCAACATTGCACGCAGGCCGTGAACCCGGCTCTGTGAGCCTTCTGGCTGTCAGTAAAACCCGCTCGGCTGAAGAGCTGCGGCAGGCAGTGGCTGCAGGCCAGCGGGCATTTGGGGAAAACTACCTGCAAGAGGCTCTGGAAAAAATTGAGGCGCTGAGCGATCTCACGGAAATCGACTGGCACTTTATTGGCCCGATCCAATCCAATAAAACCCGGCAAATCGCCTCGGCTTTTTCTTGGGTTCACAGCCTTGATCGTCTGAAAGTAGCCCGACGCTTGAGCGAGCAAAGAGAAACCGGCTTGCCCCCATTGAATATTTGCCTTCAGGTCAATATTAACAATGAACAGAGCAAATCCGGTTGCCAGCCAGATGAACTGCCAACGCTGATCGAGGAAATAAGCCAGCTACCCGGGCTCACGCTCAGAGGGCTTATGGCCATACCCGATCCAGAGCAAACAGAATCGGCCCTGAGGGAAAGCTTCCGCAAGCTTGCCAATACACTCAAAAAACTCCGGCAGGACTATCCGGAAGCCGGTCCTTTAGACACCTTATCAATGGGCATGTCCGGCGACCTCGAAATAGCCATAGCAGAGGGTGCCACGTGGGTCCGCATTGGCACGGCCGTTTTTGGTGAGCGCTCGCCTAAGAGCTGAACAGGCCGGTACCTGCTATTATCTGTGCCGGACGTATAACCGAACAACCGTTGGAGCAAACCTTGAGCAAATCACCAACCATTTCGTTTATCGGTGCCGGTAACATGGCCAGCGCCATCATCGGTGGCATGCTGGACAGCGGCTTTAAAGCCAGCAGCATTTGGGCCAGCGCGCCAGACGACAGCCATCTGCAATCTATCCGCAAACGTTTTGGAATCAGCGTAACAACAGACAATCGTTATTGCGCCCAACAAGCCGACATGGTTGTTCTGGCAGTGAAGCCTCAGGCAATGGCGGACGTATGTCGCGATATAGCCCCTATCGCCCAAAACACCCGCCCGTTGATGGTGTCTATTGCCGCGGGCCTTGGGGCCGACACGCTTGATGAGTGGCTTGGTGGCGGCCTACCTATTGTCCGGGTAATGCCAAACACCCCCTCTCTAGTTGGCAAGGGCGCAGCCGGACTATTTGCCAGCGCGAGCGTTACCAGTGATCAGCAAAAAACGGTGCAATCCGTTTTTGAAGGTATCGGAATGGCTATCTGGGTTGAAGATGAAGCCCTGCTGCATGGTGTTACTGCGCTTTCGGGCAGCGGCCCGGCCTATTTCTTTTTGATGCTTGAGGCACTTGAAGCCGCGGCCACCGATGCTGGCGTGAACGCCGCAACCGCCAGACAATTAGCCATTCAAACCATGGCTGGCGCTGCCGAGATGGCTGCGAAAAGTGAACATAACCCTGCGCAGTTGAAAAAGAACGTTATGTCTCCGGGCGGCACAACAGAACAGGCAGTGAATACCTTTGAAGAAGGCGGAATGCGCGAACTGGTGAAAAAGGCCTATAACGCAGCCTACAAGCGCTCGGAAGAAATGGCCAAAGAATTGGCAGGTAAAGAGTAAACCAGTCACTGACAACGGAGAATTAGCTACATGCTGGCAGACATACTGATTACGATCCTGCTGATCGTTTCCACGTTTTACATGACCATAATACTGTTGCGTTTTTTACTGCAATTGGCCCGGGCAGACTTTTATAACCCGATTTCCCAATTCGCGGTCAAAGCAACAAACCCTCTATTAAGGCCTTTACGACGGGTTATTCCGGGCTGGGGTGGAATTGACGGTGCCGCTCTGGTGCTGGCAGTTATTATTCAAGCCATCACCTTCTTTTTGATTCTCGTAGCCCTAAACGGCGGCATTCCTTCGTTTAATCCGCTTACCCTGCTGGTATGGGCCGTGCTGAACGTTCTAGATTTGATCGTAAAGATCTATTTCTGGTCTGTTATCGCAGTGGTTGTGGTTAGCTGGATTGCTCCCGGTAGCGGACACCCGGCGATTCAGCTGGTTGCGCAGATTACAGAGCCAGTGATGCGCCCGGTGCGCAAATTGATGCCTTCCATGGGAGGGTTAGACCTATCACCCATTATCGTATTCCTTATTTTGAATGTTATTTCCGTTGTAATCGAGCACATGAAAGTAGCGGTTGGCCTTGGCGCTATCGGGCTGGGAATGTAAATCAGGTCTCAATTAGACAATTTGTAACAGTTTTCCACAAAAAGCTGGAACAAGAGGCCGCAAAAAATTCGGGAACGGGTTAGTATTAACAGTAATTAATTCGTCCGTCGTGCGGATTCCGGGCCAATTGCCCGGAAAATGCCGGAAGTCGCGCAAAAGGAAAACCCGATGAGTCTTCAGGGAAACTTGACCCAGCAGGTAGAGGCCTACCACAACTGGAAAAAAGAGCTGATTCGCCAAATCGGTCGTTATAGGCTGTGGCTTCAGGATAACAACCTATTCTCTGATGACATAAGTGCGCGCATCCGCCACGGGCTTGAGCTTCTTATTGAAGATGAGCTCACAATTGCGTTTGTAGGCGAATATTCCCGTGGCAAAACGGAACTCATCAACGCTTTATTCTTCTCTGAGTTCGGCCAGCGCATGCTGCCTTCTCAGGCTGGGCGCACAACCATGTGCCCCACGGAGCTGTTTTTTGACCGCAGTGCCAACGAAAACTACCTATTATTGCTCCCCATCGAAACCCGTACCGGAGATTTGTCGCTGCAGGAGCTACGCAAACAACCGCAACGCTGGGTAAAGCATGAGTTGGACGAGCGCGACCCTGAAGTCATGCGCGAGGTTTTAGGTGAAGTCGCACGGGTGAAAAGTGTTTCCCCGGCAGAAGCCCGTGCTCTGGGCTTTGATCAAAGCATGCTGGAGCATGACCGCAACAACCCCAGTCAAGTTCTAATCCCAGCTTGGCGTAATGCCCAGATTAGTATTCGCCATCC
Source organism: Marinobacter salexigens (assembly GCF_018860765.1). GTDB lineage: Bacteria > Pseudomonadota > Gammaproteobacteria > Pseudomonadales > Oleiphilaceae > Marinobacter > Marinobacter salexigens_A. The sequence goes on from NZ_JAHKPV010000001.1 coordinate 101,350, forward strand.
ACTTTTTGAGCGCGGTCTAAGAATTCTCGATACGCCGGGGCTGAATGCTCTCGGCTCCGAGCCTGAGCTGACCATCAGCATGTTGCCACAGGCCCATGCCATTATCTTTGTGCTTAGCGCTGACACTGGCGTTACCGCCAGCGATATGACTATTTGGAAAGAATATATCGATATTGAGCACGCCGACCACCGCGCAGGTCGTTTTGCGGTGCTAAACAAGATTGACGTGCTTTGGGGTGATCTGCAGGGCGAAAAGCATACGAACGAAGCCATTGAGCGAGTGCGGGGCTATACCGCTGACCACCTTGGCATTCGCCAACAGGATGTTATCCCGCTGTCCGCCAAACAAGGGCTAGTCGCAAGAGTTCGAAAAGATCAGGACCTGTTCGCCCGATCCAACATCGGCAATCTCGAACAGCTCATTATTCAGCGCATTCTGATGCACAAAGAGCAGTTGATCACCCAGAGCCTGATCAACGATCTACTCGGCATGCTGCAAAACAGTCAGGCGGCCATGCAAACCCGGCTGGAATCTCTTGAAGAAGAGTTTAGCGCCTGCTCCGGAAGCACCATGGATAAAGCAGCGCTTACCCGATTGGCAGATCGTTCCCAAAAAGACTACGACTTCTACTACAAAAAGCTGATCACACTGCGCTCAAGTCGCAGGCTGATGGATTCGCAAGGCGAAATACTGAAAAAGCTGGTGGATGAAGCGAGATTTGAGACTCACGCCGAAGAAATTCGCAAAAACATGACGAAAAGCTGGACGACATCGGGCATGAACAGTGCCATGGAACAGTTTTTCGAATTGCTTGAAAGTGATTTCACCAACCTTCTCAGTGAGGGGCGTCTCGCCGAAAAAATGGTGGGATCCATTTATCGTCGCTACAACGAAGATACCCGCGCCCGGCACCTTGAACCCATTCCGCTGCGTGCCGGCCGCCATGTAATTGCCGTTAGGGAGTTACGTAAAAGAGCCCGACGTTTCCGCGCCAACCCTAAAAACCTACTCACCGAACAGTCTGTGCTGGTTCAGCGCTTTTTCAATGTGATGGTTAGCGAAGCCAGAACCCTACACAACCGCGTGCGTCAGGATGTAGAGCGCTGGCCCTCGGAAGCGCTTCTACCCATCATGCAGTATTCCATGGAACAGAAGCAGCTGCTTGAACACCAGATTCGGCGCCTCCGGGATATGGTAAGAAATGATCGCGACAGCCGTGTCGAGCGTGAGCGACTGGCCAACAGCATCTCAGACCTGCGCCGACAACTGGAACTGGCGGATGTTATGCAACGTCAAATCCGCAAGCCCGCTCCGACCATGATTCAGCAAAAAGTGGTCAATATCTCCGGCGTAATCTAGCCGCCCGCTGAGCCATCATACAGCCTGTCGGTTGCAGCCATGACAGCCCGCCTTTAAACTGCTTCGCTGGTATAGGTTTTTTGCCCTGACCAGCCAAGCTGTTACCAACGGATCGAACCAGGAACCTGTCGCGCCGATGCCCGATTCCCTGCCTGTGGATTCTGTCGGGGTAGTCACCCCGCAGACGTATCATTTTGAAACACCCATCGAACTCGCGTGTGGCCAAGCACTTGAGCGCTATGATTTGGTGGTTGAAACCTATGGCGAACTCAACTCTGATCGCAGCAACGCCGTACTCATCTGCCATGCGCTGAGTGGTCACCATCACGCCGCCGGTTACCATTCCATGGACGACCGCAAACCAGGCTGGTGGGACACATGCATTGGCCCTGGCAAGCCTGTTGATACCAATCGTTTTTTTGTGGTTTGTCTTAACAATCTGGGAGGTTGTCATGGCAGCACAGGCCCCAGCTCAACCAACCCTGCCACCGGCACGCCATACGGCCCGGACTTTCCTGTGGTTACGGTTAGCGACTGGGTAAAAAGCCAGGCGCTACTGGCAGATCGCCTCGGCATTGAATGCTGGGCCGCCGTTGTAGGTGGATCTCTAGGCGGGATGCAGGCGTTACAGTGGAGCCTAGACTACCCGGAACGCCTGAGGCACTCGGTAGCCATAGCCTCCAGCCCTCGATTAACAGCTCAAAACATAGCCTTCAATGAAGTGGCAAGGCAGGCCATCACCTCCGACCGGGAGTTCCACGATGGCCGATACTACGATTTCGATACCCTACCCCGACGCGGCCTGATGCTGGCGCGAATGGTCGGCCATATCACCTATCTTTCAGACGCATCCATGGGTGAGAAGTTTGGCCGAGAGCTAAGGGATCAAGCCTACAAATTTGGTTACGATGCTGAGTTCCAAGTCGAAAGCTACCTGCGCTACCAAGGTGAGCGCTTCTCTGAAGTCTTCGATGCCAACACTTACCTGCTGATGACCCGTGCACTGGACTATTTCGACCCGGCTTATGACTTTGGCGGCGATCTATCCAAGGCCCTTGCCAAAGCCAGTTGCGAGTTTTTGGTGCTATCGTTCAGCACGGACTGGCGCTTTACACCGGCCCGCTCTGAGGAGATGGTGAACGCCATGATCGCAGCGCGCCGAAAAGTGAGTTATGCGGAAATTGACGCGCCTTGGGGGCACGATGCGTTTCTGATTCCCACCCCGCGGTATACTGATATCTTCACCGCATACATGGATCGTGTTGCCAGAGAGGTAGGCGCATGAGGGCGGATCTTGAAATCATCCAGCAGTGGGTAAAGCCGGGGCATCACGTGCTCGATCTTGGCTGCGGCGACGGCACGCTACTCGATTTTCTCAAGCGGGAGCGCAATGCCAGCGGATTTGGTTTGGAAATTAATCCCGACCACATAACCACCTGCATGAATCGCGGGGTCTCGGTGATCGAGCAGAATCTCGATACCCAAGGGCTGGACAACTTTGAAGACAACAGCTTCGACATTGTGCTGATGACACAAGCGCTGCAAGCGGTACGTCGGCCAGACAAAGTGCTCGACGAAATGCTGAGGCTAGGGGCAGAAGGCATAGTTACCTTCCCCAACTTCGCACACTGGCGCTTGCGTTGGGGCCTCGCGCTTAGCGGCCGCATGCCCGAATCTGACTCCTTGCCGTATAAATGGTACAACACGCCCAATATAAGGCTGTGTACCTTTAAGGATTTCGAAGCTTTGTGCCGACAAAAAGGTATTCGCATCAAAAGCCGTCGTGTCGTAGACGGTCAGCACCAAAATAATTGGCTGGCCCGCCTCTGGCCAAACCTATTGGGCGAGATCGCAATCTATCGCATCACTCGGGAGAATACGTAATGATAAACAAAGCCCTACACAACTTTTTTACAACTGCGGCAGTTGCCTTATTTGCTGTCGTTGCAAGCCTGCCTGCCCATGCTGGATCCGAGGACTTCGGTGACTATCAGGTGCAATGGAGCGTATTCCCCAGCACATTCTTAACCGCCGACATTGCAAAAGCCAACAACCTCCAGCGCAGCAAAGGCATTGGCATCGTCAATATTTCCGTGATGCAAGAAGATGAGAACGGCGTGACAAAGCCTGTAGCGGGTCAAGTGGAAGGTCAGGTTTCCAACGACATACAGCAGGTGAAGTTTCTAGCCTTTCGCAGAATTCAAGAAGGCGATTCCGTCTACTTTATTGCGCAATACCAATACGCGTCTGGCGAACTGATGACCTTCAATGTTACGGCTCGCCCTACCGGGCACCGTGAGGAGTTGCCGGTTCGGTTCGTCCACACTCTTTTCAGTGACTGAGCGGACTATGCCCGAACAACTTGTTATTGCCAGCAACAACAAAGGCAAAATTAGCGAATTTACCCAACTCCTTGCCCCACTAAACCTTGTTCCTGTGCCGCAAGGCGATCTGGGTGTTGGAGAAGCCGAAGAGCCAGCGGTCACCTTTGTAGAGAATGCCATCTTAAAGGCGCGCCATGCGGCTAGGGAAACCGGCTTGCCAGCTTTGGCTGACGACAGCGGTCTGGCCGTCGACGCGCTAAACGGAGCTCCAGGGGTTCGCTCAGCAAGGTACGCTGGAGTTGGCGCGTCCGACTTTGACAACCTGAATGCACTATTGGAAGCCATGGCTGATGTGCCTGACGGCCAACGCAGCGCTCAATTTCACTGTGTGTTGGTGTATCTACGCCACGCAGAGGACCCAACACCCATTATTTGCCACGGGCGCTGGCCGGGAACAATTCTCCGGGCACCACAAGGCGATGGCGGGTTTGGCTACGATCCAGTCTTTTTCTGCCCCGAAAAGAGCTGCAGCGCCTCTGAGCTGACCCGAAGCGAAAAAAATCAGATCAGCCACCGGGGGCGAGCCTTGGCACTGCTAATGGATCAACTCAAGGCAGAGGCCTAAACCCCGTGATTAACCAAACACCAGAGCCGGTTACGCCGCCTCTGAGCTTGTATATTCATGTGCCTTGGTGCGTGCGCAAGTGTCCGTACTGCGATTTTAATTCCCACGCCATCGAGAACGATATCCCCGAATCCGCTTACCTGAGCGCCCTGCTCGAAGATCTAGATCAGGATCTGACGCTGGCACCCGGACGCACCGTTGAAACGGTGTTTATTGGTGGGGGAACCCCGTCGCTAATGAGCGGCGACTTTTACCACAAGCTCTTTCAAGGCCTTAGGGAACGGCTAGCGTTTGCAGACGATGCGGAAATCACTCTGGAGGCCAATCCCGGTACTCTGGAAGAAGGCCGCTTTGAAGCTTTCCGTAGGGCAGGCATCAACCGTTTGTCTATTGGCGTGCAGAGCTTTAATCCGGCCCATTTGAAAGCACTCGGCCGCATTCACGACAGCGCAGGCGCGCACAGGGCTATTGAGAGCGCAAAAAAAGCAGGCTTTGATAATTTCAATCTGGATTTAATGCACGGCCTTCCAGGCCAGACCCCCGACCAGGCCCTTGAGGATCTAACGACGGCAATGAGCCACAAACCGCCGCACTTGTCGTGGTACCAGTTGACTCTGGAGCCCAACACTGAGTTTTACAGCAGGCCACCAGACTTGCCAGAAGACGAGTTGCTTTGGGATATTGCCCAGCAAGGTAGCGACTATCTGCACCAACACGGCTTCACTGACTATGAGGTATCTGCGTGGTGCCAAGAGGGCAAGGCCTCAAGACACAACCTTAATTACTGGACGTTTGGAGATTATTTGGCGCTAGGAGCGGGGGGGCATGGAAAAGTCAGCCTTCCTGCTGGCGAAATCAAACGCTACTGGAAAACACGGCAGCCAGAGGCCTACCTCAACCGCATTGGTAGCCGGACCGCCGGTAGCGCTAGTATTGATGCAAAAGAACTCCCTCTGGAGTTCCTAATGAACGTATTACGGCTAAGGAAAGGGGTGGCTGAAAGCCTTTTTTACGAACGCACGGGTTTACCCTTGTCATCCGTTGCGGTACAACTTGAGAGTCTGCGTGACGATAAACTCTTGGTCAGTGACCGCCTTCAGGCAACCGCACTGGGGCAAAGGTTTCTGAACAGCCTGTTGGAGCGTTTTCTGTAATGGACACGGAAAAAGGACTACCAGCTTTTCCCAAAAGTCTGAAAGCCTGCCTCATTGCAACGGTGGTATTGCTGGCGGCCTTGGTGTTGATTAACCAGCCGCTAAAAACGTCGGCAGCGAATCAAGGAATCGTTAGTTTCCAACTGGCGGGAAGCGCAGAGCAAGCACTTGCTATCATACAAAGTTGGAGTAGCGAAGGCTTGTACTGGGCTAAGCTCTCCCTGTGGTTGGATTTCCTATTTATTCCGGTCTACTGCCTCACCCTGATACTGCTCACCCGGCACTGCACAGTCGACCGGCCCGGCGTTCGTGAGCGCACGGCGGCACGTTGGGTTCGAGCACTGTTTATCGCTGCCGCTGTGGCCGATATAACGGAAAACCTATTGTTGCTGAACAATCTGGAAACGCCCACTGACACCCTAAGCCTTGCGGCCGCCATCAGTGCGCTGGCCAAGTTTACCGCCCTGACACTCGGCATTGCAGGTTTGGTGATAATACGCGCAGCCCGGCGCCATCCATTGGAGCCGGGGTGACCATCACCATAGAGTGAAGACGCTTAGTTAGTGCGGTGAAACAATAGGTCCCACACCCCATGGCCAAGATTTTCGCCACGTTTTTCAAATTTGGTAATCGGGCGATAATCAGGCCTCGGTGAGTATTCGCCCGGTTGTTGAGTGTTCGAAAACCCTTCAGACTCGCCCATTACTTCCATCATGTGCTCTGCGTAGTTTTCCCAGTCTGTGGCCAGATGCAGAACACCCCCGACCCTAAGTTTGTGGCGAATACGCTGAACAAACTCTGGCTGTACCAGCCGGCGCTTGTGATGTTTCTTCTTGTGCCAAGGGTCCGGGAAGAAAACCATCACCTGATCCAAACAGGCATCTGGCAGGCACAAATCGATCACATCGTTTGCATCCATGTTGTACACGCGGACGTTCTCCAGCCCACGCTCCTCGATGTCTTTCAGTAAGGCCCCTACGCCAGGTAGGTGCACTTCCACACCGATAAAATCCTGCTCCGGCGCGGCTTCTGCCATCTCTGCCAGCGAGCGGCCCATGCCGAAACCGATCTCAAGGTTGAGCATGGCATCCCGGCCAAACACCTGCCGCGGGTCAATCATACCGTCTTCGCGGCTCAGACCAAATTTCGGCCAACTACGCTCGAAGGCCTTTTTCTGGCCTTCGGTCATGCGCCCTTGGCGAAGCACAAAGCTACGAACGCCACGGCGCGTGGTAATGGGCGAATCGCTGTCGGTTTTCTTCGATTGGTTGTCATCACCAAGATCGTGCGGTTCTTTCTGGTCAGTCATCTGCAATCCTTAACCCCAGCCTGCGGGTCTTGTTAACGGAGTTTGCAGACAGTTTACCAGAGTAAAATGAATCAGGCGGATACCACGGAACTCTTACCTGTATGGCGATCAAACTGTCGGTACCCGAGCGCCTCCATCAGATGCGGCTGGGTAACTACTTCAGACCCATCAAGATCTGCCAGAGTGCGAGCAACGCGCAATATTCGATGCAGCGCACGGGCTGAAAGCCCTAACTTTTCCATCGCACCAGAAAGTAGCTTTTCACTGGAACGCTCAAGGCCACAGACCTCCTGTAAATCGCGGCCTGATAAAACGGCATTAACACACCCGCGCTGGGTCTGACGCTCTCTGGCACGCGCTACTCGTTCCCTCACCACTGCGCTGGGTTCACCATCATCACCAGAGCGCATCAACACATCGCCACTTTGGACTGGCACTTCCACGTGCAAATCGAACCTATCCAACAGAGGGCCAGAGATTTTCGAACGGTAGCGCATCACCTGCTGGGGCGTGCACTGGCATTCAATGGTTGGATGCCCGCTGTAACCGCAGGGGCACGGATTCATAGCGCCGATGACCTGAAACCGTGCTGGGAAAGTGACCTGTCGAGCAGCCCGGCTGATCGAGATTTCTCCAGTTTCCATAGGCTCGCGCAGTACTTCAAGAACTCGGCGCTCAAACTCGGGCAACTCATCGAGAAAAAGTACACCGCGATGGGCCAGCGAGATCTCGCCTGGCCTTGGGCTACTACCCCCGCCTACCAGCGCCACAGCTGAAGCCGTGTGATGGGGAGACCTGTACGGTGGTTGGCGCCAACCACCTTCCCCTACCCGCAACCCGGCGACCGAATGCACACTCGCCACCTCCATGGCATGATCGTCACTCAAATCCGGTAGGATTCCGGGTAACCGGCTGGCCAGCATGCTTTTCCCAGTACCTGGGGGGCCAAAAAATAGCAAATTATGGACTCCGGCCGCAGCTACCTCCAATGCGCGCCGAGGCACGCTCTGCCCACGCACGTCTGCAAGATCTGGCACGCCCTTGGTGGCTGCTAGTTTCGGCTTGGTACGAGCCACGGGCACCAAACGTGCCCGCCCGCAAAGATGCTCACAGACCGCCAATATATGGCCCGCTGCGAGCACATCGTCCTGACTTGCAAGCGCTGCTTCCTCAGCGTTTTCATTGGGTATCAGCAGATTCCGACCCGCGTTGCGCGCAGCCAGTACGGCAGGTAACACGCCTTTCAGCGGGCGGAGTGCACCGTCAAGAGAGAGTTCGCCAAGGAATTCGCAGGAGACAAGGCTTTCAGCAGGGATTTGCCCGGAGGCTGCAAGAATACCCAGCGCAATGGGCAAATCGAATCGACCGCCTTCTTTGGGCAAGTCCGCAGGCGCAAGATTTATTGTTATCCGCCGAGCGGGAAACTCAAAGCCCGCATTCAATAGCGCGCTTCTTACCCGTTCACGGCTCTCACGCACTCCGGTTTCTGCCAAACCAACTATCGTTAGAGCAGGTAACCCTCCGGAAAGGTGAACCTCAACGGTAACTTCTGGGGCGGAAACACCAATACTGGCGCGGGAATGTACAACGGCAAGCATAATAACCTTCCATGGTTTTTGAATATCAGCGGGGAGCCGAAACATATCGGCCAGCCTGACTCCGGCATCCTGCCGGTGAATGTTTTTGCTTTACTGTGCGGTCGGAGCCTTCTCCAGCTCAGCAACTCTTTTCTCCAATGCTTCGACCTTTTCGCGGGTTTTCATAAGCACCGCTTGTTGGGCGTCAAACTCATCGCGGGTCACCAATTCCAAACGGGACAAAACCGACATAACTGTAGCACGGGCCTGAGTTTCAAAATCATCCCGGGCGGCTCGAGCCATATCCGGAACAAACTGTCCAAACTGACCTTGTAGCTGTGCGAAAATATCCTGTGGACCTTTCACTCATCACCTCATTGATTAAAATAATGTGTGGTTTCGGCCAAAAGACACGTGCCGTGACCGGTTTGCAGGAGTGTATCACACCGCTAGCCCTGCCATACTAGGCGCGGTAAGCACCATTGTGGCCCTCATAGCCTTTCGGCCTGCTCCGAAGTGGCTCAAGGGACTGCAACACGCCCTATTTTGGTGCGCAGACAGCTTCTCCGCTTTATGGAAAGCTGCGACCAAAATTAACTAAGACATTGAATTTTAGACATTTTTTTGCGTTGGCATACTCGGTGCTATAGCTCTCGTACGCAATCCGCACAATTGACGTGCGAAGCGACAGCACCCCGAACTCAACAACCGGCCGTGGGGCTCTCACGTTGAGACGGTTTTACCAAGGAGAAAGCAATGAAACTTGTGACAGCGATCATTAAGCCTTTCAAACTGGATGATGTCCGTGAGGCACTATCCGAGATAGGCGTACAAGGCGTAACCGTCACTGAGGTCAAAGGCTTCGGGCGGCAGAAAGGTCATACAGAACTTTATCGTGGCGCAGAATACGTTGTGGATTTTCTGCCAAAGGTAAAAGTGGAAGTGGCCATTGGCGACAACCTACTGGACCAGGTTATTGAGTCCATCACCAAAGCCGCGAATACCGGAAAAATCGGTGATGGCAAAATCTTTGTAACAGAACTGCAACAAGCTATCCGGATCCGGACTGGCGAAACAGGCGAAGAAGCGGTTTGATTCTGATCTAACCACGTAACTGCCAACGCAAAAAAACTAATTCGAAGTGCCTCGTGCGGAGGGCATCCTATGGAAAGCAATATTTTTCACCTGCAGTATGCGATAGATACCTTTTATTTCTTGGTGTGCGGCGCCCTAGTAATGTGGATGGCCGCCGGCTTTGCCATGCTCGAGTCAGGGCTTGTAAGGGCCAAGAACACCACTGAAATTCTCACCAAAAACGTCGCACTCTTTGCGGTCGCCTCCATCATGTATCTGGTGTGTGGTTACGCAATCATGTACGACGGCTCCCTGCTTCTGGCAGGCATCGAAAGCACAGACCCGGCTGCGGTTCTGGGCGACTATGCCGCTCGTGAAGATGGCTTTGAAGGCGGCTCCATCTATTCTGGCGCAGCAGACTTCTTCTTCCAGGTAGTGTTCGTGGCTACAGCCATGTCAATCGTGTCCGGCGCGGTGGCTGAGCGCATGAAGCTCTGGGCATTCCTTGCATTCGCTGTCGTAATGACCGGTGTAATCTACCCGCTGGAAGGCTCCTGGACCTGGGGCGGCAAGGACGTCTTTGGGCTTTATAACCTCGGCGACCTTGGCTTCAGCGACTTTGCCGGCTCAGGCATTGTTCACATGGCCGGTGCGGCTGCTGCACTTGCAGGCGTAATTCTGCTTGGCGCCCGTAAAGGCAAATATGGTCCCAACGGCGAAATCCGCGCCATCCCGGGTGCCAACCTGCCTCTGGCTGCGCTGGGTACCTTTATCCTCTGGATGGGCTGGTTCGGTTTTAACGGCGGTTCGGTTCTGAAACTGGGCGATATCGCCAGTGCCAACTCGGTTGCCATGGTATTCCTCAACACCAATGCGGCCGCTGCCGGCGGTGCTATCGCCGCTCTGATAACCGGCCGTTTGCTCTTCGGCAAAGCGGATCTGACCATGCTCCTCAACGGTGCGATTGCAGGTCTGGTGGTGATCACCGCCGAGCCTTCTACGCCTAGCGCTCTAGTCGCAACCCTCTGGGGCGGTCTGGGCGGCATAGCCGTTGTATTCAGCATCCTCTTCCTGGACAAGCTGCGTATCGATGATCCTGTAGGCGCCATCTCGGCTCACGGCGTGTGCGGCTTTATCGGTCTGATGCTGGTTCCTGTCACTAACAGTGGCTCAACCTTCAGCGGACAATTGATTGGCGCCGTAACCATCTTCGCATGGGTATTCCTTGCCAGCCTGCTGGTCTGGGGCATCATCAAAGCGGTGATGGGCATAAGGGTTAGCCAAGAAGAGGAGTACGAGGGCGTCGATTTGTCTGAGTGCGGTATGGAAGCCTATCCGGAGTTTGTTACCGGGAAGTGATACAAGCTTTGCCAACGATCAGAGGGGCGCCAGTTGGCGCCCCTTTTTTATTAGTGTGCATGCGTTAGGCAAGCCGCTATCCGGCGCCATCAAAACTCCGACCATCTATCTTTTCTGGTGCTATCCGCACGCTCATTAATTGATCGGGAACGAAAACTGGACTCTCCCTATGTTTCAGTGCCATCGGCTGACGCATAAGGACGGACTGACATTGCTGGCGAGTATGGTATAAAATCTCGAAAGTCGAATAACGTTCGGAGCAGTATGGATTGATCACATCAAAAAGGAACTTTACATGCCTGAATACCTGCATACCTGCCACCAAAGAAGAGTGCACTCCGGCGAGCTCTCTCGCTTGACCCGCGTTGTCGAAGCATACGTCAATAGACAAGGAGAAATAGCTCTAACTGATCAGAATGAACGCCTATTTGACTATGGAGACCAACGTATAACACCGCAACAAAAGATCTATATCCAGAATGGCAACAGGCGGGCATTTTGGAATGCTCGAAAAAAAGTAGGCGACCCAATTGCAAGAGTTGCTTTACCCATTTTAGAAGACGCCGGGGTAAACGGAAAAGTAGCCAACTGGCTAACGGGATTGAGAAGTAACCCTGAAAAGTTGAATGCACTGGGCGTCGATTTGATGATCGAACACGCCAAGGCAGTGACGATAGATCTCGAAAATTGCGTTGGAAATGTCCCAGGAGTTCTCAGTCCCGAACAGGTTGCACAGTATCATCACGTGGTTTTCGAAAAGCACGGCATAAGCTCATTCTTGCTTGGATCAGATGGCTACTGGTTATTCGGTGGCACCTTGTTTAACCTGCCTGCAAATCTGTACCGACCGGTTTGGTGCCGAGCATGCGATTTTATCGGCCCTTCAGTTGGCGCCCGCTAGCCTCGTTTCTGACAGGATGAAAATATGAAATCGTGGAAGTTGGCGGTCCTGACTGTATCAGGTCTCTTTGCGACCATGTTTGTGCTCGCCCCGTTTTCGAATGCCGATGCTTACCAACTCCGGCTGGGAGGCGATACCTTTTGCATACCGGATCAATACAGCCTGTTGGATCAAACGGCAGCCCCTGCACTTGATATTGCCGGCAGTGATTCTCTCCGAGTTGCAGGTTCGTTTCAGGTTGCCATACCCGCGGAGGAGGTTGAGGCGTCTCTACCCACTTATCAAACAACTCACGGAAAGTTACCCGCCACACTCGTTGTGAGGCTGGAAGCATTGGATTCAGGCACCATAGCCTGGCGTCTGCAAGGAGAGCGTCATGCAAATGCATTGCGTCTTCTGGGTGAATTCAGTGGCGCAACGGTACAACCAATAGATCATACCGGCCTGTTTAGGGTGAGTGACTATCCAGGGCCTCCGTTCCCGATATGGAAGGTATTGAACCGAGAACCAGAAGCTGGAGCAGACGTTCCTTCTGAATGGAAGCAGTTTCTTGTAGCACATTGCAGTAGGGCTGGCGGGCACAAGGGAAGTAGCTCAAACTGTGAATACTCGGAGGATATTGACGGTCACTGGACTACGGTTATCACCACCGAAAACAATCTTCCCCTTAAAGCGCAAATCACCCAGTTCACGGAACTAAAACTTCGCCAATGGCGTGATCTTTGCCAATAGTGGTTCTCTCTACTCCCAGTTGCGCCGTTTACCCTCCGCATCTGCGCCACACCATACGTTGTCAATTCACCGGTGTTACACAGGCTAAGCCGCTCCATCTGACATCGTCGCGATAGCTGTGCAGAGATGCCTCTGAGGTTCACTTTCTCCCGATTGTATCGCTAGGCGGAAAGACCTCACGGCATCTGGCTTCGAACGTGACAACTCTCTCTTCTGATGAAATTGAGGCGCAGGGTAATCCCCCCGCAAAACCGAGGTGCTCAAAAGTAGAATTTTCCGTAAGCTAAACGCAGGGAGGTTCTGCATGAAGAAATCACGTTTTTCCGATAGCCAGATCATGGCGATCCTGAAGCAAGCCGAGAGCGGCATACCGGTGCCTGAACCCTGTCGCGAGCACGGCATGAGCAGCGCCAGTTTCTATAAGTGGCGAGCCAAATTCGGCGGCATGGACACCTCCATGATCAAGCGCATGAAGGAGCTGGAGGATGAAAACCGGCGACTGAAGAAGATGTATGCCGAAGAACGGCTCAAGTCTGAGTTACGCAAGGAAGCCCTTGAGGGAAAGTGGTAAAGCCATCTCTCCGCCGTGAGATGGCACAAAAAGCCGTTGCGGCTGCTCGCTGTAGTATTCGTCAGGCCTGTGTGACCTTTAGTGTCAGTGAGTCCTGCTATCGCTACCGGGCTAAGCTCAGCAGTGAAAACGCCGAGATCGCTGATCTACTGGTGAGGTTAACCCATAACCAGCGCAACTGGGGTTTTGGCTTGTGCTTTCTGTATCTGCGCAACGTGAAGGGTTACTCCTGAAACCACAAGCGCGTTTATCGGATCTATCGGGAACTGGAACTAAACCTGCGCATCAAGCCCCGCAAGCGTTTGGTGCGCGAGAAACCAGTACCACTGGCGGTGCCCGCGGTCATCAATGCCAGTTGGTCCATGGATTTCATGCACGACCAGTTAGAGGATGGCCGCAGCTACCGGCTGTTCAATGTGATTGACGATTACAACAGGGAAGGCCCGGGTATTGAGGTAGACCTGTCTCTGCCCTCTGAGCGTGTTGTCCGGGCTTTGGATCAGATCATCGAGTGGCGGGGAAAGCCCATGCAAATTCGCTGCGACAATGGCCCGGAATACATCAGTGCCACCTTGGCCGCCTGGGCTAAGAGGCACGTTATTACACTGGTCTTTATCCAGCCCGGCAACCCGCAGCAGAATGCGTATATCGAGCGTTACAACCGCACCGTGCGTTATGACTGGCTGGCCCAATACTTATTCCGCTCGATTGAAGAGGTTCAGGAATATGCAACGCAGTGGCTATGGACCTACAATAATGAACGGCCCAACATGGCCCTCGGAGGCATTACCCCACAACAGAAACTGGCCATGGTGGCCTGAACTCTACTTTTGATGCCCTCTTAAAATGGGGGGATTACCGTACGAGCTACAAACTGATGACATGGGTATAGACAACAAGAGCCAGAGAGGACTCTTGTTGTCGCCAAAGGATGGGTGAGCAATGAAATTATCACGAGAATTTTTTGTTTTTTTATGCTGCACTCTTATTGTGCGCGGCGCTCTTGCTAGCGGAGAGCAGCAAGAATTGATGACAGTACATGACCAAACGGGTCGTAGCATCGAACTCACAATGATTTACACGAATAATAATGATGGTAGTAAAACGGTGATCAGGCTGGAGCCTCAGGAAAAAATTAAGACCTTTTTTGATCAAGCGTGCAAAAAAGAAGAAGGCCCAAACTCCCACTTCGTAGAACCAAATGGCAATCTTCGGCTCAGTGGAACTGCCAGCTTTTCCTATACCTGCCACACCGAATAGCGACATCCAAAACCTAAGAAGTCCCGCAAGTGCTGGCTCTGGAGTGAAGGCAAAAGATGAGCTGTCGAGCATCAACAAGCGGCTCATCTAACTTGGTAGGCTTAGCAGGCATACATGCCAATTTTACCCAGACATACTGAGGTACCAGCGGGTCTGGATCGTGGAGGACTAATCGCTTGATCTAACCCTCGCCCGGCCGAACCTCGTCTTTCAATGCATCAATCATAAACTGCGGCATAGCCAAGGCACCGTGATGGGTGCCAACGTTATAGTACCGGGTTACGAAGGGTCGGTTGTTTGCATCGTCTTCACGGAAGTACTTTATTGGATTGTCTTTGCTGGCCATGGTGCAACTCCACCAGCCGGTAGGATAAACAGGCTGGGGAAATGGCAGGGTTTGCACGTGATCGAAGCCAGCTTTACGCATGTCTTCGTGAATGTCTTTTATGATGGTGTTGGTGTGCAACAGTGGCGATTCACTCTGCTGCACGATAATTCCGCCCTCACCCAGCGCCAGCATGGCGTCGCGGTAAAAATCTAGCGCGAACAAGCCCTCGGCCGGGCCTACTGGGTCGGTGCTATCAATGATAAGAATATCGATGCTGCCGGGGTCCACTTCCCGCATCCACTGAATGCCGTCACCAAAGAAAAAGTTGGCCCTCGGGTCGTTGTTGGACTCGCACAACTCGGGGAAGTACTCCTCAGACATGCGGGTAACTCGCTCGTCGATTTCAACCTGCCAAGCTTCTTCCACATCGGGATGCTTTAACACTTCTTTCAATGTGCCGCAGTCGCCACCACCAACAATCACAACCTTCTTTGGATTTTTATGAGTAAAAAGCGCGGGGTGCGTCATCATCTCGTGGTAAAGGAAGTTGTCTCGGGTAGTCAACATTACGCAGCCGTCTAGCACCATCAAATTGCCGAAGGTTTCGGTTTCGTAGATGTCCAGCTTCTGAAACGGCGTTTGCTCTTCATGCAGTTTCTTTTTTACCTGCAGGGAAAATGCCGTCCCCTGATCCTGAAAAATCTCGGTAAACCAATGGTCGTTCAGCGTTGTCATGATGCTCTCCTGAGAAATCTAGGTGCTATGCCCAAAAGGCGTATTGTAGAGGTGCCAAGCAAACAGCCAAAGCCTTTGTTGGCAATTGTTGCGGTTTGCTGCAATCAACATTCTTCAAGCCTTTCAGGTGCCAAGATCAAGCCCTACAATACCAGCCATTGAGTCGGCCTGCCCGACCCCAGCTTTTCCAGAAGGACAGCAGCCATGAGCAACACCAACACCTCCCCGGCCCACAAGATTTACAACATTACGCAATGGAGCGATGGCTACATTGGCGTTAACCCGGAGGGTGAAGTTGTTATCCGGCCAAACCGTGGCAAGAGCGAAGCTGAGATCAATTTGCCGGAACTCACCCGATCACTGGTGGAATCCGGGCTTCAGCTGCCTGTGCTAGTCCGCTTTACGGACATCCTTCATGATCGGGTGAACAAACTGTGCAACGCGTTTAACAAAGTGGCCGCAGAGCATAGCTATAAAGGGCAATACACGGCTGTCTACCCCATTAAGGTAAACCAACAGCGCCGGGTAGTTGAAGAATTGATCGCAGCAGAGCCTGCAGCCAGTAATAAGCAAATCGGTTTAGAGGCTGGCAGCAAACCGGAGCTAATGGCGGTGCTCGCTCTGGCCAAGCAGTCGGGCTCGGTCATCGTTTGCAACGGGTACAAGGATAGGGAGTACATCCGGCTGGCGCTGATTGGCCAAAAGTTAGGCCACAGAGTGTTTATTGTGGTGGAAAAGCAGTCTGAGTTGCCGCTTATCCTTGAGGAAGCTAAAAAGCTGGAGGTTTCTCCGCTGATTGGTGTACGAGTTCGTCTTGCCACCATCGGCAAGGGTAACTGGCAGAATACCGGCGGTGAAAAATCCAAGTTTGGATTATCGGCCAGTCAGGTTTTGGATGTGGTGAGTACCCTACGCAAAGCCAATTCACTGGACACGCTTCAGCTTCTGCACTTTCATCTTGGTTCGCAGATCGCGAATATTCGCGATATTCAGACCGGTTTGCGGGAGTGCGCGCGTTTTTACAGCGAGCTGCGCCAGATGGGTGCCCCGGTGAATACGGTTGATATCGGTGGCGGCCTTGGCGTTGATTACGAGGGCACGCGTTCTCGTAGCGCCTGCTCGATGAACTACAGCATGCATGAATATGCCTATAATGTAGTGCACGTATTACAAGCTGAATGCGATCGCTACGAGCTTCCGCACCCAGACCTGATCAGCGAATCCGGCCGAGCGCTGACGGCACACCACTCAGTGTTGGTAACGAATGTGATTGACCACGAGGAGCCGGAAGAACGCCCGACCAAGCAACCCAAGCAAAATGCACCAGCCCCACTACAAGATCTATGGCGCGATCTGGAAAGTCTGGAAGACCCTGAATCCCCGCGCTCGTTAGCCGAAATCTACCACGATGTGTTGCACGCCATGGCTGATGTACACGGCCAATTTGCCCATGGAACGCTCTCTCTGCAGGAGCGCGCGAATTCAGAGTTACTCTATATTCGCTGCTGCCGCTTACTGCAGACCCAACTCGACAAAAACAGCCGGGCTCACCGTGAAATCATTGATGAGCTGAATGAAAAACTAGCCGCCAAGTTGTTCGTCAATTTCTCGCTCTTCCAATCGTTGCCTGACGTTTGGGGTATTGACCAGATATTCCCGGTCATGCCCGTGAACGGCCTGAACCGCCCACTGACCCGGCGCGCAGTGATTCAAGATATAACCTGCGATTCAGACGGTCGCATCGACCGTTACGTAGATGGTCAAGGCACGGAAACTACGTTACCACTGCCAGAAGAAGTGCCCGGCGAACCCTTACTGATGGGCTTTTTCATGACCGGAGCCTATCAAGAGATTTTGGGCGACATGCACAACCTGTTTGGTGACACCCACTCGGTGGATGTGCGCCTGAACAGCACCGGAGGCTACGATACCAGCGCCCCCATCATTGGCGACACGGTTGCTCATGTACTCAGGTATGTTAATTTCGAGCCCAAGACTCTACTGAAAGCCTACCGCAACAAATTTACAGCAAGCAGTTTGCCAGAAAGCATACAAACAAACCTTCTGGAAGAACTGACCGCTGGGCTTGAGGGTTACACCTACCTCGAAGAATAACCTAGAACTTTCTTTGTTGGCCGGCTGATCCGCACTGACCAAGCGCCCGTAAGTAACAGAACTGACAAACTCGGGGCGAGTGCATAGAATGAACAAGGTAACGAATATAAATCATGCGATTGTCAAGGAGCGTCCGGTGACCACACTGGATCAAAAGCCAGCACGTGCCGAGGGCCGAAAGGACCCTTGGAGCCAGTTGTTGGTGAAGGTGGGTAAAGACCAGGATCGCCAAGCCTATCATTCTTTATTTGAGCACTTTGCGCCGCAACTCAAGTACTACGCCATGGCGAATGGTATGGCCAGTCATGCGGAAGAGCTTGTTCAGGAAGTGTTTGTTTCGATCTGGCGCCGGGCCTGCTTGTACGACTGGCAAAAAGCCGCAGCTTCTACTTGGATTTTCACCATTGCACGTAACCAGCGCATCGATATGCTGCGCAAAATGCGTCGCACCAGCGCCGAAATGCCGGTGGAAACTGAAGATTTATGGCAAATTCCCGGTGAAGACGACAATCAACCGATAACGTCACTACACCGTCTTATGTCTGAACGCCGAGTGCGGGAATCTCTGAGCCAGTTGCCAGAAGATCAGATTACAGTAATTGCAAAGGTGTACATGGAACAAAAGTCCCACCAAATGGTGGCTGACGAATTAAACATTCCACTCGGTACGGTGAAAAGCCGGGTACGCCTTGCACTGAGCAAATTGAAAGTGATTTTGCAGGATCAGAACGTATGACACGGCATCATCCTGATAGCCTAACCCTGATGGAGTACAGTGCGGGCAACTTGAGCGAGCCTCACGCCCTGTGCATTCGCCTCCATCTCGACAAATGCAGCCATTGCCGCAGCCGGGTCGACACGCTCGATAGTCTAGGCGCTGTAATGATGGAGCAGCAGCCAAAAGTCAGCGTTTCCGAGACTATGTTTGACGATATTCTTGCAAAAATAGACAGCGTTCCTGCGCTAGAACAGCCAACAAAAGCAGTGCCGAAAATTAGCCTACTGCAAAAACTGCTGGGTGAAGATATCAACAACTTACCTTGGAAGCGGCAGCTAGGCGATGTCAGCGTGCTGGATATTACTGAAAAGTTTCCGGGCCAGAAGGAGCAGGTTGTTCTGCAAAAACTGGTAGCGGGAGGCAAGGCACCGGCTCACACCCATCGCGGAACGGAAACAACCGTAGTGTTGCAAGGTGCCTTTTCCGATCAGAAAGGTGTATTTAACCAGTGGGACTTTGTAGTTTTGACCGACCAAGACGAACACAAACCTGTCGCTGTGGGCTGTGAAGACTGCATCACGCTTTCTGTATTAAGCGCCCCGGTCAAGCTGACCGGAACGTTCACCCGAATGCTGAATCCTTTTATACGCTGAGTTTGCTTGCCGATTGCTGCCTGTTACTAAGGCAGCGATGCCCCAACCCATCGCACGATACAGCCGCTATCCTTCGGCGTTAGCCTTTCTATAACTGACTGTGACTGCGCAGAGACTCAGGTGCTGTCAATGGGTCGCGACAAAGCCCGATTACTATCGTTGTCTCGTCTGATATCTCGTCCGATTCCGCATCGCGGGCCAAACATGCCGCCGATGCCACACCGGATCTTATTTCTGCAGTGATAGATGAAGCGGGAAAACTGGCGGCGGAAGTCATTCAGCCAACCAACCAAAATGGCGACCGTGAGGGCTGTCACTACAATCCGGACACTCACGAAGTGAAAACGCCGGAGGGCTTCAAAGAGGCTTACAAGAAGTTTGTTGAAGGTGGCTGGACAGCGTTGGACGCGCCCTTGGAATTCGGCGGGCAAGGTCTACCCCATACTTTGAAGTTTGTCGTGGATGAAATGGTGTGCTCCACCAACCTGTCGCTTGGCATGTACCCGGGACTGACCCACGGTGCAATCAGCGCACTACATGCCCACGGTTCCAATGAGCTCAAACAAACGTATTTGGAAAAACTGGTTTCCGGTGAATGGACCGGCACCATGTGCCTCACTGAACCCCAGTGTGGTACAGATTTGGGCATGATTCGCACCCGCGCCACGCCAAATGACGACGGCAGCTACGCCATTGAAGGCACAAAAATCTGGATTACTGGCGGTGAACACGACCTGACCGACAACATTGTGCATCTGGTATTGGCCAAATTACCCGGCGCGCCAAACACCACAAAAGGTATTTCCCTGTTTATCGTTCCCAAGTTTCTTTCGGAATCCGGTGAGCGCAACCCCGCGTTCTGCGGCGGCTTAGAGCACAAAATGGGTATCAAAGGTTCTGCCACCTGCGTTATGAACTTCGAAGGTGCTAAAGGCTGGCTGGTAGGTGAGGCCAACGACGGTATGCGTTCCATGTTCACCATGATGAACGAAGCCCGCTTGATGGTTGGAATGCAAGGTCTTGGCCTTGCCGAGATGGCCTATCAGGAGAGCCTTGCGTTTGCCAAGGAGCGCCTACAAAGCCGCTCCTTAAGCGGGCCGAAGAACCCGAACGGCCCCGCCGATCCCATCATTGTACACCCGGATGTACGCCGCATGTTGATGCGCCAGAAGGTTCTGAACGAAGGCATGCGCGCGCTCGCATTGTTCACCGGGCATCAACTGGACCTCTCGGTTGCCCATCCGGACGAATCCGCACGTGCATCGGCTGATGATTTGGTGCAGCTACTCACGCCCGTGGTCAAAGCATTCCTGACCGATGAAGGCGCCAACAATGCCAACACCGGCCTGCAAGTACTTGGTGGCTCCGGCTTCACCACCGACTGGCCACTGGAACAGCTGGTTCGTGACGGTCGTATCGCCCGCATCTACGAAGGCACAAACGGCATTCAAGCAATGGATCTGGTAGGCAGAAAACTGAGCCTAAAAGGCGGACAGCTTGTGCGCACTCTCTTTAGAGTGCTCTCCGGCTACCTGAAAGGCAACCCGGAAGCGCCTCATCGAGAAGAACTAAAGGGCGCCATGGGTGCGCTAGAGAAAGCGACCATGTGGCTGGCAACCGGAGAAGGCAACAAGCCTCTGCTGGAAAGCAAGCTCGTGTCTGCCCGCTTCTATTTTGAAAAGCTGCTACCGGAAATTCATTGGCTACTGAGCGACATCGTCAGCGGAAAGGACAGTATGATGGATATGGGAGATGACCACTGGGCTGCCTGAGCCTTAACAGAAATGGTCATGAAACCGGGTGCGGCTCCGCAACATCGCAGCTCGTACCCGAGCAACACCTTTAAAGCTGCGCTCTGCGTGGCTTTTTACAGGCATTTTCTGTCTGATCCGGCACTGGGGTATAATCGCGCCTTTGATTTTCTCCGGTCTTGTGTCCGGATCCAAACGGAGATTCCATGAACGCCGACGATTATGCCTTCCGCTTTGGCGGCATAGAACGGCTGTACGGGCGCCGCGCCCTGCATGCTTTTCGCGATTCCCATATTGCTGTCATCGGTCTGGGTGGCGTTGGTTCATGGGCAGCGGAAGCGCTGGCGCGGAGCGGCATTGGCACCATTACGCTGATTGATATGGATGATATTTGCGTGTCCAACACCAACCGCCAGCTGCATGCTATCGAAGGCCAATACGGACGCACCAAAACCGATGCCATGGCAGATCGACTCAGAGCCATAAATCCCCATGCAGATATCCGGACTCATTTCGGTTTTCTCACGCTGAAAAATCTCACGGAGCTGGTCACACCGGATATAACAGCCGTGGTTGATGCCATCGACAGCGTAAAACCAAAAGCGGCCCTGATTGCCCACTGCCAACGGGCAAAGATCCCCATCGTTTGTGCTGGAGGTGCGGGCGGCCAAATGGACCCCACCAAGATTCTGGTAGCGGATCTCAGCAAAACCACCCAAGACCCTTTGTTAGCCAAGGTTCGCAACCTTCTGCGCAGAGAGCACGGTTTCTCACGCAATCCCAAGCGACGCTTCGGCGTTGAGGCCGTATACTCAACAGAGCAGCTCACGTACCCTGCCGAAGATGGCGAAGTTTGCCTGCAAAAGCCCGCAACCGCTGGCCCCTCGCGGCTTGATTGCGCATCAGGCTTTGGCGCCGCCTGCCCGGTAACGGCCAGCTTTGGACTGTTCGCAGCCTCTCGGCTGTTAAATCGCATTGCAAAACGCACCAACCGATAACCACACGAGTATTAAACGTTTATGCCAGCCAGCACAGTCCTGATTCTCGCCAGCATTGGTGTCCTCTCACTGTCGTTTCAGTGGCTTGCTTGGCGCATGCGTGTGCCCGCGATTCTATTTCTATTGGCAGGCGGCATTTTGGTGGGCCCAGTACTGGGGTTTCTGAAACCAGACGAGGTCTTCGGCGACTTGCTGTTCCCGCTGGTGTCTTTGGCCGTTGCGGTCATTCTGTTTGAAGGTAGCCTAACTCTGCGCTTTGACGAGATTCGTGGACACGGCAAAATGGCCCGCAATCTGATACCCGCCGGCTCCGTTGTTACCGGCATTATCGGCACATTGGCGGCACACTGGGTTCTGGATATCTCTTGGGCAGTGGCTCTACTCTTCGGTGCTATCTCCATAGTCACGGGCCCCACAGTTATCGCACCCTTGCTGCGTTCTGTGCGCCCAAGCGCAAAACTGGCCAACATTCTGCGCTGGGAAGGCATCATTATAGACCCGGTAGGCGCCTTGCTGGCCGTTTTGGTGTTTGAGGGCATTGTGTCTTGGGGGCAAGGCAATGTTTTCGGCCATTCTCTATATATTTTTGGCAAAACCCTACTGATCGGCTTTGTTACTGGCGCTGTAGCCGGCTATTTGAACGGTTTGGTGCTACGCAAACACCTTATGCCGCAGTACCTGCACAACGCCGCCACACTCACCTTCATGCTAGGTGTTTATGCCCTGTCCAATGAAATGGCTCACGAATCCGGCCTGCTTACCGTAACGGTTATGGGCATTTGGATGGCCAACATGAAACAGGTATCTGTCGACAGCATTCTTGAATTCAAGGAATCCCTAAGCGTACTGCTGATTTCAGCGCTGTTTATTATTCTGGCGGCACGAGTGGAATTCGCCGCTATTGCTGATTTGGGCTGGGGCTTAGCAGTGGTGCTGGTGGTTTTGATGCTGGTCGCCCGGCCGCTAAGCGTATTTCTTTCCGCCATAGGCACAGACCTAAACTGGCGGGAGAAAGTGTTTTTAAGCTGGATTGCCCCCAGAGGCATTGTTGCTGCGGCGGTTTCCGCACTTTTCGCATTCCAGCTCCAAAATCTGGGTTACGAAAGTGCTTCTGCCCTTGTGCCCATGGTGTTCGTACTCATTATTGCGACAGTGACCCTGCAAAGCCTAACCGCACGGCCTATTGCCCGATTATTAAAAGTCACCGAACCGGCGGAGTATGGCTTCCTGATTTTGGGTGCGAATCCCGTTGCCCGCATGATTGCGCAAGCACTCAAAAAGCATGAAGTACCCGTTGCCTTAACGGACACCAACTGGGAAAACGTGCGCCAGGCACGAATGGACAACTTGAAAGTGTACTTTGGCAATCCGGTTTCCGAGCACGCTTCAACCCACCTTGACCTGACAGGGATTGGTAACCTGCTGGTTATCTCCCCTTACAAACACATGAACTCGCTGGCGACTTACCACTTTTTGGATTGGTTCGGCGACACCAGTGTATTTAGCCTTTCGGAAGGCGATCAAGATCAAAAAGCACGGCACCAAACGGCCGGAAAAATACAGATGACCCGAGGCGTTTTTGACGGCGTAAGCTATGCCAAACTTGCCAGCTTGGCCAGCCAGGGGTATTCAATAAAAACCACCCAGCTCAGCGAAGAATATGGCTACAATGACTTTTTGGAGACATACCAAGGCCAAGCTATAGTGCTGTTTGTGTTTGACAGCAAGAGCCGAATCAACCCAGTCCACAGTATGGACAACCTGAAACCGGATGACGACTGGATACTGATCAGCCTAGTGCCACCCCAAAACCGTAAAGAGCGAAAAAACAAGGAAAGTAATGGAGAGGGGGCAGAGCCTTCGGCCATGGGGAAAGAAACCTCAGCCACCGGCAAAGGTCCCTCTCCCGAAAGCTCCTCACCAAGAAGCTAAAAACTGAGGGCTAGCTGCAATCCAGAACCAGCTTACCCCGCACATGCCCACCTTCGAGCAGTTCGTGGGCTTGTGCCACCTGATCCAGCGTAAACGCTTTCTCAATGTGTACCTTCACATCGCCATCTTCAATCAGCTCCGCAATTTCTTCAAGATGGAAGACATCCGGGCGAACTGTCATACCGTGAGCCCTTAAACCCTGTGTTTCGGCAGCACTGACCACCTCATCGGCAGTAACCGTAGGAATGGTTACCAGCATGCCGCTGTCTCCCAAGGTGCGCAGTGAACGTTTACCCGTATCACCGCCGACCAAGTCCAGCACCACATCCAGCCCAAAACACTCTTCCGCAAAATCTGTGGTGTTGTAATCAATGACCTCATGAACCCCTAGCTCGGCAAGGAAGTCGCGGTTACCGGCAGAGGCCGTTGCAATAACATGGGCCCCCCGCGCCAGAGCAAACTGCACAGCAAGGTGGCCAACCCCGCCAGCACCAGCATGCACAAGGATTTTCTGGCCAGCTTCAAGCTCGGCTACTTCAAACAAGGCCTGCCAAGCTGTGAGTGCCGCCAGCGGTAAAGCGCCCGCAGTTACCAAATCAAGTTCCTCGGGAACTACGGCCAACTCGTCTGCAGCTGTCAGCGCATACTCTGCATAGCCCCCGCCATTCAGCGGAAAACCAACCAATCCCATCACCCGGTCTCCCGGCACCAAAGTGGTTACGCCGTCTCCAATGGCAACCACCTCTCCAGCCACATCGTAGCCTGGCGTCCATGGCAAGGCGTTTTCAATCTGCTGCGCCACAAACCCGAAGCCGTTGCGGGTTTTCCAGTCAATCGGGTTGAGCCCAGCACCGTGAACACGAATCAGTACCTCGCCTTCTTGTGGTGAAGGAATGTCCGAGCTCGCAACTTCCAAAACATCGCGTTCACCAAACTGGTTATAGACCACTTTTTTCATAGACAATTCCGAGTTCCGGTCAATGGGCGTATCCATGGGTATCTCCGAGAAGGGACGCTGATTAGCAACTGTTTGGTGTTGGGGCTTCTATTCTTTCTTCAGGTTACCAGAAAGCGCCTGTAATAGTGACTTACAGACCTTTTCCTCCGGGCACACAAGCCGCCTTCATGATATCGGCAAATTCTTTTGGTGCGCGGGAGGGCCGCTGGGTTTTCAAGTCCACACAGGCGTGGGTTGATACCGCCCTAACTAGAGTTTTTCCATCTTTAGGGCGCACCAGCTGGAATTGTCTGGCTGAACGGAAGCGACCGTCAAAACCGGTAAGCCAGGTACCCATCACCAGCCGATCCCCGGGGTTTGCAGCCGCAAGATAATCAATCTCTGTACGGGTGATCGCGAAGGCTTTGCCTGTGGCTTCATTCAGCTCCCAAGTCATGCCCAAGCTCTTGACGTGCGCCCAACTGATGTCTTCCAGCCAGCGCACATACACAACGTTGTTGGCATGCCCCAGCTCATCGGTATCTTCTTCAACCACCAAAATTTCAAGGGTAAAAGGGCCAGGTAGATCCCACTGTATTGGTTGTTGTTCGGTCATTTTTGCTCCTCAAGGCCCGAGATAGCCTGCAAGGCTATCCGCCCGATACGATCATTGTGCAAAGAGCCAAAGTACAGGTGCCCACCGTGCGGGTTAACCGAGGTAATTTCCTGCAAATGCTCTCCCTGCGTGTCGTGCAGACTGGTGATTACCGCTCCGTCGCTATCAAACGCTATGGCTAAACCGTACTCTTGTGGCGCAGGCTGGAAGCTCTTAGGTAATTTAGCGACCAACTCTTTGAGCCAGGGTTTTGGGTGCAAGGTATCAATACTTGCATTACGAAGCGTGGGAAAGGCCACCCAGTACCGGCCTTTTTTATCCACCGCCAAATTGTCGGGAAAGCCCGGCAGGTTATCCACGAAAATTTCCGCTTGCCCAGCTTTCGGTCCGTTTATCCAATAGCGCTGAATGCGGTATTTCCAGGTTTCATTAACCAGCACATAATCGCCGCTAGGTGCCACTGCAACGCCGTTGGCAAAATGCAGGCCGCTGAGCAAAACCTCGGTTTCACCTGTTTTTGGAGAATAGCGCAAGAGGCGGCCGTGGGGCCGCATTTCCAGCAAATCGAGCTGGTAATCCGGTTGGTAGAAACGTGAGCTGGCATCACTGAAATAGATCCGGCCATCAGCGGCAATATCAAGATCGTCGGTAAACCGGAAAGGAACGCCCTCTGCCTCACTGGCCAGTACCGTCGTTTCGCCTTCCGGGGTAATTGATATCAGCCCTTTCCAGGCGTCGGCAACAATAAGGTTGCCACTCTGGTCAAACATCATGCCTAGAGGGCGACCTCCGGTGGACAGCCAGTTTTCAACCCGGCCGTCCGGGTATACCCGCACAATGTACCCATCTTGGGTGCCCGCAAAAACCACACCATCGGAGTTAACCGTTGTGTCTTCCGGCCCATACACCTGCCCTTTTGCAAGCAGTTCTGCTTGGCGCAATTGCTCGTTCGGAGCCAACAACCCCGTCATGGCTTTCGGGCTCGGTGGCAGCCAGGCGCTGGCATCAATAGGGGATGGCGCCATAAAAAAACCGCCTAACACAATAAACAAAACCAGAAATCCGCCCGTCAACCACTTCATACGCTCAACCCGCTTGCTTGTTATTTTGAGTACTTATTCGGCATTTTGCCCGGTGAGAAACTGCTGACACAGAGCAACGAAGGTATCCGTTTCTTCGGCATGCAGCCAATGTCCAGTACCCTCAATAACTTGAATCTGGGCTTTCGGGAACAATCGGTTGATCTCTGCCTTGTGTTTTTCTTGGATGTAAGCTGAGTCAGCCCCTTTCAAGAACAGCACCGGGCCATTGTACGGCGCATCCGCAACCGGTGCGGCGGCCAGGTTGGCATAGCAGTCATCAATGGCTTTCAAGTTCAAACGCCAACGGTACACCGGGCCATCCTTTGATTGGGTTTCGTTCGGAATCCGTTCGAGGTTCATGAGCAAGAATTGCCGAACACCAGGCGTCTCCACAAACTCTGCCAGCTGCTTATCGGCATCACGACGGGAACGAACACTAGCGAGATCAACTTGCATCATGCCCTCTAGAATAGCGTCGTGGTGCGCGTTGTAGGTCACCGGGGAGATATCGGCAACAATAAGCTTTTCAACCCGCTCTGGAGCTTGCAATGCGACCTGCATCGCAACCTTGCCGCCCATTGAGTGCCCCAGCAGGCAGGCCTTGTCGAGTCCCTGTTTGTCCATATACTCAAGCACATCTCCCGCCATGCTTGGGTAATCCATAGCATCCGCGTGGAAAGAGCTACCATGATTACGCAGATCCAAGGCGTGCACCTGCCATTGAGTATGGAACTGCCGGGCGATAGCGCCCAAATTTTCTTGGGCACCAAACAAACCGTGCAGCAGGATCAGTGGGGCACCTTCTCCGGTAATTCTGTGATTCAGCATTTCACTCATGCGCGGGCCGTCTCCGTCAGGATTCATGTTATTAACGATGCCGATACATTAACACTGCCAGTCAAACGAGCAAGGGGAGGACAGTAAACGACCACTTTTTACGGCCCAAAAAAAACCGGGCATTGCCCGGCTAAATTGGTCATAGTCTTCTTCACTGCGGCTTTTAGCAGTAGTAGATATCGCCTAGATATTCTGCCAATGCCATTACGTTTTTACGCTCAAGCTCGGTTTGGGGTACAAAAATTTCGTTGCTCATCAAACACCTCCTGGTGCGTTTTCCATTACTTCAACCTGTGGGTTAAATGCTATCGTTGTACAAAACAGAAACCGTTGACAGACTGTCCCACTCGTTTGACATTTTGTATCAGCATCCATGACAACTCGTTAATGGGCCAGCTAACGTGACATCTGCACCTACGGACAACACAACAGCACCTCTCATTGCAGCATCGAGCACTCTTGCACTGGTGCACTACCTGAAGCGTCAGGGTGTTCTGGACAGGCGGCGGGTTGAACAGCTCACTGGCGTAGGCATTTCGGCACTTGAGGACCCCGACCTGCGCGTACCTGCCCATGCCCACTACGAGCTTTGGGATCACGCCGAAAAAGTGACCGGCGACCCGGCGATAGGCCTGAACGCGGGTCAGGTTATTGATCCAGACCGTATGGGGCTGGTCGGTCACGTTTTTTTCAATTGCGACACGCTTGGCGAAGCCGTAACCCAGTACGTGCGCTTGCACCGGCTGATCAACGAATCGGTCACCCTGAGCTTCGAGCAAACAGGTGATCAAGCTATTTTGACCTGGCAGGCGGACTCTCTGGAGCACTACTGCCGTCAGGATATGGACCGCACTTTGGCTGCCGCTTTGTGTAGAACCCGGCACTTTATCTATCCGGGGATACACGCTGAATGGGTAGAAGTTGCCCATGCGCGCCCGGACTATGCCGATAAGTATGAAAAGCTGCTAGGAGGGCCGGTGGCCTTCGGGGCCGCCGCAACACGTCTTGCATTCGACAGCCGCCACATGAGCCATCCGATTCCGCATCGCAACCCTTATGTGTATTCAGCGGTTTTGAAGCAGGTCAACGGCCTGCTGGCTCGCCTGCAAACCCGGCGCTCATTCGGCCGCAAGATCCGCCGGCTGATATCGCGCCAAATGTCGACCGACAAGATCGATGCGGACACTCTTGCCCGACAATGCCACATGAGCCGTCAAACCCTGTACCGAAGGCTCAAAAAAGAGGGCCTGAGCTTTCACGGGCTTGTGGAACACGTACGTAAAGACAAAGCCCTGCGCTATGTTGCGTCTGATCGCTACGCTCTGGGGGAAATCGCCTTTCTTTTGGGATTCTCCGAATTGAGCGCGTTCAGTCGGGCTTTCAAGCGCTGGACCGGCACGGCTCCTGCCCAGTATCGAGCACAGCATCTTAATCGGGAAGCGGATGAATAATGCCTGACACCTCACTAGTGGCCATAGCGATCAGCCTACTTTATTTGGGCTCGGTGGCCTGTATCTATCGCATTCTTCTGACCTATCGCACAACCCAAGGCGCTATCGCTTGGATTATCGGCTTGCTTGGCCTGCCGTATTTGGCCGTACCTATGTTCCTTGTCTTCGGCCGTTCGCGCTTTGGTGGCTATGTAAAGGCGCGGCGAATGGGGGACCAAGCTCTAACGGCCTTGCTTAACCGGTTTGAGCGGCAGACCACCTCCCTATCCATGCTACAACAACAACACCTTGATAGGCCGCTGCAAGTGCTTTGTAAGCTCGGCCGCCAGCCCTTCACAGAGGGTAACCGATGTGATCTGTTAAAAGATGGCGAGGCCACGTTCGACGCCCTGATTAAAGCGATGGAAAACGCAACGTCTTATATCCTTCTTGAGTTTTATATCGTCCGTTCAGACAAAATTGGTCAACGTATCAAAACCACACTTGAGAAAAAGCTCTCGGAAGGCGTGCAGGTATGGTTTTTGTATGATGACGTGGGCAGTTTCGGTCTGCCACGCGCCTACTTGAAAGAGCTCGCAAAAGCCGGTGCCAAGGTTGCTTCATTTGGCGACGGCAACATCCGGCGGCGCCGCTTTCAGATCAATTTCCGCAATCACCGGAAACTGTTGGTCTGCGATGGCAAGATCGGTTTTGTTGGGGGCATTAATCTGGGCAATGAGTATCTGGGCACCGTTATGGACCAAGAGCCTTGGCGAGATACCCATTGCCGCATAGAAGGCCCTGCGGTGATCGGGTTGCAACTGGCTTGGCTGGAGGACTGGAACTGGGCCAGTAACGAGTTCCCCAATCTAGATTGGTCGCCGAAGGAGAAGATGCCGGGCGACGAGCAGGTTTTGGTACTACCCACAGGCCCGGCGGACACTTGGGAAACCTGCACTTTATTTTTTCTGAGCTGCATCAACAACGCTCAATCCCGCATTTGGATTGCGTCGCCGTATTTTGTTCCAGACGTGCAGATTGTGAATGCTCTGCAATTAGCCGCGCTTCGGGGAGTGGACGTGCGAATCATGATTCCCGAAAAGTCAGACAATCTGTTCGTTGGCCTTGCAGCCTATTCCTATCTAGTCCAAGCCAGTCAGGCGGGCATTGGTATTTATCGGTATCAACCTGGCTTTATGCATCAGAAAGTCATCTTGGTTGATGACCACTATGCCGCTGTCGGCACCGCGAATTTGGACAACCGCTCCATGCGCCTAAACTTCGAGATTATCGCCATCAACACCTCGACAACTTTTGTGACCGAAGTGGACGCCATGCTCACAAAAGACCTAGCCCACTGCCGCAGAATGACGGAAGAAGACTATCAGGATCGCTCCATCATGTTCCGCCTGACATGTCGCGCAGTTCGCCTGCTTGCTCCTTTGTTATAGTCGGGCTTTTAGCTTCTCAGACACTGGCTCCATAATGGTTGAATATGCGACTATTCTCTCTACATTCTCTCAATCAAGCCTAGTGAACCTCGCCCATGAAGGCCTTCGAACCCAAAGTAACACTCACCGAACAAGTAGCCCGCCACATCGAGAATCAAATCGTTTTCGGCCAGTTCGGGTCAGGTGAACGTATTTACGAAGGCACAATGGCAAAGCAGCTGGAAGTTAGCAACGGCTCCATTCGGGAAGGTTTATTGTTACTCGAAAAGCGTCATTTAGTGAAGAACGTGCCGCGAAAAGGCGCCTTCGTTACAGAACTGGACGACTTTTTTGTGCGCAGCCTCTACGAAACGCTGGAGCTGTACCTGTCCCACACTGGGCGAAAACTGGCCCGACAGTGGCAACCAGAGGACTTGGACCGGATGGAGCGGCTTTATGAGCAGATGGAAGATCACTTCCATAATAATAATCTGATGGAGTTTTTTGCACTAGGTGTTGAATACACTAAGGCCTCCCTCGCCTACGCCAATAATTATTTTATTACCGCAGCAATTGAAGACCTATGGCCCTCGGCCAGACGCTGCGCCTTCGTCGCTTTTAAGCGCGGTGGCAAGCGAGTGTTGGAAGACAATCTTGCACACATGCGCGAATCCATCAGCGCACTTCGAGACAGGGATGAAGAAAGGCTGGCTTCGATACTCCACCACTACGCCATTCAGCAGTGTCAGCAGGTTTGTGAAGCTACAACAGCGCTCAGTTCGCTTGCTGAAACGCCTTAATAAAACAGCTGGGTAAACGAGAAACCGATATTTAGATAAGCCGTCCACTTGTCCTCATTGTTGTAGGCAGTTGCTAGCTGTACTGGGCCCAAGAAGGTGTCCACTCCGGCAAAGGCACTCCAGGACTTTACTGAACTGTGCCATCCTGCATCACTCAGTGATTCCCAAGCATTACCAGCCTCTAACCCCATGCCTGCGAACCAAGGCGTAATAGGCCCTCCAAACACTTGGCGGGCGTAAACAGATGCCATCCCCGCACTGTCGCCCGTGATCTGTCCGGGCGCATACGCGGATAGCCGCCGAAAGCCCCCAAGCCGTATTCTGTTTTCAATACCTGGATCGCCCCGGGTCACCGTATGGGCATAGAGCAGCCCCGTCAGGGTAAACTTTCTCCAACTACCTGTGCCCAAAGCCATAGCTGTTACAGCATCAAAGTGTCGGTCTGACCCTAAATCTTCGCGCTCCGCACGACCCCGAACTCCGGCAAAAGCACCACTACGGGGAAAGAACGCATCATCCAGAGAATCGTGCACCAACTGCAGGCTAACGCCGCCCTGATGCACCGCTTCTCTGGGCGCTACTGCTACGCCAACCTGTTTATCCACCGTGGCGTATCCGCGAGTGTAGGTTAAGCGTGTTTCAGCGTTACCACCCAGTTCCATCCCCAAACCAAGATCAAAATGCCGGAAGGTAACATCAAGCTCAGCAACACGCGCGCCTTCAGGGTCGTAAACACTGATGGTGTCCCGAGAGTATTCGGCTCCAGCCACCATAAAACGCTCATAACCATAATCAAGCGGTTGATACCACTGGGTGCGAATACGCGGCTCGGTACCAAGCTGCAAGCCCGTTTGCCACTCTCCCCCCAGAGCATTCAATTCAGTCACACGCAGGGAAGAGGTAAGATTGAAGCGGGTATCACCATCGAAGTTATCCTCGTAGTTGAGCCCGAAAGACAAATAGTTAGGCCCCCAGCTTTTTTCCTGCGCTTTGATAACTAACTGTGTTCCGTCAGCTGACGGGGACTGGGTGTAGGACACGGTTTCATAATAGCCAAGCCCGTAGATCCGTTTGAGATCCGCTTCCAAGACTTCTACATTTAAAGGCTCGCCGGTTTCCTGGCGTATACGCTCTCTAAGAAAGGCCCCACTCAGGCGACGGCCATATTCAACGTCAATACTTGCAACCACACCCTCTGCACCAAGGTTTGCAGAAGCCAATCGCGACCTGTATGCCTGCCA
Organism: Marinobacter salexigens; assembly: GCF_018860765.1. Classification (GTDB taxonomy): domain Bacteria; phylum Pseudomonadota; class Gammaproteobacteria; order Pseudomonadales; family Oleiphilaceae; genus Marinobacter; species Marinobacter salexigens_A. The sequence continues at coordinate 133,199 of NZ_JAHKPV010000001.1, forward strand.
CACCTCACTTGGTACAGTCAGTGGGCGTAGTTCCACTGCATGCTCCCGGGCTCCGGCGGCTCCCAGCTCAAACAACGCTGGCGCATCATAGAAGTCTGCTGAGCCGTAGTCTTTTAAATCCGGACGGATGAGGACATCTTTCTCGCCAAGCAAATCGAGCTGCTGGTCGGTATTGCGTCGGGTCATGATGGTGGTGAGTTGGCGAAACACCGAAAAAGCTTCTTGCAGCTCATCCGAGCTTACCAAGGCATCGGTAATATCAACGGCAATGATAATGTCTGCGCCCATTTCACGGGCGACACTCACGGGTAAATTATTCGCGATGCCGCCGTCTACCAGCAAGCGGCCCTCAAGGTTGACCGGGGCGTAAACGCCGGGAATGCTCATACTTGCCCGCACCGCGGTAGCAAGATTACCCTTACTAAGCACCACTATATCACCGGTTTCCAAATCGGTTGCCACCGCTCGGAAGGGTATAGGCAAACGGTCAAAGTCCTCGACCAGAGCAACATTATGGGTAAGCCCGTTGAGGATAAAGCCAAGGTTTTGTCCGGCGATGATACCTGCGCCCAGATGTAAACCGTCCAGACTAACGCCAAGGCCCGGCGTAACGGGAAAGCGCCACTCTACTTGTTTCCGGCGGACAGGCTTGTATGCCCGGCCGGGGTCATCCCGAAAGCTCGATAACCAGTCCAAATCAATAAAGCGCTGCTCAATTTCCGCGACCGACATACCCGAGGCATAGAGTGCACCCACCGCCGAACCAGCACTGGTACCCACCACCAAATCCACCGGGATATTCATTTCTTCCAGCACGCGAAGCACGCCTACATGGGCCATGCCTTTTGCACCACCACCGCTAAGCACGAGACCAACCCGAGGGCGATCATCGCCAGATGTGTCGCTAGCAGCTGTCGCGAGTGTTTCTGGGGCCGCTAAAATCAAATAGGTGAGTAATACTAACGAGAGCCACTTCAAAACCTAACAAATCCTGTGCACTCCGCGCTCATTATTTCTTTGACTCGTCATCTGCCAATGAAAGGTGCGACACATCCGGTACCATGGGTGGTGGCAAGTCCCGCTCGACGCCGATATCGCTGCCGGCAGGAGCCAGTGTCCAGTCGTCAAGATGTTGAAACATGGGCGGCTCCGCTTCCTCAGGTTCCACCAGAGTCACACCTACCGGGTCGAGCCCAAGCGCCGACCTGGCAAGAATCTCATCGACTTTTTCTCCCGCTACCGGCAAGCGATCACCCGGTTCAACACTCGGGGTGTTGGAGCTAGGCTGCGAACTTGCAGGTTGGGAGGCCGTTTTTACGGCACTGGGTGCGGTGCCAGTGGGCTCGGGGGCAGGCGCCGGCTTTTCCGGCGGCTGGCTGCCCGGCATTGGCTGAACATAGGCAACCATGCCGTGCTTGTTCAGCACCAGTCGATATTTTTCGGCCTGTTCTTCATCAAGCTTGTTGCGGATCACCACCGGACTGCCGCTGAACATGCGCTCTATCTGTTCAACACTGGCCTTGAACAAGGCGCGGGCATTGTTTCGCGCGGTGGTCATATCTGTGTCAGGGGCGCACTCGCCCTTGAATACGAGCTGAAACATGGGCAAGTCTCCTGCCGTCAGTTTTGGTTTCATAATAGTTGATAGGCGACTTTCATGGGAGCCCTTTGCAATCGAGTCAAAACCCCTAATGCATGCAAACTGCAAACAATTGAAAAAAACGGACCTAATACCACGCAATAAGCGACAGTTTTTGCAATAATCCCCGTAACGAAAAATTACAATCCGTTACAAGCATCCGGAACTTTATTCGGGGAGCAAGCCTACATGAACATCAAGAGCCTGGCCCACACCGTAACATTTGCAGCTGTACTTGCTACTCAAACTGCCCACGCGGAGAATCTGGATATCGTGATGAGCCAGGTGTTCCCGAAGGATCAGGCAACCTACATTGGCTACGAGAGTGTTGAGCGTGAAGATATTCCCGTGACCTCTGCCGTAGACCGCAAGTATCTCATCGTCGACTTCCGCCTTACGGCCAACCAGCAGGCATCGGAACAGCTTCAAGCCAGCGTTCACAAAGTCTGTATGGCTTTGTTAAAAGACCGCGAACTGATCCGCAACCTGTCTGACTCCGGCTACGATATGGTTTCTGTGGCCTTTGACCGCCGCTCCCAGTTTGATTGCCTTTAGGCGTTTGTGCCAGCTCTGAATTATGGAAGCGCCAGTTCAACTCATTCTTCACGGCCCAACAATTTAGGAAACATATCCAGCGCGCTGTTAACCGAATCGAGATTGAACGCCTCAACGTCCACCAGCAACTTCTCACCAAAACGCGTTACTGACCGAGAGCGATAACGCTCCCCCCACGCCAACACGCGGCGGGCAAAATCTCTCATTTCTTCCGGATCACCACTTTCCCGCACAGCCTCCCACTCGTCACCAAAATCTGCCGTCAGCTGCTCTCGCAACCAGCCGCGCTCTTGAATACTCAGTGTCTGTGCCAACAAGCGTTCGGATTCCTTGGTTTCACCTTCATCTTCAGCCTGCTCACCGGTCGATTGAACGTTGGGCAACGTAAGCGTAAAAACAGATCCGCTATTCGGCTCACTTTCTACTTCCAATTCGCCCCCCATCATCCGGGCCAGCTTACGACTGATGGCGAGGCCTAGCCCTGTACCACCATAACGGCGAGTGTTCTGCCCTTCCTGTTGCTCGAAAGCGTCAAAAATACGGTCACGTTGGTCGGGAGAGATCCCGATACCTGAGTCATTTACTTTGACCGTGAGCTGGTAATTTTGGTGTTCTGGCGCTTCCCCGGATTCATCTTCAACCGGTTCGACGGTTGCCCGCACCGACACGCCGCCTTCGTGGGTGAACTTAATAGCGTTACCCACGAGGTTGAACAATACCTGCCGAAAACGGGTTTCATCCAGCATCATTGCCACCGGCATGTTGGAGCCAACGCTTACTTCCAGAGTGATGCCTTGTTCCCGTGCACGCAGATCAAAAATATGCCGAACATCATCCAGCAGTCTACGCACGGATACCGGCGAATAGTCCAGTCGCATTTTGCCAGCTTCAATTCGGGAGAGATCAAGAATATCGTTGATCAACATCAGTAGGCTGCGGCTCCCGGCCCGGATGGCGTCCAAGTAGTTACGCTGTTGGGGGTCAGTCACACTGTTGCTGAGCAAATCACTGTAGCCGATGACCGCATTCATGGGTGTTCGGATCTCGTGGGACATGTTGGCGAGAAACTCACTCTTGGTGCGGCTTGCAGCTTCTGCCTCCCGGGCTAAGCGCTCCGCCTCCAGTTTAGCGGCCCTCAATTCATCTTCGCTCCGGCGCAAAGCGTTTTCAGAACGAATTCGCTCGTCCACCTCCCGCGACAGTTTGCGGTTCCAGTAAAGAAAGATCAGCACCACCACAATGGCGATCAGAACAACTCGCCGCACCACGGTGTAGTCTGCTTCCTGTTCAATATCGAGGTGAATCCACCGATTGTAGATGGCCTCTGTGTCGGTAGGCTTCAGGCTGCCCAGAGCCTTGTTAAGAATGCGATGCAGTTCTGGGCTGTCTTTAGAGACCGCTAGCCGCAGGTCATATTGGTAGGGTGTAATGCTGGTAATTCGAAGATTGGAAAGACCAAGCCTGGCTACGGTATAGCTGACTGCCGGAATATGGGTCACCATGACATCAAGGTCGCCATTAGACAGCGCTAACAGCCCATCCTCAACCGTTGCCACAGGATAAAGGTCCAGATTTGGATGGTTAATCAACAGATAGTCGTGTGCCGCATGGCGGTTTACCACACCCACGCGCTCACTCCTCAGTTCCCGCAAATCTCCGATAAAGCGCCCGTCATCCCGGATAGCCAAAGCAATTGGCACGTTCACATAGGCTCGAGTAAAGAGAAACGACTCTTGGGTTCGCGGTGTGCGGGACAAGCCAGGCAGAATATCCACGTCTCCGGAAACCAGCGCCTGCTCTGCGGTCACCCGGTCTTCCAGTATTTTCCTTTCAAACCTGACACCCAACTGGCTCTCAAGGCGCGCAACCAGATCCGGCACAAGGCCCGTGGGGCGGCCGTCCTGTGCGTACTCGAACGGTGGCCAGTCGGAGCGATAAGCGACTGAAAGTTCAGGGTGGCGTTTAAGCCAATCAACATCAGAAGCTGACAGTTCAACCCCGCTCTGCTCCAACGCAGAAAGATCCACCTGTAGCCAAGACTGCCGAATAACCCGGTGCTCGTTGTGGGTGATGGCCCCTACAGTCTGATCCAGCACTCGGAACAAAGAGCCATTGCTTTCATCCACCTGAAACACCACATCGACAGATTTCTGATCAAGCAGCAACGAGAGACCAATGCCGTTTATCATGGCTGATTGTAGGTAATCCGACACCACTGGCACCGGCCCGAGAAAGGCATCGGCTTGACCCGACAACACACGGCTAACGGCTTCACCAAGGCTCTGTACCGGCACTGGTGTAAAACTCTCGACAGAATCAAGCATGTCATACTGGTTGGGGTCGCCCTCTACAACCGCTATGCGACCATTCTCAAGGTCTGCCAATGAACGGATTGCGGCATCGCCTGCACTGACAAACAGGCCATAGGTAAGTGTCATTAATGGGCTGGTGAACCGGATGCCATTCGGCACAGGTGTTCCCGGAATTCTTGTAGTTAGCAAAGCATCGATGTTGGGCTGCGCAAGCTGTGGTTCGGCATTATCGCCGGTGCTCGCTACTACTGGCTCAATTGGTAGGCCGAGCTTGCTGGAGAGGCGGGCAAGGTAGTCAATATAGGTCCCTGCAAGGTCGCCGTTGCCGGTGTCGAAAACGAGAGGCACTTGCTCGGCGCGCACACCAATTCGGAGTATTTCCTGTTCGCCGACCCAGCTCAGGTCTTCATTGCCCAATACCGGCGCAGGTGATGTCTGGGGCGGGTCTGCCTGTGCCGCAGGCTGGCAGGTTAGAAGCAGCCAGAAAGCTAAAATAAAAGGGGTGACCTTCACGGGATATCCTCAGATCTAACCGATCTTAATACAGTTCCGGCCATTGTCCTTGGCAACATAGAGTGCCTTGTCGGCTCTATCAAAGACCGATTCCTCAGTGTCATCGGGGTTGAAGGCCGCCAAGCCGCTAGAGAAGGTGATGGTTACAGGCTCGCCGCCAAAGTGGAACGGCAGCGCGCTGACATGGGCACGCAGCTTGTCCAGTACTGCGCGAGCATCTTCAGCGTGTGTTTCCGGGAAAAGCAGTGCAAACTCTTCGCCACCAAAGCGCGCAACGAAATCCGTTTCGCGCAACCGCTTTTTGATTTCTCTAGCCACCAGTTGGAGCACCCTATCGCCAGCTTTGTGTCCATAGGAGTCGTTCACACGTTTGAACAAATCGATATCCAAAACCCCAATGGTTAGTGGATACTGATAACGCCTCCAGCGATTGAATTCAAAAGACAGGCGCTCTTGCCAGGCTTCACGATTGGGCAGCTGTGTAAGCAGATCGGTAATGGCTCGCGCACGTTCCTTTTTTACCTGCCCCTGCATTTGTTCAGAGTGTGCTTCCATGGCCGCCATTTTTTCCTGCATAGCCGCGAGCTGTTCAGACAACACTTTTTCCCGTTCCGTTTCTTCAACCCGGAAACGTCCGACGGCTTGACCAATAGACTCTAAGTGGCTAGTGACAGACTGTTTTAGCTCGTTAAGGTCGCCACCTGCTTCAATGTGCCGCCCAACCTGCTCGATCTCATCACGGATATTGCGGTCCAAGGTTTCGGCTGCCGCCTGACGGCTAGACTGCGCCGATGATTGCTGGAAAAAATGCTCCTGCAAGGACTCAAGTCGCTCATCAAGGCGCTTGAGAAAGGCTTCAAACTCGCGCTGACTGCGGGTTACAGCGGCCACAATCAAGTCTGCCACCTGATTCAACCCGTCCCGTAATTCATCCCAGTTGCCGCTCGAAAGCAGTGCTTTTTGAAGGTTTCGCGCCCGCGACTCCGCACTCGAGTCCAGAGAAACCTGACTGAGCAGTTGCCCAAGTAGGTGGCCCACACGCCGGGCGATTCGCAGCCGCTGGCTCTGATCTTCAATACCGGGGGCCGGCTCAAGCGGACCTGTCTCGCTCGCCTTCTCACTTACAGCGCTTTCGCCTTCAACCATCGCCACAGAGGGCTTATGGGAATGACTAGCTGCCGCAGCGGGCATCTCGTCCAACAAAGCGATCTGGTGATCTATTTGCTCCTGCAATTGCCGCCAGCTATCCACCTCAACTTTGCCTTTGCGCAGGTCAGACCTTATTAGATCAAGCAAACGATCCAACTCGGGTGTTTGGCCTGCAGACGCAAGACTGGTGCGCACCAGCATACGCTCCAGAATATTGCGCTCAGCTTTCCAATGTTCTTCCCTCTGCTCTGCAGATTCAAGTTCCTGAAAGTACTTGTCCTTCCAGGTCTGATCCGATGACATCAAGTAGTTCCTTCTTGTCCGGCGTTCTGGTCGTCGTAGTCACGCGAATTGCGTCGACGCGCTCTGGGGTGGCTCTGGTCGTAAACCCGGGCCAAATGCTGGAAATCAAGATGAGTATAGACCTGAGTTGTAGCAATGTCCGCATGACCCAGCAATTCCTGAACCGCTCGTAAATCACCACTGGATTCAAGCATGTGGCTGGCAAAGGAGTGTCGGAGCATATGTGGGTGGAGTTTCTGGTCTGCACCTTTTACAACGCCCCAGCGGCTCAGACGGGCCTGAATACTGCGATGACTGATGCGATCGCCCCGGCGGCTTACAAATAGGGCGGGTTCAGCTTCCGGGGCAAGGCCTGCGCGAAAGGGCAACCACTGAGCTATAGCTTCCAGCGCTTTTCGTCCAACAGGGAGCAGCCGTGTTTTGCCGCCTTTCCCGACAACCCTCGCTTCGCCACCAATGCAATCAACGGCATTGACATCCAAGCTGGCCAGTTCCGCCAAGCGCAGGCCCGAAGAATACATCAACTCAAACATGCACCGGTCGCGAACTTCCAAAGGGTCGTCCGGTGCGGCATCCAGAAGAGAATTGAGCTGATCGACGTCGGCCACACTGGGCAAACGCCGGCTGCTTTTCGGCGCACGAATGTCGAGGGCGGGGTTGTCTGTGGCTAGGCGTTCCCGCAACAAATATTGGTAAAAACGTCGTATGGCGGACAGGTGCCGGGCAATGCTGCGACCACTCAACCCCGCACGGCTAAGGTTGGCTACATAACGGCGCAGATCGTAACCGCTAACGTTGCGCCACTCGGGGTTGCCCTGCTCCACAAGCCAGATGGCCAACCGCTGCAGGTCGCGCTGATAGCTGTCACAGGTTCGGGGCGAATGGCGCTTCTCGGATGCAAGGTGTCGTATAAAGGCGATCATGCACCCGCTCAACTCATCAGGCACGAGAGCTGGGGCGGGCGAAGCGGTCACTCTAGCGGGACTCCGTCGCGAGATCGGTAACTGGAGCGGCCGTAGTATGGCGGCGCACCATGGGTGGCAGTAATCGGCTTAGGGTGTCACTGATGTAACTGAGAAACAGTGAACCCATGCTTTGATCAAAGTAACCAGGCTGGCAACTTCCGACCGCGAACACTCCTACTAGTTCGTCATGGCGCAAAGGAACCAAGGCAACAGAAGCAATGGGCTCGTCCCGATCCGGGAACAGGAACTCCCGCTCGTTCTCACGGAACTGGCCACAGACTGCGCGACTGCCTTCCAAAAGATTACCGAGGCGCTCTTGTGCATCCGCAGGGCTTACAACATGCAGAGCGCCCTGAGAGTTTCCGAGCACATCCCCATCGGCAAATAAAATGACCGAAGCCGCATCTAACCCGAAGTCGCCGCGGATGCTGTCATCAATAGCGGATGCCATATCCATTAGATTGCGGGCTTCAATCACTTGCATCAACAACCGCTTGCTCTTTTCAAACAGGCGGTCGTTGTGGCGAGCAATGGACACCAGCTCTACAAGTTCATGGCGGAGCGTGTCCCGCTGTTCGCGAAACAGGTGCACCTGCCGCTCAACCAAGGAGATCGCCCGGCCACTGTCGTGGGGCAATGTTAGGCTGCGCAAAAGCTCATCCTGATCGACAAAAAAATCAGGGTTATGCTTTAAGTACTCAGCCACGGCCTCGCGGGTGAGCTCTCCGGCCTTCTGGTGGGCCGTTTGGTCTGTCATTGTGCACTCCTGGCTGTCGTCAGATCCGTTGTTTGTTTGGGCGGCTGGGCTTTCGGCGCCGGCTACCACTTGAATCACCAGGCAGTCTCAACTGCCCTTCAAATACACTCGTAGCAGGCCCTTCCATCATAACAGGCGCCCCCTCACCCTGCCATTCGATGACTAGCCGCCCACCAGGCAGTTCAACCTCCACGCGGTCATCTAGCAGGCCCCGTAAACGACCCGCCACCACTGCTGCGCAAGCTCCGCTTCCACAGGCAAGGGTTTCGCCCGAACCACGCTCATAGACCCTCAGGCGCACATGGTTGCGACTGACTATCTGCAAAAAGCCAATATTGGCTCGCGAGGGAAACCTTGGGTGATATTCCAAACGCGAGCCAAGCTCTGACACTGGCGCAGAGTCCACATCCTCAACCACAATGACCGCATGGGGGTTACCCATAGAGACAGCACTGAGTTCAACGGGCTCCGTACCCACGTCTACGGTGTAAACGTCTTTGCGGCGCTCAGCAGCAAACGGAATCGCCGCCGGATTCAGCTCCGGCACGCCCATATTGACCATCACCATGCTATCTTTAACCGCACGTAACTCAATCACGCCATTGGCCGTTTGCACACGGATGATCTTTTTATTCGTCAGACGCTGGTCGCGCACGAACTTGGCGAAGCATCGGGCGCCATTGCCACACTGCTCAACTTCCGAGCCATCGGCGTTGAAGATGCGGTAACGAAAGTCCACATCCGGCAGCCCGGGCGGCTCTACAACCAAAAGCTGGTCAAAACCGACACCAAAATTCCGGTCTGCCAGTTCCCTAATCATTTCCGGGCGCAGCCTAAACGGTTGACTGATGGCGTCGATTACCATGAAGTCATTGCCCAGCCCGTGCATCTTGCTGAACCTTAACAGCGGGCCCTGGTTGCGGCGCTGCTGGCCCGTTTCCTGTCCGCCGCTCATTCTGGCAGGCAGTTTTCAGGTGCAAGCTGGTCCTGAATGGTTTCACGACGGCGAACTACGTGTACCTGATCACCATCCACCATCAGCTCAGGCGGGCGGTTTCGGGTATTGTAGTTAGAGCTCATCACAAAGCCATAGGCACCGGCAGAGCGCACAGCCAGAAGGTCCCCGGCATTGAGCCTGAGGGGGCGGTCTTTACCAAGAAAATCCCCGGTTTCACACACAGGGCCAACCAAATCCCAGACCTTTTCTTCCGCATCCAGATGGGGTTGTACTGGAACAATGGCCTGCCAGGCGCTGTAGAGAGCCGGGCGAATCAGGTCATTCATAGCGGCATCAATAATCGCAAAATTGCGGTGCTCAGTGCACTTCAGGAATTCCACGCGGGTAATCAGGATACCGGCGTTCGCCGCAATGGACCGCCCCGGTTCAAGAACCAACTCCAACTTACGGTCACCAATGCGCTCATGCAAAGCGCGGACATAGTCAGAGGGTTTGGGCGGCTGCTCATCGTGGTAGGTAACGCCCAGACCACCGCCCATATCAAGGTGCCGAATATGGATGCCACTTCTTGCCAATTCATCGACCAGAGCCAAGACCCTGTCGAGGGCATCCATAAACGGAGAGACAGAGATAAGCTGCGAGCCTATGTGGCAATCCACGCCTTGGATATCCAGATTCGGCAGGGTTGCGGCACGAGCGTAGACTGCTGGCGCCTCTGTGATATCAATACCGAACTTGTTTTCTTTCAGGCCCGTAGAGATGTATGGGTGCGTTCCGGCATCGACATCCGGATTCACACGAAGCGAGACGGGGGCTTTAACACCCAACTCGCCAGCCACCGCATTGAGCCTGTCCAGTTCGGTATCAGACTCCACGTTGAAGCAACGAACACCAACCTCTAGGGCCCTGCGCATTTCCCATTCCTGCTTTCCGACACCGGAAAACACAACCTTGCTTGCATCGCCGCCTGCACGCAGAACCCGCTCCAGCTCACCGGCAGACACAATGTCAAAACCTGCGCCCAAGCGCGCAAGTACATTCAGCACGGCCAGATTACTATTGGCTTTAACGGCATAACAAACAAGGAGCTTGCGCCCCTTCAGGACATCGTCATAGGCTTTGTAATGCTGTTCAATAGCCGCTCGGGAATATACATAAGCTGGCGTACCAAAGCGCTCGGCAATGGAGGAGACAGATACATCTTCGGCGTAAAGCTCGCCGTCACGGTAGTTGAAATGATCCATTTGATTCCTGATTCGTGTCTCGGTGCTGGTATCGGCAGAACTATTGCTCGTCTGGCTTGCGGTCGCCCGAGCGCTCGGTTTGCACTTCGGCGCTGACGGGTTTACCGGCGACAGATCCGGATACATCCGGATTCTCACGGTATAGCGGCCCTTTTTGGCCGCAGCCACCCAGCGCAGTTGCCACAACCAGTATCACGATCGGCATGTTCACTGCCCGCATGCTTGGCACCTTTCAGTTTATAGTAAGAATTCATATCGAGAGTTGATAATAACGAAAGTATACCTGACCCTCGCCCTGCACCGCGAGAACGACAGGCTATTGAAGCGTGTCCAATTCACGGTTTAAGGCTTCCTCCAGAAAAGCGCGGTAATAGAGGTATTGACTGGTCTGTATGTCCCGCTGATATACCCTTGGATCCAAATCGTGAGGCAAGTGCACGTCCGTAAGGTAGATTGGATAGCGGTCACCGCTCTGGCGCAGCGAATGGATGTAGTGGGCAACTGCCGGAACTAGCTGGTCGCCGTATTGCAGCACCGTAAACTCCTGCTCTGCACAGTACAGGTCAAAGCGAACACGGCTATTACCCTCCTGAATGCCGACGGCTTGCACTTCAAAACCCGGCAGCCGACCCTCGGTATCCGGTTGCGGCCGAAACTCCGGCCGCCAAAGCCCATCACTTACAACCAGCTCGTAGCAGCGCACTCCAGCCAAAGCGACGGGCACATCGCTGGTGCGCAGCATGCGTCGCTCAATCAGGTTCTCCAAAAAGCGCAGCAAGGGTGTCATAAGATGGCGGCGACTAGCGATCCGCTGACTCCAACTGAACAATGAGCCGCGCTCATCAATCACCCAAATCTGAACCTGCCCACTGCGAATAACATAAAAAACCTGAATGCTGACTGGCTCGCTGGCTTGGCAGACCGCCCGCAGAGCCGGTTGATCCAGCAGCGCATGGCGATCAAACACAATGGGTAGATAGATATCCCGTGGCTGGGCGAGGCAGTCCATCAGTGCGGACAAGCTTTCAAGCACCACAAATCCGGGCTCCGAGCCACTGAATTCCAGCAAAAAGTACCGGCGATCCATTTCAATAACATAACGCAAGGGATGCGGCCCGGTACCGCCCGCAAAAAACTGGCGCAACACATCGGCAAACAGTTCGCGCACTCTACGTGCAATCGCGCCACCATGCCCTCGGTTATGGCTATGCACGCTCATGTCGGGAATGTTGTGGGGCGCCAATGCCACTGAGGCGAGCACATTCTTCAAACACTGTATTAAAGTGTCACCGGAAGCATAGTGCTGAAGACTAACCTCGTGCCAACTATTGAGCGTAATGTGATCGATAGTAACAACCAGATTCTCCCGCCCACCACTAAATCCCAGAGAATCATGCCGGGCACTCAATTTGTGCAACCCTAACTCTGTAAGATGAGCCTGCGGATCAACGCCCACGTTGATCAGTAGAAGGTTACGCAGCGGACGAACGCCTCGGGCCAGAGCTTCGCGCTCTGCTGGCGGCACAGGAAAAGGCACAAAGCTTGCGAGCGCATCCAGCATTTCACGCAATTCACTGACAGAGACAATGCCCCGCAAAGCACGGACATTGAGGCGGGTTGAGCGTGTCAGCAAACCATTGAAATAGCACCAAGCCACCAGCTCAGAAAGGTTACCGGAACGCCTTATTGCCGCCTGCCAGAAGGCATCCTGAGGGTCTTCCAGATCACGATACAGCAGCCACCCGGATCCTCCCTCGCCCTGATCCGATCGATAGTGGAAAGCAAGATTTTCTTCTGCCAACGATGGTGCCAATCCAGGGTTAACCTGCTCAATCTTCCCTGCTTTTCGCTGAAAAGCGGCGTAGAGCTTTCGACCAAGAAGGTTGAGATCATTAGCGCTAATCGCGGACTGCTCGCCATCATCGCGGGCCATTTTCGAAAGCAGCCGATAGCTGTGTGTCAGTTCCGACACCATCGCCCGGCGCAGGGATGCAACTTCTTCCGCCCGCCAGCGCTGTCGATTATCCAGCACTTCAATCTGCTTTTTCTGCCAGCCCCAACGGCTTATCAGGTTCTGTAGCAACCCGACTCTCCAAACTTCTGCCCCCTGCTCACCCTCTATGCGAGTGAGCGGTAGCCCCGCTTTGATGTACAAACTGCGACGGACCAAATCCAGCCGGGCATGCGCTCCCGTCTCAGTTAACCAATGTTCAAGTCGGTGGTACAGCATCACGTAGGGGTCCAACACATCCACATCGGTGATACCGTTGAACACTGCCTGCTTGAAAGCACGAGACAACACCGGCAGCTCTTGCGTTTGGGCATAGCATTCAATCAACAACAATTTCAGAATCGACTTCCAGGGCGCATCAATTCCCTTGTAGAGCTGCCACACCCCCGCACCGAGAAACTCAGTGGTGGGTATAAACGGCACAGCACCAAAATCGATGTATTCGTCGCCCCGAATAAAACGATAATCCACCAGTCGGTTTACACACTGCCGATAGTGCTGCTCCTGCTCTGAGGGGACCAACCACCAAAGAGGGTAACACCCTGCTAAATGTATGCTAGTGCGGTAAAACTCATCCAATAAGAGGTAGTGCTGGGCACTACCGCAGCTCTCGCCGCTTATCTTTGCACGCTGCCGCCCTTCGCGCCAATCGACGGCAGAAAAGACAAACACATGCAGCTCGATACCAAAAGACGACGCCCACTCCGTCAGTTTCTGTGCCTTGCGCTCGAGACGACAAATACCCGGTTCCGGGAGGTCATCGCGATGGCACAACCAAACATCCAGATCACTGGCGACAGAATGGCCCAGAGTGCCGGGGCTACCCATCAAGAACAACGCCTGCAAATCGGGCCGACGTTTGCCTTCGTCTCGAAGGCTGAACGTCCGCGCCAAACGCCGCGCTGCGCCAAGAGTGGCGACATCCGGCTGATAATGGCTCAGGCCATAGGGGCAATTCACATCCAGATAACCGGGCAAGGCCGGGTGGTTTGTATGAAACACCAGAGGCAGAATTTCGAGCACCACCTGCTGCCTGTATGTAAGCGATAAGTGGGCTCGCTGCCAACGCCGGCGGTTAACCATGAGGAACCTGTCCCGCAGACGACGCAGGGTTTTGCGGTCAATACCCTCATCGAAATCTAGGGCTATGGGTGCGGCATGGGCAGTCAAGGCAGCTCCGGGAGAGAGGTTCTTTCCGGTTTATTTATTAGTATGATGAACTCATCGTTGCAAAACCATCAGAAAAACAAAAGCGAAGTACGCTTAAGAGAATCCGAGGCCCTGCCCAGTGAAAGAGTTTGTCATACAGCGTTATCGTGCAGACACATCCACCGGTTCCGATCGTCAAACCCTATTTCGTGTCGACGACGAAGGTAAGGTGCTATTCGCTGACAACAATGCTGAGGCAGTACTGGGATACAACGCCAGCGAGCTACAGGGCGTTGCAGCTCATATGATATTAGCATCCAGAGAGGATGACCCTTTCGCGCCAGTGAACCGTCACCGCTTAGAGAGCGGGCAAACCGTGATGGTCACTTTTCGCCACAAAGAAGGTTTTTTCTACACGGCTAGCCTCTCATTGCGTGTCAGTATGCGCGATTCAGACGAAGCAGCCAGCGCCCGTATTACCCAAGAGGCAAGCTCTGCCATAGACCCCCGCCTGCTTCGTTACGCCGAGAGCGCAGCAGGCTTCGGTATCTGGGAGCTGGATATCGCCAGCAACCGAATTATTTGGACAGAGGGTTTGTACCAGTTACTTGAACTAAAGCCGGGCACAGGCATTACGCCAGAGCAGGCCCTGTTTTATTGTCCAAATGGTCAGGACCGCGTTCGGGCTCTATTCCGGCGATGCGCCCATACCGGCGCGCCCTTCACTATTGAATTAAACCTGATTACCGCTAAAGAAAAAAAGATCCGTGCCACCCTGAACGGCCGCGCGCTCAATGTTGGCGGTAAAGTACGAAAAATGGGTGGAACCCTGATTGACCGCACAGGCGAAATGCAACGGGACCAAGCCCGTATCAGAACTGAAAAAATCCTAAGTGCCACCACCGCAGCAAGCCCCGGGTTGATAGCAGCGGTGGATAAAAATCTGAATCTGCTGCACTTCAACACCCCCTATGCCCGTCTATTTGCCAGCATATACGGCGTTACACCCAGAGTTGGCGACAACCTGAGCCAGTTGTTGGAAAAGCACCTCAATGAACGGCATTTGGCGGAACGACTTTGGCGCAGGGCTTTCGAACAAGACAGCTTCGTTGTCGACATGCCCATCACCCAACAAAGCGGTGAGTGGCCGGTATACGAATTCCATTACCAGCGCTTGACGGATCATCCAGCGGGATCCCGTAATGCTGGCAAGGATGCTACCAAGGGCGAAACCGCGGGCGCAGTCGTTGTGGCCAGTAACATCAGCAACCGCGCCAGCAACTCCGGTGATAGCGAGTACCGTTACCGACACGACCCGGTAACCGGGCTAACAAACCGGAGGGAGTTTATCGCCCGCCTCCAGCGCAGCCTGGAGCAGAAAGAGGACAAAGCCAGCGACACAAGTCTTTTATATTTGAATCTGGATGCGTTCGGGCATTTCAACAGCACTGCTGGCAACGGTGCTTGCGACCGCTACCTTAGGGAACTGGCTGG
Organism: Marinobacter salexigens; assembly: GCF_018860765.1. Classification (GTDB taxonomy): domain Bacteria; phylum Pseudomonadota; class Gammaproteobacteria; order Pseudomonadales; family Oleiphilaceae; genus Marinobacter; species Marinobacter salexigens_A. The sequence goes on from NZ_JAHKPV010000001.1 coordinate 148,248, forward strand.
CACCCTCGGTGTTCGCAGCCGTCCACAAGACACCGTATCGCGGCTTTCTGGCGACACCTTCGCGTTACTCATTGAAAACTATACAGAGTCTGGCGCCCGTAAACTCGCAGACGACATTCTAAACGTCATCCAGAGTTTTGTTTTCGAGTGGCAAGGCCATCAATTGCAAACCACCGCCAGCGGCGGCTTGCTCATTATAGGCAAAAACACACCTGCCGACCCCGAACAACTTCTGGGGCAAGCGGCAGACCTATGCCACGATGCGAAGACATCCGGGCGCAACCGGATTCACACCGCCCACGCGTCTCGTCTTTCAGACAGCAACGACAGCAATGAATACGTCGACCAGATACGCAATGCTCTGGACCAGCAATCGCTGGTTCTTGAATTTCAGTCTCTCAGGCCGGTTGCCAGTGTTACTTGGGGCGACCACATAGAAATTCTCTGCCGCATCCCTGGCTATCACAAGCAGGACCAACGGCTGCAGCCGGATCAGTTTCTTCCGGCAGCGGAGCGGTTTGATCTAGCGAAGCGGCTGGACAGACAAGTGATTCTACAAACACTCAGTTGGCTGGACGACCACCGTCTGCTGGAACCCAGGCTCAAATACTGCGGATTCAACCTGTCTCTTGCCAGCGTTCTGGATGACACGTTTGCGGATTTCGTAGAGTCTGTGGTCAGGGTTACCAACTACCCAGCTGAAAGTTTCTGCTTTGAAATCCGCGAAGCCCACGCCACCCAGTACCCTGATGAGGTGGCCGTTCTCTGCGACGACCTACACAGGATTGGTTGTCGTATCGCTCTGGACGGTGCGGGCGCCTCGGTGGAAAGCTTCAGCCTTGCAGCAAGGCTGCCGGTAGACGTTATTAAACTCGATCGTAGCCTAATGCTCAGGCTTGGAGACGATCCCGTTCAACAGATAATGGTGGAAGCTCTGCAGCGGATCGCTCAAGAGGCGGGGAAAATAACGGTGGCTACTTATATAGAAAACGACGAGATTCTCCAGAAGGTCCGCACTCTAGGCATTCACTACGGTCAGGGCTTCAGAATTAGCTCGCCAAAACCTCTTGCCGAGCTAAGGCCCGTGGCTGTAGACCTTTCCACTGGGCGAATTGGCGGCTAACCCTGTGCTTATTGGCCTATAAGCACAGGGTTAGGTTCATGAAGTCTGCCTTACAGCTTACGCGCGCGTGCAACAGCGTCCCGTACCTGATTCGGAGCAGTACCGCCCAGATGGTCACGGGCCTGAACTGAACCTTCCAGCGTCAGCACATCAAACACATCTTCTCCTATAGTGTCGGAGAAACGTTTCAGCTCTTCCAGTGTCATATCAGAAAGGTCCCGCGCTTCAGCCACGCCGAAAGCCACTGCCTTGCCGACAACTTCGTGGGCGTCGCGAAAGGGCATGCCCTTCTTGACCAGATAATCCGCCAAATCCGTCGCCGTAGAGAAGCCGCGTTTAGCCGCTACGCGCATGTTTTCAGCCTTGGCGCGAATGGCCGGAACCATGTCGGCGTAGGCCTTTAAGCAACCCTTAACGGTATCTACGGTATCGAACAAAGGCTCCTTGTCCTCCTGGTTGTCCTTGTTGTAGGCCAGTGGCTGGCTTTTCATCAGGGTAAGCAGGCTGATCAGATGGCCGTTCACCCGGCCCGTTTTACCACGAACCAGCTCCGGAACATCCGGGTTCTTCTTCTGGGGCATAATGGAAGACCCGGTGCAAAAGCGATCGGGCAAATCAATGAAATCAAACTGAGCAGATGCCCACAGCACCAGTTCTTCGCTGAAGCGCGAAAGATGAGTCATCAGCAGGGCCGCAAAGCCGCAAAATTCAATGGCAAAATCCCGATCGCTGACGGAATCAAGAGAATTTTCCGTGGGTCGATCAAAGCCAAGCAGTCGAGCGGTCATGGCCCGATCGATGGGGTAAGTGGTGCCCGCCAAAGCCGCCGCCCCCAGAGGCATAACGTTCACCCGTTTGCGGCAATCTTGCAAACGCTCAGCATCACGCACAAGCATTTCATACCAAGCCAGCAGGTGGTGCCCGAAGGTTACCGGCTGAGCTGTCTGAAGGTGGGTAAAGCCGGGCATGATGGTATCGGCTTCACGCTCCGCCAGATCCAGCAGCCCCGTTTGCAAACGGCGAAGCTCCTCCGCAATCACATCGATTTCATCTCGCAGGTACAGGCGAATGTCCGTAGCTACCTGATCGTTCCGACTTCGCCCGGTGTGTAACTTTTTACCGGTGATGCCAATACGCTTGGTTAGTTGGGCCTCTATATTCATGTGCACGTCTTCAAGGCTTACCGACCACTCAAAGCGCCCTGCTTCAATGTCTTCTTTCACCCCGCTTAAGCCATCAATAATACTGTCACGCTCCTCCACGGTGAGCACGCCAACTTCAGCGAGCATAGTCGCGTGTGCAATAGAGCCAGTGATATCATGGTGGTACAGGCGCTGATCAAACCCTACAGATGCGGTAAAGCGCTCCACAAATGCGTCTGTAGGTTCACTGAAGCGTCCGCCCCAAGGTTTTTCAGAGCTTGTGGCCTGATCAGGTTTTTTCTGGTCCGTCATGGTCTATATTTCCTGCTGACAGCCCGGCATTATCTGGCGGGAACTGGGTAGATTAAACGTTGCGGGAGTATAACATTCTGATTGGGAGAAAAGAGACTCCACTGAGCAAATCCAAATCCGTCGTGATGCGGGATTTTTTCGTGCCGGATCTGTGCCGGGTTCGTTCTGTGTTCATGCTACTCATCACCAGCGAACTAATGGTGCTGGTACTGGCCATTGTTCAGGCGAACGACGGCTGGATTGACTGGAACTATTTCGCGCTCCTGTCATTATTTGTGCAGTGGACAACCCTTACCAGCGCCGCGCTGATCTGCCTTTTGCGCTCGCGCCTAGCCAAGCTATCTGTAGCCCGGGCCACCCTTGCCATTGCACTTATAGTGCTGTTGGATGTGCTGGCATTCAGTCTTTTCGCCGACAGCGTGTTACATCCGCAACCGGGTATCATCGGCTGGCAAGCTATTGCCAAGAAGCTACTTCTGGCGCTACTTATTGTTCTAATGGTACTTCGTTATTTCTATTTGCAACACCAGTGGCAACAGCAGCGAGAAGCAGAAATGCAAGCGCACCTAACAGCACTGCAAGCGCGTATACAACCGCACTTTCTATTCAACAGCATGAACACAATCGCCAGCCTTATCGCCACAGACCCCGAGTTGGCAGAAGACGCTGTTTTGGATTTATCTGAACTCTTTCGGGCCAGCTTACGCACCGGCGACCAGCTTATCCCACTAGCAAAGGAGCTAGACCTCTGCAAACGCTATCTCGCCATTGAGTCTCTGCGCCTTGGCCCACGCCTGAAACTGGAATGGCATATCGCCGACGGCTTGGAGCGTCAGGCCATTCCTCCGCTTACTCTTCAACCACTAGTTGAGAATGCGGTTTATCACGGCATACAGCCACGGCCGGAGGGCGGCACCGTGCGCATCGAAGTAGAAGAGCGCGGTAGCTTTGTGTATTTGTTGGTACAAAACCCCAAACCCAAAGAAGATTGCGACCAGCACAAGGGCAACCGCATGGCCTTGAGTAACATTCAAGCACGATTGCATGCACTATTTGGAGAGGCTTCCGTTTTGAAACACAGCCATCAGGGAGAGGTTTACACGGTAACCTTAAGGCTGCCAAAAACCATAAAGCATTCATGACTAAACAGAAGATACTCATCGCCGATGATGAGCCTTTGGCCCGGCAACGTCTCAGGCGCTTGGTCGAGGGCATGCCGGACTATCAGGTATGCGGTGAAGCTGGTGATGGTGAAGCGACACTTGCGAACGTTGCCGAGCTGCACCCAGACATTCTATTGCTGGATATAAGAATGCCCGGCATGGACGGGATGGAGGCCGCCGCAAATCTAAGCCAACTTAACAATCCACCAGCTATTATTTTCTGCACCGCCTACGACAACTACGCCATTCAAGCGTTCGATGTGCAAGCCGTGGCCTACCTGCTCAAACCTGTGCGCAAGGACGCACTTGCTGAGGCGCTGGGCCGCGCCGGTCGGGTCAATCGCGTACAAATACAAACGCTTTCCGCCAGCATTGCGGGAAATAACACGGATCGTGAAACAACCGAAGATGAGCAACTGGCCGTTCGCACACACAGGGGGACTGAGCTGATTGATATAGCCGGGATCCGCTATTGTCAGGCCGATCAAAAATACGTGACCATTCATCATTCCCGTGGTGGAACTGTTTCCGATTACACCTTAAAAGAACTGGAAAGCGCTTACCCTAACCAACTGCTTAGGATTCACCGTAACACGCTGGTGGGTGTGCGTTTCATACAGGCCTTGCGCCGAACACCGGATGGCCACAACCTCTTGCAGCTAAGAGATGGTCTGGGCGAACTACCAGTAAGCCGCCGACACTCCAGCAACGTTCGCCAATGGCTTCAGGGTCTGCAAGGCTAGGGTCCCACGGGACTTTTTCGGCGCCACAGGGTAACCTTGGCGGACATTTTTCAGAATCGACAGTGAGCATCATGTCTAAACGAACCCTTCGTGTCGCAACCCGCAGCAGTGCCTTGGCGCTGTGGCAGGCAGAATTTATTAAGGCCGAATTGGAACGGCTCCACGACAACGTGGTTGTTGAGCTGATAAAGATCAAAACTCAGGGCGATAAGATCCTTGATGTACCACTCGCCAAGATCGGCGGCAAAGGCCTGTTTGTAAAAGAGCTGGAAGAGGCCATGCTTGATGGCCGCGCTGACCTCGCCGTGCATTCGATGAAGGATGTGCCCATGGCCTTTCCCGAGGGTCTGGGTCTGGTTGCAATCTGTGAACGGGACGACCCGACCGACGCCTTCGTTAGCAACCAATACGCTAACGTTGACGCCCTTCCCCAAGGTGCAATAGTTGGCACCGCCAGCCTGCGCCGGGAATCTCAGCTCCGGGCTTACAGACCCGATCTGGAAATTCGAGTGCTACGGGGCAATGTTAACACCCGTCTGGCAAAGTTGGACGCCGGCGATTACGACGCCATTGTACTAGCCAGCTCTGGCTTAAAGCGTCTGGGCTTTCATGAGCGGATTCGTTACTCCATGCCAGACACCGTATCTCTACCCGCCGTAGGTCAAGGTGCCCTTGGTATCGAATGTCGGCTCAATGATGACGAGCTTCGCGCGATGCTTGAGCCGCTGAACCATGCGGACACAGCCGATCGGGTTAAAGCTGAAAGAGCTCTTAACCGTCGCCTTGAAGGTGGCTGCCAAGTGCCTATCGCTGCCTATGCGTTGCTGGAAGACGACAACACACTGTGGCTACGTGGATTGGTTGGCGCCGTTGACGGCACTCAAATACTCCGAGTTGAAGGCCGAGCACCCCGTGCTGAAGGCGAGCGCTTGGGCCGTGAACTGGCAGAAGACCTTTTAGCATTGGGCGCAGACAAAGTGCTGGCTGAAATTTATGGTCACACTCCCCACTGAGTCCTACAAACTGGCTGGCCGACGCGTTTTGATATGTCGGCCAGAGCCGGAAGCATCTCGATTGGCTCGGCAGTTCCAAGCTGCGGGTGCTGAAGCGCACGTGTTTCCGCTGGTTGAGCGAGAACCCCTACCGGAAACTCCGGAACGGCGCAGCACTATCCTTAGCCTTGATGAATTTTCCCACGTCATTGCTGTTAGCCCATACGCAGCCCGCCTTCTGCTAGACGAACTCGATATCTGGTGGCCTCAACTACCTGTTGGGCTATATTGGTATGGCGTAGGAGCTGGCACAGCCAAAGCTCTTGCAGAGTATGGATTGAATCCCCGCAAACCAGACGAAGGCTGGACCAGCGAAGCCTTGCTCAAATTGCCCTCTTTGGCGCATTTTGAAGGAGAGCGTGTTCTGGTTGCCAGAGGAGAGGAAGGCCGGGAGCTAACCCGGAAAACGCTTGAGGCGCGCGGTGCACGTGTCACTGTGATGCCGCTTTATCGCCGATTCTGTCCAAACTACACCTCCGCACAGATCCACAATGCACTGAAAACGTTTGCACCGGACGCCATTATTGCGCTCTCCGGAGAAACCCTGAACAATCTCATCGCACTATGTTCGAATTGCAGCCATAATCTATACGATAGCCCCGTTATTGTACCCGCCCGGCGTATTGCCGATCAGGCCCGTGCAGCGGGATTCAATGCTCCGTGTATACCAGAAAGCCTTGCCGACAACGACATTGTGGCCGCCGTAGCAGAACAGTTGACCGGCCGCGACGGTGACACCGGAAGAGCTAAGTAAGGACGCCCGTGACTGAAACAACAAAACAATTACCCGCACCGATTGCCAAAGAACAACCCACACGGCAGAAAGTCTGGCCAATCTGGGTTATCGCCATCATTGCACTGATCAGTGTTGTCGTACTGGCGTTGTGGAACTGGCAACAATGGAACGGAAACCAAACGACAATGCAGGCACTGAAAAGCCTACAACAGGATACCGCGCAACTCGAAAGCCTGTATGGCGACAGGGGTGGCCAGCAGAGCCAACGCTTGCAAGCTCTGGAAGATAAGCTGGCGTCCCAGCGCGAGCTGATTGCTACCCAACAGCGGCAAATCGATCACAATGCCCGCGAGTTGCTTGAAGCTGGAAACCGCACTCGCACCGACTGGTTGTTGGCAGAGGCGGAATACCTGCTACGCATTGCAAACCAGCGCTTAATGATAGAGAAAGACATTCGTGGAGCTTTGTCGGCCCTTGAAGCCGCAGACGACGTACTGACTGAATCGGACGACATCGGCGTCTACCCTGTACGCCAGCAGCTCGCGCGCGAAATCCTATCCCTGAAAGGCATTAGTAACGTCGACAGAACTGGGCTTTACCTTACTCTTGAAGCCGCCATCGACAGCGTACACCAGCTTACCGATCAGGCTCTTATTAGCGAACAGGCGCCCGGGTTTGTCGGCAATTCACAGCCCGGAGCAGAGCCCGAAGAAGGCGGTGAGCCGGGCATGCTGATAAAAGGCTGGAGAAAGTTCAAGTCTACCTTGATGCAGGTCGTTGTCGTTCGCCGCCTTGATGAGTCGGTAAAACCGCTTCTGTCGCCGGACCAAAGCGCCTATGCTCGCCTAAACCTGCAACTGATGCTCGAAGAAGCCGAAATGGCAGTGCTCAGGGGCAACCAACCATTGTATGAAAGGGCCCTCGTCAAAGCGCAAGCTGCGGTTGAAGACTGGTACGATGCAAGCAACCCACGGGTAAGCGCCCTCACTAAAACCCTCGGTGAACTGAGCGCCCGCAACGTAGCCCCAGACTTGCCTGACATCAGTAAATCTCTGGATCTGCTCAAAGAGCGGCTTGCAGGCCGTCTCAGCAATAGCAACGGCAACAGCGAAGCAAATGGAGGCCGTGATTCATGATCCGCCTGCTTCTGATCGTTCTGTTCGCCCTGCTTATCGGCACCGCGCTCTCCCTCGGTTTGCAGTATGATCTGGGGTACATTCGCATCAGCCTCGGCAATTATCTGGTAGAAACCAATTTCTGGGTGGGGCTTGCCCTCATTGTCGTTGTGGTTGCACTCATTGTGCTCACGATCAACATGCTCCGCCGCATGCGAGAAGGCACCGGATTGGTGGCCAACTGGCTATCCCGCAGCAAGGAGCGTCGCGCCCGCCGCCGAACCACTAAGGGCTTGCTGGCATTGGCGGAAGGTAATTGGCCAAGAGCCCGCAAAATGCTTACCTCGGCAGCTGGCCACGCAGACACACCTCTTATCAATTACTTGGCAGCAGCTCAGGCAGCTTTTGAGTGCAGCGACCACGAGGCTGTCGATGAACTATTGCGAAAAGCGTACGAGAGCACGCCCGGGTCGGATATGGCCGTGGGTATTACTCAGGCTCAGTTGCAGCTTTCCGGCAACCGCCTGGAACAGGCTTTGGCAACGCTCGTGCGCTTGCGCAAGCAATCACCGCATCACCCTTTTGTACTCAAACTTCTGAAAAATACTTATCTTCGCCTAGAAGACTGGCGCGAGCTTTCAAAGCTCTTGCCAGAATTGCGTAAACGCAGTGTGATGCCAGAATCCGAACTCATTGAGCTGGAGCGCTTGGTATGGCACAACCTGCTGGAGAAAGCCGCTGAGGACTGTCGGCGTCAGCAAAAGGACGATGCTAACGCATCTTTAGAACCGCTCACCAGCCTTTGGGACGAGCTGCCGAGCTTTTTGCGTAAAGATGAGAAGACCATCGGTGACTATGCGCACCAACTGGCCAGTCTTGGCGATGAAGCCCAGACCGAAACGTTGCTACGCAAGGTTTTACAAAGCCATTGGAGCGATGAATTGGTTAATCTGTATGGCCGCATAGAGGGCCGCAAACCGGATGAGCAGCTTCTTACCGCAGAGCAGTGGCTTAAAGACCGCCCAAATAATGCAGAGCTACTGTTGGCGTTAGGCCGCCTTAGCCTCAGAAATGAGCTGTGGGGCAAAGCCCGGGAGTACTTCGAAACAAGTTTGAAGTTACGTCGAAGCCGGGAAGCTCTAGCAGAGCTAAGCCGTTTAAGTGCTCACATGGGCGAAGAAGAGCTAAGCATCAAACTTATGATGCAGGGACTAGCAACCGACAATGGGCTTCCGAAACTGCCCATGCCCAGAGCCTAACCCAATACGGCGCTTTCTCTTTAAAGTCGGCAACAGCACCTCAATTACGAGGTGCATACTCCAACACATCAGAAAAGAATGCCTCGGGTGGTAGGCCTGCCTCCACCAAGGCATCCATCAGCGTGTATACCATGGTTGGCGACCCACTAGCGTGCACATCAACGTTACTCAAGTCCATGCCGGAGGCTAGCACAACCCGCACGAGTTGATCGTGGTGACCACTCCATTCACTGTCATCATCGTCACCAACAACCGGCTGAAAACTGAATTCCGGCCAGTCTTCCTCCCACTGCCGAGCCATAGACCTGAGATACATGTCCTCATGGCGGCGCACGCCCCAATACAGGCTCACCGGCTGGGAAAAAGATGTACCTCGCAAATAATCCACCAAGCTTTTCATCTGAGCGAATCCGGTACCTGCAGCAACCAATAGCAATGGTTTATCCGGAGCGCAGTCCAAACATGCCTTGCCGTGGGGCAGCTCCAAATTGACTGTTTGGCCAGACCTTAGCGCATCAATTACCTTTTGTGCCGACACCCACTCGGGAGAAGCCTGAATATGCAGCTCCAAATTTTGCTCTGCAGGGCTACTGGCAATGGAGAAATAGCAAGGTTCAGCATCCGGAAGATTAACCGACAAATATTGACCAGCATGAAAAGACAACTCCCGCCGGCGTGGTAACTGAAGCTCTACCCGGTATACATCGTGATTGATAGAACTTACATCCACCACGTTTGCCTGAAACTTGCGGGGCTGGTTATTTCCTGCGGCCATAACGGCACTTATCTCCAGTTCAAGATGGTCGAGCGCTGCGGTTCTACACATCATCAGCCGAGCGCCGACCGGAATCATTTGTTGGTTTCGGGTGTTCAAAGCAGAGCCGCTGAGCAAACGCGCCTCACAGAGCTCGCATACGCCATTTTTGCAAGCGGATGGAACAGCTACGCCTGCATCTACTGCTGCGCTCAGTAAATCCTTATCAGCGGTCGTCACGTAGTGAATGCCGGACGGCACAAGGCCAACCTGCCACCGACTGCTATCCATATCAGTCGGGGCGATTAACCGGGGTTTCAATGCCCAGGCTACCCCAGAGTTCATCCACACGCTGTTTTACAGCGTCTGTCATAGCAATCGGCTCGCCCCACTCGCGGGTCGTTTCACCCGGCCATTTATTGGTGGCATCCATACCCATTTTGGAGCCAAGACCAGAAACAGGCGAGGCAAAGTCCAAATAATCAATGGGCGTATTTTCCACCAACAGAGTATCGCGGGCAGGATCCATACGGGTGGTAATAGCCCAGATTACATCTTCCCAATTGCGGGCATCCACATCGTCATCAGTCACAATGACAAACTTGGTGTACATAAACTGGCGCAGAAAAGACCATACACCCATCATCACGCGCTTAGCATGGCCGGGGTACTGCTTCTTCATGGTTACAACTGCCATGCGGTACGAGCAACCTTCCGGCGGGAGGTAAAAGTCCACGATTTCAGGGAATTGTTTCTGCAAGATGGGAATAAACACCTCGTTCAGCGCCACTCCGAGAATAGCGGGCTCATCCGGCGGCCTGCCGGTGTAGGTGCTGTGATAAATAGGGTCTTTGCGGTGGGTAATCCGCTCAACAGTGAACACTGGGAACTCGTCCACTTCGTTGTAATAACCTGTGTGATCTCCAAACGGGCCCTCCGGCGCATGATCGTCGGGGTAAATAAACCCCTCCAAAACAATCTCTGCACTGGCCGGAACCTGTAAATCGCTGAGTCCACATTTTACAAGCTCGGTGCGACTGCCCCGCAGCAAGCCTGCAAACGCATACTCGGAGAGCGAATCGGGCACAGGCGTTACGGCCCCAAGAATCGTGGCAGGGTCGGCGCCGAGGGCGACTGCAACGGGGTAGGGTTTGTCTGGATTGTGTTTCTGAAACTCCTGAAAATCCAACGCGCCACCGCGGTGGCTCAACCAGCGCATGATCAGCCGGTTGCGGCCAATCACCTGCTGCCGATAAATCCCGAGATTCTGTCGTTCTTTGTGGGGACCGCGGGTAATCACCAAAGGCCAGGTCACCAACGGCCCGGCGTCTCCCGGCCAGCAGTGCTGTACGGGGATCTGGTACAGATCAACATTATCTTTATTAATCACCACATCCTGACAGGGCGCAGACCTGAGCTCTTTTGGACTCATGCGCATAACTTGCCTAAGCAATGGCAACTTCTCGATAGCGTCTTTGAAGCCTTTAGGGGGATCCGGCTCCTTGAGGTAAGCCAACAGCTTGCCGATATCCCGAAGCGCGGTTACGTTTTCCTGCCCCATGCCCAAGGCGACTCTTCTGGTGGTGCCAAACAGGTTGGCAAGCACGGGCATGTCGTAGCCTTTCGGGTTTTCAAACAACAACGCAGGCCCACCTGCCCGCAGCGTGCGGTCACAGATTTCGGTCATTTCCAGATGGGGGTCTACTTCCACTGAGATGCGTTTCAGCTCGCCCAGCTTCTCCAACTGGTCAATAAAATCCCGCAGATCGTTGTATTTCATCGTTGGCTCCGTTTCCGGTTAGCTTCTTAATACGGAGTTCGCCGCCTTCCAGACTTCTTGCCCGGTGCCAGAACGCAATGAGGGCCTGCTTTCCCAGACACGCCGTAAACCCATCCTTGGAGGCTTGGTCTTGCCATCCTTGGCAAGACACAGTCTGGAAAAGCAGGCCCTCACCGCGTTCACAAAATCACCCGTTAACTCAAGGCAAAAACACCAAAGCTAAACCGTAATCCAACAAAAGCGCGCGCCCATAACTTGATCGGCATTACCGGCGCTTCATAGACTGGAAGAACTCATCGTTGGTCTTGGTGTCTTTGAGCTTGTCCAACAAGAACTCGATGGCCGCAGTATCGTCATCCATGGAGTGCAGCAGCTTACGCAGAATCCACACACGCTGAATATCCGCTTCCGTCATCAGCAAATCTTCACGACGCGTGCCCGAGCTGCGAATGTTGATGGCAGGATACACACGCTTCTCCGCAATTTTGCGATCAAGGTGGATTTCCATGTTACCTGTGCCCTTAAACTCTTCGTAGATCACTTCGTCCATTTTGGAACCCGTGCTCACCAAAGCCGTCGCAAGAATTGTTAGGCTGCCACCCTCTTCTACATTACGGGCTGCACCAAAGAAACGCTTGGGCTTTTCCAATGCGTGGGCATCCACACCACCTGTCAACACCTTGCCCGACGATGGGATAACTGTGTTGTAAGCACGAGCAAGACGAGTAATGGAATCCAGCAGGATAACCACATCTTTCTTATGCTCAACCAAACGCTTGGCCTTCTCGATGACCATTTCAGCAACCTGAACGTGACGCGCAGGCGGCTCATCAAAGGTGGAGGCTATCACTTCGCCGCGCACGGTGCGCTGCATTTCAGTGACCTCTTCCGGACGCTCATCAATCAACAGAACAATGATGTGGCATTCCGGATGATTACGAGTAATAGACTGCGCAATGCTCTGCATCAGCAGGGTTTTACCAGCCTTGGGTGGCGATACAATCAAACCACGCTGCCCCTTACCGATAGGTGCAACCAGATCCAACACACGGGAAGACAAGTCTTCCGTGCTGCCGTTGCCGGTTTCAAGCGCCATGCGCTCATCGGGGAACAGCGGGGTCAGGTTTTCAAACAGGATTTTGTTACGGGCGTTATCCGGCTTGTCGAAGTTAATCTCTGCGACTTTCAGCAAGGCAAAATAGCGTTCGCCGTCTTTCGGCGGGCGAATCTTGCCAGCAACCGTATCACCGGTACGTAGGTTAAACCGGCGGATCTGGCTGGGCGAAACGTAAATGTCGTCTGGCCCAGCCAAGTAGGAGGCGTCCGCGGAGCGGAGGAAGCCGAAACCATCCTGCAAAATCTCCAGTACGCCGTCGCCGTAAATGTCTTCGCCGCTTTTGGCATGCTTCTTCAGTATGGTGAAGATAACATCCTGTTTACGCGAACGTGCCAGGTTATCGAGGCCCATCTGTTGCGCGATGTCGAGCAATTCGGGCATGGAGTTCTGCTTGAGTTCAGTAAGATTCATAGGTTATTAGATTTTTCAGGAATGGAATTAAACGGAAGTTGGTATGACAGGGGTGCCCCTGAACAGATTATAAAATTCATTGTCAAAACAGATGCTGGCCAGATGAAGCAACCGGTGTGGATGTAATCCGGAAAATAACAGAAGCCAGTAGAGTGGGTACAATCGTTCGTAGGGCAGGAACGATAATCTGCTACCTTGCTGGGCAATGTCAAGTGCAGTAGCGAAATTAGAGTCAACTTTTCGGTTAAAACGCCTACAAGTGAGGCTTCAGGCCTCCCCCTGATGGGTTACTCCCTTCCATTCCCTATCTCTGACAAGGATACTGGTGCATAGAATTTTTCTGTGATTTTCGGAGCCCGCCCATGAGCAGTGAAAGCACCAGCGAACTCAAACCTCTCAATATCGCCATCCTTACGATTTCCGACACCCGAGGCCCGAACGAGGATTCCTCCGGTCAGTTTCTTGAAGACAGCGTGCTGGAAGCCGGACATACGCTGATTTCACGGCGCATTCTCCCGGATGACGTCTACTTAGTGCGCGCTGCTATGTCAGTCTGGATTGCAGATCCGGATGTCCATGCAGTGATCATTACAGGTGGCACTGGTTTCCACGAGCGCGACAGCACACCAGAAGCCGTTACACCTCTGCTGGACAAAACGATTGAAGGATTCGGTGAGGAGTTCCGCCGACAGTCAGCCACCGAGATCGGCACATCAACCATTCAATCCCGAGCCTTTGGCGGCCTTGCCAACCATACAGCCATTTTCTGCCTACCCGGCTCCACCGGAGCATGCCGTACGGGATGGAATGGCATTTTGAAGACACAGCTCGACAGCCGCCACGGCCCTTGCAATTTTTCAGCATTGGTAGGCCGCAAGCCAGAGCGCGCTATAGAACGCCTGCAGCAGGTTATTGGCACTCGCGCCGAACGTTAATTCTGAATACGGAGAAAGACATGGCAGCCAATCTGACACCGGTTGAAGAGGCTATTGCTCACCTCCTGAGCGGGGCCCCGGTGGTAACAGGAAGCGAGCGCTTGCCGCTCACTGAAACCCTGGGGCGCATACTGGCGCAAGATTATCGAGTGCCTGCAGATGTGCCACCTGCGGACAATAGCGCGGTGGATGGCTACGCCCTGCGCACTGAGGATTATTCGCCGGGTCAAACTCTGTCGGTATCAGACCGAATCCCTGCTGGCTCTGCTCCCGGCCCGTTAAAGCCCGGTACGGCTGCGCGCATTTTTACCGGCTCAGAGGTTCCCGAGGGCGCCGATACGGTGATTATGCAGGAGCGAGTGGATGTTATTGAAAATGGCATTCTGATCAACGCAGAAGTAAAGGCCGATCAAAATATCCGCAGGCGCGGTCAAGATCTTGCCGAGGGTAGTCTAGCGCTAGCACAAGGCACGAAAATTCGAGCGCAGGAAATGGGCCTTTTGGCATCTATGGGCATAGCCGACGTTACTGTGGTGAAAAAGCTCCGGGTTGCGATTCTATCCACGGGTGATGAGTTAGTTGACCCAGGTAATCCGTTGGGCCCGGGGCAGATCTATAATACCAATCGGTTCACTCTGCTTGGTCTTCTGGCTGAGGCTGGTTGTGAGGTGGTGCTGTGCGAAACCCTGCGGGACACTCGCTCTGTTACTCGCGAGACACTAGAGCGCGCGGCAGCAGTGTCAGACCTGATCATTACCAGCGGGGGCGTCTCTGTAGGTGAGGAAGATCACGTTCGCGCGGTGCTGGAAGAGTCCGGTGAGCTGACGCTTTGGCGTATGGCAATCAAGCCCGGCAAGCCTTTGGCGTTCGGCTCGATTAACGGCACGCCGGTGCTTGGTTTACCCGGTAACCCGGCGGCGGTTCTGGTTACGTTTTTGGTTGTGGGCATGCCTTACATACGTACTTGTCAGGGGCGCCTTGAAGTTCACCCTGTGGGACAGCAGGTTCCCGCCGCGCTTAATGTGACGTCTCCGTCTGTGCGCAGAGAGTTTTTGCGCGCCCGCACCGAGCTTATTGAGGGTAAGGTTCAGGTAACCGCTTACCCTAACCAAAGCTCGGGCGTTCTCAGTTCCGCCTGCTGGGCCGGAGGTTTGGCTGTGGTTCCGGAACACGAGATGGTTGCAGAGGGCGACTTGATAACCTATTACCCATTCACAGAGCTATTGAGTTGATATGACTAACCAAACCCTAACTGTTCGTTTTTTTGCCCGCCTCCGAGAGGAGTTGGGCACTGAGCAACTCACCTTGCCGGCAGAAAAGGATCAGACCGCCGGTGATTTGCTGGCTGAGCTGGCTAGGCGCGGCGGCCCTTGGGCGCAACTGCAAAGCGGTCAGCCGGTGATGATTGCGATTAATCAAGCTATGGCGAAGCCTGCCACCCCGGTTAGGGCCGGAGATGAAGTGGCTTTTTTCCCGCCGGTAACGGGGGGCTAACATGATCAGCATTCAATCTGAGGATTTTGATTCAGGTTCTGAGTATGAGGCACTGCGGGATAGCGGTGCCGGTACGGGGGCTATTGCGACGTTTACGGGGCTGGTACGGGATAGTGGAGATACTCAAAACGTTTCCGGATTGTTTTTGGAGCATTATCCGGGGATGACGGAGCAGGTGATTTCTGGGCTGATTAAGGAGGCTTCGCGGCGCTGGGATGTACGCAAGGCGCGGGTGATTCATCGAGTTGGGCGGTTGCTATTGCAGGAGCAAATTGTGTTTGTGGGAGTTTGCAGCGCCCATCGGGGGGATGCATTTGCGGCTTGCGAGTTTATTATGGACGCTTTGAAGACATCGGCGCCGTTTTGGAAGAAGGAGCTTTCAGAGGCTGGGGAGCATTGGGTGGAGCAGAAGGCTTCGGATGTTGCTCGGGGGGATGCTTGGGACACTGGCGATCGGCAGCCGTAACTTGGGAGAGTGCCAGCCGGACTTTGACGGAGAACTCCTTCCCGAAAAACGCTGTTGATACGTCCTTGTACGCTTGGCTCCGCCATCCTTGGCTACGCACACTTTCGGGAAGGAGTTCTCCGCCAAAGCCCTAATTTGTACCAAGCCCTCTTGCCTTTCTCCCCTAACTCTCTAGGTCTTCTGGCCGGTTTCGATTTTGGAACGTTTCCTCGGCATCGGGGTAATCCAGAATTCTCGCGCCTGCACTTTCAGCGAACACCATTACCCTTCGGTTGTCGTCTCGTAGCTGGGTTTCCAGCAGGTTAATAAGTGATACCGGGTAAACACCGTGCAAGGGGTGGGTTCTTCCGGCACATTGGGCGATAACGGGGTATTCAGGCTGTTCGTGCCACGCAGTTGTTAACTGCTGAAATACCTCTGGCTGTATACCCGGAGTGTCGCAGGGGCATATGAGTACGGCGTCGAAGCCGCGTTTTCGGGCTTCGGTTAGGCCCGCCAGTAGTCCAGCGAGGGGGCCTTGGCCTTTTAGGTCCGGGGCATCTTGCAGCACGTGGCCAAGCAGGCGGTAGTCTTTTAGGGATCGGTTGGCGCTGATGAGTAGTGGCGTGGTAACAGCGCTGAGGGCTTCTGCTACCCAGTGGGCCATGGGGCGGTCGCGCCAATGCAATAGGCCTTTGTCTTTGCCGTTCATTCGGGTTCCTGCACCGCCAGCCAGTAGCAGGGCGCAAGTTTTTTTGGGGGCGGTTTCGGTCATGGTGAATCCAGGCCTAAAAAAACCGCCCAAGAGCAGGGCCCAGGGGCGGTTTTCAGGCTTTCAGGATGCAATCAGAGATTGCTGTCCAAGAAGGCCGCGAGCTGAGACTTGGACAGTGCGCCTACTTTGGTGGCGTCAACGTTGCCATTTTTGAACAGCATCAGCGTGGGAATACCTCGGATGTTGAACTTAGGCGGGGTCTGCTCGTTTTCGTCGATGTTGAGCTTGCAAACCTTCAGTTTGCCATCGTATTCGTCGGCAATTTCTTCGAGTACGGGTGCGATCATCTTGCAGGGGCCGCACCACTCCGCCCAGTAATCAACCAGTACGGGAACGTCAGATTGAAGTACGTCCTGTTCGAAGGAAGCATCTGTTACGTTTACAATATTTCCGCTCATTTCGTTTTTTCCTGATTAGTGCTTTGGTTGCTACTTTACGCGATTGATCCCGCGTATGTGAAGCGGTAGATCCACCACCTTGATTGCTCAATGTTCTGACCCCAGTCAATTCGGTCAACTTTCCACTAGAGCCAAACCCGCGCATTGACTGACATATCCTATGATTATGGCTTATAGTACGCGCAGATTCTTACCACAGGATTCAGACCACCGTGACGGCCACCTCTTCCGCCGAAATCGCAGCTACGCCACCGGATATGCTTGCGGCCATCGATATGGGCTCAAACAGTTTCCATATGGTTGTGGCCAGACTTGTCCAGGGCGAAATCCGCACCATGGAAAGAATGGGCGAAAAAGTTCAGCTAGGCGACGGCCTTGATTCTGAAAACAATCTAACAGAAGCGGCGCAACAGCGTGGCTTGGACTGCCTGCGGCGGTTTGCCCAGCGCCTTAACGGTACGCCTCCCGAGGGTGTTCAGATTGTAGGTACAAATGCGCTCAGGGTGGCGCGTAATGCCAACCAGTTTATCGCACGAGCAGAAGAGGTGCTGGGTTATCCGGTAGAGATCATCGCCGGGCGGGAGGAGGCCCGAGTGATCTATCTGGGCGTCTCACACACACTCTCAGATGACGCCGGGCGGCGTCTGGTGATCGACATAGGCGGAGGCAGCACGGAACTCATTATTGGCGAGCGATTTGAGCCACAGGAGCTGGAAAGCCTACACATGGGATGCGTGTCTTTTCGGAACCGGTATTTTTCCGATGGCCGAATAACCCGTAAACAAATGGACAAAGCCATTACCCACGCAGAGCAAGAACTATTAGGCATTCGCCGGCGCTTTCGTTCAATAGGCTGGGAAAGTTCGGTAGGAGCATCCGGGTCTATCAAGGCTATTTGCAACGTTTTGAAGACGCTTAAAATCACCGATGGTGCCGTTACCTGGAATGCCATGGAGGAGCTACGCCGACGGCTTGTGGATATGGGCAGTGTCGAGAAGCTAAGCGATTTGGGGTTGCGGCCAGACCGACAGAATATTTTCCCCGCCGGATTTGCCATCCTTATGGGGGCGTTCCAGTCTTTGAACATTCAGGAACTCATCTATACTGACGGAGCACTTCGAGAGGGTCTACTATACGGAATAGCCGGGCGAATCCAGCATGAGGATGTGCGTGAGCGCAGTATTTCAGCGCTGCAGGAGCGGTATCAGGCGGATCAAAACCACGGGGCCGCTGTAGAGGCAACGGCGGTCGCTGCTTGGGAGCAGATTGCGGAACACTGGGGGCTAAACACACCTACAGACGAAGAGACCCTGCGCTGGGCCTGCAGGTTACACGAAATCGGTCTGGCAATTTCCCATAGCCAATATCACAAGCACGGCGCTTATCTGTTGCACTACTCTGACCTCGCTGGTTTTACGCAGCAGGCGCAACGGGAACTGGCCATTTTGGTGCGCGGCCACCGCCGAAAATTCAGCTCGTCCATTTTCGATGGCGTCGACCCCAGCGATCTAGGGCGCCTGCGGCACTTATGTATACTGGTACGCTTGGCCGTACTGATTCAGCACTCCCGCAATCTGGAACCGCCACCGGCTTTCACTCTCCAACCTAGGGAGCAAGGCCTTTTAGTGACGTTTCCGGAAGGCTGGTTTGATGAGCGACCTCTGACCTATGCCGATCTGATGAATGAACAGGACTACCTTGCCAAGCAAAACTTTGTGCTTGAGCTGGCTGGCGGCTGACGGAGCGCTTCGCTTCACTGTCCCGCCAGCTCACCCTCCATTGCCTCGACCGTTTCGCTGACATCAAGCCACTGAGCTTCAACATCTTCAAGTTGACCTTTCGCCGCCGACTGCTTACCTAGCAGGTCTTTTAAGCGGCCTTTGGACTCATCACCGTAAAGGGCAGGATCTGCAAGCTCAGACTCCAAGTCGTTCAGCGTCTCATGCAGAGTTTCCATCTGCTTTTCCAATGTCGCCTGCTTCTTACGGTATGGGCTCAGCTTCTGTCTGAGCGCGGCTTCCACTCGCTTGCGGGCCTTTCTGTCTTCAGCACTTTCCCCTACAGCAGCGTCTGCTTGTGCCGGTGCTGTATCTGAGGAGCTAGCAGCACTGCCAAGCTGACGCTTTGGTGGTTCGGCATCGTCTTTTCGGCGATCCGCCAACCAGCTCTCGTAATCTTCAAGATCACCCTGATACTCCGCAACATGGCCATCGTTCACCAGCCAAAATTCGTCAACGGTATTACGCAACAGGTGCCTGTCGTGAGATACCACCACAATAGCGCCTTCAAAATTCTGCAGCGCCATAGTCAAGGCTTGACGCATCTCCAGATCAAGATGGTTAGTCGGCTCATCCAACAAAAGCAGATTGGGCTTTTGCCAGGCGATAACCGCCAAAGCAACACGGGCCTTCTCTCCACCAGAAAATGAGCGAATGGGGCTCAGGGCTTCATCACCATGGAAATCAAAACCACCGAGAAAGTTGCGAACGCTTTGCTCAGACGCTCTGGGCGACAACCGTTGCAAGTGGAGAAAAGGGCTTGCATCAAGATCGAGTGATTCCAACTGGTGTTGCGCAAAGTACCCTATCGCCAGATGCTCGCCGCAGGTGCGCTCACCGGATAACAGGGTGCTAGCTGTACCTTGCTCGCCCTGCCCTAGCAACGCATCCATCAAAGTTGATTTGCCAGCACCGTTAGGACCCAGTAATCCAACACGGCTCCCTGGCAGAAGGGTTAAATTAATGTTGCTCAGTACCTTGGTGTCACCATGCCCGGCTTGTCCGTGTCTTATCGAGAGCAACGGGTTAGATACTTTATCTGCCATGGGAAATTCGAAGCTGAACGGTGAATCTATGTGCGCAGGGGCAATTTTCTCCATCCGTTCCAGAGATTTTACCCGGCTTTGTGCTTGCCTAGCCTTGGTGGCTTTCGCTTTGAATCGATCAATAAAGCGCTGGATTTCGGCAATTCTCGCTTGCTGCCGTTCAAAGCCGGCTTGCTGTTGCGCAATACGTTCGCTGCGCTGCCCTTCAAACGCTGAGTAGTTACCCGTATATAGCTCCAGCTTCTGCCGATCAAAATGTACTATGTGGGTGGCCACCCTATCCATGAAGTCACGATCGTGGGAAATAAACAACAGGGTTCCATCGTAGCGGCGCAGCCAGTTTTCTAGCCAAAGGCAGGCATCAAGGTCTAAGTGGTTGGTTGGCTCGTCGAGCAACAAAAGATCGGAAGGCCGCATGAGCGCCTGAGCAAGGTTCAGACGGATACGCCATCCGCCCGAGAATGCGGAAACTGGCCGGTCTGGGTCTTCATTCCGGAATCCTAGCCCCCGGAGCAAAGATTCTGCACGCCGCGCCGCAGACCAAGCCTCATGTACATCTAACTCACCATGTATGTGCGCAACGGCGTTGTCATCGCCCCGGGCTTCCGCCTGCTTGAGTTCGCGCTCAAGCCGCCGCAAATCCAGATCTCCATCAAGAACGAAGTCTCTGGCGCTTCGTTCTGTCGCCTCCACTTCCTGCGCCATGTGCGCAATACGGCAGCCGCCGGGAAGAGACACGCTGCCCTGCTCCGGCGTCAGTTGTCCTAGCAGTAACTGGAAGAGGCTGGATTTGCCTGCACCATTGGCACCAACAACCGCCACACGTTGGCCGGATTGAACCGTTAGGGCGACGGAATCTAGCAACCAGGCGCCACCCCGTTGTAAACTGAGATCGGTTATCGTTAACATGTTGTCATATAATCAAGGTGAAATTGTCAGGGACGGTTCAATGCTCATGTCAGCCAGCTCGCTCGTCTCCCAAGATTTACCATTAAAAACCATGGAGTTACCGGAAGACTTAGAGCCGGACAACCCTCTTTGGCAATTTGCACTGGCAATTTGGCAGCACTCCGCGGCGCAAGAAGCCTGTTTGGCACTTCAGGATGAGGGCTGGAGCGTAACACGAATTTTATGCGCCGGCTGGCTTGCCCTTAACGGCATAGCCTACACCGGAATCGAGGAGGCTACGGTAACAGAGTGGCGCAACCGTGTAACCGGCAGCTTACGCGGCATTCGCAGATCTGTGCCGAAAGCGCAGAGAGCTTACTTACCTCTGCGCACAAACCTCGCCAACCTTGAGCTGGAGGCAGAACGAATAGAACTGGCCTTAGTCTGGCGGAATTCTCAAGCCCCCCACCCGGAACCAAGCACTATGTATACAAGTGACGAGCTGATTCAGTCTAATCTAACGACTGCAGCACCGGCAGCTGGTACAAGCCCGGAAGCCAAACAATTGCTTGGTATTTTGCGCGACATCATTTCCACCCTTCAACCCGGAGGCGCAACGCCATGCTAATCAAATGGCTTGTTCGGCTCTCGTTCCCAGCTCTCGGTTTATTGATGCTCCTGATAGTCTTTGGCCTAAATGAGCCAGACCAAATATCCGAGCCTGTAGCGGAAGAAGCGCCAACGGAAATACCCGCATTTGAGGGGCTGGTCCCCTCGCCGATCCCGACAGAAGGCCCCGACATAGTTTTCAAATGGAAAGATACCGACGGCAACTGGCACTACGCCGACCGGCCGCCGGAGCAAGGCCCATGGAATACACTCGCCATCGAGAGAGCTGACAAAAGCCGAGCGCCTGCGAGAATCTCGAATCCTGAGACCGATTGGCAATCCCCCTATAGCGCGCCCTTCACGCTTAGCCCAAACGCCGGCAGTAATGAAAGCTGACGGCATATGCGCATCTTCACTGAACAATCTGTAACGCCTTAACAGATGTTCAGTGGAATCTGAGCTCTGAACCCGCTACCTTTTGCCCTTTGGCAAACACAATACGTGGGTTTCAGCCCACTCCGTACCAACCCGAAAGGATGATGTAATGAAAAAAACGCTACTTGCACTGGCGATGACTGGCGTGGTTGCTGGATGTTCAACGCCCCCTGAGACTCCAGCAGACCCGAAGCTGGACTCTACCGATGAGAAAGTTAGCTATGGCATGGGTCTTGTGCTGGGTGAGCGGATGGGTAACGACCTGCCAAACCTTCAAATGGATCAATTCCTTCAAGGGATTCAACACGGACATGCCGGCGACGACGAATCCAAGCGTATGAGCCGCGAAGAGATCCAGAAGGCTTTGATGGAATACCAACAGTCGCTGCAAGAAGAGCAAAGCAAGCAAGCTGAAGAGTTGGCGGAGAAAAACCGTGAAGCCGGTGAGTCCTTCCTTGCTGAGAACGCTGAGCGCGATGGTATCGAAACAACCGACTCCGGGCTTCAGTACGAAGTTTTGGAAGAGGGTAACGGTGAGCAGCCGGGTGCAACCGATACCGTACAGGTGCACTACACAGGTGAACTGCTTTCCGGTGAGGTCTTTGACAGCTCCCGCGAGCGCGGCGAGCCAGTTACATTTGCCCTGAATCAGGTTATCCCCGGCTGGACCGAAGGCCTGCAGCTCATGAGCGAAGGCGCCCGCTATAAGCTATACATTCCGTCTGATCTAGCCTACGGCCCGGGCGGAAACCGTTCAATTGGCCCTAACGAAACCTTGGTTTTCGATGTGGAGCTACTGGCAGTAAACCCAGACGCAGACAAAGAAGACTCTGCGTCCGAATAATCTAGAAAGGAAGCTTCAGCCTGCCTGAAGCAAAAAAAGCCTCAGCAACCAACCGTGTAAGTGCTGAGGCTTTTTTGTGATCGCCTATGCCAAATCAACTCAGGCCGGGGCAACTTTGTCTCCATGCACGTTGTGCAGATGCTCAATCAAAAAGTCCTCCATCTCAAAGCGACTTTCCAGCGTTTCACCCAGATGGGAAAGTTGTTCAAACAGCGCTTTCACATCTTTTTCAGACAAATCAGCTTCGTCCAACTGGTCGTTAAAATTAAGCGCCACTTCTGTGGTTTCTTCAATACGCGGGTATACCTTGGCTGCCAGCTCCAACCCGCCATCGTTGAATTCACGGGCCTCCCTCACAAGCTGCTCATAAATCTCAAAGTGGCCGGTAGAAACATAGTCCACCAACACTTCACATAGCCGTACAAACTTGTTTTTAAGGGCTTCTGTTTGCGAGAAATCGCTTTCGCCGGACAAATCGCAGTAGTGAACCAGAAGCTCTTGACGATCCTTGAGCCAACGGTCAATAAGCTCGCTGACGCCACCCCAGCGCTCCCTGGCATTTCGGCAGTTTTCCAACATAACGCCTTATCTCCGCTTGAAAGTCCTACTGTTCAGCCATGGTGCTGATTTTTGTTAAGTTCGAATCAACTTACCCCATGCTGGCTTCCGGTCGCAACCGTTTCAACCCGCGATTTGGCTTTTCGGGTTTCCCCGGTGGAAGAGCATGATCAAACCCGAAATTATCAACAGCGCAAAAAACACAGCACTCCAACCCGGAATGCTCAAACCAAGAAATCGCCAAACAACAGCGGCGCAGTCGCCTGTTCCTTTGAGTGCGGTCGTCAGCACGTCCATAAACGGCAGTACTTCCAACATATAGTCCACCGAGGGGCCGCAGGCAGGCACCTGATCCGGAGGCAAGTTCTGGAGCCACAACTGTCGGCCCGCAACGCCCAGCCCGGCGCCGGCCGTTGCTACCAGCAACATGCCATATACTCGCACCCCTAGCGACTTTGGCCCATGCAAAGCCGCCACAAAGCTCACCAGCCCAACCCCCATAAAACCAAAGCGCTGGAGCCAGCACAGCGGGCAAGGTTCAAGCCCCATAACGTGCTCCATATAAAATGCCACACCCAATAACCCGGCGCAGACAACAAAAACGAGTGCAAAGAGTGCTCTTACTTTCACAAAGTTTCCTCAGTTTTACACAAATGCGTTGCCTGGCCTGCTATTCTCGGTTTATCCGGCGGAAACGCTGCTGAATTTGTCACTAAACCCTAAACCACGACGAACTGCAAGCTTATGACACCTCAGCCAAAATTCGTTTTATTCATTATCTTGTTGCTATTTCTACAGCTACCTAACGCCTGGGCAGAAGACGCCACCAATGGCAACGACGGAGCCGCAGAAAAATCGGGCGTTACGGATTACATCGCCATGGAACCGGCCTTCGTAACTCACGTTGGAAGCCCGGGCGGAAAATTAACCTACCTGAAAGCAACCATCAGTCTCAGGGCTTCAAAGCAGACTACAAGGCCCGCGGTGGAAGCCCATATGCCAAGGCTGCGCCATGAGTTGGTGATGCTGTTTGGCGAGCAAACAGATACAGACAAGCTGACCACTATGGAAGGTCAGGAGGCGCTGCGTGAGGAAGCCAAATCAAGAATAAACACAGTGCTGGAGGAACAGCAAACCGGCGAAGCGATAACCGGCGTGCTGTTTACAGAATTCGTGGTGCAAAAGTAGGGCGGAACCAGAGCGTTTTAGGCAATCCGGGAGAACAGATCATTTTCCGCTATGGCGGCTTCTTCCCGGAGACTTTCACCGGCGTCATCCCAACCTGCCTCCCAGGCAGCAACAACCACTTCGCCACGATAGGGGCAACGGCTTTTATCCATACCCATGGAAGCGGCCAAGTGGCCCTGACGATAGGCTTTATTCAAGGCTTCGATGCCTAAGCCGAGTTTCATGTCCTTTACCATATCGCGTCTCCCTCAAACTGATGCTACTGACGTTAGCACCAGCGTCAGAAAGTGACAAATTTTTGTTCTGCTTCTGTGAAGCATGTCCGCCAATGATGAGAACTAACTGAAACTACCTAACATAACGACACGTTCTGCGCCCCGTTTCAGGAGCGCAGGTATTGTTCAAGAAAGTCATTGAACGTCAGAGTGTCCGATGCCTCAATTCGTTTCTGCTCGTCTATTGAGCTCTTACTTGCCGCAACAAAGGCCGCTTCTACACCGGCATCCATACCTTCTTTGCGAAGCGTGCTCTGATGTTTTAGCGCCATATCCATGGTCCAGTCCTTGTGGCCAAGCCCGGAAGCCCGCATGGCATCAACAACCCGGGCAGACGGCGCTTGGCTATCGCCGGATAAAACACCCCGCTGAGCTGAAAGAGCCTTACGATACACGTCACCTCCATTCCAGCCGTCAAGCACGCCTGCCAGCGGCTCTAGGCGATCAAGTATGTCGGTAGCCGCTTCACCAATGGGCGTGCGCTCGCCAGCCCTGCACAGGGCCAGCTCATGATTACGCCCTTTGGACACAACATCTTTGTAGTTATCATCCAACAAACTACACTCTGCATCGTCGATTCGCGGCGACTCTGAGAGCAAACAGTCCAACAGGAAAAGATCCAGAAAATCGATCTGAGCTTCATTAACCCCTACCGGCGAAAAGGGGTCGAGATCCAAACAACGCACTTCAATATATTCCACACCGCGAGATTCAAGCGCATGAATCGGCTTTTCTCCGCTTTGAACAGTGCGCTTAGGCCGAACGGCACTGTAGTACTCATTTTCTATCTGCAGCACGCTGGTGTTGATCTGGATAAACTGACCGTCACGCTGGGTACCCAAAGCTTCATAGGCTGGCCAATTGGTATGAATAGCTCTATCCAGAGTTTGGGTATAGGTACTGAGCTTGTTGAAGCAAATATTCAACGACGACTGGGCGTTGTTGTGATAACCCAAATCGCCCATGCGCAATGAGGTGGCATAGTCACCAAACCAGCTACGCTCGTCAAACCGGCTAAGGTCGTGACGCACGCCATCAACAAAGCTTGCGTCCAAAGCTGGTGAGGCGCCGAAGAGCAACATCAGCAGCCAGCTTCTGCGGCGGAAATTACGAATTAACCAGAAATATTGCTCAGACTTGAAGTCTTTCATGCTTTGCTGGTCGCCCAGCGCGCCCTGCCAGATATCCCAGAAGCTGTCCGGCAGCGAGAGGTTGTAATGGGTGCCGGCGATACTTTGCATCATGCGGCCGTACCTAACCGCCAGACCTTGGCGGTATACGTGCTTTAGCCGTCCGGTGTTGGAAGAGCCATACTCCGCGATGGGAATACTGGCGTCGCCGTCCAATTCGCAAGGCATGCTCGCGGGCCAGAAAACCTCATCTCCGAGATTCTGCTGCACAAAGCAGTGGGTGTTACGCAAAGACTCCAGCATCTCGGGTGTACTGCTGCACACCGGGGTAATTAGTTCAAGCAAAGCTTCAGAGTAATCGGTTGTGATAGACGGATGCGTCAGCGCTGAGCCCAAAGCCTCGGGATGGGGTGTCTGAGCGATAAAACCATTGCGGTCAACGCGCAGACCTTCCTTCTCTACTCCTTTGAGGAATCCATTCCAATCGCTCGCAGCGAATTGACGAAAAATAGAGTGCCGGGATTCGGCCATGTTTGACTCCTGCTGCAGCCAGCGGTGCCTTATGGGCTCTACTGGCTGGTGGAAATAGTTGAAACCGCTTAACGCTTGCCTTTGCTGGCCGACGCAAACGCCTGCGCCAAGGCACCGGCCATAGCGCCTTGATCCGCGCCTTTATTTTGGCCGCGGGGCGCTGATTTAGCAGTAGGACGAGGTGCCGAAGCGCCCCGTTTCGGTTCTGCTTTTTCACCGGGCTGATCATCCATCCGCATAGTCAGCGCAATCCGCTTACGGGGGATGTCCACTTCCATCACTTTCACCTTCACAATATCCCCGGCCTTAACGACCTCCCGGGGATCTTTTACAAAGGTGTGGGAAAGTGCCGATATATGCACCAGACCGTCCTGATGGACCCCAATATCCACAAACGCACCAAAATTTGTGACGTTGGTGACAGAGCCCTCCAAGATCATACCGGGTACCAGATCGCCCAGAGTTTCCACACCGTCTTCAAAACTAGCAAAGCGGAACTCGGGGCGTGGATCCCGGCCCGGTTTTTCAAGCTCGGAGAGAATGTCGCGAATTGTCGGCAAGCCGAATTGATCTGTTACATAATCTTGAGGATTCAGACCACGCAGAAACGCTGCATCTCCGATAATTCCTTCAACCTTACGGTTATTCTTTGCCGCAATGGCCTCAACAATACCGTAGGCCTCGGGATGCACAGATGAGCGGTCTAGCGCATTCTCTCCACTGGCAATGCGCAGAAAGCCTGCAGCTTGTTCAAACGTCCGGTTACCCAACCGAGCTACTTTCAACAACTGCTTGCGGTTAAGAAAGACGCCGTTCTGGTTACGGTACTCAATAATGTTTTGAGCGATGGTGTGATTGAGGCCTGACACCCTCGACAACAGAGGTGCGGACGCAGTGTTCAAATCAACACCGACACCGTTAACGCAATCTTCAACCACCGCATCAAGGCTGCGGGAAAGCTGAACCTGAGACACATCGTGCTGGTATTGGCCAACGCCGATGGATTTGGGCTCGATTTTCACCAGCTCGGCCAAGGGATCCTGCAACCGGCGGGCAATGGAGACGGCACCGCGAATGGTTACGTCCAGATCGGGTAATTCTTTGGAGGCAAACTCCGAGGCGGAATAAATCGAGGCACCGGACTCGCTTACAACAATTCTTGCCAACTTCAGTTCCGGATAGCGTTTACTGAGATCACCAACCAACTTTTCGGTCTCACGGGAGGCGGTTCCATTGCCAATAGCCACCAACTCAATGCGGTATTCGCGACACCAGGCAGCGAGTTTTTCAATAGAGCTGTCCCACTGGTTTTTGGGAGCATGGGGGAATATAGAACCATGCCCAACCACTTGGCCGGTGCCATCGATAACGGCGACTTTTACACCAGTACGCAGCCCGGGATCCAACCCGAGGGTTGGGCGAGGCCCGGCAGGGGCCAGTAGCAGTAAATCTTTCAAGTTGGCGGCAAACACGTTGATCGCTTCGGTTTCGGCAGCCTCGCGCACCTGCGCCATAAGGTCCGTTTCTATTTGCGTAGACAGCTTTACCCGCCAGGTCCAGCGCACCACTTCCGACAGCCATTTATCAGCAGCGCGTCCGTTATCTCGAATATTGTAGCGCGCAGCAATGCGTTGCTCGGCGGGATGCGGCTGGCGACGATCGTCGTCAGCGTCGCCCACTACAAGCGTGTAGGAGAGAACACCTTCATTGCGTCCACGTAGTATGGCCAGAGCCCGGTGCGAGGGCACCTTCTTCAGAGGCTCCACATGATCGAAATAATCCCGGAACTTGGCGCCTTCGTTCTCTTTACCTTCTATTACTGTGACTTTTAGCTGCCCTTGCTGCCAAATGAAATCACGCAGTTCACCCAGCAATTCAGCATCTTCCGCGAAACGCTCCATCAGGATATAACGGGCACCGTCGAGGGCGGCCTTGGTATCAGCAACGCCTGCGTCTGCGTTTATATAGCCTTTCGCGACCGCCTCTGGATCCTGAGTCGGGTCGTCATACAGGGCATCAGCAAGAGGTTCTAAGCCCGCCTCCCGCGCGATTTGAGCCTTGGTGCGACGTTTGGGCTTGTAAGGTAAGTACAGATCTTCTAGACGGTTTTTGGTGTCCGCATCTTGAATGTTATTGCGTAGTTCGTCAGTCAGCTTGCCCTGCTCCTCAATGCTCTTAAGGATGGTGCCACGGCGATCCTCCAGTTCCCGAAGGTAACGCAGGCGCTCTTCAAGGGTGCGCAGCTGACTGTCATCCAAAGACCCGGTTACCTCTTTACGGTAACGGGCAATAAACGGAACCGTGGAGCCTTCGTCCAGCAGGGCGACGGTGGCATTAACCTGTTGTTCGCGTACACCGAGTTCGTCCGCAATGCGCCTGAAGATACTGTTCATGCAACCTCTGTCTGATACGTTTCTAGTAAAGCAGCAAAGGTACAGCGGCTTACAGTTGCAGGCAAGCGGACTCGCCACGCTTGTTCAGGAATTGCAAAAGGTCGGCCCAAGGCATAGGGCGCGCATAAAAGTAACCCTGAATTTCATCGCAGTGTTGCTGTCGTAGAAACTCTAACTGGCTTTCAGTCTCAACGCCTTCAGCCACCACACTCATTTGAAGACTATGAGCCAGACTGATAATCGCACGAATAATGTGCTCTGCATCTGCAGATTGACCAAGTGCCTGAACGAACGATTTATCAATTTTAACCAGTGATATAGGCAAATGCTGGAGATTACTGAGTGAAGAAAAACCAGTGCCAAAATCATCCAACGCAAAGCTAATACCCAACTGGTTGAGCTCTCGCAGGCAGCGCTGAGCGTATTCCGGATCGTGCATCATGGCGCTTTCCGTTAGCTCCAACTCCAGCAAGCTGGTATCAACATTAGCGTTGAAGATGATACGGAATATGGTTTCGGTCATTTTGCGATCATGGAACTGACGAAACGAAAGGTTGACGGCAAACACCAGCCCGGGGAACCCAAGCTCAGCGGACTCTTTTAGCCGCTTGCAGGCCTGCTCTATGACCCAATAACCGATAGGAACGATCAAACCACTTCGCTCAGCAACCGGAATAAACTCATCTGGCCCCACAAGGCCTCGCTCTGGGTGATTCCATCGCAACAGACATTCGACGCCACGCACGTCGTTGCTGGCAAGATCAATTCTTGGCTGGTAATAGAGTTCCAACTCATTGCCGCGAAGGGCATTACGGAGGTCCGCTTCCAATCTGAGCTGATAGCCTGCTGAGATATGAAGTTGCCGATCGTAAAACCGGTAACTGGTGCCTGGGTCCCGCTTTGCCTCAAACATTGCCCGATTCGCACGGCGCATGAGATTTTCAGGGCCATTCCCAGCTTCAGGGTAGGTGGCAACACCTAAGCTGGCACTGACAACCACGCTTTGGCCGTCAATCGTTACCGGCTCGTCTAACGCATTAACAATCTTGCGTATGACTTGCGTAATATCCAAAGAGTCTTCTATTTTTTCAACAATTATGGCGAGCTCGTCACCACCTATTCGCATTAGGGAATCCACGCGGCGTAGCCCCTGACGCACCTGAGCAGCCACTTTTATCATCAGTTGGTCACTTTTTTGGTAGCCAAAAGACTCGTTGATACTGCGAAAATCATCAATATTGAGATGCAAAAGCGCCAGCCGATGGTTGCCACGCTTAGCTCGGTGCAAGGCCTGCTGCAACCTATCAAAGAATAGGTCCCGGTTAATAAAGCCGCTTGCGACGCCACGGCCTAACTGACTGTGGGCGGAATTTGCCAACTGCTCGCGATACCAAAGGCACTTTACTGCCCGACGAAAGTTCCAGTGATTAAGTTCCTGACGACTCAAGTAATCCGCTGCGCCACCGTTTAACAAATCACTCGCTCGTTCCTCTGGCGTTTCGGCACTTAGTGCCAAAATCGGGCGATCGCCAGTGGCAACGGCCAAATACTGCAAGAACGCGGTTTCTGAGCCACCATGAACCACACAGTTCCACACCACAATGTCGAATTTCGCATTGTGGATAAGATCGTCACAATCCAAAAGATCTGGACACCAGGTTGCGTCCGCAGTGATCTCCGTATCCTTCGCCAGCAACGCATTGACCCAGAGAAAATCAGTGTATTCTGGCGTCAGGACCAAAAGGCGAAGCTGGTCGTGTTCGAGGGTTTCCTGTGGCAAGATCATTGAGCAAAGTCCATGGGTGCGTGAGCAACAAACCTCTTCTGTTAAAAGGATAGCTGATAGATCGGCAAGGTACAGTAAGTCTGGCTGGTGTAGACTATTGTCTTAGCGAGAGAACCTCCGTATCAAACCATTCTGGCAGTGTATTCGTGAACAAACTCAATCCGCGACAAAATGAAGCTGTCCGCTACACGGACGGCCCCCTGCTTGTGCTGGCCGGTGCAGGCAGTGGAAAGACCAGTGTAATCACCCGAAAAATCGCCTACCTCATTGAACATCTTGGCATTCCGGGGCGCCACATTGCTGCAGTTACCTTCACCAACAAAGCCGCCAGAGAGATGAAAGAGCGGGTGGGAAAGATTGTGGATCGCAAGTTAACCCGGGGTTTGATCGTTTCCACCTTCCACA
This sequence comes from Marinobacter salexigens, assembly GCF_018860765.1. Lineage (GTDB taxonomy): Bacteria > Pseudomonadota > Gammaproteobacteria > Pseudomonadales > Oleiphilaceae > Marinobacter > Marinobacter salexigens_A. The sequence continues at coordinate 178,868 of NZ_JAHKPV010000001.1, forward strand.
ACCTTGGGCTGAACATAATTCGCGAAGAACACATTCATCTAGGTTATCACCCCGGCTTCTCCATTTTTGATGCGGAAGACGCCAAAGCTCTTCTAAGAGACCTGATGATGCGGGAGGCCAGTGCCGACGCGGGCGATGAACTGAACGATGTACAGATGACCATCTCGTCGTGGAAAAATGCCATGCGGGGGCCTGCGGAAGCATACAGCAAAGCTGCCGACGAACGGGAGCAACGCATTGCCATCGTTTACAAACACTACAGCGAATACCTTAAGGCCTACAATGCCGTCGATTTTGACGACCTTATTCTGCTACCAGTGCAACTGTTCCGGAATAATCCCGAGGCGTTGGCAAAGTGGCGCAGAAAAATCCGCTACATGCTTGTGGACGAGTATCAAGATACCAACATTTGCCAGTACGAGTTGGTGCGAATGCTGGTTGCGGAGCGCGCGGCGTTTACCGTGGTTGGCGATGACGACCAGTCGATTTATGCCTGGCGCGGGGCACGGCCGGAAAATCTAGCCCAACTGAAAGACGACTTCCCAAGCCTGAAGATTGTAAAACTTGAGCAGAATTATCGCTCCACATCACGCATTCTTAGGGCCGCTAACACCGTTATCGCCAACAACCCTCATGTGTTCGAAAAATCTCTGTGGAGTGACCACACCATTGGCGACGAAATCCGTATTGTGCGTTGCCGTAACGAAGACGCCGAAACCGAAAGAGTAGCCACGGAAATTCTCGACCAAAAGCTGAAGAAGGGGCTAGCATTCAGGGATTTCGCTGTGCTTTACCGGGGCAACCATCAGGCTCGCTTGCTGGAAATGAAGTTGCAGGCTTACCAGATTCCCTATCGCATTTCGGGTGGCCAGTCTTTTTTCTCGAAGAACGAAATTAAAGATGCCATGTCCTATCTGCGCCTTCTGATTAACCCGGATGATGATGCCGCGTTCCTGCGTGTGGTGAACGTGCCCCGGCGGGAAATTGGCCCGCGTACCCTGGAGCAGCTAAGCCATTATGCCCGAGCGCGCAACGTTAGCCTGTTCAAATCGCTGAGTGATATGGGGGCAGAGTCCCACGTAACCGAAAAGGGGCTAGATCGGCTGCGGCGCTTTGCCCACTGGGTGGACTCCACCTGTGAGCGCCTGCACAGCGAGAACCCTGTGCCCGTTATAAAGCAACTGTTCACCGACATTGAGTACGAGGAATGGTTGCATCAGAACTCCGGCACACCGAAGCAGGCCCAGCGGCGCATGGAGAATATCTGGTATTTGGTGGACTCCATTCAGCGCATGCTGGACGACGGCAAAGGTACTGCGGATGAGCTGGGCATAGAAGATGCGATTACCAAGTTGATTCTGCGCGACATGATGGAGCAGCGGGAAGAAGAGGATGACAGTGACAAGGTACAGCTGCTGACGCTACACGCATCCAAGGGTCTGGAGTTCCCTCATGTATTTATTCTTGGGCTTGAAGAGGAAATTTTGCCCCACCGATCCAGCATTGAAGAAGGTAACATTGAGGAAGAACGGCGATTGATGTATGTGGGAATTACCCGCGCAAAAGAAACCCTAACCCTAACCTTTGCCGCCCAACGCAGGCAGTATGGAGAAAAAATCGAAACCATCCCCAGCCGATTCCTCGATGAGTTGCCGCAAGACGATGTACGCTGGGAAGGCACGGGGGATTTGGACGTTGAGGCCAACCAGAAAAAAGGCAAGGCGACATTGAGTGCCCTACTTGGCGATTTGGGACTATAAAACGCAAAAAACCCCGCACTATATATAACGTGTGCGGGGTTTCTGGAAATAAGAGCTTTAGCTTTACTTACTCTCAGCCACGATATGCTCCACTGCGGCTTGTATTTCCTCATCCGGGCAACTTGCACAGCCACCTTTCGCGGGCATAGCATTGAAACCGTTGAGAGCGTGATTGATCAGCGTTTCCATGCCTTGGTCAATACGCGGAGCCCAGTCACTCGCATTGCCAATAACAGGTGCACCCGCTGCGCCGGTGGTGTGGCACGCCATGCATACGGCATCGTACACTTCGCTACCTGAACGGGGCCCAGAGCTGGCAGTTTCAGTGGCAGCAGCGGCTTCACCGCATTCCTCACCCTGCAGGCAAACTTCGCCAACCGGCTGAATTCGCGCACGGATTTCGTCGTCAACACTTGCCATGACGGCACCAGCAGTAATACCGAAACCGAGCAATACAACAGCCAGGACTCTCTTCATCTTCACAATGCACCTCGCATTTGAGCGTTATAATCTTTGGTTGCCGCATTATAGCGACTGAATCCCGGCAAAAAAACCGAATAGCAAAATCATAAATTGATTTCCACCATTTTTATTGCCATTTGGTATGTGTGGAGACTCTTTCACCACATCCGGTTACCATGTTGGAGCATACCCCAGAACCTCAGGATTCAACCCATGAATAACTTGGAGAAACCCTCCCCACATCCCTTGCGTATGGCGCTCCTGATTACAGAGTTTAGCTCGCTGGCTGTGCTACTGGCGGCTATGGGTTGGTTCTCAAGCCAAACGGACACCGGCCATACGATTCACCCTGCATGGCTGCTGATACCCGCCTTTGCAAGCCTTGGGGTTTTTATCAGTTTTATTGGCCTTATGTACTTACGCTGGGTTGTGGCGGCAAGTGCAGCCAACCAACTTCGGCATAAATTAGTTTTTTCACTGCTGGCACTTACCCTCATCAGCGTTTGGGTTTACGGCATTGCCAGTACGTGGCTTAGCCTTAATGCGGCATAGAGAGATCCAAAGAATGCAAAAACCTCCTTACCTGTGGCTCTCAACGACAGCTGCACTTGTTTTGTTGTGGCCAGCACTAACTCTCGCCAAGGAAGGTGGATCATCCGATGACATTCAGGCGTCCTCCTCGGAAGACTGCGCGCTGATACACGAAGGTGTGCAACGGCTTGCCTGCTATGACTCATTCAACAACCCGAAAATAGCAAGGGAAAACGCTACTGAGCAGAAAGTTGAGGAGACTGAGCGAGCCGCTGAAACCTTGGCCCCTTCGAGTGAGAGCCAAAATCGTGCCACCAAAGCGTCCGACGGGGGTGATCCTGATGCGGACGTGATGACGAACATGGTAGAGCGCAGTGTAAAGGCGGAAAGAGCGCTGTTTTCTTTTTCGGGTAGTTTTATCAGCCATCGACCGTCATATATCCTGCCGGTAACTTGGATGGATGACACGAACCAAACGCCGACTAGCCCTAGGCTGGGCACGACCGGTTACGACTATGATCTGGAGAATGAGGAGGCCAAGTACCAGATTAGTTTTAAGGTGCCTTTGCTGACAGGCTGGCTGGAGGACGACACTACTTTGTGGTTCGGTTATACCCAGCGTTCGTTTTGGCAGGTTTACAATCAGGATGATTCCGCACCTTTCCGTGAGACGAATTATGAGCCCGAGATTTTCCTGCGCCATTTGGCCAACTTGGATCTAGGCTTTGTGACGCTCAGTGGTATGTCGGTTGGTATCAATCATCAGTCGAACGGACAGTCAGAGCCTCGTTCAAGGAGTTGGAACCGAATTATGGCGGGCGCTGCTTTTACTCGAGGGCGCTGGCTGTTCAGTGTGCAGCCCTGGTATCGGATTCCTGAGGACAAGGAAAACGATAACAAAGATATTCAGCGTTACCTTGGATACGCCAATTACAATGTTGTTTATAAGCTTGCGGAAGATCGGACGTTTTCACTTAGGCTGATGAATAATCTGCACTCGGATAACCGTACGTCATTGGAATTTGGTTATAGTTTTCCTTTAGGGGATACGATTAAGGGGTTTTTCCAGTACTCCAATGGGTATGGGGAGAGTTTGATTGATTACAATCATCGGATTGAGCGATTCGGGATTGGGATTATGTTGAACGACTGGCTCTGAGCTTCACGCTTAGCCGCAGGTTTCGTGCAAGACCGGAGTGCCGGAGAAGTGTCCGAAAACACGCTGTGAATACGTCCGTGTACGCTTGGCTACGCCATCCATGGCTTCGCACAGTTTCCGGACACTTCTCCGGCACTCCAGCCCCAAACTATATTGCAAGAGCACTGTTTTCGGTTCTAACTAGCTCCGCTGAGGCAACTAACCATTCAACTGCTCCATTTCCGCAAGAAGTTCTTCCGTTTTCTCTTTCATCAGCGGTATGTCAGCACGGGATTCCACGTTCAAACGAACCACAGGTTCAGTGTTGGACATGCGTAGGTTGAAGCGCCAGTTGTCGAACTCGATGCTCAAGCCATCGACGTAGCTGACGCTTTTCGCACCGTGCGAGTACTTTTCTTCGATCGCGGCGATGACTTTCGCCGGGTCGTTGATGGTGCGGTTGATTTCACCGCTAGCCGGGTAGGCTTCGATTCGAGCATCTATAAGGGATGAGAAGGGCTTACCGGATTGGCATAGGCGTTCTGCAAGCAGCAACCACGGAATCATCCCGCTGTCGCAGTAAGCGAAGTCGCGGAAGTAGTGGTGAGCGCTCATTTCGCCACCGTAGACAGCGTCTTCGTCGCGCATGCGTTGTTTGATGAAAGCATGGCCAGTCTTGCTTTCAATGGCTTCGCCACCGGCTGCTTTTACCAGATCTTGGGTGTTCCAGATTAGCCTGGGGTCGTGGATAACGTTGCCCGGGCCGGTTTTACGTAGGAATTGGTCCGCCAGCAAGCCGACGATGTAATAGCCCTCAATAAAGCGGCCGTTTTCGTCAAAGAAGAAACAGCGGTCGTAATCGCCGTCCCAGGCGATGCCCATGGCGGCGCCGTGTTCGATGACGGCGTTGGCTGTAGCTTCCCGATTTTCTTCGAGAATGGGATTGGGCACGCCGTTTGGGAAGTTTCCGTCGGGCTGATGATGCACTTTGATGAATTCGAAAGGCAAGTGCTTTTCGAGTTGGTCGATGACCAAGCCAGCGCCGCCATTGCCAGCGTTAACAACGATTTTAATCGGCGCCAGTGCGCTCGCGTCGATGTACCCCAACAAGTGGTCTATGTAGGCACTGGTGACTTCCAGTGCCTCGTATCTGCCCTGCACCGGCGCGTCCGAAAAGGGCTCGCGTACCCTATCCCGAATATCATTCAAACCGTTGTCAGAGCTGATGGGGCGGGATTCCGGCCCTACCATTTTCATGCCGTTGTGGTTTTTGGGGTTGTGGCTGGCGGTAACCATGATGCCACCGTCCATTCCATAGTGGCTGGTGGCAAAGTACACGTATTCTGTGCCACACAAGCCAATATCGAACACGTCTGCGCCCGCTGCCATTAGCCCGGAGCTTAGGGCTTCGGTGATTTCTTGGCTTGAGAGGCGAATGTCGTAGCCGACGATGACTTTTTTTGCGCCCGTGATTTCCACATAGGCGCGCCCTATGCGCTCGGCCAGAGCAGGGTTTAGCTGCTCTGGCACGCTACCGCGCAAATCATAGGCTTTGAAACAGGACAAATCCATTGTCTGGCTCACTCCGAGGCAGCTGACTGAAGCTGAATATAGTTTTGTATGCCCATCTGGTTAATCATCTCAAGCTGGGTTTCCAGCCAGTCGATGTGTTCTTCTTCGCTATCGAGAATGCTGCGGAACAGTTCACGACTAGTGAAGTCCTGAACTTCTTCGCAATACAGAATCGCTTCTTTCAGGTCCACGTGAGCGATGTGCTCGATTTTGAGGTCACAGGCAATCATTTCCTCAACGTTCTCGCCAATCATCAGCTTGTTCAGGTCTTGCAAGTTGGGCAGGCCTTCCAGAAACAGAATGCGTTCGATCAACTGATCCGCATGTTTCATTTCGTCGATGGATTCTTCGTATTCCTTGGCCGCGAGCTTGGTGATACCCCAGTCTTTGTACATGCGCGAATGCAAGAAATACTGGTTGATAGCGGTCAGTTCGTTGGCAAGAACTTTATTCAAGAATTGTATGACTTTTTTGTCGCCTTTCATTGCAGCACTCCTTGAGCTCAGCCAGCTAACTCACCCTTCTCTAACAAAGGCCTATCTGGCTGATTGGGTCGGGTTCGGTGAGCTTTCAAAGCTCTCTCATCACCTAACAAGGATAGCGCGTTAAGGCGCATTACAAAATTGCGGAACGGAAATAAACGTTAATTGCGTCAGGCAGGGGTGGCCAGCATGTTTGCAAGCGCCAAATAGTCCGGCGAGCGGCTTTCGCGCAGTATGCCCCGCGCCATGGAGGCGCAACGCCCGCATTGGGTACCTACGCCAAGCTCTTTACCAAGCTGGCGCATGGATGACACACCATTTTCTGAAGCTTCACGGATGTCTCGGTCTGTGACTCCGTGGCAAAGGCATACATACATAACGCAACTCCACCAACGACAACAATGTTAGTGATAATTATTGTCATTAGTATCACGGATTGCAAGCCCCCTATGTTAATTTGTGCAACGGGTTGTTTTAGGCTTCGGCCTCCCTCGTCAGATTTCGGTAGCCGGAGTCCGTCACCATCAGGTTATCTTCTATGCGAATTCCACCACAGCCTTGCAACTCGTCAAGCAATGACTGGTTGATGTGGCGCCCAAGAGGGCTAGATAACAGCGGCTCAAGTAACGAGGGAATGAAGTACAAACCCGGCTCTATGGTCACCACCATCCCCGGCTCCAGAGTTCGTGTCAGGCGCAGGAAAGGTGCATCGGCGGGAGGCGCTACAGGTTTGCCGGCAACATCGTGCACTTGTACACCAAGAAAGTGGCCAATCCCGTGGGGAAAGACAGCACGGGTAACGCCCTCAGCAACCATATCTTCATCGCTCAGGTCGCTAACCAGCCCCGCCGCACCCAGTAACGCAGCAATGCCCAGATGGGTTTTACGGTGTATATCCACATAATCAACGCCGGGAGCCACCATTTTGCAGAGCCGAAATTGTAACTGTTCAAGCCCTTGCACGAGTGCGGCAAACCGCCCCTCCCCAACACCCGCTGTAGTACGAGTAATGTCTGAGCAATAAGCCCGGTATCGCACGCCAGCGTCTATGAGCAAGCTACGGGATTTAGCGGGAGCTGCTGTGTCGTAATATTGATAATGCAACGTGCCAGCGTGCTCATTGACTCCGATAATGCTGTTGTATGGCGCATCAACCTCACGCTGTTGCGTTGCCCGCTGGTACGCCAGATTGATCTCGAACTCGCTGCCGCCCGCCAAAAACGCATCCCGCGCCGCGCGATGGCCTGCCATTGCCAGCTTGTTGGCGTGTGCCAAACAAGCAATTTCGTATGCCGTTTTGTGCACTCGGGTTTCGTTGACTGCCGCACAAAGGGCACCCGGATTTTCATCGCCCGATAGGCCTGCCAGCAAAGACGGTTCACCGAGAATGGCTAGCTGGCTCAGGCCATCCAGTTCGGGTGCCGAGCGGCTTTCGCTGAAACGAAGCTCAAATTCGTCGAGCCACGGTTCTTGGGCTAATTCGAGACTTGCATGCCAAAAGTCGACCAGCTGATAAAGCGAGAGCAAAGGCTTTCGGCCTTTGCGGATCAGCAACCAAGCATGCTCATACCCGGCCAACCCGGTCCAGTGCAGGAACGGGCCATAACCTTGAAAGTGCCACGACTGATCGTCGTCATAACGCATCGGAGCCGCGCCTGAACTGATCAGTAAACCGTCGTAACCATGGTCTTCCAGAACCTTCTCATAGCGGCTCTGAAGAATACCCACATGATCAATCTGGAGAGTTAAAAGCTCAGTGTCAGGCATGTTGGTTTTCCAGTGTTGTCCAGAGGGTTAGAAGATCGTCTGTACGCGGCTCTCGCAAGCGGATCAGGCGGATGTCCAGCGGCACATCCCAGCGTTCGTCGCCAGCCCTTGTAAGCCTGCCAAAATGCTCGCTCTTTTCCGTCATCCGGCTGGGCAACCAGCCCATGCCAAAACCCTGCTTCACCAGTGCCTTGATGCTTGTCGATTGGGTGTTCTCGTTCAACGGCAAGAGGTTTACAGACTCGTTGCTGCGCGACAGATGCGCCTCAATAGCAGACTGCAAAAAGCCCCGCGAGTGATAGGCAATCAGCGGTACGGTTTGGCCCGCGACTCCCGGCAAAGGAAACCTAGGTTCACCACTTTCGGCAGCAACACTCACCGGCACAAGCCATTCGCGGGCGATAACGATGGATTCGTAGTCGCCACGGCCCAGCCGCTCAGCCCATGGTAAATCTTGATGCCAGTAACACAGCACCAAATCACACTCACCACCATCGAGGGCATCTAGAAACTGCTCTCCCACCCAACTAGTCGCCTTGAGGTTGAGTTGAAGGCGGTCTGCAACACCTACTTCGCTAGCCCAGCCTTGATAAAAATGTGAGAAAAGCCCTTGGGTAGATCCCACGCTAATACGTGCAGATACTTCCGCCTCCATATCCGCGATCTGGCTGCGCACATCGCGAACATCCCGGGTTACTCGTTGGCACAATTCAAAAAAACGTTCGCCAGCGGGCGTCAAAGACAAAGGTAGGGTCTGCCGATTAATCAAAGTGGCGCCCATGGATTCTTCAAGCAGTTTGATGCGGCGACTGAATGTGGGCTGACTGACATGTTGCAGCTCAGCAGCACGAGAAAAATGGCGCGCGCGGGCCAGTGCCATGAAGTCTTCCAGCCAACGTATTTCCATGGATTCCCCAGCGAATAACGGTAAAGAGGACAGATAAAGGGTGATGGTCTTTCATAGGCTACTCACTGCAAGCATCATAGCCTATCGCATTCACACTCTTAAAACCTGCACTCTTATAGCCGCCCCTCTTCCACAGCATGGCAAGCCACCTGCGAGCCACCATCCGTGACAATCAGCCGGGGTATTTCTTGGCGGCAACGCTCGTTGGCGTACGGACAACGACCGTGAAACACGCACCCTGACGGAAGATTTACCGGTGTGGGCACTTCGCCCTGCAGCCTTATGTAGTTAGGCCTGTCGTCCTCTAGCCTAGGGATAGCCGAGAGCAACGCCTGAGTATAGGGATGGCGAGGCTCAGAAAACAGGGTTTTGGTTTCTGCCAACTCACACACCCGTCCCAAATACATCACAGCAACCCGGGTGCCAAAATGTTCCACAACAGCAAGGTCGTGAGTAATGAACAGGTAGGTCAGATTTCGGGTTTCCTGAGCTTCCATCAGCAAGTTCAGCACCTGAGCCTGAATGGAGACATCCAGTGCCGAGATGGGCTCATCCGCTACAATAAACTCTGGGTCTACCGCCAAAGCTCGGGCAATCGCGATACGCTGGCGCTGACCACCGGAGAACTCATGGCCAAAGCGGCTGCCCCAATCCGGGTCTATTCCCACAGATTGCATCACTTCCTGAACTTTTTCGCGCACCTCGCTGCGGGCCAACTCCGGTCGATGGAAATGAATCGGCTCCTCCAGCGTTTGCTGGATCGTCATCCGGGGGTTCAGAGAGGCGTAAGGGTTCTGGAAGATCATTTGCATTTTACGACGGTAAGGCAGTACGTCCCCACCTTTCAGATTATCAATGCGCTGACCACCGTAATGCACCTCGCCTGCGCTCGGCGATAGCAAGCCCATAACTGTACGGGCCACCGTGGACTTGCCACAGCCGGATTCGCCCACCACACACAGGGCCTCGCCCTTTTGCACCTGCAAATCCACGCCGTTGATGGCATGCACAGCTTCCTGCTTACGCTGAAAGCGACCACCTTTGAACGTAATTTGCTCCAGAAAACTACCAGAGAGATCAAAACGCTTCTCTAGACCACGAATATCTACCAATGGGGAGGTCATGACCCGGCCTCCTGCATGCGTTTCTCCTGCTCAATCAAGTTGCTAACCTCGTAACACGCCACATCCACGTTTCCGGAGCGGACATACTCAGGCATGACTTGCCGACACTGGTCTGTGGCGAAATCGCAGCGCGGGTTGAACGGGCAGCCGGAGGGTACATTTTTTAGGGACGGCATGGAGCCGGGTATTTGGAACAATCGCGCGCCAGGCTCGCCCATCTGTGGCAAAGCGTTGATCAGGCCTTGGGTGTAGGGGTGTTGGGCATCGTTGATGATCTCCCGTGTGGGCCCTTGTTCAATAATCCGACCGGAATACATAACCAACATGCGCTGGGTCACTTGCGAGACAACACCCAAATCGTGCGTGATCAGGATCAATGCAACGTTTTCCTGCTCACACAGATCCAGCAGCAGCGCCATTATCTCCGCCTGAATGGTCACGTCCAGCGCGGTTGTAGGCTCGTCTGCCACAATAATTTCCGGGTCAAGCAACAAAGCAATAGCAATAATCACCCGCTGGCGCATACCGCCCGACAACTCGTGAGGGTATTGATCAAGGCGTTTTTCCGGCGAGGGGATTTGCACTTTGCGCAATTTGCTCAGAGCAATTTCTCGGGCCGCTTTGGTGCTGACCCGGCGATGCGCTTTGATCGCTTCAACCATCTGCGTGCCAATACTGAGCACCGGGTTGAGCGTCATCATGGGGTCCTGAAAAATCATGGCAATACGGTTGCCGCGAATTTTACGCAGTTCCCGCTCGCTCATGGCCGCCAAATCCTTGCCTTCAAACAAAATCTGCCCACCGGCAATATATCCTGGGCGTGCAATCAGGTTGAGAATCGAGAAGGCCGCCACGGATTTGCCTGCACCGGACTCTCCCACCAGCCCTAACCGCTCGCCTTTATCTAGACTAAAACTAATGCCGCGCAAGGCTGTAAGATCGCCGCCGCGAACGGCAAACCGGACATCCAGATTTTTCACTTCCAGCAGTGGTGTGTTGCTTTTCATGGTGGTTTAGCCCTTGTACAGCCGTGGGTTCATAACATCCCGTAACCAGTCACCTAATAAATTGATGACTAGCACGAGCACGACCAGCACTAGGCCGGGAATCAGCGTAATCCACCAGGAGCCGCTTTGGATGTAGTCAAAACCGGATTTGATTAAAGAACCCAGCGACGGCTGGGTTTCCGGCATACCTAACCCAAGGAACGACAAAGCCGCTTCAGAAATAATCGCATTGGCGATCTGTACGGTGGCAATAACAAAAATAGGAGACAAGGTATTAGGCAGAATATGTCGGAACATAATGCGGTTGGTACGAAAGCCCATCACCTTGGCGGCATCCACGTACTCTTTCTTCTTCTCCGCCAGCACAGACGCCCGAACAGTTCGGGCAATTTGTGGCCATTCAGCCACACCGATAATGAAAATCAGCATATAAATGGCGATTTCACCAAACATTAGGTTGCCAAAGCTGGCCTTGAACACCGCGCCCACAATGATCGCCACCATCAACGTGGAGAAGGAGAGCTGAACGTCGGCAATGCGCATCAAGATTGAGTCTACCCGGCCACCCAAGTAGCCCGCCAATAGGCCGAAGAGTATGCCGAGAGCTGCCTGCAGCACCACTGCCCCAAAACCGATCAATAGGGATACGCGAGTACCGTAAAGAATGGTGGAGAGCATGTCCCTCCCCTGAGCATCTGTACCCAGAGGGAAAGCCGAATCCGCTCCCGGCATTCCTACCGGCGGCAATTCTGAGTTCATGATGTCAATTTGCGCCAAATCGTATGGATCCGTTGGGGCAAACAGAGGCGCAAAAACGGCTGCTAAAACCATCAAAAGCAGCACGATGGAGCTAGCAATCGCCACCTTGTCGCGCTTGAAGCTGTACCAGAGGAAGGACTCGCGAAAGCGATTCCAGCGTGAAAGGGTCGCTGTTGTCATGCTTTCTTACCTGTCAGTTTCACCGTGGGATTCACTAGCCCGTAAACCAGATCCACCAGCGTATTGGTGATCACAAAAATCAGCCCCACCACCATCAAGTAGGCAACGATCAAAGGAATATCACTGCGGGTGATGGCTTCCAGAAACATCAGCCCGACTCCGGGCCATTGAAAAACGGTTTCTGTAAGAATGGTGTAGGCCACCATAACGCCCACCTGCACACCGCCTACGGTAATAACCGGCAACATGGTGTTTTTGAGGGCGTGGAGAAAGTTGATTCGCACAGAGCTGAGGCCTTTGGCGCGAGCATAACGAATGTAGTCGCTTTGCAGCACTTCCATCATTTCTGCGCGGATTAAGCGAATAAACAACGGCAGCATAATGGATGCTAGCGATACGCATGGCAGCACCAGATGCATGATCCCATCCGTGGAAAAAAAGCCTGAGTACCAAGTACCAAACAGGTGGGTAAGCTCATCACCACGCCCGTATGACGGCAACCCACCTTCGGTTGTTAAAGCACCGTTTAACCACCGGCCCCAACCAGTGTCTTCGGGGAACCACTCAATGGTTATCCCGATAGAATAGATCTGGATAAGAACAATGGCCGTGAGGAATACCGGGATGGAAATACCCACAGTGCTCACGCCCATAAAAAACTTGGCCAACCATGCCTGTGGCTTTATGGCGGCATATACACCAATAGGAACAGACAAGAACATAATGATTAAACTGGCCCCGATCACCAGCTCCAACGTGGCTGGTAGGTGCTCGGCAATAACCTCAAGAGTCGGCTTGCCGTAAAAATAGGAGTTACCCAAATCGCCTTGGAGTGCATTGCCAGCGAAGCGCAGATACTGGACCACCATAGAGTCATTTAGCCCCAGCTCCTCACGCAAAGCCTCCCGCTCCTCCATAGAGACAGACATGCCCACCATTTCCTGAAGCGGGTCACCAAGGCCGTCTTGAATAGCAAAGGCGATCACACTGATCACAAACATGACCAGCACTGCCTGGGATATGCGCTGAACCAAAAACGCTAACATGCAGGATTTACCACTGATGAGTATTTAAAAGCCTCTCTCCCTGTTACCCCGTAAAGGGCGGGAGAGAGGTTGGAGAGAGGGAGAGCCCCTCGTTACTCTATGACCAGATCACCCAAGAAGGGGAAGTTCATAACGTTCAGAATCGGCTCGATCTTTACGTTCTTCTTGCTGGCCCAAGCCAAATCCTGCCAGTGCAGCGGAACGAAGGCGGCATCGTCGTACAAACGCTTCTCTACCTCTTGCAGCATAGCAGTGCGTTTTTCTATATCGGTTTCTACATTGGCTTTGGCAACCAGCGCATCGATTTCCGGGTTACAGTAGTTACCGGCATTGTATTGGCCTGCGCCGCTACCAGCTTCTGGACAGAAGGTTAGGAACTCAAAAAAGTTAGCAGAGTCTTCGGTGTCTGCGTGCCAGCCAATCAGCATCATATCGCCGGAACGATTATCATACTCGGGCCAGTACTGAGCTTTCGGCAGGGTTTTAAGGTCTACCTTAATGTTGATGCGTGCCAGCATGGCAGCGGCAGCTTGTGCGATTTTGTCGTCGTTAACATAGCGATTGTTCGGCGCCATCATGGTGATGGTAAAACCATCCTCATAACCCGCTTCTTTCATCAGCTGTTGAGCTTTTTTTACATCATAGCGGGGCTTTAGGGACTCGTTGTGGCCCTGATAGCCCGTTGGCGACATTTGGGCAGCAGGTGTGGCAAAGCCTTTCATAATCTTGGCCGCAATACCTTCCTGATTGATGGCGTAAGCGACAGCCTGACGAACCTTAGGATTTTTGAAAGCCTCCACTCGCTCCTGATTCATGTGAAACAGGATAATACGAGTACCACTCATGGTGACCAGCTCCGAGTTCTTATCGCGTTTGATGCGGTCGAGATCCGTAGGTGGAACCGGGGCAATAAAGTCCACACCGCCAGAGAGCAGTGCTGATACCCGCGTGTTGTTCTCCTTGATCGGAGTTAGCACAATCTTCTTAACGTTGCCGGGGGATTCTTCATCCCAGTAATCTGAAAAACGCTCAAACTCCATGCGCACGCCCTGCTGGCGAGACTTGACCACGAAGGGGCCGGTACCAGACAGGTTATCGGAGGCAAACGAGTTGCCGTGTTTCACAATCGCGCTCTTCTTTTTGCCATCGGCTGTCTCGCCGGAATAGAACTGACTGTCGAGGGGAAAGATGTAAGTGGCGGTATTGAGGAGCAGCGGGAAAGGCTCACTAGTGACCAGTTCAAAGGTGTAATCATCAATAACGTTAATGCCACTGAACGGCTGGAAGATGGCTTTGAAGTCCTGACTTTCTTTTAGCCGGTCGTAAGTAAACTTCACATCCTTGGTGGTGAACTCATTACCAGAATGGAATTTTACACCTTCACGGAGTTTGAAACGCATGGTTTTGTCATCAACACGCTCCCAGCTTTCCGCTAGGCGGCCTTCGAAACCAAGGTCTTTCGTCCAACGCACAAGCGGATCAAAAGACATATGAGACAACTGCAGAATGCCTCCCGAGAGCTGCTCGTGAATATCGAGGGTGACCGGGTCGGCGTCGTACGCCATTTTAAGCTCTTTCGTCGCTTCAGCAGACAGAGCAACAGGTGCCGTGGCAAGCGCCATGGTACCAACTAAAGCTGCAAGTAGTTTTTTCATTGCGTTTCCCGTCGTTGTTTTAAGAATATTACGGCACTTTATTTGGGGCATACCGACACTCAGGCGCCCCGAACGTCTTCCATAGAAACTAGTCCCGGAAACTACGTACCGCAATCGAAATTACAACTTACGGTTATTCGTGAGCTGAATAGCGGCTTGCGCCCGCCTCTTAAAGACGAAATACCAGAGGCAAGATAAGTGCTGTAAAAACACCCGTCAGCCCCATACCCAAAGAGGCAAAGGCGCCTGCAGTATGGCTAATCTCGAAGGCTCTGGCCGTACCTATGGCATGGCCATTGAGGCCCAGAGCAAACCCAACAATGCGCTCATCATCAATCTTGAGCCATTGCGCTAACAGGTCAACAAATAGGGCCGCAACAACACCCGTAATCAACAGCCCACCCATCATTAAAGGCACAGACCCACCCAACTGCTCTGTAATACCGATAGCAATGGGGGCGGTCACAGATTTAGGCGCAAGGGATGCCAGCACCTCCGGCGTGGCCCCCATCGCCCAAGCGATCACAACCGCATAAACAGCAGCCATGGTTGCCGCCAGCGGCAGCGTAACCACAATCGGCTTCCACATGGCCCGAATGTGGTGAATTTGCTGATACAGAGGAATCCCCAAAGCTACGGTGGCAGGACCAAGCAACACAGTAATCCAAAGCGCCCCTTCCTGATAACGAACATAGTCCAACGACAAAACCGCGATGACTGCCGCTAGCATAACGGCAGAGAGCACCACCGGCGGCATCCATAAGGGCTTGCCTAGGCGCGCAAACAGCCAGTTACCGGCAAAAAATGCACTCAGCGTCAGCCCGATTGCGAATATTGGGCTAGCTGACAGAACATCAGGAATAGCCATAAAACGACCCGCTAGTTCAGTCATTTGCTCGGCTCCGCGCAGACAAGCGTACCATCTGCTTCATCAACAACAAGGTCGTTAAAACACTAAGAAAGGTGCCCAGCAACAAGGCTGCTGAAACCGCCAGCCATTGCCCCGAAAACTGCGAAGCCATAAAGAACACCCCAACGACACCGGGCATGATCAGCAACACTAGAACGGAAATGAGCGCTTGGCTGGCCGACGCCAGCGCATCGCTCACTTTCCCCCGCAGCATTAGCGTTAATGTCATCAGAATCATGCCCAGCACCCCACCGCTAACTGGTATCAAAAACACCAGCCTCAGGGCTTCGCCAATCAGAAAAAAAAGAACCAATATCAGAAAACCGCGCAACATCGACATATCGCCCTGCTCACCCTCTGAAGAATTGCTTTACACTAGCGCATACCAATACCTTGATACCAATGCAGGACGGCCATGGCGCTCAAAGCAACCATCTTAAAAGCCACGCTCAATATTGCCGACATGGACAGGCACTATTATGCAGATCATCAGCTCACCATAGCTCAACACCCGTCAGAGAATGACGAGCGCATGATGATTCGCCTACTGGCGTTCGCCCTAAATGCACATGAAGATCTGGAGTTCACCAAGGGCCTAAGCACAGACGACGAGCCGGAGCTTTGGAAAAAAAGCCTAAGTGACGAGATTGAACTGTGGATTGAACTGGGCCTGCCCGACGAAAACCGCCTGCGCAAAGCCTGCAACCGCGCGCGTCAGGTTATTCTGTACGCTTATGGTTCACGTGCTGTGCCCATATGGCTGGAGAAAAATCAGAGCAAACTGAGCCGCTTCGGTAACCTGCGAATTGTTGAATTGCCGAGTGAATCCACAGAAACCCTTGCCAAACTGGCTGAGCGCAACATGAGTTTTCAGGTGACTATTCAGGATGGTGAAGTGTCTTTCAGCAATGAGGGCGCACTGGCAAGTATTACCCCGGCCCCGCTATTTCCGTGACGAAAGGCTGCCCCGACCAGCGCGCCGGGGCTGGACAGCGTAGGCTTGCACACGTAAGATTGCGCACTCGAAATTGACGCTCAGTCGTCTCATTCGAATGCGCCCGTAGCTCAGCTGGATAGAGTACCGCCCTCCGAAGGCGGTGGTCACAGGTTCGAATCCTGTCGGGCGCGCCATATTTTTCAAGGTCTTACGTGAAAGCGTAGGGCCTTTTTTATTTGGCTGTGCCCAAGCGGGGCCTTGGCTGTGTCCAAAATGTTAAACAGCTATTTGCTTTCTCTGGAATTATGATCCCTGCCCTGAAACGGGACATCAGCCCTTTGGGCACAAGAAGTGCTGACTCAGCGAGTTATATAGCCTTTCCCCAACAATTAAAATAACACAAGTTATTCGGATGGTTAGCAAGCACCCCGTCCAACCAATACCAACAGTAATGCAATGACACTTCTTGTCGCTGGAGGCGGTACTTTTTCCTGGCGCTTTGGAGATCATCGTGGAGCTCGGGAATGTCGCCTATCGGGAGAATGGTATTTTCGAAACGGAACGGGAGTATATTTGCCCTCCTTCTGCGAGACGTCTAAAGGTCGCATGCACAGAACTTACGGTGAGGGCGTTTTTGCACAAAAATCTATCATCAGCTCTCACAAGTTGTACATAAAAGTGCCTGAGATGCTATAGAAGCAGTTTTGCCACTACCTCTCAGTCGTCAGAACGTCTAAAAAATACTCCCAAACTTACTCCTCTCCGGAATGGTTCAGGCCTTTCAGGATATCGGCCGAGGTTCCTTCTTCTAATCCATCCCAGACCGACTTAAAAGGCTAATCATAGCGTTTCACCGAGCCTTTCAAGCGCTCCAATGGCCCAAGTTCTTTGGGAAGTGGAATGGTAATCCCCCTATTATAAGAGGGCATCAAAAGTAGAGTTCAGGCCACCATGGCCAATTTCTGTTGTGGGGTAATGCCTCCGAGAGCCATGTTGGGCCGTTCATTATTGTAGGTCCATAGCCACTGTGTTGCATATTCCTGAACCTCTTCAACTGAGTGGAACAGGTATTGGGCCAGCCAGTCATAACGCACGGTGCGGTTGTAACGCTCGATGTACGCATTCTGCTGTGGGTTGCCGGGCTGGATAAAGACCAGTGTAATATCGTGCCTCTTAGCCCACGCGGCCAAGGTAGCACTGATGTATTCTGGGCCATAGCACCTGCGGAAGAAGCCCCTTTGACTTCGAGTCGCAGTTACAAATAACTAGCCTAGAAGACTGGAAATCCATGTCATTTCTCGGTTCATTTAGCTACCACCAAGCAGCAAATGAGGTCCGACAATGACTGATCAAAATAAGACACACAGTGATACCGTGATTGTGGCTTTGGACATCGCTAAAAAATCCCATGACGCTGTCGTTTTGATGCCCAGCGGAAAGCGGTTTTACACCAAAGTCGCCAACTCGCACGAAGGATATCAGCAATTACTCGCTCGGACCGGTGTTGGTCCTGACCAAGTCAAAGTCGGCTTCGAACCAACAGCGGATTATCATCGCAACATTGCGTATTGGCTAGCGGAGGCAGGTTGTCAGTGTTTTTTAGTCTCGTCACTGGTAAGCAATCGAGCGCGGGAAATGCATTACCAGACTTGGGACAAAAATGACCGTAAAGATGCACGAGTCATTTTGTATCTGATGGAACAGAACATCATGGAGCCATTTCATGACCCGCTCAGGTCAGGTGTGGTGGATGTTCAAGAGTTGTCAAACACCTACCATCAAATCTCCATGGCTCGAACCCGTATTATGAATAGCCTGTTTAATCACTATGTCAGCCTGTACTTCCCAGATATAGAACGATTTTTCAACTCAACTCGATCAGAGTGGTTTTGCAGGTTTATGCTGAAATATCCAACACCGGCATCAGTCACTCGTTACAAGCTAGAAACGTTCATCAAACGTGCCTGGGAGGTTGTAGGTCGGAAGGTCTCCAAAACGCGTCTGCTGACCGGGCTGTATGATGCTGCCTCCAACAGCATAGGCATCCCAGTGGATGCCAATAGCGTCGCAGTAGAAACGTTTAAGCTGCAAGTACAACGCTTTTACGATCTTACCCTACAGCGAACCGAGCTTGAAGGTAAAGCTGATCAGTTTTTGAGCGAACGAGAGGACTACCACCACCTGCGAAGCATTCCCGGCATCGGGCCTATCGTGGCGATGATTATACTCGCAGAGAGTGGTGATTTACGCCGGTTTAAGCATTACCGCCAACAGCCTCATGCGCCCAGCGGTGGCATTTCACCAATGGCAACTGAGGTAAACCTTCAAATATTGTCCGGGATTAGTTGGCCACTACGTGCCAACCCGCTATCTTACTCGAAACCCATGCCCCTACAAAGAAAAAACCCACACTCGCCGACGAGCGAGCACAAGCTTTGAAACCATTTGGCGCTTTGCGCGCAATCAAAAGACGGGAAAACTCAACTTGAATTTCGTAGCATATGAACGAGACCTTCTATCACTGAAGTCGTTTTGTTTTTCTGTTGCACAACATAAACCGATGATTTCGGCACATCCCCTGTTAACGCCACCAAATCTAACAAGACCGTAGTCGTATGGCACAAGGAGCGCGGAATTAACCCTACACCTAGCCCAGCTGAAATCAGACTAATGATCGCTGGTATTTCGTTAACCCACTGAACGACCTTAGGCGTAAAACCAGACTGAACACAACAATCGTATATGTGTTGCGAATAAGCCGAAGAATCCAAGCGCAACATGACGAACTTTTCGTTCTTTAGGTCGTTTAAATAAACGCTATCCCGTCCACCCATGGGATGCCCACTTGGAAATGCGGCAAACAAAATATCGTGCCACAGGAATGTGCTTTTAAGATCGTCGTCGTTTACCGGTGTCCTTGAAAGGCTGAGGTCAATGCGACCACTCCTGAGTTCATCAATTTGAGTTGAAGGCTGGAGTTGGTGCATTGACAGCGATACGTTTGGATTTTTTTTCATGTAGTTCGCGAATATCGAGGTCAAGGGTGATTGCAAATGTGAGCCGGATAAACCAATGTCTACCTGCCCAGCCTCTATCCCGGAGTTACGAGCTCGCTCAAGTGCAGTTTGAGCGAGGCTCAAAATGGCGCGTGCATCGGTCAGAAACTCCTTACCTGCCGATGTCAACTCCACCTTTTTATTATTCCGGATAAATAGAGGAACACCGACGTTTTCCTCCAGCGCACGAATCTGCCGACTTAACGGAGGCTGTGAGATACAAAGACGTTGAGCCGCACGAGTAAAATTAAGCTCATCCGCAAGCATTACAAAATAACGTAGGTGCCTTAGCTCCACAGATTTCCCCTAAAGTATAGTTCAAACCATTGCGTATTAGATTTTAAGTTTCCAGACCATCTTTAGAGACCACGCCTAGCGTCGCGACACCCCTAATGAACCACTTCCCCCTAGGTCCAGTCACAAGGCAACACGCAGCCATCCATACCTTTTAGGTATAGAAGGTAATAAAAAAACGTATTGGACGCAAGTTATTTTTTTCCATAGCTTTAGCCTTAAGACTTTCTAGAGTAGTCCTGAGTTTTTAAAAAAAATGAAAACAATAGCTGTCAACAAGAAAGGGAAAAACATGAAAAAAATTAAAGTTAACGTTATTTGTGCAGCAACCTGTCTCTTTGCGAGCTTAACAGCAAGCAATAGCGCACTGGCTCAAAAAACTCACGAACTTACATTTTCGACATACCTCCCACCTGCTTACGAGTACGTTTCCAAGCCTATCGAACAGTTCATCAATGAAGTAGAAACAGAAAGTAATGGGCGAATAAAAATAAATTACTTCCATTCAGGCCAGCTTTACGATGGCTTCGGCGAGTTGTCTGCAGTTTCACGTGGTGATGTCGATATCGTTAATATGACCGGTGTTTATCCGAGCGGCTCTGTCCCAGCACTTAATATTTTCACACTTCCATTTTTATATGACGACACTGCTCACCTCAGGCGTTCGATTGATGCTGGGATACTTGACTTAGGCATTCGACAGGAGCTAAGCGAAAAACATAACACCGTCATCCTTGGAGTCGGCCCTTGGGATCCTTACGAATTTTATAGCAAGAAAAAGCCAATCATAAAAGCCGACGACATTAAGGGACAGCTTTGGGCAACATCGGGATCTGGGGATGCTCGCGCATTCCAATTGCTTGGAGGTGCTCCAGGCAGCCTGTCTTCCTCCGAACTATATTTAGCATTTGATCGCGGCGTCATTGATGCAACGGTTCGCCCACTCCTAACAGGAATTGGCCGCAACCTTTATGAAGTTGTTGACTATGTTTCCTTATCTACTTTTAGTATCGACATTTCTCTTTTAGCCATAAATAAAGAAAAGTGGGAGAGTTTGCCTTCTGATCTTCAAGCGATCATTGTCCGTGCAGCAAAAAACCGAGACAATGACCAATATGCTCGCGTCGATTCATTCATAGATGAGGCTATCTCGACTTACAAATCTCATGGACTTAAAGTTAATAAAATTGCACCCGCCGAAGTCTCAAAGATGAAAGAACTTACAGCACCTGCGGTGGATGAATGGTCAAGCAAAGTGAACAGAAGCGAAGAATACTTCGATATCATCGAAAAAACCAAAAGCCACTAAGCTGCACTACAGTCGCCCTCAGGGGCGACTTCTAATTAACTAGTCTAGCTCATGGTCACACTATGAAGAAAAAAACAAATCATATCACAAAAATTTCGAACCTTCTTAGTAATTCTGGAATATTTGCCTCTGAACTATCATTGCTAATATTAATGATAATAACAGCATACTCTGTAACTTCTCGGTATGTCTTTAATAGTCCTAGCATCTACGCTCTAGAAATAAGCATATACTTTCTAATTGCTTGTACATGGGGGGCCGTCGGTTGGATTCATAAAATAGATAGACATGTAAGCGTTGATTTTTTCATCCTTAAACTGCCTGGCTTCTGGGGATCTTCCGCTCGTATAGTTTCTGAACTAGCTGTATTAACATTTTGTACAATGTTGATTTTCGCAGGCACCGATAAGGTTATAGAGAGCTTCGAAAAATCATACCGATCGACCTCTTTACTAGAAATGCCTTTGTGGATACCGTACGCCGCGATGCCAATTGGTGGTTTTTTATTAGCAACAGTTACCATTGCACGCCTTACCACCAAATCCGGCGAGGAGGTGTGATATGGAACCTGTTTTTATTTTTTATTTAGTTGTTATTTCCTTTGCGATCCTAATGGTGGCAGGAACACCAATTTTTGCCTCTCTGGGTGTTGCAAGCATGCTAGGCATTTTTATCTATGGAGGTATATCTGCATTAGGGGGCATACCTGACATTCTGTATCGTGGACTTTCTTCATACTCACTAATATCAATTCCTCTATTTATTTTAATGGGGGAAGTTATAGCTCGAACTAGTATTGGGGGAAAGCTATTTAACGCATTCATACTATGGCTCAACCGCCTACCGGGCAACCTCGCTGTTGCCAGTGTGGGCAGTTCGGCGGTATTTGGCGCAATGAGTGGGGTTAGTGTGGCTGGTGCGGCGACAATTGGACGATTTGCAATACCAGAGATGCTTAAACGCGGCTATGCGCCAACTCTTGCCTCTGGAACAGTTGCGGCGGCAGGAGCGCTAGCACTGTTAATCCCCCCCAGCATTGGCTTTGTACTATATGGTGAGGTAGCGGGTCAATCGATTGGAAGACTGTTCACTGCGGCCGTAATACCTGCAATATTAATTACTGGACTTATGGTTCTTTATGTATCCGTTATAAGCAATATAAATCCAAACGCCGCACCCCGAGTTAGCAGAGACGTTCTTTGGTCTCAACGTTTCCGAGCCATTGCTGATATTTGGTCAGCTGTATTACTGATACTTATTGTTCTGGGCACCATTTACTTCGGGATCACGACACCTACGGAAGCTGCAGGTTTAGGTGCCGTCGGTGCATTCTTTATTGCGGGTATTTTTTACCGTGAACTTAGTTTTGCTAAGGTTTTTGAAATATTCAGATCAACAGCCGTAACCAGCGGTATGATCATGCTCATATTGATTGCGGCCTTGCTATTTGGATACCTACTGACTCGTTTAATGATCCCTCAGCAACTAGTGATTTTAGTGACGGAGCTCTCTCTTCCTGCTTGGGCTACTCTGATTTTAGTAGTATGTTTTCTACTCATTATCGGAATGGTACTTGATATAGTATCAGTTATAGTAATAACAACACCTATATTGCTACCACTCATGATATCTCTTGGGTATGACCCAATATGGTTTGGAGTCATTATAATCATTAGCTGTGAAGTAGCTGCTATAACTCCACCTGTAGGACTTAACTTGTACGTCATCAAAGGAATTGCACCGTCCGTATCTCTCAATGACATTATTCGTGGAGCAATGCCATTCGTTGTTCTACAAATTATTGCTATCATTATACTGGCCCTGTTTCCAAGTCTTGCGTTATGGCTTCCTTCGATGATGTAAAATATCAGCAAGTATAAATTCGAAAACATATATTAAAATTGGCATTGCAACGCAAAAAAAGGAAATATCATAGCGCCAAATAAATCCAGTGCATTAATACTCAAAACCCATAAAATCTCAACGTATCATACGCTTATACGCTTTGTATTTTTTGCCCAGTAACGCGAAAAATAGGTTTGAATCCTAGGAGAGCTCTCAATGGATACTGAACTGACGAAAAACAAAAGTAATCGTAATAATGAAAATAAAATGTTGACCTTTTACGACCACGTCCCGAGGTTTTTGGAAGGGAGTGATAGTCCCCGCGCGTACCTTGAGCGCTGTATAAATACCATAATCAAGCGCGAGGCAGAGGTACAGGCATTTGTTTCAATGAACTTAGTCCGTGCACGAGCGGATGCTGACGCATCAACAATGAGGTATGCAGCAGGAAAGCCGCTTTCACTCGTAGACGGCATGCCCATAGGAGTTAAAGACCTTTTTGAGACTGAAGATCTGCCAACCGAAGTCGGTAGTCCTTTATTTAAGGGAAAATGCACCGATCGAGATGCCGCGGTGGTTCAAGGCTTACGCGAAGCTGGCGCTATTATACTCGGGAAAACGGTCACTGCTGAGTTCGGTTTTTATAGCCCTGGGCCAACGCGCAACCCTTTAGATATAACCCGGACTCCAGGGGGGTCATCTAGTGGCTCAGGGGCTGCCGTTGGAGCAGGTATGGTCCCCGTGGCAATTGGCACTCAAGTTGTCGGCTCATTGATTCGTCCATCAAGCTTTAATGGCAACTTTGGCTTCAAGCCAACTTTTGGGGCGATCAATAGCTCCGGCGCCCACTCTAACCTCAGCCAGTCGGTTCTCGGCATGCATGCCGGATCTCTGACAGATGCGTGGATAGCGTCATTTGAAGCTGCGCGTTTTGCGGGTGGAGACCCTGGCCACCCTGGGCTTTACGGTATCGATGAACCCATGATGAGCACAAAGCCAAAGGCGCTTGCTCGGATTGAAACTGCTGGCTGGCAGAAATGCAGCCCCGAAGTAAGGGAGTTATTTGAAAGATTGGTTAAGCGCATAGAAGAGAAGGGCGTAAATATAACTGACCGCTTTTGCGATATTAATGTCGAATCTTTTGAGTCCTCAGTAGAGCCTGCTTTGGATATTACAAACGATATATGTGGATATGAGTTTCGTTGGCCTCTATCCAGTTATCAACGGCGTGGGCCGAATGCTATTAGTAGCAATATAGCACAACGCCTAGAACGTTGGAAAAGCATTGAGAATGAAACCTACCGCAACCTTTTACAACAACGTGAAAAAATACGGAGCCAGCATGAACGCCTGAAAGATAGTGTTACCGCACTAATCACTCTTTCGGCAACAGGTGCAGCGCCGAAGGGCCTAGAATACACTGGAGATCCCATTTTCGCGGTTACATCCTCAATCCTAGGTGCTCCAGCGATCAGCCTTCCTTTACTTGAGGTCGATGGAATGCCGCTCGGAATTCAAATAATTGGCTATAAACATCGTGATGCAGAACTCTTCGGCATTGCACGCTGGATCATGAGCATCTTCGATCATAAAGTCTAACTTCAATTAATAGGGGATAAATAATGCGCAACTATCGAATCGGACAAATTGTTCCAAGCTCCAACACAACTATGGAATCAGAAGTATCTGCAATGCTGCGTGCCCGCGAAGCTTTGGCACCGGAGCGGTTCAGCTTCCATTCCAGTCGCATGCGTATGAAGCAAGTCAATACCGAAGAACTTGCGCGAATGGACTCAGACTCAGATCGCTGTGCGCTTGAGCTTTCGGATGCCCACGTTGATGTATTGGGCTATGCCTGTCTTGTCGCTATTATGAGCATGGGAAAAGGCTACCATAGAGTATCCGAAGAGCGCTTGTTAAGGCGTACAAGAGAAAATGGAGCTGAAGCCCCTGTGATTACGAGTGCCGGCTCTTTAATCAATGGGTTGAATTTAATCAAGGCTAAAAAAGTTGCAATTATCACTCCTTACATGAAACCGTTGACTAAGGTTGTTGTTGATTATATAGAGAACGAAGGGATAGAGGTCGTTGACGCAATAGCGTTAGAAATCCCTGATAATATAGAAGTCGGCCGCCGCGACCCGAATGCACCGGCTGAACTAGCAAAAAAGCTGAATTTAGCTAACGTAGATGCGATAGTAGCGTCTGCTTGCGTTCAAATGCCCTCCCTCACATCAATTAGCACAATTGAACGTGAGCTGAATCTGCCAACAGTCACTGCTGCCAGTTGCACTACATACTTCATGTTGCGCTCTCTTGGTCTGAAGGAGTTCGCGCCTGATGCTGGCGCTCTTCTAAATGGAGACTATATAAGCAACACCTCTCACCAATCCGTTAAGTAGATCTGCTTAAATATTTATAAATGGGTTCATCTTATCTGAGTTTGAATTGCCTGATGAACCCATTTGATGTCTATCCGTGATTCTAGATGTTCCAGACTACCCGTATAGATTAATGTTAGAAAATTATGGCTCTGCAGGTGCCATGGACTCAACGGCCAGTTTCCCAAGTTACACCCGAGAACAGATTCGGGTGGTCTTTAGCGAAGGCAAGAATCTACTGTTTCATGCTGCGCGCCTAGAATTTGTGGTGATGGTCAGCAGCCACCAACACCGCTTGCCCGTCACTACCATGATGCTGATTATTGGCGATGATTTGATCAAACATTTTAATCAGGCTGTCCACTGCGCCGTGTCTGACCCAGCATGCATATCCAAAGGTTCTGTGGCCAACCAGATTTCGTCAATGTGGATCGTGGCAACAGTTCGCGCAGAAAGGCCGCGCACTGATCAGATTGCTCGGCCGGCCATTCCACCACAATCGGGCCACCGGCGCGGGGAATCTCGATGCGGATGGCGCGATGCTTTTCCACAACTGGAGGCGTTGCTGCAGGAACCCTGACCGGCACGCACACGGGCGCTGTTGATGACCCATTGCCGGCGCGTCGTGCCTCATTGATCCACCGTCGGAGCATGTTGGCACTCAGACCATTATCCAGAGCAATGCGAGAAACGGACGCTCCGGGCTTTTGACACTCGGCCACCAGCCTGGCTTTGAATTCCGGGACGTGCCGACGACGCGGCCGGTAGGTTTGGTTACGCTTAAGTTACTCATAGTAGGTGTCCACTAAAGAATAAGTGGACACTATCCTGACGGCTTTGGAGCCAGGCTCAAGATGGGTTTGCCGGACGTTTACACTCTTAGTGACTGAGAGCTTGCCAGATCCCCCCCCTAATGACCCGGCTGAACGAACACTTCATCCTGCTGAAAGAGCCCGCTGACCGCGGCGGTCAGCGGTTCATGGCCCTAAGTAAATAAGCAAACATCATTCTTGCGCGCCTTTTTGACCTGATACATTGCTTCATCCGCACCTCGTATCAGCTCACGACTTGTCAGCTCGCCTCCCCAACCAATTCGAATTCCCACGCTGGCACCAACGCTTACCACCTCTCCCGACGGCAGAGTCACCGGTTGGGTAATCGCTTCGCGCAACCGGCGGCCGATTTCCAGCGCACTAGCTTCGGAGGCGACGTTCTCGGTGACCACTACAAATTCATCGCCTCCCATCCGGGCTACACGGTCACTGCCCCGGGCTTCCTTCTGCAGGCGACGCGCTATGGTTTGAAGCAATAGATCTCCGGCCTCATGGCCGTATAGGTCATTCACTTGTTTAAAGCCGTCTAAATCGACCAAGATCACTGCTAGAAGCTCATCTCGGCGCTGCGCTCTCTGTGTGAATTCTTCCAGATGAGTCATTAGACCATAACGGTTGTAGAGCCCGGTGAGTGGATCTTTCACTACCTGAAGTTCCAGTTCGGCCTTGGCAACCTCCAACTCTGAGGTTCGCTGAACAACCCGGTTTTCCAGTTCGCGCTCCTGCAGTTGTAGCGACACCACAAGCTGGCGCTGGGCCTCTTCCTTTTGACGTTTGAGTTCGTTAAATCGAGCCGCCAAACCAAAGGACAACAAAACCATTTCAATTGCGGAACCGATTTGAAGGCCGTAAACGGTGAAAAAGTTGGATGGTATCCAGCCCAGATTACGGACCGACAGTAGTGCAGCTCCTACCAATAGCAGTAACCAAGCCACCAAATATATTCGGGCAGCAGGAATACGATAGCGTGCGGCGCTAATCCCACTGATGATGAGAAATACGGTAGTCAACACACCCATCGCCGACATTATTTTGAGGGCGCCCTGTACTGGAACCACTAATGTCGTCAGAGTCCCGCACCACCAACAGATCGCCATGATCAATAGTGCTTGGTCCCAGCGTGGAGCAATCCGACGCATATTCAGAAAGCTGCGGGCAAACATCACCGCCAGAGTGGCAGCCAAGGTGTACCCAGTTGGCAGAATGCGGTTTCCCCATTCACCAACCAGCCCTGGCCAAAGCAGCAAAGGTCCCAGATCGTTCATGCTAGAGGCGGCAATACCAAAACTGAGCACAAACAGCGAATACAGCAGAAAAGAACGCTGACCGGTTCCGAGAAACAGCAGGAAATTATAGGTTCCTAGCGCCACCAGCATGCCGAAGTACAAAGCCAACCATACGTACTCCTGATCACTGTCCTCGTAGAACTCAAAGATCGGCGCCAGCCGAGCATTCAGCGTCATGCTGGCATGGGTACTCACCCGCAGGTACAGCGTCGCCCGCTCTCCGGGCTCAAACGAAATCGGGAATACCGGCTTGCGATGGGCCACCACGCGATCCATCGGCGCTAGGTTGCGCCCAGACTGCATATGCTCAACCGCGCCATTGGCGCTCACCCGATAAAGCTGAATGTCATCCAAATAGGCATAGGTAAACTCAAGGATTCGGTCCAAACGCTGGCTCGAATGGGATTCCACTTCAATCCGCATCCAAAACACGTCAGGTGTGTAGCCCTGATGGAGATCACCTGACGTGACTGGGCCGAAAGGCTTGATTCCGCTGCGCACCTCTTCGAACGTCAGCTCACCACTGGTGTCTCGCAGCAAGGAGATAAATCCGTCCAATGGCTGAGCCATGCGTTCGTCCAGCGCCAGCACACGGTCTGCGCTCCAGCCCGAGACCGTCGCCAGCAGCAACCACACAAGGACCAAGCACCGACTTGTCAAACGGCAACCACCCGACAGCAAACGCATCTCTCCCTTAGAACTACACTGCCGGATCAAATGATCGAGGCAGAAGAATTATAGCGGCTATTCGGTAATACAGACAGAACGGTCAACAACGAGTCAGGTAGCTATCGGTAAAAAGAGACCTGCTGGGCGCTTTATAAAAAAATAGTATTCTAGCGCCTCAGTTCAATTGTAAATTTCTTTATCTCAACGTACGCTAAATCGCCTTTTTGTGTACGGAAACACTATGAAATTCAAGAACGAAAGAGCGCCTTGGCAATTGACGTCTGACGTTTTGCGAGCATTTCAGTTTGAGCGCTTGGCTAACAGGTACCGCTGGCCCGGCCTTAGCGCTGAGTCCTGAGAGGACATAGCGCGGTAGCCGAACGCATTGATACATCGCGAGCGACGGTAAATTGACTCATTTAGTAACCAAACAGCGCCATATTTTACACCATTTAACACCTTGGCCGGATAGGATTGCATTGTCCACTTTTTCCGGAGATGCATAATGCCCTTCCCAACCAACACACGGCTAAGCTACCTTGCCATCGCGCTAAGCGCGCTACTGACAGCCTGTGGCGGCGGTGGCTCGTCATCCTCTACAGCTGAAGCTCCCGATACATCGGCGAACACGCCAGACTCCAGCGCACCCGATACTAATCTCCCCCCTGTCGAAACAACGGATCGAAATTTTTGGGTAGAGGGGTTTGCGGTGAAGGGTGCAATTGACGGAGGGCTGATCTCTATTTGGTACCTCAAGCCTGATTTCAGGACAGATGATGGATGGGAGCAGATAGGCGAAACCACTAGAACCACCCAGAATGGCGCATTCCGTATCTCAGTGCCTGAGGTTTATACCTCTCAGCCGTTAAAAGTGGTTCTAAAATCCGATACGCAAACCCTAATGCGTTGCGACGCCAAACCAGCATGTAATACACCCTCTGGTGTCAGTGTGGGTTTTGGCGAGTGGTTTTGGCCGGGAAACAACTTGGAACTTAAGTCCCTCGTGAATACGGCTGATGCAAGCCAAAGCGTGGTTTTAACACCGCTGGTAACCCTAGTATTTGAAAAGTTCATTAAGTCTACGAGCCGCAGCTTTTCCAAGTTTGCAGAGCTGCTCCGGTTTCAGGAAGACCGTTACGGCCTCGACGCTGGCGCGCTTTGGAGAAAGCCCATCGATCTGGCAGCACCCGACTTGAACAACGTTCAAGCGTCGGACTTGAAAACGGCCCTATTGAATATTGCCTTTCTGAGTCTTGCAGATGGTCAAGAGTGGAACACGTTAGGCGATGTGCTTAACGCTGCCCGAGAAACCGCTGACCCCAATGGTGACTTGCCCCTTGAAGCGGGAAACAATCTGGGCCTGAGTGTTGAGCTGTTAACGCTTGCAGGTATGCTTCAAGCGGATTATTTACAGGACTACCTGAGAACTGCAGGTGTTCACAGTGGGGTTATCACCGCAGCGGTGGCTGGCCTTGAGGAAACTCTGATATCAACCGGAAATACACCTGCACCTCAGCCAACTCCGGAACCAGCGCCTACGCCTGAGCCAACACCTCTACCTACTCCAGAGCCTGAGCCCACGCCCGAGCCAACACCTGCACCCACTCCAGAGCCAGAGCCTACTCCCGAGCCAACACCTCTGCCCACTCCTGAGCCTGAAACCCCACCGGTGGTGGTAACTGGCTCTGCGACAATGAGCTGGACCGCACCTGGAACCCGAGTAAATGGCGTGTCGCTGACAATGGGTGAAATTGAGAAGTATATTGTCAAGTACGGCCAAGAGCAGAACGTTGAAGACAGAGCCAACGAAAAAGTGGTTGAAGATGGCCAAGCAATGGAATACCAGATTACGGGCCTTACGGAAGGCACCTGGTACTTCGCAATCAAAACCATAGATACCAATGGCCTTGAAAGTGACTGGTCAACCTCTGTGAGCAAAACGATTTCCCGGTAACTCCGAGACATCAATCTCTGACTTTTCAACACTGCATAAAAATAAGCCAGCCTGTCTATTATGACAGGCTGGCTTATTTTTACTTATTGCGTGAGTGTGTGCACCAATGGATCCGCGAACAGCGTGCGTTCGGGCACGCCTATCAGTTGATTCCGGTCTCCCGCAATATTCAACTCGGCCCTGGGGAAATCAGCACAATTTTCCGCAGGTACAAAGCGAAACCAGTCCTCATTGCCTGCACTTTGCGCAAAAGGAGAAAGCCCCTATTTTCTTAAACATCAAAGCTATAACATTATCGCTTCAACAAACCGTGCGACCTGCAAACCCCATGTAGCAGGCAAGCTACTTGATGCAATGCACCTTTAGATTAAGGATAAAATATGGAACATTTCACGGCAGCATTCAGCAATTTCGCCAACTTCAGTGGTCGTGCAACACGCACGCAATTCTGGATGTTCATGCTGATCTACTTTTTGATCATCATCGGCCTGACCATCCTTGAAGTGGTCATCGGATTCCCAGCCATACTATCTACAGTGTTTTCGTTGGTAATGCTTGTTCCCAGTCTTTCCTATGGTGCCCGCCGCCTCCACGACATGGGCCGCTCTGGCTGGTGGCAACTGCTCCTCTTTATACCTATTCTTGGTTTCATCATCTTATTGGTAATGTTTTGTATGCCAACCAAGCCCGAATCTATTGAGGTGTACCCTCCCCAAAAATAAAACGCACCAAGCCGCCAGCGCGGAGCTGGCGTGCACTGGCGGCTATCTAACCCCCACAGGTGCGCAGGCACCTGTATAGAAAAGAAAAAAGACCTCATAGACATTCGTCTAACTAATAGAAAAATTTATTTGAATTGTCATGAATTGGTAACTATCTTGACTGCGAGTCCTACAAAAATAATTATCTAATGTGTGGAGACAAGAATAATGCAAAGCAACAAATTGAGAATGGCCATTCGTGCGACCGCGACTGTGGCAGTTTTGGGTATGGCTAGCCAGGCACACGCTTTTGACTTCAAAGCAGGCGATGTAGATGCAAGTGTTTATGGCTACGCTCGGCTGAGCATGAGTTATGATATTGATGAAAATCTCGCCAACAACGTTCAATCCGCTAACCCTAACGGCATAACTGGCAGTGACATTGGCGGGCATTTTGGAGCCTCAGCTGCTCAAAGCCGGATTGGTGTAAAAGCCACCAACGCAAACGGCGTTAAGTTTAATATTGAAGGCGATTTCGCACCCGGTAACTTCCGCCTGCGTCATGGTTATGGCTCATACAAGGGCGTTCTAGCCGGTCAGACCTGGTCAAACTACAATTCCTTTGTTGGCAGCACCCCGACGTTAGATTTCAACGGTGTAGTAGGCAACGCTGGTTATCAGGCACGTACGGCACAGCTCCGTTACACGACAGGGGCGATGTCTTTCTCAGTGGAAGATCCGCAATCCAGTGTCAACTCCCCCGCCGCACTCGACAGCACTCCGGCGTTCACTGCCCGGTTTGAGAATAGCTCCGGCGGCATGGGCTTCTCCGCAGGTGCAGTGGTTAAGCAAAACTCTTACGACGACGGCACGAATGACGATTCAACCCTCGGCTTCGGCGTGTTTGGCGCAGCCAGCTTCGCAATATCGGACATGTTCAGCATTCGTGGTGCTTTAAACTACGTTGACGGTGCGACCAACTATCTTTACCTTTCCGGTGGTTCCGATGCGGTTGTGCAGGGCACAAGTCTGGAAAATAATTCAGGCATGGGCGGAACTCTTGGTACCTCCATCAAACTCGGCGGTGGCAGCAGCATTAACGTTGCTTACGGTATGACCACTCTGGATGACGAGAATCTGGCTGCTAGCGATACAGAAGCCAACCAAAACCTCTTCGTCAACTACATGTGGACCCCAGTTCAGAATGTCATGATGGGTGTTGAGTACGGCTATTTTGAGAATGAAAAGCAAAGTGGCGCTAGCGAAGACGCCAGTCGCGTCATGTTCGCAGCCCAGTACAACTTCTAAATCGTACTGCTAAGCTAGTAATCATACGCCCCGGAATATACCGGGGCGTTTTTTTGGCTCTGTCATATCTCGGCTTTTTGGCACCGGTGACCAAATAACGACCTTACAAGTCGCCTAACTTCCGACCATCAGCAACCAACTGCTTCAGCAACGAAGCAGGCTTCCACTGCTCCCCGCCAACCGACGCGTGATACTTCTCCACCGCAGCCAGAATCACATCCAAACCAATCTGGTCCGCCCAGAACATAGGCCCACCGCGATAAGCCGGGAAGCCATAGCCATAAATCCAGACCACATCGATATCCAGAGCCCGATCAGCAATTCCCTCCTCCAGAATCTTCGCTGCCTCATTCACCATCACATACATACAACGCTCAAGAATTTCCTGATCCGTAATCTCACGGGAAGCGATGCCCTGTTCCTTACGGAAATCCTCAATAATCCGCTCCACTTCAGGATCGGGAATCGGATTACGACTGCCCTCTTCGTACTTATAAACACCCGCCATGGTCTTCTGGCCCAGACGACCTTGTTCAGCAAGCTTATCCATCCAGCTGGGTGGAACATTCTCGCCAGCATTACGCAGCTCTTCACTAATGCGGTAGCCCACATCAATACCGGCGAGGTCCGACATGGCAAACTGGCCCATGGGGTAACCGAGATCCGTTAGCACCTTGTCGACCTGCTGCGGTTTAGCCCCTTCGTCAACCAGCGCCATGGCTTCAATGCCACGCTTGTGCAGCATACGGTTGCCCACAAAACCGTGGCAATTACCTACCAACACGCCTACCTTCTTGATCTTCTTAGCCACGGCCATCACTGTCGCCTTCACCTCATCTGAGGTCTTGCTACCGCGAACATTCTCCAGCAGCCTCATCACGTTGGCAGGGCTGAAGAAGTGCATACCTACAACGTCTTCCGGGCGCTGAGTAGTAGAGGCAATTTCGTCAATATCCAGAGTGGACGTGTTGGAGGCCAGAATGGCTCCGGGCTTACAGATGCTGTCTAGCTTCGCGAAAATCTCTTTCTTGACCGCCATGTTTTCAAACACGGCCTCGATCACCAAATCCACGTCTTTGAAATCATCATAGTCCAAGCTTCCGGTGATCAGCGCCATCCGGTCGTCCATCTGCTTCTGGGTGATACGTCCTTTTTTGGCAGAGTTCTCGTAGTTCTTACGGATAATCCCCAGACCCTTGTCCAGAGCTTCCTGTTTCATTTCTACGATGGTGACGGGGATACCAACATTGGCAAAGTTCATGGCGATGCCACCACCCATGGTGCCTGCGCCAATAATACCAACGCTGTTTACGTCACGTACCGGTGTATCCTTCGACAACCCTTTCACTTTGGAGGCTTCGCGTTCCGCAAAGAAGGAATGAATTTGCCCTGCCCGCTGCGGCGAGTTCATACACTCTACAAACAGCTCGCGCTCGCGTTTTAAACCTTCTGGGAACGGCAGGTTAAAGGCCGCCTCAACAGCGTCCACGCACTTGAATGGAGAAAACTGGCCGTGGGCCGTTTTTTTCAGTGAAGCGCGGAATTGCTCGAACACGTCGCGGCCTTTATCTGCCGCAATCTTGTCGGTCAGGTCCCGTACCCGGCGTACAGGCATGCCCTCATCTACAACTTTTTGGGCAAAGGTCATGCCAGCCGCTTTCACATCCTTGCCTTCATCAACTGCATCCACAATACCAAAGCCCAATGCGTCCTTGGCTGGCACAAACTGCCCTGTTGTAATCATCTCCAGCGCTTTCTGAGCCCCCGCCAACCGTGGCAGGCGCTGGGTGCCGCCAGCTCCAGGCAGGAGGCCGAGCTTTACCTCCGGCAGACCAACTTTGGCACTGCTTAGCGCAACCCGGTAATGGCAACCCAGAGCGGTTTCCAGCCCACCACCTAGAGCGGTGCCATGGACCGCGGCAACCAGAGGTTTACCGCTGTTCTCATACCGTTCAACCACCGAAGCCAACCCGGGCTCCTGCATAGGCTTACCAAATTCGCGAATATCAGCACCTGCTATAAAGGTGCGACCCGCACACACCAACAAAAGCGCCTTGGCATCAGAATCCTTTTGCCCCTGTTCCAGCGCGGCAATCAGGCCGGAACGCACTGCATGGCTGAGGGCATTGACTGGCGGGTAGTCCACTGTAATTACGCCAATATTGCCTTCACGACTGTAAGTTACGACTTCAGACATAATCTCTTCCTCGCTCTATATGGAATTTAGTTTTAACAAGCGAAATTTTTGTACGACTTAATATAAGTTCTCTCAGGATTTCAGCCACCCTTTATAATCCCCCATAAAAAAACCGCAGGGGGCATCCTGCAGTTTTTTATGTGGGCGCTTTAAACGCCTAGCGATTCTATGTCACTCGCCAGCATGGCCAACTGGTGTGCAATCGAGTCGCGAAGCTTCTCCGCAGGCACCAAGTAAGACGGAGCAGCGCAGGTTAGCGCCATGATTGTTCCGTCCTGCAAATGAACGGGAACACCTGCAGAATTGATATTGCGATCCCATTCACCGAGCGAAAGACAAAAGCCGTACTGCTTGTAGTCTTCCATGGCACGATCCAAACCTTCCTTTTTCTGGGGCCAGGCTTCTGAGCCATATTTTATCGCCATCGCGTCATCAATGACCTTTCGTCCTTTGTCTGAGATTGCGCAGTAATAGGCCCGGCCCGCAGATGTAGTCGCCAATGGCAGCCTCTTACCTATATCCATTCGCAACAACGAGGTTTCCGGCGGCAAACGGTTTTCTACGTAGATCATGTGCAGGCGATCCCGGCAAGTCAGGCCAATAGACATGTTGTTGTGACGAGCAAATTCATCCATGTAAGGCTTGGCCAACTGGCGAACTTTCAGATTGGACACATACGCATAACCCAACGCGAGTACACCGGAGCTAAGCTGGTATTTTTCCAGCTGAGTGTTGTAACTCAGATACCCCAGCTTGGTCAGCGTGTAGGTCATACGGGATATCGTCGGCTTGGGCAGACCAGTAATCCGGGCAATATCCTGATTACCAAGAATGACAGAGCCTTGGCTAAAAGCGCGCAACACATCCAGACCACGGGACAGTGCCTCGACGAACTTGCGATCCTTCTCCGGCTTCGCCGGTTCGCCGTCACTGGAGGCTGCCATGAGTTCGGGTGAAGTGGTTTTTGCTTTGGGCATAGTGTCGTGTCCTCCAACAACGTCGCCTGCTCCCGAGTTCCGGGGGATCAATTTCATGCATATAAAGTGAGCGGCATTTTGATCGCCGATGAACTCAACCACCACTAACTCGGGGCAAGACAAGAATTTCAAAAGCTAATACCGTCAAAGGTAACAGCCAGCGATCTGCCGTACTGATACTTGCCTAGCCTTTGGCAGGACCACATAGTTAGACGAGGTCTCTGCTTGCATTTCACACACAGCCTGATTAGTCTTTTTTCAACCATTACAGAACTGCGTTTCGCTTAATGAAACTACACTAGCGAAAATAACAAGACAACCCGGCATTTATTTGCGGTGGGCTTTCGTTAACTCAGACTGGGATTAATGCGAAGTTTGCCGCTCAGGCTCTCGAATGTACCACTAGACTGACTATGCGCCCTATCGACAGGCCCGGCTGATCCCGAACGGAGGTCACACTGCCACTGTGATTGAACGAGTTAACAACTGTTTTAATGAGGAGAAGAACATGGCTTCTGCACCTTGGAACGACCTACTGCAGCTTGAAAAACAACTGGATGAAACCGAACGTCAGGTCCGGGACAACATTCGCGGCTTTTGTGATCAGCGCCTAATGCCCAGCATTGTCGAGGCCAACCGTCACGAAAAGTTTGATCGGAGTATCTTCACCGACATGGGCAATCTCGGCATGCTGGGCGCCACCCTGCCGGAAGAGTACGGCGGCCCGGGCCTTAATCACGTCTGTTACGGACTGATCGCCCGTGAGGTGGAGCGTGTTGATTCTGCCTACCGCTCCGCATTGAGCGTTCAATCTTCACTGGTTATTCACCCGATTCACGCCTTCGCTCAGGAAGCCCTGAAAAAGCGTATCTTGCCTAAGCTTGCCTCCGGCGAATGGGTGGGTTGTTTTGGCCTGACCGAGCCCAACCACGGATCTGACCCGGCTGGCATGGAAACCCGCGCCAAAAAAGTCGACGGAGGCTACCTGCTGAGCGGCTCCAAAACCTGGATCACCAACTCACCCATCGCAGATATTTTCGTGGTGTGGGCCAAACTGGACGGCAAAGTAAACGGCTTTGTTATCGAGCGTGAAGGCGCCAAAGGTCTGGAAACTCCGAAGATTGAAGGCAAATTCTCGCTGCGCGCATCTGATACCGGCTCTATCTTTATGGATGAGGTGTTTGTACCAGAAGAAAACAAGCTTGACGTAGAAGGCTTGAAGGGCCCCTTCAGCTGCCTGAACAAAGCTCGCTTTGGCATCAGTTGGGGTTCACTCGGCGCAGCCGAATTCTGCTGGCATGCAGCCCGTAACTACACCCTAGAACGCAAGCAGTTCGGCAGGCCCTTGGCTGCCAACCAGTTGATCCAGAAAAAGCTGGTCGATATGCAAACCGAAATTACTCTGGGCCTGCAGGCCGCATTGCAACTGGGCCGAATGATGGACAGCGGCGACGCGACGCCGGATGCAGTCTCCCTACTCAAACGCAATAACTGTGGCAAGGCTCTGGATATCGCTCGCGTTGCCCGCGATATGCACGGCGGGAATGGCGTAGCTGACGAGTACCACGTAATCCGTCACGTAATGAACCTCGAAGCGGTGAATACATACGAAGGCACTCATGATGTCCACGCCCTGATTCTTGGCCGTGGCCAAACCGGTATTGCAGCATTTAGCTGAAGCCCAACACGACGAGGCTACCCAGTGAATATGAAATACACCACTGAGGAGCCCGCTTTCCGGGACGAAGTGCGAGCGTTTCTGGCTGGAAAGCTGCCGGGAGTGTTCTTCTGACCCATCACTCAGGTGTACCAAAAAGGCGGTCAGTGAATTTCACATACCAAGCTGCCGCCTGCACCTGAACAATGTACGCCAGTGCTATCAACAACGCGGCATCCGCGCCTTCTTCTCCGAAGACACCCATGGCGATAGCCAGAGCTATAGAGAGGTTACGCATAACCGTGCCGTACACCAGCGCAATCGCGTCACCTCTGGGGAATAGCGCCTTGCCAACCAGTGTACTGATTACAAAGTTCAGGGCGTAAATAAGTAACAAAGGTGTCAGATACGCCAACAACGAGCCGGGATTGTTCAGAATATCCTGCGACTTCAGCGCCATGGAAACAAACACCACGCCCAACACCCCAAGGGTAGAAAACGGCGGGAATTTTGGTTTTATGTCCTTCTGAAAACGCTCCTGACCATGCTTTGATATTAGCGCGCGCTGAGTGAGATAACCCAGCACCAATGGCAGAAACACAATCAGCGCAATCTGCATGAACACCTGAGAAACCGGAATTTCGATCACCGCGCCCAGCAGCCCTTTGAGATAAAGCGGCGCAAGCAGGGAACCAGCAATCAGGCCAACCACTGTCATTCGAACCGCAGCGGGCACATTACCTTTTGCGAAGCCTGTCCAGGAAATGGTCATGCCGGAGGTTGGGAGCAACGATGTTAATAGAAGCGCCAGTCTGGCGAATGGCTCAGCCGGGAAGAAGAGCAAGCCCGCACCGTATCCGATTGCAGGTATCAGAATAAAGTTGAGCAACTGGGTTGCCCACATCAGCTTGCCACCACCCGGTTGCAACAACTGGCGTAGGTTCATGGTGACCATCATCGGGTAAACCATCAGAAAGGTAAGCGGAAGTATCGCCCAGCGCAACGGGCTTGGCTCAACAATCTGCCCGGCTAGAAAGCCGGCAACCATGGAGAGCGGAATACTCCAAACCAGATGCTTCTGCATCCAGAATAGTAATGGCCACATACGTCTCCCTCCCCCAAATACAGGTTAACTGTTACGAAGCGACAGTGCCCAGGCACGCATGGCTTCGTTGGCTGGTACCTGCGGGGCATCCATAAAACTCACCACAAAATGCTCCCCCATATCGGCAATGCCAATGGAGCGGGGCCTTACCGCCAGCACAAAGGGGTTCGGAAGCGCTCGCCCAAAGCAGAACACCACGTTTATTGCGGCTTGAATATCAGGTGCGACGTCTCCTTCGATCTCACGGCTGTGGGTTAGGTGATCAAAGGTGGTGATATAGGAGACTCTGGGAGCCTCTTCAATGCAACGTTTAAAGTAATCTGCAATCTGCTCTGCGGATTCATATTGAGTTTCAGACTTCTTGATATCCAAAACGGTGATGGGATACTTTTCCTGAAAGTTCAGTTGCTTCATGCTGGCCTCAATAGTTTGTCAGCGAAATGCGAATGACGACCGCATTGCTGAGCGACCCTGTCCTGATTCACGCTTAAGGTCTCCCAGCCCTTTCCATAAGGCTAGGCCAGAACTCTACGAAGCACAGTGACAAAGTCACCAAGCAAGCTACGCAGTTTGTGGGCTACCTCCGGTAGTGATCAGCACTGGACTATCTGCCAGCAGCAACTCAGTGACCGGCATAGGCTCCAGACGGGTGTGGCAACCTTCGTCCACCACTATACCGTTGACCACCTTAAGACTAGCCATCTCAGCGCGTTCCGTATTCGGCAGCAGTAGGTGCTTTATCAATACATAGCGGAGCTATTGCGTGCCATCACCTCGCACGCCCAAACGGTCAAGATAAACGTGCAGCTCTGCCTCACTCATATCAACATACTCCAGCACCCTCCCATATAGCATCACGGTAGGTACGTTGCGCCCATTCCGCTCTTTCTGGGTTTCATGGATCAAGTACAGAATCAGCCTCTCAGTACGTGTGAGTCCGTCACGTGCGTCTGGAATCACCTCCAAAACCTGCTGCCACTCTTCAGGGCTCATAAGCTTCCTTTGTTTCACGCCGATACACACTCACGTCCAGCTCCCCTAACTGTTTGTCTTACTGGTACTTTCCAGAATCCTCGGCTAACCTGAATCTTGGTACTGAAACTCACTGCTTAACAGATCAGTATATGGCAAAGACCCGGCGCGCCGCAGCTCAGATAACCAAACTGCATTGGATAGTGATCTGCCTTTCCTTTCTGCTCACCGTAGCAGCCTGGCAAATCTCTTCACAGATTGCCGATGCCAGAGCGGAAGACCAGTTTGAGCAAAGAGTTGAACAACTCAATGAACTGTTATTGGACCGGATGCAGAAATACGAGTTTGCGTTGATTTCCGGGGCAGGTGCCATCCGCGCAAACAATAACAGCCTCTCGCTCACACAGTGGCGACAATTTGCAGAGGTTCTTGCCGTGCAAGACCGCTTGCCGGGGGTTCGCGGTATTGGCGTTATCAAAAGAGTGCCGGTAAGTGACCTTGAGACCTATCTTGCAGAAGAACGGAAAGCACGTCCGGATTTTCGTATTCACCCGCCTCACACAGGTTCAGACTTTTGGCCCATCACCTACCTTGAGCCTCTAGCCGGAAACGAAGCCGCCATTGGCCTTGATATGGCACACGAATCAAACCGCTTCACTGCCGCTCAAAAAGCGATGCGCACAGGCCAAACACAAATTACTGGCCCGATAGCACTGGTTCAGGACGATGAGAAAAAGCCGGGCTTTCTGTTTTTCCACCCCTTCTATCGTACTCAGGAAGCACAGCATCAAGCCAACAAGGAGGCTGATTTCCTTGGTCTTGTGTACGCGCCTTTTCTTGTTTCCCGGCTGATGGAAGGCACTTTGGCAAACACGAACCGGCTGCTGCACTTTCAGATCAGTGATGGCGACCACCAGCTTTACAGCGAGTTCAGTGAAACAGCGGAGAATAACTACGACACCTCACCCATGTTCCAGACCTCCTATTCTCTCGATATCTATGGGCGGGAATGGCAATTTGAGGTACAGACAACCCAGCTTTTCGAGAAATACAACGTCAGCAAACAGCCTGCAGCCATTTTGGTGAGTGGCCTGATTATCAACGGGCTCATACTGGCGGCCTTCCTCCTGCTTTCCAACGCCAAACGGCGGGCCGAACAGGAGGTTATTGAAAAGACGGCTGAGCTGAACATGCAAAAGCTGGAAGCCGAGTCTGCTGTTAAAGTGAAAACGGCCTTTCTTGCTAATATGAGCCACGAAATCCGTACACCAATGAACGCGATTATCGGCATGTTGGTGCTTTTGAAAGAGGCCCACCTTAACGACCACTCCCGCCGTCTGGTAAGCAAGGCATTCTTAGCTTCCGAGGTGTTGTTGCAGCTTTTGAATGACATTTTGGATCTGTCCAGAATCGAAGCAGATCATATCGAGCTGGATTATCAGCCGTTTGAAATAGAAACTCTGGTTCAACGCAGCGTTGAGTTGTTCGCCATCACTGCCGAAGAGAAAGGGCTGAAACTGCGGGTGAACATTGCGCCGTCCACGCCTAAGTGTGTCACAGGCGACCTCCTGCGAATCTCTCAGATATGCACCAACCTGGTCGGGAACGCAATCAAGTTCACTCAAGAAGGCAGCGTGAGTGTGAGCATCGGGTTTAGCAGCACTGACGAGACCCACGGAGTGCTCAAAATCACCGTAAGCGATACCGGCATCGGGATCAGAGAAGAGGACCAACAACGGGTTTTCGAGAACTTTCGTCAGGCCGATGAATCCACCAGCCGTGTGTTTGGTGGCTCAGGCCTTGGTTTGGCAATCAGCAACCATCTCGCCAAACTCATGGGCGCAACGCTCAGTCTGGAAAGCGCTGAAAATCAAGGCTCCAAGTTTACTCTGATGATTCCGACTGCTCTGGCCGAGAACGAGAAAAGCATCGGTACTCGACATATTACAAGCCCTATCCAAGTCTATCACTATGGCATGAACCACAACCTTTCCCTTCTGGAAACCTATCGCGAACACTGGTCTCTGGAACTGACAAAAGCTGCAACCCTGAATGAGATCAAGTCGGTATTGGCAGGGGGGGCTGGCGAAGGGGGTGCCAAGCCTTCAATGGTGATCGTCGATATGGAAGATGTCGAAACAGAGGTTGCTAAAGGGTTTGTGCAGGAGGTGTTGGCGGCACAAGAGCAATACCAGATGGAGGGCCTGCTGGTGGTTGTACCCGCTGGCTTCAAGCATAGCTGGATAACTGAGTTTCAGGATGCCGGAGGCCGCACCGCCTATGAACCTCTAACTCCCTCCAAACTATTCGAACATCTCGCGCCGAAGCAGTTGGAAGAGCACACGCTCTCATCGTCTCCTCGCGCCCTATTCCACAACCTGAGGGTACTGATCGTTGATGACGTACAGCTCAATTGCGAAATTGTTGCAAGCTACCTAAGCTCGTTTGGTGTGCAGTCCGAGTCTGTCCATAACGGAGCCGACGCCATGCAACGTCTGGAAAGCCGCCCATACGATCTTGTTCTAATGGATCTTCATCTGGACGGCGAAACGGGACAGGACATTACCCGACAGATTCGAAGCCACAGAGGTATCAGCCAACCGATCATAGCTGCGCTTTCTGCCTCTATATCCGAACACGACCGAAGCAGCGCTTACAGCGCGGGTATGAACGACTATCTGACCAAACCTGTTCTTCCAGGAGACATTCAAAGGTTGCTGCAAGCCTTTTTCAAAGAGCATGCTGACAGCAGCCAACTATCAGCCCCAGCTGATGCTGTAAGCCCCTCGAATCAAACATCTGAAGCTAAGTTGCCCGATTTCATATCTCGGTCTGCGTACCAAGTCATGTTCGGATCCGATCCCGCTTTCTTTAATCGTTGCCTGCGCAGCTTTTTAGCCAGTTCTACAGAAATGATCGCTGACCTCAAACGCTGTGTTCAGCATAGCGATCCCGCAGCGGTCAAACTCATTGCCCACAAGATAAAAGGGGCGGCGGCCAATATTGCCGATACTGAACTTGCAAGTATCGCAGGCCAGACTGAGAAGGCCGCTGAACAAGGTCAGTCAGAACCCAATGCCGAAGAGCTTCTGGCAACCCTGCTGGAGCACGCTCAACAACTTTCCCAAATAGCCGGGCCTGAAGAAGCTCCGACGCCAGCCAACAACAAGGCTACAGAGCCCGTCACACAGGTCATTGCGCGAATGGCGCAGCGACTGGCCGGCAATCGTATTGCGAGCGACGGCGACATCGATCAGGTGTTGGAATTTCTGCGCGAGAATGACGAAACTACCCTTGCATCACGCCTGCGCCGGGCACTTGAAACTTACAAATTTAGA
This sequence comes from Marinobacter salexigens, assembly GCF_018860765.1. Classification (GTDB taxonomy): domain Bacteria; phylum Pseudomonadota; class Gammaproteobacteria; order Pseudomonadales; family Oleiphilaceae; genus Marinobacter; species Marinobacter salexigens_A. Next base: position 220,987 of record NZ_JAHKPV010000001.1, read on the forward strand.
GAGGCCACCGACCTGCTGTCGAAGATCAAAGCCGACGGCAGAGGCAATCAACCTGATGAGCATAAATAGAGTACCAACGGTACTGATCGTAGAAGATGAACCTGTAGGCATTGCCAGCCTCGTTGGCATTCTAGGGGACGCCTGCGAGCTGATCATCAGTCAGAGCCTGTTAGAAGCAAAAGAGCTACTTTCTGATGAGATAGACATAGTGCTTCTCGACGTTTACCTACCCGACGGCTCTGGACTCGTTTTCCTAGACGAGCTGAGGGAGTCCGAACGGTTTGCCTACGTGCCTGTGATCTGCATTTCTGCTTCTGACAACACACAGGATATCGAGGAAGCGTTTCGGCGTGGCGCAACAGACTATGTTCTGAAGCCATTCAATAAAACCATACTAAACTCAAAAGTATCGACATTTATTGACCTTAAACGCAAAACCGATATGTTGGCAGAAGCAGCTCTTATTGACCCCTTAACCAGAGTTGGCAACAGGCGGCTGTTCAACCAGCAGTTTGATCTGGAATGGCGACGAGCTTGGCGCCAGAACAACTCCATAGGGCTGGTGCTGGTTGATCTGGATCGTTTCAAACAGATCAACGATCAACATGGCCATGCTCAGGGCGATGCGTGCCTACAAACGCTCGCGTATACCATGAAAACCAGTTTTGCGCGGGCTGGTGAGGTGGTTGCACGCATAGGAGGTGACGAGTTTGTGGCGATTATACCCGGAGCCGGTTTGCAAAATACCGTGCTAGCAGCAAACAACCTGATGCAGTCCATTCGGGCAAAATCCCAGAACCGCCCACAGCTTGCGAAAGCTTGCCCACCTTTCACTATATCCGTCGGTTGCTCGGCAATTCAGCCGCCATCGCTGTCAAATGCCGCCGAGTTGGTCGAAGCCGCAGACAGGAGCCTTTATGAGGCGAAGGCGGATGGAGGGCGCAACTGTGTCAGGCCCTTACTTTGAATTAACCGGGCAATATGGTTGTGCGAATTGGCGAAACCATGGGTGCCCGGGTTGTGGCTGAGGGCGTGGAAACCCAAGCCCATGCGGACTTTCTGGCCTCCAGACACCCGCAAGTGTAGCTGCAGGCGGGCGCCTACTGATCCTTCAGGTCGTGCTCGCCAATCTGAAGCTTTGGCCTACCTGCATCCACTTCAGCCAGTGGCGCACACTCCCGCATGTTTTCGAGACACCGGCGGGTTAGCCTCTGATACTCCTCAGTGCCCCGATGCTTCCAGCTGACTTCTTTATCGCTTAACTGGCGCAGCACTTTGGCTGGAGAACCTACAATCAGGGAGGCCGGTTCGCAGGTGAAGCCGCTTTTCACAAATGCTGCTGCGCCCACGATAGATTTTGTCGCGATAACAGCTTCATCCATAACAACGGCGTTCATCCCTACCATGGCACCTTCTTCGATCACGCAGCCATGCAACACAGCGCCGTGCCCAACGTGTCCGTTGCGCCGGATAATGGCATCACGCCCAGGAAATGCATGCATCACGCAGGTGTCCTGAAGGTTGGCTCCCTGTTCCATCACAATTCGGCCAAAATCTCCACGCAAAGACGCACAAGGGCCTACATAGCAATCAGGGCCCACATGCACATCTCCAATAAGCACGGCAGTAGGGTGGACATAAGCCGTGGGGTGAACCACTGGCGTTACACCGTCAATTCGGTAACAAGGCATAAAGCCTCCTTATAACGTGTTTGTTTTTGGAATTTTTAGCTACATCTTTTGTATCAGAATAAACATTGCATAGCTTACACAGTGGCGGTGAAGGTTATAGCCCTTCTCAAGGCCTTCTAAGACTAAAGGCTAACAAAAAAAATAGCCTTTAAAATCATTATCCTATGAGGCCAACACTTATATCACACATAAAGTGATACAAAAATTCGATTTGAGATTCTTGACCGGTATCAATTCGAACCTATACTCTTTCCTTAAATCAATAAGGCGGATCACCGCCCTGCGGCTGCCGCCTTGATAACCGTCAGGCCTTACCGACAAACTCTTAGAACAATGCAACGCCGGAACCGCTACACCACAGATACTGCTCCCGGACAGACCGGGTAAAGGCGGTAGTCTGTCTGGTTTAAACCCCCACCCGAAGCGATCAAAACGGGTTTCACTGCTATAACAAGGACTCCCCCATGACAGAGCAGAGCGTACTTCTCGATATCGATCAGGGAATTGCCAAAGTAACCCTGAACCGCCCCAAAAGCCTAAACAGCTTCAACGTTGAAATGCATGAGCAAATGCGCGCGGCGCTTAAAACCATTCGTAACGACCACAGTGTGCGGGTCATGTTGCTTACTGGGAATGGTCGCGGCTTCTGTGCGGGGCAGGATCTTTCGGATCGCAATGTTAAGCCCGGTGCCGAGGCGCCAGATTTGGGGTACTCCATTGAGACCTACTACAACCCGATGCTGCAAGCCATTCGGGACCTGCCTATGCCGGTTATCTGTGCCGTTAACGGTGTTGCTGCCGGTGCAGGCGCAAACATTGCCCTCGCCTGCGACATCACATTGGCTGCTCGCTCCGCAAACTTCGTGCAGGCATTTTGCAAGATTGGCCTAATTCCAGACTCCGGCGGCACATGGACGCTCCCACGCGCAGTGGGAATGGCCAGAGCAAAAGGCTTGGCCATGCTGGGAGACAAACTCAGCGCCGAGAAAGCAGAACAGTGGGGCATGATTTGGCAGTGCGTGGAAGACGACGCACTTCAGGATGAAGCCATGAAGCTGGCACGCCACTTCGCGTCCCAGCCCACCAAAGGTTTGGCGATGATCAAGCGCGCGTTGCACGCCAGTACAGACAACAGTTTTGAAGAGCAAGTGGTCTTGGAAAGAGATCTTCAGCGCGAGGCAGGGCGCACAGACGACTACCGTGAGGGTGTTGCCGCGTTCATGGAAAAGCGTGCGCCTGAGTTCAAGGGGCAATAAACCATGCAGCCAATGACTACCCACACTCCCATTGCAGTAATCGGTGCTGGCGCTATGGGGTCTGGCATTGCTCAGGTAGCCGCACAAGCCGGCCATCAGGTTTTTTTACTCGATCAGCGCGATGGCGCCGCAGAAGCCGGGCGCCAGAGTATCGCCAAACAACTGCAGCGTAGGGTCGATAAAGGAAAAATGGATCAGCAGGCGTTGGATGCGCTTCTGGCTCGCATTAAGCCGATCGAGATGCTCAGTGAGTTGGCCGAGGCAGGTTTGGTGATCGAAGCTATTATTGAAGATCTCGACATCAAGCGCAGCCTACTGGCAGACCTTGAAGAGGTCTGTAGCGATAACGCCATTCTGGCCACCAACACATCCTCCATATCCGTGACCGCCTTGGGCGCCAACATGAAGCACCCCGGGCGCTTGGTGGGCATGCATTTCTTCAATCCGGCACCATTGATGGCTCTGGTAGAGGTTATCAAAGGTCTGGCCACCAGCGACGAAGTTGCACAGCGCGTTTACGCAACGGCAGCCCAGTGGGGCAAAAAACCGGTCACCGCAACTTCTACCCCCGGCTTTATTGTTAACCGGGTAGCACGGCCTTTTTACGCAGAAAGCCTGCGTCTGTTACAAGAGCAGGCGACGGACAGCGCAACCCTAGACGCCATCGTGCGCGAAGCCGGTGGCTTTCGTATGGGGGCTTTCGAGCTGACCGACCTTATCGGCCACGATGTGAACTACGCGGTAACCTCCTCGGTGTTCAATTCCTACTATCAGGACACCCGCTTTTTGCCTTCACTAGTGCAAAAAGAGCTGGTTGAAGCCGGCCGGCTGGGGCGCAAGAGTGGGCAGGGCTTTTACAACTACGCTGAAGGCGCACAGAAACCCGAACCGGCAACAGCCGCTGCTGCCAGCTGCGAAGCCGGTACGCTGATCGTGGAAGGCAACCCGGGGCCATTGGCAGAACTGGTCACGCGCCTGAGCGAAAGCGGCGTCAAAATCATCGAGCGGGACGGCCCGGGCCGCCTGTATTTCGGCGACGCCGTGCTGGCACTGACCGATGGCCGCATGGCGAGCGAGCGCGCTTCAGCAGAAGCCTGTAACAACCTGATTTTGCTGGATCTGGCGTTTGACTATGCCAAAGCTAGCCGCCTCGCTATAGCTACCGCCGATCAGGCATCTTCACAGGCCACAAACGACGCCTGTGCCCTGCTGCAAAAAGCGGGCATTGCTGTGAGCCAGATTGAAGACCGACCAGGCCTGGTGGTTATGCGCACCGTCGCAACTCTGGCCAATGAAGCCGCCGATGCGGCTTTGCACGGAGTGGCATCGGTCAGCGATATCGATCTCGCCATGAAAGCCGGCCTCAACTATCCGGAAGGCCCGCTGCGTTGGAGCGACAACCTTGGCTCCAGTCTTCTACACACCGTGCTGACGCACCTCCAGCAAAGCTATGGCGAGGACCGTTATCGTCCCGCGTTGCTGTTGAGGAAAAACCGGTTCGCTGAAAAGGGGTTCTACTCATGAGCAACGAACATCACGCACCTGATGCGCAAAAACTGGCACAGGACTGCGCCGAATCCATGTACGAACGGGATCAGGCCAGCCGCAACCTCGGCATGAAAATTACCCACGTTGCCCCGGGCAAAGCCACGGTAACCATGCCAGTTACCAGCATCATGATTCAGGGCCACGGGTCTTGCCATGGCGGCTACCTGTTCACCTTGGCGGATTCGGCATTTGCCTTTGCCTGCAACAGCTACAACAAAGCCACCGTGGCATCCGGTTGCTCCATTGAGTATATGGTCGGGGCCCGTGAGGGTGACATGCTCACCGCCAACGCGGTCGAGCAGTCCCGTGGCAACCGCACCGGCGTATACGACATTACTGTCACCAACCAGAACGGCCATGTAGTCGCCCTGTTTCGCGGGAAGTCCTATCAGGTGCGCGGCGAAGTTATCCAGTCGGAGAAAGATCAATGAGTAACGAAAAACGCTTGCAAGATGCCTATATAGTAGACGCGGTTCGCACTCCCATCGGGCGCTATGGAGGCGCTTTGGCTGCGGTACGCGCCGACGATCTTGGCGCCATTCCCATGAAGGCCCTTGTAGAGCGCCACAGCGGCTTGGACTGGTCGGCAATCGACGATGTGCTCTACGGCTGCGCCAACCAAGCCGGTGAAGACAACCGTGATGTTGCGCGCATGTCTCTCCTTTTGGCGGGCCTGCCAATTGACGTTCCCGGCTGCACCCTCAATCGCCTGTGCGGCTCGGGTATGGATGCCATCGGCAGTGCCGCCCGCGCTCTGCGTACCGGCGAGGCTGGTCTGATGCTGGCCGGAGGTGTGGAATCCATGTCCCGGGCGCCGTTTGTAATGGGCAAGGCCGACTCGGCCTTCAGCCGCAAAGCCGAAATGTTCGATACCACCATCGGCTGGCGTTTTGTGAATCCGTTGCTCAAAAAACAGTATGGCATTGACTCCATGCCCGAAACTGCCGAAAACGTCGCTGCTGATTTCAATGTTTCCCGGGAAGATCAGGATGCCTTCGCCCTACGCAGCCAACAGCGCACTGCAGCAGCCCAAAAAGCAGGGCATTTTGATAGTGAGCTCGTGCCGGTAAGCGTTCCGCGCCGCAAGCAGGAACCGCTGGTTGTGGATACCGACGAGCACCCTCGTGAAACCACTCTGGAAAAGCTCGCGAGCCTGGGAACCCCCTTCCGTGAGAACGGCAGCGTCACTGCTGGCAACGCTTCCGGCGTAAACGACGGCGCCTGCGCCCTGCTGCTCGCCAGTGGCGATGCTCTGAAGCAGCATAACCTCAGGCCCCGTGCCCGGGTTGTTGCCATGGCCACTGCCGGTGTCGAGCCGCGCATCATGGGCATGGGCCCTGCCCCCGCTACCCGCAAGGTACTGAAGACAGCCGGCCTAGAGTTGGCCGATATGGACGTGATTGAGCTGAACGAAGCCTTCGCTGCCCAGGCATTGGCCGTGCTACGCGATCTAGGCCTGCCGGACGATGCCGAACACGTTAATCCCAATGGTGGTGCCATTGCTTTGGGCCACCCCCTGGGCATGAGCGGGGCTCGTCTTGTGACCACAGCACTGAATGAGCTGGAGCGCCGTCATCAGCAGGGCCAGAGTGCCCGCTACGCACTTTGCACCATGTGCATCGGCGTCGGCCAGGGCATTGCTCTGATCATCGAGCGCGTAGACAGCGCTGAATAATAATTGAAAGCGCCCAGATTACTCCGGGCGCCCAATAAAAACAGATGCTAAACCGGCAACACGCCGGGGCAACAAGAACAATACAGGAAACGACCATGAGCCTACCCATGCACAAACTCGGAAAACTGGACCGGATGGAGACCGCCAGTGTCGACGAACTTCGTCACGAGCAACTTCAACGCCTGCGCTGGAGCGTTTGGCATGCCTATACAAATGTGCCCCATTACCGCAAAGCCTTTGATGCCATTGGCCTCAAGCCAATGGACATAAACAGTCTGGAAGATATTGCCAAGATTCCGTTTACCGGCAAAAACGACCTTCGGGATAACTACCCGTTTAATATGTTTGCAGTACCCATGAAAAAAGTTGTCCGGGTACACGCATCCAGCGGCACCACCGGCAAACCTACCGTTGTTGGCTACACCCAAAGTGACATCGAAACCTGGGCCGACATCGTTGCCCGCTCCATTCGCGCCGGAGGCGGCAGCGCCGGGGATAAAATTCACGTGGCCTACGGCTACGGCCTGTTTACTGGTGGTCTGGGAGCCCACTACGGAGCAGAAAGACTGGGCTGTACGGTTATTCCCATGTCGGGAGGACAAACCGAGAAGCAGGTGCAGTTGATTCAGGATTTTGAGCCGGACATCATCATGGTTACACCGTCCTACATGCTCAACATAGCAGACGAACTGGACCGGCAAGGTATCGACCCGAAAAAACTCCCGCTACGACTGGGTATTTTCGGTGCCGAACCATGGACCAACGAAATGCGAACAGAGTTGGAAGACCGTTTGGGCATTCAGGCGCTGGACATCTACGGACTTTCTGAAGTGATGGGCCCAGGCGTTGGTATGGAGTGCTTGGAAACTAAAGACGGCCCAACCATTTGGGAAGATCACTTTTATCCCGAAATCATCGACCCCGATACCGGCGACGTATTGCCCGACGGTGAATACGGTGAACTGGTATTCACCTCCCTAACCAAAGTCGCTATGCCGGTATTGCGCTACCGCACCCGCGATCTCACGCGCCTGCTGCCCGGCACCGCGCGCCCCATGCGCCGAATCGACAAAATCACCGGCCGCAGCGACGACATGCTGATCATCCGTGGGGTAAACGTGTTCCCGACTCAGATTGAAGAACAGGTCCTCAAGTGTCGCGCGCTGGCACCTCACTACGAAATCGAGGTGTACAAAAAGGGCAATCTGGACTGCGTGGATGTGCGGGTTGAGCTGAAAACCGGCGCAGATGGCGCAGACATAAAAGAGCACGCGGCCAAAGAGCTTGCACATCACATCAAGTCTTACATCGGCATCAGCACCACAGTGCAGGTACAGGACGCAGGAACCCTGAGCCGCTCTGAAGGAAAGGCCAAACGGGTATTTGATCGCCGTAAGGGCTGATGCTGCTAGCCGGGGTGCTCAACCTCCACACCCGGTTATTTATTTTTTCTTCGACCTATATAAAAGCAAAAGAAATCATTAGTAGAAATAGAATAACTTATAGTTTTCATAGAGTTAAATGAAACCAAAAATCTTTACAGAGAAAACATGATACAAAATGTCATTCCTTGATATTTATTCAGTGTCATATAATATGAATTCATGGCCCGTGATGCCTCGCGGTGCACATCTGTCTGAAGACAGAAGACCAAATAAGTCGAATTCGGAGAGAGTTTATGTACGCACAAATGGTTGAGACCGGTACAAAGCGCCTCAAGACCCTGGAAGAAATGTCTCCCGAAGAAAGGGACTTTCAGGAAAAGGTAGACGCCGAAACCAAGATTGAAGCCAAGAACTGGATGCCGGACGGCTACCGCAAAACGCTGATCCGCCAGATCTCCCAACACGCCCACTCGGAAATCGTTGGCATGCTGCCGGAAGGCAACTGGGTTACCCGCGCGCCGACGCTCAAACGCAAGCTGCAGTTAATGGCGAAAATTCAGGACGAAGCGGGCCACGGCCTGTACCTGTACAGCGCCATGGAAACCCTTGGCGCTGATCGTGATGAAGAAATCCAGAAGCTGCACGATGGCAAAGCCAAGTACTCAAGCATCTTTAACTACCCGACCCTGAACTGGGCTGACATGGGCGCAGTGGGCTGGCTGGTAGATGGCGCTGCCATTGTGAACCAGGTGGTTCTGCAGCGTACGTCTTATGGCCCCTATTCCCGCGCCATGGTGCGCATCTGTAAGGAAGAGAGCTTCCACCAGCGTCAGGGCTACCAGATCCTGCTGGACATGATGCGTGAAGGCACTCAGGAACAGAAAGACATGGTTCAAGACGCCATCAATCGCCTGTGGTGGCCGGCGCTGATGATGTTCGGCCCGCACGATGACGAATCGCCCAACTCCCAGCAATCCATGGTCTGGAAGATCAAGCGCAAGAGTAACGATGAGCTGCGCCAAATGTTTATTGATCAGACCATTCCACAGCTCGAATTCCTGGGCTGCACCGTACCTGACCCGGATCTGAAGTGGAACGAAGAGCGTGGTCACTACGACTTCGGTGACATCAACTGGAAAGAGTTCTACGACGTACTCAAGGGCAATGGCCCTTGCAACCGTGAGCGGATTGCCACTCGCAAGAAAGCTATTGATGACGGTGCCTGGGTACGCGAAGCCGCCGTTGCCTACGCAGCAAAACAAAAACAGCGCGCAGACAAAGCTGCGTAAACAGGAGAAGAGACAATGTCAGAATGGCGCCTTTACGAAGTATTCGTACGCAGCAAGCACGGCCTCAACCACAAACACGTGGGTAGCGTGCACGCTGCCGACAATGAAATGGCTATGGAAAACGCTCGTGAACTTTACACCCGTCGCAACGAAGGTGTGAGTATCTGGGTTGTTCCATCCGAAACCATCACAGCCTCTGCTTCTGACGAAAAAGAGATTCTTTTCGATCCGTCCGAAGACAAGGTTTACCGGCACGCTTCTTTTTATAAGCTGCCTGACGAAGTCGGGCACATGTAAGGAGCAAACCATGACACAACAAGAAGTTTTACAGGAATACCTGCTACGTCTGGCCGACTCCGACATGATTCTCGGCCAGCGTCTAAGCGAGTTAACGGGCAAGGCTCCGGCAGTTGAAGAAGAGCTTGCCGTGATGAACGTCGCTCTCGACCTGGTGGGCCAGGCCCGCAACTGGTACGAGTACGCCGCGGAACTGATCAATGATGGCCGCGACGCCGACAAGCTGGTTTTCCTGCGGGATGCTCACGAATACCGCAACCTGCTAATGGTGGAACAGCCGAATGACGACTACGCCGTCACCATGGCGCGCCAGTTTTTCTTCGATGTGTGGCACTACTTCACATTGAAGAGCCTGGTCAACGCCAGCGATGAGCGTGTTGCCACCATTGCAGCCAAAGCCGTTAAAGAGGCGACCTACCACCTGCGCCGTTCTTCCGAGTGGGTAAAACGCATGGGCGACGGTACGGAAGAAAGCCACCGCCGCATTCAGGACGCCTTCAACCTGCTTTGGCGTTTCACCGGTGAGCTGATAACTCCGGATGAAGTCGACCATGCCATGTTCAAGGCAGGCATTGGCCCGGACCCTGAGCAAATCAAGCAGGACTGGTTCGGCATGGTGCGGGAAGTCGCAGCACAGGCCACCCTGACGGTCGGTGAGGAAGATGCCTGGATGTACATGGGCGGCAAGCGCGGCGAGCACACCGAGCACCTAGGGCACATCCTGGCCGTGATGCAATTTCTGCCTCGCGCCTATCCGGATGCGACAACCTGGTAAGTCTGTCTTAATAGGGGAGCACTCCGGTGACCGAACACGAACCATCGTCTGTAGACGTATTGATTGCCAGCGACCGGGTACCGGCCAACGCCCGCCCGGAACTGCTGACAGAAGATGCAATCTGGGCACTGCTGGATAAAGTTCTGGATCCGGAAGTACCTGCCGTCAGCGTTGTTGAGCTGGGCATCGTTCGTGACCTGAGCTGGGATGGCACACACCTGACCATAGATGTAACGCCAACCTACTCAGGTTGCCCGGCAACCGAGCTGATCGAAGAGTTGATCGCCGAAGCCATGCGCGCCGCCGGCATTCGTGACCCGCAGATCAATCGTGTGCTAACCCCCGCCTGGACCACAGACTGGATAACCGAAGAGGGCCGGGAGAAGCTCCGGGCCTTTGGCATAGCACCGCCTGAGGGCAGTGCCAGCAAAATGAGCCTGCTGGGCGCCGATGAGGTGATCGCTTGCCCGCTGTGTGGCAGTACGCACACCGAGCGCCTCAGCGAATTTGGCTCCACTGCCTGCAAGGCACTTTATCGTTGCCTTGATTGCCGCGAACCCTTCGACTACTTCAAATGCATATAGAGCCGATACGATCATGAATAAATTCTACTCTCTGCCTCTCAAAGAGGTCAGGCCGGAAACAAGAAACGCCGTATCTCTAAGCTTTGATCTGCCCGAAGATGTGGCAGAAAAATTCAAGTACAAACAGGGTCAGCACCTTGTCGTGCGGACCAAGCTGGACGGCGAAGAAGTACGCCGCACCTACTCCATTTGCTCAAGTGTCAATGATCAGGAACTGCGCATCGCCATCAAACGTGTTCCCGGCGGCGCATTTTCCAACTTTGCCAACGAGCAACTGAAGCCTGGTTCCACTCTGGACGTTATGCCGCCACAGGGCCACTTCTCCATTGAGCTGGACCCGGAGCGCGAGGGCAATTACCTGGCCGTCGCGGCTGGTAGCGGCATCACGCCAATCTTGTCCATCGTGAAAACGACACTGGAAACCGAGCCCAAGAGCCAGTTCACCCTGTTCTACGGCAACAAGGGCACCAGTAGCACCATGTTCCGGGATCAGCTGCAGGATCTGAAAAACGAATACATGACCCGCTTTAACCTAGTGTACATCTTTACCCGGGAAGAGCAGGACATCGACCTGTACAACGGGCGCATTGATGGCGACAAATGTGATCAGTTATTTGACCACTGGATTGACGCCAAGAACCTGACCGGTGCCTTCCTTTGCGGCCCCCAAATGCTGACTGAAGTCGTACGGGAGTCTCTGGAACGTCACGGCCTGGACAAGTCGAAAGTTCACTATGAACTCTTCACTCCTGCCGGTGGTGTGCCTCAGGCACGTAAAGATCGTGCGGCAACCCAGGTGGATCCACAAGCTGTCAGCTCCGTTACCGTTAAGGCGGATGGCCGCTCGCTCACCTTCGATCTAGTGCGCGACACCAAGAGCATCCTCGATGCCGGTAACGATGAAGGTGCCGACCTGCCCTACTCCTGCAAAGCTGGAGTTTGCTCCACCTGCCGCGCCAAGGTAGTGGAAGGCGAAGTGGAAATGGACCAAAACTTTGCTCTGGAAGACTACGAGGTAGAAGCAGGCTACGTGCTGTCCTGCCAGTGCTACCCCGTGAGCGACAAGGTTGTCCTTGACTACGACGAAATGTGATTCTGGAGTTTTCTTACATGTCAGTTCTCAAGAGCTTTATTGCCGGTGAATGGATCGGTGAGCAGCAGGCAAAAGCCCTGCCCAGCGCCATTAACGGCGAGATCGTTGCGCACACGCACGGCGATACTCTGGATTTCAAAAAGGCCGCCGAATACGGCCGCAAGGTCGGCGGGAAAACCCTGCTGGCTATGGATTTTCAGGAACGCGCTCTGGCCCTCAAAGCCATGGCGTTGTACCTGCAAGAGCATAAAAAAGAGCTGTATGCCCTCTCGATGCACACCGGTTCCAGCAAAGCGGATAACGGTATTGATATCGACGGTGGCTTCGGCACCCTGTTTTCCTACGCCAGCATGGGCCGCAGGGAACTGCCATCCGGCAATGTGGTCCACGAAGGCCCCGTAACGCCGCTTGGTAAAAACAACCATTTCGCCGGCACCCATATTATGGTGCCCCGTGGTGGTGTCGCCCTGCATATCGATGCTTACAACTTCCCGGTGTGGGGCATGCTGGAGAAGTTTGCACCCACATTCCTGGCGGGTATGCCGTCCATTGTGAAACCGGCGACGTCCACCTGCTACGTGACCGAACTGGCTGTGCGCCTGATGCATGAATCCGGTGCGCTACCGGAAGGCAGCCTGCAGCTGATCATTGGCAGCACCGGCGACCTGTTCGAACACCTGGAAGAGCAGGATGTGGTTACCTTTACCGGCTCGGCAAAAACCGCCCGCATGCTGCGTAACCATCCGAACATCATCAACCGCTCGATTCCGTTTAATGCGGAAGCCGACTCGTTGAACAGCGCGGTTCTGGCTCCGGATGTAACGCCAGAGCACGAAGAGTTTGATCTGTTCGTGCGCGAAGTCGGTCGTGAAATGGTCGCCAAGGCCGGCCAGAAATGTACGGCGATCCGACGTGTCATGGTGCCTCAGGATCAGGTGCAAGCGGTGTGCGACAAGCTCAAAAAGCGACTGTCGAAAATCACCACGGGTGACCCTTCCGTCGAGGGCGTACGCATGGGGGCTTTGGCCTCTATCGATCAGCTGGAAGACGTGAAAGCCAACATTCAGGAACTGCTGAAAACCAGTGAGCTGGTCTTCGGCGGCGAAGGCAACTTCAAGCCAACAGGCGAAGGTACCGAAAAAGGTGCGTTCATCGAACCGCACCTGCTGGTATGCCGTAACCCGGAAAACGGCTGTGGCGCTCACGACATTGAAGCCTTTGGCCCGGTTGCCACGATTATTCCTTACAACACTCTGGACGAAGCCGTTGAGCTGGTTGCCAAAGGCCGTGGTTCACTGGTTACCACCGTAACCACCCGTGACCCTGTAACCATTGCCAAACTGGCTCCGGCGCTGGCTGCCTACCATGGCCGCCTGCACTTGCTGGATGCAGAGGCTGCAAAGGAATCTACCGGCCACGGTTCTCCCCTGCCCATGTTGAAACACGGCGGCCCGGGGCGCGCCGGTGGTGGTGAAGAACTCGGTGGCATTCGCGCCGTGTATCACTACCTGCAGCGCACCGCCATTCAGGGTTCTCCCACCATGTTGGCAGCAGTAACCGGCGAATATGTTCGCGGTGCCAAGGTGATCGAAAACGACATTCACCCGTTCCGTTATCACTTTGAAGATCTGCAGATCAACCAATCACTGCTGACCCACCGTCGTACGGTTACTGAGGCAGATCTGGTGAACTTCGGCTGCCTGTCGGGCGATCACTTCTACATGCACTTCGATGAAATCGCCGCGAAGAACAGCCAGTTTGGCAAGCGCATTGCCCACGGCTATTTCGTGCTGTCTGCCGCAGCCGGTCTGTTCGTTGATCCTGGCGAAGGCCCGGTGTTGGCGAACTATGGTCTGGACACCTTGCGCTTCATTGAGCCGGTCGCGCCGGGCGATACCATCCGCGCCCGCCTGACCTGTAAACGCAAAATTGATCAGGGCCGTACGTCGCCAGATGGCCACCCGCAAGGTGTGGTGGTTTGGGATGTTCAGGTCACCAACCAGGAAGACGAGCTGGTTGCCAGCTACGACATTCTGACGTTGGTCGCCAAGAAGCCGGAGTGATTCTTCCGGCATAAAAAAACCGCCAGTAGCTTCACGCTCTGGCGGTTTTTTTGCACCTGTCACATCACATGCCCAGATACGCCTCACGTACTTTTTCATTGCTCAACAGGTCACGACCAGAGCCTTCTATAACCACTCGCCCCGTCTCCAGAACATAGCCACGGTCGGCAAGGGCCAGCGCCTGGGAAGCGTTCTGCTCCACCAGAAAGATGGTCATGCCTTCGTTTTTAAGCTCTTTGACGATGTTGAAGATCTCTTCAATGATCAGCGGGGCAAGGCCCATGCTGGGCTCGTCCAGCAGTAACAACCTGGGTTTTGCCATCAAGGCACGCCCCATAGCAAGCATTTGCTGCTGCCCACCAGAAAGCTCTCCGGCCAGGTTGCGGCGCTTCTGCCGCAGAATGGGGAACTTCTCGTACATGCGCTCGAGATCGTTTTCTACCTCAGGGCTGCGACCACGTGTGTAGGCGCCCAGCAGAAGATTGTCCTCAACACTCAGATCTTTGAAGACCTGCCGACCTTCAGGAACCTGAACAATACCGCTGGCAACACGCTGGTCCGCACCGATTTTAAGCAGGTCTTTGCCTTCGAAGTTAATGCTACCGCTATCAGTTGGCTGCAGACCGGAAATCGTCATCAGCAGTGTCGATTTACCGGCGCCGTTGGCTCCGACCAGGGAAACAATCTCACCGCTATTGATACGAATATCAATCCCATGGAGCGCTTCAATCTGCCCGTAGGAGGTCTTCAGGCTCTTGATGGATAGCATTTCCTCAGTAGCATGCTGTGCCGTTCTACGCGGCGCGTGATGCAGCCCCAAGCCGCCCAGGCGTTCCGGGGTGTAACTCACAATGCGGTGGCGCAACTCCCGGAATTCATCCCGCACCCGTTCACCAAAAAGCGGGTCATTGGACTGATCACGAGATTCCGTAATCAGGCGCCAATCGTCTTCACTCAGGAGCTTGCGGGCCCGGGGAATGACCACGCCTTCTTCTTTCTTGATGTGCTTGCGCAAGGCTTCGGTAAATCGTGCCAACGCGTGGCTGAAGTCTTCCCTGCCATCAGGCCACTGCTCCATGCACACGCTTAACAGATGGCGCAACTCATTGATTTTCTGATCACCAATCACATAACCGTGGGCCAGTTTGTCCAATAGCGGCTTGGTGTCCGGTGACCTTTCACCCAGAACACGATACAACACAATTTCTTCAGGCGAGCTGTGCACTCGCCGTGCAAAGTGCTGAACATAGTCGAAGATTGTGCTGAACAAGGTTTCATCTGGCTGTTGTTCATTGATATTCATGTCGTGCTGAAACTGGTCCAGCAGGTCCAATATGCGCCAGAGCGCCTGATGCTCGTGAACGATCGTGCTGATGGCTTGTAGGCTGTAGCTGTCTTCAGGCGCAACGTTGGTCGGTGTCTGTGTCATTGTCGTTATTCCTCGCTCCGTTTAACCGCCCAGATAGGCTGCAATCACATCCGGGTTTGCACGAATCTGTTCCGGCGTACCTTCCGCCAGAACACGCCCGTAGTTAAGCACCAGCAAACGGTCGGAAATGCCCATCACCAGCTTCATATCGTGCTCTACCAACATCACCGTAATGCCCTGTTCGGCAATCTTGCGGATCAGCTCTTCCAGAGCAGCAGTCTCCACAGCGTTCAGGCCCGCCGCCGGCTCATCCAGCAGGACAACCTTGGGCTCTGCAGCCAGTGCCCGGGCAATCTCGAGGCGTTTAAGCGCACCATAGGACATAGCGGATGCTTCGGTATCGAGGTACTCGCCACAACCGACAAACTCCATCAGCTCAGCGGCTTTTTCCCGCGCGGCTTTTTCACCACGGGTAAGCGAAGGCAAACGGAACAGAGTGGTCAACAAATTGCTTTTCAGCGTCAGGTGCCGGCCCAGCATGACGTTTTCAATGGCGGTCATGTTCATACAGATTTGCATCTGCTGGAACGTTCGGCACATACCGCGCTCGGCCAGATCATTGGGCTGAAGCTTGGCGATGCTCTCGCCATTAAGCTTCACCTCACCACTGGTGGGCGTATACAAACCGGTGATCAGGTTGAACAAGGTCGTTTTACCGGCACCGTTGGGGCCGATGACCGAATACACCTGGCCGGCATCAACGGAGAAACTTACGTCTTCTACAGCGTGTACGCCGCCAAAGGCCTTGGACAGATTATTGACTTCCACCAGAGCGGTCATGCGTCACCTCCGGCAGACTTTGAGCGTCGTTTATTCAGATAATTCGCAGCCGTTGGCAGCAAGCCCTTGGGCATGAAGATCATGGTCAGCATCAGGATCAAACCAAACAACATCATTTCCATCTCCTGAAAATCTGCCAGCACTTGTGGTAACAACTCCAACACCACAGCACCAATGATCACGCCTATGGTCGAGCCCATACCGCCCAACACCACCATGGTGATCAGCAAAATCGAAAAGTCGAAACTTGCGATAGAAGGTGTAATGAAGCCCTGGAAGTGCCCGTAAAGCGCGCCCATCACACTGGCATAGACCGCTGAAATCACGAACACCAGGCTTTTGTACTTTGCGGTGTTCACGCCCACGACACTGGCCGCCACTTCCGAGCCATGAACGGAACGCAAGGCCCGGCCAATAGGCGAATCAATCAGGTTCTGCGCCAACCAGACGGCTGCGAGCAGTATTACACCAGCAAACAAGTACCAGGCCAGATCACCACTGATATCCATGCCAAACAGGGAGTACTGGCCAAAGACACTGAGCTCCCAGCCGAACACATCAAACGCAGGCATCGGCATGCCATCCGGCCCACCCGTAAGCTCACGCTCGTTATTCAGAATAATCGCGATAATGAAACCCACCGCGAGGGTTGCCATGGAGAGATAGTGGCCTTTGAGGCGCAGAATGGGGCGCCCGACAGCCCACGCAATAATCGCCACACCAATGGCACCAACAACCAGTGCTGGGATGGCCGACCAGCCATAATTGCTGGTCATGATGGCACTAAAGTAAGCACCTACCCCGAAAAACCCCGCATGCCCCAGACTGATCTGGCCGGCAAAACCCACTAACAGGTTGAGGCCGACGACAGCGCCGGCAATCAGCGCGATTTGCGTGGCCAGGCCATAATGAAACGGGTTGGAAATGAACAGTGGCAGGGCAAACACCACGATAGCGAGGAATACCAGACCCTTGAGACGAAACCGCGAAAATTGGGCCATCATCACACCCGCTCCACAACTTTGGCGCCAAACAGACCCCGGGGCATGAAGAACAGGACTACAAGAATCATCGAGAAGGCCACCGCATCTTTGTAATCAGACGACAGATACCCTGCGGCCATGGCTTCCACAACGCCAAGGGCCAGACCACCTACTACAGCACCCATGCCGCTTCCCAGACCACCAATGGCGGCTGCCACAAAGCCTTTCAGACCAAGGATGATGCCGATGTCATAGGAGGTGAAGGTAATCGGCGCTACCACAATACCGGCAACAGAGCCGAGCAGTGCAGACACCATGAACGCCAGCATAAGCACCACCTGGGTTCGGATGCCGACCAGACGTGCAGCGTCTTTATTCATTGAGGTGGCAAGAATCGCCTTGCCGGTCAGCGTGCGTGTAAAGAAGTACACCAACACGGCGACAAGAACCGCACCAACACCCAGCACCCAAAGGCTCTGGCTGTTAAGCACGGCTCCGAAAATCTGAATCGGCTCTTCACTGCTGAAGTTTGGCATAACGTGGTATTCCTTACCCCAGACCAGCTGAGCCAGACCACGAATGAAAATAGATGCGCCAATGGTAATAATGATCAGCGTAACCACATCCGCATTCTTGGCGGGTGCGATCGCCAGACGCTGCAAGGCAATACCCAGCACACCGGCAAGAACGACAGCAAGTACAATCGCGAGCAGCATCGGCACGCCCATGGCAGTCAAAGATACAGTCGCCATACCGCCAATCATCAGGAACTCGCCCTGGGCAAAGTTGATCACATGGCTGGCGTTATAGATCAACGTAAAGCCCAAAGCGATCAGAGCGTAGGTGGCACCAATGGTAATGCCCGTAAACAGGTATTGCAGGAATTCAGAAAACATAATCGATTCCGCTCGCGCAGCGGTAACCAGCCGTCCCGAAGGACAACTGGTAACCTATGGTACGGATAAAGGACAGGCTTAGTTGATCAGCTTCCAGCCGCCATCCTGAACTTCCAGGATGCGGAAGGATTCAGCTTCCAGACCGTTGTGATCTTCGGGTGACATATTGAAGGTACCCGTAACACCTACGTGGCCCTGAATGCTCTCAAGCGCATCACGTACTGCAGCTTTGTCTGTGCTGCCCGCTTTCTCGATGGCTTCAACCGCCAGCATCAGGCCGTCATAGGCATAGGCACCGAAGGTAGACACCTTGGAGTTCCAGCGCGCTTCGTACTCGGTTTTGTAAGCCTCAACCACCGGCTTTTGAGGATCGTCCGCTGGCAGCGACTCTGGTACCAGCAAGGGTGACGCAGGCAATCTCAGGCCTTCAGCACTGTTACCAGCCAGTTCGAGGAAGCCATCAGAAGCAACACCGTGGGATTGGTAGAACGGAAGCTCAATGCCCAGCTGGGCGTAGTTACGGGTAACGATGGCCGGGCCCTGACCAAAACCGAAGTTAAGAATGGTCTGCACGCCGTCGGTACCGCGAATATTGGTAAGCTGGGCAGTCATGTCAGTATCAGAACCGCCGTAGGTTTCATCAGCAACAATCTCGATTCCACCCATGGCGCTGGCCGCAGCAAGTGTTTGCTCCCGACCTGAACTGCCAAAACCACCGGTACCCGAGATCAGGCCGACTTTAGTCAGGCCACGCTCTTTCATATCGGTCAGCACACGCTCTGCCGCCATACGATCCGTTTGCGGAGTCTTGAAAACCCACTTTTTAACCGGATCAGTGATAACAACCGCACCCGCCAGGGAAATGAAAGGAATGCCCGCCTGCTCAACCATCGGCGCTGCCGCCATAGTGGCACCCGTGGTGCTGCCGCCAACAATAATATCTACCCGGTCTGAACGGATCAGCCGGCTTGCGAAATTACGGGCTTTTGAAGCGTTGCCTGCATCGTCGTAATGGACAAGCTCCAATTGACGACCCAGTACCCCGCCTTCTTTGTTGATTTTTTCAACGTACATTTCCAGAGTTTTCAGCTCCGGATCACCGAGAAAAGATGCAGGGCCTGTAACTGAAAGAAAAGAGCCGATGCGGATAGGGTCCGCAGCCTGAACGTTCATCGCTAATAGACCGGCTGCTGCAATAGCTGCAACCTTACTTGCTCGACGCGTTATTTTCTTGAACATTGTTATTGTTCTCCCGAATGTTATCAGGGCGTTTTGGTTTTATATGCCCCAGAGTTTCCGAAAACAGAACGATATTTCATGCAAAAAGGGTGCTTTGTGTATCACGTACCCTTTTACAATAGTCTGATTCCAGCGCAGCGCGACAGACATTGGTCTATCATCACAACAGCCTTATATGCGCCAATCCAATAATACGATACCGTTGACGAATATCAATGGAAAATATTGTATCACTACATTTCTGTCAACTATGTAGTAGACCAAACGGGGCGTGTATAGACCAATGGATGAATAGTTGGTTGTCGCTCACTACGGGGAAGGTAGGCGGCTTTACGCGGTGGCTGTAAACAGGATAATGACGCCAGTCCATCGCCAAGCCTGCAATTCCCATCGGGCCGAAAGTTTTGAAGAGATAAGAGACCATGTCAGCAAAACAACAGCTTGAAAGCCTTATTCTGGATTTTCAGAAAAAACGCCCTTTGAGGGCAGGCTCACTGATCATCACAATCTACGGCGATATCATCCATCCCCGCGGCGGCAATGTGTGGCTCGGTAGCCTGATGAAACTGCTCACTCCAATGGGCGTGAGTGAACGGCTGGTGCGCACATCGGTTTACCGGTTGGTTCAAGACGGCTGGCTACAAACCGAAAAGGTGGGCCGCTGCAGTTATTACAGTGTTACAGGGGCGGGCCTTCGTCGATTCCAGCAGGCCTTTGAACACGTTTATACCCTTGGCGCAGACGACTGGAACGGCAGTTGGTGTTTGGTTTTTCTTAACCAACTCGAGCCGGAAACCCGCGCTAAAGTACGCGAGGAACTAAAGTGGCTAAGCTTCGGCAATATGGCTTCCGGCGTTATGGAACATCCGCGCTTCACGCGTCATGAACTGGTGCCGCTATTACAGGAATGGGGTGCTCTTGAAGACACCATCGTTATGCAGACCCAGCCACTGGAACAGCGAAGCCCAAAGGCCCTACGTAGACAGGTAAAAGAAAGCTGGAACCTCGACGAATTGGGTTTTCGTTATAAGCGGTTTCTTGAAAAATTCCGTCCGCTCTGGCGCGAGCTAAGCACAAACGACAACCTGAGTCCGGAAGACTGTGTTACCGCGCGCATTCTACTGATTCATGAATACCGGAAAGTGTTGCTCAGAGATCCTCTACTACCAGATGAGCTCTTACCGGGGGATTGGGAAGGGCGTAGTGCCAAGCAGCTGTGCCGCAATCTGTACCGTGCGATTTACAGCCGTTCTGATACATATCTCGCTAGTGCTCTTGAAAACGCCTCCGGCCCACTACCTGGTCCTTCCGCCGGATTCTATCGCCGCTTCGGCGGCCTGACGGATGACTCCCACACCAACACCAAAACGGTTATAGCGGAAGGGTCAGCCTGACTCTTTCGCTTCACACACTCAGCCCCTCAAACGACCCGAACTTGATTTAGAACAACTGCAACCATCGTTCAATGGGGCCAGCCGCGTTACTGTATTGCAACTCTTCGACATCTTCTAAGCGAATACAAATACTGCTTTAAAAGCCTGCATTCTATTAAAAACGAATGTCGGGACCAATTAAGATGTATTTGTAATGAATCAACAGGAAAGACTATGACGCCTACCATCGCCATTCTCCTGATCATTACCTTCGTGTTATCCACGGTTGGTTTGCTGTTACTGATCTGGACTATTGCCAACAATCAGTTCAGTCACGGTCAGGCTGCGGCTCGCACTATTTTCTCCCCGGGCGAAGAAGGTCACAGTGAAGACCGTGCGCGGCCCGCCGACGAACCATTCACCGGTGATACCAGCGAACAGGCCCAAGCCATTGAGGCCCGCTGGACTGCCGATCAATCCTCCAGAACCGCGGTACTGACCTGGCTCAGCTCATCGGTTTTCTGGCTACTTTTAGGCTCGTTTTTCGGCCTAGCCTCTTCCATAAAGATGCACCTACCGGAGTTTTTGACGGCCAGTGAGTTTCTTACCTTTGGCCGAATTCGTCCCGTTCACCTTAATGCGGTTACCTACGGCTGGGCGTCCATGGCGGGCATTGGTGTGGCGCTGTTCTTGATTCCACGGCTGTTTAAAACGTCACTGGTCGGCGGCAAGTACGCCGTTATCGGCGGTTTTATCTGGAATATCGGTCTGATTCTGGGCTTGAGCGCCATCACGCTGGGCCTGTCCGATGGCGAGGAATGGCTGGAGTTTCCCTGGCAGGTCGATCTTCTGTTTGTGGTGGGCGGAGCGATGTGCGCCGCTCCCTTGCTACTAACTGCCGCTAACCGCAACGTTGAACACCTTTACGTAACCAGCTGGTACCTGATGGCGGCGCTGGTGTGGTTCCCCATTCTGTTTCTTATTGCCAACCTTCCCTTTGCCTTTCCGGGGGCGTCTGGCGCCACGGTTAACTGGTGGTTTGCCCATAATGTGCTCGGGCTCTGGGTAACGCCCATCGGCATAGGCATTGCCTACTACATGATTCCGAAAATTCTCGGAAGGCCAATTATTTCGTATCAATTATCGCTTATCGGCTTCTGGTCGTTGGCGCTGTTTTATAGCCAGGTGGGCATTCACCACCTCATTGGCGGCCCCATTCCCACGTGGCTGGTCACGCTTTCGATTGTTCACAGTGTGATGATGTCGATTCCGGTGATTACCGTTGCCATCAACCATCACGGCACCATGATGGGCAACTTCGGGCGCCTCAAAGACTCGCCAACTCTGCGTTTTGTATGGATCGGCGCGCTCATGTACACCGTGGCGTCGCTTCAGGGCTCTATGGAAGCACTGCGCAGCATTAACGTGATTACCCATTTCACACACTACACGGTGGCCCATGCGCACCTTGGTATGTACGCCTTCCTGAGTTTTATTCTGTTTGGCGCCGTGTATTTCATCATGCCCCGCCTTACAAACTGGGAATGGCCATGGCGCAAACTGATTAGCCTGCATTTCTGGCTAGTCAGCATCGGCATTCTGATTTACGTGGTATCGCTGACCGTGGCTGGCTGGAAACAAGGCGTTGCATTGCTCGATGCGGCAATGCCTTTCATGGATATTGTAAAAATGACACTTCCCGCTCTTCAGGCCCGTACTCTGGGCGGCGCTCTGATGACATTGGGGCATCTGGTGTTCGCATTCCATTTCATCGCCATGCTAATGCGCCAAGGCGCGGCCACTGAGCAACCGACACTCTTCCGCCCAGCCATCAAGGAGAACGCTCAATGAAACGTGCTCTCGCTATCATGGTCGGTGCAGCACTTATTCTGTTGCTGGCCACGCTTACGTTGGTGGTTATGCCTTACCTGCAAATGTCTGCTGAACAGGTGCCGCCAGACCTCAAACCATACACCGAGCAGCAACAGCGGGGCCGGCAAGTTTATATCGCCAATGGCTGTGTTTACTGCCATAGCCAGCAACCGCGCGACCCAAGCTTTGCGCCTGGAGATAAAGCGCGGGGTTGGGGCCGACCATCGGTGCCCGGAGACTACGCTTACGATGAGCCACACTTGCTGGGCACCATGCGTACCGGCCCGGATCTGTTCAACATCGGCGCCCGCCAGCCCAGCATCGACTGGCAGTTGATGCACCTATACAACCCCAGAGCAATCATCAAAGGCAGCATCATGCCGTCTTACCCTTTCCTGTTCCGCCATGTGGATGAACCGGTCGAAGGCGATAAAGTGGTGAACATACCGCCACCCTACGGCCCGGAGTCCGGCAAAATCGTTGCCACCGAAGATGCGCTGGCATTGGCGGAGTACATGCTCGCCCTTGATCACACTTACCCGGCGCCGACCTTACCGACACTGCCGCCAAAAACCGATGAGCCCAAGGAGAACCGCGCGCCATGAACCAGCATGATCATCGCGCTCAATTTCGTGAAGCGCCCGAACCGGAAGAAGGCACACGCGCCACGCCCAAGATCGTATTGGTCTGGATCGCCCTATTGATTGTGTGGGGGGTAGGCTATTACGCCTGGCAGATCGGCAAGCCCATGCTGGGTGGTGATAGCCGCTCAGCGGTGGCAACGATGCAGCAGGCACCCAAATCCGCTGACACAAATACCGGTAGCGGTGCGGAAGCCCCGGCGAGTGCGGTTGCCGACAGCAATACAGCCGCCGCAAAACCCGACGGCAAAGCCATTTACAGCGCTCAGTGCAGCGCTTGCCACCAAGCCAACGGGCAAGGTGTACCGGGCGCCTTTCCACCGCTGGCTGGAAGTGAGTGGCTGGTAGCCGACGCGACTATTCCTGTGGCTATCGTGCACGACGGCTTGCAAGGCAAGATCGAGGTTTCTGGCAACAGTTTTCAAGGTGTTATGCCTAAATTTGGCGGCACTCTCTCCAATGCAGAGATGGCTGCTGTTCTGAGCTATGCCCGCAGCGAATGGGGCAACAGCGCCAGCGAGATAGACCCGGCGGCAGTAACTGAACACGTGGAGCGCTTCGGCAAGCGCGGGGACTGGTCTGCCAAGGAACTCAAGGAGGTTTTCGGGGAGCCCTGAAATGGTCGCTAACAACGGGAGCACAGCACAGAAAGAGCAAAACCAGACCATCCTGATGGTTGAGGGGATGCGTTGTGGAAGCTGTGCTATCGCTGTTGAAGCTTTATTGAAGAAACAGCCGGGCGTTAGTGACGCCGCTGTCAACTTCGCAGCAGACGTTGCCATGGTTTGCTGGGATGGAGAAAAGCCGCCCTTGGCCGAGCTTCAGCAAGCTGTTGCCCGCCTGGGCTACCGTTTGCACAGTTCGGTTGACCCAGACCGCAGCAAGCTGCAAGCAGCGTCGGTGCGCAAGCATCTACAAAGTCGCCTCGCCGTTGCAGTGGTTTTCGGCATGTGGTGCATGATGCCAGCCCTGCTGATTTATCTGGCTCCACTGGGTGCAGTAGAGTCGGAAGCTCTATGGCCACTTGCGCTGGCCAGCGGCCTGTTCGCTGCGCCAGTTGTGCTCTATTCAGGCTCCCACTTCTACCGGGTGGGCTGGCGAACCCTTATTGCAGGTGCGCCGGGCCTAGATAGCCTGATCTTTCTGGCGGTATTCGCGGCCTGCATAATCTCGGCTTGGCAACTCACCGCTGGCAGATATCACGTGTACTTCGACGCCGCCGTTATGCTGATCACTTTCCAACTAATCGCGAGATTACTGGATACCAGCGTGCGTCGGCGCGCCTCGGAAATCATCCGCCGCTATCTTCAGCACGTACCCGAACAGGTCACCCTAAGAACCGCGACAGGAAAACTGGAAACCTGGCCAGCCGCAGATATTAAAACCGGCGAACGTATTGTGCTCCGGGCCGGTGAACAATTGGCGCTGGATGGCTTGATTGTGCATGGGCAAGGTCAAGCCGATCTCGCCATGCTGACGGGCGAGCACATGCCGCAGTCACTTAGCCCGGGCGCCGAATTGCTAGCAGGCTGCCAGTTGCTCGAAGGGGAGCTTGAACTGGTCATAACCGCCAGCACCGGCCAGCGTCGTATCGACCGGTTATCCCGCTCCATCAGCGCTTTGCTCAGCCGCAAAACCACTCTACAGCGACTCACTGATCGCATTGCCCGCATTCTTTTACCGGTTATCCTAATTGCCGCCGCACTGGCGGTTGGCCTGGCCCTTGCTCAAGGCGTTCCGGTACCAGAGGCAGCGGCCCGTGGGCTAGCAGTTATGATCATCAGTTGCCCCTGCGCCCTCAGCTTGGCCATCCCTCTGGTGATCACCATGGGCCATGCCAATATGATCAACCACGGCATTGTGTTGCAGGATCCAGCGGCTCTTGAGGCTGCCGCCGAAGTAGGTGCGATTGTATTCGACAAAACCGGCACATTAACTACAGGCGAGCCCAGCGTAGACAGCATCACGCCGGTCGGCCAATGGACCCAAAGGCAGCTATTGCAGTTGGCACAGGATACGCTCAGGGAATCCACGCACCCCGTTGCCCGAGGTCTAATGACGGAATTGGCCTCGCCACTTGCAGCAGCTCCAGAGGGCACACGAGAAAGCATTACCGGTGCGGGTACGCGCTGGGTGAGCGATGCAAATGTCACTCTGGCGGGTCGCGCGAGCTGGCTAAGGGAACAGGGTGTCAAGGTACCTCCAAGCGAAGATACCGGAATGAGCGTTCATTTGGCCTGTAATGGGCTTTATGCAGGCAAGATTGGATTTCACGAAACCCTCAGACTGGAGTCGATAGCAACGATCCGCCAGCTTGTGCATCAGGGCTATGCCATCTATTTGCTCAGTGGCGATACCCGCAAGGCTTGTCTCGATCTGGCCAAGCGCCTTGGTATTGCACCAGAGCACGTGCTCTCAGAGTACTCGCCCGAGCAGAAACACAGCTTTATCGACAATCTGGAAAAACAGACTCCCACCGTATTTGTGGGTGACGGCCTCAACGATGGCTTGGCTCTGGCCGGTGCCAGGTTGGGTATCGCCGTCGGCAACGCCGCATCCGCCACGGGTGCCGCAGCGGCAGTCTACCTCACAGAATGCATCGACAAAGTGCCCGTCACCCTGCAATTGGCACAGCGGGCGCGCAAACTCATGTACCAGAACCTCTTCTGGGCAGTGGGCTACAACGCTCTGGTGATACCGCTGGCGGTTATAGGCTGGATTCAGCCGGTGATTGCCGCCATTGCCATGTCACTCAGCAGCCTCTGTGTTCTGCTCAACAGCCTGCGCATGCAAAAGCAGACACATCCTTGCCTTTAATTCCAAAGCTGCTATGGTGCCGTCAACCTCAATGAAGGAGCTTTCCATGGTTTCTTTAATCCCACTTTCGATTACCTTCCATTAGTCGGCGAGCCCCGCCATTCGGTGCTCGCGAGCTTTCCTATGTTTTTGTAGAACACAATCGACAAAACGCTTGTGGTACCCGCAACAACAGAATTCTTAGTAGATAGAGATACTGACATGATGATGAATGTAGGTTTTAACCTGGGTTCACGTGATATCAAAACACTTAACGCAAAGCTGGGAAGGATTTACCGCAACCCCGTCACATCGCCTAAAAATACGGCGTTGATTGGCAGCACAGTTACGCTGATTAACTGCTTGGACTCTTCCGTGCTCACCTTCCGCTTAACGGATTCCAGCACCGGCCATGGCGGCGAAAAAGATAACGTATGCATAGGTTCCCCCTTCGGCCTTGCACTACTAGGCACCAAACCGGGCAGCGTGGTTAAGTTAGGGTTGTCCAACGAAGAAGGCCATGCCGTAGTGCTAAAAGTATCAAGCTGACTCTATTGAGCTGAAACCCGGTCACTCGGGCACAGCATTAAGGGACTCCCCTGCCACCCGCAATTGACACTGGCGCGCCCGAGTGACATGTTTGCATCCGTTTAGTGCAAACAACAATAACAGCGCCGAGTACTCCAAGCATGTTGATCTTGACCGGTTTTGGTCTGGCTTGTCTGGTCATTCTACTGATTACCACAACCCACGAATTACACCATTCATCCGCTGCGCGGGTGTTTGCGATTTTTCTCATTGCCAGCGCCGGGTTCTTGCTCCACCCGCTCACCCCTCCTAGTTGGCAATGGCTCACCCTGAATCTGGAAGTGATGGTGCCAGCCTTATTTTGGCTGCTTTGTCAGGCTACATTCCGCCAGCGTATCAATCTACGGTCAGGCTGGGGCGCGATGGCGCTTTACAGCGTTGTTGCGCCCTGGACAACAAGACTGTTCATCAGCCACCAAAGCGCCGAAGGCATGCTGCTGTTTTTCGGCTGGGAACTGGGTGAGTTATTTGAATTTTTTATCATCGCCAACGGCTTCTGGGTTGTACTCGCAGACTGGCCTGCCGACCTTGTAGAGCCACGCCGAAAGCTCAGGGCCCTCGTTTTTTTTATCGCAGGTACCGCCGTGCTCTTGGTCGCGTTGGCATTCAATTTGGGTACGGCTTACGCGATAAACCGGGCGCTGGTGGTCTCTATTGCCGGTGTCGCAATAGCCACTTTTCTGTTGCAAGGCAGGTTCAACGAACTGTCATTCCGTCAGGGGCCCACGCCGCCCGCTGAGCCCGAGCACTGCGACCCGGTCAACGACAGCCCCCCTCAAACGACAGATATCCAGCTCGAACACGCAGAGCGCCTTTCCAGCCTTATGCAACAAGGCTATTACCGAACAGAGCATCTAACCCTAAAAATGCTAGCTGAACAGCTGGAGCTCCCGGAGTACCGCACCCGGGCACTCATTAACAAGCAATTGGGTTATCGCAACTTCAACGATTACATCAATCAACTACGAATTGCGGAAGCTTCAAAACGCTTGGTCTCAGCCCCGGAGACGCCGGTGCTCAACATTGCGCTGGATGTCGGATACAGAACTCTCAGCTCATTCAACCGTGCATTCCGAGAAATCAAGCAGTCTACGCCTACCGAATTTCGTCGGAATAACACAGTTTCATAGCATTAAGGTGCGGGCGAACAACTTGCCGAAGGCAATTGGTTAATCCAACTACTTACAAGCGCTACACCTTCTTGATGCACGGTATTGCGCGCAAGTTCTGGCATTTTATGGCGGTTATCGTCAGTCGACATACGGAACAGCAAGTACGAATTATCCGGGCTGCCCGGAATGACATCGTATGGATACCCCACCTTTCCTCCAGCGACCGGCTCTTTGCAAACGCCGAACTTGCTAGGAGAGTCTGCATAAACTCGGTTGTACTCCAGTTGCACACCACTACTACCAGCAGGCCCAGCGTAATCGACTGGCAACGTTAGGTCTGCCCGGTGGCAGTGGGCACAATTAATGTCGAGGTAGGCTCGCGCAGCGCTGTTTAATTCATCGCCACTGAGCGAAGCAACGGGCACCTGATCATTGAACACTGGCGCCATCTCTACAGTCTGCATATCAAATGGCAAGCCCGTTAGCAGCTCACCTTCTGCCAAATATTGCAGCTGGTTGTATACCGTTCCATCGGCATAGGCATAGTCTTTGTTTAGGTAGCGCGCCTTCGGGCCAATAGGCAGAAAAATCTGCCCGCGGTCGTCATCCGAACCCGCCAGATTGGGCACGATAGAGTGACACGAACTGCAATCCGCAGCATTTGGCACCGAATAATCAAACGTAATCTCTTGCCCCTGATTATTTATGGTTGTGAGGCCGTTCAGGCGCTTACCGGCGATGGCCAGAGTAGCGTCGGATTCTGACGACCAGTAATAGGGCAGCGCGACCCAACCACTGGTGCGGTGGATCAGCAACCGAGTTTCAATAACCTGCTCATCGCCATCACGGAAGGACGTGTTTTCGGGTAACGCAAAGGTTTTGGTGATGACAGTTCCTACCGGGAAATCGAGCACCTCCGACGCGTTGTAACTAACTGATTTGCCTTCAGGCACAAATATAAAACGGTACTTGCTTGTGTAGTCAGAGAACAAAGCCGTAGACAAGTCATAAGGAACGCCACCCCGAGTTGGTGCTGCAGTCGGATCACTGGCATTGGTAAACAGGTTGTAGTCCGACAGCTTGGGACACGCCTCGCTCATCAACGCGTTCCAGTTAACTCCAGAAGTAGTCGCATCGCAGCTTCCCTCTGCCCCCGTCGGCGAGCCCGCTCCGGCATTCAGTGCGTTGCTGGCAGGCGGGGGTGTACCACCATCGGGAGCCCCGCCATCACTGTCACTACTGCTACCGCCACACGCTGCCAAAAACAAAGAGGCCGCCATAATCGCTATTGTCGTTTTATTGTTACTTCTCATAAGTAATGCTCTCGTGCCGCAGCATGTCACCGGGGCAAAGCTTTCCGATGACATGCCGCATTGACTCTCTTACAAGGTAGATTACTGCTCAAAGGGCCTGATTAAAGTGCGCAGGCCGCTTCCGCCAAATCATCCCCAGTACAACCGTAGATATTATTTCTGAAGTTCACCACCGCAGGCGGCAAGCGCGGCTGGGTGCAATTGAGGTAGGTATTGTTGACCATCTGATCAATCAACAAGTGAGGCAGCGGATTACCCTCAGCATCAATCTGTGTCACGTCCGCAGGGCTGGTTGGGTAAACTAAGCCAGTGTTAACGTCCTCATACTCCGGCGCCGGATTGCCGTTGATATTGCGGTTCGCACAAATCCGGTCTTCAGGACCATACGGATCGTAGTTCACACCGTCCGCAGCGGCATCTGCCCCCACAATCATATTAAACCCGGCAAGATCCGTGGTGTTTGACAGCAGCTCGCCGATGCCATCATAGAGGATAGCCGGGAAGGTTTGCGCCATACCTGTGCTGTTCTGATCAGAGGTGTAGCCACCAATAATGGGTGCTAGTAGGTCCCCACGTGGGGCTCCGCCATTACGGGCGATCGTGTTGTCGTGCAGATAGACGTTCTTCAGTATCGGGCTCCAACCATCAGCTATGGTTGCGCCGAAGCTCGTCGGGTAGCTCGCCACATCATCCTCAATTAAGAAGTAGCTGGTAATAGCAACTGCAGTGGTGTCGTTATCCGTAATCTGGTTGTTGTAGACCTCCACATCACTGGAGGAAAGGATAATAACCCCTGTGCCAGGCGGCACGGCACCGACCACACCTGCACCTACGTTATCGGCGTTGTTTGCGTAAATCTGGTTATTGAAAATCCTCACATTGCTACCATAGGCTTTGTCCAGCCCCGGCAAATCGAACGACAAAATACCGCCAGAGTTTCCAACTGCAATGTTGTTGTAAACATCGGCCATGCTGGAGTTTTCGATTTCAATACCTGCAACGTTGTTTTTCGCCGTGTTGTTACGCACCACGATGTTCTCTGACTGGCCAACGTAGATGCCCGCATCCGCCGAGCCATATGCGTAGTTGTTTTCCATCAGCACGTTCTGGCTTTTCAGCGGGTACAGGCCATAGGCGCCGTTATCTGATTCCAGTTCGCCTTCCCAAACGGTCGCGGTGTTGGTGATGTGAATGCCGTTTACGTTGGTCGTTTTGATGCCGTTTTTAGGGGCCTCGTAAACACCCAAATCTCGAACGGTAATACCGTTGCCGCCCTGAAAACGAAACGCGTCGTCGCCATTGGATGCGCTGAAATCGAGAATCGTCTCATTCATACCATAGCCAGCGATCGTAAGCCCTCTTGCGCTATTCACAACAATACTTTCTGTCACAACAAACCGGCCTTTCGGCAGCACTACCAACGCATCTTCCGGGGCCTCAAACAAGGCCAAAGAAAGCGCTTCGGTGATATTCTCGCCGTCTGCAACATCCGGGGCTACGAAGATGGCACCTTCCGGAATTACAAATCCAGAGGTGGTTGTTCCAACAACGCTTTGGGCATCTTCGCCGTCTTTACCGTCATCCCCACAACCTGCTAACAGCAATCCGCTGGCTAATGCTGAGATCGTGAAAATTTTTGAGAGCTTCGTTCTATGACGCATAGGTGTCCCCTTCTTGCTTATTGTTAGTTTTGCGCAGGCGCGTTCTTGATAAAAATGAACAACGCGTCCCACCAACACTATTCATGAGCAATAAGCAAAGCGAGAACAAACGACAATCAGAAACACCAAACCTCTGTGCAATTCCTTCAATGCGCTGTGTCGCAAGGTTTTCACGGCATTTTTTTCACTGACGAATTCTTAAAATGATAGCCTTTGAAGGTTTTGACTAGGCTTCTGAGGGTAGGTTCGTGTTTCCAAAACTTGGCGAAAGTAACGCTCTGAAACAATAACGGAGCCCTGAACGGGCTCCGTGTGAGGGCAATCAAAACAGGTTAGCGTTCAACCACATGTGCGTGACAATCGACGCGGCGTATCCCAGTGCAATAACCGGTGTCCACCGCAGGTGCGACATGAGCGTGTAGTAGCCTCTTGCCTGGCCCATCAGCGCTACGCCGGCGGCAGAACCGATGGACAGCATGGAGCCGCCAACGCCAGCCGTAAGCGTAACCAGCAGCCATTGGCCGTGGGACATGTCTGGCTCCATCGAGAGTACGGCGAACATCACCGGAATGTTATCAACAATCGCTGACATAACACCTACCGCAATGTTGGCGCCGGTGGCGTTCCAGTCGCTATACAGGACCTGAGATACCTCGGCAAGGTAACCGATGTAACCAAGCCCGCCTACACAAAGCACCACACCGTAGAAAAACAGCAGTGTATCCCACTCTGTGCGCGCCATCGGGTTGAAAATGTCGAAGGGTACCGCTTTGTCGAGCCGTTCAAGCAGGCGGGTGTTCTTGTGATTTTCAGCCCACACCCGTTCACGGGCCACACCTCGCTTGAAGCTCAGTTGCAGGTAATAGCTCAGGAACTGCAGATAAGCCAAACCCATCATCATACCAACCACAGCTGGCAGGTGCAGGAAGTTGTGGCCCAACACCGCAGTCGTGATGGTGAGGAGAAATAATGCCACGGTGCGACGGGCACCGCGCTTCATGATCACAGGGTCTGATGTATCTTTGGGTGGCTCATTGGGAATGGCAAAACTCATGATCACGGCTGGCACCAGAAAGTTGACAGCAGAAGGAACGAACAATCGGAAAAACTCAGTAAACTCCACGACGCCTTTCTGCCAGACCATCAGTGTAGTGATATCTCCGAACGGTGAAAAAGCTCCACCCGCATTCGCCGCCACCACGATATTGATACAACCAAGGCCGATAAAACGCGGGCTGTCCTCACCCACTTTCATCAACACTGCACACATCAGTAATGCTGTAGTTAGGTTGTCGGCAATGGGCGAGATGAAGAATGCCAACACACCAGTAATCCAGAATAGGCTGAGATAGCTAAAGCCTTTGCTAACCAACCAGCCACGCAATGCGTCGAAAAGCTGGCGTTCCTCCATGGCATTTATGTACGTCATAGCCACTAGCAAAAATAGCAGCAGCTCAGAGTATTCCAACAAATTATGCTTCAAAGCCGCATTAGCGCTCTCGGTATCGCCGTTCATAGCCGCCGCGCCAGCGACTAGAAACCAGATTAAGCCCGCTGCCAGAAGCACCGGCTTGGACTTGCGTAGGTGCAGCTTTTCTTCAAGCATGACGAACGCATAAGCAATAGCGAAGATAACAACCGCAATGTAACCCACCGGATGGTGGGTAAGGCTCTGGGCGCCGGATTCGGCGGCGCTGGCAAATGCACTGAACCCAAAAGAAAAAATCGCGAAGATGAGCAAAGTCATTTTCGCGACGAGATTACGGGAGGCGGTTGCTTGCGTGCAGCAACGCCGGACGGGAAGCTTTTCAGAACTGTGATTTTCGGTCATGACACCTGGCTCAAAAGTTAGGGGCGCACATTATCAATCAAAGTGCACCTCGCAAACCATAGCTTCCGTCAAGTCGACTTGATTAATGTCGTTTACAGGTACCCTTCTCCATATACCCCCTATTCTCCCCAAAAACTGATTTGGAACTTGGTCAGCTATACAATGATTCAATCACTTCGGCGTATTTCTCATAGATTTTGCTACGGCGTACTTTCATGGTGGCAGTCACTTCGTCATCGTCGTGATCCAACTCTTTACTCAGCAGGTGAAAGCGCTTGATCTGGGCCACTTGCGGCAGTCTACCGTTACCCTTATCCACCTCTGCCTGAATCAGTTCCTGCACCTTCTCATGCTCGGTCAAGCTACGGAACGTGGTGTAGGCAATTCGCTCCTGCTCGGCCCATTTTGCCGCAGTTTCAAAATCCACCTGAATCAACGCTGAAACATATTTCCGGGCCTCACCGATGACAATGCATTCCTTGATGTATGGGCTCGCCTTAATCGTATTTTCAATCTCCGTGGGAGAGAGATTCTTACCGCCAGCGGTAATCATGATGTCCTTGAGGCGGTCAACGATTCTCAGTTGCCCATCCTGCCATTCACCCACATCGCCAGTGTGCAGCCAGCCGTCTCTTAGAGTAGCCTCCGTTGCTTCATCATTTTTGTAGTACCCTTTGAAGACCGTTCCGCCCCGCATGAGTATTTCATCGTGCTCACCCAGTGTCACCTCAAGCCCGGAAACCGCCGTACCGACCGTGCCAAGGCACACTTTGTCCAGACGTTGAGCCGTTGCAACACCGGTGCTCTCGGTCTGACCAAAAACCTCAACCAAAGGCACACCCAAAGTACGGAAGAACTGTAGAACACCTGTTGAAATGGGCGCCGCCCCGGTCAGCGCGATGGTGCATCGGCGCAATCCGATAAAATTCCGCAAGGCACGGAATACAAGCCAGTAGTAAACGCTATAGGTCAACCGCTCACCAAGGCTCCACTTGGCTTTGGGCTTGGTCGCCATCGGCTCACAGGCTTTCATGGCTCTGTTAAAAAGCCTCTGCCGAAAACGGCCCGTCTCCTGCATTTTTATATAAATAGCGGAATGGAGCTTTTCCCAGATTCGCGGAACGCCCAGAAAAAACGTAGGTGCAATTTCGCGAAGGTCTTCCTGGATTGTGCGCAGGCTCTCGCCAAAACTCACCGCACTGCCCACATAGACAGGCGCAATATTGGTCAGTGCCTGCTCTGCCACATGGCATAACGGCAGATAGGACAGGCTGGTGCTGTGCTGATCAACCCCCAGGAGTTCTACAAGCCCGGGCGCACCAGCATGCAGGTTGCCCCAACTGATCATGGCACCTTTAGGTCGACCGGTAGAGCCCGAGGTATAAATCATCAGGGCAATGTCGTCCATCTGCTGGCTATCGAGCAACTCGTCAATCAGCCCGGGATGGTTTTTCTCGAATTCCTGCCCCATCTTTTCAATGTCTTCGAACGACGAGGGCGGCTCCGGATAAGAACGCAATCCTTTCGGGTCAATAACAATATTGTGTTTCAGTTGCGGCAACTGCGGCCAGGCTTCCAGAACCTTGTCGGTTTGTTCCTGATCTTCGCACACCACCATTTCTGCATCGCTGTGCTCAAGCACGTAAGCCACTTCATTCCAGGGGCTGGTAGGATAGACCCCCACGCAGATACCCTTTACCAGGCCAATGCCCATCTGGGCGATAACCCACTCCACCCGGTTTTCCGAAAGAATGGCAACATGTCCGCCTTCGGAAAGACCGAGCGCTCGCAGGCCCAAACCAAAGTGGCGGGCACGCAGATAATAGTCCTGCCAGGAGTAGGCTTGCCAGATACCAAAGTCTTTCTGGCGAAGCGCCAACATATCCGGCCGCTCTTGTGCATGGGCCCGGAGCATTTGTACAAGCGTAAGATCACGAATCTGCGGTGTTGTCATGACAGCCACCGCTTACGGCGTTTGTAGTGTTTGATATCCCGGTAACTGCGGGCCTCTCCTTCTTTGCCACCCACACCGAGGTAAAACTCCTGTACATCCTCGTTGGATGACAGCTTGTCGGCAGGGCCATCAATCACAATTTTTCCGTTTTCCATGATGTAACCATAAGACGCAATGGCCAGCGACACCGCCGCGTTCTGTTCTACCAATAGTATTGCCGTGCCCTGTTCGCGGTTTATACGGGCAATAATGGTAAATATTTCTTCAACCAATTGCGGAGCCAGGCCCAGAGAGGGCTCATCCAGCATGATCAGTTCTGGCTGAGCGATCAGCGCACGGCCAAGAGCCAACATCTGCTGTTCACCACCCGACAGGTAGCCCGCAAGCTGCTTGCGACGCTCTCTGAGCCGGGGGAAATAGTCGTAAACCAGCTCATAGGCATCGTCCAGCGACGTTTTACGGCCACTGAGGGCGTATGTTGCCGCAACGAGGTTTTCCTCTACGGTGAGATCTTCAAAAACCCGGCGCCCCTCCATCACATGGAACAGGCCGTCGCGAACCAGTTTTTCCGGCGCCCGTCCTTTTAAAGACTCGCCCTTGAAGCGGATTTCTCCAGCGGTCACTTCGCCATCTTCAAGAGCCAGCAACCCAGACACACTTTTCAGTGTGGTGGACTTGCCAGCACCATTGGAACCCAGCAGCGCCACAATGGCGCCGCGAGGGACACGCAGCGACAGGCCCCGAAGGACCTGCACCGCCTTGTTGTAAACCACTTCTATGTTATCGATTTCCAGCAAGGCTTCCATAGAGCGTCTCAGTCGAGGTGAATCCAGTCAGATACGGGCTCGTAGCGGCCTTCTTTCGCATTCACACGCCAGATGCGACCAACCGGGAAAGACATGTCATGCGCAGTAACCGGAATGCCGATAATGCCACCGGTGTCCCAGTCTTTAATCGAAGCAAGGGACTCGGCCATATTCTCTGCGGTCAGCTCTTTACCCGCGTCCATGGTGCGCTTGATGACTTCCGTCCAGACCATGGCGTTAAACCAGCCCTGCATATAACCGGTCGGGCGATATCCGGCATCCGGGTCGCTTTTCTCTGCGGTGGCTCGCAGTGCGTCGAGCATCGGCCCGCCTTCAGCACTGTCATAGTAGTTGTATGGCATAACGCCCATGTAGCCATCGGCATCCTCACCCATTTTGTTGATGATGAGCTTATCAGAAGACCAGAAAGTACCCATGAACTGGGTATCCAGCCCCATCTGACGCATCTGCACCATGAACTCGTTTATGGGCGACAGCACGTAGCCATGGAATACGACAAAGTCCGGGCGTGCCCGGCGCATTTTCAGAACTTCTGCAGATACGTCCACGCTGCCGGGCTTGGTGACAATTTCCTCGACAACTTCGATACCCATCTCGGCCGCTTTGGCCTTCCCGTTTTCAATGGGGTCCTTACCAAATTCGGTATCGCTGTATACAAAGGCAACGGTCGGCTTCTCACCGTCTTTTCCCTGAGTCGCAATGTACTCAAGAATAATTCCGAACATTTGGGTGTAGTTAGGGCCTGGTACGAACTGATTCGGGTACTGTTCGTTATCTGTCAGTGCAGTCGCAAAAGAAGCGCCACTCATGAGTGTGGTGCCTCTGCTGTTCAGTTCTGAAGCAATGGTTTTCATAAACCCGGTACTGTCACCGTAATAGACCGGAACCGTGTTACTGCCGGTAATTTTCTTGAAGGCGGCCACGGAACGGTCCACTTCATAGCCGGTGTCTTCCATTACGTACTTGACCGGGTGTCCGTTGATACCGCCCTGACTGTTGATCCAGGTCGTATAGTCGGTCAGGCCGGCATGGAGGTGCACGCCGGCAAAGGCGAACACACCAGACAGCGGGATGGAGCCACCGAATACAATGGGATCTTTATCCTGCGCCACCGCGGGTGCCGCGGCCACCAGAGCAGCGGCAATACTGCCGATACCTGCGAGCCTGCGGCCTTTGCTGAGGATGCTTTTGAACATGTTTATTCTCCTTGCGGCTTCTTGTTGTTAAATCCACTAGTTCTTGAAGGGCCATAAACTGAAAAAGCGCCGTATGCGGTGCCAGATCTCCGCCAGCCCATGCGGTTCAAAAATAAGGAAACCGACGATCAGGGCACCGAAGATGATCTCAAGCATCGGCGACATGAATATCGGAGCGTTCGGATAAAACGGGGTCAGGGCTGCGGTAAGGAGCTTTAGTGCCTCCGGAATCAGCGTCATGAACGCTGCTCCGAGGATGCCCCCCAGCAGGTTGCCCATGCCGCCCACAATAACGGCTGCCAGATAGAAAATGGACATGGATAGCGGAAAGCTTTCGGGCGTGACAACCCGGAAAAAATAAGCAAACAAACCGCCGGCAACGCCCGCATAAAACGAGCTGAGAGCAAAGGACATCAACTTGTAATGCAGTAGATTGATGCCAAGAATTTCGGCCGAAATATCTCTGTCGCGGATGGCGATAAACGCTCGGCCGATGCGGGTACGGAACACATTTTTGGCGGCAAGTACCATCAGCACTGCCAGAGGCACAATGATGAAGTACATCCCGAAATCACTCTGGAACGTCAGCCCGAACAAGTGCGCAGGCTCCAGGCTCAAGCCCCCCATGCCGCCGGTCACAGACTCCCACTCAGCAAAGATAAAGTGCAGGAAAACACTTGCGGCCAAAGTAGCAATCGCCAGATACAGACCTTTTACCCTGAGGGATGGAAGCCCGACAAGAATACCGACCGCCGCCGCAAGCAGCCCGGCTAATAACAGCGTGACCGGAAAGGGTAATCCCGTGTTCGCGGACAACCAGGCCACGGTGTAGCCCCCCACTCCCATAAACCCGGCCTGCCCGAGAGAAATCAGCCCGGTAAAACCCGTGAGAATATTCAGCCCCGTGGTGCTGATAACCGCAATGCCGACCAGGCAACCCAGATACAACAGGTAAGCGTCTGCCATAAACGGGAACAACAGCAGAGCAAAGAGGAAAAGTGCAAACCAGATTTTCTGTGTGCTACTGGTCAGGATGGCCTCGTCGGCCTCATAGCTCTGTTTGGCGTCACCGATGCGCATCTTAAACTCGCTCTATTTCGTGGGTGCCAAAAAGGCCATAGGGTCGGAAAACCAGAATGACGGCCAATACCGCGAACGTAGCCGGCATTCGGTACTCGCCGCCCAGATACGCGCCTGCCACTGTTTCCAGCCAACCAATAAAGACACCGGCAATCAAGGCACCGACAATACTGTCGAGCCCGCCGACAATCACCACCACCAGAACACTGAGGCCGATAGCGCCGAACTGCGGGCTCAGGCCACCGGTTGCCGCCACCAGGACACCCGCAAGCGACGCCGCAAGCGAGCCAAACACCCAGGCCAGATTGAACACCCGGCGTACGTTAATGCCCATTGAATAAGCGGCCGCCTGATCTGAGGCGGTCGC
Source organism: Marinobacter salexigens (assembly GCF_018860765.1). Lineage (GTDB taxonomy): Bacteria > Pseudomonadota > Gammaproteobacteria > Pseudomonadales > Oleiphilaceae > Marinobacter > Marinobacter salexigens_A. The sequence goes on from NZ_JAHKPV010000001.1 coordinate 258,581, forward strand.
CCGCAACGCCACGCCACCTCGGGAAAAGCGGAAATACAACAGGTAAACGATGAGCAGGGCTGCGCCAATGAGGAAGCCGTAAGCAATCTTGGGCGCCAGGTACATCTCCCCGATAAACACAGGTTTTCGAGGTAAAAAACTTGGCAAAAGCTGCGGATCTGCACCCCAGATCATCTCCACCACCCCCACCAAAATACTGGCAATACCGATAGTCACCATGACCACGGAGATGGATGACTCTCCCAGCATCGGGCGAATCATTATCTTTTCAATCACACCACCCAGCAGGCTCCCGCCAAGCACTGCCAGCGGCAGAGCTACCCAGGGGGACATTTCCATACCGCCGGCAAAGGCAAGAAACAGGTACGCAGCGAACATCATGATTTCGCCAATGGCGAAGTTAATAACCCGGGTGGCTTTGTAGATGATCACAAATCCCAACCCGATCAGAGCATAGAGGCCGCCCATGGCCAGGCCTGCCAGACTGATTTCCCCGAAAAATAACCAGTCCATTCAAGCCACCTCCTGTTCTGGATTCAGCTTCTTGCGCAGGCTGTCCATATCACTGGTCCCCAGATACGCTTCGATGACCTGCGGATTTTTCTGTACCTCCTCGGGGAGGCCTTCCGTTATAACCTGGCCAAAGTTGAGTACCGCAATATGATCGGAAATATCCATGACCATGCCCATATCATGCTCAACCATTAGCACGGTCACGCCCCATTCTTCGCGAATGTCGAGAATAAACCTCGCCATATCCTCCTTTTCTTCCCGGTTCATTCCGGCAACAGGCTCATCCAGCATGAGCACTTTGGGCCGCATGGCCAGCGCACGAGCCAACTCCACACGTTTCTGTAGCCCGTAGGACAAGCTGGCTACCGGTTGGCGGCGGATGTGGTCAATCTCAAGAAAATCAATAATGTGCTGTTCCACATGGCTGCGCACTGCCATTTCCTCACGGCGAGCCGCACCAAAGTAAGCCAGTGAGCCTAGCAGGCCACTTTTCATGTGCACGTGGGCACCCAGCTTGATGTTGTCGAGCACGGTCATACCCCGGAACAGGGCAATATTCTGGAAGGTACGCGCAAGCCCCATGGCGGCGCGGACAGGTGGCTTTACCCCTGCAAGCACCTCGCCCTGATAACGAATCGTGCCCTGCTGGGGCTTGTAAAACCCGGAAATGCAATTGAACAGCGACGTTTTGCCGGCTCCGTTCGGCCCAATTACCGTGGTAACCGTATTTTCAGGCACGCGAAAGCTCACATCCTGCAGTGCTTTGACACCACCGAACGAAAGCGAAAGATTACTGATTTCGAGGATACTGGACATTATTCCCCGCACATGAGCGATTATGTTTATTGTTGTTTACGTCAACGTCAGGTTATCTTCCTGAGCAAGAATAAAGTAGCCTAATTTCATCACAAAAACCAAGACAGTCTGTTCCAAGAATGTTCGAACAGGCTTTGCGACGGAATCCAGAACCATGACAACCAGCCCGTTAATCTCCGAATTTGACGCCCAAACCGGTGTAGCAACCTTGACGTTTAACCGCCCCGAAGTACTCAATGCGCTCAGCATACCCATGGCGGAGGCATTTCTGGCGGCAGTAAAAACGCTGCACAGCCAGTCAGGGCTACGCTGTATTGTGCTGACAGGTTCCGGGAGGTCATTCATGGCGGGTGGCGATGTTGCCAGCATGGCAGGCACTAAAGAACAGATCAGAGATTTTATTAACGGCTTGCTAGTGCCACTCAACGAAGCGATCCTTCTGTTGCGGAGTATCGGCGCGCCGATGATTGCCGCAGTGAAGGGCCCGGCTGCCGGCGCTGGTCTAAGTCTGGCACTGATGGCAGACATAGTCGTGGCGGAAGACCGAGCGAAGTTTCTTATCGCCTATAACGGTATAGGTGCGGTGCCAGACTGCGGCTGCACCTGGTTTCTGCCACACAAGGCAGGCGCTACCCGGGCCGCTGAAATGATGATACTTGGCCGACAGCTCAGTGCTCAGGAAGCCAAAGACTGGGGCTTGATAACCAGTATCGCGCCCTCAGATTCTTATGACGAAATTCTGGCAACCACGATCAAGCGCGTTGCCAGCGGCCCGACCAAGGCTTTTGGCGCCTTTCGCCAACTCGTTGATCAGGCAGCTGGCCGATCCCTGGCCCAACAACTTGAGGCTGAAAGACAGGCTTTCCTCAAAATTGCGCACACAGGCGATTTCGAGGAAGGTGTATCGGCGTTTCTCGCCAAGCGACCAGCTGCGTTTTCCGGCCAGTAGGATCACTTTTTCAGGGTGTTAGCGACGCGGTTACACAAAACATCATACAGCTCAATGCGAGGCATCATGAATCCCGTCATCGAACTACTGAATTCCCATCGCTCGATTCGTAAGTTCACAGAGCGCAAGATTCCCCGCGAGCTGTTCGTAGAGCTTATTCGTGCCGGCCAGAGTGCCGCTACCTCAAGCCACGTCCAGGCCTATTCCGTGATTCACGTGGTTAATCCGGAAAACAGGCAGAAGATCGCAGCCCTGGCCGGTGGACAGACCTATGTTGCCGAGTGCTCGGATTTCCTGGTGTTCTGTGCCGATATGAAACGATCCACAGAAGCGGCTGAAAGGGCTGGTGCCGAGGTGGTTCGCGGTATGACAGAGCAATTGCTGATTGCCAGTGTCGATACTGCACTCATGGCTCAGAACGTTGCCACTGCGGCTGAGTCCGAAGGTCTGGGGATTTGCTATATTGGCGGAATAAGGAACAACCCTGCCGACATCAGTGAGATTCTCCGCCTGCCAGAGCACGTATACCCGGTGTTCGGGATGTGCCTCGGTTATCCCGACCAGAACCCGGAGGTGAAGCCCCGGTTGCCGGTAGAGACCATCCTCAAAGAAGATTATTATCAGGACGAACAGGATGAAGCACAGGTTGCGCACTTCGACGAGACCATGAAGAGGTATTATCTGGAGCGCACCGGCGGCAACAAGGACACGAACTGGTCAGAGCAACTCAAGCCCCTGTTCACCACCAAACTGCGGCCGCACATGAAAGACTTTCTGCAGGGAAAAGGGTTTAAAATGCAGTAAAAAACCTGATCAGGAGCTAATCTTCTGCCAAACCGTTAGCTCCGAAAAACTGTGCTGAAACTTGTTGCGCGTCTCGCGGATAACAAATGGCAGGCTTCTGGATTCCAGTGCCAGCGCAAAGTGCGGTGCCAGCATGTCACGCAGCCCGTCGAGGGTGGTGTAGTCTTCCCCGTCTTTCTCGAAGCCGCCCACCCATTTTTCCTTTGGCGTATAGTCTTCCAGCCAGGTGTAAGGTGAGGCAATCAGCAGTAGCCCGTTCTCATTGAGTCGCTCGTGAATGCGAGTCAGAAAAAGAGCGGGATCATAGAGCCGGTCGATCAGGTTACCTGCCAGAACCAGATCATACCCGGTGAACTGAGGGTTCAGGTCGCAGGCGTCCCCCTGGTGGAAGGCCACTCTCCCGGCGGTATCTTCAAGGCCGAGTGACGCCAGAGAGCGCTCCTGATAGCTCACCAGCGCTCCTTCTTCCGGACGAGCGTAGCGAACCACCTTGTCCCGGGCCATCACCTGACATTGCTCGACGAACTTGTGGGAAAAATCGATACCGTCCACATGGGCAAATACCCACGCCAGCTCAAAACTGGTGCGCCCACAGGCGCAGCCAATATCCAAAGCCCGACCCAAAGTGCGACCGTCCATGGCATCCAGCGCCACCTTTGCCAGTCCTTTCGGAAAATTGGCCTCACCGTGCCACTGTTCACCAAAGTGAAACTCCAGATACTGGGCCAGCGTGGTGTCGTCTTCGTAATAGGCGCTTTGCTGCACAATCGCTTCCTTCACATTAGTGGGCATGCATTACACGAATACTAGTGTCCCACCCAATTTGAGATGGCTTGGGGTAGCACAGGCTTCAAGTGCTATCCTAGCATTATGAGCAACCAACCTGACTACTCACTACTCGAACTTGCTTCGGTTCGCGAAGGCGACTCCGTGGGCAAAACGCTGGCGAACAGCGTGGCCTATGCCCAGCACGCTGAAAAGCTCGGTTTTAAACGATTTTGGCTGGCTGAGCATCACAATATGGAGGGCATCAGCAGTTCTGCCACATCGGTACTAATTAGCCATATTGCCGGTCAAACCCAAACTATTCGAGTTGGTTCCGGCGGTGTAATGCTGCCCAACCACCCACCGTTGGTGATTGCCGAGCAGTTTGGAACTCTGGAAAGCCTTTACCCCGGCCGTATCGATTTGGGCCTTGGCAGAGCCCCGGGCACAGATCCGATTACAGCTCGCGCCCTGCGCCGGGATGGCTTGAGCGCCGAGCAGTTTCCAGAAGACGTGGCACAGTTGCAATCACTGCTTGGGCCCCTAAAGCCAGGTCAAGCGGTCAAAGCCATTCCCGGTGCTGGCACCAATGTACCCATTTGGTTACTGGGTTCCAGCCTTTATAGCGCCCAACTTGCGGCCATGCGGGGACTACCCTATGCCTTTGCAGGGCACTTTGCTCCGCGCCTTTACCGCGAAGCCCTAGCGGTGTACCGAGACAACTTCCAACCCTCCGAACAACTGCAACACCCTTACACCGTTCTAGCGGTTCCTGCCGTGCCTGCTGACACAGTGGAAGAAGCAAAATACTTGGCAACCACCAGTTACCAGCGCATCCTCGCGCTTTTTCGTGGACAACCTCTATGGATGAAGGCGCCCGTTGAGTCCATGGATGGATTGTGGAATGCAGGTGAGCGGGCTGGAGTGAAGGATTTTCTGGCGCTTCAGCTGCTCGGCGATGCCGCAGCTATCCGGAGCCAGCTTGATGCCTTGCTGGCGAACGCAACGGTGGATGAGGTGATGTTCACAGTGGACATTCATGATCCGGAAAAGCGCCGCCGTGCACTCGATATACTTGATGAAACCCGAAGGGGTTAAGCCACTATGAAAAAAAACATCACCCACGTTTTTCTGTCTCACGGTCTTGAGAGCGGCCCTGGCGGCACTAAAATTCAGGCCCTGAAAGCGGTAGCTGAGTCTTTTGAACAGGTTCAGGCCCACGCCATTGACCACCGCAGCAGCAAAGATCCGGACGTTCGTCTTGACCAAATGCAAGAAGCGATTTCTACCAGTGGCGCGAGCCCGGACAAGATTATTCTTGCCGGGTCCAGCATGGGTGGCTGGGTCTGCGCCCAAACCAGTGCGCAGAGGGCCGTTCTCGGGTGTTTTCTACTCGCACCTGCTTTGGCTATGCCTGACTACCCACAATCCAGCCCTCGCATTCAGGCCAAACACGTACAAATTATCCACGGATGGGATGATGATGTGGTGCCGCCAATGCCAGTGATGGAACTGGCCCGGCAACAGGCACTCCCAGCGCTGGTGTTGCCCGATGGCCACCGCCTCGCAAACAGTCTTGAACGAATTACCGAAGAGTTCCGAGCCTTTTTGGCAAGGATCGGCCTTCATTCAATAGGCGCTGCTCGAAAATAAACCAAATCGGTCAATTTCTTGCGAAAGTCGACAAGTTTTGCCAGTCTTTAGTAATGTAACAATAAATGTCTGAAAAAAAACGAACGGAGAAAACCCGATGAGTAGCATGAGTAAATTCAAGAAACTGGCCGGAATTTCAGCGTTCGCTTTCGCGGCTATGACCGCAGCAAACTCCGTGAATGCCGCCAACTGGCGCTATGCTCACGAAGAATATGAAGGCGACGTACAGGATGTATACGCATACAAATTTAAGGAATATATCGAAGACAACTCCGATCACACCCTACAAATATATCGTTTTGGTGAACTCGGCGAGTCTGATGACATCATGGAACAAACGCAGGCGGGCATCCTCAACTTTGTAAACCAGTCACCTGGTTTCACAGGTGCCTTGATTCCTGAAGCTCAGATTTTCTTCATTCCTTATCTGATGCCCACCGACATCAACACGGTTATCGAGTTCTTCCGTGAAAGTAAGGCCATCAACGAAGATTTTCCAAAGCTCTATGCTGAAAACGACCTTGAGCTTCTGCAGATGTACCCAGAAGGTGAGTTTGTTATCACTCTTGACGAGCCTGTCACCACTCCTGAAGGCATGAAGAATAAGAAGATCCGGGTTATGACCAACCCACTTCTGTCAGAAACCTATTCCGCGTTCGGCGCAACACCCACACCGCTGCCGTGGGGTGAAGTTTACGGTGCACTTCAAACCAACATGATTAACGGTCAGGAAAACCCGATTTTCTGGATCGAGTCCGGCGGGCTCTATGAAGTATCCCCGAATCTGGTCTATACCGGTCATGGCTGGTTCACTACTGCTGCGATGGCCAATAAAAACTTCTACGACGGCCTGCCTAAGGAAGACAAAAAGCTCATTCAGGACGCTGCAGATTACGCCTTTGAAAAAATCATCACTCACATTGATGGCTTAGCAGACGAAGCGCTCGCTAAAATTCAAGCGGCCAGTGACGAGGTTACTGTAACTCGACTGAATGACGAGCAGATAGAAGCGTTCAAGGCACGGGCGCCGCAGGTTGAGAAGAAGTTCATTGAGATGACTGGTCAGGGCGGTAAAGACCTGCTCAACCAGTTCAAGAAAGACCTAGAAGACGTGCAGAAAAACTAATACTGCACTTCTTCCGTCCGCCGGTGTCCCACCGGCGGACATTCCAATGAACTAACCCCGCCCCGCCAAGCCTCAATGTCCGGTCGGGAGCGACATGATCTGGAGCAGAACCCATGTCCGAAAACATCCCGGAGTTAGAAGACGACACCGGTACTTTTGAGTCCGGTCTGCCCGGGTTTCTGGGAACCATAGACGGGTGGATTGCCAATGCCGAAGCTGTGATTTTGGCTGCCGGTATCATCCTCATGGCCATCAACACCTGCGTCAACGTTGTTGCGCGTTTTGTATTTGGAGAGGGGTTCTTCTTCTCCGGTGAGATAAACCGCATCCTGATTATTCTGGTTACCTTTGCTGGCATTGGCTACGCCGCTCGCTACGGTAGGCACATTCGTATGTCTGCTGTTTACGACGCGCTTCCAACCAAGGGCCGCAAAGTGCTTATGATTTTTATTGCCCTGTTCACGTCAGCGGTGATGTTCTTCCTCTGCTACCACTCGTACGGTTATATAGAAACACTGTATAGCCGGGGCCGTATTTTGCCTGCACTGGGATTTGAAATCTGGTGGATTTATATCTGGGTTCCCGTGGGTTTCGCGGTGACCGGTATTCAATACTTCCTTACCGCCATCAAGAACTTCACCAGTGAAGATGTTTATCTCTCGACCGGTGTTGTCGATGGTTACGCAGATTCAGAATCGGAAGTCTGATCCGGTTTCGCTCCGGAAACGATAAAAAAAGGGCATATCTATGGCGACTATTTTAATGCTCATCATGATCGGGCTGCTACTGCTTGGTTTCCCGATGATGATCCCGCTAACGACCGCCGCTGTCGTTGGTTTTGTAATGATGTTCGACGGCTTTGGCCAGATGGGCACCTTCATTCAACAGATGATGGGGGGGATTCGACCAGCCTCACTCATTGCAGTACCCATGTTTATTCTTGCCGCAGATATCATGACCCGCGGCCAATCCGCAGACCGGCTCATTAACATGGTTATGGCCTTTATCGGCCATATAAAAGGTGGACTGGCGATCAGTACCGCAACCTCCTGCACACTCTTCGGTGCAGTTTCGGGCTCCACTCAGGCAACCGTAGTGGCTGTAGGCTCGCCCTTGCGACCAAAAATGCTCAAGGCTGGCTATTCCGATTCGTTTACACTCGCGCTTATCATCAACTCCAGTGATATTGCCTTCCTAATTCCGCCCAGTATCGGCATGATTATTTACGGGGTTATCTCACAAACCTCCATCGCGGAACTGTTCATTGCGGGTGTTGGCCCCGGCATCCTCATTCTGTTTATGTTCTCGCTCTACTGCCTATTTTACGCCTACAAGAACAACGTTCCCACCGAGCCCAAGGCAAGTTGGCGCGAGCGCGCGGTCTCTGTGCGCGATGCCAGTTGGCCATTGTTTTTCCCGGTTATCATTGTTGGTGGTATTTACGGCGGCATTTTCAGTCCAACCGAAGCGGCTGCCGTTTGCGTACTCTATGCCTTCTTGTTGGAATTCATCGTTTTCCGCTCGCTGAAGCTTGGTGAGATTTATAAAATTGCCAAATCTACAGGCCTGATTACCGCTGTTGTATTTATTCTGGTGGCGGTGGGCAACGGCTTTTCCTGGATCATTTCCTTTGCGCAAATCCCCCAAGCCATTCTGGAGTCGGTGGGTGTAAACGAAGCTGGTCCGATAGGCGTGCTTATCGCTATCTGTGTGGCCTTCTTCGTTGCCTGTATGTTTGTGGATCCGATCGTCGTTATTTTGGTACTGACGCCGATTTTCGCTCCTGCCATTCAAGCAACAGGGCTGGACCCGGTGCTCGTGGGTGTACTCATCACCCTGCAAGTTGCGATCGGCTCGGCAACGCCGCCGTTCGGCTGCGATATATTCACCGCCATTGCGATTTTCAAGCGGCCTTATCTGGAGGTTATCCGGGGTACGCCTCCGTTTATCATCATGCTAATCGTAGCGGCCGGCCTGATTATTGCGTTTCCGCAGATTGCCCTTTTCCTGCGTGATCTTGCCTTTGCAGACTGACGCGAACCCGGGTCTGGATTTTTAAGGAGAAAACCATGTTCAAACGGATACTGGTGGCGGTGGACGGCTCCAAGACTTCTCTTGGGGCTTTGGACAAGGCCATTGAACTGCAGAAGCTTATGCCGGAGGCGGAGATCTTCATTCTCTGTGTGTATAAGCACCACAGCCTGTTTGAAGCATCACTTTCTATCGGAAGACCCGATGACATGGATATTCCAGATAAGGTGCTATCAGAGTACGCCAAAGAGGTAGTCAATCACGCCAAGGACATGGCGCAGGATCATGGAGCAACTCATGTTCGCGGCTTTGTAAAAGCCGGGCGTCCCTCCAAAGTGATTACAAGGTTCGCCCAAGACAAGGAAGCTGATTTAATCGTTGTCGGCACCCGAGGCACCCACAGCGACAAAGACGGGATGTTCCTCGGCAGTGTTTCGCACCGTGTCGCCGCGCACGCCAAATGCCCGGTACTGGTAGTCTAGGCCGTATTTTTCTAGCCGGCTCAGCCCTACGCTGGTCGGCTAGAGTTCAGAGAACACTTCAACACTGTCGCGCCCGCCTGTTTTTGCCCGGTAAAGCATTTCATCCGCAAGCCGCAACAGCTTCCGAGGTTTATCGGTGCTACCCGGCCACGAGGCAACACCCACGGAAATGGTGAGACAACCCAAATTTTGCCCTTCATACACAACCGGCTCATTTCGTACGGCCTCACGCAGCTGTTCAGCGCACTCTCTGGCACCTGCTAAATCGGAGGCGGGCAAAATCACCACGAACTCCTCTCCACCATAGCGGCAAACAACATCGCTACCACGAAAACGAGATTCTAAAAGCGACGCAAGGGTTTGCAAAGCCACATCACCGGCCTCATGGCCATGGGCATCGTTAAAGCGCTTGAAGTAATCGATGTCCAATAATAGTAGTGATAGTGGCGACTTCTTGCGCAAAGCCACGGAGGCCTCGTGCTCAAATAGCTGATCAAAATATCGGCGATTTTTAATCCCCGTAAGAGCATCTTCATAGGAGAAACGCTGCAAATCCTCCCTGAGTGAAATACCTGAGAGCGTCACTCCAATGCGCTCCGCTACCAACTTGATTGAGGATATCAGCCTTGCTGCGCCATCTTTCGTGGTCCCGGAGTCGTTGATGCTATTGGCTTCCAGCAATAACACGCTTTCCGGCGTCGCTTCGTGGCTCATAAACTCTACATTGATGGAGAAGCACACCCATCCCTGACAGGTTTTGCAGGCCGCTTCTGCTTCTTCGACAGTACTAGCTAGCTGCCGAACCGGAGCTGGAAACCTGTCGAGGGTTGCCAGCTCCGGTTCCAACTTAGGAGGCGCAACGTCGTACCCCCATTGCGCAAGTCGAACGTAACCGCCGCTGTCTGTTCGCCGGTATATCATGCCTTTAATCGGATTACAGAGACGAGGCATAGCCTCAGTGAGCAATTGAAATGCCTGATCAAGGCTCACACAGGTCTGTAGTTCTGCAATAACCTCGGCAAACACGCCGCTTTTCTCATTCTCGAATGTCAACAAAGCGGCTCTTGCCTGCTCTCGCTGCAACAGCGTTTCAGCCTTTGCGGTTCGCTCGGCCACCTGTTGCTCTAGTGTCACCGTCAACTCATGTAAGGCTCTCTGAGTCATCGCATAATATCTTAGCGAAATAACAACAACGGCCAACGTAAAAACAAGCAAGCCATGGCTCACGGGCACCTGCCCCCAAGGCAGAAACCCGTGCGCCACAGCCATATCAGCAACCAGCAGCGCACTAAAAACACCGGAGGCCAGCACAAGGACCTGTTGTTCTCTGGTCATTGACCGAATATGGGGCACAGTGATGAGTGTCATCAAAAATAGAGATAACAGAAACAAAGCGTCAAAAGGAGGAAAGGTGGACGACAGGCCTACAACTCCAGCCAAAGCCAAGCTGATCGCACCAACCGCATAAACGAGATGTAACTGCCAAATCCAGCTGATCGCTCGGAGCGGCTGATCCGCCAACCATTGTTCGAACATCAGCCACAAGGCTACGGGTAGGAGATAGTAGCTTCCGGCGGCCAAATAATCCCAAAGTAATGGAGCAGGAACAACGAGTAGGCTGGCCTGACTCTCGGCAAGAAGCATAACGGAGGAAGCTAATGCGAACAGGGCAATACTGGAAAACGTCTTTCGGCCTACCTGAAGCAGCGATAACATCAGCGCAAGCAAGGCCACCAATAAAGTAAACCCAGCAACAAATAAGGCTTCCAGAGAATTTTTGAGCACATAAAGGACAAGTTCGGAATGATCCATCACACTGATCTCGCCCCAGAGACCAATATCCGTGTAATCAGAAAACACCCGAAAATATAACGGTTTATTCTCGTAACCCTCCGGCAGTGCAATCTCATGCCAGGGCCACCCTTCAAACTCGCCACGTCCGTCTTTGTCGAAGGTGCCGTAATGATAAATCTTTTCGCCATCCAGCCAAACCTGAACAATCAGGTCGACGCTGAAGATATATAGAACAGGATTTTGCCAGTCACCGGCCGGAAGTGTTACCCGGTACCACACTTGGTCTCGGCCATCGCGGCCCGGCGGGTTAGAAGGGAAATCAATAGCCTGCCACTGCCCGGGTTGCTGTGCAACCGACCAGTCTGGTTCCCCTGAGTCCTTGAAGGGGAGATCTCCCCAGCGGTATTCCCAGCCTTCAGTCACGGGATGTGGTGCTGCACCAGCAGCACATCCAAACCCGCAAAGAACACCGAGCAAGATAATCAGGATTTTCAAAAAGTGTGCGGGTATTGACACCGGAATCCTGCCGTTAGGAACTACACCCGAAAGTATAGAGCATCAACGCCCCAACGTGTACAAATCAAATACACTAGAAAATAATAAAAAAATTGAACTGCAGGGCCGGACAGAGGCCCTGCAATCTCAAATTCAGAATCCCGGCTTCAAAGACCGGACTTCAGTTTCTCCCAGTACTTTGCGTATACCTGCAATGCCTCATCGCCAATATCGGTCTGAAACTCTGCGTTAACCATGTCTTCCGGCGTAGGGTAGCTGGCTCGATCGCCAGCGACGTCATCACCTAGCAACTCTCTCGCTGATAACACCGGCGTAGCGTAACCAATATCTTCGCTGATCAACGCGGCGATTTCGGGTTGTAGCACAAAACTGATGAACTGGTGAGCAGCCTCCGGATTCTTAGCGTTTTTGGGAATTACAAAGCTGTCCAACCATGCGATAACGCCTTCTGTCGGATACACATACTCCAGCGCTTCCATGCTGTCCTTACCCATAACGGCCTCGCCGTTCCAGATCATGCCTACATCGGCTTCGCCCTCAAGGAACGGCATACGAGGTGCGTCTGAGTTAAAGGTGCGCACAGAGGGCATTAGCTCGGTCAGCTTTTCGTACGCCTCTTCAATTTGCTGCGGGTCAGTGCTGTTTCCTGAGTACCCCAAAACGCGCAGGCCCATGTGAAACACTTCGCGCATATCGTTGGTCAGGTTCACCCGGCCCTTGAAGCGCTCATCCCAAAGATCTTCCCAAGCCGTGACTGGTTCACCCTCAATATCGGCAGTATCGACACCAATGCCCGTCGTTCCCCACAAATAAGGCACGCTATACTGGTTTTCAGGATCAATATCCAGGCCGGTGAGCTCTGAATCAAGCTGGCCAAACCCGCTGATTTTGCTTCGATCAATGGGCAAAAGTAGCCCTTCGTTGCGCATTTTGCTCACATAGTAAGTAGATGGCACGGCAAGATCGTAGGCGGCGCTGTCGTCCAGAAGTTTGAGCCGAGCGTACATGGCTTCGTTGCTATCATAGGTGGTATACACCACCTTAACACCAGTCTCTTCCTCAAAGCGCGTCAGCACTTCCTGCGGCATGTACTCAGACCAGTTATACAGGTTCAGCACCTGCGGATCGTCGGAACTGCAGCCTGTCAGGCCCAAGGCCAACAGGCCAGCCAGTGCGAGTTTTTTCATTGTTTACTCCTTGAGAGAATCCATTGCGACAACATCAGCATTACCAGTGAGAACACCAGTAGCAGAGTGCCAAGTGCATTTACTTCGGGTTTGAGTCCCACACGCACCATGGAATAGATGCGCAGAGGAAGAATTTCGTAACTGGGCCCACTCACAAACGTGCTCACCACCACATCATCCATTGAGAGCGTGAAGCCCAGCAGCCAACCGGCCATCAACGCCGGCATAATAACTGGAATCAGAACCGTGCGGGTCATGGTGAAATCGCTGGCCCCGAGATCCCGAGCCGCTTCCGGCAAACGTTCATCGAAACCGCTGAGCCGGGCCATAACTGTAATCACTACAAACGGTAAGCAGAAGGTTACGTGAGCCAGCAGCAGCGATACGTACCCAAGCTTCAAACCCAGCAATAGAAAGAGCCCGAGCAGTGAAATGGCCAACACAATTTCCGGAGACATCATCACCACAAAGAGCATACCATTCAGCACCTTTTTGCCACGAAAGCGGTAACGGTGCAAAGCCAGAGCAGTGAGCGCGCCAATACACGTAGAAACCGTAGCCGCTGTCAGCGCCAGCCAAAGCGAGTTCCACATGGCCTGCACCATGGCGTGGTTGTTGAATAGTGATTCGTACCAGCGCAGGCTAAAGCCGCCCCAATTGTACCCGGTGCGCGAATCGTTAAAAGAAAACACAATCAACACCACAATCGGCACGTACAGCAGCAGATACACTAGCGCCAAATAACTACGGGAAAGCCAACGCACTAGGCACCCTCCTCACCCAAGCGGCGCTTACTCAGCCGGTGCGCGAACATCAACAAAGCCATGGTGAGGGTCAATACGATGCTGGCGGCCGCGCCGAACGGCCAGTTACGGGCGTCCAAAAACTGGTTTTTGATCACGTTGCCCACTAACAAATTGCGTGAGCCACCCAGAATATCAGGCACAAAAAACAGCCCCATGGCAGGCAGCAATACCAGCATAACGCCCGCCAACACACCTGGCAGTGTCAGCGGTACAATGACGTTTTTAAACGTTGCAAAGCGCCCCGCACCCAAATCGTGAGAGGCGAGAAGGACATCATCCCGTAAATCCTCAAACACAGAGTACAGAGGCAGAATCATAAAGGGCAGAAGCAGATACACCAGACCCACAATGACGGCCCCTTCGGTGTACAAAAGCTGCGCTGGCTCATCGAGCACGCCTAAGGATATAAGTGCACTGTTGAGCAGCCCATTGGTGGCGAGAATTAATTTCAGAGCGTAAGTACGGACCAGAGAGTTGGTCCAGAACGGCACGATCAACAGAAAGATCAGCAGCATCTGTTGTCGCTTGTCCACTCGCGACAAAGCCCAGGCAAAGGGATAACCAATCAACAAGCAAACCAGTGTGGTTATGGCTGCCATATACAAGGAGTGAAGGAACACCTCCAGATACAGCGGATTGAACAGTTGCCGGTAAGCGTCCAGATTTAAGGGCAAGGCGATAAAGGTAGAGGGATCCCGCGTCATCACACTCGCACCCACCACCAGCATATTGGGCGCCAGCACGAGGAACAGAAGCCACCCCCACACCAGCACCAGAACAGCCGCCCTGAACGGCTGCTGCTTAATGCTCAGCATCATCGGCAGCCAGCTCCTCTTCGTCGGTCAACGGCTCATCGCCCTCTTCCGCCAACAGCCATTCCCAGCCATCTACCCAACTAACGCGCACCCGCTCGCCAATGCTGTAGTCGAATGCAGGGTCGTCCTCGTCAAAGAATTCACTGGCCATCACATGGCTGCCGTCTTCCAACTCAATGACCGAGTCCAGAGTACTGCCCTTGTAGTTACGCTCTACAATCTTGCCTGCGACGCCCTCGGTATCATTTGGCGCAAGTACCCGTATATCCTCCGGGCGTAGCAAGACGTGCAAGGACTGATTCATGGCAACACGGAATGAAGGCTTGCTCAAATCCCGGTTCAGGCCGAACACGTCGACGCTGATGCGCTCACCTTCAATTTTTGTCACGCGGCCGGGAAAAAAATTGGTCTGGCCCACAAAGCGCGCGGTAAAGACATTTGCCGGGCGCTCGTAGACTTCGCGGGGCGTGCCGAGCTGCTGTATGCGGCCGTCTTTAAGCACCACAATACGATCAGACATCGACAGCGCTTCTTCCTGATCGTGGGTTACAAATACGAAGGTTATACCCAGCTCTCGCTGCAGGCGTTTGAGCTCTACCTGCATGGTACGGCGCAATTTGTAGTCCAGTGCAGACAAAGGCTCGTCCAATAGCAGCATTTTGGGGCGCTTCACCACGGCGCGGGCAATCGCAACCCGTTGCTGCTGGCCACCAGATAGCTGGTGGGGTTTGCGCTTGGCAAAGTCCTCCAACTGAACCATAGCGAGGGCTTCTTCAACTCGCTCCTGTATTTCGGCTTTCGGCCGCTTTTCCATTTTCAGGCCATAAGCCACATTGTCGAAAACCGACATATGGGGAAATAGGGCGTAGTTCTGGAAAACAGTATTCAGTGGTCGGTTCTCAGGTGGGGTCTGAGTGATGTCGACTCCAGAGAGCGTGACCGTGCCCTGATCCGGCAATTCAAAACCAGCCATCATGCGCAACAACGTGGTTTTGCCACAGCCGGAAGGCCCCAAAAGGGTAATAAACTCGCCATCGTCAATGGTGAGGCTGAGCTCATCCAGCACGGTCTTGTCGTCAAACTGCTTGCTGATATCGCTCAGCGATAGGAGTGTTTCAGTCATCAACCCTACCCAAAATAAAGTAAGTGAGCCTCTGAAAAAGCCCCTGTTGCGGCGTATTTTTCCAGAAAGCGGGCGATATAAAAAGCATCGTGCAGAATTTAGGCAGGAAAATGCGAGAGTACTCCCGCAATTCAAACACCCTGACCACCGCAGTAGTCAGGGTGTACGAGCAGGATCAGTCTGTAGCAATACTGTTTAGGTAGGCTTTATCTGAAATATTGGTCCACTGGCGAACCTGCTTTAAGTAGTCGCGCTGGGAGTTGATGATCTCTTTTGCCAAATCATCTTTCTCCGCTTCCGCCGCCAGCAACTTGTTAGTGGCGTCGCGCATCGCATTGATGACTTCCGGCGGGAAGGTTTTGTGGGTCACGTTCGGATAATCTTCCTTCATGCGATCCCAGGCTACGCCACTTTCGTGCGTGGTCTGAATGTACATATCATATGCTGCAGTCCGCATGGCAATACGCAAAATAGCCTGCAAATCTTTGGGCAGCTTGTTCCATGATTTATCGTTAATCAGGAACTGTACTTCAGCGCCTGGCTCCTGCCATCCCGAGTAGTAGTACTTTGCGATTTGGTGGAAGCCCATAGGGAAGTCAAGAGCCGGACCTACCCATTCAACGGCATCCACCGTACCGCGCTCAAGGGCTGTGTAGAGCTCGCCGGGGGGCAGGTTGGTAACAGCAACACCCAGCTCTGCCATAACCTCACCCGCAAATCCGGGAGTACGCATTTTCAGACCTTTGAGGTCCGCTACGGAATTAATTTCCTTGTTAAACCAACCGCCCATCTGGTTACCGGTATTACCGCCAGGAAAAGACAGCAAGCCGAACGGCTCGTAAACCTTCTGCATCAGCTCCATGCCTTGGTCGTGGTAGAACCAAGCATATACTTCCGGAGCAACCATACCGAAGGGTACGGTAGTGAAGTACATGGCGTTCGGAATGGTGCCCTTATAGTAATAAGACGCTGTATGGCCCATGTCGTACTGGCCGTTGCGCACCAAATCAAAGATACCGAAAGGCGCTTTATGTTTGTTGGCGCTGTCGATACGGATTTTCAGGCGACCGCCTGACATTTCTTCGGCCATCTTGGCCATATTCTCGGTAGTTTCACCAAGAATCGGAGAGTTCGGACCCCAGGTTTGCGCAAGCCGCAGAGTGAAGTTATCTGCCGCCACACTAAGTGAACTGACAGACAGCAACAATGCTGCCGCGGCTGTTCTAAATACACGAGTAATCATCGTTAGCACCGTTTATGGTTTTGTTATACTGTTTTGATATCACTTAGGCCACGACATTGCTAGGCCCGCCGTCAGACCTTAAACTGGTTCACCAGATCCCGCAAACTTTCGCCCAACCGCGCCAACTCATGACTGGCTTCATTCGTTTGGGTAACCCCTGTATCACTACGCTGCGCCGCATTAACAATTCGCACAACGTTCTGATTAATTTCTTCAGCCACTTGGCTTTGCTGTTCTGCTGCCGTGGCAATTTGAGCAATCTGGTCGTAGATCTGACCTACAGACTTTCCTATGGTTGTCAGGGCACCCGTTGCGTGGTTAATTCGTTCAACGGTTTCAGACGAACGATCTCGAGACCGGTTCATCCTATCCACAGCTGACCGAGTCTCGCTAACAAAATCATCGATCATCTCGCGTATCTGATCTGCGGACTCGGCGCTTCGCCGAGCAAGATTGCGAACCTCATCTGCGACGACAGAGAAACCTCGACCATGCTCCCCTGCTCTGGCCGCCTCAATTGCCGCATTTAGTGCGAGTAGGTTGGTCTGGTCAGTCACCGAGTGAATCACATCTAGAATTCTCTGGATATCGTCTGACTTCTCAGCCAGCGCATTAATATTGAGAGCACTCTCCTGAATTTCCTCTGAAAGCTTGTTCACTGCACCCTGCGCATTGGCAATGGTTTCACCACCCTCGCGGGCCATGCGATCTGCATCCGACGCAGCGTCCTGAACTTCGCTCGCGTTACCGGAAATTTGCTGAATTGTTGCAGCCATTTCGTTAATCGCGGAAGCAA
The DNA here is from genome assembly GCF_018860765.1 of Marinobacter salexigens. GTDB lineage: Bacteria > Pseudomonadota > Gammaproteobacteria > Pseudomonadales > Oleiphilaceae > Marinobacter > Marinobacter salexigens_A. The sequence goes on from NZ_JAHKPV010000001.1 coordinate 276,000, forward strand.
TTTGATCGGTTTCTGATCCCTGTTCCTGTACCGATGCCCGGGTTTCATTGGCAACACTACTCAACTCTTCAGCAGCAGACGCAACTTGATCCGTTGTGGCACCAACTTCCTGAATAGTAGTCTGGATCTTGATAATAAATGCATTGAAACGTCGACCCAACTCCGAAAGTTCATCGGTCCCTGCTTCAGGCAAACGCTGTCGGAGATCGCCTTCACCGTCGGCAATTTCCTGCATCATATCACTGACATTTTTAAGCGGGCGAGTAACCGTGCGGCCAACAAATACGCCGATCAACACCGAAGCAACCACTACGGCAAGGGTCACCAGAACGCCGAACCAGATGGCACGGGCGATACTTGCTTCAACCTCTACACGAGCGGAATCTACTTGCCGCTCTATATCGGTTACATATACACCCGCCGCGATTAGCCAGTCCCATTCCGGTATTTCGGCAGCATAACTAATTTTGTGTTCTTCATTACCCGAGGCAGGGTTGGACCAATCATATTCATAATAACCATCGGACTCTAGCGCTTGATAGAGTTGCGACAACACGCTGAGGAACGTGGGACCAGCTTTTTTACCCTCGATAGATGGGTTTGGCGAATAGGAGATTGCCTGCCCTGAACGGTTGAACGCAAATACATAGTTATTTTGTTCAAACCGGATTGCCCGCAGCCTGTCTGCTGCCGTCTTTTTAGCCTGGAGTTCTGTCAGCTCGGGGTTATTCCTTGCCTCCTCCGCTACAGCCTTTGCTGTATCAACAAGATTTTTAAGCCCCTGTTTTCGGGACTCCATAAGACTTGACTCAAGCCTCTTTAACTCGGCATCTCCACTGGCTTGGATTTGACTAATAGCAACCCAAGACACGGTGGTTGCAGTCGCCAAAACAGGTATTAGCACAGCAAGAAGTATGCGAGTTCGTATGCGCAGAGAGTTCATGAAATTCATTGAGGGGGTCCTAAGGATGAATTCTTATTCAGCTATTATCGACCAAACCAGTGGCATCTTGAATACAACTTAACGACGGGCTTATCAAAAGTCTGGAGGGGCGCCCTCCTCGCACTTGCGGCAATCGAGTTCAAAACCCAGCATTGATGCCCGACCCGCTTCGGTGATTACCCAAGGTCGATTCACCCAGGGCGGAGTGTGGCGCACATGCTGATTATGGCCACAGACCAACCGGGCAACCCAGTGGTCTTCTTCATCTTTGTGGTAGGCGGTGATCGGTTGTTTCATAGCGCCCAAGTTAACTGATCAGGCTGCGAATGAAAATCGCCGGGCGTACCGGAAGGCCTGAAAGATTCTTTAAAAGCCGCCACTTGAGGCGATCCGAGCGCCCTGACCAATTCGCTGGCAGGCTGATTTCCATCATCAGGTTGGGGCCAACTTTGGCCATTTTTACCTGCTCCGGCGCCAATCCAACAGAACTGATGGCTTCATGAACCTCCTCCACAAACTCTGCCGGCGGCGCTGCCAACAATAACTCACGCACGGCACCTACAGTCATTTTAACCGGGACCAGTATGAAATAGGCGGATATTACGATCATCATCAGTGGGTCCGCGTATACCGACCATGCCGACAAACTCCCCTGTTCCAACCACCAGGCAATTCCAAACCCCATCAGCACCGCGGCACTGAGAACAGAGTCCATAAACCATTGCCTCTGCTCGGCCACTAGCAATCCGGAAGGATCCCGACGCTCGGCCCACTTTAGATAAACCCAAACGGCGGCGCACCCAAAAACACTAACACCGGCAAACACCAGCGCCTTGTCGGCACTGACCGCACGGCCACCCTCAAACACCGCGGCAATGGCAGAGGCCAAGGACAGCAAACACACCAGCGCTATAACCAGCCCTTTTACGGCAATCACCAGCGGCTCAACCGCACCGCGACCAAATGGGTATTCCTTACTGGCCGGGCGGCGGATAATGCGCGCAGCGTAAAGTGACAATAGCGATAACAACAGGCTGACCAATGAATAGGCGCCATCAAACAGAATAACCAACGAATCAATCCACAAACCCCAAGTAATACCGGCCAGAGCAAACAGGCCAGCAGCTACCGCAGACAAACCCAGCGCCATATTTTCCCGCGCTATAAACTTAAACATTTTGATCTCCCGTGAGTTACCGGCATATTATCGCTGCATAGCTAACAGCGTGAGTCGGTGACCGACGGAAAAACCGTCGGAACGGGAGATTCCTTTTTAAAACATCGCAAATTCGAGTGTTTCTGGCCGTGGTTCGCAACGGCACTATCGCCGCTGCTGCCCGGGAGCTGAGCCGAAGTCGCACCACGGTGAGCACAGCCCTGGCCGCGCTGGAAGACGAGCTTGGCGTTGCTCTTTTCGAGCGCAGCGGCAACCAGCTTCAGCTGACCACCATCGGCCATGCCATAGTGACCGATTGCCGCCGGTTTGATCAGGTCGCCGGGCAAATTTTCGCACGCTGCCAGCACCATCTCAGCGGGGCCGAATCGGTTTTGCGAATAGCGCGGGACGATTCCATTCCAGAACCGGTATGGCGGGATTTGCTGCGTCGGCTCAAGATCCGCTTTCCCCAGACCAGCCTTTCCGTGTATCTGGCCACGCCCAGAGAATTGCCGCCTTTGGTAAAAAACCAGTCTGTAGATGTGGCCTACGGGCTTATGCCTGCGCTGGCAAGTGAGGGCTACCAATGGTTTCGGGAACTCGCCGATGTGCGCATGCTGACCGTTGCTGCACCGGATCACACCTTGAGCCAACTGAAACGGGTCACTCAAGACGATCTCATCAGTTTTACCGAAGTCACCCTCGCATTTATGGAGAACGATCGGCTGGAGGCAGAGTCGCCGGAAACCGCCAACTATCTGGCCTTCACCATGTACGAACTGATCCGGGATGCGGTGATTGATGGTGCCGGCTGGGCAGACTTACCCTTACCGCTGATCGCGGATGCCCTGAAACAGGAACAACTCAAGATTGTACATCACCGCAGTGCACGCTGGTGGAAGGTATTCAGCTCGCTGGAATCCGAACAGGCCCAAGGCGGGGCCGTTGTGGGCTGGCTGGCGGAAGAGCTGGCGCAGTATCTGGATACAATGGAGTAGGCATCATGCTGCTGCAGGCTTGCTGCGCCCTGCCCAGGCCGACCAGGAATAAATTCCCAGTGCAATCCAGATCATCACAAAGCTGGTTAATTTTTCCGGGCTCAACGGTTCGCTGAACACCAGCAGTGCAATCAAAAACTGAATGGTCGGGTTGATATACATAAGAAAGCCGACCGTCGAAAGCCGCAGCCGGCGAGCCGCACCGGCAAAGGCGAGTAAAGGCACCGCTGTCACTATGCCGCTGGATAGCAGTAAAAACGTGGTCGCGGTACTGTCCCCGAAGTGGGACACCCCGGCATAACTGAGAGCCGAAAGCGCAAGAAGGCCAACCGGCAACAGCAGAAGGGTTTCCACAAACAGACCGGAAAGCCCGTCCAATGCTACTTGCTTGCGGAGCAAGCCGTAGGTTCCGAAACTGAACGCCAGCACCAGAGTTATCCAAGGCACCACGCCGAGTAGAAACAGCTGATAAAGAATCGCAATGGCTGCCAGTACCACAGCCACTATTTGAAGCCGGGAAATACTCTCCTTCAGCACCAGCATGCCCAACCCGACATTTACCAGAGGCGTGAGAAAGTAGCCAAGACTAGCTTGCAGCACTTGTCGACTCTCTACTGCATAAATGTACACGCCCCAGTTCACCGCGATAAGCACGGCACAACCAAGCACATACCCTAGCCTGGATGGCTTCGCCAATGCCGCTTTTACCGGCGGCCAGCGCTTCAGGAAGGTCACAATCACCGCCAGAAAAACGCAGGACCAAAGCACTCGGTGAATCACCACTTCCCAGGCTGGCACACCGTCAAATAGTGCAAAATACAATGGAAAGCAGCCCCACATAATGTAGGCAGACAAGCCGTATGCGACGCCTTTACTGGTTTCCGGCAGGGCCATTGAATAGCTTCCTTATTAAACTGTGACACTGAATTTAGCACACCCGAAGGGTTACGCACCTGAGCAATATGTCTTAATCTGGCTAAACACTCATAACAGTATGGAGAGCCTTCCATGAAAACAGCTCAAGATTTTGTTGCGGAAGCAAAAAAACACATTCAAGAAGTTCCTCTGGATAAGGCCGACACTGCTATTCAGGCGGCAGACTTGCTGTTAGATGTTCGCGATAGTGACGAATATCAACAGAGCCATATTCCACAGGCTACGAATATTTCCCGAGGTCTGCTTGAGTTCAAATTCAGCAACGACCCGGCTCTGGCAGACCGGAGCATGAAAATCGTAGTGTATTGCAAAAATTCAGGCCGCTCAGCGTTGAGTGCGAAAGCCCTTCAAGATATGGGATACTTGCACGTGCAATCAATTGAAGGCGGGTTTGACGCTTGGCAGGAAGCTGGCAAGCCCATAGCCAAACGGGAGTTGCCATCCTTCGATTAATGGTTGCCATATCTGGCCAGCAGCCCCGATAATATGACGCCAATGACTACCGGAAAAAGCAAAAACGGCATTCCTGTGCGGCGCATCGACCCCGACCCAGCAGAGCCTTTGACTTCTGAAGAGCCGGCTGCCAATACAGGGCTAAAGACGGTTCTCGATAATCTAGACGCTTTGGTCTACGTGGCGGATTTCGAGACTCACGAACTGCTGTACATGAATGCTTTTGGTTACAACATGTTTGGTGGTTTTCAACAGGGGCAGAAATGCTGGCAGGTTCTTCAAGACACTGATAGTCCTTGCAGCTTCTGCACAAATCACCTGCTGCTTGACAGCTCCGGCAACGCCACCGGGGTTCATGTTTGGGAGTTCCAGAACACCGTAAACAAGCGCTGGTACCAATGTCGCGATCAAGCTATAACCTGGACCGACGGGCGTCTCGTTCGCCTTGAAATCGCCACAGACATTACTGACCGCAAAAACATGGAAATAGCCCTGCTGAGAGCGCAAGAGCGGGCTGAAGCAACATCCCTTCAAGACGAGCTCACACAGCTGAACAACCGCCGAGCATTTTTCCAGCTTGGCGGGCAGTTCCTAAAACACGCAAAACGGCGCAACACATCCATCGCAGCAATCATGTTTGACTTGGATCACTTCAAACTGATCAACGACACCTACGGCCACGAAGCCGGGGATGCCGTTCTCAGGGAAGTGGGTAGGTTGCTCCTAGCCGAAGTGCGAGACTCGGATATCGCCGCGCGTATTGGAGGCGAGGAATTTGCCGTGCTACTGCCAGAGTCTTCTCAGGAGCAAGCCATGGAACTCGCCGAGCGGCTGCGCAACACACTTGACAGCCTCAAGGTAAGATACAAGCAGACGGAGCTAAGGCCAACCGCAAGCTTCGGTGTTGCCATGCTGTCGCCAGACGATGACCGGCTTGAGTCGTTGTTATCACGAGCCGATGAAGCCATGTATCTATCCAAGGCCGATGGTCGAAACCGAGTACACCTTTTCCCGCAGTTCTAAGCCAAGCGTAAAGCAAGGCCTGAGAGAACCGCGTGGGTAGCTTAAAAGGTGGATCACGAGGATCTTTGAACTCACCCTGCTGTCTATGGATTAGGGTCGACGCGTAACCGCCATGGTCAGGCGGGAAACGCAGGTGGTTTTACCCTCTTCGTTTGTCATACGAATCTCCCACACTTGGGTAGAGCTGCCGATATGAAGGGGTTTGGCGGTTCCGTATACCCAGCCCTTGGTGACAGGGCGTATATGGTTGGCGTTAATTTCCAGCCCTACCGCAACAGTGGCCGGATCTTTCAGGCAGCAGTTTGCTGCCATGCTGCCAAGTGTTTCCGCTAAAACCACTGATGAGCCACCATGGAGGATGCCAAACGGCTGAACCGTGCGCTCATCAACGGGCATGCGGCCTGTTACGTAGTCATCCCCAATTTCGGTGTACTCAATACCCAGGTGGGAAACTGCCGTGTTAGCACTGGCTTTCGCCAACTGCTCAAGATCCGGTGTACGGGTCCAGATTGCCATACTGATAGAACTCTCTAGCTGGTTGGATAAATTGCCCCTGTCGCCCTATGGCTGAAGTGACATGTAGCGGGCCGTATACTCGCTGATAAGCGAGTCCAAGCGGCCTGAATTGAGTAGTGTATACAAGCGGTCGGCGATTCGCTCACGGAGTTCAAACGTATTGCACGGCGATTTTTTAGAAAACGTATAGAACAGCCCTTCAGTACTGATGGGGACATCCAGAGCGACAAACTCGTCTGCCAACCCTAAACGTTGAAGCTTAACTTGCCCTTGCAATCGCTCATATAAAACATAATCAACACGCCCGGCAAGCGCCATTTCAAAGGATTGCTCGATTGTCCGCACTCCAACTATCTCCAAACTCTTTTCGGCGAAGCTGTCAAACCCTTGCCCAAAGCTGTTATTGATCAGTGTACCTCCCTGCTTACCCTTTAGATCCGGCCAGTGGCGATATTCGAAAACTCTATCTTTAGGCACCCAAACGGATACGGTAAGTTGCGTAAACGGCGGCAATAGATAGTCCATATACTGGGTGCGCTCTGGGGTGATGAAAGCCCCGGCAATCATATCCAGCTCACCATATCTGGCATGGCGCTGAACGCGAGCCCATGAGCCGAGGCTCTTAACCTCAAGTTTGACCCCAAGAGGCTCAAGTATTTCCGCCAGCAACGCCGTGGCAACGCCCGTAAGCGCCTCCGGCTCTCGGGAGTCTTCCCAAAGCAGTGGCGGATACTCGGGGTTGCCGCTCACCGTTAGCGTTTTACAGGCACGCTCTTCCGCCAATCCCGGTTTGCACAACACCATTGCCGCCAGCAGCAAGATAGAAAGTCTGGCAGAGACGCCGAGCGAATGTTTTATATGAGCTAACACGTTAGCGAGCATCCTCTTCTCGGGTTTTCAGCCACAAATTTACGCCGGAACTATCGCTGTACCCAGCGTGTCTTCTCAAACTCTTGAGCTTAATGATCTGTATACTTCAATATCATATCTTCGTACAGGTCTTCCGCTTAAGTCAGTATAGACGCTCTCAAATCCAAGCACGCCCTGCCTGCGTAAAAAGACTCCAATCCCAACGGTTGAATTAATACGCGATCAGCACAAGGGAACAGAACACGTCAGGTAAAAACACGTGACTTTCACTTCACGACGAAAAGGACAAGCGGTATGAAGATCCTAATGGTACTTACCTCACATGACCAGATGGGCGACACAGGGCACAAGACCGGCTTCTGGCTGGAGGAGTTCACAGCGCCCTATTATGTATTCCGCGACGCTGGCGCAGATATCACTATCGCCTCACCCAAAGGTGGAAAACCGCCCATCGATCCCAACAGCGAGGCCGATGAAGCGCTGACCGACACGACGCGCCGCTTTCAGGCAGATGCCCACGCTAAGGAATCCCTCGCTAGCACAAAGAAGCTGAGCGATGTGCAGATGAACGAGTTTGATGCGGTCTTCTACCCCGGAGGCCACGGCCCCTTGTGGGATCTGGTCAGCGACGACAAGTCCATAGCCATACTCAAAGCAGCTTATGAGCAAGGCAAAGTGATTGGTGCTGTATGCCATGCGCCAGCGGTGTTCAAAAATGTTGAGATTAAGCCGGGGCAAAATCTCGTTGGCGGTCGCCAAGTGACCGGCTTTAGCAACAGCGAGGAAGAAGCCGCTGGCCTCACCGCTGTGGTGCCTTTTCTGTTGGAAGACATGCTGAAAGAAAACACAGCAACCTACTCCAAAGGCGACGACTGGGCGCCACATATCGTTGTGGACGGTAAGCTGATTACCGGCCAGAATCCGGCCTCATCCGAGGGTGCGGCCAAAGCGGTAGTGCAAACCCTCCAGCAAGACTGACAGGGCAATAGCAGCGACCCCGGCTTGGCCTCTTGTCTGGCCGGGCATTTTCGCTGCCACGATCTCCGGCAATTAAGCACCAACCTTCGCCAGTCTGTGCTAACGTTTTGAGGACTATCTTAAAAGGCTGGCTTTTTTCATGAGTAATCCAAAACACACCCTTTTCTGGATGACGCTCTTCCTCGCGGTTGTCGCAGTTGTTGGCGTATTGATCCACAAACCTCTGGCCTCTGCATTTATGGCCAATTGGGTTTTCAACCTGCTGATTGTTGGCGTGTTGCTTATCGGTATCGGCCTCACCTATCGTCAGGTATTTATCCTATTTCCGGAACTGCGCTGGGTTTCCCAATTCCGCACCGGCCACTCCGGCCTTTCGGTATTGCAGGAACCCCGCCTACTCAAGCCTCTAGCCCGACAGTTGGGTGAAGAATCCAAGCGAGATCGCTTCACGCTTTCTACCATGTCGCTTCGTACCGTTCTGGATGGCATTCATTCAAGAATGGATGAGCAACGGGAGATCACACGCTACTTTATCAGCCTGCTGGTTTTTCTCGGGCTCTTAGGCACCTTCTGGGGCTTGCTCGGCACCATCAATGCGGTAGGTGAAGTAATTACCAATCTGGACATGGGCCAAGGAGATTTCGGCAAAGTGTTTGCAGATCTCCAAGCCGGGTTACTAACGCCGCTACAAGGCATGGGCACAGCATTCAGCTCATCTCTATTTGGCCTTGGGGGGTCGTTAATACTCGGCTTTCTCGATATTCAGGCTGGCCATGCCCAGAACCGCTTCTACGATGGGCTGGAAGAATGGCTTACCGGTGTAACCAACCTGCTAGACCCATTCACCAGCAATGAAACCCAGCCATGATCGGTTCCAGACGCCGAAGCCGCAGTAATATCAACGTATGGCCAGGGTACGTAGACGCTCTCTCGGCCCTATTGATGCTGGTGATATTCATGCTGCTGGTTTACGTGGTGAGCCAGCTTTACCTTTCCCAAACGCTATCGGACCGCAACTCCGAGTTGGCCCGCCTGAACCAGCGTTTGAGTGAAATATCACAACTGCTGGGGCTGGAGCAGAGCAAAACGGCGGCACTGGAGCAGCAAATGCTCACGGTTCAGAGCAACTTCAGCGACAGCCAAGCTGAAAATGAAGACCTACAAAACCGGCTGGATGCCACCCGCAATCAGCTTATGCAGCAAACCGCCGATGCCGAAGCCCGCGCAGAAAGGCTGGCAAATATGAATCAAGAACTGGACGACAAGGAAGAGCTTTCCATTAGCCAGCAAAACATGATCCTGCGGCTATCCAACCAAATTGCATCGCTCCAGAATCAACTGCGCCAAATAACCGCTGCCCTTAAACTGCAGCAGGAAATGACTGCAGATAAAGAAGGTGAGCTAGAAAAAGTCAGTCAACGCTTGAACACCTTACTGGCGGAACGCGTCAACCAACTGGAGCAGTATCAATCTGAATTCTTCTCGCGGCTAAGGAATATTCTGGCCGCCAATGAAAACATTCGGGTGGTCGGCGACCGCTTTCTGCTGCCTTCGGAACTGCTGTTTGCATCCGGCTCCGCCCGGCTAGGGGCAGAAGGTAAGCGCGAACTTGATAAACTCGCCGGCGTTCTGCTTGAAGTGGTCGAAACCATACCGGCGGATCTCGATTGGATTCTGCGTATTGATGGCCACACTGATCTAATACCCATCAACACGCCGCAGTTTCCCTCCAACTGGGAACTTTCAACCGCCCGAGCGGTGGCCGTTGTTCGCTACTTGGCGGATCAGGACGTGCCACAAAACCGAATGGTTGCGGCAGGATTTGGCGAATTCTTCCCGGTTGCGAAGGGCACCACACCAGAGGCTTTGCAAAAAAATCGGCGCATAGAAATCAAGTTGACGGATCGCTAACCCAGACCATGCTCCAGAAGCGCATTCACGGTAGTGGTATAGGGGGCGTCAATTCCGAGCTCATTGGAGCGGCGAAGCACTGCCCCGGCGATGCCATCTAGCTCAAGAGGGCGGCCCTTTTCCTTATCGACCAGCATGGATGTTTTGATTGCGTTGAAGCTGCTGATCAGTGCGAACATCTCGTCAACATCGGCTTTGCCAAGCTCCACGCCGTCGGCCTTTGCGGCTGCGGCGGCCTCCGCCATCATGCCTTGCACTATTTGGCTGAACCGGGGATGTCGGGTCAGGCTTTGCGTATCCAGCCCGGTAAGGGCAGAGATCGGATTGACCCCATTGTTGATCACCAGCTTACGCCACAGTTCAGAGCGAATGTTATCCGACACCATTGACGGAATGCCGGCCTTCTCAAACGCGGTCTGCAGAATTTCCAGAAGCGGGCGACGGGCGTCCTGCTCATCCGGAACCACCGGCCACTCGCCCATAATAATCTGCGCGACGCCTTCCGCTTCAACAACGCCGGGCCCAACGATATGGCCACCGATGCGCACAGCTAGGCCACCAAGAACCCGGCTCTCGCCAAGCCTTTTGGCAATCAAAGGTTCGTTATCCACCCCGTTTTGCAACGACAGAACAGGCACATCACTTTGTGCCAGCCAGGGGCCCAGCTCATCCAGCACGGCCTTTGTGGCGGTGGACTTTAACGCAATGGCAACAACATCAAAGTCCCCGGGCTGGTAATCCTGCATCAACGTAGCATGATCAACTGCGGGAACCCGACACTCTATCTGACGATTCTCGTAATGAACCAGTAGGCCCTTTTTCTTCAGGGCCGCAAGGTGTGCTCCACGGGCCGTAAGAACAACCCGGTGGCCGGCCTCAGCCAACCTTGCCCCATAATAACCCCCAACTCCGCCTGCGCCGATCATGAGTACACTGAGCATGTGAAGAGTCCCCGTTGCCATCCTTTATGTTGCCAGTTTGCGGTCATTAAACACCATCATAGCCTGCAGGGTGGCCAAGGAGCCAAATGCAACCTGGTATCCCTCTGCCGGATATGCGCCAGCGTTCGCCCCACCCCAAAACCCGATAACGACTCCAATGCCCCACTGAAAAACAAAAGCCCCCAGAAACACCAGCAAGTTGAGCGCGGTGCTGGCTCGACCGGTCAGACTTCTGTCAAAGTGACCTGACACCAAAGAAAATAATGTGGCGGACGCGGAGCCCAGGAATCCCATCACAGCCATGAACAGAGGCAGTACAGCTACGTGCCAGCCAGATGCCATGGTCACAACCATGCTCATAAACAGCTGCCTCCAGCAGTCAGGCTACCGGTGTGGTTGCAGCCAGCGGCGAATGGCACAAATATACTCAAAGCAACTTTTCGAGTCTGTGTTGCTGGCGCTACTTCAAGCTCTATCATTGCCACTCCATCTATTCTAGGGTGCTTTATTTCATATACACCTGCGGGGTACTGCCAGCATCGGCCGGCATCAGGTGCTTGATCAGCAAGTGCTGCCGGCCGACATGATAACCGACGGCCTGACCCGACTTGACGGTATCAAGAAGCTGCTCGCTGGTACTGACTGCTATTTGATGTATATCGTGAATGTCCTGATTCAGCTGATGCACGGTCTGGTTTTGCTGCTCACTGGCCGTGGCAATCTGTTGATTCAGACCATTGCTCTCAGAAATGCCCGCTACGATATTCTGAAGCTCTTCGGTGCTGGCAGACACCTGTTCGACACTGACTGCGGACTGACGCTTGCTCTTTTCGGTGGACTCGACCACCCGCCGGGACCCTTCCTGCAAGGCGTTGATCATCTCTTGAATCTCGTCGGTGGATTCCTGCGTCCGTTGCGCGAGTGAGCGAACCTCATCTGCCACCACAGCAAACCCTCGACCACTGTCTCCGGCACGTGCGGCTTCGATGGCAGCGTTCAGGGCCAGCAGGTTGGTTTGCTCCGCAATGGCGACGATTACATCCAGTATCCGGCCTATGGACTGGCTATTCCTATCCAGCTCCTCCACGATCTGGCCGGACTCTTCCAGCTCCTGTGCCAGTGCGCGAATGCTGTTTCGGGCAGCGGCTGCCGAACGAGCACTCTCTTCTCCGGATGCCCGGTTCCGTGCACTGAGACTGGCGGCCTGCTCGGTGTTCTCTGAAACCTCCCGAATGCTTGCACTGAATTCTTCGATGGATGTGGCCACTGTGGACAGTGCCAACAGCTGCTTTTCAGAGGCGTCTGTGCTCACCTGCAACAAGCGGTTGGCCTGCAGGACATTGTCCTCAATCTGCCCGCTGCTATCGCGGATTCTGGTCGCCATGACCTCCAGCCGCACTTCCACCAGCCGCATGGCAAGTTCGATCTGACCAACCAGACCGGCATCGCCGGTATAAACCAGTTGCTTGATCGGATGGCTGACGATTTTGCGACACCGATGGTACAGCCGGTTCAGCGGGCGGTTGAGGCAGTACAGAGAGCCAAACGAAACGGCACCACCCAAGGCAAAAAAGATAGCAGACAGACCAATCTGGCCGAACATCCCCGCAACTAGCGAAGGAGTGAAGCAAAGCGTACCAACAAGCCATTGCTGGGTGGCTGGCCCTGGCAGAGGGACTCTCAGCGCCAAGGGCTGCTTGCCCATGCTGCGAGCCCGATAAACCTGCTCGGTACGTTGTATGACATCAATATCAGGTATCCGGTAAATGGCCTGATACTCAAGCACCGTGCCTTCTGTGTCCGTAATGGGGCTGACAAACGCATCGAGCCACCAATCCGATCCATCGGCCTTGCGATTACAGAGCATACCCATCCAGGATTCACCCCGGCCAATGGTATCCCACAAATCCTTGAGCGGACCCTTGGGCATTTTGGGGTGTCTCAACTTCCTGAACGAGCCTGCTTTCAGCTCGTCTTCCGGGAAGCCACTGAGTGCACAAAATGCTCTGCTCGCGTAGGTGATTTCACCTTCGCTGTCGGTCAATACCAGTAGCTGAGCCTGCTCATGGGGGTGATCCGGGAACGTTTCAAATCGGGACATCCTGTTTAACCTCCGAAATGGAATAAGGGACCGCAAGCAACACCACACAGGCCTCTGTGTAACCCGATATCAGAACGCTGTGACATCGGGTTTCAGAAGGGTCTGAAACACACGCAAAGCATAGGCCCTTAAACAAATTTACCGCTCAAGGTGCCCAGGCCCTGATAACGCACGGTGAAAGCATCACCTTTCTCAACCTGAACCGCCGCCGTGATAGCACCGATCATGATAAAACTGCCAGCCGGCAAGCTCTCTCCACGCTCTCCCATCATGTTGGCTAGCATGGCCACCGAAGCAGCCGGGTGCCCCAATACCGCAGCTCCCGCACCGGTCTGAACCACTTCTCCGTTGATTTCCATCACCACGCCGATGGTCTTCAGGTCTACATCTGCAACATCGGCCATGCGCCCGCCGGTTACGAAACGGCTGGATGACGAGTTATCGGCGATCACGCTTTTGAGGTCAAATTTGAAATCCTTGTAACGGGAATCGATCACTTCAACCGCGGGCATAACGAAATCGGTGGCACGCAGAACATCGCCTATGTGTACACCCGGCCCTTTCAGTTCGTCCTTGAGTACAAAGGCCAGCTCTGCCTCAATCTTGGGATGAATCAGCTCATCGTGCTTGATCTCACCACCTTCAGGCACACTAAAATAGTCCGCAAGGAAACCATAACAAGGCTGCTCAACACCCATCTGTGCCATCTTGGCCCAGGAGGTAAGGCCCATTTTCATGCCAACAATCTTGTGACCGCGCTCTTCCTTGCGACGACGCATTTCCCACTGGATGTCGAAGGCATCCTTATAGGTCATTTGCGGGTAGTCGTCGGTGATCTTGGTGATCTCATAGGCTTCAAGTTCGGCGTTCTCGCAGTGGATCGCCAACTCTTCAATCTGCGCCTGAGTCAGTTTGTTCTCATAGGTTTCAGTCATCAGATCAATCCTTTTTCTTTAGCCATGGTCAACGCCAGGTCTTCAATCATGTCTTCTTGCCCGCCCACTGTGCCGCGCCGGCCGAGTTCAACCAGAATGTCACGGGCTGAAATGCCATACTTTTTTTCGGCCCTTTCTGCGAACAGCAGGAATGAGGAGTAAACACCCGCATAGCCCAGGGTCAACGCGTTGCGGTCCACACGGATTGGCTGATCCATCATGGGTACCACCAGGTCTTCGGCCACATCCATGATCTTGTATAGATCAACACCGGTTTCCACACCCATGCGATCCAGCACGGCACAGAATACTTCCAGAGGCGTGTTTCCAGCCCCCGCACCCAAGCCGGCAACAGAACCATCGATGCGGGATGCCCCGGCTTCAATGGCGGCCAGTGAGTTGGCAATGCCCATACCCAAGTTGTGGTGACCGTGAAAACCGATCTCGATGTTGGATGGCAGTTCTGCACGCAACAAACCAATGTGCGCCGTGACATCATCCGGTAGCATGTAACCGGCAGAATCGGTGGCGTAGATGCAGTTGGCACCATAGCCAACCATGAGCTTGGCCTGCTCCAGAATCTTCTCCGGGCTGACCATGTGCGCCATCATCAGGAAGCCCACTGTGTCCATTTCCATCTTTGATGCCATGCCGATGTGCTGTTCCGACACGTCGGCTTCGGTGCAGTGGGTAGCCACGCGGATGGTGGAAACACCGCAATCTTTCGCCATTTTCAGGTGATCAACCGTACCGATCCCCGGCAGCAGCAGCGCAGAGATCCTGGCGTTTTTCATTTTCGGCACCACCGCACGGAGGTACTCCTCATCGCTGTGAGCCGGAAAACCATAGTTCAGTGAGCGTCCGCCCAAGCCATCGCCGTGGGTGACTTCGATCAGCGGCATACCGGCTTCATCCATGGCCGTGGAGATACTCACCATTTCGTCCAGGCTAATCTGGTGGCGCTTCGCGTGCATACCATCGCGCAAGCTCATATCGTGCAGCGTGACTTTTTTACCGTTCAAGTTCATTGTTCTCTCCCCCGCTTAGCCGCGTGCCGGCAATGTGATGGTGCCGTCGGCAGCTTCTTCAGCAAACATCTCGGCAGTGCGTAGAGCGGCGGCCGTCATGATGTCCAGATTACCGGCATACTTGGGCAGGAAATCGCCCAACCCTTCCACTTGCATATAACAACTGACCTTGTTGCCATCAAAGATGGGGCCGTTGACCAGGGTGTAACCCGGAACGTACTTCTGTACATCCTTCACCATGGCGTGGATGGATTCCGTAATAGCTGTCTGGTCCGGCTCACCTTCGGTGAGACAATGGATGGTGTCACGCATCATCAGCGGCGGCTCGGCCGGGTTGATGATGATGATCGCCTTGCCTTCTTTGGCCCCACCCACTTTCTCCACGGCACCCGCTGTGGTGCGGGTGAACTCATCGATGTTCTGGCGCGTACCCGGGCCCACTGAACGTGAAGACACCGTAGCGACAATCTCGCCGTAGGCCACTGGCTGAACACGGCTGACAGCTGCAATCATCGGAATCGTCGCCTGGCCACCGCAGGTCACCATGTTGACGTTCATTTCCAGGTTTCTGGCATGGTCGGTCAGGTTCACCGGTGGCACACAGAAGGGCCCAACGGCTGCAGGTGTCAGGTCCACCATAATGACGCCCAGTTCGTTCAGCTTACGGCTGTTCTCGGCATGGACGTAGGCGGACGTTGCATCGAAAGCAACGCGAACATCATCCGCGATGATATTTTCCAGAACACCATCTACCCCGGTTGAGCAGGTTTTAATGCCCATTTCGGCAGCACGCTTGAGACCTTCGGATTCCGGGTCGATGCCCACCATCCAGACGGGCTCAATCCACTCGGAACGCTGCATTTTCATGAGCAGGTCGGTACCGATATTGCCTGGGCCGATAATGACCGCTTTAAGTTTTTTGTTCATAATCGTATTCCTGTTATCAATGGGGCCGGTCAGATAAAGCGGACAGACGCACTGCCAATTCCACCGATGCTCACATTCATAAAGTCACCGGCTTGCACTGGCTCCAGAGGCACCAACGAACCTGACAGGATCACTTCGCCAGCTTTCAATGGAATGCCAAACTGCCCAAGGGTATTTGCCAGCCAGGTAACGCAGGTCACCGGGCTACCCAAAGCCGCAGCGCCTGCACCGGTACTGATAATCGAGCCGTTCTTTTCCACCACCATGCCGCAGGTAGCCAAATCCACCTTGCGCGGATTCACAGCACGATCGCCCAGCAGGAAGACACCGCAGGAAGCGTTGTCGGCCACCGTGTCCTGAATTTTTATTTCCCAGTTTTCGATACGGGAATCGACCACCTCAAAACAAGGGAGCACACAATCGGTTGCTGCCAGCACATCGGCCGCTGTCAACCCCGGGCCCATCAGGTCTTTTTTCAGAATGAAGGCAATTTCACCCTCGGCTTTGGGCTGCATTAGGCGGTCAGATATCTGAATTTCCTCACCCTGACTAAAGGCCATTTTGTCGGTGAGATAACCGAAGTCCGGCTGACCCACCTTGAGCATGTTTTGCACAGCCTTGGAGGTCAGGCCGATCTTCTTACCGATCACTTTTTCTCCGGACTCGATACGACGCTCCAGAACCCGGAGAGAAATGTTGTAGGCATCGTCAATGCGGATATTGCTGAAACGCTCGGTCAGCGGGCGCACGGGAGTGCGGTTAATCATGGCCTCGTAAAGCTCATCACCACAGGCCTGAATCTGTTGCTTGTCCATGTCCGTTCCTCAGAGTTTGATGCAGATGTTTTTGGTTTCGGCATAGAATTCGAGGCCGTGCACACCACCCTCGCGGCCCAGACCGGACTGTTTGGCACCACCAAACGAGGTGCGCAGATCCCGTAGGAACCAGGAGTTCACCCAGGCCAGGCCAACTTCCATCTGCTGTGCCACACGGATTGCGCGGGCCGAGTTTTCGGTCCAGATTGCACAGGCCAGGCCGTAATTGGTGTCATTAGCCAAAGCGATGGCTTCGTCTTCGGTATCAAACGGGCGGATATGGCAGCAGGGACCAAAAATCTCTTCGCGCACAACGCGAGCATCATCAGGCAGGCCGGTCCAGATGGTCGGCTCGATCCAGGCACCCCCATTAAGCTCCGCGCCCATGTCCGGGATACCACCACCAATCTCAACGGTTGCACCTTCTTCCCGCGCCAGATCGTAGTAGCTCTTCACCTTGTCGCGATGCTCCAGGCTGACCAGCGGCCCAAAGTTAGCCTCGGGGTCTTCCGGGCGGCCCAGCTTCAGCTTGGCCACTTCTTCTTTCATGCGGGCAAGGAACTGGTCGAAAATCGAACGCTCCACATAAACTCTCTCGGTGCCCAGGCAAACCTGACCACAATTAACGAATGCTGAGCGCATGGTGCCTCCAACAGCTTTTTCGAGATCGCAATCGGCAAATACGAGTCCAGGGTTCTTGCCGCCGCACTCCATGGAGACGTTGCGCAAGCCCACAGACGCCGCTCTCATGATGGCTTCACCCGTGCGGGTTTCGCCGGTGAACGTGATGGCATCCACCAATGGGTGAGACGTCAGGAAAGCTCCGGCAGAATCCGGGCCAAAGCCGTGTACTACATTAAACACACCGGGTGGTACGCCACATTCGTTCATAACCTCGCCAAGCAGTGTGGCCGTAGCCGGCGTTTCTTCCGATGGCTTAACAACAACGGTGTTACCACAGGCCAACGCGGGGCCAACCTTAAAGGTCATCAGCAGCAATGGCAGGTTCCATGGGGAGACAACAGCGATAACCCCCTTTGGTGTGCGGTGGCCAACATTCAAGGCACCTGCCCCATCCGGGGTGTCCATCCGGAAACCTTCGGTCGGATGGCTCATGGATTCCGCAAATTCTTTGAAGTTAGCTGCACCACGGGGAATATCTATATGGCTGGCCATGGAGCGCGGCTTGCCAGTATCGAGGCACTCTGCATCCAGAAACTCGTCAAAACGCTCATTAATGCGATCAGCAATTTTGTACAGCATTTCAGATCGCTGCTTTTGCGTCATTTTACCCCAAGAGCCTTTCAGGGCGGCCTTGGCAGCACGGACAGCAGTATCGACTTCCGCTTCACCGGCTTCATGAACCTTGCCAATCAGGCTGTTGTCGACCGGGCAGCGGTTTTCAAATAACTTGCCGCTGGCAGACGACACATACTCGCCATTGATAAAATGTTTGAACTCTTTCATGGCTCACCTTTTTCGTTAACTATGTCTGCGCACTGCCGCAGCGTTCTGGTTGTTCGAGTAACATCTCAATGTCCTTAGCTCGATCAAGCTCTCGCCTGTTTTCGAGAGCTTGATCTCCTGGCCTTAAAACACCTTGGTAAGATGCAGGCGCAGCAAAGCCCCTTCCGGCCCTGCCTCGTTGTTATATTCCTGGTAAAAAGCGGCGTTCAGACCCAGCCCGTGGTTGGGCCAGAAATAGCCTGCTTCAGCGCCGAGAGCATGCTTCTCAGCTTTATCGGTAGAGCCACCTTTATCGCCCTCCAGTTGCCAGGCTTCATAGCCCACCAAACCGATATTCAGTCCGGTGTCCAGGCGGTGGCTCAGGGCCCACTCGATCAGGTAGCTGTCCCCGGGCGTAACACCGGTATCATCCTGCTCTGTCTTGATTTCGTACCGGGACAGCGCTGAAAAAGACCAGCTTTTATCTGCATCAAAATGCCAGTTTCCACCCAGGGTCAGCATGGTAGTGCCATGCCCCTTACCGATTGACGCTGGCTCCGTGGGCTCATAACTTGCAGTCTCAAACCAGTGGCCCGCAGCAAACACCGCGTCCCATTGTTGTCCATGCCACCCCAAAACAACCGGCCCAACAAAGATGTCACCGAGGCCGCTATCGCTGTCCTTTACGCCCACGCCTCTGAAATCAAGCGAGGTGTTCTGCAACGGAATTATGGTTTCCACACCATAGTTGGCACCCAAAAACGTTTTATCCGTGATCCAGATAAACCGGTTGGCCAAGGCTGTCACTTCACCTGTGTTCTTGCCGGGTGCTTTGTTAGCCTGGCCGTCTCTCAGATTGTCGATGTCGTAACGCACCAGATAACCACGGTAGTAAACCCCCGGCGGCGGAACGGCAGGGCCACCTATACCTTCCACGCCTGGAACATAGTGTCCGTTGGCGGCCAGCGCGGGAGACGAAAGTGGAGCCGCCGCCAAAAGGCCCGCCAGAGTCAGTATTTTTGTGTATCTCATCGATACGTCCTTTTTTGTAATTTTTGGAAGTTGTGTTTTTGATCTAGCGCCCGAGTTTTTTCGCTGACTGACCCGCAATGCCGAAGTGCTGCTTGGGCATCTCGGTAATCATCACTCGTATGCGCTCTTTAGGTGCATCCAGGGAGCGTGCCATGGCTTCGCTCACCTCCCGGATCAGCGTTTCCTTTTGCTCATCACTGCGACCTTCAATGATATAAAGCTGTGCAATTGGCATAACCTCTCCTTATTCGATGGGAACCGGCACCCAGGCCCACAAACCTGCAACAGCCGGTGATTCTGTCACCGGCAGCTGTGCTGAGGGTGCTTGTTTCCAGCACCCGGTTTATCAGGTCAGTACGGACAGGAACCGCTCGTTCAGTGCCCGGTCGTGGTAGAAAATGGCTTTGCCCAGTTCCTCGGCGTCCCAGGTCACTGGCTCATGGTCCGGGTAGTGGTAATCGCCACCGGCGAACACTTCGTTCCGGTTGCCAGACGGGTCAAAGAAGTAAATGGTCTGGCCGTGGGTGAGACCATGGCGAGTCGGGCCGATATCGATGGAGGTGTCGGTCATAGACAGCAGATCCGCGGCCTTCAGAACATCCTGCCAGGTCTCCAGAAAAAACGAGGCATGGTGGAATTTGGCTGGCTCTTCGTGATGAATAAACGCGATATCGTGCGCCTTGGTGCTGACCGTCAGGAACTGTGCAACCCGTTTTCCGTCTGGAGCTATTACTTGCTCAGCCAGATCAAAACCGAGCACATCACGGAACAAATTCAGAGTTTCATCCAGATTAGGACCATAGAGCAGGCAATGGTCAAAACGCGTTGCTTTCATACCTTCAAGCCCGCGCGGCCAGGCTTCTGGGTTGCGATTGCCCACACCCCATTTACCGGTCTGCTTCTTCGTAGCAAAGATTTCAAAGGCGTGTCCGGTGGGAGCGATAAAACGCACTCGGCGCCCGCAGTCCTTCAGTTCACCCTCGGGAACGTCTTCGATCTCACAGCCAAACGCGGCGAGTTCGCCACGCAATTGATCCACCACCTCTTCGCTGAGGCACTTGAAAGCCATAAAGTCCATACCAGGCTCATCTGCCTCACGAAGCACGACGGAGAACTTGTCCACCTCGGTCCAAGCTTTTAAATACACGCGTCCTTGATCATCACGGTCCATTTCGATCAGGCCCAAAAGGTCATTGTAGTGTTTGACGGCTTCATCCATATCGAGAACACGGATCTGGACG
The DNA here is from genome assembly GCF_018860765.1 of Marinobacter salexigens. Classification (GTDB taxonomy): domain Bacteria; phylum Pseudomonadota; class Gammaproteobacteria; order Pseudomonadales; family Oleiphilaceae; genus Marinobacter; species Marinobacter salexigens_A. The sequence goes on from NZ_JAHKPV010000001.1 coordinate 296,250, forward strand.
TGACCGGGACGCATTACACCCTTTTTCATAATCATTACCTCATTGCTTTTGTTGTTGTGTGCTCATTCGTGTGTCTGGCTGCAGGTTGCTGCGGCCGGCATTCAATAATCAGATCGGTCAATGGATAGATGCGACAGGCCAGCACCTGATCCTGTGCAAGCGCTTCCGGGGGCACGTGCATCCGGCTCATCTTTCCACAGGAATACTGGCCACTGAGCACGGTAACCTTGCAGAAGCCACAACCACCGCCCCTGCAGCCCACCGGCACGCATTTCAGCCCCTGTTGCTCCATAGCCTTGAGAACGCTCTGGCCAGACTTGCAACGAAACGACTGACCACTGCACTGTTCGGTGACTTGCAAGAACTCGCCCATGGGCCGGCCCCCATCAGATTTTTTTGAACAGGGCAGAGCGCTGTGCATCTTCCGCTCCGTCAGCCGCCGTCAGGAATTTCTCCATGAAAATATCCCGTTCAAACAGTCGCCCTCGCATCAGTGCGGTGAGGGCCGCATCAATCATTGGTGGCGGCCCACAGAGGTAGGCTTTTCGGCCCGAAAAGCGTTCGTCAAAATGCGCTTTCGCGGCATCGTGCACGTACCCCTTGAACCCTTGCCAGCTGACGTCCTCCTCGGCCTGACTCAAGGCGGGGACATAGGTAAAGTTTTCATGGTCACGTGCCAGACCTTCAAAAAGCTCTCGGTTATAGAGTTCTTCCAGATTGCGGGCGCCCTGAAAGAGCACGATCTGCCGGTCATCGTCCTGCGCCAGCAGGTCCAGAATCATGCTTTGGGGGCTGGAAAGCCCGGAGCCACCGGCAATGAAAATGAGATCACCCGGCTGGGAGCTGCGCACAAAGAACTGCCCGTATGGCCCTGACAGGTTCAGTCTGTCACCTTCTTTTAACTGCTGGTGAATGTAGGATGTGGCCGCGCCCCCTTCGACCAGCCGGATATGCAGTTCCACTTCATCTGCACGGCTAGGAGGATTCGCCAGCGAGAAAGCCCGGGAGCCTTCCACGTCAGGCAAATCGATATTGATGTACTGGCCAGCCTGAAAGGCCATTCTTCGATCAAGCTTTAAGTGCACGCCCTTGATGGTTGGCGACAGGTCAACAATTTGGGTGACCGTGGCTTGATAATCCTCAACCGGATACCCCTCAAAGTCTTCATCTACATCAATGTCCGCTTCAATGGTCACGTCACTTTCAAGCGTGGCGCAGCAAGCCAGCACCTTGCCCTCTTCTCGCTCACTGTCCATCAACGCAAATGAAGAGGCTTCTCCCAGATCCACATCACCGTCGACCACCTGAACCTTGCAGGTTCCACAGGTTCCGTGGCCACAAGCAAAGGGCAACCACACACCACTACGAAGCGCGGCCTGAAGGATGGTCTGGCCATCTTCAACTTCAATCTGTTCGCCAATCGGCTCAATGGTTACGGTATGGCTCATAACTCAACCCTCAGGATGCGGAACCCCGGATGCCTTCCAGGCCCGGAGTGGTTACGGTCAGCATGCTTTTATGGTCAATACCGCTGTCGATCAGTGTGGCGGCCGGATCCGGGGTGAAGGCTTCACCGTTAAGCAGCCACTGGGCATTCAGAAAGTCAGCTTTTTCGGAATCCGGGTGCCCGGCAGCCGCAGGCTTGAGCAGCTCGTCTACAAACGCACCAAAGGTCATGTCCGGCGCAACCAGTAACGCAAAAGGTGCGCAGAACATCAGATGCTTTGGCCAGTAGACATAAAGCAGCTGCATGCCGTTGAAGTTCTCGACACGGTCTTTGGGTTCTGCGTGATATTCGGATATAGCGTTAACACTCATGGTGTTCTCCTTCTTGTTTTGGTGGCCCGCCCGGGCTGACAGCGAGGGCGGGCAAATCTGGTCAGGCTGCGGTCTTTTTCTCGCTATTCGACTGCAATGGCTTCAGGCCCTTGATATCTAGCCAACGCTGGTGATCCGGCGAGCCGTGATATTCCATGTTGTCGACGCCAAGATTGATGTGGTAGTACTTCTCAACCACTGTCGCGACGTCCGCACCACCGCAGTTACCCTGATAAATCTGATGTACTGGCAGCCAAGCCTGTATGTACTTCTCTGGCTCGTTCTTGAAGATGTCGCAGCAACCGTCGGAGCAGAAGTGGTAGCGCTCACCTTCGTGCTTGATCTGGCGATGACTGAACACTGACGGATCGTCTTTTTCGGTAAAGATCACTGGTATCTGGCACACCTGACAGAGCTGGGGAAGCGTGTTGTTGTAGAAACGACGTCCCTCTTTCTGCTCTTTATCCCAGTGCTCAAAGCGGGCGCGGTAGTACTTGTCGAAAGTCTCCGGATACTTCTCAGAGAGCCAGGTCATCTCTTCTTCTTCGGGCATCCAGGTGTGGAAGTTGGTGGCCTGACTGTACTGGTAGAAAGTGCCCCAGGCCTGATGGCTGACGTGGTTCTTGGCAGCGTTCGCAACATCCTGATACTTGGGAGGTCGAATGCCGTAGCGCTCCAGATCCTTGAACAGGGCTCCACCATTCTGCTCGTAGTAAACTTCCCAGGCTTCCGCCCAGGACATCACCTTGTTAGGCAACATGTAGTCCATCATCATTCCCACCAGACTCAGTAGGCGGAAGCCACGCCAGAACCACTTGTCGATCCAGCGCTGAATGATCGGTACGTTGTCCTCGTGCTGCTCAAGTATGAACTTGATCACCTCAAGGCCGAGGGTCATGTGACGGGCTTCATCCGACTGGGCAGAGAACCCGAAAGTGACCGTAGCCATATCACCGTTGTAGGCGGCGCCCGACATAAAGGGCACAAACAGTAAGTTGGTCAGAACGTATTCAAACGAGAACGAAATGGCTGTCAGGAACTCGAAAGGGCCCGCAGAGCGTGCGTCATCGAAGAAAGATTTGGGAACCGAGAGGAACCAAATCCTGTCATGCTGGTGCGCCGCATCATGCAAGCCATTGAAATGCTTGTTGTAATGGCTCATTGCGTGTTGCTGGGTCTGGGAGTGGCGCAACTCGTCAATGGCCTGCAGTTGGCAAGCGACTCTGGCACCGGCCCCACTAAACTGACGACCAACCCGCGCATACCCCTGAAATGCCGCGTATTCGAGTGGCGAAACACCCGAAAGGAACAGCTTCAGCGCGTTAACGTAACGGGCGTCAGTAATGTTCTGATGGCCGTTATTCTGAGCAAACGCATCAAAAATTGCGTACAGCTTCTTTTCTTTCTCGGCCTGATACTTCCAGTAGGCATCCATGGTCAGGCGAAACGGGTCTTCCCATTGCGACCAATCGGTAATCTTGATGCCCTCAAACTGCTCATCCGGATAGATGTCTTCTTTTTTCTGGTACGTGGGCTCCCAGGCCATATCACGGGTAAGGTACTGGTACTTGTCTTTCAGGTTCAGCTTCTTGTTTTTAATAGCCATCTTGAATCTCCCAATCAGTTCCACTGAAGAATGAAGTGGTCGTCGTCTTCGTCGACATTGCCGCCAATACTGATCACATCAATCAGCATTTCCTGAACATCCCATTCGCGACCGAGTGTCTCCTCCATGGTTGCGCGGTTAATAACCAGACGTTTTTCCGCCTCAATCCGGATCATGGCCGGTTGGTGCTGTACCTCAGCCTCCGGGTTGTCCTGCATTACCGCTTCAACCAAATAGCGGGCGTTGTCGTTGTCCTGAAATGCGATGAATACTTTCTGGCTCATGCCTGAACTCCTGTACTTTCAAGACCAACTTTCTTCAGCCGGACAGAAAGCTCTGCGCGGATTTCATCCAGAGCATCGATACCGGTCGTAGCCTGAGCAATCGGTTTCAAGGCCTCATAAGCGCGAGGCTCCCACTGGGTCACCCATAACTGGAGCTGTTCACGGTTACCCTCACTCTCGCCAACAACGGTCTTGGTCATTGCGTTGGTCCAACGCAATGATTCCTTGAACCAGTCGCGTTGGAACTCGGTGAGCAGAGACACATCCTCGGCACCCTGCTCGCCCAACCAAGCGTCCATCCTGTCGTAGATCAACGGATACATAAGGCCATCCAGAAGAACGTTCTGCACAAGCGTGAGCTCGAACCAGTCATCGATCACCAGCATGTCTTCCACTAGTTTGCGCATGGGCTGCCAGAGTTCGTCGTCCATCCAGAAGGTTTTGGATTCATCCAGCGCCTTGCCTGTGCTGCCATCGAGCAGCAGAGCAATACGGGACAGGTACTGGCCAATCCCCAGTCGGTCGGCTGCAGCAAACATGTGCATCTGGGCAACGGTAGTCGCGATAGCATCGCCCGCGATTTTGCTGTTGTTCATATTCGCGCCCAGCTCAACATGGCGCAGGGGCACTAACAGTCGTAGGAGCTGGTGCTGGGTTTCCTCAGGCAGGCGGGTCAGCAGGTTTCGCTTGTCGCAGAAGCCAAAGTTGCTTTCTGCAGCTTCCTGCATCTTGGCCCGGTTGCCGACATAGGCGCCGTAGAAAAACTGGCGCGGATCGGTTACGGCATACCAGTCATCCATTTGCATGGCAGTACGGCTGGGGTCGTTCAAAGTGCGCTTCGGATCCCACAGCGGCCGGTAGTGAAAATTGGTTTTGGCTTCGATATCAAAACTGGCTTCCTGATAGCGGGTTGCCGGCTTGTCACCAAACCTGCGAGCTATCGCGGAGTAGGTATTGCGAATGGGTTCCACAGAGGTGGTTTTTATTTCAATAGTCATAACTGCCCTACCATCATTGTTGTTGTGAGGTGGATGTTGGCGCTGGTGGTTAGCTGCTTTCTAGCGGTGGCCGTTCTCTCCGAAACGCCACTTGACCATGTCTTCATCAATCTGGCGGATCATCGCGGAATCCATGTGCACTACGTTGTTGTGCTCACAGAAAGTCTTAAAGGCGCCTCGGGGCAGCACCAGCTCGACAAACAGTTCGGGGTAGCCGATTGCAAAATCGAACTCCACAAACTTGTCTTCCGGTGCGCTGCGAACCCGGATGTAGCGGGTGTACTCGTTGAAGGTCTTTACTCGGTGTTCCATTGCTGACCCCGTTATCGTTGTTGTTTGTTAAATAGGTTTGAGCAACGGCTGTGCCACAATTTTCTTCGGGCTGCCAAAAGCAATACCAACAACATGTTTTTATTGATTTTTTTAGAGATCTCGGAATTGTTTAAGCATCAGAAAATAGTTTTTGGAATTTGAGATTGATCAGGAAAATTTGATCATTTGATAAAAAACAAAAAATTAAGTGAGCAATTGATGAATCGCTCTAGGCCATCTAGTACTTTCCGATTGTTTTTTATCATTTGATTGATTTTCGACATCAATCTGTGGATACATGACTGTCGCAGACTCTGAGCATTCGCCTTCACCCCACACAAAAACAAAAGGGGACCCGAGCATGGCTATCAGCTATAAGCCGAAGCTGAAAAACATTAAATTTCAAGACCTTACTGACCAAATTCGATTCCTGAGCTCCGAAGGAAAAATCTGGCTTGGTGAGCAGCGCATGCTATTGATGGCTGTGAGCGCCATGGGCGCATTCCGCCGCGAAATGGTTAACAGCATGGGCATTGCAAGAGCAAAGGGCTTTTTCCTGCGCCTTGGCTACCAATCCGGCCTAAAGGATGCAGAGCTGGCACGTAAGCTTCGCCCGCACTGCGACGAGATGGATATTTTTCTTGCTGGCCCGCAACTCCATGCCCTGAAGGGTATGGTCAACGTTACCCCTATTCAGGTGGACATCGATCAGGAAACTGGCGACTTCTATGCGGAAATGGAGTGGATTGATTCTTTTGAAGTGGAAATTTGCCAGACCGAATTGGGGCAAATGGATGAGCCAGCTTGCTGGGCTTTGCTGGGCTATGCATGCGCCTATACATCCTCGTTCATGGGGCGTGAAATCATTTTCCGTGAAACCAGCTGCCGCGGCTGCGGGGATGAAAAATGCATTATTGTAGGAAAGCCTGCTGAACAGTGGGACGACGCCGAAGAGTTCGCCCGTTACTTCAAAGCAGACCCCATCATAGAAGAACTTTACGATCTGCAATCTCAGGTCAGCTCGTTGCGCAGCAGCCTCGAAAAGCAACAGGGGCAGTACTATGGCATTGGCCAGTCGGCGTCCTACAACAAAGTCTGCAAAATGATTGATAAAGCAGCGTTGGGAAAAGTCTCGGTGTTGCTGCTTGGTGAAACCGGTGTTGGTAAAGAAGTGATCGCGCGCAGTGTTCACTTGCGCAGTGAAAGGGCTGACAGGCCGTTTGTTGCCGTCAATTGTGCCGCCATACCACCGGACCTTATTGAATCCGAACTTTTTGGCGTTGAAAAAGGCGCCTTTACCGGTGCTAACCAATCCCGCCCGGGCCGATTTGAACGAGCTGATAAAGGCACGATTTTTCTGGATGAAGTGGTCGAACTGACACCCCGAGCGCAGGCTTCGCTACTACGAGTGCTTCAAGAGGGAGAGCTAGAGCGCGTTGGCGATAACCGCACACGATCGGTCAATGTGCGCATCATAGCTGCAACAAACGAAAGCCTTGCTGAGGCGGTTGAAGCGGGTAAATTCCGGGCAGACCTCTACTATCGCCTGAATGTTTTTCCCGTGCAGATTCCACCTTTGCGCGAACGCCTTGAAGACCTCCCGCTTCTAACCGAACATTTTCTACGGAAGTTCGAAGCAGAGTATAACAAACACACCCTCGGCCTGTCGGACAAGGCGCTGGAGCTTTGCCTTCGCTATCGCTGGCCCGGCAATATCCGGGAATTGGAAAACGTGATCGAGCGCGGCGTGATACTGACTGACAATAACGAGTCCATCAGCCAGGACGCGCTTTTTGCGGTCTTCCGAAACAGCGAATTCCAGCAGGCTTCGCCTCAACCCTCGGAATTTATCGATGACGCGGGTCAGGTAGTCTCCGGCGATTTGCAACAAGAAGGGCCCGCGCACTGGGCGGAGAGCATCATCAACAACAATATCAGTCTGGAGGAGGTGGAAGAAACTCTTATGCGGCGGGCGATGAGTCAGGCAAGCCAGAACGTGTCCGAGGCAGCACGCTTGCTTGGGCTCACCCGGCCAGCGCTGGCTTATCGGCTCAACAAAGCCGGAATACCGCAGAAAAATTAAGCGTACCAATGACTCAGAAGCGCTGACTTGCACAATCAACACGCCGGTTCCTTAGCCAACCCTCGGAAATCAGGCAGGCAAGTCACTGGTTTCAGTTTGCGTTACAATGTGGAATTCCAACACATTTTTTGCAGCATCTGCCCACATGATCCGACACCTTCTGCTCAGTGTACTGCTCCTTTTGTCCGCCTCTGTGCTGGCTGAAGGCACACAACAATCAGCATCTCCCCGCAACGTCGGCTTTTATTACGGCAACGAAGCGCCGATAGGCAGCCTCTATGCTTACGACTGGCTAGTGTTGCAAGCAGACCAAACCTCGAATGCCCGCCTCGACCTATTGAACCAAGGCCAAACCCTCCCGCTCGTATACCTGAGTGCCGGAGAAATGGCCCGGTCGCACCAAGCAGCTAAAAGCCTACAAAGCGACTGGGTGCTGGGGGAGAACAAAGCATGGAAGAGTGAGGTTTTGGATATACGCCGGGCCGATGTTCGGAATTTCATGATGGAGCAGTTAATCGCTCCGGAAATGGCCCGCGGGTTTCGAGGCGTTTTTCTGGATACCCTAGACAGCCACCTTCTTACACCTGAAGGCAAAGAAAACCAACAAGCTTTTGCCCAGTCTCAAGGGCTGCTGATCGCGGATATTCGTAACCGTTTCCCACAAAGCCGCATCATCATCAACCGTGGTTTCCACTTGCCCGAATCTGCCCATAAGCTAGTGGATGCATTAGCGTTCGAGTCATGGCGCCACGGCTATGAAGCTGGCGGCCGTCGCTACCACAGTGTTCCTGACGAGAGCCGTGAATGGCTCTCCGGCCAGCTTGCCCACTGGCGCGAACTGCACCCGGATACCCCTATCATTGCCATCGACTACGCGAAAAACATGGACGACACCCAAGAGCAGTCTCAAGTGCTCGCGCAGGAGGGTTTCATTCCTTATGTTTCCGATCACGACCTGAACCGACTTGGCCCCACACAACCGCCAGTTCATAAGCGGCATGTTTTGGTGTTCCATGACCTGCCACAACATCAGGTTGATAAAAGCGCCGCCCACCGGCGCCTTGGCATTCTGCTAGAACGGCTTGGGCTCGTACCTGTCTACCGCTCAACCCTGCAGCCTTTTTTGCAAGAACCTTTGAATGATCGCTACGCAGGCATAGTGGTCTGGTGGGAAGCCAACGCTAAAAAAACCGGTTTCTGCCGCTGGCTCAGCAGGTGGCAATCGTCAGAACTGCCGGTAGTTACTTTCGGGCTTACGCCAACAAACTCTCAATGTCGAAATCTAATGCAAAGCCAGCGTGTGGCTTTGCCAACCGGAGATCTCGAAACCTCACCCAAACATGCCTCTATGGGCAACTTTGAAAGCAAACGTTTACCTACAGCGGTTACAGGACCATTGCCGCAAGCATCCCCTGCTGACTACTGGCTTAGCGCAACAGATATAACCGGCACCCGTTTCAGCCTGGTTTATACCCACTCTGAAGGCGGCGTGGCCGTTTCACCGTTCATTTTTGAACGAGGCCCGGAGGATGAGGCATTCTGGCTTTTCGACCCTTTCGAGTTTCTGAAACAGGCTCTTAAACTGTCAGCATTTCCGGCAATCGACAGCACCACCGAAAGTGGCAGGCGTATACTGACTGCGCATATTGACGGCGATGGCTTGGTGTCCCGGGCCGAACTGCCCGGTAGCCCGCTGGGTTCAGACGCTATTGCGCAGCGTATTCTCAAGGTCTTCGATATTCCCCATACCGTTTCAGTGATTGAAGCGGAAACATCGCCGGAGGGCCTATATCCAGACATCAGCCAAGAGGCAGAAGCAAGTGCCCGCTCTATTTTCCGTATGGACAACGTGGAAGTTGCTTCCCATTCATACAGCCATCCTTTTTTCTGGCGCATGATTGAAGGCGGACCGGGAAGCGCCCCGAATCCGGAGGACACCCTCTACGGATACTCAATGAATATACCCGGATACACCCCGTCTCTGGTTCGGGAAATTCGCGACTCGGTCAGTTACATGAACGAACGTTTAGCACCCGATGATAAACCCGTGTCTATGTTTCTTTGGACCGGAGATGCCCGCCCAGGGCCCGAAGCACTGAGAATTACCCGCGAAATGGGATTACTCAACGTGAACGGGGGCGATACCCACCCACTGCCTTACGATTCCGAATTGGCTGGTGTTTGGCCCGATGCGAACCCTGTGGGTGACGAGTTGCAGGTCTATGCCGCCGTAATGAATGAAAACGTGTACACAGATCTGTGGACTGGCCCATTTTACGGTTTCCGCAACGTTATTGAGACCTTCCGGATTTTGGAGGCCAACAACCGCCTGAAACCCATCAGCATCTATTACCACTTTTATTCCGGCACCAAACCCGAAGCGCTCAAGGCACTGGAAGAGGTCTACACCTATGCACTTTCCCAACCTGTAACCCCTTTGTATTTAAGTGACTACGCCAAGCGGGTGCAGGCACAATACTATTCGGTTCTCCTGAGGCCTGATGCACACAGCTTTCGTTGGCGCGGTATACGCCCGCCTTCAACGGTGCGCATCAGTCAGAACCAGTACCCGGATATGTCACTCAGCCGTGGCGTCGCTGGCTTTCATGACGCGGGCAAGCTGCGCTTCGTTCACCTCGTAGGAGATGATCCCTTGCTGGTTCTTTCCCCCGACCCTGTCATCGGGCCTGTGCTGGATTCTGCAAATGCGAAAATCGTACAATGGCAACGCAAGAAGAGGAACAACCTCTGGCACATAACCTTGGAGTTTGAAGGGTATCAACCACTGGACTTTACCCTGTCGGGTACATCTCGCTGCTCTGTGAAAAGTCAGCAACTGTCAATTGCTAAAGACTCCAACAAACGTCTTCTCTTCCATGCTTCGGAACAAAGCCGTGGCCGTTTTGAGCTGGAGTGCCACTGATTCATGCGCCACCGCAAGCCTGCCTTTTTTAGCCTTCCAGCTTTGCTGGCGCTGGCTGGCCTGCTTTTGGTGGCCTTATACCTGTTATTTCCACGGCAGGCTGTCTTCGAGGACCCCCGTTACCTTGAGGCTCCCGACAGCATTTCTCTGGCTTATCTCGAAACGCTACTGAGATCCGATGCAGGCAACCAAAAACTGCGCCTCAACCTCAGCAAGATGCAGCAAAAAGCCGGTCAACCTGCCAAAGCCATGAACACACTGGCACCTTTGCTCGATAACGCCCAGATTCCACTCCAAGCTATGTCCACCCAAACGGAGCTTCTCCGGGGTGAGTTTTTCCGCGCCGAGACCGATGCGGGCCGATCGCAGCTTCGGGACCAGCTTGCGTCTACACTTAAGCAGGCCTTTAATCAGGATTACTCGATTGCCGAGAAGCGGGCGCTTGCCGCCAACGTGCTGCCGCTGCTTTCCGTTGAGGAACAGTTGGCTGTGCGCCAGCAACTCTTTGAACAGGCTAGCGGCACTGCCCGATTCCGGCTAGGACAGGATCTTGCGAACCTTCAGGAAGGCACCGGCAGCCCGAACAACGCGAAAGACACCCTTGAAACCATCTTACCGCTGGTTCCAAGCGACGAAGAAAGCGCATTTATCCGCAACCTGATTCGGCTGGATCTAGCTACAGGAAACGCAGGCAAAGCTCTAGAGCTGTTTCAAGCAACTCACGAAGGCACCAACCTGAGCTCGCAACAGTTGCGCGAAGGCATACGCCTTGCCGACCTTGCGGGCGATCCCGAAGTCAATGCAAACTGGCTTGATTTACTAGCGCAGAAAGAACCCGGTGACATGGATGTGCAGCGTCGATTCCTGATGCTGCAGTTAGGGCGGGGCGACATCCGCGAGGCTCTGACCACCATCAAGCGCATGGAAAACAATGGCCGGGCTTTGGCCAGAACCGATAAGGAACGCATTGCCCGGGTATATGAATGGAACAACATGCCGTCCGAAGCTCTGGGCTATTGGCGCGACCTGTTTCTTAACCAGCCTCCGGAAATCACATCTTCAATTGCCTATGAGCGGGCCAGCAATCTGGCTAGCGGCCTGTTCCGGTGGCCAACGCTCGTCGAGCTGCTTAAAGTTCGCGCCGCCCGCAAGCAACTGGGTCCTGAAGGCTATAACCAGCTTACTGATGCGCTCATTAGTACCGGTGAAATGAGCGATGCAGATGAGTACCTAACACAAGGAATCGCCCGCTTCCCCGAAAACGCTGCCTTGCGACAGCGCCGATTTGTATTGCTTGTGAACAGTCGTCGTTTGGAAGACGCCATCAGTTTGCTGCAAGCAGCACCCTCCCTGACAGACGAGGAAAAGATACGGCTTGCCAATTTGCATTGGCGCACGCGGGATCCGGAATCGGCACTGACTGTGCTGGGATTTACACCGAAAAATCCGGAGCTGGCGCAAGAAGCCGAGGCCATGCGTTTGGACCTAGCCATCATGCTGAACCGAAAAGAACTACTCAAACAGTTCTATGAACGCACCGCCAAACAGCCTGTTGATGAGATACCCGAAGAACTCAGAGATCGCGTAATCACACTCTCTTGGCAATTTGGCTCGCCCGACGAATCCCTTGCTTTGAGCCGCCAGCAATATCGCGAGACCGGAGAGTTGCGCTACCTCATCACCATGGCAGAGCTGCAGAATTCTCTGAACCTCTGGGATGAGCTGGCCGAATCGCTCGCGCAATGGGATAGCACATTTTCTCAAGCCTCGAACGACCCCCGATTTTGGGTACTGACAGCAAGGTTGCACCAAGCCCACAACAAGCCCGAGGCCGCCCAAAAAGCGTTTTTAGCAGCCGCCACGCTGGCACCGGATAACAGCAGCCTGCTGATTAACTGGGGTTGGTTTTTACTGAGCCAACCCAGCCTGCTGCCTGGCCAACTACCGCAAATTCTAGCCACACTGGCCGACTACCACTCCGCAGACACCTATCCGCTGCAGATATATGGACACCTTGCACTGAATGAACCGGAATTGGCCGAGGCCTGGCTAGCAGAAGCTCGCAAGGAGCTCAGCGGCGACCCCTCGCAATTGCTTTCGCTGTCTGACTATGCCCGCAATAATGGCGCGCGGTCTGAAGCCGAGGCAGAGGCACTGCGGCAATACGCAGTCCTCATCACCAGGAAGCTGGAGAAGCCAGATCCAGAGGTCCTTACCCAGCTAAACAGTGTTCTGAGGGATCCCATTCAAGAACCCGTAGGGCCCCTTTACCGATTTGATAACCGAGCAGTGCAAGCAAGCGCACAAATACTCGATCTTGGCGGTTTCTCAGTACACACAGCCGGGGTGACCGGACAATTCAGCCACGACCGCTACCGCTGGCTCTTTTCCGCAGAGCATACCAGCGCTCAAAACCAAGGCTTACTGCTAGCACGCCCTGAACCGACAGAAAGTGGTCGCCTGCAGTGGCAGACCAACAATCAGAACCTTCTATTGAGCACCGAACTGAGCACTTATCGCCTTGCCAGTGGCGACCAGCTGTCGGCCGTTTTTGAGCTTACAACCCAGCCCTCGGACCGTTTTACTCTGGGCGCCGGTCTGGCGGTCAACGAACGTGTAACCAACAGTGCCGAAGCCTGGTGGTTAACATCGGCTAACCGGGCCTCAGTTTCTGGCAGTTACGCTCCTTGGCCAAGGCTGGAGCTTACCGGTGATGTTGACTACATCTCTGTAGATGAAGCCTTCGGCGGCGAGATTGGCACTGGCTACAACACCGACCTGCTTGCTACTTACAGCCTGCTCAGAAACGACCCGGCTTGGCGGATTTCACTCGGGTATCAAAGCCGCCAGCTGAATTTGAGCAACAGCCTAAGCGCCGGCACCCTTGCCAAACTGAGCGTACCATTAGCACCCGACGGGCTATTAACCGATGATTATCGGCGCATCGGGCTCACATCCCAGTGGTCCCATGGGGAGCCTCAGGCCCTGAACCGAACCGCTCCATCGCCACGATTGTTTTTCTCACTGGACAGCGGTTATGTATTATCCACCTCAAGCTTCGACTTTGGCGCCCGCATGGGCCTCGGCTGGCGTATTGCGGGTGATGATGAGCTGGCGTTTTCTGCTGGCTATAGCACCGACAGTCTGGACGGTCAGTCCCGTGCAGATGCCAAATTAACGTATACCCTTTATTTGGGCCACTAACAGGAGTTTTCATCATGCTCATCCGATCCGTGACACTGGTGCTGACACTGGCCTTTCTGGCCGGTTGCTCCGTCATGCAAAGCCAGCAAGCGTCTGAGCCTGTAGACTTGAACAGCCGATTTGCGGTTATCCCGCTGGGCAACCTGTCGCAAACACCGCAGGCTGGCGACCAAGCCGCCAGCATCCTCAGTGCGCTGTTGCGGGCGAGAGGTGCGGCCGAGGTGGAGCTTTACCTACCCGCAGATGACAACCCTCTGATCTACGATAACCGAGCCAGACAGCAAGACGCGATCGCTGCCGCGCAGTCAGACGGCGCAGACATTATCGTATCGGGCACTGTTGACGAGTGGCGTTACAAATCCGGGTTAGACGGTGAACCGGCTGTCGGTATCACTCTGGAATTCCGCAACGCCGATGACAACTCGGTGCTTTGGTCTGCCACAGGCGCCCGTACAGGTTGGGGCAGTGAAGGCGTTACCGTTGCCGGGCACAAGGTCTTAGATGATCTGCTGGACGCATTGCCTGTAACCAACTCCGCGCGCTAAGGCATTATGAAAACACCCGACGTATCCAGTGATCCGGCTCTAGCCAGCAAGCAGTCACCCATTTGGCTGAAGTGGTTTGAAACCATCGCCATCACAGTGCTGTTCATCGCTTTGGGTTTCTGGAACCGACCGGACGATCCTCTGTTTGTCAGTGACGTATTTCCATGGCCAGCACTGGTCACCCTGCTTGCAGGCTTGAGATACGGCTTTTTCATGGCGCTTGTCTCCTCCACTGTCATACTCGCAACCGCGGGCCTGCTTCTGCGGGCAGAGCTGTTGCCCGGGGATCAGTTACCCTACGTATGGGGCTTGGGCGTGATGGCAATCGGCCTACTTGCGGGGGAATTTCGTGACTACTGGGATCGCCGCATCGAAAAACTGGTAGCTGCGAACCAATACCGGCATACGCGGTTAGAAGAGTTCACACGCAATTTCTATCTACTGAAAGTGTCCCACGACCGCCTAGAGCAACAACTGGCTGGCAGTTCCAGCAGCCTACGCGAAGCCCTAAGGCGCCTGTACAGCGAAATATCCCATGCCCAAGGTAGCGGACTCAACCGGGAAACCAGCGAGCTGATAATGCGTCTTATGGTGCGCTACGGCCAATTACAGATTGCTGCTATATACGCGGTTGAAGAGGGTCAACTGGCGGAGACGCCGCTGACCAGCATCGGTAACTTCCAACCCATAGAAACAGATGACCCCCTGCTAACTCATGCCCTACAAGAGCAAACACTGGTTTCGGTGCACACGGAATATCGCGACAACCGGAACGAACTGAAAACCAAACTTTTGCTGGCTCTGCCACTCATTGATTCCACCGGAATCATCATCGGCATGATTGCCGTAGAAGCCATGCCTTTTTTCAGCTTTCAGCCAAAAACCTTGCGCCTATTGGCTATTTTGGCAGGGCACATGGCAGATATGATTCAGGAACAAACAAAAGTACAACAGCAGTCTGCACCGGAATGGCGCCAATTTAAATTCCAGCTTGCACGGGTCATATCTGATGCCCAGAACCACGCACTACCCGGCTCCCTTGTACACCTATCGTTTAAGGAGGCGGCAGATGCGGTTCGCGTAATCGAGCGGATGCAACAGATGCGCCGGGGGCTCGATGTTATAGCCTACCCACCCGACGCTTCAGAGACACAAGTGGCCATATTAATGCCGCTCACGGACGAACTGGGCTGCGCGGCTTATGTGCAAAGGCTTGCAGACGATATCCGCCAACAAACTGGGCAGTCGCTGGAGGCTTTGGCACACATCCGGCAACAGCAAATCAGCGGCACAACAGACATAGCCCAGTGGTTTGAAAGAATCCGAAAGGAACCTGCATGAACGCCTGGCTGATCTCACTGGGTCTAGCACTGGAAGCAGGCAGCATCGCATCGCTTTTCGCAGACCTGCCGCCTGCCATTGCGTTTCTGACCTTTCTCTCAATTCATGCACTGGCTTGCTTGGTGTTCACGCTTTTGAGCCTACCACTGCTGCCTGCCAGCTACCGCCGCAAGGGATTCCAGGCTGCCCTGCTTTTATTTACTCTGCAGTTTGCTATTCCGGTGATCGGGAGCATCGGAGTGTTTGCAGGTATGCTCCTGCCACTGCACTTGCCTCGCTCGGAACACAACACCCCTTGGCAAGAAACGGCCATACCTGATTTGCCTTTCAGCCCGGTGGACATGAGCCAGCAAATGATTTTCAGCGAAGGCGGTTTGCGAGAGGTGCTTCGAGAGGCCCATGCTCCGGAGCGGCGCTTGAAAGCCCTGCTGGCCTCCCGCCAGCTTATCGACCGTGAAGCCATCAACATCCTACAAGAAGCACTCAAAGACCCTTCCGACGACGTGCGCTTACTGGCCTACTCCATGTTGGAACAGCAGGAGAAGCGCTTGGCATCCCGTGCTCAAAGCCTGCAAAAACTTCTAGAGCAACAGCAACACCCTGATCGAAACCGGCTAAAGCGTCGGCTGGCCCATACTTGGTGGGAAATGGCCTACCTCGGTCTGGCACAGGGCGGTCTGCGGCAATACTATCTGGAAAACGCCAGAACGATTTTGGCGGAGCTAACTGGCGCAATATCCCAGCACAACGACTGGCGGCTTTTGGGCCGGGTAGAGCTGGCACTGAACCACACCACAGCCGCCAGCCGTGCTTTTGAAGCGGCGCTTGCCAACGGCGCACCGCCTGAATTAATTTTCCCCTATCAGGCAGAGATTGCTTTTCTCGCAAGGGACTACCGCAAAGTGCGCTTTCACCTCGCCAATTGTTCGCGGTTTAGGCCCGCGCCTGTGGTCAAAAACCTGATGGAGGGCTGGCTATGATCCGCCGCACGCCCAAGCAAGAAGCTCCCATAGCCGATATCACACTGCTGCTGGAAGGCACCTATCCGTTTATCCGCGGAGGTGTTTCATCCTGGGTGCACCAAATTATCACCGGTCTGCCCCAGTTCCGTTTTTCACTGATCTTTCTGGGTGGCGATCGCAGCCACTATGGCAAGCAGCAATACACCTTGCCGGACAATGTTGTGCACCTTGAGTGCCATTACCTGATGGACAACCTTGACGACACCAAGCCAAAGCCCAGCAAAGGTAGTCGCCGAGCCTTCGAGACCCAGCGCACCTTGCATGACCAGTTCCGCAGCAATAAACCTGTACCAGAAGGTGTGCTCAGCCAAGCATTACGGGACCTTGGGCGCAAAGGCGGCATCAACAAAGAAGACTTTCTGTACAGCGAAGAAAGTTGGCAGATGATTGACGAAAGTTACCGAAATTACTGCACTGAGCCATCCTTCGTGGACTACTTCTGGACCATACGGATCATGCACGCGCCTCTGTTCATGCTTGCAGACATCGCGCAAAACATTCCGAAAACCCGGGCGGTACACTCCATTTCTACAGGCTACGCCGGGCTTCTGGGCGCCATGCTAAAAGATTTGCGCGATCTGCCTTTTATTCTCACGGAACACGGCATATACACGAAAGAACGTAAAATCGATCTTTCCCAAGCCGAATGGATACGTGAAGCCAGCGATCAAGTAAGTGCCAATCTCAACGACCAACTCGGCTATATCCGGCAGTTGTGGATTCGTTTTTTTGAGACCATGGGCAGGCTAACGTACCAGCAGGCAGACCCGATCATTTCCCTCTACCTCGGCAATCAGCAGAGACAGCTGGCGGACGGCGCCGTGCCGGAACGAACCCACATTATCCCGAACGGCATCAGCCCGGAGCAGTTCGAAGGCGCACTCGCCGCGAGGCCTGAGGCAGCACCCATGGTAATGGGCCTTGTGGGCAGGGTAGTGCCTATTAAAGACATAAAAACCTTCATAAGGGCCATGCGTTCGGTGTACGAGGTGGTTCCGAATGTCGAAGGTTGGATTGTCGGCCCGGAGGACGAAGACCCGGCCTACGTGACCGAGTGCAAAGAACTCGTCAGCAGTCTGGGCCTGCAAGACTGCGTGAAGTTTTTGGGTTTTCGCAACGTGAAAGACATACTGCCGCAACTTGGGCTGATGGTGCTAACGTCAATCTCCGAAGCCTTACCGCTGGTTATTCTGGAAGCCCACGCCGCAGGGCTGCCGTGTTTGGCCACAGACGTTGGCGCCTGTCGCGAGCTTATTGAGGGCGGCACCTCAGAAGACCAAAGTCTGGGCCGCAGTGGTGCCGTGGTTCCCATTGCCGACCCGGAGGCGACCGCAAGGGAAGCTATCCGGCTGTTACTGGACGAGAAGCGCTGGCAGCAAGCGAGTGAGGCGGGGCTGGCACGGGTGAAACGCTACTACACTCTGGACGCCATGTTTGATTCCTATCGCAACATTTACGACACAGCCATAGCCAGCGGGAGCCAGACAGACTAATGGCAGGCATTGGATTTGAACTCAGGCGCATCCTCAAACGCGACAACCTGAGCAGCCTGATCGGCGCCTACGGCCTCGCCAGCATCATCAGCTCCGGGCCCTGGGTGCTGTCGGTACTCGGGGTCATGCTGATTGGTATTATCAGTATCAACCTGTCGGTTCCCGAACGAGAGATCATTCAGTTTCTGGTTTCCGTAACCTATCTGATGGCCATTTCCCTAACGCTGTCGGGGCTGTTTCAACACGTATTTACGCGCTGGGTTGCAGACCGGCTCTATGAAAAACGTAAGCTGCTGATTCTGCCCAACCTGATGGGCGTGCTCTGGTTTTCCACCCTACTGGCGCTGGCCTGCGGCCTACCGGCAGCGCTTTTTCTGCTGCCCGGCACCTCCGTTGTATACAAGCTTCTGATGCTGGCCAATTTTGTAGTGCTGTGTAATCTCTGGCCAGTCACCATCTTTCTTTCAGGCATGAAGTCCTACACCTTGATTGTGGCGCTGTTTGCGGTGAGCTACTTCACCGCCATTGTCGCGTCTATACTGTTAGCCAAGTATGGGTTGGAAGGGCTTTTGGGCGGCCTGCTGACGGGCCATGGCTTGCTATTATTCAGCTTTCTATTCACCATCATCCGACAGTACCCAAGTGACGCCCCCATGGGCTTCGACTTTACCCGCCGGGCACAGATTTTCCCCGCATTGATCGCCACTGGCCTCTTGTTCAACGCTGCAGTTTGGGCCGATAAGTTTATCTTTTGGTTCCACCCTGACACCTCTCAACACGTCATCGGAACACTCAGGGCATCGGTGATTTACGACCTGCCGATTTTTCTCGCCTATCTGGCGATCATCCCCGGTATGGCGGTGTTTCTAGTACGCATGGAAACAGACTTTTCTGAAGCCTACGACCGCTTCTACAGCGCTGTGCGCCAAGGCGACACTCTGGCCCGGATAAACAGTTTTCGGGATGAAATGGTACGCGTTGCACGCAACGGCATTTACGAGATATGCAAGGTTCAGAGCTTTACCGTCATTATTCTGTTCCTATGGGCAGATGAACTGCTATCCGCCATCGGGATATCCACGCTCTACTTGCCCCTGTTCTATATCGATTTGGTGTCTGTAAGCATGCAGCTGATTCTGCTCGCCATTCAGAACGTCTTGTTTTATCTGGATGCCAGAAACATCAACGTTTCTTTATGTGTGATCTTTTTTGTCAGTAATATCGTGCTTACGCTTCTCACCATTGAACTGGGCGCCAGCTTTTACGGCTACGGATACGCAGGCGCTACGCTCTTATCTTCGGTAATCGGGCTGGCCATGCTGTCGCGCAAATTCGACCGACTTGAGTACGAAACCTTTATGCTTCAGGGGCGATAGCGGATAACATCTGCTTACTGTATTTGAGCAAACTTAACCCATGTTCCCCGGCTGTTTTTCCAAGAAGTGCCAGAATTTCTGTCGATACGAATAGCTCTCCAGCTTTCACCAGTGGAGACTATTTTGACATCGTAAAGTGATTTAGGAATTGGGCTTGGGTCTTTTATCTTCCTCCACTCTGTGTTCGATGCCCACCAAGTTTCGCCAGTACGTATATTGAACTTTACGTGTCGCGTTTTTCCTTCTTGTGAGAGGGAGGCTATCTCCAGAGCGTAAGTTCCATGCTCGGTGCCCAATGAGCTACATCCCGAAATGCCAAACAAAATCACAACAATAAGAACTCCGTATCGCATATCCTTCTCGCTTCATCCTTAATATGGTGTAAGTTTCTGCTGAGCTCTACCAGCGCGCCCAGCCGAGCGACAACAGCCGTTTACTATGTGATCTGAAGGCAAGACTATGCACCCGCCAGAACCATATCTTTGATCTTTAACGCTTTTTCGAAATGATCCAACCTGTGAGTTTCTATCCACCACCGAGCCGCTTCCATGAGAACCTCTGGCTGATCGTTTTTATTCTTGAAGAACGCGTAAAATGACAACCCCACTGTCGGGCCCTTTTTCTCTATTTTTAGATCACATACTTCGATAATCTTTTCTCTGAGCTCTTTCCGCAAAGCAGTAGTCCTTTGTCAGGTTGATCGCATAACGCCAGTGGTAATGGGCGCCAACGGAGCGCAGCGTAGTTGGCGTCCCGTTGACCACATTGTTAGAGATTCGCTTCTCCAGTCTCAGGTCCATTGGTGTCAACCATGAGAAGATACGCCCGAGATAGAACAGCAACCGCCAGAACCGTACCCATCCCTGCAGCAATTATTGATAGAACAGCCATTTCGGGGCCTAGCAACGCTAGAGCTCTGGGGCCATATGCTGCGGCTATAGCCGCAATCATCGTTAGTGTAATAGTGATTTGATACCCACGAGTAATTTTCCAGGATTCATTGAAAAATACTCCGCCCTCAACCGCTACCCCAGGCAAGGCCAGTGACAACCTCCCCATTAGCCAGCTTGCGCCGATCAAGCATAGGACCCAACCGATTCCCGGAATAAACAGCAATGGCAAGAATGGAATCGCCAAGAAGCTAAGAAAGAAAGCGTGGAGAAAGAACGACGCCTCTCGCTTGGATAAACTGGTAATTCCCCACTGAGGCACCGCGCCACTGCCCAATATCAGCACCCGATGGACAACCACAGCAAGCACGGCCTGAACAATCCCGCCAAAAATGATCAGAAGCAATTCAGACAGAGGACTGAGTTCAAATAAATACAGCAGGCTAATCAAGATAATGACGGAAAAAGGGAGAGCCAGCGCCTTCGAGAGTGGAGCAATGTTCCACAGGACATCTTTGAACGCTCCACCAAGAATAAAAGCCAATTTCACAAAACTTCCTTATTTGGATCCATGTTGCTTTAAGGCCGGTCAGCCTGCGAATTTCTAACGCTTGCAGCATGCGCACCCTTGGAATGAAGCCGAAGGCGCAATGGAAAGGGTGTCGCCGTGCCTGCTTTTTGTTAACTCATTGTCTCACCGCTTGCCTAAGCTCCACGGCATCGGAGAATGTTGTCTTGAAAGCTTTCGCAAGCTTCGATTTCAATCCTATGAGGATGGTTGCGCTGCTATCCCAACAAGCAATTTCGAAATTCGCTCCTTCAAGCTGAGGCCTTGGTTCAGAACCATCCCAGTAAAAAGAATTCCCCTCAACATAAGGGGTCTGGCGTACCTCGGCTCGAACTCCTTTGGGAAACGCGCTGAACACTGCCCAGATGAACTGAATATCATCCCATTCGAGACGGGATTCAAGCTCTTCACCCGAATGCCAGCCCTCTTCAAATGGGTAACCGTTGGTCTCCACATCGCTCACGTACCAGTCATAATCAGAACACTTGATGCCCAGCGCCTCTATGACTTCACGCATGTTTGTGAAGAATGTTACTTGGCTCGTTTTTTCCAGGATCAAATTCATAGCTGATCTACGAGTTAACGCCGAAAATAAGCGGCGGCCCGACAGGGGCGTCCGGTGGACGGCCGTTAGGCCGGGAACGAACTTGATTGACTGGTTAAAAGGTACGCCGCTTACGGGGTTCCTCGCAGTCGCTCTGTTACAACCACTGCATCGGCCTGATTTTTTGTGAAAAAATATCCTGAAAATGCGTATGCATCCTGCCAGTTTGGATGAG
This sequence comes from Marinobacter salexigens, assembly GCF_018860765.1. GTDB lineage: Bacteria > Pseudomonadota > Gammaproteobacteria > Pseudomonadales > Oleiphilaceae > Marinobacter > Marinobacter salexigens_A. The sequence continues at coordinate 317,492 of NZ_JAHKPV010000001.1, forward strand.
CCAACTCGAACTCTTTGAGTTTTCCCACAAGAATACTGACGGCTTCTTCTGACGACGTTGATTCCTGAATAAGCCTATCCAAAATCATGGCTTGGATACTCACTTTCAATGCTTCCAAAAATTTGGAATATGATTCCTGCCCCTTATCACGGCCAAATAATGTCTTCTTGCCGGTATTTTTTGTGACTGCGGCCATGGCCATAACCAATTTGGTCAGTGCATTGTAGGTATGGGGCGAGAAATGACGTAACTGTCGCTCAAACAGTTGATTACCAGCCATAGAACAACCTCCTTGTGTACTTTTAACGCCGCAATAAAAGGCGAGCGTAGCGAGTCCAGCCCACTATTTTTTGTGGGCGGTTTTTCATTGCCTTGTTATATTTATATTTGGGAAACATTTGTAATTAGATAACGCTTAATCACACCTCTTGCAGTCCTTGTACATTTCGCATCAAACAGCAGCTTCCCCCCGCCTTCCGTTTCTTGTGCGTAATGCATAGACCAAGTTAATAGCTGTTTTTGCATTGAACTCACGCCTTCCTCTATTTTAAAAGATACAGTTCTATCTAACTCATCAATGTAAAGACGGCCATAGCCAGATAAAATATTATATCGAGTGACATTACCCTTAATATTACTTGTGATGTCATTATCTGTTTTAAGGGATACCTTTTCTAAAGTTTCAGAGTCGAGCCTTACAACTTCACCAATTTTTTGCCTTTTAATAGTGATCACCACTCCATTATTTTTTTTAATGGGCCTTTGAGCTTGTTCAAGTGGTATTTCTAAAGCCTCCTCCATTTCTCCTATGAACGGCTCAATTCTTTCTGCAAGTTTTCGTACATGAGGAGTTTCTGGTTCATAGGCTAATTCCAGTGTTTTTGACCATGTCCATTTAACTAGATCATAAAACGCTGCAGCTGCAACACTTACACCAATAGCATCTTGGTTAGTTACTACAAATGTTACTATTTGCTCAAAACTACCTTTTCTTGATGGGTTTATATATAATTCACCACCTTCAATACGATGCCCTTTACGGCGTATTTCTCCTTCATTTAATAACGCATGTGCCGTAATCGAGAGAGCCTTCGCAAACCCTTGAAAGGAAACCGCAGCATCATACATATCAAGGCGACCATCTTCCGCATCACCGTAATGATATTTAATTGCAAACTTTATTTGAGTCAAATGCACTCTCCATGTTCATGAGAAAAATATAACGCCCGGGCTCAGCCGCCGGTTTGGAGCGGCAGCGGAAAACCGGTCGGCTGGAGCCCATTGTTATGCCATTACTCAACGCGGCTATCCAACGGGTCATGTCGCTTAATATAGTCAGTAGCATTGCTCAGGTGGCTTTCATCCTTGATATTTGTACAGGCCTTTCCGCCCCAGAGCTGCTTTTCGTGCAACTGTTTTAGGACGGGAAATTCCTTTCGAATCAGCCTTGATGTATAGCCGAGAATGGTTTGTGAAATAAATGACGGCTCAGCATCCCCCTGAACGAGGATATGGATGTGATTCACAGCTGCTGCTACAGCGTGAACTTTTAAATCGATGCTTTCAGCCTTTTCCGTCAGAAGCTGCTCCAGTCGGCTACGAATCCGCTCATCGAATACGCTTTTGCGATACTTCGTAGCTGCCGTGAAATGATAGCAATTTTGGTAGGCTTCATATTCAGAGCGATAAAACATCAGAAATTAGAACTCCCTATCACATAACGCCTGCATAAACGGCGCCCGACTAGGGCGTCCGGTGGACGGCCGTCAGGCCGGGAACGAATTTAATGCACTTGTTAAATTATTAGCACTGTTTTAGAGCCAATTTCGTCATTTCACCAATATTGATTTTTGTTCCCGGGATATCCGGGTTATCACGCCAGATAGAATTGATAGGCTGGTAACCCTTACTTCGCGCAAAACCATTCAGCTGATACTTTTTGTCACCGACTATGAATATGGCTGCACGCCCTTGAACACAATCTAGCCGCCCACCTTCAACAGTGAATGGCCATTCCCCTCCATATTCAGACGCCGACACCTCCGTTCCGGACTGCCCGCAACCAGAGACGAGAAGGACAGAAGCTGAGATGAACAAAACCATAACTCTATTCATGTGAACCCTTAAATTTAACGCTAGCCATAAGCGGCGCCCGACTAGGGCGTCCGGTGGAGGGCCATCGGCCCGGAACAACCTTCATGGCCTTGTTAGGCCTTAAACGTAAACAAGCAATGCTGGCGCATACGCAGACCAGTAAAGAGCGACTGTACCCGCAAAGCTCATGGAAATTGCGGCGAATGGCAACCATTTGGATGCGCGAAACAGTGCTGAAAAGGCCAAACCGAGACACAGAATAGGCAATACCACCCACCACTGAATCGTCCGGAAAACAAACTCCGAGTAAGCAGTCTGCTCTACACCAAAGCTATACCAGAGTTGCGTAAATGACTTGGCGGCCTCTGGTTGGTTTAGCGCATAGATAAAGTAGGACTGCGCAAACACGAAGAACAGAATGAACGACCAAAAAAACAGCTTCTTCATACTATGACCTAACAGCTAATTATACGAACACATTCGCATATCACCCATTCGTAAAACTCTACTGGATCGCGTCCAAAATACAAAACTTTCATCATTAAAACAGCACCTTGAGGCTCCATCACCACAGCTACCGCTGGAGTTATGCGCCCTATAGTGAGCCACCCTTGCTCCCTTCATGGGCGTATAACTCCACCATTCTAGCCCCTACTTTCACAAACTATCAGGCAGTTACGGGCATTTCTCAGTTGAACTCGGGAGTTTTACGAATGCGTTCGTATAACTCCGCTAATCCTCAGCTATAGGCCACAAGGCCCTAGTGTCCCGTCTGGCTAGTTAAAAGGCAGCGAAGCAGGCAAACCTGAGAAGCTGGTCCATGTCAGCTACTCAGGTTTGGCGCTATGTCGACTCGCCAACCAACGTTGGATGTTGGTACGAAGGAACAGGACTTGTTTTAGAAGTGAATGACCGTACGAATACTCTTACCCTCATGCATCAACTCAAACGCCTTGTTGATATCTTCCAAGGGCATTTTGTGGGTGATGAATACATCCAGTGGGATTTCACCTTTCTCTGCTTTTTCCACGTAGCCCGGCAACTCCGTCCGACCTTTTACACCGCCGAACGCTGAGCCTTTCCATACTCGGCCTGTGACCAGTTGGAACGGGCGAGTGCTGATTTCTTCGCCCGCACCGGCAACGCCGATGATGATGGATTCACCCCAGCCCTTGTGGCAACACTCTAGTGCCGAGCGCATAAGCTGAACATTGCCAACACACTCAAAAGAATAGTCCACGCCGCCGTCTGTCATATCGACGATGACTTCCTGAATGGGTTTGTCGTAGTCCTTTGGATTAACCACGTCGGTGGCGCCTAGCTGTTGCGCAATCTCAAACTTACCGGGGTTGATATCTACGGCGATGATACGGCTCGTTTTTGCCATTTTGGCGCCAATGATCGCCGCCAAGCCGATACCACCCAAGCCAAAGATTGAAACCGTTGCGCCTTCTTCAACCTTGGCAGTATTCAACACCGCACCAATGCCAGTAGTTACGCCACAACCCAACAAGCACACTTTATCCAGAGGGGCTTCCTTGGGGATTTTTGCCAGAGACACTTCCGGTAATACCGTGTATTCCGAGAAGGTTGAGCAGCCCATATAGTGGTACAAAGGCTCACCTTTGTACGAGAAGCGAGACGTTCCATCGGGCATTACGCCCTTGCCCTGCGTTGCTCGCACGGCGCCGCATAGGTTGGTTTTGCCAGAAGTGCAGAACTTGCACTCGCCGCACTCGGCGGTGTACAGCGGAATCACGTGGTCGCCAATTTCCAGACCGGTCACACCCTCCCCCAAGGCTTCGACAATCCCACCGCCTTCATGGCCCAAAATAGTCGGAAATAAGCCTTCGGGGTCAGCACCTGACAGCGTGTAAGCATCGGTATGGCAAACACCCGTTGCCACAATGCGAATCAGCACCTCACCCTTTTGAGGCGGTGCTACATCCACTTCAACGATTTTCAGCGGTTTGTTCGCCTCAAAGGCCACGGCAGCACGGGATTTGATCATCTTGATTCTCCTCTGATCCGGTTTGGCAAAGCCGACATCGGCCTTATCAAGGCTACTGTACCATCGAACAAAGCCCCTAGCCCCCGTGCGTTCACCGGCGGAGAAACGGCGTCGCATGGTTTGAAGAGCAGTTAATCGACTATGATGTAGCAAGCAACTATGGCAATTGGCAGTATCTGGCAGGCGTAGGCGCCAACCTGCGTGGCCTGCATACCGTAGATGCGGCAGACTGGCCACTTTCATGACATCATGACACTCGGTTACCGGCAATAAACTAACAGAGGACTCTTGTTCATGGCTTTGTTCAGCCAGAAAGATGCACGCAAACAGCTAGATGCTGAATCGGAGAAGGTAAACCGCATTGATTTGGAAGCCCTGCTTGAACGGCAGAGGGCGATTGAGGAAAAGGTCAAAAGCAGCGGCAAGTTGCAACGCTTCAGCGCGGATATCAAGCTGATGTTTTCCATGATTCAGGATTACTGGAACGGCAATTACCGCAGTGTGCCATGGAAGAGCATTGCAGCTATGGCTGGGGCACTGCTTTACGTAATGAACCCGCTGGACTTTATTCCCGATCTCATTATGGGTATCGGATTTGTGGACGATGTTGGCGTTGTTGCACTATGTTTAAAATTGGTTGAGTCGGATCTGCACAAATACGCAGCTTGGAAAGAGCATAAGGAAGAACACGGAGATCTAACACAATCGGATTGATCGATTAATGAACTACAGGTAATCTCACCGCCTGCAACTTATAACCAATACATTTCCCGGAGAGCATGTGGATTTTGCCACCCTAATTGGCCTTATAGGCGCCATCTTACTTATCGTGACTGCCGTTGTTCTTGGTGCTGCTCCGGGTGTTTTCCTTAACGGCGCATCGCTATTGATCGTTATTGGTGGCACGCTTCTGGTTGTGCTGGCAAAGTTCAGCATTCCTCAGTTTTTAGGTGCCTTCAAAGCCGCCGCCCGGGCCTTCAAGTTTAAACTGCCAGAGATCCAAACCAGTATTGAAGAGTTGGTGGATGTTGCCAATGTTGCCCGCAAAGAAGGCGTTCTAGGCCTTGAAGGGCGTGAACTCAGCTCTCCGTTCCTCGGCAAAGGCATTCAAATGCTAGTGGATGGCCAACCCGGCGATACCATCAAGCAGCTTTTGGATAAAGAACGCTTGATGACGCTAGACCACAACCGCTCCGGTGCCAAGGTGTTCACAGCCATGGGCGATGTAGCACCTGCAATGGGTATGATCGGCACCCTGATTGGTCTGGTGCAAATGCTCTCGAACATGGAAGACCCCAAATCCATAGGCCCAGCTATGGCGGTTGCGTTGCTGACCACACTCTACGGCGCAATGATTGCAACCATGATCGCTGGCCCCATTGCCGATAAGCTCACACTGCGCATGACCGAAGAAGCCCGCCTACAGATGCTTTATACCGATGCACTGGTGGCCATTCAGCAGGGAACGAACCCGCGCGTGATTGAACAGATGCTCTCCAGCTACTTGCCCCCGAACCAGCGTGACAAAGCGCCCGAGGCGGAGGCCGCCAGCGGATAAGCGCTATGGACGAGCTTCCAGAAGAAGAAAAACCGGGTATTCCAGCTTGGGTTGTGACTTTTGCCGACCTGATGTCGCTGCTCATGTGCTTCTTTGTGCTTTTACTGTCGTTTTCCGAAATCGACGCAATGAAGTTTAAGCAGATTGCAGGCGAACTGTCGAAAGCCTTCGGTGTGCAGCGAGACGTGCCGGCACTGGAAATCCCCATGGGCACCAGCCCGGTCTTTGATACATTTTCGCCTGCCCCTCCGGAACCAACTCTGGTTAACGAAGTTAAACAGACCACCACCGATCAACAGCCGGAACTGCAAACTCTTAAAAGCCCCACGGAACAAGCTCTGGACGCAGCTGCAGAAGAAGCTCTTGAAGCCAGAACTGCAAGCATTCAGGAGGTGCTTGAAGATGCTATCGACGACGGGCGCATTACAGTAGAAACTGACCAAGACCAGCATCGAATCGTGATTCGAGTTGAAGAAAAGGGTTCATTTCCCTCTGGCTCAGCGAAGCTAACCTGGGAGTTTGAAGGCCTACTTCTGGAGATGGCCGAAGTGCTGGCCGATATGCCAGGCAAACTAACGGTGGAAGGCCATACCGATGACATCCCCATTCGGACAGCGCGTTTTTATAGCAACTGGGATCTTTCAGCTGCCCGCTCCGCAGCCGTCGCAAATGTTTTGTTGGCCACGGGTGATGTTGAGCCAACGCGCCTAGCTGTCAAAGGCTTGGCCGACACAGACCCCAGAGTAGGCAATACGTCGTCGGAAAACCGCGCCAAAAACCGACGTGTCGAAATCATTATCGATATGTCTGATCCGCTAGAAGAAGAACGTTTGCGGCTTCGGGAGTTGATAGAAAAAGAGAGCAACGAGCGCGAAACTATCATCGATATACGCCCCCTTGGCCCGGAAGCAAGTTTAGACTCAGGTTCAGGATCGTCTGACAACAGTATTACTTGGTAAACCAAGCGTTAGTCGGCATATCCGGTCACCTAAGCTCCCCGCCATTCCCGAAACTGTTCCAGCCAAGACAACAGCGCCGGGATCACCAACAACACCAGTACCGTAGACAGCCCCAGGCCAAAAGCAATCGAGGTGGCCATGGGAATCAGGAATTGCGCCTGCAATGAGGTTTCAAACAGCAGCGGCAGCAATCCACCAATGGTGGTCAACGAGGTCAGCAATACAGCACGCACCCGCTGCACGGCAGCTTCGTTCAGTGCCTCATTAATACCTAGCCCTTTCTCACGCTGATGATTGTAAAAGGAAACCAGTATGATCGCGTTGTTCACCACAATGCCCGCGAGACCAAACAACCCGAACAGCGATAGAACCGTAAGTTGAATCCCCATCACCCAATGGCCTAACAAGGCACCTACCAGTGCGAACGGAATAATAGCCATCACGATCAGCGGCAGGCTCCAAGAAGCGAAGACCCACACTAATATTACGTACATCAAGGCTATACCGACGACTAAACCGGTTTTCATATCGGCGATGGTTTCTCGCTGATCCGCCGAGCGGCCTTCAAAGCTGTAGCGTACATTGTAGCGGCTGGCGATATCGGGCAAGGCATCCGCTTCCAGACTCTCGATGATTTGTGCCGTGGTGCTTACCCTTGTGTTCAGGGCAGAGGTAACTTCTACCGCCAGCTTGCCGTCGGCGTGGCGCAATGCCTCAAAACCTTGATGGTGATCCAGATTCATCACTTGTCCCAGTGGCACGAAACGGCCGGCGGGTGTGCGCACGGTCACGCGGGATAGAGTGGATAAACGCTCACGTTGCTCCTTAGGCAACTGCACACGCACTTCCATCTCATCACGACCGTCCTGATAAATCTGGGCGACGCGGCCATCGAAAGCCGCCCGCAATTGGCGCCCCAGATCGGTTGTGGTGAGCCCTAAGGCTTCGCCGTAGGCACTGGTTTGGTAGATTAACTGCTCCCGGCCCCAGGGCATGTCATCTTCTACATCCAATACGCCCGGCAAGGTCGATAACGCCTGCGCCAGCTCTTCAGCAGCAAGCTTCAGGTTTTGTGAGCTGTCACCGGTCAATCGCACATTCACATCCCGGCCCGGAGGCCCGGCTTGACGCTCGGAAATAGCCAGATTATCCAGCCCCGCAGGCAGGGCCAGTCGGCTGCGCCATTCGTTGATGAATTCCGGATTGCGCACGGGGCGCCGGTCGGAAGGCACCAGTTCAATCATCATAGAACCCAACTCATCACCGGACCGGGAGCTCCCTTCCGCGCCCAGTGTTGCGCCTTCCGTGGTAACGGCGTGCAGAATCAGGTTGCCGCCTAGTGCCGACTCTGTTTCGTTTAGCGTCTTCTGCATATCCGCCATAAACCGATCAACGGTTTTGCTGTCCGTGCCCGCAACAAAGCTGGCATTGGCGTATAACACCGAGGGCTCTGGCGTTGGGAAGAAGTTGAACCCGAGGCGACCGCCAGCTAGCAGCCCCACGGTTACTAGCGCCAAAGCGACCACACAGGCCATAGTAATGCCCCTGTGCTCCAAACTACGCTGGGAGAACCGGCGAAAAGGACCTTCACGAAAACGATCGAAACGGCGTTCAAAACCCACACGGAAACGTGCGATGGGATGACGGCTAGGCGCCGCTGGCTCTGGCGCATTCTCATTGGCATTTCGAGGTTTAAAGGCATGCCGCAAGTGCGCGGGCAGAACAATGAAGCATTCAAGCAAAGATGCAATAAGTACGCAGATCATGATGACTGGAATATCACCAAGAATATTACCAATAACCCCACCCACCACCAGCAATGGCATAAACGCCGCAACCGTGGTTAACGACGACGCCAGTACCGGCCAAACCATGCGCTTGGCTGCGCCTTCCGAGGCATAGATGGAAGCCTCGCCCATGCGGGCGTGGGCGTCTGCGTCCTCCCCAACAACAATGGCGTCATCAACAATAACCCCCAGCGCCATAATCAACGCAAACAAGGACATCATGTTGATAGAGCCGCCAATCAGCCAGAACACACCCAAAGCTGCCAGAAACGCCGTGGGGATACCGACCGCCACCCAAAGTGCAACGCGCCCGGGGAGGAACAGGTACAGCAGGCACACAACCAATATCAAACCGCTGAGACCGTTATTAGTAAGGAGGGAGATACGGTCGTTCAACAGCTGCCAGGTCTCGTCGTAAACTTCCAACTGTATAGAGGGCGGCATCGTGGCCTGGGTATCTTCAAGCCATTGTTCCAAAACATTGGCGGCTGCCAAGGAGTTTCCGTTCTCGGCTCGTTGCAGCTGCAATTCAATGGCCGGAAAACCGTTGCGGGTGAGGGATACCTGGCTATCGCGATTTTCTTGGCGAACATCGGCTATATCCCCCAGCCGCAGCTGAACACGCTCATCGCTGAGTAGCGGTAACGACTCAAATGCCTGAGGATTGCGCCTTTGTTCAACGGATCGCAGTTCCCGCGCAGAGTCCTGCTGCGCCATGATTCCGGCGGGCAAGTCCCGCGAAACTGAAGCCACTCTGTCGGCAACCTGCCCGAGGGTAAGCCCCAAGGTCTCCAGCCTTTCAACCGGTATATCGATACTGATTTGCTGCTCGGGCAACCCCCGGAAAGACACCCGGTCTATACCCTGTTGCAAGAGTTCATCTTCGTAGCGGTAAGCCAAGGCCCGCAGCTCGCTGCGATCAACATCTCCGAACATCAATAGACGAGCAACGGGCTCGTAACGCTCGATACGGGCAACTCGGGGCTCTTCAGCGTCTGTAGGTAGGTTATTGAATTCATCAACTTGCTGGCGCACATCATCCAGCGCAGTGATCGGGTTGGTGCCCTCCTGAAACTCCAGAGTGATCGACGCAATGCTTTGGGCCGACGTGGAGGTCATTTTCTTGAGGCCATTCACACTGCGAAGCCGCTGCTCCAGCGGATTGGTAATGCCCTGCTCCACATCCTCTGCAGAGGCACCACTCCAAACCACACGCACGCTGACTATATCGAGCGCAAAAGTAGGAAAAAACTGCACGTTCATACGGGTAAGCGCCAAGGTACCGGCGAGTAGCATCATCAACATCACCAGGTTGCCAGCAACCTTATGATGTACAAAAAAGCCAATGACGCCTTTTTTTCGCCTCATTTCGGGGCGCTCCCCTTGTCTTCATCTATATTTGCTATGTCTACTTTCAAGCCGGTAAGCGCATTCGGAAGGTGGGTAACAATCAGCTGTCCGCCGGGCTTTAGCGCCTCACCGGCGACTAAAAGGTGCCGCCCGCCGTTGGCGGAAACTGCTTCGCCAACCCGTTCAATAGAAACACGCTGCATGCGGCTGTCATCTGCAACCAGATATACGTTATCGGCGCCGTATAGAGCGCTGAAAGGAATAGCTACCGTTCCACTGCGCTGCGGCCGTTCAAGGCTGACGGGCAAAAGAGCACCCGGGCGTAAGCCCGCTGAGTCTCCTGCCAACGCGAGAATGGCCTCGGTTCCGGCAGGGTCGCTGGTGCCAGCAAAACGCTCGAGCCGGAATCGAACCTCCTGCTTATCACTGTACGCATAGAGATCCATGCCACTGGCCAACGCATTCAACAGCTCGGACCGGTATTTTTCAGGCACTCTGGCCCTGATCTCCATACGTTCTGTGGCGTAGACCGAGAGCAGCTTCTGGTTTCTTGATACCTGATCGCCCACCGCTACCTGAACATCCGTTACCACGCCATCGAAAGGCGCGACAACGCGAGCGCGCTCGGCATCTCGTTGGGTGGTGGCCAGTGTTGCTTCGGCCTGAGCCAGTCTGGCTTCTAGACTCTGCAACCGCGCAGGGTGTTCATCGATAGCCCGCTGGCGATTGCTGGCACTGAGTTCCGCTCTGGCCACTCCGTCGGTTACACTTTCCAGATTCTCTAGGGATGCAAGGTTACGATCGACTAAAGAGCGGGTGCGCTCCCGCTGCCTGCGGGCATTGTCCAGCATGGCTGTCTCGCTTTTTAGCGCCGCCTGATCGTTGCGATAACGCACCTGCTCTGAGCGAATTTGAGCCGCAAGGTCAGCCACTTGAGCCTTTGCCTGAGCAAGCACTGGCTCAATATCCTGAGCATCCAGAGCCACCAAAAGGTCACCTTTGCTAACCCGTTGCCCCTCGGCGATGGGCCGCTCCCGGATGCGTCCAGCCAGGGTGGCAACCACCAAAACCTGCTCAGGCGCTACGATCTCACCGTAAAGAGGTAACACAGGGGTATGAGCTTTTGGCTCAACCCGCTGAACCTCCACTCGCCAACTGCGTTCGGTAGCGGAGATTTGAGCTGGCTCCGGGCGAGTCATTTTCAAAAACAGGAAGCCCAGAACTCCGGCGACCAGAATGATTGCGGGTATAAATCGTTTGGACATAGCGTACGGGCCAGCTAAGGTAAATAAAGCTCCGCCAGAAGGCGGGAACGAATAACCAGATATCTCTTCAAGGCACCTGAAAAGCACTTCCGGATTACTATAAAGCGTACTGTCAGGAGTACTATACGTTTGTTCTCAGAAAACTATGCCAACCTGCTCAGCGCCACAGTTATCAACGCCTTCATTGTGGTGATTGTTGTGTTTATGCACCGCGAGGCGCTTGTTCGCCTGAGCGACCTTTTGAAAGCAATGCACACCCACCATAACCTGCGTCTGGTCACGGCTGTCCTTGGCGTTTTGCTGGCTCACACGGTGCAGGTGTGGGTATTTGCCGCCGCCTTTTTTTTCATGCACCACGCGGATACCTGGGGCACTCTGGCAGGCAACTTCAACGGCAGTTTTCTGGACTGCGTTTACTTTTCTTTTAGCACATTTACCACCGTTGGCTATGGTGATATCGAGCCCTTGGGCGCGCTACGTTTTTTGACCGGAATCGAAGGGCTCACAGGGTTAGTACTGATCACTTGGAGCGCTTCGTTCCTGTTTATGAAAATGCAGCGCTACTGGACAGGCAGTTAGCAGCCTGTCCAGTAGCTCGCAGCTTTATACCCACTTGCATCTGGCCAAGGTGTAATACAGCAGAGGCACTACCACAACAGTCAGCAAGGTCGAGAGCGCAAGCCCGAACACCAGCGAAATCGCCAGCCCGTTAAAGATCGGGTCATTGAGGATGAAGTAAGCACCCACCATCGCTGAGACCGCTGTCAGGGCTATGGGTTTGATCCGCACAGCCCCCGCCAGAACTACAGCTTTCTCCAGCTCAATTCCTTCTTTCAGGAGTTGCTGAATGAAGACCACCAGCAATATGGAGTTGCGCACGATAATACCTGCCAGCGCAATCATCCCGATCATACTCGTTGCGGTGAACTCCCTATCCAGCAGAGCATGCCCGGGCATGATGCCGATCAGGGTCAGCGGTATGGGTGCCATGATCACCAACGGCAGAATATACGAACGGAATTGCGCCACCAGCAACACAAAGATCATGAACACACCTACGCTGTAGGCTGCCCCCATATCCCGGAAGGTTTCATAGGTAATCTGCCACTCACCGTCCCACTTGAGCGTACCTTTTTCCGGCAGCGGTGGCTGATCAATAAAAAACTGCTCCGGCGCGCCTTTTTGCTGATTCAACAGGGATACCATGGCAAACATACCGTACAGAGGGGAATCTATATCACCGGCCATGTCGGCCGTTACATAGGTCACCGGCAGCAGATTCTTGTGGTAAATTGCCCCCATCCAGTCGGCTTCGCGCACCTGAGCTATGCTGGCCAGAGGCACTAGATTGCCATCGCGGCTGCGCACCTGTAGAGACATAAGCACCGATGGCTGAGCCTTATCGGCATCCTCAAGCGTTACCCGAATAGGTACGGGGTATTTTGCGTAGTCGTCGTGCAAGAAGCTGATGTTCATGTCACCCAGCGCCATCTGTAACGCCTCAACCACTTGTGCCTGAGATACGCCCAAGCGGGCAGCCCGGGCACGATCCACTGCAATTTCCCACTGCCGTGCGGGAGCTTCAAGCGTAGTATCAATATCCACAAGGCCTTCCACCCCCGACATCCCGGCAGCTACAGAACGGGCCAGTTTGGCGCGCTGATGAGCGTCTGCACCGTAAATCTCTGCCACCACGGGCGAAAGCACAGGCGGCCCCGGTGGCACTTCAACAATTTTGACGCTGGCATCGTAGCGCTTGCCAATAGCGGTCAGGGGCGCGCGCAGCGTCTGGGCGATATCATGGGACTGGCGGGGCCGCACGCTCTCATCGCTGAGATTGACCTGAATATCACCCTGGTAGGGGTCACTTCGCAGGTAGTACTGGCGCACCAGACCATTGAAGTTAATGGGTGCAGCAGTGCCAGCGTAGCTCTGCCAACTGGTCACTTCGTCAACGCTCTCCAGATAATGCCCCATTTCCAGAAGCGCCCGCTGGGTTTGCTCAACCGGCGTGTGTTCGGGCATATCAACCACAATCTGGAATTCGGATTTATTGTCGAAAGGCAGCATTTTCATGATCACCGCCTGAAACCCCGGCAACGAAGCCGCCACCAGAGTGAGCAGGATCACGCCGAGAGCCAGAAAGCGGCGACGCCAGTGGTGCTCACCCAGGAAGGGCGTAAGAACACCGCCAAATATTCTCATGGCCACGGGGCTGACCCCGTCCGCTGAACTGCCGGATTCTTCCGTTTCCGTCGCGGTTTCGCCTTCTTTGCGCTTCAACAACCGGAACGCCAGCCAGGGAGCGACCACAAACGCAACGATCTGGGACAGCACCATACCGGCAGATGCGTTGATAGGAATGGGGCTCATATAAGGCCCCATCAAGCCGCTCACAAAGGCCATAGGCAACAGCGCCGCCATAATAGTGAGGCTGGCCATAATGGTGGGCGTACCCACTTCATCCACCGCTACCGGAATAATGTTCTTCAAGGGATGGTTGGAATTGCGAATGCGGCGGTTAATGTTTTCTGTAATCACTATGCCGTCATCCACCAGAATACCGATGGAGAAAATCAGAGCAAACAGGGACACCCGGTTCAGGGTAAAGCCCCAAGCCCAGGAGAATACCAGCGTTAGCAACAGCGTAATCAGTACCGCTATGCCGACAATCAATGCCTGCCGCCAACCCATAGCGATCAGCACCAACAAAACCACGCCCAGAGTGGCAGATATCAGGTCAGAGATGAGTTTTTGCGCCTTGGCAGAGGCCGTTTCGCCGTAATCCCGGGTAACAACCACTTCCACACCCTCAGGCAAAGCCCGGTTGCGGATCTGCTCCAGCCTCTGCTCAATGGCCCGTGTGATATCCACGGCGTTTTGCCCGGGCTTCTTAGCGATGGCCAGCGTCACGGCCGGGTACACATCACCAGGCTGACCAACACTGTTGGCATCCACTGCTGGGCCAAAACCAGTCATCACACTCTGGTCGGCCACAGAGCCGCCACGACTGACACTGGCTACGTCGTCCAGATACACCGCAGCACCAGCGTGCATGCCAACCACGAGGCTGCGCACATCATTGACGCTCTCTAACAAAGTGCCGGCCTGAACCGGAATGGACAGGTTATCGCGAGTAATACGAGTTTCCTGAGCGCTGGCATTGGCTGCTTTCAGGGCATCGCGAATATCACCGAGGGTAAGATTGAACCCGGCAAGCAAAGCCGGATCAAAATGGATATCCACCCGGTCGGGCACACCGCCCACGGTGTAAACATCCCGGGTTCCGGGCACCCGCTTGAGTGCCACTTCCAGCATGTGGGCCAGACGCGTCAGTTCTTCTCCGGTATGACCATTAACCGGGTCATAAAGAGTCAGTGTCATGACCGGCACATCATCAATGCCTTTGGGCTTGATGACCGGCTGGGAGGCACCCAGCTCTGGCGGCAACCAGTCCTGATTGGAATACACCTGGTTGTAAAGCCGAACCAGCGCTTCCTTGCGCGGAATGCCCACTTCAAACTGCACTGTAATAACAGCCAGACCCTGACGGGACACGGAATACACGTGTTCAACGCCAGAAATTTCGCTCATAACCTGCTCCGCAGGCGTTGCGATGGCGCTTTCCACTTCCTGAGTGCTACCCCCCGGGAATGCGATCATGATATCCGCCATGGTGACGTCTATCTGCGGTTCTTCCTCTTTTGGCGTGACCACAACCGCAAGCACGCCCAGGATGATAGAGAGTAACGCTATCAAAGGCGTTAGATGGTTATTCTGAAAAACCCGGGCAATGGCTCCTGAAGGGCCGACCGGAGGCAGTTGGCTGCTCAATTCCCGGCCTCCTTGTTCAAGCGATCTGAACCCACCAGCTCATCAGGATAGATAACAACTTGCTCGCCTTCGCTCAGCCCTGCCAAAACTTCCAGACGGTCGCCCTGCTGCGCACCGGTACGAACCTGCCGTAACCGAGGGCGGCCTTGCTCATCCAACACAAACACTGCCCTCAGCTCACTGCGACGAACAAGGCTGCTGGCCGGTATCCACAACACTTCACGCGCCGCGACCGGAACGCCCACCTTTACCAACATGCCCGGAAACAATGACCCGTTGGGCTCGTTTAGGCGCATCCGCAAACGGAAGGTATGCGTCTCCGGATTGGCGTAGGGATAAAACGTCATATCGCCGGTTTCCAGCACCCGACCATCGCCGAGGGTCACCTTCGCCTGACGGTCGCGACGTGCCAGATCGGCATATTGCTGAGGCAAATCCACTACAACCCGCAACTGTTCCAGAGACAGCCCACTGAGCAGGGGTTGACCGGGGCTGACAGACTCACCGAGCTCCACATGTCGCTCAGTCAGTATGCCGCCGTATGGCGCGACAATACGAGTGTAGCCCAACTGTTCCTGAGCTTCCGCCAATGAGGCTTCGGCGCGCTCCAGCCGGGCTTTTGCACCGGCAAGATTGTTCCTTGCACTATCAAACTCCTGCCGGGACACAAGCCCACGTTCGTGGATACTCTCAATCCGGTCAAATTGCTGCTGGGCATCATCCAGAGTTGCTCTGGCTTCATCTCGCCCGGCTTGTGCCTGATTGAGCCGAGCACGTTGCTCACTGCTATCCAGCTGCACGATCAAGTCACCAGCAGCCACCGAATCGTCTACATCAAAAGGCAACTGCTGAACGGTGCCACTGGTTTGTGCAGACACGGTACTCTGTTGCACCGCCTCAATCACTCCATCTAGAACCAGAGTTTCCTGCAGCTCACTGCGCGCAACCGGCGCAGTCTGCAACTGGCCAGACGTATCCGCACCCAGAACAGGTCCCGAGCAAATCAATCCAAGCACGATCGCGCCCAGTACAGAAATGTGTCTCACCACCAGCCACCTCGACAATGGTTATTAGCTAATAACCTTAGGTTATCAGGATATTCAATGGTAGGACATAGCCAACCACCCTCAGTTATGCCGCATACTCATTCAGAGCATAGCCTATGGCACTGAAAGCAGTTCATGGAGCCGTATGTAAAAAAACCCCGTGCAGGAGGAGTAATCCTGCACGGGGCGAAGAGTTACCCGCCGGCTATGAGTAGCGGGCAACCGCCATTACAAGGTTTACCATCTGGCCGTCAGTGCAGCGCGCAACGTGCGTCCCGGTTCATTCACGCGCACAGCGCTTGCATTGAACGGGTCTGTGTTTGCGCGGCTCACATGTGGCGCCCAGGTGTTATCAAACAGGTTATCCAGAGCCCAGCTAAAAGTGAGGTACTCCATTAACGGGTGACTACCCGAAAGGCTAAACACGCCATACCCCGGTGAGGTTCCCGCATCCAGACCAGACAGTGGGTCGATGCGATCCTGACGGCGAGCCAGTTGCCACTGCGCTTCAATACTGTGGCCCAAGCTCTGCCAGCCCAGAGTTTGCACAAACTGAACCGGCGGAATTTGTGAGAGGGCCTTATTATCATCACGGTTCTCACCGCGAACGGAAGCCAGCGCACTGCTGCTGCTCCATGTGCCGTCTGTCCAGCCAACGTTTACTTCAACACCTAACAGTCGCGCATCAATATTTTTATAACGGGTACAACCTTTGGATTTGCCGCATTGGGCCTGAGTTTCTTTATAGCGCAGTACAAAATCATCCACCTGATCAACCCAAACAACCGGCTTCCAACTCCATTGATTTTTACTGCCGTTTAGGGCCAACTCCAATTTGTGGTGTTTTTCGGTATCCAGATCGGGGTTACCAATCCAACTGTCGCTCATGGTGTTGCGGGCCAAATACCGCTCGGTAACACTGGGGCTTCGCACGCTGCGGCTGCCTGTGAGAGTCAATGCCTGATTCTGTGGCAAGCGCCACTCACCGGAGACAAACCCACTAGCATTATTGTCTTCAACTTCTACCTCGGTTGTTCCGTAGGCACCCTGGTATAGCATGGCGGGGGTCATATTCATGCTCGCAATACTTCCGGCCTTTGTGGCGTCCATTTCCACTCGGTCGTATCGCAGACCCGCTCCCACTTTTATATCCTGTGCGATGCGCTGAAAGCCTTCAGCAAACAGCCCAACACGCTCCCTTTCCACGCCGGGCCACATAAGTGATACGGTCATTGGCATGGGATTGGTTAGATTAAGCAGGGTGGCATCCCAGTCGTTGGTCTCTACATCTGCGCCTATGGCCCAGTCTGTTGAGCCAGCAGGGCTTTGATCAAGAGTAAAACGCAGGCCACGAGTTTCGGTGATGGAGTTCGTCTGCATTTTCATCATGCCAGCCTGCCGCAAGCTAAAGTTATCCATGATGTGGTCAACATCCGCCTGCCAGGCCAGCAAGTTCCACTCACCTTTCGCTACCGGGGAGCCAATTTCTAAGCGGTAAATGTCCGTGTCGGTTTGTGGCGCATCCATGCCGGATCCAGCGTATTTCACATCGCTTTCTTCCTGCTGGCTGACCATGCCTTTAATAAAAAAGCCGTTCTCAGCGGTCCACGCAGCATCAACGCGGCCTTCAGCATTTTCATAGGCGCTACGTACCTTGTTGCCATCGCCGTCTTCGTAATCGTCTGCTTCGTCATAGCCCCCTGAAAGCCTTAGCCATGCATCCTCATTGCCCACTGCCACAGCAGCGTTTACCAGCTTGCCACTACCGTTGTCCGATCCGCCAAGGGTTACCTGCCCGGTAGTTGCTTGCCCGTTAAACTTCGGAGCGGCAGTGGTAGCAATCACTTGACCACCAGCAATAGGGCCCCAGCGCAATGTGCGGTTATTGGTTCTGACTTCCAGTACCGGGGCCAGCGCACTGCTCAAGCGGCTGGTAGGCGGGTCCATGCGATTGGGGCAAGCGCCTTCCACCCGAATACCATCCAGCAACACATCTACTCTTTCCTGACTTTGCCCCCGCACTATAGGCTCCAGACCACGACCACCCATTCGGGAGAGAGAGACCGACGGGTCCGAAGCCAACCGGTTTACCGGCTCACTTGCTAGCAGAGCTGAAGCGTTTTCGCTGGTGCGGCCATCGGTTACCCGGATAATCAAGGTGTCTCCCGTTGTTTGAGCAAAAGTCAACGCTGGCGATGCTGCGAGACCAACTACAAGTGCTCTTGCGCAGCTCGCAAATACTCGGTCTTTCATTCAAGGGCTTCCCGATGTGGTTCTTTTATCAATCTGAAGAGCAAAACTGTCCGGCAATGATAAACAGACCGGGGGCGACACGCGTGAGACACAATGCCGCATCTCTATGGGGGTATCCATTCTAGCGCCTGTCTGGCACTCGCTTGCCAAATCGCCCGCAATATGATCAAATCACCGCCCCATTTTTCCACCATCCTTTCCATTTTCCTGCAATAAGCAAGAACCGAAATAAGGAAGACTTTTATGGCTGCCCGACTCGATGAGAAACTGGAGCTGATTTACGAAGACGTTCTGCACCGCAATCCGGGTGAAAACGAATTCCATCAGGCTGTACATGAAGTTCTGGAAACACTCGGCCCCGTTTTGGTGAAGTACCCGGAGTTTGCCGAGAAGAAAATTATCCAACGTATTTGCGAGCCTGAGCGCCAGATCATTTTCCGTGTGCCCTGGCAGGACGATAGTGGCGAGATCCACATCAACCGCGCCTTCCGCGTGGAATTCAACAGCGCCCTGGGCCCCTACAAAGGCGGCATGCGTTTTCACCCGTCTGTTTATCTAGGCATTATCAAATTCCTAGGTTTCGAGCAGATCTTCAAGAACGCCCTGACCGGCCTGCCTATCGGCGGCGGCAAAGGCGGCAGCGACTTTGATCCCAAGGGTCGCTCCGATGATGAAATCATGCGTTTCTGCCAGAGCCTGATGACAGAACTGTATCGCCACATTGGTGAATACACAGACGTTCCTGCCGGTGACATCGGCGTAGGTGGCCGCGAAATCGGTTATCTGTTTGGCCAATACAAGCGTATCACCAACCGCTACGAGTCCGGCGTACTAACCGGCAAAGGCCTCGACTGGGGCGGCAGCCGCGCACGTACCGAAGCAACTGGCTATGGCACAGTATTCTTCACTCAGGAAATGCTGAAGGCCCGTGGCGACTCCATGGAAGGCAAAAAAGTGGTAGTTTCTGGCTCTGGTAACGTCGCCATCTACGCCATTGCAAAAGCTCATGAGCTAGGTGCCAAGGTTATTGCGTGCTCTGACTCCGGCGGCATCATTGTGGACGAGAAAGGTATTGATCTGGCCGCTCTGAAGCAGATCAAAGAAGTGGAACGTCGTCGCCTTAGCGCCTACACCGAGTTCCACAAAGACGCAAAATACGTTAAGGGCGGCAGCATCTGGTCAATTCCTTGCGATATTGCACTGCCTTGCGCTACCCAGAACGAGCTTAACGCCAACGATGCCAAAACTCTGGTTGAAAATGGCTGCATTGCGGTCGCCGAAGGCGCCAACATGCCTACCACACCCGAAGGTATCGCCATCTTCCAAGACGCCAAGTTGATGTACGGCCCGGGCAAAGCTGCCAATGCCGGTGGCGTTGCAACCTCAGCTTTAGAGATGCAGCAGAACGCCAGCCGTGATTCATGGACCTTCGACTACACTCAAAAGCGCCTTGAGGACATCATGATCGATATCCACAAGAGCTGCTATGAAACCTCAGCCGAGTTTGGAGCTGAAGGCAACTATGTACTCGGTGCAAACGTTACCGGCTTTATTAAGGTAGCTCGCGCCATGCAGTCTATGGGCGTTATTTGATCACGGAGTAGCAACACATGAACGGGAGCGGCGGAAACCTACAGGATGATAACCGGGTTTCCACTGGCCTCCCGGGGCTTGATGATGTTCTTGACGGCCTGAGAATTGGCGATAATGTCGTCTGGAGAGTCAGTGATCTAGACGACTATCGCCGATTCGTTACTCCTTTTATTGAGTCTGCGGCGTCCGCCGGGCGCCGTATCATCTACCTCCGTTTCGGCCAGCACCCGCCGCTGGTGTCCAAAAGCGCCAACATCCATATTGAAAACGTCGACGCTCTAGGTGGTTTCGAGACCTTTACCGGAAGAGTTTGGCGCTTAATTGAAGAGCATGGCCGTGGCGCATTCTACGTATGCGATTGCCTGAGCGATCTCCTTGATGCCTGGGCCACCGATGCCATGGTCGGTAATTTTTTTAGGGTGGTCTGCCCCTTCCTCTTTGAGCTAGATACCGTCGCGTGGTTTGCCCTGCACCCGGATCGGCACTCCCGTACCACCTTGGATCGAATCCGACAGACCACTCAAGTTATGGTGGACGTTCACCGGCTAGGTGATGACGTACAGATACAGCCGATCAAAGTCTGGTGTCGGCAATCCCCTACCATGTTTCTGCCGCACACCGAGTACAAAGGTCGTTTTGTTCCGGTAGACGACAGCAGCAATGCCACCCGTCTTCAGGCTGGCCTGGAACTTGCCCAGTTACATCGCCAACCACTATTGGACTACTGGGACCGGCTATTTATGCAGGTAGTCGGTGCACTTGAAGGCGACGACCAAGAACAAGTTGCAGATATTCAGAACCGTGTACTGAACGTCCTGATCAGCCGGGATCCACGCATGCTGGATTTGGCTAGAAACTATCTTGGTCTTGAAGACCTACTAGCCATACGCGCTCGCATGATTGGGAGCGGTTATATTGGTGGAAAAGCTGCTGGCATGCTGATAGCCCGCAGCATTCTGCTGACCGACAAGCCCGATATCTGGCAAGAATGTCTGGAGCCCCATGACTCCAGTTATCTGGGCTCAGATGCTTATTATGCCTACCTCGTTCACAATGGTTTGTGGCCAGCGATTATGCGCCAACGCTCTGCCGACGGTTACTTCAGCGAGGCCTCTGAACTACGCCAAGGTTTGCTAGCGGGCAGTTTTCCGCCAGAAATCCGGGCCGAGTTGGAACGTCTGCTAGACCATTATGGCCAATACCCGATTCTGGTGCGCTCAAGCAGTTTGCAAGAAGATGGTTTCGGCAACGCGTTTGCCGGTAAGTACGATAGCGTTTTTCTAATCAATCAAGGTGCACCAGAGCATCGCCTTGCTGCGCTTGAGGATGCGATCCGTCAGGTCTATGCCTCCACCATGAGTGAAGACGCTCTGGTCTACCGCAAACAGCACAAGTTAGATCAGAAGGAAGAACCCATGGCCCTACTGATCCAACGAGTCAATGGCCGCTTCCATGGGCGTTACTATTTGCCAGATGCCGCTGGAGTTGGCGTTTCTCGCAATACCTTTGCCTGGGACACCGACATGAACCCCGCTGCAGGTATGGTTCGTTTAGTCATGGGTTTAGGCACGCGCGCCGTTGACCGAATTGAAGACGACCACGCCTGCGTTATGGCGCTGGACTATCCGCTCCGTCAGCCCTTTCGAAATCAAGATGGGAGCTACAGGTTTTCCCAACACCTTCTGGATGTTCTCGATCTGCGGGAAGGAAAATTGTCTACGCGTCCATTAAGCCAGCTTACCCAAGAGGTTTCAGACCTACCCCTCAGCCATCTGGGCGAAGTGGATCAGACCGCCAGCCAGCGAGCACGGGAGCTGAGTTTGCCTTCACCAGTATGGCGACTGACCTTCCAGCCTCTAGTACGTAATGGCCATTTCGTGGCTCGCCTCTCCAACCTACTGAGCGCGCTAGAAGCTGGGTATAGCCACCCGGTCGATGTGGAGTTTACCCTACATCTGAACAGTGTCGGTGAACCGACTTTTAACCTAGTGCAGTGCAGACCGCTGGCAACCATCGGCGAAGCCACCGCGACAGAAATACCCAAGGAGATACCTGGCTCGAATCTTCTGTTCCGCACAATCGGACACTTCATGGGCGGCAATATAAACCTCGAAATCCAAAGGGTTATTCGGGTGAACGCGAGCGTTTACAGCCAATTAACCGTGAGCCAAAAATACGAGGTTGCAAGCCTTGTGGGTGAGCAGGTGCGCGCAGAAAACAGCAAAACTATGCTCATAGGTCCAGGTCGCTGGGGAACAAGCAGCCCAGAACTGGGTGTACCAGTTCGCTTTGCGGACATCGCGGGCGTTGCCGCTCTGGTGGAGGTAGCGGAAATGGACGGCAATATGGTGCCAGACCTTTCCTACGGCTCACATTTTTTTCAGGATTTAGTCGAAGCCGGAATCGCCTATGTAGCACTTTTTCCCAATGGCCGGAACTGTATTTATCAGCCGAATCAGCTTGTCGACATAGACGGGCACACACAAGAGATCACTCCTTTGGCCGCCATACAAAGCTTCGACCTGCGCGCAACACCGCTACAACTGACCGGCGATGTGATCAGCCAGAATTTGGTTTGCTATTTTCAAGATTGATACCGGACAATTAACTCATGGAATGGCTCACTCACTCTCAAACCGGTTTCCGACAAGCTGCTCGCTACCTGCTCAGCATGCGCTTGGCCATTGTTGGTCTTCAGCTTGTTGCGATCGCGGTAGCGGAAACCGTTATAACCCTTGCCTATCGAGCTGAAGCACTCATTCTTTGTTTGCTTTACGGCGTTCTCGCCACGCTGGGCTGGCTCTGGTTTACCCGCAGACCACCACGCTCTCCAACCAGTGTAAGTTTGGGCTTGGCCCTTGATCTGGCCCTAATTGGCGGATGGCTTTTTCTCACTGGCGGCTACACCAACCCGCTTGTTTCTTTATTGCTGCTTCCTATCGCTGTGGCGATCATTCTGGTTCCCCTAGGCCAAAGCCTTGCCCTGACTCTCGCGGGGATCGGCGTATATACCGCTTTGGTAGTTTGGCACTCGCCAATTACCCAGGGCCATCATGACGCTAATCTCGCTCAACTGCATCTCGCAGGAATGTGGGTCACTTTCGCAATGACGGCAGTGATTTTGCTGTTGGTTGTGGGCGCATTGGCACGGCGTATACGCCAACAACAAACGCAGTTGTCCAACATTCGTGAAACCCGGTTGCGCGATGAACAGATCATTGCGCTAGGGCTTTCTGCGGCGTCTGTAGCTCACCGCCTTGGCACGCCGCTAAACACCATGACCCTGCTTGTTGATGAAATACGCTCTACATTCCCAGACCCTGTTTTGGTGGAAGATCTTGCCCAAATGGAAAAACAGCTAGGGCTTTGCGGACAGCACTTGCAGCAACTAACCAGTGCGGCAACTCAAGCAAAAACAGCGCAACTGGAGAGCATCTCCGCCCATAAATGGGTAGCACGGCTGAGGGAATCAGCAACACTTCTGTGGCCAGCTGCGCCCATTGATTGGCCAGCCAAGGTTCCCGACTGTCGGGTTGCGGTAGACGCCACCTTGGACCAAGCCATTCTGAATCTTCTTGCGAACGCCCTAACAGTCAGCCCATCGTGGGTGGCTGTTAGCGTACGATGCGCCAAAAACAGCCGGGTCGAAATGATAGTGGAAGACCATGGCGACGGGTTGGAAGCTGCTTTCCAAGACTCTCTTGGTGAACAGATAGTGGGCTCGGAAAGTGGTTTGGGGGTAGGGCTTTTCCTTTCCAACGCGACTATCCAGCGATTGGGTGGCTCTTTGAAGGCGCGCGTTGACCCACAGGGTACAACCATGATCATCGACCTGCCAAGAGTGAACACCGACAATGCGAGCATAGGAGGCAGTAAGTGATTGCTAGCGAACAATGGCTGCTGATTGATGACGACGCTGCGTTTTTGGAGGTGCTTACACGGGCCTTAAGCCGCCAAGAAATTGAGGCCACAAGCGCCCAATCCCACGCCGAAGCGCTCAGCGCTTTGAACGAAAAAGCATTTCGAAACTGTGTTCTAGACCTGAATCTTGCTGGTGAGAGCGGTCTGCAACTGCTGCCGGAATTACATACCCTGCAACCGGATCTGAACGTACTGGTACTCACCGGCTATGGCAGCATTGCCACAGCAGTTGAGGCTATGCGCCGGGGTGCTATCAACTATTTGTGCAAACCGGTTACCGTTAGCCAGCTTCTGAGCGGATTTGAGGCTCTAGCAACAGTTCCGGATCTGCGCCCCGAGCCGCCTTCGGTGGAAGAAATGGAGTGGGAGCACATTCAACGGGTGCTAAACGAACACGAGGGCAATGTGTCTGCCACAGCCAGAGCCCTGCACATGCACCGAAGAACCTTGCAGCGCAAACTGCAGAAACACTCTCGTTGGCGCAATTGACATATCAGACACAGGATTGACGCACATCAATCCTGACACCCACAATTAGAAGTAACCTAAAAGGCTGCCTTCCAGATATGACCGCTTGAAATGTCCGCGAAGGCGCAAATTGAACAATGCCAAATATAGAGGATCCACTGGACAAAGTGCCCACCCCCAAGGTTGACTCCAAACGCTTGTCTCTGATTGCGAGCGCCAGCCGCAATATGATTTTAATCCTTGACGCAGCAGGCACAATTGAGTGGGCAAACCCCAGCTTTCTAGACAATACGGGACACGAACTGAAGAACATCTTCGGCATTCGCCCCCCTGAACTGCTCCAAGGCCCCGCCACAGATACGACAACACTGAGACGTATCGTCCGGGAACTGCACAGGGTAAATCAATTCGAAGAAGAAATTTTGCTTTACACCCGTACCGGGGAACCGTTCTGGGTTCACGCCTTCGGGCTGCCTATTGGCGAAGAGCATGGGGTGGAGCCAGGCTTCATCGTGATCATGAACAATATTTCTGATCACAAACACAGCGAACGCGGCCTTCGTATTGCCGCCAATGTATTTGACCATAGCCATGAAGCCATCATTATTACAGATCAAAAAAACCACATTCTTGATGTAAACCCATCATTTTGCCGCATTACCGGGTACAGTCGCGCCGACGTTCTAGGCCTTAATCCCTCCATTCTCAGCTCGGGGCGCCACTCCTCGGCCTATTACCGATCTATGTGGAAGAGCATTGAAGAGTTTGGGTTCTGGCGTGGGGAAATTTGGAACCGGCGGAAAAACGGGGAAGAATTGGTCGAACTGCAGTCCATTAGCCGCATTCATCTGGACGAATCTGGAAGCTATTACCATGTGGCCAACTTCACCGATATCACAGAGCTGAAAAACCACGCCAAAAACATAGATCGGGCGGCAAATTACGACGATCTCACTGGTTTGCCCAATTTACAGCTGCTTAAAGAGCGATTGCACCAGGCTCAGATACAGGCGGACGTCCACCAAAAAAGCCTGTCAGTGGGCTATATCGATCTGGATGGATTCAAGGCAATCAACAAAAACTTTGGAGCCGAGACAGGCGACAAAATTCTGCGCATTATGGCCAGCCGTCTGATGCAAGGCCTGCGCAGCGGCGACACCGTGGCCCGAATTGGCGGCGATGAATTTGGTCTTGTCCTGCAAAGCGATAACCATGACGCTATGTATGATCGGATATTGTCTACCATCAACGAGCCGGTTGATCTTGGCGACGAGGCGGGGTTAATAAGTATTACAGCAAGTCTCGGCATTACTCGCTATCCCACGGACAATGCAGATGCGGAAGGCTTGATTCGCCATGCAGACCAGGCCATGTATGCAGCCAAAGATAAAGGGCGAAATCTGCTGCACATCTTTGACCCGGAACTGAACGAGCATCGCCAACAGAAGCGCGCGCAACTCATAGAGCTCAACCGTGCGCTGGATAACAAAGAGTTTGAGCTCTACTTCCAGCCTCAAGTACAGATAGCGGATTGCAAAATTATTGGTTTCGAAGCACTTATTCGCTGGAATCATCCGCACAAAGGCCTGCTTTACCCCGACGCATTCCTGCCAACATTGGAAGCCAGCCATCTGGAAGTGCCCTTGGGTCAGTGGGTTCTTGAAGAGGCGGCTCTTCAGATGGGTCTCTGGCACGATGCAGGTGAGGATTTATCGGTCAGTATAAACATCAGTGCTCGACACCTGATGGACAGGAATTTTGCGCCCTACCTCGAAAACTATTTGCACAGCCGCCCTGCTATCAAGCCTGAACAAATAACTCTGGAAGTGCTGGAGTCGACCTCGTTGGATGACATCAAACGCGCCAGCGATGTGCTTGCCCGCTGCAAGGAACTGGGGTTCCGCGTTGCTTTGGATGACTTCGGCACAGGATTTTCGTCACTGTCCTACCTCAGCACTTTACCCATCGACCTTGTAAAAGTGGACAAGAGTTTTGTGATCAACATGCTCAATGATTCAAATGATCGGGCCATCGTGGAGAGTGTGATTTTTATGGGCCAGAGATTTCACCATCCCATTCTGGCGGAAGGCGTTGAAACTATGGACCATGCCCATGCCTTGAGCGACTTGGGTTGCGAATATATGCAAGGCTATGGGGTTGGGCGACCGATGCCCGCTGACAATGTTCTAGAATGGTCGCGGCAATGGCGCCAGAGACACCCCAAACGCGGAGTTTCTATCGATAACGACGCTGATCCAAGGTTGTCAGCCGGTCGGGATGGAATACCATCATGCCAGTAACGATCGTACCATTCACAAAGCCCTCCGGAATCATGAACAGTGGCAGATATCGCAGATAATCGTGGACCAACTCCGAAAACTCATACACTCCGCTAAACCAGAGCATAAGACACATCACCAGCCCTGCCACAGCCACGGATATGCCTGCCCCGAAAAAGCCGCAGAAAAAGATGTAGGCAAAGAAATTGCTGAAATTCCGGTGGCGTTCCCAAAGCATGATGCCATGGGTTACAAGCGCTGGAATCATAACCGTTACCAGAGCGTTGGCAGCAAACATGGTGACAGGTTCACGGCCGGTGATTACCGTGAGAATCAGGGCCAATAGCCCGGCGAAAACCGCCAGCCCCCAGCCAAGCATCAAGGTGACTGCGGTGATGCCAAAAATATGAATTGCGAGGCCGGGGTTGATGCCAGCGCGCAGTTGCCAAATAAAACCCAAAGCAACCGCAGCGCCAAAAAACGAATGCTGAAGTACATTGTCTGAGCGCAAAATGCACCAACGTACAGAACGTGCTGCTTGCGCTAGGATAAGCAGAAACAGAAACAGCGTTACAAACCACTGCGGGGTTGATAGCAGATTGTCGGTCATGCCCATAATGAAAAGCGCTCTCTGAAACCCGTGACCGGCTACATGATAACGGTGTTACCTGCTCCGTAACCAATGATCTAGGTGATACGAAGCAAAACCCGGAACAGAGGCTTGTCTTTAGGCGGCATCTTTTAATGGGCCCTGGTTACCCGTGAGCGCCTGCCAGGCTTCGTATGTGCTGAGGAATACCTGCCCCCCCAGATGCGAAAGAAACTCTGTGCGCTTCAAGCGATCCATTACCGGCCCTTTCACCTCGGAAAGGTGTAGCCGAACCCCGGCATCCTTCAGTCGTTCATTTATGGCCTCCAGACTTTCTAGGGCCGACGCATCCACTAGGTTAACCGCCGGGCATACCAGCACCAACTCTTTCAGTTCCGGCTCGCAGGCAGCCAAATCCATCACCGCCTCTTCCAGAAAGCGTGCGTTCGCAAAATACAGGCTTTCATCAACCCGCAAAAAGGTGACTTTCGGACACAGCTCAACCTTGTGCCTCAGAACATTGCGGAAGTGCTCCGTACCCGGAACCCTACCAACAACCGCGCTGTGAGGCCGGCTAGTGCGATAAAGAAATAGCCCTATGGAAAGCAATACCCCAGCAATAATGCCAGCCTCCACACTGTGCACAAGCGTCAGCACGATGGTTGCCAGCATGGCTCCAAAATCAGTACGGGAATAACGCCAAGTACGGCCCAGTGCGGGCAGGTCAATCAGTGTTGCCACGGCAACAATAATAGTTGCAGCAAGAGTGGCTTGCGGCAAAAACGCAATCGCGGGCGTCAAAAACAAGGTTGCCAAAGCAATCCCGACAGCGGCATAGGCACCCGCAGCTGGCGTCTCCGCACCCGCATCAAAGTTAACCACAGAGCGGGAGAATCCCCCGGTTACCGGCATACCGCCTGATAAGCCCGCACCCAGATTGGCTGTACCTAAGCCAATCAACTCTTGATCCGGGTCGATTTTCTGGCGCCGTTTAGCCGCCAAGGTCTGCCCCACAGAAACCGACTCCACAAAACCCACCACGCTGATCAATAAGGCGCTGACTGCCAGCTGCTGCCATAGCCCCAAATCCATGGAAGGCATGGTTAATTCAGGGAGTCCCGCAGGCACAACTCCGACCAATCGAACGCCTTGGGTATCAAGCTGGAGCAACCAGGCAACCAGCGTGGTTATTACTATCGCAAGAATCGGTGCAGTTTTGGTAAGGATATCCGCCAGCCGGGAACCCACACCTGAACGGATCAGCAGGGGCTTTAAGTGCTTGCGGGCAAAGACAAGAAATAGCAAAGCTCCGGAGCCAATCAACAGGGTTGGTACATTGGTATCGCCCAACGACACAACCAGCGATTGACCGATGGTCAACAGGTTCTGGCCAGACGCTTGTATACCAAAGATATGCTTTAGCTGGCTGGCGGCGATCACTATTCCAGACGCAGTGATAAAACCGGAGATCACCGGATGGCTAAGAAAATTGGCAAGAAACCCCAGTCGAAAAACGCCCATCATGGTGAGCATCAACCCAGACATTACAGCCAGCAGTATGGCGCCAGCAACGTATTCCGGGCTTCCAGCCTCAGCCAGAGGCGCCAGAGCGGCAGCGGTCATCAGGGAGACTACCGCCACGGGGCCCACTGAAAGCGTGCGGCTTGTGCCAAAGAGTGCGTAGAGGATCAGGGGTAGAATGCTGGCATATAAACCTATATGCGCAGGCAAGCCTGCCAGCAAAGCGTAAGCCAGAGATTGAGGAATCAGCATCACGGTTACAATAACCGCTGCCACCATGTCGCTGGTGGCTTGGCTACGCCCATACTCTGGCGCCCATTGAAGAATCGGCAAATAGCGTTTGAAGTTCATTCCGCGCTCAGAACAAGTTGACCGGAATCTTCAGGTACACCTGACCGTTATCCTCTGCTGGCGGCATTTCACCCGCCCGCATGTTGACCTGCACCGACGGTAGAATCAGCCGGGGCATGTCAAGGGTGGCATCGCGCTCGGTGCGCATCTTCACAAACTCATCTTCGCTAACGCCATCGTGTACGTGAACATTGGCCTCACGCTGCTCTGCGACGGTTGTTTGGTGCACATACTCGTCCCGGCCCGGGGCTTTGTAATCATGGCATAGGAAAATGCGGGTTTCGGAAGGCAGCGACAGCACCTTGCGAATCGACTGGTATAGCACACGGGCGTCGCCACCGGGGAAGTCGCATCGTGCGGTTCCATAATCCGGCATAAACAAAGTGTCGCCCACAAAAGCCGCATCACCAATCACATAGGTAAGGCAGGCAGGCGTATGGCCCGGAGTGTGCATTACCTGACACTCAAGGCCGCCAACGATAAAAGTGTCGCCTTCCCGGAATAGGCGATCAAACTGGCTACCATCGCGGGCGAACTCTGTACCCGCATTAAAAGCTTTACCAAAAATCTCCTGTACATCCCGTATGTGGGCGCCAATACCGGTTTTGCCTCCAAGTGTCTCGTGAAGATAGGGCGCAGCAGATAAGTGGTCCGCATGAACGTGGGTTTCCAGAATCCACTCAACCTTCAAATCATTGGCGCGCACGTACTCAATAATCTCATCGGCAGAGCGCACATCGGTAGTGCCTGCGGCGTAATCAAAATCGAGCACAGAATCAAGAATAGCGCAGGCCTGACTAGCAGGGTCGCGGACCACGTAACTGAAGGTATTGGTGGGTTCGTCAAAAAAATGCTGAACGATCGGGTTACTCACGATATTCACCTCCGTTGGGGTGGACTCTTAGGATTCAATTCTAAGGATATACCAAAACAGAATATAAGGTGAAATGCTCTTTTCTTATATGCGCGATACCCCTGATGCATCAACAATGCAGTCGCGCCCCGCCTGTTTTGCGGCATACAGCCTCTCGTCCGCCAACCCGATAATGGGATCAGGCGAATCTGGGGCGCCTCCCAGATCTTCAATACCGGCCACGCCCGCACTCACCGTCAGCGGTAGCCTCTGGCCTTTAAAAACGAAATCGTGACTGCGGACTGCACTGATAATGCGTTCTACGGTGAGGCGCACATCCAAGGGACCTATGCCACTGAACGCAACCACAAATTCCTCACCACCAAATCTCGCTACCACATCAACCCCTCGGGTTTGCTCCAGAAGAATGTCGGCAAACGCACGCAAGCACACATCCCCACCCAGGTGGCCAATAGAATCGTTGATACGTTTGAACCGGTCCAGGTCGAACATAGCGAGTGTGAAAGGTTCTCTATATCGATTAGCGCGGCTCAGCATTTCATCAAGCCTTGGCATCAGATAGCGGCGATTGTGCAGGGCAGTCAGGGGATCACGAATAGATTGATTAAGCAGCTCACTCTCAAGCCGGTTGCGCTCAAGTGCCCCGGAGATAAGGCCAGACACGATAATAAGGAGATCCGCCTGATCTTCACGCCAAGCGCGCTTACGCAGGGAGTCCACCCCAAAGAAGCCGGATACTACGCCACCAACACGAACCGGAACACAGAACATTGAACAAACACCCTGCTCTTCCAACATGGTGCGTTCTGGACCAACTGGAATCTGCTCAATTCCGGGCACAAACACAACCCGGTTGCCACTCACCATCTCGTCGATCTTGCGTTGCCACCACTCAAAATCATCCGTCGGTACACGGCGCTGGCTGTTAATCAGCGGCTGCACACCAGCTGCGCACCATTCGTGGGTGTTATCCATAACACAGTAATCCGACGAGAACTCATACAAATAGGCCCGATCCACCGCGAAAAACTCGCCGATGGCTTTCAACAACTCGCAAATGCACTCATCAATGGTACCAAAGGCATGGTTAATGAACTGGGTCGACAGTCTGGAAATCACCTTCTGAAAATCAGCCTGAAAGGCCGACTCTGCCTCGCGTTCTCTCAGCAAGTGCTCAAGCTCTTTGTAGTGCTGGATGTTATGAAACTGGCCGTACCAGACCGTGCTCCCATCCATTTGGCGTTCCGGTGCCGCATGGGCTTCAAACCATTCATAGTGGCCGGCATTCACTCTCACGCGAGCCTGACACCGCCAGAGTGTGAGAGCTCTGAGGGAAGCCTCAATACTGGCCTTAACACCTTCGGCATCCTCCGGGTGAACCGCAGAAAACACCATGCCGGCATTTCTGCGTAAAACAGCGGGATCAATCCCCAGAATGCTGTAGACCTGATCGCTGACAAACAGGTAGCGATGGGACGCCCTATCGGCACTCAGCCAATAGGTAAAGAGAACACCGGGAATACCCAAAGCCAACTTTCGGAAAAAAAAATCAGAGTCCGTATAACTCGGCCCTAGGCCGGACTGTTCTGCCATGAACTACTCGCACTTCAGGCGTGAATCAGGATGCTCTTAATAAGAATAGTCCAAAGTGCCATGCGCAGCTATTTTAGAACCGGGATCCGACGCCAGAGCTATCGATTGAAAGTGACTATAGCACTAATTGGAATATGGTTATTCCTTTAGGTGATTCTGTATCGTATAGTGATTTCATCATCAACAGCCAAGGAGCTCTAACATGGAACAACCCC
The DNA here is from genome assembly GCF_018860765.1 of Marinobacter salexigens. Classification (GTDB taxonomy): domain Bacteria; phylum Pseudomonadota; class Gammaproteobacteria; order Pseudomonadales; family Oleiphilaceae; genus Marinobacter; species Marinobacter salexigens_A. Next base: position 349,053 of record NZ_JAHKPV010000001.1, read on the forward strand.
ACAACCCCGTATTTGGTTTACCACGCCTGAACGAACGCGCTCCGGATTTTAATGCCCCGACCACAGACGGCATGAAGAATCTGGACAGTTATAAAGGAAAGTGGCTGGTTCTTTTCTCACATCCGGCAGACTTTACACCCGTCTGTACTACTGAATTCATGGCCTTCGCCAAAATGGCTCCGGAATTCAACAAGCGCAACTGCGAACTGCTGGGCTTGTCCATCGACAGCCATCACTCGCACATTGCCTGGATGCGTAACATCAAGGAAAAATTCGGCATCGAGATACCCTTCCCGATTATCGCCGACCTTAAAATGGATGTTGCCCGCGCTTACGGCATGATTCATCCGGGTGCAGCCGATACCTCGGCAGTGCGCGCAACGTTCATGATTGACCCGAATGGTGTACTGCGGGCGATGGTGTATTACCCGATGAGCAACGGTCGCTCGATTCCCGAGTTCCTGCGGCTACTGGATGCCCTTCAGGCCAGTGATGAGCACGGCATTGCCACTCCTGAAGGCTGGCAACCGGGCGATCGCGTGATCGTACCGCCTGCGGCCACAGCAGCAGAAGCAGACGCTCGAGTGAAGTCTGGAGAGTACGACTGCAAAGACTTCTACTTCTGCACCAAAGAGTTATAAGTCTTTTAAAAGACTGGAAAGAGCGTTCTGATCGCTTAAGGAATACCATGGTGCCGAATACGCCGTATTCGGTATCATGGGTTCTTATTTTGGCAACCGGAGCCGGCCGTGACGGACCGCACCCCGCAATCTGATTCTACCCCCTCAGCATTCGAACCATCACATCATTCACCACTTTCACATGAATGGCAGGCATTCTGGCTGGCCGTTGGCTTTCTCACCCGCATTCCAATGCTCGTACACATCGATTATTCCCAGAAGCTGATGAACCAGTGCAGTATGTATTTTCCATTGGTAGGCCTTTTGCTGGGCACTTTGTATGCAGGTTTATTTGCACTGTTTAGTTTGGCTTGGAGCCCGCTGGTGTGTGTGCTGCTGGTACTGTGCTTTCACCTGTTTATTTCCGGCGCCTTTCATGAAGACGGTCTTGCCGACAGCGTAGATGCACTAGGCGGCGGTTATACCGTAGAGAAACGCTTGGAGATCATGAAAGACAGCCGCATTGGCACTTACGGCACCGTGGCTTTGGTGATGGCTCTGGGCCTGAAAGCCGCTCTACTGATGGACGCCCAAAGCATCTGGCTTGCACTGCTGGTGGCGCCTGCGATTTGTAGGCTTACACCCTTACTGCTGATGGTATTTCTACCCTATGTAACCGACCCGGATAAAAGTAAAAGCAAGCCGGTTGCGGAGGGGTTTTCGCGCATTCGTTTATGGATAAGCTGCGGGTTTACCGCTCTGGTCGCGGTTGTTTTCAGCCTGTGGTTACCGGGGCTGTGGCTGGCCGCAGCTACCGCAATCATTGCCGTGGCAGGGCTTTGGGGCTGGTATCTGCAACGGCAATTAGGCGGCTATACCGGTGATGCACTGGGCGCCAGTGTGGTGTTTTGTGAGTTGGTGTTTTTGCTTGGCATCTAATCCTTAATTTTCCACCGAAAACGATAGTATCCGCGATAACTGACTGTAGGGCAGGCCCGTTTCCAGATGCCAAGCGGTAAACGCCGCCTGCGCCTGCTGCAACCCTTTCTTGCTCATTGGCGAAGCATCCAAAAGTTTGGCGTGGCGTAGGCCGGAAACAACATCGCGGGACAGGATAAAGCCATCCCAGCCAACCATGCGCAAAAAATACTGCGCGCTGGTGCCTCCCAAGCGAGAACCGTTGCGTTTTAGCCAAAGCAGTAACCCCACTTGGTCTTCCGAAGACCACTTCTTCAAGAATGCCCCAAAGCTACCGTACTCCCGCGCTGCATCCATAATCATGCGGGCATTCTCTGGAACTGTGCGTATTTTCTGCATGTTGCGCACAATCCTCTCATCCCGAGCCAGCTCCTCCAGAACATCCGGCGGCACCTGCTGCCAGTAGGCAGGCACAAAACCATGAAAAGCCGCCTCGAAACCCGGCCATTTGTTGTCTATTACTCGCCACACAAAGCCAGCTTTAAATACACAACGAGTGATTTCCGAGAGATAGCGGTCGTCTGTTCGTTGCTCGAGCTCTATGGCTGGCGGTATTTTTGGCAGTAGGGTATTCAGTTGTTCGAGGCCGCCTTTGCGTGCAATGGCACGCTCATGAATATCTGAAAAACGCATAATTTCTCATCTTTGAATCATTGATATTTGTCTAAAAATTAATGTCACACATGTATTAATAGTGACCTAACTCAATTCATGTTGTCGCGGCTGGTCTATCCTAAAACTAGTCATTGGAAAACCGTGCTCATTTCTGGCTGAAAAGAGCAAAACGGTCGCAGCCGGGATTGAGACTTTTCGTTGGCTCTAAATAGCTGCCGATGTTGATTATAGGAGAAACGCTGTGAATGATAGCAATAGCTCCCCGACCCCTCCCGCTGATAAGTCTCTGGACAACCCACCAACCAACCTTGAGCAGGATTTGGCCACACGGTTCCCCACCGCCTACACCATTCTGTTTCTGCTGATTATATTTGTTGCGGCGCTAACCTGGATGATACCTGCAGGTCAGTACGATCGGGCGATGAACGAAGACGTCGGTCGCGAAGTAGCCGTTCCCGGCACCTACCAGACAGTGGACCCAAATCCTCAGGGTTTTATGGAGGTGATGCTCGCACCCACAGCCGGGTTTTATGATCCGGACAGTTACGTAGCCAACGCTATTGATGTTGCCCTGTTCGTACTTTTCCTAGGCGGCTTCCTCGGGGTAATGAACGCCACAGGGGCCATTGATACCGGGATACGCAGCGCCATGCGACACCTCAAAGGCCATGAAGTCTGGATGATCCCGATATTGATGACCCTATTTGCCATTGGCGGCACAACCTATGGTATGGCCGAGGAGACGCTGGCTTTCTATGCCATTTTGATCCCGGTAATGATGGCCGCCGGATACGATGCAGTAACAGGGGTGGCCATCATTCTAGTCGGTGCCGGTATCGGTGTACTCGGCTCAACCATTAACCCATTCGCCACAGTCATCGCAGCCAACGCGGCTCAAATTCCCTTCACTGACGGCATTGTCGTGCGCTTTATTCTGCTGATTGGCGGCCTGCTAATTTGCTCGGCTTACGTTATGCGATATGCCATTCGTGTAAAAGCAGATCCTTCTCGTTCGGTTGTTTCCCGGCAATGGGATGCTCACCGACGGCTTTTTCTGGGCAAGCACGAGAATGAAGTCGATGACTCCACACTAACCAGAACACAAATTGTTGCCCTGCTGATTTTTGCTGCAACCTTTGTTGTCATGATCTGGGGCGTTTCGTCACAGGGTTGGTGGATGGCCCGTATGGGTGCGCTGTTTTTTGGTGCAGCTATCGTAATCGGGTTTATTGCCCGCCTTGGCGAGAAGAAACTCACCGGCAGTTTTGTAGACGGTGCACGCGACCTTTTGGGTGTCGCTCTGGTGGTGGGTCTGGCAAGGGGCATTGTGGTGATTATGGATCAGGGAATGATTGCAGATACCATTTTGCACAGCGCTGAAACATCCCTCGGCGGTCTGCCGGAACTGGCGTTTATCAACCTGATGTTCTGGATTGAGATAGGCATGAGCTTCTTTGTACCCTCTTCATCCGGGCTGGCGGTTCTGTCAATGCCGATTCTGGCGCCGCTTGCTGATTTCGCCAACGTGGGCCGCGACCTTGTCGTCACAGCCTTCCAGTCTGCCAACGGTCTAGTAAACCTAATCAACCCAACCTTTGCCGTAGTGGTCGGCGGCCTGGCAATTGGCCGTGTGTCCTACGACCGCTGGATAGCGTTTATTTGGCCGTTGCTTCTGATTCTTACCATCTTCATTTCGGTGGTTATCAGCGCAGCCGCACTCATTTAATGGAGGATTAAACCATGTCCGAACACACGCTTGGAGTACATTCAGAAACCGGAAAACTGCGTCAGGTGGTTGTTTGCCGCCCTGGCCTAGCACACCGGAGGCTAACCCCATCCAACTGCGACGCCCTGTTGTTTGATGACGTTTTCTGGGTGAAGCAAGCCCAAAAAGATCACGACGTGTTCGCTGGCGTGATGCGGGAGCGGGGCGTTGAGGTTCTTGATGTTAACGAGTTGCTGGCCGAAACCTTGAACATTCCAGAAGCCCGAAAATGGATTCTGGATCATCGGATTACTTGGAACGACATAGGCGTGGGGATGATTTCTGATCTACGCGCTTGGATGGACGAGTTGTCAGGCAGCAAACTATCGGAATACCTGATTGGCGGGCTTGAAGTAGGAGACCTGCCGTTCGACCCTACCGGGCTATTCGGCAATCACTTGGGCCACTACGGCTTCGTACTACCGCCGTTGCCCAACTACCTGTTCACACGAGACAACAGCGCATGGATCTACGGCGGTGTAACTCTAAACCCCATGTACTGGGCTGCGCGCCAACCCGAGACCCTGTTGATGGCAGCCGTCTATCGCTTCCACCCGAAATTTGCGGGTAAAGTGGATGTGCTCTGGGGTGACCCTACGAAAGACCATGGCCTTGCCACACTCGAAGGCGGCGATGTGATGCCCGTGGGCAACGGTGTTGTACTTGTGGGTATGGGCGAGCGCTCATCGCCGCAAGCTGTAGGGCAACTGGCGAATGCTATATTCGAAAGAGGCACGGCTGAACGGGTAATTGCCTGTCAGATCCCGAAATCCCGAACCGCCATGCATTTGGACACCATTTTCACATTCTGCGGCGGCAACGTTGTCACCGCGTTCAAAGAGGTCGCGGATGAAGTAGTCTGCTACGACCTCACTCCGGGAACCGGTGATAAGCACTTAGCTTTCCGTCAGGATTCCAGGCCGTTGTTTGATGTGGTTGCAGAAGTACTCGGCTATCAATCTCTGGACGTTGTCGCAACCGGTGGTAATGACCCAGCCGAACGTGAGCGGGAGCAATGGAACGATGGCAACAATGTGCTGGCGCTAAGCCCAGGAGTCGTTATCGGCTACGACCGCAACGACGACACCAACGCAGCATTGGAATCAGCAGGCATTGAAGTGCTGTCTATTCCCGGCGCCGAGCTAGGCCGTGGCCGCGGCGGTGGGCGTTGCATGAGCTGCCCCACAATGCGTGACCCCATCTGACGGTAAAGGATAAAAATCATGGCGTTTAACCTGAAGAATCGTCACTTCCTGACCTTACGGGATTTCTCCCCGCAAGAAATCAGTTTTCTGTTACAGCTATCCAAAGATCTTAAAGCAGCGAAATACGCCGGTACTGAGGTTCCTCAACTCAAAGGTAAAGAACTTGCGCTGATTTTTGAAAAAAACTCGACTCGAACGCGAGTAGGTTTTGAGGTGGCCGCTTACGATCAGGGAGCTCGTGTCACCTATCTTGGTCCCACAGGTACCCATATCGGTCACAAGGAGTCGGTGAAAGATACAGCGAGGGTGTTGGGGCGAGTCTACGATGGCATTGAGTATCGTGGTTTTGGCCAAAAAATTGTTGAAGAACTCGCAGAGTATGCCGGAGTTCCGGTTTACAACGGCCTGACCGATGAGTTCCACCCCACGCAGATCCTTGCCGACTTCCTAACCATGCAAGAGCACGCTGAGAAGCCCTTGCATGAGGTGGCCTATGTTTATGTTGGAGATGCCGCAAACAATATGGGTGACAGCTTGTTGATCGGTGGCGCAAAAATGGGAATGGACGTGCGGTTGTGCGCACCAAAAGCCTGCTGGCCGAATCAGGAAATCATAGATGAAGCTCATGCTCTCGCCCAAGAAACCGGTGCCCGAATCACGATTACAGAAGATTTGGGTGCTGCTGTTGACGGGGTAGATTTTGTCTACACCGATGTATGGGTCTCCATGGGCGAGCCAAAAGAGAGGTGGGGCGAGCGGATCAAGCTGTTAATGCCTTATCAGGTGAACGCCGCACTAATGGAGAAAACCGGCAACCCGCGAGCCCGTTTTATGCATTGCTTGCCCGCTTTTCACAATACCGAAACAACAGTAGGCAAAGAGATAGAGGCCGAATTCGGCATTACCGCCATGGAGGTGACGGACGACGTTTTCGAAAGCCCTGCATCCATCGTGTTTGATCAGGCCGAAAACCGCATGCACACCATCAAGGCAGTTCTGGTCGCCACACTCGGAGCCTGATGCTGGTTTGAATTGCTGATATAGGATGCACAGTATGCTGATTGTTGCAGCTCTGGGCGGGAACGCCCTATTGAAACGCGGCGAACCATTAACAGCGGAAGCTCAGCGCACCAACGTGCAAACTGCCGCAAAGTCTTTGGCCAAACTGGTTCACGACGGACACCAATTGGTGATTACCCACGGCAACGGCCCTCAAGTTGGCTTGCTGGCGCTGCAAGGCGCCGCTTACAAGCCAGAGGAAGCCTATCCGCTGGATGTATTAGGGGCAGAATCAGGCGGTATGATCGGTTACATGATCGAGCAGGAAATAGAGAATGCTCTTGGCCACGACCGCCCGGTGGCAACGTTACTCACACAGGTGGTTGTCGACCGGGACGACCCTGCTTTTAAAAACCCGACCAAATTTATCGGCCCAGTCTATGATAAGACAGAAGCGGAATCCCGAGCAGCAGCGGCCGGCTGGCACATTGCAGCCGACGGCGACAGGTGGCGCAGAGTAGTCGCCTCGCCGGCACCCAAAGAAATACCGGATATGCGGGTGCTGAAATTGCTTCTGGATCAGGGGGTGATTGTCATCTGTACCGGAGGCGGCGGTATACCGGTGTTGCGCCGTAACGACGGCAGCATGGCAGGTGTGGAAGCCGTGATCGACAAAGATGCCGCCAGCGCTCTACTGGCACGGGAACTGAAAGCCGACGCCTTACTGTTGTTAACCGACGTGGATGCGGTCTACCGGGACTTTGGCACACCTGAGGCTTCACCCGTTCGAAAAGTAACCCCGGAGCATGCCAGAAAACTGGATGTACCCGCCGGTTCCATGGGGCCCAAGGTGACAGCAGCCTGTGATTTCGCCGATTCCGGAGGCATAAGCGGCATTGGCCGGCTAGAAGACGCGCTCGATATTCTGGCGGGCCGCACAGGTACGCTTATCACAAAAGACACCACCAAAAACTCTTAATTGCTCAGGCTCGCTATTCATGTCGAATCAGATCATTGATGTTGGGCAGATAGTGGGAATTCGCGGCGGTGTTGTCGATGTATGGTTTCCGGCAACGTCGCCTCGTATTCAGGATCTGGTTAACGCTGGCAATCTAGCCATGGAGGTTACCTCTCTCCTTGAGAATGGCGCCGTGCGCTGCATGGCGCTAGCACCCGTGCGTGGGCTGGGTTTAGGAATGCCAGTACAGGCCACCGGCGCACCCATTCAGGTTCCGGTGGGTGATACCGTGCTCGGGCGCATGCTCAATGTATTTGGTGAGCCTATTGACGACAAGCCAGCCCCGGCCGCTGAAGTGCGACGGTCCATTCACCAACCGCCCCCGGCGCTGGAAGACCGCGTCACCCACAGCGACATCCTGGAAACCGGCATCAAAGCCATCGACTTGTTGTCCCCCATTGAGCGCGGCGGCAAGACCGGGCTTTTCGGCGGTGCCGGCGTGGGTAAAACCGTGCTGATTACTGAGCTGATCAACAACACGGTTCAGCATTATCAGGGTGTAAGCCTGTTCTGCGGCATCGGCGAACGCTCGCGGGAAGCAGAAGAACTTTACCGGGAGATGGGTGACGCCGGTGTGCGGGATAAAACCGTGATGCTGTTCGGGCAAATGAACGAAGCCCCTGGTGTACGGTTTCTGGTGGGCAAAACCGCACTCACCATGGCGGAGTATTTCCGTGACGTTCAGAAGCAGGATGTGTTGCTGCTCATCGACAATATTTTCCGCTTTGTACAGGCGGGCTCGGAAGTCTCCGGCCTGATGGGTCGCATGCCCTCCCGGGTGGGTTACCAGCCCACTCTGGCCACCGAACTGGCGACGTTGCAGGAGCGCATCACATCCACACGCAATGGCGCCATCACCTCGATTCAGGCGGTTTATGTGCCTGCCGATGACTTCACCGACCCGGCAGCGGCGCACATTTTCTCGCACCTTTCCGCGTCGGTGGTGCTGTCACGCAAGCGCGCCAGTGAAGGCCTGTACCCGGCGGTGGATCCCCTTGGCTCCGCCTCTGTCATGTTGACCCCCGCTATTGTTGGCCAGCGCCATTACGACATTGCCAGAGCGGTAAGGCGCACCCTGGCCGAGTACGAAGATCTACGCGACATTATTGCCATGCTGGGCATGGAAGAGCTCTCAGCCGCCGACCGGGCCACCGTGGCGCAGGCACGGCGGCTTGAGCGTTTTCTCACACAACCGTTTTTCACCGTCGGCGCGCTGACCGGCGACAGCGGCAGGCGCGTGTCCATCAAGGACACTCTGGACGGTTGCGAAACCATCCTGAACCAGAGCGAGTTTCACGATAACGAAACTGACTACTACATGATTGGCTCCCTGAAGGATCTGGAGAAAAAGTCATGAGCCTTGCCGAATCCATGCAGGTAACACTGCGCCTGCCCACCCGAACCCTGTTCGAAGGTAGCGTGCAGCGGCTATTCGCCACCGCGCAAAACGGTGCTTTCGGCATGCTCCCGAACCACACGGATTTTGTGACGGCACTGGTGCCCTCGGTGCTTATTCTCACTTCGGCCGACGGTACCGAAGCCTTCTTTGGCATAGATGAGGGCGTCCTGATGAAAAAAGGCCATCGGGTAGACATCGCCATACGTCGCGGCGTTCAAGGCAAGGATCTAGAATCCTTGAACGAAACCATTCAGGCTGCGTTTATCGAAGTGGATGAGGAAGAACGGGTTGCACGCTCGGCTTTGTCCCGGCTGGAAGCAGGCATAGTGCGGCGGTTTGGCGACTTACGGAAACCCACAGTATGAGCCAGAAAAATGATCGCTCAGCGGAGGACATACGGCGCAGTGCCGAGCGCATGAAGCGCTCCCGCGATGAGCCAGGGGTCAGCCCTCTGCGCGGGCTAGGAGCCTTCGGAATCATTGGCTGGTCGATTTCTGTGCCCACCGTGGGCGGGGCCTTTCTGGGGTTGTGGCTGAACGACGTAGCACCACAGAACTTTTCCTGGCCCATTGCCCTGATTCTGGGTGGCGTGGTTGCAGGAGGCATTATTGCTTGGAGCTGGATCGAACGAGAAGGGCCAGAGCGCAAGGGAGACAAACGTTGATAATTGTAGATTGGCCAGCGGTATTGCTGGGGTTTTCATTTGGTTTGCCCTTCAGCGCGCTGTTCTTCATCGGGCTGGCCTGGGGCATGCGGCGCGCACTGAGCTCTGATCAACCCGGGCTCTGGCTGATGGCCAGCTCTTTCTGCCGAATCGCGGTGCTGCTTAGCGTTGGTTTTCTGGTAACGGCTTACGCTGGCAGTAACTGGGCCATCGCCGGCTACGGTCTAGCGTTTTTCCTTACGCGGCTGGTGGCCGTGCTTTGGGCCAGAATCAACAAGGCACCCGCAACGGCTACACAGGAGGGCGCATAGTGCAGCTTACCCCCGATGACATTATCGTTTTTACACTGGCCGGCTGGAAGGTTAACGCCACCATCGTTAACACTTGGATTGTGATGGCGTTACTGGTGGGTATTTCCATGCTGATTACCCGCAACCTCCGACCGGATGTACCGCCCAATCGCTGGCGCACCGCGCTGGAAGTCATCGTAAAACTGATTCAGAGCCAGATCGAAGAGGTTACCCGAAACTCTGCACGCCACGTGATGTACTTTGCCGGCACCCTGTTCCTATTCATCGCCTTATCAAACCTGATGTTGGTGGTACCCGGATTTTCACCGCCCACATCGTCACTATCTACCACAGCGGCACTGGCCTTGTCTGTGCTGGTAGCGGTACCGGTGTTCGGCATCGCCAGTGGGGGTGTAGGGCATTACCTCAAAACCTTTATTGAACCCTCGGTCATCATGTTGCCGTTCAACATCATCGGCGAGTTCTCCCGAGGTATTTCGCTGGCTATCCGCCTTTACGGCAACGTAATGAGCGGCGCGGTCATAGCAGCCATCCTGCTTACTGTCGCGCCATTTTTCTTCCCGGTGGTTATGGATATGCTTGGCCTATTAACCGGCATGATTCAAGCCTACATATTCGCCATTCTAGCCACCGTCTATATTTCATCTGCTACCGCAGAGCCAGACCACCCAGCGCTCAAGAAAGAGGATAAATCATGACCGATCTTGCCATTATTGCGGCCATCTCCATATTTACCGCCGGCCTGACCATTGCCATCGGAGCCATTGGCCCGGCGCTGGGCGAAGGCCGCGCCGCCGCGGCAGCAATTGCTGCCATTGCACAGCAACCGGATGCAGCTCCAACTCTGTCACGCACACTGTTTGTGAGTCTGGCGATGATTGAATCCACCGCCATCTACTGCTTTGTTGTGGCGATGATTCTGATTTTCGCCAATCCGTTCTGGGATGCCATGCAGGTTGCCGCAGGAGGCTAGAGCCGATCATGTCCATTGACTGGATAACCGTTATCGCGCAGATCGCCAACTTTTTGGTACTGGTGTGGCTGCTGAAGCGCTTTCTCTATCGCCCGATTCTCAATGGCATAGATGCCCGCGAGGCTGAAATAAAACGCCGCATGGCAGAGGCCGGAGAGGCCGAGAAAAAGGCTCAGGCTGCCGAAGCGGAGTTCCGCCAGCAGCAAAAACAGCTGTTCTCAGATCAGGATGCTGTGGTTAAAGAAGCCCTGAGGGAATCAGAAGTTCAACGCGACAGCCTCCTGGCCGAAGCCCGCACCAAACTGGAGCGGGAACAGCAAGACTGGCACAAGCACCTTGAGCGTGAACGCCAGAAGTTCACCGCACAGTTGCAGCGTGCAGGCGAAGAAACCCTGCTGGAGCTAACCCGAAAAGCACTGAGGGATCTCGCGGACGAATCTCTGGAAGAAGCTATCGTTCGCCATGTAAGCGCGCGTTTACGGCCTATTGTCGGCGAGCTCTCGGAGGCTGCAGGCGACAGCAAGGAAGCGGTAGCAACCACACGCGACACCTTGCCTGAAGCGGCACAGGCGCTGCTACTCGCTGATGTACAAAGCCTGCTACCAGGCATAGACCTGCGTTTTGAAAGCGACTCACAACAAGCGCCAGGCCTGATTCTGCGGGTTGGCGGCGCCCAGATAGCCTGGACAGTGGACAGTTACACCGAAGAATTTGACGCGTTATTAAACGAGCGCATGGCTGCGGGTGCTTCCGGGCGCATTCAGCCGACGGGCACATAAACCCGGTCGTGAATAATAAAGGAAAGATTAATCGCTATGACCGACACCGATCACAGTGTTCCGGAAAACCGCTTTCCATCACATTCTCAACCGCACGCTGAATTGCATTCAGCCGAGCAGTTCGAGGCATGGCGGAAATCCATGCTGGCGGCGCCCGCGCCTGCGCCGGTATTAACTGAGGTCGGCAGGGTCACTGAAGTGGGCGATGGTGTTGCAATTGTGACCGGCCTGGCTCGTGCCTTGGCCGATGAGCTGCTGATTTTTGAGTGCGGCATTCAAGGTATAGTGCTGGATCTGGAACCTGGTCGGCTCGGTGTGATTCTTCTCGGGCCTTCCGAGCTCATCACTTTGGGTGAGGATGTGCGCCGCACCCGTAAGGTGGTAAGCGTGCCAATAGGCCCGGCGTTTCTCGGGCGCGTGGTCGACGCCATGGGCCGCCCGAGGGACGGTTTGGGGCCTATCACCGCTGTAACAGAAACCCCCATTGAAGCAGAAGCACCGGGCATTCTCACCCGCTCGGCGATTTCCCGGCCATTGGCCACGGGCCTCAAAGCCATTGATGCCGCCGTACCTGTGGGTCTTGGCCAACGTGAGCTGATCATTGGTGACCGACAAACTGGCAAAACCTCCATTGCCATAGACACCATGCTGAACCAGTCGCGCTCGGATGTTATCTGTCTCTATTGTGCTATCGGCCAGCGCGGTGATGCCGTATCCCGGGTTATCGCGGCCCTGAAAAAAGGCAATATGCTGGCACGCAGCATCGTGATGTCGGCCGGTGACGAAGAAACACCGGGGTTGGCGTACATCGCGCCCTATTCCGCTATGGCCATGGCAGAATACTTTTCCGATCAGGGTCGGGATGTATTGATCATTTTTGATGACCTTACCCACCACGCCCGCTCCTATCGGGAGTTGTCACTTCTGTTGCGCCGGCCACCGGGGCGCGAAGCTTTCCCCGGCGATATTTTCTATGTTCATGCGCGCTTACTGGAGCGGGCTGGCCAGTTTACTCAGGAAGCGGGTGGTGGCTCGATTACCGCCTTGCCCGTGGTGGAAACCCAGGCGGAGAACCTGTCTGCCTACATTCCCACCAATCTGATCTCCATTACCGACGGACAAATTTACCTGTCACCGCGACTGGTGCGCCGAAACCAGTTCCCTGCTGTGGATCTGGGTTTGTCCGTTTCCCGCGTGGGCGGCAAAGCCCAAAGCCGCACCTTACGGCAAGTGGCTGGTAATTTGCGGGTCACACTGTCGCAGTTCGAAGAACTGGAAGACTTCGCCCGCTTTGGCACAAGACTGGACGACACCACCCGCGCCCGGCTAACTCGCGGTGCGGCCGTTCGTACCGCCATGCGTCAGGCCGAACGCGATCCCATGCCCGCCGCAGAGCAGTTGGCGGTGTTGATTGCCGCTATGGAAGGGATTTTCGATGCCTTGCCCGAAGAGCAACTGGGCAATGCCATGGACCGCATCCGTACCGCTGCCCGAAAGCACTTCCAATTCATCGATGAGCGCATCAGTGAGAACAAAGGTTTAAGCGAGGAAGACCGCAAACGAATTATCACGGCGGCGCGCAAAGCTCTGGCCGCGACCCCTGAAAGTTCAAATGAGGTCAGCCGTGCCCCAGACACTTGAGACGCTGACCCGGCACAGCGACACCCTCACCAGCATTCGCGGCATTGTTCACACCATGAAAACACTGTCTGCGATTAACGCCGCGCCATATGAGCATGCCGCCCGCTCCATTGAGGCCTATCACCAGACCATACTGGAAGGCTTTGCGGCCTTTGCTTACCGAACCAGCGGTATCAACCTGCAGCAGGAAGAGGCTTGGGAGCATCTGGTGATCGTATTTGGCTCCGATCACGGGCTTTGCGGCAACTACAACGAAGCCCTCGCAGAGGTGGTGCAGCACCATTGCCAGAGCCAGACAATCGGCAAGCAGCGCCTGTTCTGCATCGGTGCACAAATGAACGATGCTCTGGATGATCAGGACCTGCTGCCAGAAGCAGTATTGCTGCCACCGGCCTCTGCCGAAGGTATAGGCCGTCTTGCTGGAGATATCGTTACCCGTATAGACCGTTTTAGCCGGGGCCAACCTTTGCACCATCTGGCCGTCACTCTGGCATTTACCCAGCGCGGCGAACATGGCACGCGGGAGCCGACCATACAGAGCCTTCTTCCGCTTGCACCTTCTCTGCTGCAGCGTGAAAAACAATGGGACTCACGCTCACTTCCGGATTACACCATGGAGGCGGGCGCGCTGTTATCATCCCTGATTCGCAGCCATATCTTCGCCAGCGTTTTTCGTGCCTCGGCAGAAGCCATGGTGACCGAAAATTCCGCCCGGCTGGCTCTGATGCAGCAGGCTGAGCAATCGGTGGATGAACGCATTGAGGTGGTAGAGGGTGAGCTTCGGTCAGTTCGGCAAACGGAAATTACCAACGAACTGATGGATGTGATTATCGGGTTTGAGGCGTTGAAGAAGCCGAAGAAGCGGGTGGTTTCTGAGCACCCGTAATAAAGCCCAAATTGTGCCCCAAGATCACCAAGTCAGGGGCTGTCCCCAGCCGTTCCCGTGCATTAATTCCTCCAGCGGCAGGCGTGATCGCCAGCCTTTGGCCTGCAGTTTCAGGTTCTGGTCAAAAAGTTAACCCCCATCACCTCCTGACGTTCAGCAGTTCGCGCAACCACGCGGTATCGAGATGCCGCTCTATCTGATCTGCCAGCCGGTCGAGTTGCGCCATGCGATGCTGCTGATAATCCACTGCAGCGCCCGACTGATTCAGCCCGGCCCAGTGCAGGATTGCTTCGCAGGCGGCGGGCTTGTCAAAAATTCCATGCACGTAGGTACCGGCGACTTGGCCATCATTGCTCATCGCGCCTTCGCTACTGCCATTTATACGGCCCAGCGGGTGCGCCAGAGCTGCTCCTTCACTCACGCCGTTGTGCATTTCGTATCCACTAAAACCGACCCCTGTGCGAGCGCAAGCCTTTGTGGTCAGGTTCAATACACCAAACACCTTTTTCAGCTGCTTACCCGCAACCATAGTGGTGCTCATTTCCAGTAAACCCAAGCCTTCCGTAGATCCTGCGTTTCCTTCCAGTCCGTTCGGGTCAGCCACTTGCTCACCGAGCATCTGGAAACCGCCACAGATACCGAACACCTTACCGCCGTAGCGCAGATGTTTACGGATGGCTTGGGCCCAGCCTTGGCTGTGCAGAAAGGCCAAATCAGTGCGGGAGCTTTTACTGCCGGGAAGTATGATTAAATCCGCCGGAGGAATGGGCTGGTCTGGCCCGATGAACTGCAGGTTTACCCCCGGGTGCAACCGAAGCGGGTCAAAATCGTTGTGGTTACTGATGCGCGGCAATACCGGAACGACCACATTGAGCGCTCCGGCCTCGCTGGTGCCGGACGTGCCTATGCTGTCTTCAGAATCCACTATTAGGCCACGAAGGTATGGCAGCACGCCGATGACGGGCTTGCCAGTACGCTCCGCCAGCCAGTCCAGCCCCGGTTCCAGCAAGCTGATATCACCGCGAAAACGGTTAATGATGAAGCCTTTGGTACGCTGCTGCTCGCTGGCAGATATCAGCTCCAGCGTGCCTACCAGCTGTGCAAACACGCCGCCTCGGTCGATATCGCCCACCAACAATACCGGGCAATCCGCCGCTTCCGCAAAGCCCATGTTGGCTATATCGTTGGCCCGCAAGTTGACCTCAGCCGGGCTACCCGCGCCTTCGGCAATGATTACATCGTAACGTTCGCGGAGCGAGCGCCAGGCGGCCATAACCGCCTCCATGGCTTCGGCTTTGTAGGCGTGATAATCCAGCGCATCCATATTGCCACGCACTTGCCCGCGCAAAATAACCTGAGCACCGCAATCGCTTTGTGGCTTCAGCAAGACCGGGTTCATGTCGCTGTGTGGTTCAAGGCCACACGCCAGAGCCTGCAGAGCGGTGGACCGGCCAATTTCGCCACCGTCGATTGTGACTGCGCTGTTCAATGCCATGTTTTGTGGTTTGAACGGCGCAACCGATACACCTTGACGGGCCAACCAGCGGCACAGGGCCGCAACGACAGTCGTTTTACCGGCGTCGGAGGTAGTGCCTTGGATCATGAGGGTGGTCATGGATTAAAGCTCAACACCCTTTTGAGCCTTGATGCCCTGATCCTCAAAGGCGTGCTTCACCACGCCCATTTCAGTCACGGTATCTGCGATATCGATCAGTTCTTTGGGGGCGCTTCTGCCAGTAACAACCACATGTTGCATCTCCGGGCGAGCCTGCAGGTCGTCCAGAACGCGATCCAGATCAATGTAGTCGTACTTCAGTGCGATATTGAGTTCATCCAGCAAAATCAAATCGTAGCTGTCGTCTTTCAACATACCTGCAACGATATCCCAGGCAGCATTGGCCGCTGCAACATCCTGCTCCCGATTCTGGGTTTCCCAAGTGTAGCCTTGGCCCATTACGTGGTAATCCACATTGGGCAGGTTCCGAAAAAACGCTTCTTCGCCGGTACTAAAGGCACCTTTGATAAACTGCACAACACCAACTTTCATGCCGTGGCCAAGGGCTCGGGCGACCATACCGAAGCCAGAGCTGCTTTTGCCTTTTCCGGGGCCGGTTAGCACCAGCAATATGCCCTGTTCTTTCTGGGCTTTGGCTATGCGCTCCTGCATGATTTTCTGCTTGGCTGCCATGCGTTTGGCGTGGCGTTCGGGGTCTTTTGCGCGTTCCTTCATGGCGATAGCCTCATATCAAAGTTGCTTTATGGAGCCGGCACGAATACCGACAGTCCGTCTTTTTTCAGGGAGATAAGGCGCTGGTTGTATAAGCGTTCCAGTGCCTCTGGCACCAACATGCTTTCGGTTGCCCCCCAACAGGCATCGCCATTGGTGTAAAGCAGCAGAACATGGCTACACCAGCGTGCGGCCATGTTCAGGTCGTGCAGGCACATAAACACAGTTTTTCCGGACTGCGCTTGATTCCGAAGAAGGTTCATCACCCTAACCTGATGGTGCAAGTCCAGATGATTGGTGGGCTCATCCAGTAACCAGATATCCGGGTTTTGGGTCATTAAGGTAGCAATGGCCACACGCTGGCGCTCGCCACCAGACAAGGTGTTGAGCAAGCGGCTAGACAAACCTTCAACATCCAGAGCCCGCAGCGCTTGCTCGGCAAGCGCCTGATCTTCACCTTGCTCGCTCTCCCAAGGTGACAGCCAGGGATGGCGGCCAATCAAAGCTGTTTCCATCACCGTTGCCGGAAACGTATCCTGACGTTCCTGAAACACCAGCCCCAGTTGCCGGGCAATAGCGCGACGCTTCAGCTCTTTCACGGGAGCGTTATTTAGCTCTACCCACCCGTTGCGGGCGGGCAACAACCCTGCAAGTGTATGCAGTAAGGTGGTTTTTCCCGCGCCGTTGGGGCCAAGTACACCCCAGACCTGCCCAGGTTCAACGGTCATGTTCAAGGCAAAGCCATCGCGCCTTTCTGGGATGTTAATGATCAGATCACGAGTGCGTAGGGTGCTCATCAACGGCTCCGGTGCAGTAGGTACAGGAACATAGGCACGCCAAGCAACGCGGTAATAACGCCAACCGGTAACTGCTCGGGCGCAATCACGGTGCGCGCCAAAGTATCCGCCAGAACCAATAAAGTGCCGCCAGCCAGAACGCTGGCAGGCAAGATGACGCGCTGATCATTACCCAGCACCAACCGGAGCATGTGAGGCACAATCAGACCGACAAAACCGATGCTGCCAGCCGTTGTTACCGCCGTCGCCGTCAGCAAGCTTGCTAGCAGATACACCGACCACTCCAACGGCCGCACAGAAACCCCCAATGCAGCTGCCTGCATAGGCCCTCGGGCCAAAACGTTAAGGTTTCGGGCGAGCGGCATGATCAATGCAATCGATACAACCAACACCGAAAGAGCTGGCCAAGGTGTGCGAGCATAGGAAACATCACCCATCAGCCAGTACAGCATGCCGGGCAGTTTGTGGGAGGGCGTAATTGCCAGCATGAGGGTGATCACAGCGCCCCAGCCGGACGCGACCACAACACCGGTGAGCAACAGGCGAGAGGGTGTCCAACTGCCAGTTCCATGGGCAAGGCCGAACACCAGCAAGGTTGCCAACATGGCACCGGCAAAAGCCGAACCCGAGATCAACAGCGTTCCCATTCCAGCGAGCATGGCCAGTAGCGCACCCACGGCCGCACCACCTGATAACCCTAGAATATAAGGGTCGGCAAGTGGGTTTCGTAGTAATACCTGCATCAGCGCACCGGCTACCGCAAGCAGGCCGCCGGTAGCAAAGGCCGCGACTGCGCGGGGCAGTCGTAATTCCCAAACAAGCGTGCGATGTAAAGCGCTGCCGTCACCCTGAATAACCTGCCAAAGATCAGGCAGTGGGACGGTCACACTTCCCATAGCCAGAGCCAGCATCATGGCAGCCAATGCCACTATACTCAGGCTCAGAAGCGTGCGAGTCATAAATCACCTCCGCACATTTTCACGCTTAGGCCATCAATGCCCACGGGCAACTTCCAGTTGTTGGCAGATCAGCTTGCTGGCCTCGAGTAGCCTGGGAGTGGGTCGGGAAATGGGGGAAGCGGGAACGAAAATAAGGTTGTCTCGAGCCACTGCACTCAATTCGGAATAGTCTCTCCAGCGATCCAGTTGCTCGTCAGCTTCGCCATCTACGCTCCCCGTGAGAATGGCTTGAGGGTCCGCCTTCAGAACAACTTCTGCGCTGATTCTAGGAACCAAACGTGGCATGTCGCCAAACACATTGACTCCGCCGCACAACTGCAGAACCTTGCCAATCAAATGATCATTGTTGATAGTCATCAGAGGCTGCTCCCACACTTGATAAAAAACCGATATCGGCTCCGCATCGCGGTACTCTTCGGTGATATCTGCAATGCCTTTTCTGAAACGCTCTGCTTCAGCAAATCCTGACTCCTCCGTACCTGCGAGAGTCGACAGCCGCTCAAGAACGCTGGATACCCCCTCAAAGGTACGAGGCTCAATGGCAAACAAAGGAATACCCAGTTTCTCCAACAACTCAATCTGGGCTGGAGGGTTGCCTGTTACCCAGGTGATGACCAGATCCGGTTTAAGGGCCATCAGGGCTTCAAGATCTATTCGAGTATGGTTGCCAACCCGTGGGAGCTTGAGTGCTGCAGGTGGATAGTCACTGTAATTAACACCAGCGATGACCTTGTCACCCGCCCCAGCTGCGAAAGTAAGCTCTGTTGCGCCCGGCGACAAAGTGGCAATGCGCTGCGCAGGAACCGCCAAACAAAGGGATTGTCCCGCATCATCTGTGGCACAAACGTCTGCAAACGCACCGGAAATGAGCGCGAAAAACAACAAAAACACACGAAAAATCATCAAGAAGCCATTCCTTTTAGCGCCACCAAAATCGCAGGCCCTGAGCCACACGCAACATTAATTGACTGACATAAAACGGGACCCTAGACTATGCGCCAAGTTCTATCCGTAGCAGGTGCCCGTTGCGCAACATACGTTATCGTATTATTGCGCACAGGGTGAAACTGGGAAGTTCGGTTAAAGTCCGACGCTGCCCCCGCAACGGTAAGCGGCAATGAGCAGGATCAGTTCCAGCCTTCAAGCTGGTGCGAGCGCATCCTACTCTGGCGACATCGCCAGCCGCAAGCCCGGAGACCGGCCTGCTACCGGCTATCAGTGTGTACTGGCGGAGGGCTGGTGCCGCGGAGTTTTTGCCCACTCGTGTTGGCGTTAAACCTCCTGATGATAGCTGTGCTCGCAGCTAAGACAGAGTTCTGTGGCTGCAGTTTATAGCTCATTTGGCCATGGTTACTGCTCCAATGCGACGAATTGTCTGCCTGCTATTTCTTATGCCTCTGACCGTCGCGAGTGCCGATGATTCTGCGCCGTTTATCGTTGTGGAGAGCGCCCCGGCCAACGCCGCTGCAACCCTAGACCCCGCCAAGGCAACTGGCCCCGTGCGAGTAATTCCTCGCTCAGAATTTGAAAACCGCACGGCAAACCTAGCGGATGTACTGAGTGAGCAGACCGGTGTGCAGATCCGCCAAAGTGGTGGCTTAGGCAGCTATTCCTCCGTGTCTCTCAGAGGCTCCACGGCACAACAGGTTCAGGTTGTGGTCGATGGCATGCTGCTGAACGATCCGGTTACGGGTGGTGTGGATATGGGCAAGCTGGGCCTGCACGATGTCAGCCGCATTCAGGTCTACCCCAACAGCGCACCCACTCAATTTGCGCAAGCGGGCATTGGCGGCGTTGTTGTACTGGAAACTCTCGGCAAAGATATTGAGGGCTCAACCCGCCTGAATTTGGGTGCGGGCTCGTTTAATACCTACAAGATGGGCTTGTTCGATAGCGGCAGTCATAAAGATGTTTATTACTGGCTATCGCTAGACAGACAGAGCAGTGACAACGACTTTGAATACCCCAACAGCCGCAATTGGTTTAACCCGAACGATGGCGCCAACACCAAGCGCCGAAACGCAGAGTACGAACAAGATGCCGTCAGCACCAAACTTGGCTGGGAGATCAACAACACCAGCAAACTGAATGCGCTGATCCAATACAACGATAACGAGCAAAACGTTCCTAGCATTCAGAACTGGCGTAACAACAAAGCCTTCCTCACCAACGAAACACTGCGCACCCAACTCCACTACCAGCAACAAGGCTGGATGGACGGCAAAATTCACTCCAGCCACCGGCTTATCTGGTCGGACACCAACGAACGCTACAACAACGCAACCGGGCTCGTTGGGCTAGGCACCACTGATGTCTATACCGACACGGATCAGCTGGGCATGGTTAACACTCTCACTTGGCTACTGGGCAATCACACGCTTTCTACAACTGCTGATGTCGCTCATTACAACTACCAGCAACATGACAAGCTGGGCTCGGACCTTCCTGACAAAAGAGAGCGCCTACAGATTGCCGCTGTGCTTTCTCACCAATGGCTCAGCTCAAACAGCCGCTGGCGCTCGCAGGTTTCACTGCGGCAGTACCGGGTTGATGACGATTCCGACGAGACACTCGGTAATGGCACCATCACGAAGACCTCAAACACCGATCGTTATAACAGCTGGCAATTAGGCTTGAGCCATTATTTTGCCGATAACTGGGAAATCTCGGCCGGGCTGGCGCGTCAGGTTCGCGTTCCCACCTTGCAAGAGCTCTATGGTCAGCAGGGGTTGTTTGTTGGCAACACCGACCTGCAAGCCGAAGAGTCCCTAAATTACGAGATCACACTGCGCACAGACCAAGGTTGGGGGCATGTTGAGCTAACCGGCTTCTATCGTGATCTAGACCCTGCAGTTTCGGCTATTTATGACGCCCGCGGTGTTGGCCGCTATACCAATTTATCCGCTCACATCTACGGAACAGAAGTGGATGCGTCATGGCGTATTGATCACTGGTGGGAAGTCTACGCCAACGCCACGCTGCAAGAGTCTGAAAACACCGACAACAGTGTTAGCGACCGCTACGAACACAGGCTGCCCGGGATCTACCATGAATCGTTCGTAGCAGGCAGCCGCTGGCATATACGCCCATTCCGCTTTGATATTTCCTACAGCTATGACGACAAGCTCTATTACGACGCTGCCAACAGATTAACCGCAGACACGCGAACACTTGTTAACGCCTCTGCCAGTTGGACGAAAATCTGGGCAAACCGAAGCGAGAGTGAAATCGCTCTGGAACTACGGAACATAACGAATGAAGTTTACCAAGACTTCAGCCGCTTCCCGGGACCCGGTAGGAGCTGGTTTGTAAATATGAAACACCACTTTTAATGAACGACAACTCAGGAGTTTATCAATGAAAACTGAACACTATACCCGCAGCTTAGCACTGCCTTTTGTGCTTGCCCTCACAGCCACACTTACCGCCTGTGGCGGAAGCTCAAGCGGCAACGATGGTAATTTGCAAGTAGGCGAAGACACAAAATATGTGGCTGTTATTGCAACGGCTGCAAGCGATTACAGCTCGGGCGAGGTTGAGCTGGCAGAGCTTGATAAAGAGGATATAACGGCTTCGGGTGGCTACTTTTCAACGATCTCAGATATCACCGTGAACGCATACGGAGAGAACTACTACCTGATTGAAAAGTTCAACGGCGACTCCATTAAGAAAGTGAATGTGAGCGAGCCGGCAATAGCAACTTGGGACTATTCCACGCTTGCGGCTGGTGACGAGGGCTCATCCAACCCTTATAAGCTTGTTTTCGTGAGTGAGGAAAAAGCCTACCTGCTTCGTTACGGTGCCAGCAAAGCGTGGATTGTGAACCCTTCAGCCGCAACAGAGTCCGAGTTCCGTATCGGTGAACTTGATCTGTCAGCCTACCTTCCTGAAGACACCATTGGCGCACCCAACATGTCCTCAGGCGTAATCGCCAACGACAAGCTGTTTATCACGCTGGAGCGGTTGGACAGCAATTACCAGCCAACAAATACCGCATACGTTGCCGTGTTTGACACAACAACCGATTTAGAAATTGATACCAACCCGGAAAGCACCGAGTCGCTGAAAGGCATTCCTCTCCAAGGCTCGAACCCCGCACGTATCGAGCATGTTGAAGGTCTTGGCCTTACCGTGGTTAACCGGGGTGCCTTCAGCTCACCCTTTACCGGAACAGGGCTGGACATTGTTAACCCGGAAACCTATGCCGTTAGCTCGTTGATTGCCGATGAAGATATCGCCACACAAATAAATAGCGCCGTGTTTGTTAGCCCAACACAAGCCTACATTCTTAACTACTCAGGCTGGCAGAACCTTGCCTTGCAACGTTTCAACCCAGCTGAAGGCGTGAGCAGCCTTGAAGATGTTGCAGACCTAACCGGTGGCGACTTCAGAGCACTCAGTTTGAGCCCGGAAGGCACCCTGTGGTTAGGCGATGCCAACACAAATGCCCAAGGTATTCGCATTCTTGATACAACCACCGATGAGCAGGTCGACTTTGTAGAAACCCAGCTATTGCCCATTGCCATCACCTTCTTGGAAACCGAGAAGTAAGACAGCAGCTCAGGGCAATGATGCCGTTAACCAAGCCGCATCATTGCCCGCTCCAACCGTTCCCAGTCTCGGTTGCTCGCGGGTAACCCGAACCGCAACATTTCTGGCTGTTCGAAATAACGAACCAACAGGCCGTTGCGTGCAAAATCTTCCGCCACTGCTTGTGCCTGATCTGCCCAGACCGTCTGAAACAGAGGGCTACCACCGACAAGTGCAAATCCAACCTGCTGGAGCCTACTTCGCAACCGACCAGAGTCCCCGCGCAATCTGTGCAAGGCTTGCCGTTGCCAGTTGTAATCGCTCAGTGCCTGCTGCATCACGTAACGCGATGGCCCACTAAGCGGCCAAGGGCCTAAAGCTCTCCGCAAGGGGCCAGCCACTGCTGCGTCCGCCAGCACAAACCCGGCGCGCACGCCCGCCAATCCAAAAAACTTTCCCAGCGACCGCAAAATGATTAAACCTGACGACCCTGCTTGATGAGCCACACTGAACGCGGGCGTAGCGTCCATGAACGCCTCATCAACAATCAGCCAACCACCACGCTTTTGCAGCCGTCGATGCCAACGCAATAACGTAGTGGGCGGTATGATTTCTCCGGTGGGATTATTGGGGTTAATCCAGACCAACACATCTAGCCGGTCCAGCCAGCGATCATCGCAACCCGCGCTTGTTTGCACCGGACCTATAGCGACAACTTCATGACCCGCTTCCCGCCAGTTATACCCGTGTTCGCGATACCCGGGCACGGGTATACCCACACGGCAGGGTTTGCGTAACCTCGGCAGCGCCATAATCGCCGCTTGGCTGCCGGGCACGGGTACGCAAACAGTCGAAGACGGCACTCCTGACCACTGCCGAATAGTTTCTTCCAGCCCATCATCGGCTTCCGGCAATCTCTGCCATAGCTCCGCCGGTATCTCAGGCACTGGCCAGCCAATGGGATTGATTCCCGTAGACAGGTCAAGCCATTGCGCAGGGGGAATGCCCCAGCGTTCCGCCGCTTTGTTCAAGCGCCCGCCATGCTCCAACATCATTATAAATACACCATTAACATTAAAAGCGCCGTAGTGACCAGAACGATGCCAAGCCAAAGCCGTACGCCGCGCTGCACCAACACAATCGCCCCGTCTACACTGTCTGAGCTCGCATGCTGAGTGCCACCCAAGACTGGGCGATGTTTCACACCTGAGGGGTAGGGCGATGGGCCGCCAAGCCGCACATTCAGTGCGCCTGCACCTGCCGCCATAACAGGCCCGGCATTGGGGCTGTCCCATTGCGGTGCTTGTTTTTGCCAGCACCGCCAAGCCAACTCCCTTTGGCCCAACAGCATATAAGTAAGCGCTGTCAGGCGGGCGGGCACCCAACCCATGAGATCATCGAGTCGTGCTGCCATCCGGCCAAAATAAAGAAAACGTGGCGTCCTGTAGCCCCACATGGCATCCAGCGTGTTTACCATTCTATGCAGTATCACCCCCGGCATTCCCGCAACCAGAAACCAAAACAAACTGGCAAACACGGCGTCTGCACCGTTTTCTAACATAGATTCGGTTGCGGCCGCCGCTACACCTTGTTCATCCAAGGCACTGGCCTTACGGCTTACAATACGGCTTACTTGATCCCGAGCTTTTTCAAGGTCGCCGTCTCGCAAGGGTTCCGCAACAGCCCTGCCATGTTCCGCCAACCCTCGCAGAGAGATGGCTAGCCACAGGGCCACCGCCTGAATCAGTATCAGCAACACCCCATCAAGCTCCACCGATACCCAGATCGCAAGGCCCAGCACAGGCGCCGTGAGCAAGAACACCGAGAACAATCCCGCCAGCAAGCTTCGAAAGGGGTCTTTGGGGGCCGTATTAAGCCGCTTTTCCAACGCAGTGGCCAAGCGCCCGAACCCGACTACCGGGTGCCAGCGACGCGGCTCACCCAGCCGAACATCAAGGGCCAGAGCAAGCACACAGACAATCAATGGAGCGAATAACAACACAGGTATTCCCGGGCTCATCGGAAGGTGAAGCCGCCAAGCCTACCTGATTCCATCCAGTCGGAGTATGATCCCGCTCCATACTGTTTTAAACCTAAGCCCTGATCACCGTAAAAGCACTCTGTGTTACGGTCTATTGATGCATAAAGGTATGTGAAATGTCGTTTCCCAGTAGTTGGACCACTTCTCCCCAGCAGCCCGATGTACGCTTTTTTGAACAGGCCGCCCGACGTCAAAGCATTCTGACCAAGCCAACTGGCTCTCTGGGCAGACTGGAAAACGCAGCCGTTCAGCTGGCTGGTCTGCAGGGAACAGATACGCCAACACTTGAACGCATACAGATCAGCGTTTTTGCCGGTGATCACGGAATTTGCGAGGAAGGTGTATCGGCCTATCCTCAAGCGGTTACGGCACAAATGATTGCCAACTTTGCCAATGGCGGCGCGGCCATCAGCGTGCTCGCAAAGTCTCTGGGTGCAGAGCTGGAAGTTGTAAACCTTGGCACCGTGTCAGATGTTGCACCCGACCTACCCGGTGTTATAGACGCTCGCATCGCCCCCTGTACCCGCAACTTCGCAGCCACCGACGCCATGACCGCCGAGCAGGTATGCGCGGCTTTGAACCATGGCGATGCTGCGGCCCAGCGGGCGGCAAATAAAGGCAGCCAGTTGTTTATTGGCGGCGAAATGGGCATAGGCAACACCACCTCTGCAACCGCCATCGCCAGTTCGCTCATGGGCAAAAACCCCATGAAGCTGACCGGCCCGGGTACTGGCCTTAATGTTGCTGGTGTTCGCCACAAAGCCGAAGTGATCATTCAGGCGATTCAACGCCACGATAACGACGATGATGGTGAGGATGCCATTGCTGTACTCAAGGCCTTCGGTGGCTTTGAGATTGCGGCCCTAGCAGGTGCCATTGCGGGCTGCGCCGCACGGTCTATCCCGGTGCTGATCGACGGCTACATTGTATCGGTTGCGGCGATGCTCGCGGTAAGCCAGCAGCCCCACATCCGGGACTGGCTGCTGTTCGCCCACCGCTCGGCCGAGCCGGGCCACCAAGCGATTCTAGCCGCATTGGACGCCGAACCACTACTTGATCTTGGCATGCGCCTTGGTGAAGGCAGCGGCGCGGCTGCCGCCGTTCCTCTACTTCGAGCTGCTTGTGACTTGCACAACAATATGGCCAGTTTTGAAGACGCTGGTGTAAGCAACAAAGACCAGTAGAAGAGTTCATCGGGAAGGTCTCACTGCCTAGAGCGAACTCATACAGCGAACCCCTAGCAAGAGCACCGCCACTATGGCTGACAACACAACCGTATTTGACCTAATTCGCCATGGCGAGCCAGAAGGCGGGCCCATGTATCGCGGCAGCAAAGACGACCCGCTGAGCGAGGCTGGCTGGCAGCAAATGCGCGACGCCATTACCGAAGGCGATGTTTGGGACGCTATTGTTACATCACCTATGCTGCGCTGCGTTCACTTTGCACAGGAATTGTCAGATCGCTACGGTATTCCCCTGCACAAGGATAAACGCCTGCGGGAAATCAATTTTGGAGAGTGGGAGGGGCGCACCGCGAGTGAGGTTATGGCGAGCGATGGCGAAAGACTCAGCCAGTTCTGGGCAAACCCGGCTGCCAACACGCCCCCTGGCGGCGAAACGGCGAGAGCATTTAACCATCGTGTTGTTGAAAGCTGGCAGCATTGGCAACAAGAGCTTGAAGGCCAGAACGTCCTGATCGTTTGCCATGGCGGCGTGATCAGAATGCTCATTGCAGATGTTATGAATATCCCACTGGAACACGCCTTCTCCAGCCTCGCTACACCCTATGCCTGTCGAAGCAGGGTACAAGTAGATACATCAGCTCATGGGCGATTTCAGAGCTTGGTCGCCCACGGCGACTTCAAGGCTTTAGCACCATAGGCAGCCCGGCAACGCTCATCATCACCTTGTCGCTCACGTTTGCTAATGATTGATTCAACCACCCCAGCTCATCAGCAAAACGACGGGTAAGCGGGTCCATGCCAATAGTGCCCAGCCCAACTTCGTTACTAACAATCACCAACTCGCCGGGGTAACGGCTTACCTCATTTAAGAAAGCTTCTCGCTCACGAGCGAAGGTTTTTTCACCCGCGTGCAAGAGGTTGCTTAACCACAAGCTCATGCAGTCCACCAACAGGCAGGGCGGGCTTTGAGCCAGTGCATGGCGGGCAAGCACCGGGGCCAGGGCAAGAGATTCTTCTTCAAGACCCCACTTTGCTGGGCGTTGCTGTTGGTGGCGTTGAATACGCAGGCGCATTTCATCATCGCCAGCGGTTGCCGTTGCCAAATACACCACGGAGTTATGAGTATCGCCCGCCAACTGCTCTGCAAGCGCAGTTTTGCCGGAACGAATGCCGCCTAGAACAAGGGTATGCATGATGGTTGGTTATTTCCTTGCCGGATAAGCTGGCATGCTAACCGCCCAACACGCCGCAAAGCAAAAGGCCAAAGACACAGCCTTGCATCGACATCGCCTTTCGGCGAAGGTCTGACTGCCTAAACGGCGGTTTCTGCTATAGTTTTGAGCAGGCACTATCCAATTCCAACCGGGAGACAGCATGCAGGCTGAACTGATCGACATCCGCAACCATCTTATCCAGCATGCCCCGTTTGATGACATGCCGGAGGAGCTGGTGAATCAGCTCACCAAAAGCATAGAAATCAGCTACGTGCGGGCGGGAACCCAGATAACAGAGACCGGGCAAATAAGTACCCGTATGTACTATGTGCGTAGCGGCGCCGTGGAAATCTTCCGCCGTTCCGGCGAGCTTTACAATCGTATTGGTGAAGGCGAGATTTTCGGCCAGTTTGGCCTGCTAATGCGGGGTCAGGTCAGGTTCCCAGCCCGAGCCTTGGAAGACAGCTTGCTGTATAGCATTCCCGCCGAAACCTTTCATAACTTGTTTGAAAACGACGAAAACTTTGCCGATTTTGTGGAGATTGAGGACCGCAGCCGTTTGCGCTCAGCCGTCTCCCGCCGGGAAAAATCTAACGCACTGATGACTTCTCGCGTTAGCCGCCTAATTTCCCGTAAAACCGTCTCCGCACCCACCACCGTGCGACTGCAAGAAGCTGCACGAATCATGACGGATCAAGGTGTTTCAGCGCTGCTGCTGATGGACGAAGAGTGTGTCGATAAGTGCGATAGTGATCGTCTCACGGGCATTATCACAGACAAAGATCTACGCACCCGCGCGGTCACTGAAGCGCTGCCTTCCGAAACCCCCATTAGCGAGATCATGACCGAAGGGCTGACCACCATTCGTGCCAGCAGCTATGTTTTTGAAGCCATGCTCACCATGCTGCATAACAATGTGCACCATTTGCCGGTAATCGACGGGGAAGAAGTGCGTGGCGTGATCGCACTTGCCGACATTGTGCGATATGAAAGCCAGAGCAGCCTATATCTGGTGAGCAACATCTTCCATCAGCAGCATGTGAAAGGCCTAAAGAAAATCAGCAATGAAGTGCGTGACAGTTTTGTGCGCATGGTCAATGAGGACGCCAACTCCCACATGATCGGCAGTGCCATGGCGGGCATTGGCCGAAGCTTTACCCAGCGCCTGCTGGAGCTGGGTGAGGCAAAATTAGGGCCGCCACCCGTACCCTACTGCTTTATGGCTTTGGGCTCCATGGCACGAGACGAGCAGCTGGTTGTAACCGATCAAGACAACGCCATGATTTTGAGTGATAACTTTGTGGCAGAGGAACACGATGCTTACTTCCTCGAATTAGCAAAGTTTGTGTCTGACGGTCTGGCAGAATGCGGCTATACATACTGTACTGGCGATATCATGGCCACCAATCCAAAATGGCGAAAGCCCTTAAAAGTGTGGCGCAATTACTTTACTGACTGGATTGAAAACCCAAAAGCCGAAGCCTTGCTGAATAGCAACATTTTCTTTGATTTAGACGGCATACATGGCCGCACGGAGTTTGCTGAAGAGCTCAAAGCGCTGGTCGCAGACAAGGCCAGTAAAAGCCAGCTTTTCTTGACGCTCATGGCCCGCAACGCCCTCAACCGGACGCCTCCGCTCGGTTTCTTCCGCACGTTCGTGCTTGAGGAAGACGGCAAACATCAAAAAACCTTCAACTTAAAGCGCCGCGGCACAGCGCCTTTATCTGACCTGATCCGGATTCACGCTCTGGCCTGCGGTTCCCGGGCACAGAATTCCTTCGAGCGGCTAAAAAGCATCGGCAAAACCAAGCTCATCATGGAGGATGACTTAAGCAACCTCAGAGACGCTTTGGAGTTCATTTCCATTGTACGCATCCGCCACCAGGCGCTCACGCTAGAGGCGGGAGGTGAGCCGGATAACAACGTGCGCCCGGAAGACTTGTCGCCGTTCGAACGCAGTCACCTTAAAGACGCGTTTCAAGTTGTCAGTAACGCCCAAAAATTTCTGAGATTCCGTTACAACTCGCAGGCGACGCGGCATGTCTGATAACGCCTCCGTGCCCAACGACATCAAAAGCCTGCCATGGCCAGAGCAGTTTCAAGCTTTGGCAAAGCGTGCCAAGGCGCCAGTATTAAAAGCCTTTTACGAAGCCGGCTGCGTTTCTCCGGACACATCCATTTGCGAAGTGCCTATGGTGGCCTTGGACTTTGAAACCACGGGCTTGGAGTCAGATGCCCACTCTATTGTCAGTATCGGGTTAGTGCCCTTTACACTAGATGCCATTGTGCTTGGCCAAGCGAAACACTGGATCGTGCGGCCCAAACTGCCGCTGCATCAAATGTCAGTCACCTTCCACGGCATCACCCACGCCGACATTGAAAAGGCGCCAGATCTGTCAGAGATACTTGAGGAAGTATTCGCCAGCCTGAACGGCCGAATTCCAGTGGTACACTTCCGACATATCGAGCGGCCTTTTCTGGATGTCGCCCTGCAATACCGTTTGAATGAAGGCATTCGCTTTCCGTTAATCGATACCATGGCCATTGAGGCGCACCTGCAACCAGGTCGTCAGCCCTCTTTCTTCAAACGCCTGATCGGGGAAAAGCCGGTGTCCATTCGGCTTTCAGACAGCAGAATGCGTTACGGGTTACCTCACTATGCTGCCCACAACGCTCTAATAGATGCCATTGCCACTGCCGAACTGCTGCAGGCGCAGATCCAACATCACTTTAGCCTGCAAACACCCATCGGCGATTTATGGCTCTAACAGGTATTT
This sequence comes from Marinobacter salexigens, assembly GCF_018860765.1. Taxonomy (GTDB): domain Bacteria; phylum Pseudomonadota; class Gammaproteobacteria; order Pseudomonadales; family Oleiphilaceae; genus Marinobacter; species Marinobacter salexigens_A. The sequence continues at coordinate 378,635 of NZ_JAHKPV010000001.1, forward strand.
AACAGCTTTAGGCTTACTGCGACGCCTTCACCTCAGGAATCCAGTCGCCGTAACCGGCCTCAGCCATGTCCTCTAGTGGGATAAACTTCAGCGCTGCCGAGTTCATGCAGTAACGCAGGCCACTTGGGGCCGGACCATCGTTAAACACATGCCCAAGGTGCGAATCGGCAAAGCGGCTGCGGATTTCAGTGCGCTTCATGAAAAACCCGTTGTCTTCCTTCTCTACAACCATGCTTGAACTCAACGGGCGGGTGAAACTTGGCCAGCCGGTTCCAGACTTATACTTGTCGCGGGAAGAGAACAGCGGCTCACCGGAGACAACGTCCACGTAAATTCCCGGTTGCTTGTTATCCCAGTAAGGATTGCTGAAGGCACGCTCGGTGCCGTCGTTCTGTGTTACTTCATACTGGGTGCTGGTGAGGCGCTGCTTCAGCGCTTCGCTGCTTGGTTTAACGAAGGCTTTTGGATCGAAGCCCTTTTTCTCTGCTGCACCGGCCTTTTTGGCAGCCTCATTAGCGCTGCTCTGCATGCTGTTGTCGGGTTTGAACTGGCTAAAGTCCAGCTCATAATCTTCTCCATACACGTCTTCGATAAACTGATAGCGGCCAGAGTTAAAGGTATAGAGCTTGTAGCGCACCGGATTCTTCTCGTAGTAATCCTGATGATACTTTTCAGCCGCATAAAAGGTTTTCAAGGGCGTAATTTCGATCACCACAGGCTTTTCGTAAATGCCGGACGCCTGCAGATCTTTTTTAGACGCTTCTGCCAAACGCTTTTCCTCAGGGTTTTGGTAGAAAATCGCCGGACGGTACTGTTGGCCACGGTCCACAAATTGGCCGTTGGCGTCCGTCGGGTTCATCATTCGCCATAAGCCCTGCAACAATCCTTCATAAGTGATTTCTTTCGGGTCGTAATACACCTGCACGGCTTCTGTGTGTCCGGTGCTGCCGGAAGCGACTTGCTGGTAGGTTGGGTTAGACTCCTCCCCGCCTGCATAGCCGGAGACTGCCTCTACCACGCCGGGAATCTTCTCGTACCCGGCTTCCACGCACCAGAAACACCCCCCGGCAAAGGTAGCAACCTTCAAACCGGGATCTTTGGGCGCATAGGCATTGGCACCATCCATGCCTTTCTCAGCGGTGGCAACGGTGGCGTAAAAGGCGCCGGTGGCCGCGATCAGCAGTGCGGCGACCATTGCGAGCATATTTCGGTTCATAACAACTCTCCTTAGATCATTGTTGAGAGATGGATTAAGTAACGGGTTAAGACACAAGTTGAAAAAATGTACCGGGCTCAGTTAATAAAGGGGTTCAGTCGCCATTCTATCGCCGTAACTTCACTAAAATGTTCCTGAGTTCTTACGAATCTATAACACTGTGGATTCTTTTTTTGCCGAATCCGCCAGCGGCAACCAGAAACGGAACCTTGCCCCCGCACCCGGTGGGCTTACTACCGAAACACTGCCCTGCTGCAGTTCTGCCATTCTGCGCGCAATAGCAAGGCCCAGCCCCGCATGGCCGCTACGGCTCACATCCGATGCCTGATAAAACGGGTCGAATACGTGTTTCAGATCTTGTGCGGCGATTCCTTTACCCATGTCTTCAACGGTCACAGCAACACCGTTGCCGTCTAATGCGACCTTCAACTTCACCTCGCCGCCCATCGGTGAGTGGTCAACGGCGTTTCCGATCAGGTTGTCCAAAACCCGCTCGGTCATGGCAATATCCGCAAGCACCATTGCTGGCTGAACGTGGGTAATATTCAGCGCAACACTCGCCTGCTCGGCCCTCGGATTGTGTTTTTGTACCACATCGTGCAATAACTCCGCTGGCATGAACGGCTCCAAAAACGGTTGCCGTTCGCGGGCATCCAGTGCCGCTAGTTCGAACAGCTCGTCAACCAGCTTGCTTAGTCGAAGCGTTTCAGCCAGTGCCACACCTAGAAAACGCTGGCGTTCTTCCGGGCTTAACTCTTGATGCTTCGCGCCCAGAGTTTCCAGGTAGCCCTGTATCGACGCCAGAGGTGTGCGTAAGTCGTGAGATACCTGTGCTACCAGTTGGCGACGCTGATGATCTTTGTCTTTCAATAGCTCCAACTGGCCAACAATGCGGGCCGCCATCTGATCAAAACGGGCGGCCAAGTAATCAACGTCATCTCCGGGAACATCAGGTTCACCCGCCTTACCTGTATTCTCGGTATCCGGCTCAAACGCCTCCACCCGCGCGGTCAGCCGGGAAAGCCGCCGTGTTAGTAATCGGAAAAACAGCAAACCGGCCAGCAGTCCCACAAAGAGGCTGATTGCCAGAGCACCGCCGCCCATTTGCACAAGGCGATCGCTGTGCACCATGCTCTCGGCAAAATCGTATTCCTCACCACGCAATACAACGTAAAGATAACCCGTTGGGTTTTGAGCGCTGGGTACTGGGGTCACCGAAAAGACTTTCCGACGATCGTGGCTGCGCGGGTCATCGCCTTGTAAAGGGTAAGCATCGGGGTTTTCCAATAGCCTATGAATCGGCTCCAAGGAGACATGCTTACGCTTGATGCTGGCCGGGTTGGCAGAATAGGAAAGAATGCGCCCATCCCAATCGAGCAAATAGATCTCGATGCTGGGGTTGATACTCATGTACAGGTCAAACAAACGCTCCAGTTCGCTGTGGTTGATCTGCCCATCAGTTACCAAGTTGCGATCCGCGACCAGATGGCTGGCCAGATCGCGGTTGAGTTGGTGGCTCACTGCCGCGCTGTATTCACGAACGGAATATAGGCTCAGCGCAGTAAACAGCCCACCAACAACCACCAGCAGAACAAACAGGCCTAGGGCCAATCGCGCGTAAAGCGTTTGAAACAGGGATCGGGTCATGGGTTAATCCAAAAACCTGTAACCGACACCCCAGACCGTCTGAACATAGACAGGCTCGGCCGGATTGGTTTCAATCTTGTTGCGCAACCGGTTGATGTGAGTGTTTACCGTGTGTTCGTAGCCCTCATGGTTATAGCCCCAAACCGCGTCCAGCAACTGTGCCCGGCTGAATACGCGCCCGCGGTGGCAGGCAAAATGCCAGAGCAAATCAAACTCACGAGCTGTAAGGTCCACTTCGCTGTCGTGTACCAACACCCGGCGCCGCAGTGGGTCTATCTTGAGCCCATTTGCTTCCACTTCTTCGGCCTTAGCTTGTTCAACTGCGCGCGTTGAAAGCGCATCCACCCGCCGAAACAGGGCTTTTATCCGAGCCGCTAACTCCGCAACACTGAATGGCTTTGTTAGATAGTCATCTGCACCCATTTCGAGGCCGAGCACCCGGTCCAATTCCGTACTTTTGGCGGTCAGCATAAGCACTGGAACATAACCCGGGAGCCCTCGGATTTCACGGCATACAGAAAGCCCATCCAGCCCCGGCAGCATCAGATCGAGCACAACCAGATCAATGCCACCCTGCTTATACCGCTCAAGACCGGCATCTCCTCGATCCTCCAATACGGGCTCCATACCCAGATCTTTGACCTGCATGCCCACCAGTTCGCCGATACCGGGGTTGTCTTCAATAATCAATACAGTTCGTGTCATAGGCGCTGGTTTTGTCCGGGTGGTTGTACAGTTTCTGCTTTTTTCTATGTGACGAGTCTAGCCTTAAAAGTTCACAAATTCGTCACACCGGCATCAATGGACGTGCTTTTAACTTATAAGGATGTCTTGGTGCCCGTGCCAGGCTTCGCTATGATAAAACGAGTGGTCTACGCTAAGTGGAGGCCCGAATTTAGGCCGAGTGTCCACCGAATGAGTGAAGTGGAGCCATGCCGTTTACCAATGTGAATAAGGAGTATTCTATGTCCCGCAGTAAATCAATAACCCGGTGGTCACTGGCGCTTGTAGTCTCTCTATTGGCTTTTGCAGCTCAAGCAAAGGATTTATCCGACTCAACAATCCGAGCATTTATTGCAACGATGAACGATGCGCAGGCTCTGCAAGATAAATACGGAGACACTGAGAGATGGCCCGACCCTGAAGATGAAGAAACAACTTCAATGCCCGACATGACGCGGCTTTTTTCCACCGGTGTTGAACAAATGGAGGGCACACCCGCCTATGCCGAATTCGAATCCGTGGTTGAGAAGCGGGGCTTCGACAGTCTTGAATCTTGGGCGTCGGTCGGGGATCGTGTATTCGCCGCGATGATGGCTATTCAAATGAAATCAGAAAGCTCAGGCGTAGGGCAAGAAATGGCGGGAGTCATGGCAGAAATTGAAAACGATCCTAACATGAGCGAACAACAAAAAGCGCAAATGCGGGCAATGATGGGCGCTGCACTTAACATTACAAAAATAGCCGACGATGTTCCCGCTGCTGACATCGAAGCCGTACGGCCTCACCTAAAGGATCTGGAAGCAGCAATGAATGATGATGAAGACTGGGATGCCAGCGAGGACTGATTCTTGCCCTACAAAAAAGCCCGGAGAGCATCACTGCACTCCGGGCTTTTTTTTATTTACAGTGCACTTACGCCAGAAGGTTATAGGCAAACACAATCACAACCGCCACCGGTGTAACAAAGCGCAGAAAGCTCAACCATAGAGCAAAGACGCCATCGCCCATATCCAGATCGGCCTTCAATGATTCCTTGGCAACAAACCAGCCCACAAAGATAGCCGTTAGTAGCCCTGATAGGGGCAGCAGAATGTTAGCCGTAAAGAAATCCAACAGGTCGAAAATCGTTTTACCTTCAAAACGCGCAAACATATCAAGGGGCGCAACATCGGCCCATACGTTCAATGACAAGATAGATGCGATACCCAGCAGCCAGCAGAGTACGCCAACCAGTATGGCACTGCCTGCGCGCTCCATATTGGTGTTTTCCTCAACCCACTCAACCACCGGCTCCAACAGGGAAATGCCCGATGTCCAAGCGGCAAACAGTAGCAATATAAAGAACAGCGTGCCGAACAAGCCACCCATGGGCATATTGCCAAACGCCAGTGGCAGGGTTTGGAAAATCAAGCCAGGACCTGCACCAGCCTCAAGGCCATTAGCAAACACCACCGGAAAAATCGCAAGGCCCGCAAGCAAAGCAACAACGGTATCCATCAGCGCTATGGTAACGGCGGTACGCCCAACAGGTATGTCACGCCCTAGATACGAGCCATAGGCGATCATAATGGCCATACCCAGACTGAGGGTGAAAAACGCATGCCCTAGAGCAATCAGCACACCATCGATGGTTAACGCCTTAAAGTTGGGCGTGAATAAAAAGCTAACTGCCTCACTAAAGTGGCCTGTTGTTGTGGCATAACCAACCGCAATAAGCAGCAACACGAACAGTGCAGGCATCAAAATGGTAACTGCACGCTCAAGGCCACTTTTCAGGCCCTGGGAGACCACCAAGATAACCAGCGCCATGAACAAGGTATGCCATGCTAGCAGTTGCTTAGGGCTTGCGAGCAGATCACTGAACAAACTGCCAATAGAATCGGCGGTGCCACCAGTAAAATCACCCACAGCCGCGTGGCCTACGTATGAAGCGGCCCAGCCACCAATAACAGAATAGAAGGAGAGAATAGCAAACGCAGCAATCATGCCGATAACCGCTGAGATGCGCCACGCCGGTGAACTCAAGTTCCGCTCGGCAACCAAGCGCATACTGCCAATCGGGTTGTGACGGCCACTGCGGCCTATGTAAATCTCCGCCATCATAATTGGAATACCAATAACCGCGATACACAGCAAGTAGACCAGTACGAATGCACCACCGCCGTTCTCACCGGTTATATAAGGAAACTTCCAAACATTGCCAAGACCAACGGCGGAGCCGGTTGCAGCAAGAATGAACGCAAAACGTGAAGACCACAGGCCGCGAGAGGCCCCCGAATCGATACCCGAAGCCGGGTTTGACTGAGACATGTTAAGTTCCTGTGCTTTTGGCTAAGGAATCGCAAGCAAATAAGAGTGCCGCGGGTAGCCCCGGGCGGTTGGGGGAGGATTCTGCCAGCACTAGCCGGGGGATGCCAGTGCTGACAACAGATTGACGCCGGAATTCCGGTAATCCGTTCTTAGTCGCTTTTCCCGAGAAAACGCGAAACCAGATCTTTCAACCCGCGAGACATAGCACTCAGGCTGTCACTGCTCTGTTTGGCAGAGGTAGCTCGCCCGTCACTGTGATCCGCAAGCTCGGCAATGCTGACAATCTGGCGGTTGATCTCTTCAGACACCTGATTCTGCTCTTCAAACGCCGCAGACATGCTAATGAAGCTGTCTGAGATTGTTCGTATAGAGGTTACTATATCCCGCAGAGAGCTCTCCGCTTCGCGCACCTTCTCCAGCCCTTCACCGGCCACCGTCTCGCCATCCTCAGTTGCCTGAACGGCGGAATCCACCTGTAAGCGAAAATCATCAATAACATCTTGAATACGCACCGTGGATTCGCGGGTGCGTTGCGCCAGCGAACGCACTTCGTCTGCAACAACCGCGAAGCCCCGGCCTTGTTCACCCGCACGGGCAGCCTCAATGGCAGCATTTAATGCCAACAAGTTGGTTTGTTCTGCAATCTCAGAAATCAAACTGGCCGCTTCACCGATACTTTTGGTGGACTCACCCAACCTGCTGATCACCTCACGAATGCCATGGACACGCGTAACCAGCTGTTGGATTGCAACCAGTGCTTCCGAACTGCGTTCGCTGCCTATAACCGCCAAGCGGTCCGCTGACTCGGCTTCCCGGGCGTTACCCAGCATGGACTCGGTCACTTCCTGAATGGAAGCGGTCATCTCGGTGATCGCCGAAGCGGTCTGCTCAGTTTCGTTACGCTGGCGGCCTATTGCGTCCGCACCCTCACTAATGAAACCGTAGGAAGCACGAGCCTGCTCATAGAGAAGTTCTGCTTGGTCGTCTATACGGGCAAGAGCCGTGCGTATCCGGGCATCCTCACTGATCAACAGCAACGAAAGTTGTGAGAAAAGACCAGTCTCGCCACTGTAGGTACGTGCTACAACCGGGTCGTGAAAAGCACCAAAGCGCAGTGCCAAAAGGCGCTGTAACCGATGGGTCAAGGTTTTCTGATATAAGGCAGCGCCTACTAGGTGGCCCACCACAATCAGCGCCGCTGCTAGACCGCTTTGCTCTAGTCCAAGCGCAATAAGGCTGAGTGCCAAAGATAGAAACAAGGGCCACCCGGCTTTCACAACCGACAGAATGCGCTCCCCTGTGCTCAGAGTAGATCTACCTTCAGAAATACGGCCATAGAGCTTCTCGGCCCGCGCTATATCTTCGCGGGCAGGCTCTACCCGAACCGACTCATAGCCAACCATTTGGCCATTTTCCCGAATTGGGGTTACGTAGGCACTAACCCAATAGTGGTCTCCATTTTTCGCGCGGTTTTTGACCAATCCCATCCAGGCCTTACCCGCCTTTAAATAGCGCCACATGCCCTCAAAAACCGCCGGCGGCATGTCTGGATGGCGAATAATGTTGTGGGCTTGGCCAATCAATTCGGCTTTGCTAAAGCCGCTTATCTCCACGAACTCATCGTTGCAGTAGGTGATCACACCTTTGAGGTCGGTGGTGGAAATCAGCCGAGTTCCCTTGCGCATGTTTACTTCACGCTGGGTTACGGGGAGGTTTTTGCGCATGAATTGGCCTGTTACTTATTACGAGTAGGAAACTATGAGTTTGCCATACACAATATAGGTTCAGCTTTACAATTGATATTAATCAAAAGTAAAACTGAGTAACAGGATTTATCCGAGCCATCTTACTTCAGTGAGGCACACTGCCTTGCCTTACGTTACCCCGGCAAGTCGCGCACGGGGGTGCAGGCGAGCGTTCACCCAGAGCGAAAACGCAATAATTCCACCGCCAATGGCGAGCTTGAAAAGATCGGCATCACGATTCCAGATCAACAGGTTGACTAGTAGGCCAGCAGGGACCAGCACGTTATTCATGATAGCCAAGGTGCCAGCATCCACTTTGCAGGCGCCACGATTCCAAAGAAATAGGCCAAGCCCCGATGCTGCAAGCCCAAGCCACGAGAGAATCCCCCACTGCAGCGCGGTTGTGGGCAGGCGTTCGGCATTGCCGAATATCATAAAAGACGGCAAGGCGATTATCAGCGCCCCTATAAAAAAGTAACCGAAGGTGCGGTACGCAGGGATGTCCACCGGGTAGCGCTGCATAACGTGCTTGTAGCCCACTTGGCCAGCCGCAAAGGTAAAGTTGGCAACCTGCAGCAATAAGAAGCCGGTAATAAAATCTTCACTGAGGCCATCATAGCGGATGATACCCGCACCGAATGTCGCAATGGCGGCGGCGACCAGAGCCACCGGAGAAAAACGCCGGAACAAAGCATCGTCTAGCAGGGTTACGTAGAGAGGTGTAAATATGGTGAACAGCAACACTTCTGGCACGGTTAAATAACTGAAGGAGCGGTACAGACACAGATACGTAATGCCAAATTGCAGCATTCCGGTTATAAGAACACCGAGTCGGAGACCGCCCGGCACACCGCGCCAACGGGTAAAAGGCAAAAAAATCAGCGTTGCCAGTAACACCCGACTGAGTACCGCAAAATCGCTATCTACTCGCCCTGCGAGAAATTCGCCAATCAAGCTGAAAGAGAAGGCCCAGAGTACCGTTACAAAAACCAGAAGACCCATATTGACTGCTACCCGAATGAATTGGACATGTACTTTAACGGGTTTTAGGGCGGGTTTCAGCGTGTTTTCGTGGCAACTCCCTATGACGGGCACTCGCGCAATCGGGTAGGATATTTCGCCTCAAAATCAGCCATGAATACCGAATGGCTCCAGTACGTTCTAGCTCCTCGGACCGACACTCTATGGATGAAGCCGACCAACCATTGCCGGAAGTTCGCAAGCCGCTCATCTCCCGGACCCTGACCGAGTGGAAAACTCTGGCCATACTCGGCGGGCCGATTTTGATTGCCCAGATTGCTCAGATGGCCAACGGGGTTATCGATACGGTGATGGCAGGCCATGCCAGCGCAGAGGATCTGGCCGGTGTGGGCATAGGTAGCAGTCTTTGGATGCCGTTATTCTTGTTCTTCATGGGCATGCTAGGCGCTCTTCAGCCAATTATTTCCGGCTACAATGGTGCCCGCACACCTTCAAAAATAATGCCCGCTACTTGGCAGGGTTTATACATTGCCGGTGTGGGCGCCATCATCATGGTTCTGCTGCTCACCAACGTGCACCCGGTTCTTGAAGGCCTGAACCTAGAAGCCAACACCGCGCGCATCACCCAAGGCTACCTGAACGCTTTCGCATGGGGCATTCCAGCGTTGCTGCTAATGACAGCCCTTCGCGGACTAACAGACGGGCTGGGGCACACCCGTGTGATTATGGCCTTTTCTGTGCTGAGTACGCTGATTAACCTGCCCATGAACTACATCTTCATATACGGCAAACTCGGGCTGCCCGCCATGGGCGGTATTGGCTGTGGCTGGGCAACGTCGATTTCCAATGGGGTTGCTGCAATTGCCCTGCTGACCTATCTAAACCGAAGCCAGCTTTACAAAAAGTTCCACCTTATTACCGATTGGGCAAAACCCAACGTACCCCTGATTCGCTACATCCTGAGCATTGGCATTCCCATTGGATTCACCATTTTTGTAGAAGCCAGTATGTTCTCGGTGATTGCACTATTCCTTGCGCCGCTTGGGCCTGTTGTAGTGGCGGGGCACCAAATTGCACTAAACGTGGTCTCTCTGCTGTTCATGTTGCCCTTGAGCATTGGCATGGCGCTTACCTTGCGTGTCAGCTTTCTTATTGGTGCTGGTGCGCCAGATACCGCCCGCCTTATTTCCCGCAGTTCACTGATTCTAGCTTCTGCGACTGCTCTGGTGTTCGCCATTCTTCTGTTTGTTTTCTCGCATGGCATTTCTGCTTTATATACCAGTGATGCAGAGGTTCAAGCAGTTACTATAAGGCTGCTAATGTTTGCGGCATTTTTTCAGGTGGCGGATGTTATTCAAGTCACTTGCATCAGCGCTCTAAGGGGCTACAAGGATACGGGCATTCCCATGCTGATCATGCTGTTTTCTTTTTGGGGCGTGGGATTACCACTGGGATACGTTCTGACGTTTACCGACGTGTTAGCACCTGCCATGGGCGCTGCCGGGTTTTGGGTGGGGCTAACGGGCGGTCTTGCGTCTGCAAGCTTGCTCCTAGGCTGGCGATTGTTTCGTTATCAGCCAACAGCAGCCGACGAAACGCTAGGTGGCTAGCTCAGGTTTGTCAGAAGGTTGGTCAGAGTCACAAGCGGGCATGGTGTCCGAGAATATAACTCGATCCCGGCCTGCCTCCTTGGCCTCGTAGAGAGCGGCATCGGCTCGCTCAAGCCAGCTCTCCACACTCTCTCCGTGTTTGAGCAGCGCGACTCCAAACGAGGCAGTAATTGCACCGCCCGGATGTTTCATTTTTTTCCGCAAAACATGCTGAAGGTTATTCATTACCGATAACAGCCCCTCGCCATCCACGCCCGGCAGCAGTAACACAAACTCTTCACCACCAAAGCGGAACAACTGGTCGTACTTGCGGGTGTTCTGTTGCACCAGTGTTACCATATCAACAAGAATGAGATCTCCGGCTGCGTGCCCAAACTCGTCGTTCACCTTCTTGAAGTGATCTATATCCAGTATAACCAACGCATATGGCAAGCCCGTGCGCTCTGCGTGGGCCGCAGCCTCGTTAAGCTCTTCATCCATAGAGCGCCGGTTTTTAACGCCGGTCAGAGGATCAATAGTCGCCAAATGCTCTAAACGCTCACGCTGATTATCACTACGAAGGGCAAAAGCGTAAGCCGTAGCGCTTACAACCAAAGCGGTTGCTACAAAAGTCCACATCTGAACATCACTTTTAAAAGCATCACCTTGAACGATCATGGCGGCAATTGAGCTGACATTCAAAAGTGTTGCAACCCGCGGGCTCACAAGGAAAAAAGCAGTCACCAAACAGGGATATAGCCAGAACAGCCCAACCTCACCAACAATCGCCGCCACTGCAACGGCGCCAGAGCAGGCTACGACTGCGAGAACCATTCCACTGCGTCGCGTATCCCCGGTTACCCAGGCATAAGCCATCCCACCGGACACGACCAGCAGGATCGTGGTATCCACAAATCCCGCAACATAATTGCCCTGAAAAAACCGCATAAAGGCAAAAGGGGTGATGCCTAGTAACGCGCTGGCACCCAAAATAGTGATAATCGACAATCGAAAGTCGGTTTTTAAGCGCTTCAGCATGCTTGGCGCCTTCCTGTCAGGCAGAGTTGTCTCCACAAGCATAATCTAGTGCGGCGTAATTAGCGCCAGAACCTACGTTTTTTAACAAAATGCCCTTAAAGTGTCATAAAAGATGCTATTTTCGGCTAATCTAGGCTTAATCAGATAGCTCTTACAAATCGATTACCTTTACTATGTCCATAAGTTGATTAAAACCCGACACGCTCTACAGGAACCAATTGGATTTTGAGTGAATTCGTTCGAATAGCCCCAGGTGCACTCACTATAGGCCGCCCGTTACCGTGGGATGTACACGATACCGATGGCAAGGTGTTGTTGTGTCAGGGCTATGTGATCCAAACCGAATCACAGCTTGAACAGTTGTTTGAGCGCGGGTATTTCAAACCACGGGTTATTGAAGTGCTGCCAGAAGATGACGACGCAGCCAGTAATGAGGCCGATGGCAATCCGTTTGCCCGCTACCCGGACTATCTTCACGCTTTAGAAAAGGCGCTGGCCAGTATCGCTGCCGGTAACCCTGAAGCCCGTAAACAACTGCAAGATCTGGCTCAGGCTCTGGAGCAAGCGTGCGCACTCGCGCCAGATTCTAGTCTGGCCCTTGTACACCTTTATTCCGTTGGACCAACCATCCACGAGCAGATCATTTTTTACGCCATTCTCTGCCAGCTCATCGCACACCAGTTTGGCCTCAATGAACAGCGCACCAAGATACTGACCGAAGCGGCCCTCAGCGCAAATCTTGCACTGGTGCCGGTCGCAGATAAGCTCAACGCTTTCAATAAAGTGCTCAGCGATGAGCAAAGAAGTGTTATTCGCAAACACCCACAGCGGAGTATCCGCGCGCTGAGAGCCGTGGGTGTTGAAAACAAGTTATTACTTACCATCATCGCACAACACCATGAACAGGCAGACGGTAGCGGTTATCCGGCTGGCTTGAGCGGCGCAGATATCCGACCGGAAGCTGAGATCCTTGCTCTGGCTGAACGCTACGTTGCCATGATCACGAAACGTGCTTACCGCAATCGGATGAATGTAACAGCAGCACGCAAACTGATCGCCAACCTAGCAGACGGCGGTCTCCGGCCCGCTATCCCCAAAGCCTTGCTTCGGGTTCTAGGTGAATACCCACCAGGCACGCTTGTGCGCTTGGAAAATAACGAAGTCGGTGTCATAACCGGTAGGCCAGTACGCGCCAGCGGGCCTTTTGTGCATGTGGTTTTCGACTCTGCGGGCGAGCGGTATGAAGTTCCCCAGCAACGCGACACAAATGTGCCCGACTTCAACATTCTGGCACTGGAAGAGCCTGACATGATGCCTTCCATGAATTTCAGCCAAATTTGGGGCTTTTCGGGCTCACCGAAAATACCCTAGGCTAGGTAACTTCAGCTCAGACCCAAAGCCTTGGGATGATGACGCAGGTGCTCATCAATAAACGAAGCGATAAAGAAATAGCTGGCTGATCAATCGTCGGCGCTTGTTTGCTTCGAAAGCTCAAGCCCACAGCCGATACGAGCAAGCTCGCCAAGCACTGCCGTTCGCGTCACTACGCCAATGAGTTTGCCGTTTTCAACCACAGGGTACACCTTCGGTTTGCCTGATCCGAGCTTCTGAGCAAGGTCGACAATCGCCAAATCAGCAGAAATCGACAAAGGCTCGCGGAACATAACGTCGTCTACAATCGGATCTCCCTCGCAGTGGTAGTTGCTTACCAACAGCGCGTGAATACAGTCCTGCTCGGACACAAAACCTAGCAGACGCCGCTCAGCATCAACCACAGGCAGCCCAGAAATATGGTTCTCCAGCAACGCCTTAACCACTTCAGTTAAAGGTGTCCCACAGCGGATGGGCTCAATATGATTGGACATAACATTGGAAACTCTAAGAGCACACATGGCTAACTCCTCGCATCGTTGAATAGTCCAGCAGAACCAACTGTTCTTGTCCCTCTACTCTAACCGTAAACATAGGCAATAGGTGCCGAATCCTCAATTTTCCTCGCCTGCCAGTTTACACACGCCAATAACTGACTAAACTCAATCAGTTATAACCCTTGCGGGTAAAACTACAATATCAAGCCATGGCATTTACAAGGAGGCCCCATGGAAGCCATTGAAAGTGTTGTTGGAGCAATTAACGGGTTGGTCTGGGGGCCGCCCATGCTGGTGCTGATTTTGGGTGTTGGGCTATTTTTGAGCCTTGGCCTGAAACTGATGCCTATTTTTAAGCTTGGAGCGGGCTTCCGCCAAATGTGGAAAGGCCGCAGCGCTGCTGGCGCAGAGTCAGACGGCGAAATTCCGCCGTTTCAGGCTCTCATGACTGCGCTTTCCGCAACCGTAGGAACCGGCAATATCGCCGGGGTAGCAACAGCTGTTTTCCTCGGCGGGCCCGGTGCGCTGTTCTGGATGTGGCTTACAGCGTTGGTGGGCATGGCAACCAAATACTCAGAAGCCGTGCTCGCGGTGCGTTTTCGCGAAGTAGATGAGCGCGGCTCCTATGTAGGTGGCCCCATGTATTATATCCGCAACGGCCTCGGCAAAAAGTGGGCTTGGCTAGGTGTACTGTTTGCCATTTTTGCAGCCATCGCCGGATTTGGTATTGGCAATACTGTGCAAGCTAATTCAGTAGCAGACGTAATGGAAGCCACCTTCGGCCTGCCACACTGGATCACCGGTATTATTCTGATGGTGTTGGTGGGGCTAGTCCTCATCGGTGGTATCCGCCGCATTGGTCAGGTAGCAAGCGCTCTGGTTCCTCTTATGGCTATGTCATACCTGATCGCCGGCCTGATTGTACTGGGCATTAATTTCGCTGAAATTCCCGCAGCATTTGCACTCATTTTCGAGCATGCATTCAGCCCCATTGCAGCAGAAGGTGGCTTTGCAGGTGCTGCAGTTTGGGCTGCCATACGCTTTGGTGTCGCCCGGGGTGTTTTTTCCAATGAGGCCGGCCTTGGTTCTGCGCCCATTGCTCACGCAGCAGCACAAACCAAAAACCCAATTAATCAAGGCATGGTGGCCATGCTAGGCACCTTTATCGACACTATTATTATTTGCACGATCACTGGATTGGTCATCATCACTTCGGGAGCATGGACATCCGGCGAGTCGGGCGCTGCGCTCACTTCCATGGCCTTCTCACAAGCGCTTCCAGGGGTGGGTGATTATGTGGTGGCCATCGCCTTAGCAATTTTTGCCTTTACCACCCTACTTGGCTGGTCATTCTACGGTGAGCGCAGCGTTGAGTTTCTGTTTGGTGTAAAGGCCATAGTGCCTTACCGGATAGCCTGGATCATTGCTATACCGCTGGGCGCGACTGTTAATCTTGGTTTGATATGGCTGATAGCAGACACGCTCAACGCCATGATGGCTTTGCCCAATCTGATCGCCCTTCTGTTGCTTAGCCCAGTAGTGTTTAGGTTGACCAAAGAGCATTTCGAACGGGAGAAAGCTGTAGGCTTATAGTATCTAGCCGAAGCTTGGCTATTGGCCTTGCAAGATGAGCTGGGTCAACTGCCCCTTGCAATCCTATCACTCGACACCAATGATTATCGTATACACTCGATGAATGAGTTCCGGCAGCCCGCCTGCCGGGAATCAAACAAAACCAAGAGTTGTTGTATCAAAAGGAGAGCGAATATGAGCTTACGTTTAGGAGATACCGCACCGGATTTTGAGCAGGATTCCAGTGAAGGCAAGATTTCGTTCCACGAATGGCTGGGTGATGGTTGGGGTGTTCTTTTCTCTCACCCCGCAGACTTTACTCCAGTGTGCACAACGGAGCTTGGCCTAACCGCAAAATTGAAAGAAGAGTTTGCAAAGCGCAATGTAAAAGCTATTGCATTGAGTGTTGACCCTGTTGACTCACACAATGAGTGGATCAAAGACATCAACGAAACCCAAGGCTGCTCGGTGAACTTTCCGATTATTGCAGACCATGACGGTAAAGTTGCCGAGCTGTACGACATGATTCACCCCAACGCCGACAGCACTCTTACCGTGCGCTCGCTGTTCGTGATTGACCCGAACAAAAAAGTTCGCCTGATTATCACTTACCCAGCCAGCACCGGTCGCAACTTTAACGAAGTTCTCCGGGTAATCGACTCCCTGCAGCTGACTGACGACCACAAAGTCGCCACACCCGGTAACTGGGTACGCGGCGGTGATGTAGTGATCGTGCCATCACTTCAGGATGAAGACGAGATCAAGCAACGCTTCCCGAAAGGCTACAAAAAGGTGAAATCTTACCTGCGAATGACGCCAGACCCTACCGCTAACTGGAGCGGTGATTAATCACCCATTCCAATTACTGGAAATAGGAAACTCTGAATAAAAAAGGCCGGGCAGCTATAGCTCCCCGGCCTTTTTTTGTTACTTAAAGCTCTTACATTACAATTACATCGGCAGCATCTGAGTGACAACTCGCTCAGTGCGCTTCTCAATCTCAGGCAAAGCTTCTTCTTCTGTCATGTTCATCTGGTTAGCCCAGACTGACAAGCGAATGCCGTGAGGGAAGTAATTGCTCTTACGCGTGGCGGTTGCAGAGCTGGTGTTGCCCTGCGAGGTTCCACCACCAGAGATCATTCTGGCGTTTCCAGAACCGGCACTGTCTGACGTTCCACTGCCAGAATCGGTAGCCAACTCAAACGTGACTTGTTGGTTTTGACGCACTTCCAGCACCACGTCAATAATCAATGCCCACTCACGTGGACGGGATGCATTGCTAATCCCGATGCCTACCAGACCACCAGCAGCCACGCCGCCAACTGCTCCAGCTACGCCGCTATCAGTTGCCCGGGCTATTCCGTAGCCGGTACCTACACCCACTGCGGCACCAGAAATAAGACCCATTGTCCTTGCTGCACTAGCGCCACCGGACTCGGGCTCAACCTCGCCAAAGAATCGGGTAGAAGCACGTAGGCGATATTTTGCTGACGTGGGATCGTTTACAACGTTCCAACCTTGCTCCCTCGCAGAGTCGCGAAGAAGGCCGCGCAGATCAATGTCGCTGTCGGAAATATTCCGGTAAGAAATATAAACGTTTCTGTCAGAGGCAGCGGGCGGCTCTAACTGAGGAGGTGGTACAACCCACAAGGTGCCGCTTCGCGCATCCGCGTATTTATTGGCAGTAATACTGCCTAGCTGCCTGGAAACAGCTGTACAGCCCGAGGCCATAACAACCGCTGCAAGCAGTACAATTGCAAATCTGATGTTCGTCATAATTCTATCCCTAAACAAATGACCAAAAAATACGCCAGCTATGTCTGCCAGCAAAGCTCAGGCTGAGATTTTCTTAATCCACCTGCCGCCAAAGATAAACATTAAATTCTTTACATACAACTCAGCGGTTACGCATTTTTACGAAAACAATGAAACCGGAGGCGAGGAAACAATGCCCGGCATTCGCCGGGCACTGATTAAAATGCGGGAACGACAGCACCTTCGTACTTTTCTTTGATGAAGTCGCGAACTGAATCAGACTTCAGTGCTTTCGCAAGCTTCTGCATGGCTTCGCTATCTTTGTTATCTGGGCGCGCAACCAGAATGTTTACATACGGCGATTCGGAGCCTTCAATAATCAGCGCATCTTCAGAAGGATTAAGGCCAGCTTCTAAAGCGTAATTGGTGTTGATCAGCGCTACATCTACTTGGCCCAGAATCCGGGGCAGGGTTGCTGCTTCCAGTTCCTTGAAATCAAGGTCTTTTGGATTATCGGCAATGTCACGCGGGGTGGCGGTGATCTTGCTGCCTTCTTTTAGGGTGATAAGTCCGGCTTTTTGCAGCAGTAACAGTGCACGGCCGCCGTTGGTAGGGTCGTTGGGGATAGCAACAACTGCACCTTCTTTCAGTTCATCCAATGAGTCGATTTTATTGGAGTAGGCACCAAAGGGCTCAACGTGGATGCCTGCAACAGTGACTAGGCTAGTACCACGACCGTCGTTGAATTCATCCAAGTACGGCTGGTGTTGGAAAAAGTTGGCATCCATACGCTTCTGGTCTACCTGAATATTGGGCTGGATGTAGTCTGTGAAGACTTTTACGTCCAGTTCTACACCCTGGTCCGCCAGCTGTGGTTTTACAAATTCCAGCAGTTCAGCATGGGGTACGGGGGTTGCGGCTACGGACAGCTTCTCGGCTGAAACCGCAGCAGAGAAAACGGATGCGGCAGCTAATGCTATCAAGGCTTTTTTGAAGTTCATTAATATTCTCCTGTTCTTGGTTGTTACATCGGTAAAAGCAGAATGGTGCGTGACCGCCCGCTCGGCCGGTGAGGTGCCTTCCGAAAAACGCCCGTAAATACGTCCATGTAGGGCTCGGTCGCGCCATCCTTGGCGCTCCACGTTTTCGGAAGGCACCTCACCGGCCGGGCTTGTTTCTGACGTGTCTGCTGAGGGCTAGGCCAGCGCAGGCTAACTCAAAATTACAAAACCTACTTACGGCTGAAATACAGAACCAGACGATCACCGGCCATTTGCAGCACTTGTACAAAGATCACCAGCAGCGCCACGGTAATCACCATCACATCGGTCTGAAAGCGCTGGTAGCCAAAACGAATGGCCAAATCACCCAAACCACCACCACCGATTACGCCAGACATGGCCGCGTAAGACACTAGGGTGATCGCCGTAACCGTAATGCCAGCGATGATGCCCGGAAGGGCTTCCGGCAGCAAGGCGCCGAAGATGATCTGGCGCACGTTGGCGCCCATGGCCTGAGTGGCTTCGATAATGCCTCGGTCTACTTCCCGCAGGGAGGTTTCTACCAACCGCGCAAAGAAGGGCGCACCGCCCGCAACCAAAGGTGGTATGGCGCCTGCCACACCCAGCGAGGTGCCGATCAGCATCACGGTGAAGGGGATCATTACAATCAGCAGGATAATGAACGGCACGGAACGCAGAACGTTCACGACGAACGACAGCACAGCGTAGGCCACAGGTTGTTCCAGTAGCTGCCGTTTACCGGTCAGGAACAGCAAAACACCAATGGGTAGGCCTGCCAATACGCTGAACAGCAGCGACATGCCTACCATTACTAGGGTATCCCAACTGGCTATACCGATTTCTGGCCAGTCCACGTTACTCAGTAAAGCTTCCATCAGCGCACCACCTCCACGTGAACATCGGCCCCTTCCAGCGCACTCATGGCGAGTTCAAGATCGCCTCCTATCAACGAAAGGGTCAACTGGCCGTATGGCGTGTCTTTGATATGGTCGATTCGGCCGGAAAGAATACTGAAATCCACGCCTGATGCCCGAGCCACACTACCCAGCAGCGGTTGGTAAGTGGCTTCTCCCTTGAAGGTGAGGCGCAGAATGCGTCCGTTGGCCTTTTGCAGGTCTTCCTGCATCTCCTCGCTGTCGATGCTTTCGCTCTCAAACACGAAATCCCGAGTAGTGGGGTGTTTCGGATGCAGGAACACATCGCTTACAGCACCCATTTCCACAACACGCCCGGCGTCCATAACGGCAACCCTGTCACACACACGGCGCACCACGTCCATTTCATGGGTGATGAGTACGATAGTAAGCCCGAGCTCTTTGTTGATTTCCGCCAGCAAGCGCAGCACCGACTGGGTGGTTTGCGGGTCGAGGGCGCTAGTGGCTTCGTCGCACAGCAATATTGTTGGTCTGCAGGCCAATGCCCGGGCAATGCCCACACGCTGCTTTTGACCACCAGAAAGCTGGGACGGGTACTTGGTGGCATGGTCGGTAAGGCTGACCCGGGCCAACAGTTCCTGCACTCGATCTCGGATTTCCGCTTTGGAATAGATGCCCGCCAACTGCATAGGGAAGGCAATATTATCCGATACTGTTTTTGATGAGAGCAGGTTGAAGTGCTGGAAGATCATACCGACTTTGCGGCGGAAGGCGCGCAACTCAGCCGCGTTGTAGCGGGTAATATTCTCGCCATCAATTCGAATATCGCCACCGGTCGGCGGTTCTAGCAGATTGATCAGACGCACCAGAGTGGATTTTCCCGCCCCGGAATGCCCAACAATACCGAACACCTCGCCGGTTTCAATGGTCATATCAGTCGGGTGCAGAGCGGGGATCGCCCGGCCGTCCACCTGATACGACTTCTGTACCTGGTCAAATACAATCACGATCAGCGCCTTGTGGGTGCAGGAATAAAGCGGGCGATTATAGCGTATTCACCGGCCAAACCCGAACCCGCAAATTACCACTACAACTTGCGCAACTGCGCAACCTGCAGATCCGGCTCAAACACTCCGGTACGATCGAAGTCATCCAGTGCGTTTTCCCAATCGGTTAAATCCAGACCCTGATGGGCAATCCAATCGGGGTTGAAATAGGTGTCGATGTAACGATCACCGCCGTCACATAGAAGCGTAACAACTGAACCTTTCTCGCCGGCTTGTTGCATCTGGCTGGCCAAGCTCAGTGTCGCGATCAGATTGGTACCGGTAGACCCGCCGCAACGTCGGCCTAGATGACGTTCGAGATAACGCAACGCAGCAAAACTGGCGGCATCGGGCACTCTCACCATACGGTCAATCACCGCGGGATTGAAGGAGGGCTCCACCCTTGGGCGGCCAATACCCTCAATGCGAGAACCACACTGGCCGGTAATATCAGACCGGCCGCTGGCAAAGGCCTCATAAAACACGGAGTTTTCAGGGTCGGCCACACACAGTTCACAGCCCCGGGCAAGGTGTCCGCCGTAGCGGATATAGCGCCCTATGGTTGAGGAAGTACCTCCTGTGCCTGCGCTGACAACAATCCAGCGGGGCGTGGGGTGTGGTTCCCGCTGCAGTTGCTGGAAAATACTCTCGGCAATATTGTTGTTGCCTCGCCAATCCGTCGCTCGCTCAGCGTAAGTGAATTGGTCCATATAGTGACCGCCCAGCTCGCGGGCCAGCCGCTGCGATTCGGTATAGATCTCGCTACCGCTATTAACCAGATGACATTCACCGCCATAAAATTCAATTTTTGCGATTTTTTGCGCTGACGTTGTTCTGGGCATCACCGCTATAAACCTTAACCCTAGCAGCTTGGCAAAATACGCTTCAGACACCGCCGTGGAACCGCTAGACGCTTCAATGACGGGAGTGCTCTGCGTAATCCAACCGTTACAGAGCCCGAATAGAAAAAGCGAGCGCGCCAACCGATGCTTGAGACTGCCCGTGGGATGAGTTGATTCATCTTTAAGGTAAATATCGATGTTCTGCAGCCCGGGCAGATCCAGTTTGATCAGGTGCGTGTCTGAAGATCGGTTAAAGTCCGCATCAATTCGGGCGATGGCATCGGACAGCCACTGGGCGTGATTAGGCATGGCAGGTTCCATTTAAAAGAAGCACTCAAAAAAAAGCCAGACACTAGCCCGGCTCTTCAATTCAAGGTTTCACAGCTATCTTTTCTGAACTGTCTTCTAGTGCAACGCCCGCAACTGTCGCGGATACAACGCGGCACTCACTTCTGGCTCCTCCAAAAGATCCGCCAGCTCAAGATCAACGTCTGACGCTTCACCATGTTCAGGCAGCGGCTCGAACAGTGTACTCAACCAGGACGCAATCGAAGGCTCTTCGTCACGCCTATAATCCGTCGACAGCGCCTTGATACGGCGGAAGCCGATGATGCGCTGATGCTTGGGATCCCGGATTTGTTCGAATCCACGCCAGTACACGTGATCGCGCGTGTGGAGTTGGACAAACAAAGTATCTATCGGCTCGTTTGTCTCGTCGTCCTCGCCGTCTTTCGATGAGGCGTCAAGATTATCTGCCGACGCTTCAGCCAAAACTTCGGCGCTATCATCGTCTGCGGTTTCTTTCGTTTTCTGACGAATGGTTGTCCATGCAGGGTATAAAACCGCCACGGCATCCGCCTCAACATGCTCGCGGGCAGCGCGAAGAATTAACCCCCAGCGCGCCTTGTCGGCATCGGTTTCAAGTGAGTTGATGGGCAAGTCATAGCTTTGTTCGTTGGCCAGGACGATCGCCATCATCGGAGCGTCGAGCTCTCCCATGGCTTCAGCCTGTGCAACAGATACCAGTTCATCGATTGCCATCGGTTGGTTCATAATGCGCTCGCCTCCTCGATGCCATCAGGGTGTATCAGGAAGATGATCTCCCTGACACACAGCATAGCCTGTTACGCGCCTAAAGATAAACGTGGGGTTTCACGCAACGGATCACAAACACGCTTTTGGAAAGGCATTTTCCAGCCTTTCATAATAGCCAAACCACGGAGCGGCCTCTTCAAGCTGGGCTGCCAGCTGCAGCAGCACAGCTTCATCGCCATGGGGTGCACCCAGTTGCACGCCAACCGGAATGCCCTCCGCTGTCCAATGTACCGGCACAGACATGGCAGGCGTTCCTGTCAGGTTGGCAAGCTGAGTGAACGGCGTACGGGCCAGATTTTCTATCGCGACCTGGTCCACCTGACCGCTGCGATGCACCATTTTCCCGGCCTTGAGGGCTAGCATCAGCTTTGCCGCCATTTTTAAATGTGCAGGGGTCTCCAATTCACCGATCCGGGCGGGCAGTTGGCCGGCGGTAGGGCAGAGGTAAAGGTCGTAACCACTAAAAAACGCACCCAGCGCTCGGGCAAACTCATTCCATTGTTGGCGCCGAAGCACATAATCAGACAACGGCATAGTATTACCCAGCATGCCCAGTAGGCGGGTATCCAGTTCAAAATCGCTGTTAGTGGCACCAAGCTGCTCTTTGGCTTTCGCCATCATTGCCGACACCTCACCAAAATACAGGGCAAGATAACAGCGGGCCAACGCCATGCCATCAAACTCCGGCCGAGCATACTCAACTTTATGCCCCAGATTTTCTAGAATCCGCGCAGTTTCCTCAACAGCCGCAATACATTCGGGGGCCACTTCGGTGTCGTATGGCGATGCGGTGAACACACCTATTTTCAGGCTGCCGGGCGATTGCTGCATCAAATCCGTATAGGCGACACCGGGTTTGGGAATCACAAACGGATCACCCGGAGCGGCGCCACTCAACATGTCTAACATGGTGGCGCTATCACGCACTGTTCGGGTAACCACGTGATCCGAAGAGGCACCCGTCCAGGCTTCACCCATCGAAGGCCCATTGGAGATACGCCCACGAGATGGTTTGAGCCCAAAGAGCCCGTTATAGGCTGCGGGTATACGAATCGAGCCGCCACCATCGTTTGCACCAGCCATAGGCACAACACCAGCCGCCGTTGCAGCACCAGAGCCGCCACTGGAGCCGCCGGGAGTGAGCCGAGTATCCCACGGGTTCCGTGAAGCCCCCCATAATTCGGATTCTGTGACGGCCTTGAGGCCAAATTCCGGTGTTGCTGTACGCCCCAAAAACACCATTCCACCCTCGCGGGCACGGCGCACAAATTCGGAGTCCTGTGACGCAATATAATCTTTAAAGCCGCGACTGCCATGAGTGCAGGGCTGCCCAGCTTGCTCTTGAGACAAATCCTTTAAAAGCAAAGGTACCCCGGCAAACGCACCGTGTTTCGGGTACTCCTGCACCAGAGCTTCAGAAAATTGGGGAAAGCAGATCGCATTGAGGGAGCCATTCACAACGGTTGCTCGTTCCACCGCAGCCTCGCATACTTCCCGAGAGGTTACTTCGCCACGGCTGATGAGATCAGCCAACGCAGTGGCGTCGTAACGCAGATATTCAGATTGCTTCATAAAGGCGTCCATTTGTTATTGTGATCACCGGAATGCCACGGATACATCGTTGATGAACTTAAGATTCGCAAGCTTACGTCAGCTTGCATTGATTTTCATCCTGACCGCATGGGGACAAGGGACTGTGTGGGCAGAAGACAGCCAAGCCGAGAATGTCAGCACGGACACTCCGGATTGGACGGCCATCGTAAGGAATTCGCCTTACTGGGTTAGTCAGGGCGTCTATACCAATATTCTCACTATACGCCGCTGGGTATTGAGAGAGTCCGGTTATTGCTCAAGCCCAGACCGCCATATTCTGTTCAATATGCGCGGGCAGTTTATAGGCTGGATAAGCAATGGCACCAATCGCGCCGCGACGCAAAAACGCTTGAACGATACCCGGCAGAAACTGTATGTAAAAGGCCTTACCGAAGAGTGGGTTGCCGGTGACGTCAGCACGAAGGGCTATCCATTTGCGCTGGCCTGTGACCAGCCCCACGTGAATCTGGACATTGCCGTTGGTCGTTATCTGGGAGCCCTGAGAAAGGATAGAGTTTGGGGTGCTTGGGATGATCTTTCCTTCGCAACCCGCGAACAGCCCGGCGCACTCCACGATGCTTTGCTTTACATTGTGCAACGTCGGAGCGAGCAAAACCGCTTCGCGTTACCGGAGGTTTTACCCAGATATCTGGCCGGGCAAATCCTAATTGAAAGTGGTGGGCAGGCAAGAGCCCATTCCCGGGCAAACGCTAAGGGCATTCTCCAGCTTTCACCTTCCGCTCTTAAAGACTGCCAGATCAAACCCCAGAACTATTGGCACCGGCTGGCTCAGATTGATTGCGCACTACGCCTAATGCACCAGAATGCCCGCAACCTGCAGCCCGCGTTTGACGAACGCTTTAACCATCTACCGCACGCCAAGCGCAACGAACTCTTTGTGCTCTTGTTGGTGCAAGCCTACCACGGTGGTGCAAGCCGTGTGCAGGCGCTCCTTGATGACGAAACACTGGCTAAACCTGCAGAATACTTTGCCGCTAACCACGAGCGCTTTACCGCAGGCGACATAGCGTTTGGCATGGTGTTTCACAATTTAGGTCGAGATAGGCTGGGGTTGGCGTCACTGTATTACGTTGCCGATGTACAGCTGGCAACTGAGGCATTATGCAGAATGCCAACACTGAAACCTGAGGAATTTTGCGCATGGAAATAACCTTGCTCCCGGAGAGTCTAAGCTTATCTGTGGCGATTTTTCTGCTAACAAGCTCCGTTGTTACGTCCATGATCACCGCAAGTTTGGGAGCAGGCGGGGGTGTGCTTTTACTGATTCTGATGGCCACTTGGATGCCTGCAGCCGCCATTATCCCTGTACACGGCATGATTCAACTTGGCTCCAACGGCGGCCGGGCAATGCTGACGTGGAAACATATTGACTGGCGGACGATTGCCGCTTTTACACCTGGTGTGATCGCTGGCGCTGCGACGGGTGCCTGGTTGCTGGTAAGCCTTCCCCCTTATTTATGGCAGCTCACCATTGCGGTATTCGTGCTGTATTTGTGCTGGGGCCCAGCTCTACCAAAAAGCGCATTCGGCCCGGTGGGGGTTTTCATCGCCGCCACAGTAACCAGCTTTGTCAGTCTTTTCGTGGGCGCTACTGGCCCGCTCGTAGCAGCGTTTATAAAACAGATCCATTCAGACCGGTTCCGCACCGTCGCAACTTTTGCTACTGCAATGGTCCTTCAGCATGCGCCCAAAGCTCTGGTATTTGGTGTGACGGGGTTTGTGTTTGCGAACTGGTTACCATTTATTTTAGCTATGATTGCCTGTGGCTTTGCAGGCACCTGGGTCGGCCTGCGCCTTCTCCACTCACTTAATAACCGCTGGTTCAGCAAAGCGCTTAACCTGGTTCTAACTCTTCTGGCTTTGCGCTTAATGTGGCAAGCCAGCTTGGCAGCACACTGGTGGGCATAAACGCCTCAGACTAGTCTTTCGGCTCCTGCGGTGGTTCCGCCACAGGTGTAACCACAACACGGTTTCGGCCTTGAGACTTGGCAAGATAGGCGCCTTCATCAGCCCGGGCGACCACGTCCTTGGGTTCGCGGTCTTCGGGTAGCAACTCGGTCACACCAATACTGGCAGTCACTCCGAACATGCGCCCTTCGTGCTCAATTTTGAGCGCTTCAACCCCTGCACGAATGCGTTCGGCAAGGGTTTTGGCCCTGCTTAGCCCACAAGCGGGCAGAATAATGCCAAACTCATCACCCCCTAATCGAGCCACGGTATCCGACTGACGCACCGATTCTTTGAATAGGTCGGACAGACGACGAAGCATTTCATCACCGAGCAGGTGTCCGCCTTCGTCATTCACAGGTTTGAAATGGTCAAGGTCGATCAGCATCAGCACCGAACTTGCTTCCTGTCGCGACGACTCACCGAGCACTTTGCTCAATGAAGCATTGAATGCACGACGGTTCACCAACTGCGTTAGGCTATCGTGGGTTGCCTCCCAGGATAGCCTTTCTTCCTCGCGCCGGCGCTCAGCATCGTCTCTGAACACGAACACCAGCCGCTCGTTCTCCCGCCCCTGTCGGATATGGATCATACTAAGATCAACATCGAATGCGTCGCCGCTACGGTTACGAAGGGTCACGTACAGGCTGTCGAGATCATCATGAGCAAGAAACCAGTCATGAGTGAGAGCCTGATCTTCGTGGTCAATTCCCACCAGCTCAAATACATTTGAGCCAATGTAGTCCTCGCCGGTGCCCAAAAAACGGCCTGCCGCTTGGTTCGCATAACGTATGGCTCCGCCGGTATCGGCCATCAACACACCGTCTTGCATTACTCCCAGTATGTTTTCTGCCCTCTGCTGCTCATCCCGCAGTGCCTCTTCAACTTCCAATTCGTGCGAAATATCCCGCACAATCGTAACGGTACCCATGACCTTTTCAGGCGTTTCAAGAATCGCAGTCATTACCTGACACCAAACGGGTGCAGCTGCATTCGAGCCCTGCAAACGGAAACGATCACGAAATACCAACTGTCCCTCAAGCGCTTTTTGCCAACCTTCAATCACCGCATCACGGTCAACATCTGCGATGCAATCGAATAAATGGGTACCGCTAAGCGCGGCCAGCTTCAGGCCAATAATGCTCTCGAACACGGGATTTACAAACTCGATACGGCCAAGTACATCTGCCTGCACAATGCCGATAGGAGCACCCCGGGTGAGTGATCGGAAAAACGCTTCCCGCTCGGCCAAAGAACTAAGAACATCCTCCCGTTCATCCATCACCAGATTGAATATTTCTGCCACTTGGCTGATTTCCGACCCCCCGATAACCCCCACCGGTTTATTGCGCACACCAAGGTGGCGCTCATGCACTTGCAGCCCAAGTTCGCCCAAAGGCGCCATCAAGCGGCGGAAGCGCCACATAGCAACGGGAACAACGAGCAAGATCACAACCAACAAAACCCAAAGAAAAGCATCTTTAAGGCGAGTAGCGGGAGCATAGGCTTCGCTAGCTGGCCAAACAGCGGCTACAAACCAAGGCACCTCAGACATTTGCTGAACCGACAGGATAATACTTTCACCTTTGGCGTTGCTGGTTCTGGCTGTCCCCTCAAATCCGCTCATAGCTTGGTTTAGCACTGGATTGCTATCACTTACCGGCTGCATAACCTCTCCGGTACGGCCGTTGGCCAGCACAATCCCATTGCGAGCTATGATGGTTAGGTAACCGGTTTTGCCTACGCGAACATCAGAGAACTCTTCAATCAGGTGCTCACCCGCAAGAGAAATCGCCCCCCCGAGCAAGCCTATAAAGCGCTTTTTGTGGTCAAACACAGGGGCAGCCACCATAACGGCAGGCCTGCCTTGATAATTCGAGCGATAGGGTTCGCTGATATGTGGAGTAAATTGCTCAGATGAGCGGCGGAAGTAGGTACGATTGCTGACATCCGACCCAACCATCTTCAGTTCCTCTGGGTATTCAGCAATGACCTTACCCTGCGCATCAATCAGATAAACACCGTCAAACAGATGCTGCAACGCGATTTGACGGCGCATCAAAATTCCTGCTCGCACCTCGAAAGCTGCCTCACTCATCGTGAATCCCTGAGCAACGTGACTCAATGCCTCCAATCGCTGTGACAGCTTGTCATCCAGCTCACCAGCTACCAGCTGTGCAATGGTCTCCACTTGATTCGCAGCCTGCTGCTCAAGTTCCGACCGACTAAGGAACGAGCCTGCAAGCGCCACCAGCACCGCCGTTAGAATTACGACACCCACGACAAGGAGCACGGCCCGATTCACTAAGCTATCCAGCCAACGACTCATCAGCACAGCAGAGCTACTCCGTTCTGCAGGGATCGAGTGTTAATGGTACGGCCTCCGGTGTGGAATCAGGTCATGCATACATGTGTATTAAGAGTGGGCTCAACGGCGACACAAATTCTAACAGAGGCTTGGGACCTAAAGGATTACAGCTCTTGCAATCCGAATGATAATCCTTATTATTCTCATGATGTTTCAGCAAGAGTGATAACTGGCATGAGCAACTCCCTAACACCTCTCGGCTCCGCACTAACGGACGGCCCTATTAACCAGCTCCTCGCCATGGGCGGCCCTGTCATGATGGTATTGCTTGTTATGGCAGTTCTGGGCCTCATCACGTTTATTTACCTGATACTCGTGGGCGCGGTGTACGCTCCGAGATTGTCCAAAAAACTTAAAAATCTCATTACACTTTGGCAACACAGCCCTGCGGACGTAAATCCGCAAGCCATTCGCCAACAAACCAGTCGCTGGGCGAAACTGAACCCTCTCCATGGCCTAATAACCAATACCATTGAAGCTCGACAAAACCAGCAAGACGACGGGCAGATTCGCGAAACCGTAGCAAGGGACGCGCAGCAAGCTCTTGAGCCCTTTGAAGCTCCCCTTAAAATCATTGAAGTAATCGCAGCGCTGGCACCATTGCTTGGTTTGCTGGGAACCGTGCTGGGAATGATGGAAGCGTTCAGTGCCATGGCGGCTGCGGAAGGCCGAGCCAATGCCTCTCAGTTAAGCGGCGGCATTTATGAAGCCTTGACCACCACCGCAGCTGGCCTTGTCGTTGCCATTCCATTTGCTGCACTGGCGGCTTGGATTGAGTTCCGGTTACGACGTATCCATAAGCTTGTAAACAGCAGTTTGGTTACTGTGCTCACCGCTTCGCCACTACCCTTTGTAGGGGCAACCGAAGCCGCAAGCGAAGCGACCACTAAAGCGGTCGAGCCTGCCCCAAGCCAATCCCGGCCAAAGACACAAGACGAGCCGGAATCAGCATCTCACAGTAGTCAGCGGTTCGCCCATGCAACTGGTTGAACTCAGGCCCAGTCGACCCATTCCAATCCGTATCACTCCACTGATTGATGTGGTCTTTATCCTGCTGGTGTTTTTTATGCTGACCAGCAGGTTACTGCCTGTGGATCATCTGGAACTCGCCAATAATACAGACGGCCGTAGCACCGTGACCGGTGAGCCACTTCCCTTGCTTACGGTTACCAAAGGCGGAGACGTTATGTGGCAAGAGCGCAATCTACCCGTTAGCGACCTCTTGCCCGCACTTCGCAACGCAGGCATTACTGAAGTAAATCTTACAACCGCACCAGATACCCAACTAAGCCTATTCACAGCCACCTTGGGTGAATTATCGCAGAGCGGCATTCAGGCCCACTGGCAACGCGCAACAAAAGAATCCCCATGACTGAACTGTTTCCACCTCCCTCTACCTCCGGCAAGTCTTTGATGGAGCGGGTAGAGGATGCTCTTCTGCCACTCATCAATCTGGTTTTCCTGTTACTGATGTTTTTTATCGTGGCTGGCCAGCTTGCTGATGACCCTTTACCTGATCTGCCCGCTACACCCGCAAGCAGCGAGCAACAATCGCCTCATGCTGACCTTATGGTGGACAATAAAGGGAACTGGCGAATACATGGTGAAAATCTGGATGCGCAAGCTCTGCTGCAACGGCTACCAGAACCCGATGCACAAACCCCGCTGAAAATTGCCGCAGCCAGCAGTCTTACCATGGCAGATTTGGAAAGCCTTTTGCGCACTCTGGAAAATGGCGGTTATAAAGAAATCCTGCTGTTGACGGAGCCTGAAGCGTGAGGGACTCAGGAAAGGCCATCCGCCTTGGCCTGCTGGCCGTCGCCATCGTTCTGAGCGCGGGCATTCTAATGGCCGCTGCGCCCGAGAAGACCATAGAGCTAAACCTGCTTGGCAACGCAGCTATAAATACCGCGCCCGCCATCAAGATCTCGCTTGCAGGCAAGTCCGCGCCAGAACCCATTGAGAAAGCAAAACCTCAGCCAGCTCAAGAAACCCAACCCGAGCCAAAGCCAAAGCCAAAGCCTGAACCAAAACCGACACCAGAGCCAGAGCCAGAGCCA
>NZ_JAHKPV010000001.1:408034-423585 GCF_018860765.1 Marinobacter salexigens
AGAGCCAGAGCCAGAGCCAGAAATAGTCGAAAAAATGGATGAGCCAGTTGCAACTCAGGCAGAGCAGTCCTCGCCAGAGAACACAGCCAGCGATACCGCAGAGCCAGCGCCCGAAAACGGGGACTCTCAATCGCAGTCATCTGTGCCGCTACAGAATGCGGGCAATCCGTCTGCCGTTGATGATTACCTTACAAAGCTCAGCAGGCACCTTTCACGATTTTACGAATACCCCCGCCGCGCCCGCAGATTGGGGCAGGAAGGTGCGCCGGTAATAACCTTCGAGTTCCGCAGAGACGGAACCCTCATGGGCCACAGCTTACGCACAGGATCTGGCCACTCCCTGCTGGACGAAGCAGCCCTTGCCATGCTTGAGCAAGCAGCACCACTGCCGCCAGTGCCAGAGGAAATGGCGGGTAGAACCTTCAGCTACGCACTGCCGGTTCGATTTAGTTTGCGCTGATTTCATCGAACTTAAATGGTGTTTTTTGTTCGATCATGGCATCGTTAAAGAGTAGGTAAGTTTCTACCTACCACCTATATTATTTACGCTCTATTACGCCTCTTACTAGCCAACATGACCATACCCAAAACACAGGCTCAGAATTTAGGCCGATTGATGTGCAAGGTCACGCAAACCATTCTCTGGCAGCCCGCCGCCAGCTCGGTTCAGCAACGGGCATCTGGCAGCACTCTGGTCTGCCGGGTAGGTTCGGGCCAAGCCACCTACCACCGTTTTGATCCACAGCGCAAACAGCACCAAATCACCTACGGCCTCAGAATGATTCAGGCCAAGCAACAACCTGATACGGCCAGTGGCTGGCTCTCGGCCCGGGAAATTCACAAACGAGGTTATTTTGAGGGTGAGCTGAGCACGCTTAACTTACTCGCACACACCTGTTGTCACGAGTTCGCACACTTGCTGCAACACAGTGCTGGCCATAGATATCGTGGTTCGGTGCACAACCGGTACTTCTACAATATCCTTGATGATCTGCATGAGAGTGGCCGTTCTGAAGCGGCGCGCGAGGCACTGGCGAAGCATGCCAGTGCGCATGAGATTCCCTTATCAAGTGAGCCCTTCCAACTTGCTGAGCCCGCACTTCAACCATCGCTCTGGAAAATTGAAGATGCCGTCGCCTTTAGCTCAGGCACTCGGGAGTTCCGTGGAGAAATTATCCGAGTTAACCGGAAAACCTGCACAGTAAACGGAACTGGCAAGTGCAGGGGCCAGCGTTACAGAGTCCCCATGTCAATGCTGCGCAAGGCATATTGAAACACTTTTAATAGGCCTTCATTGCTAGGTTTCTAAGAGCTCACCCTGCAATAGTTCCCGAATTTCGGGAATACAAGAGCCACAGTTGGTGCCACACTTCAAGGTCTGCCCCAACGCTTCTAGTGTCGTCTGCCCACGTGAGATTGCCTTGGCTATCTGGCGGTCACCCACTTGAAAACAGCTACACACCAGCGCACCCATCTCTTCCGTTTCCACAGACCGGCCAGCAAGCAAGCACTGTCGCTGCTCTGAGCTTAACTGCTCCGACGCAAAGCATTGATCCAACCAGACCAAATCGGGCAAGAGCTCAACGTTATTTTCCACCAAAAGAACAGCCTCAAGCTGGTCATCAACCACCCGAGCTGCTCGGAAACGGCCTTGCGCCGAATCAACCAAAATTAGCTGTGGCTCCCCCCCTAACCAAATTGTAGCGTCCTTACTCCAGTCCACTGTTTTGCTTCCAGCCAGCCACCAACTGTCGCTGTGGGCTAGTGGCTGTCGGCACCAATAATCACACACTTCTGCTAGGTCACTGAGGTCATTGCTGGATTTTCGACGCATCAGCCGCGCTTGCCATTGGTTGGCGAGGCTGTGAAGGCTTGCAATACCATGCTTGCTC
Source organism: Marinobacter salexigens (assembly GCF_018860765.1). Classification (GTDB taxonomy): domain Bacteria; phylum Pseudomonadota; class Gammaproteobacteria; order Pseudomonadales; family Oleiphilaceae; genus Marinobacter; species Marinobacter salexigens_A. The sequence continues at coordinate 409,927 of NZ_JAHKPV010000001.1, forward strand.
TCTGGCTGCCCAGAAAGCGGATCGGTTACAGCAGCTATTAGATTCGTTGCCACACTTTGTGAGGCGAAACGTCCGCTCCAGTGAATCGGTATAAACACCTCTCCGAGTCGCTGATCTAGTGTCAGTCGAGCTCGGCCCAAAAATGGCTTGGGCCCCGGACCGGTGAGCTGGCACAAGGTTCCATCACTGACGTTAAGACGAAACGCATCGTCTGGATGAATCTCAATAGAAGGTTCCTGTCGATGCGTTAAAAGCCGCGAAACCAATGCAGTGCGTGTCATAGTGTGCCATTGATCGCGAATCCGGCCAGTATTGACCACGAATGGGTAGCGAGGGGTCACGCTCTGGCGCGGTCGCCCAGCGGGAATGGGCACCAATCGAGCCCGACCATCATCCGTGGCAAAACACCCATCACTGAACAACCGCGACGCCCCCTCTAGCACACCAACATCGTCAAGGGTGACAGGCCATTGAGTCGGCTCTAGCTGGTTGTATTGAGTTTCTGTCAACTGCGCTAGAGCTCCAATATCAAATATCTGGCGGCCTTCGCTGACTCTGCATGCGAGGGCGGAAAGCGCTGCATGCTCACGAAAAATATCCGCAGGACACTCATACTGAAAGGCGCGAGCGTACCCAAGTTCGCATGCCACCGAGGCTAGTATCTGCCAGTCAGGTCGAGCGGCCGAAGATAAAGGTAGGAAGGATCGCTGCCGCGAAATACAGCGTTCCGAGTTGGTAACGGTGCCGTCTTTCTCACCCCAGCCAGCCGCTGGTAACAGAATATTAGCCAAAGCCGTAGTGTCCGTATTCGCCATGCAGTCCGATACGATCACTGTCGGGCAACTGGCCAGTGCCTCACGAACCCGCGCAGAATCCGGCAGGCTAACGGCAGGGTTGGTACCCATAATCCACAGCACCTTGATATCGCCCCGGTGCACAGCTTCAAAAAGCTCTACGGCTTTATACCCGGGTGCCTCCGGAAGCTGATCTGTGCCCCAGAACTCGGCCAATTGCTCGCGGGCTCCGGGAGTATCGTATTCCATGTGAGCAGCCAGAGTATTCGCCAAACCACCAACCTCTCGGCCACCCATAGCGTTGGGCTGGCCGGTCAAAGAGAAGGGGCTGGCACCAGGCTGACCAATTCGTCCCGTAGCCAGATGGCAGTTGATAATGGCGTTGCAGTTGTCGGTGCCAGCTACCGCCTGATTAATCCCTTGGGAGAAAGCTGTCACAGTCCTAGGAGTGTCGGCATACCAGCAATAGAACCGCTCGACGTCAGCTTCAGCAAGATCACATTGGGCAGCAACCGACACAACCGAAGGTGCCACATCTTGTGCACACGCAAGCGTTTCTTCGAAACCGCTGCAGTGCTGCGCAATGTAGCTAGGACTTATCGCATTGTGCTGCACCAGCCACGCCAGCAACCCGTTAAACAGAACCGTGTCCGTGCCAGGTTTCAATTTGAGATGGAGATCTGCAAGATCTGCTGTGGCGGTTCGGCGGGGATCAATCACCACCACCCGGCGGCCAGCTCGTCGTGCAGCGTGCATACGCTGGTATAGAATAGGGTGAGCCCAGGCAGCATTGCTACCCGTCAGCACCAGAAGGTCAGCAAGCTCCAAATCCTCGTAACAACCGGGAACACAATCTTCGCCAAACGTACGTTTGTGAGCAGCCACAGCGGCGGACATACACAAGCGAGAATTCGTATCTACATGGGGTGTGCCAATAAAGCCCTTGGCGAGTTTATTGGCTACATAATAGTCCTCTGTCAGCAGTTGGCCCGATAGGTAAAGAGCCACAGACCCCGGACCATGCTGAGCAACCGAATCACGAATGGCGCCGGAGACTGCAGCAAGTGCCTCTGGCCAACTCTTGTCCTCACCGGCAACCCGCGGCCTCAAGAGCCTACCGTTGGGCACCAGAGTTTCATGCAAGGCAGAGCCCTTCACACACAACCGGCCCTGATTGGCGGGATGGCTCTCGTCGCCGGTCACGTTAGAAGGTGTCGCCGCCACACCACAACCAACACCGCAATAGGGGCACGTGGTTAGAGTGCTGGTAGCCAGTTTGGTATTGGAATCCACGCTTGCTCCTCTTCGCCTGTTATTAGTAACTGTTCTCTCGACACCCTGATGCGAACTGCAATAAAAAGGCCAGCGCGGCACCAAAGCCGTGGACTTCGCCCAAGACCGCGGCGTACAGCGCCTGTTATCCAATAAGTCACCAACAGCAGACAATCACTAGGCAGGAACCCAAGGTTTCACAATGGTGCAAAGCCGCTCAAACCTGCACTAAAGCAAGCCAACAAAAACTGCACGAAATACCCCTTAACCGTTAAGCGAAACCATTAACCCTTGTTTTTAATAATTTTTCTATCTCTGGCACAAGCTATGCAACCTCAAACCTGAACATTCGAGACCACTCAGATCAAACGGGCATAGGTGCCTGCCTTCCGGCAACGGAGGGCGGGCTTTTTTTTGTCTGCAAGAATGTCACGAGGTAAAAAAATGTTGAAGACACCGCTGAATATCGTCACCGGACCCATCCATCAACTGGCCAGTCTGGCCGCTGCAATCTCTCTTATGGCTAGCGTAGGCACCGCCCGAGCAGAGATTGGCCCGCCCGAAAAGCCGGACCTGAAACTCGGCTTTATCAAACTGACGGATATGGCACCTTTGGCCATAGCTTGGGAGCAGGGCTTCTTTATGGATGAAGGCCTGTTTGTTGAACTGGAGGCACAGGCCAACTGGAAAGTTCTATTAAACCGAGTGATTACCGGTGAATTGGACGGTGCGCACATGCTGGCGGGCCAAACGCTGGGGGCATCGATTGGCTATGGCACGCAGGCCGACATCATTACCGCGTTTAGCATGGATTTAAACGGCAACGGCATCACCGTCTCCAACGAGGTTTGGGAGACCATGAGGCAACACATCCCAGAGCATAACGGCAAACCCGTGCACCCGATCAGCGCCAGCACTCTGAAACCAGCGGTTGAGCAGTCCCGAGCAAAAGGCGAGCGCTTTCGCATGGGTATGGTGTTTCCGGTATCCACCCACAACTATGAACTACGCTACTGGTTGGCGGCAGGTGGCTTGAATCCCGGCTACTACGCCCCTCAAAATGGCGATACCAGCGGCACACTGAGTGCAGACGTTCACCTCTCTGTCACTCCCCCCCCACAAATGCCCGCTACTCTAGAAGCAGGTACCATTCAAGGCTACTGCGTCGGCGAGCCTTGGAACCAACAAGCGGTGTTCAAGGGCATAGGCGTTCCGGTCATCACCGACTACGAGATTTGGCCCAACAATCCCGAGAAGGTATTCGGTGTCAGTCAGGTCTGGGCCGAAGAAAACCCTAATACCCACTTGCACCTGCTGCGCGCCCTAATTCGTGCTGCCTACTGGCTGGATGAAAACAACAACGCCAACCGGGAAAGCGCTGTCGAAATCCTCGCTCGTCCGAGCTATGTGGGCGCCGATGCCGAAGTAATTGCCAACTCCATGACAGGCACTTTCGAGTACGAAAAAGGCGACGTTCGGAACGTGCCGGATTTCAACGTTTTCTTCCGCCATCACGCCACCTACCCATACCCATCCGACGCCATCTGGTATCTCTCGCAGATGCGTCGCTGGGGCCAAATACCCGAAGCAAAATCCGACGATTGGTATATGAAAACGGCCGCACAGGTATACCGCGGCGACATCTATGCCAAAGCGGCCAAATCGTTAATAGATGATGGGCTGATGAAGGCGGAAGATTTTCCCGACTTCAGTCAGGACAACTTTTCTCGTCCATATCAGGGAGAGCTAATTGATGGCGTCGCCTTTACCCCACGTCAGCCCAACGCCTACATAGACAGTTTTGACATTGGGCTGAAAGGCACTGACACACCGTAACCCGCAGCACACAGGAGAACCACATGAGCACGCTATTGAACCCTAGCTCTGAAACCCGACTCCGCGGTGGGCTGAAAGTACTGACAGATCGGTTCAGTGTCGCGGAACTAGCTCAGGCCAGCAAGCAGCTCTTACTGCCGATGGTCGGCATTCTAATCTTCCTCGGCGTCTGGCATTTGGCCGCACCTCAGGTGAACACCTCGCTTGGCACATTTCCGGGGCCGGTGCAGGTCTGGGAGCAAAGCGGTCAGCTCTGGCAGGAGCACCTCAATCAACGGGAGCGTGCGGATAAATTCGTGACCATGCAGGAGGAACGAAACGCTCGTATTTTAGCTGAAGATCCAAACGCCAAAGTTAGGATCCGGGGCTACCCCGGCGCTCCGACGTTTCTGGATCAAGTTGTCACCAGCTTGGTTACCGTCATGGCTGGCTTTCTACTTGCGACGGCAATTGCGGTCCCACTTGGCATAGTGCTGGGTCTCAACCGACATCTTCAGGCAGCGATCAATCCACTGATCCAAATCTTCAAACCCGTTTCGCCTCTGGCTTGGCTGCCGCTGGTTACCATGGTGGTCTCCGCTACTTACGTCAGTGACGATCCGATGTTTGAGAAGTCGTTCCTCACCTCAATGATCACCGTCACCCTTTGCAGCCTTTGGCCCACCCTGATCAACACCGGTGTCGGGGTGGCTGCGGTGAACCCCGACTTGCTGAATGTCTCCCGGGTTCTGCAACTGTCATTCTGGACCCATGTGAGAAAAGTCGTTCTGCCGTCGTCCATCCCCATAATCTTCACCGGGCTTCGGGTTTCGCTGGGTATCGCCTGGATGGTGCTGATCGCAGCCGAAATGCTGGCTCAGAGCCCAGGGCTCGGCAAGTTTGTCTGGGATGAATTCCAGAACGGCAGCAGCCAGTCGCTGAGCCGGATCATGGCGGCCGTGTTGGCTATCGGCTTTATCGGTTTTGTGCTGGATCGAATCATGTTGGTGATCCAGAAGAAAATTGCCTGGAATGAATAACGGAGACAACCATGACTAAACCTCATTTGGAGCTGACCGGCGTGGAAATGGCCTTTGATACACCTAAGGGCTCCTTCGTCGCGCTGGATAACATCAACCTGAAAATCAAAAAGGGCGAGTTTGTCTCTCTGATTGGTCATTCTGGCTGTGGCAAGTCCACTGTCCTGAACATCGTCGCGGGTCTACTTCAGGCCAGCAAAGGTGGATGTATTCTGGATGGCCACGAGATCAACGCACCGGGACCGGAACGGGCGGTCGTATTCCAAAACCATGCCTTAATGCCTTGGTTAACGGTTTACGAGAATGTTGATTTGGCAGTGCAACAGGTGTTTCGCAAAGCCATGACGAAACAGGAGCGTCGAAGCTGGATTCATCACAACCTGGAACTGGTGAATATGGCCCATGCCGCCAACAAACGACCGGGAGAAATCTCAGGAGGCATGGCACAACGGGTAGGGATTGCCCGGGCGCTGGCAATGAAGCCAAGCGTCTTGCTGATGGACGAGCCTTTCGGCGCTTTGGATGCCCTTACCCGAGCTCATCTACAAGATTCTCTGATGAGTATTCAACAAGACCTAAACAACACAGTGATCATGATTACCCACGATGTAGACGAGGCCGTGCTCCTGTCTGATCGCATTATCATGATGACCAACGGACCGGCCGCTGCCGTAGGCGAGGATCTTGCCATCAACCTAGAACGGCCTCGAAACCGAGTCACTCTCGCGGATGATCCCACTTACGTGCATTACCGGCAGGAGGTTCTGAAATTTCTTTATGAGAAACAGCGTAAACTGGAAAACATAGCGCCACACCGTAATAAAAAGGCCACGGGTACAACCAGCAAACACTCTGCCCTGACCGCGAAAACCTGAGAACGGGAACTACGCTAATATATCCGCCATAGACACCAGCGCCCGGGCAACCTCGGGCAGCTTTTTACCCTGATCCATGGCCAGCTTTCGCAGAACCCGGTGGGCTTCGTCGTTATCAATTTTTCGGTGACGCATCAGCAACAAGACCGCTTTTTCCTGAGTTCTCCGATCCTCCAGCGCATCCTTAGCACTCCTTAGATCTTCACTCATTTGTTGCAACCGACGCGACTGCTCCTGCACCAAATCAAAAATTGATCGCCCAGAGTGCTGGCCAATACCTTCACTGCTCCAGACATCACCGGCTTGAACCTCCCCACTATCATCAGACTCACACAGAACCAAAAGAGGCTGCGCGGGAAATTCCAACTGGCCGAGCGAAGCCATCAGTGTTTCACGGTGTGCTAATGCTCGCCGCGCCTCGGCAAACCGCTCCACGCAGCGTCCATGAAAGCTACTCTCCACTGACTCCTCGACCTCTTTGAGCTCATCCATACGTTCGCTCATCAGTGCAAACCAGTCATCGGCAACGTCCGGGCCCATCGATTTGTACCGACCCACGGAACAACCCAACTGCCGCAAACGCTTAATCTCATGTTCCCGCCCATGTGACCGTAGATTCAGCAATAGCTGACAGCTTTGCTCATCAGCGAAGCTGAGAAACACCTCAAAACACTGCTCCTGCGTTTCAATAAGGTGCGTCATGCGCTGGGTCAGTGCATGATCAAAGCGCCCTTTTGAAAACCCCGCCGAGCCTACTGCCCGCTCCTGACCACAAAGTTCCTTGCCATTCATCAGATGCACCATGGCCACCAACAACCGCACAAGTGACGGATCTACAGCTGTATCCGCCGCCCCAAGCACCACGACAATCAGGCTTTGAATAAGGGCGCTGTAGGATTCTGTTGCCTCTGACACCGGCAACGACTGGGCTTTCACCCGCGCACGCAGCGCCGTTAAACCATCCAATCCGTGAAGGGCGCTGGCAATATGAGCCAGCAAATGACTACTAACCAAATGCGTTGTCAGTTCTTCATGAATCTCAGCCAGAGCCTGCTCGAACACAAGATATAAGCGCGTCGATTCCGCCACCGTCAGTCTTCGCTCCGAACCGAACTTCTCGCCCTCCGACCCAAGAAATACATTGCTCGCCCCACGCTCCCTCTGCAGACCATGCACAAGATTCCCGATACTCTGCACCAGTTTCCCCATCTGCAAGAAGTACTGAAGGTTTCTCAGTTCACAGCGTCTGGATGCGATCAAATACTCCTCAGCCGAGGGGTGGGCGGAATTACCTTGATGTTCACTGTGGTCCATTTCAAAGCTCCGGATGTTGCCTCGCTCTTGTGTTACAGGTGAACCCAGCAATTACCGCGCCAGCAAAAAAGCATCAAAGTCGTGCAACCTGCCCCGACAGAGTGCAAAAAAAGCCGTACACCTAAGCAGCACGCGCACCCTTAAAAAAACAACTCTATGATTTTAAACAGTTTTTATAACTGGCACGAACATAGCTTTATACAATCTAAGATAACCTTCCCAACCACGAACTCGGCTGGGTACCAGATCACTGATATTGGCATTGGCGCCGGACCATCAACTCCTTTAACGGACGAGATGCTCCGGCTTTTTTCGTTTCAAAAGGGGTGGAGGTGCAAAGATGATCCAAAGAACGAACGACACATTGATCGTCTGTGGCCACGGAATGGTAGCGCAGCGATTCCTTGAAGAGTTGGTGAGTAAAGCATCAATACCCTACAGGAATATCATTGTGTTCAACGGTGAAACAGCTGCTGCATACAACCGGGTTCAGCTTTCAGCTCTGCTCAGCGGAGAAACCGATGAGGAAAGCCTGCCCCTGAAGCCGGAAGCTTGGTTTGCCCGCCACGGTATTCAAGTTCATCACAACGAAGCGGTGCACGCCATAGCTCCCCACAACCGCACGGTGACAACAAGCACTGGCAAAGTGTACAGCTATAGCACGCTGGTTATCGCAACCGGTGCTAGCCCAGCCCGCTTAGGGATCCCCGGGGAGCAACTAAACGGCGTTATGAACTTTCGGGACCTCAACGACACTCGCGCCCTAATTGAGTTGAGCCAACGTCAGCAGCGGGCTGTTGTAGTCGGCGGCGGCTTTCTGGGGCTTGAAGCGGCGGAAGGGCTTCTGCGCCGTGGTATGGATGTCACCATTCTGCATCGAAGCGGCCACCTCTTGAATCGGCAGCTAGACCCAGAAAGTGGCAAGCTCCTATCTGACGCCCTGACCGCTCGCGGCCTCAAAATTCAGACATCAACGTCACCAACCCAAGTTCTGGGGCAAGAGAGCGTTCGTGCCATCCAGCTGAATGACCAGACGCTAATCACTACGGATCTAGTTGTCATCGCCACCGGCATCACACCCAATCGTGACCTGGCCCAAAACGCCGGACTGGCTTGTGGGCGGGGCATTCAAGTCAACACGCAACTGCAAACCAGCCACCCAAACATATTCGCCCTTGGCGAGTGCTGTGAGTTCAATGGCGAAACCTTTGGGCTTGTGGAGCCGGGTTATCAGCAGGCGAAAACTCTGGCGTGCGTGCTTGCAGGAACAACCAAGGGCGCAGCCTACCAGCCATCCGAAACCGCCACCCGGCTCAAGATCGGTGGCATACCTGTTTTTTCCTGTGGGCTTCAAGCACCGGATGAACATACCGAATCCCTTATCTCGCAAGACATTACAACCGGCGGCTACAACCACCTGCTGGTTCGCGACAACCGGTTGGTCGGCGCCATTCTAATGGGGAATACCAGCCAGGGTCCTTGGTATCAGGCGTTGATTAACGACAACGTCGACATTCAATCGTTCCGAGCCCAACTGCCCTTTGGCAAACCGTATTGCGAAGCAGCAGCTTGAACCGCTGCCCATGAAAGAGGACATCACCATGAGCAAGAAAACCCTAATCGTGATTGGCAACGGCATGGTAGGCCATCACTTTCTAGAGCAGTTCGTTGCCAGCCCAGCTGCGTCGGGCTATGACATTCTGGTCTTCGGCGAAGAAAAACAACGGGCCTACGATCGCGTTCATTTGTCGGAATACTTCATCGGCTCAACGCACTCAGATCTCGCAATAGGCACCGCAGACTGGTACTCAGAACACAGTATTCAGCTAAGGCTGCATGAGCAGGTAACTGCCGTGAACCCTGATCAGCGAAGTGTCACTACGCCGAAGGGCGACTATGGCTATGACGAGCTGGTACTGGCAACCGGCTCCTTCCCTTTCGTGCCGCCGATTGAGGGCCGGGAACACCCCCACTGTTTTGTATACCGGACGCTGGAAGACCTTGACGCCATTCGCCACAGCGCCCAGAAGGGCAAGTCTGGGGTAGTCGTGGGTGGCGGTCTACTTGGTTTGGAAGCCGCCAATGCCCTTAAGAGTCTTGGCCTGCAGGCCCACGTAGTAGAGTTCGCACCTCGTCTAATGCCGGTGCAATTGGATACCGATGGCGGAGCGCTGTTGCGTCATAAGATCGAAGAACTGGGCGTTCAAGTGCACACCGAAAAAGCCACCACTTCTATCGTGGAAGGCGAAAATGCTCGCATCCGCATGAACTTCAGCGATGACAGTCATCTGGAAACCGACTTGATCGTATTTTCTGCCGGTATTCGTCCGCAGGATACACTCGCGCGAGCAAGTGGGCTGAGTGTCGGTGAACGTGGCGGCATCGTCGTCAATGATCAGTGCACCACTTCGGACCCACACATTCATGCCATTGGCGAGTGTGCACTCTGGAACCAGAAGATCTTCGGCTTGGTCGCCCCCGGCTATACCATGGCCCGCACCTTGGCGGCGGTTCTGAACGGCGATCGTGATGCCGGCTTTACCGGCGCCGACATGAGCACCAAGCTAAAGCTTCTGGGAGTGGATGTGGGCTCCATTGGCGACGCCCATGGCCAGACACCGGGTACTCGCAACATACGCTTTAACGATGAGCAGGCCGGCCACTATCGCCGCATAGTGATCAGCGAAGACGGTAAAACGCTGCTGGGTGCCATTCTTGTGGGCGATAACAGCCATTACGACACTCTCCTGCAGTACGCCCTGAACGGCATAACCCTGCCAGACAACCCCGAGACCCTCATACTGCCGGAGAATCAAGGCGGTGCTCCGGTATTGGGCCCCGATGCGCTCCCCGAAACCGCATCCATATGTTCCTGCCACAATGTCACTAAAGGCGATATTTGCTGTGCGATTGATGCTGGCTGCGGTGACCTCCCCAGCGTAAAAGCTGAAACCAAAGCCAGTACCGGTTGCGGCGGCTGTACTGCACTACTCAAAAACGTGGTTGATAACGAGCTGGAAAAGCGCGGTGTGGCGGTCAACAAAGACTTGTGCGAGCACTTCCCGTACAGCCGTCAGGAATTGTTTCACTTGGTCAAAATCAACGGCATCCGCACCTTCCGCACCCTGATTAGCCAGCACGGCAAGGGGCAGGGCTGTGATATATGCAAGCCGGTCGTCGGCTCAATTCTGGCAACCTGTTGGAACGAACACATTCTGGCAACCGATCATGTGCCACTGCAGGACACCAACGACACCTTCATGGCCAATATGCAGAAAAACGGCACCTATTCCATCGTGCCGCGCATTCCCGGCGGTGAGATTACGCCCGACAAACTGATTGTGCTGGGCGAAGTGGCCAAAGAGTACGACCTTTACACCAAGATCACGGGCGGTCAAAGGGTTGATCTGTTTGGCGCGACGCTGAGCGAATTGCCAGAGATCTGGGAGAAGCTCATTGCAGCCGGTTTCGAAACGGGGCACGCCTATGGCAAGTCCCTGCGCACAGTTAAGTCCTGCGTTGGCAATACCTGGTGCCGTTATGGCGTGCAGGACAGTGTGGGCATGGCGATCGTTCTGGAGAATCGCTACAAGGGCCTGCGGGCGCCGCATAAGGTAAAGATGGCTGTGTCTGGTTGCACGCGGGAATGCGCCGAAGCTCAGAGTAAGGATTTTGGCGTGATCGCTACTGAGAATGGGTGGAACCTGTATGTCTGCGGTAATGGCGGCATGCGCCCGCGGCACGCCGATCTGTTTGCAACCGATCTATCTGATGAGGAGCTGATCCGCACCATTGATAGGGTGGTGATGTTCTATGTGCGCACGGCCGACCGGCTGCAGCGAACGAGTGTCTGGATGGAGAATCTGGAGGGCGGCCTGGATTATCTGAAACAGGTGGTGCTTGAAGACAGCCTGCGTATTTGTGCCGAGCTTGAGGAGCACATGAACAGTATTGCAGATACCTACCAGTGTGAGTGGCAAACGGCTGTAAAAGATCCTGAGAAGCGCAAGCGGTTCCGTGAGTTTGTGAACCTACCGGAGCAAAAAGATCCTGTGCAGCAGTGGACGACTGAGCGGGGACAGAGGCGGCCCGCCCCAGTGCCCGCTTAACCTGTTTGTTTGGATGCGAGAACACAACTATCGAAAAGCTGAGGAGAATACAGATGAAAACTCGTACTTGTTGGAACACCATTTGTACCGTTGATGACCTGGTGCCGGAGTCGGGTATTGCTGTCTGGACGGAAGAGGGTCCGGTGGCGGTGTTTTATCTGCCGCACCGGTTGCCAGCGCTCGTTGCGATCAGCCATAAAGATCCGTTCAGCGGCGCGAATGTTCTGGCTCGCGGCATCACTGGGGATTTAGGGGGAGAACCGATCGTCGCCTCTCCGTTATACAAACAACACTTCAACCTAAAAACCGGTGTCTGTTTAGAAGATGAATCGGTTAGGGTCAAAACCTACTCCGTGCTTCTCGATGGAAACCGGATCCTTTTGGAAACAAGAGAAACACAGCAAGAGGCTGTCGCAGCCTAACCCTGAGGAAGGTTCAAACACACGATATTGACGGGACGGCAGCTACCAAAGGCCAATCACTCGCGGGCAACCTGATGTAAGATCAGCTAAACAATCATAAAAAGGAGCCCGCCCGTGAAGCCTCTGAGCCCTACCGACCAGCTTTTTCTCTGGCTTGAAAAGCGCCAGCAACCCATGCACGTGGGCGGGCTGCAGATTTTTTCATTTCCAGAAGATGCGCCCGACGATTATGTGTCCAAGCTTGCGGAGCAGCTTCGAAACGATACGGACGTAACCGCGCCGTTCAATCAGCGGTTGGACAGCCGTTTGGCGCAACCTGTGTGGGTTCATGATGTTCATCTCGATCTGGAGCACCACTTCCGGTTTGAAGCGCTACCTACCCCGGGCCGTATCCGTGAGCTGCTTGCGTTTGTTTCTGCCGAGCATTCTCACTTAATGGATCGGGAACGGCCGTTGTGGGAGTTTCATTTGATCGAGGGGTTGAGCGAGAGACAGTTTGCGGTTTACATCAAGGTGCACCATTCCTTGGTGGATGGCGTTTCCGCCATGCGAATGACTCAAAGAATGCTGTCGACAGACCCTTCTAAACGCAACATGCCGCCAGTGTGGGACCTATCCGTGAGGGCGGGGCAAAAAGTGGATAGAAGCGAACCGTCTCTCTGGCACAGTATTGGCCACTTGTTGGGCGCATCAGGAAAACAGTTAGGCACGGTGCCGACCGTAGCACGGGAACTACTGCGCACTGTGACGGCGGCGCGCAAAGATCCTGCCTACAACTCCATTTTCCACGCACCACGCAGCATTCTGAACCGAAAAATCACCGGTTCCCGCCGGTTTGCGGCTCAATCCTACTGTTTGAAACGCATCAAAGCAGTGTGCCATGCCTATCACACCACCGTGAACGATGTGGTCACGGCGATGTGCGCTAGTGCGTTACGCACCTATCTTATGAATTTGGACGCTCTGCCCGACAAACCCTTGATCGCGATGGTTCCGGTTTCCTTGCGCAAGTACCAAAAGCCTGACGGCAGCAAGTCAGAGGGTCAGCAAGCCGAAGGCAATCAGGTGGGGGTTATTCTGGCCAATTTGCATACGGACGAGAGCGACGCTGGCACGCGCTTACGGAAAATCCACCAAAGTATGCAAGAGGGGAAAGATCGCTACGCCCATATGTCGCCCGAGGAGATCCTTAACTACACCGCACTAACTTTAGCGCCAGCGGCCTTTAACCTGCTAACTGGCATGGCGCCGAAATGGCAGACGTTCAATGTGGTGATTTCCAACGTGCCGGGGCCAAAAGAGGCCTGTTACTGGAACGGCGCCAAGCTTGAGGGTATGTATCCCGTCTCCATCGCCATGGACCGTTTGGCCCTGAATATGACTCTGACCAGCTATAACGATCAGGTGGAGTTTGGCTTGATCGGCTGCCGCCGCACGCTACCGAGCCTCCAGCGGATGTTGGACTATCTGGAGGACGGTCTGGTGGAGCTTGAACAGGCACTTGTCAGTTAAATGTCACTTCCCCGTTTCGCTCTGAAATCTGGTCGTTCAATGTCCAGAAGTCGTATAGCAGCCCAATCAGGAAGAGGCCGCCGGTCAGCAGGTAGATAATCCCTGTGATCCATTTACCCATGTACATGCGGTGTAAGCCAAACACGCCGGTGAAGGTGAGTAGAAGCCAGCCGACGCTGTAATTTATCTCGCCCTCGCGGAAGCGGTGGTCGGCTTGTTCGTCCATGGAGGGAATGAGGAAAAAGTCGATTATCCAGCCGATTAGGAAGAATCCGAACGTGAAGAACCAGATGGTTCCGGTAATTGGTTTGCCGTAGTAGAAACGGTGGGAACCTAGAAAGCCGAAGATCCAGAGAAGGTATCCTAGCAGTTTGCTGTGGGTGTCTGGTCGGGTGATCATGGTTGCTCCGGTGATAAGGGTTGGCTATAGCCGTATATGGGGTTATTTATGTCATTCCACAAGGTCTGAAACCTTAGTGCCGGGCCGGAGGGTGGCGTATATTCTC
>NZ_JAHKPV010000001.1:423593-1181043 GCF_018860765.1 Marinobacter salexigens
GAGAATATACGCCACCCTCCGTCCTTTTAACTCTTGCAATAAATCCAGAGGCAAACGGTTTTTGGCACTATTAAGGCCCTAACTCCGGGGCCGGATCGGGGCCGTCTTCTCGGAATTCGCTGGCAGATTTTCCGGTCCACTTTTTGAACGCGCGGCTGAAGTTGGAGAGATCGGCGTAGCCCAGTTCGTAGGCGATTTCGCTCACGGATTGGTTGGTGTAGCGTAATAGCTGAATGGCGCGGTCTTTGAGCACGGATTCTACAATTTCACGGTAACTGGTTTCTCGTTCCGCCAACCGTCTCTTTAGTGTTCTGGAGGAGACGCAAAAGCGTTCCGCCATGGCTTCAAGCGAAGGCAGCGGGCCGGGCATCATTCGCAGCATGTTGCGCACGGCCATGGCAAGGTCGCCTTGGTCCTTGAGGGCCTTCTGTAATTCAAATTCACACTCATCTCTGGCCAGACGGGAAGCGTCTGCGTCGGCCAAGCGCATGCGCACATCCAGCAGTGTTTTCGGGAACACCAGCATCTCATCAGGCTGGTCATACTGAAATTTGACCGGCAACTGATCTGCAAACTGGCGGTAATAGGCAGGCTCTGCGCCGCTAAGGCGAACGTTTACGCCGGGAAGCTTGCCGTGATCAAGGGCAAATCCGCGTTTTTCAGCATCGCTACGGTCCAATAGCTGTTCAGTAAGCATGACCAGTGTGGCGCTGACGGTTTCTGCCAGAAACGGGGAGAGGCTTGGCACGTCGAACTCGGTGCAGAGCTTCACCAGTACGTGCTCACCAGTTTCTGACTGGCTCATGCTCAAAAAGGGCGCTCGTAGCTGCAGGTAGCGGCGAACGGAGTCCAGCGCTCCAGCAAACGTAGGGCTGGTTAATGCAGCAAACCCAAGGGTGCCGTGAATGGTTACCCGCAGTTCTCTGGCCAGCATGAAACTCAGCCCGTCTTTGCCAGCGAGTTTCAGTGCGCGCTCGGCCATAACCATGGCATCGGTAACAAACACGCGGCTATCGTTGGCTTTTAGTTCTTCAGCATTAACGTTAAGGCCTTCATATAGCTGGCGATCGTTATGGCCAAGCTGCTGTACGGTTTTGGCCAACACCCGCATGTACACGCCAGGCACTAGGAAGAGTCCCAGCATTTGCCGTTCTTTTTCCGACCCGGAAATCGCCATAGAGTGCCCTGTTCTTGCTTGAGTGCTGCTTGAGTGAAGCTTCTTAAAGACTCTAGCAGAAGCCAGCAATCATCACAGTGGGAGAGATTGCACACCAGACAGCGTCGCGCTGGCCAACTTCACGCCACTTTCTCCTACCTGTCCTATTTTGAATGGTGAGCGGCCCGCTTTCGCATTCACCCCAACCGTCGACTCCAACACACTGGCTACATGACATCAGCCCATGTGAGGAGTAGACCCATGCTGAGTACTAAAACCGCCCCAAACCAAATTACCTTAGACAACCGAGCATCAAAAACGCCAGACAACGTCGATATCAAAGCCCAACGCATGGGTTTTGAGTTTGATGAGCAGGTTCCACAGTATTGGATGGAGGAGAGCCCCTTTTTTAGCCATCTAATGAATGCACTTTCGGTGCTCTTTCCACAGGGGGAACAGTTCTTTGTGGATGCTGTCCGTGCCTTCCGGGATGACATTGACGATCCGAAGTTGAAAGCCGAAGTACGGGGCTTTATTGGCCAAGAAGCCATGCACTCACTGGAGCATATGGCCATGAACCAGCATGTACGGGATCGCGGAATGCCGGTAGACGACATGGAAAAGCAACTGAACGTCGTTCTGAATGTCGCCAAACTGTTACCAAAGCGCCATCAACTGGCCATTACCTGCGCCCTTGAGCACATAACCGCCATGATGGCGGATATGCTTTTGGAGCGCGACGATGTGCGTGAGGGCATGCATGAGACCATGCGCCCGCTCTGGGCATGGCATGCTGTTGAAGAAACCGAGCACAAAGCAGTGGCTTACGATGTGTTCCAGCAGGTTGGCGGCACCTATGCCGAACGAACCTTTTATCTGGTCTTAAGCACGGCCGCTCTGGGTGTGGTGGCTTCGTATTTCACAGGTCGCATGGTGGCGAATGACACCAAGGGTTTCTCGATTACCGATACTGGCAAGAGCTTGTGGCGCATGTGGGGCAAGAACGGTACTTTCTCAACCCTAATACCTACCTGGTTTGGTTACTTCAAACCGGGCTACCACCCTTGGGACAATGACAACAGCGAGCTGATTGCGCGGTTCAAGGCTGAGATTCAGGCATACATCGCACCGGAGTACCAGAACGGGAATCGCAAAACCCTACAGTGATTACGCAACACAACAGGCCAGCAAAAACAACGCTGGCCTGCTTAGCTCGCAGTCGAACCCTTCTGTTTATTCATCGCAATACCTTTGGCTTCGACAATACCCTTGCGCCACAACCGCCACTCACCGGGCTGGTAGATATCCCATTCCTCATCGCTGGTCAGCGGCTCGGTTACGATAACGCTGACGATATCGTTTGGCGTGGTTTCAGATTCAAAATCCACAATCACGTCGGCATCTTTCAGCCTTGCGGGACCAAAAGGCGCACGGCGGGTAATGCTGGCCATTTTGGTGGTGCAGTAGGTGAACAACCAGTCGCCGTTGCTCAGCAAAAGATTGAAAACACCCTGTCCTGCGAACGTCTTCGAAAGTTCCACCAATTGTTTCGTGACCGCCTCGGCCGGGTCATTCCTGTCACTATGGCTACGCAAATGGTTGAGGATTTCGCAGAACAACGCCTCGCTATCGGTGCCACCAACCGGCTCGTAAAACCCCGGTGAAGACTGGAACTCGGAAAGCTGGCCGTTGTGGGCAAACACCCAGTAACGGCCCCAGAGTTCGCGCATGAACGGATGGGTATTCGCCAAGCAAATTTCGCCTACATTTGCCTGACGAATGTGGCAAATAGCCACTTCGCTTTTGATCGGGTGGGTCTGAACCACTTTCGCAAGCCGGGAGTTAGCGCTGGCATCCACATCGTGGAACGCCCGCACACCCCTACCCTCATAAAATGCCACTCCCCAGCCATCCTTGTGGGGACCAGTGTCGCCGCCTCTACGAGTCAGCCCGGTAAAGCTGAAGCAGAGATCGGTGGGTGTATTGGCACTCATAGCCAGCAGTTCACACATAGAGCGAGGCAGTTCCTTGCGTTATTAAAGCGGGTTAACGATACAAACTCTTACCGGCGAAGCGCTCTACCAACGGCTGATAGGCCGAACCCAGCAAGCGGTTAATGGCATCGATTCCCCAAGCGTCGGACCCTACAAGAATGCGGGACTCGTTTTTGAGAATGCCTTTCACAATTGTTTCAGCCGCTTTTTCCGGCGTGGTCATCGCCAGTTTATCAAAACTAGTGCGCAGCTCTTCCGCACTCTTGGGCTTACTCATGCGCGCCGAGTTGGCAATGTTGGTGCGGATACCGCCCGGGTGTACGCAACTGACGGCAACCGGCTGTTTTTCCAGCTTCATTTCTTGGCGCAGGGATTCTGTGAATCCGCGAACTGCAAACTTGGCTGCATTATAGGCACTTTGCGTGGGCACACCGATTAGGCCAAATACACTGGATATATTCACTACATGTCCATCACCAGACTCAATTAGGTGGGGCAGGAAAGCTCGGGTGCCGTGAGCAACGCCCCAAAAATCGATATCCATAATCCAGGCGAAGTCCTCGTCACTCATCTCTCTCACCGTTGCTGAAAGCGCAACGCCTGCGTTGTTGATGATCAGGTTGACCTGACCAAAATCTTTTACTACTTCTGCAGCATGGGCGTAAATGGCATCCCTGTCGCTTACGTCCAAATGATAAGTTCTAACTGGCGTGCCAGTAATGCCTGCAGCCGTTTCGGCCAGCCCTTCCTCGTTAACATCCGATAACGCCAGCCGGCAGCCCCGCGCCGCCAACGCTTTGGCGAGTGCTCGCCCGATTCCGGAACCTGCTCCGGTGACGACTGCGACTTTGTTTTTCAGATCTTTCATGGGTATTGATCTCTTGTTGTGTGTTGTTCTGATTAAAGAAGATACTCTAACAACTGCCGCTGATCAGCCTATGGCTCTGAATTAATGACTTGCACGACGCCCGGGCCACTCGGACTCAGCTCTCACTTTTGGGTACAATTCATCAACCGGGAGTTCAGTCTTCCGGGTTTCTTAAACCCTGAACCTGCGGATCTTCTGTATGGAATGGAGTCTTACACATTTTTGGCTAATTCTAGCCCTAGCGCTGGGTTTGGCTGAGCTGGCCAATGGCATATTTTTGCTGCTGGCGCTGGCTGTTGCAGCTGCTTTAACCGCCGCTCTGGCGTTCGTTGGCATGTCGTTCGAATGGCAACTGGTTGGCATGGGTGTGTTCTCAGGCCTGTTGGTTCCCATCGCCATCCGTTGGATTCGCCCACGCTTCTCCCCCAAGGGAGTGGCCTACGGAACCACCGGCACAGGCGTCGAGCAGGGCCTACGCTACCGCACCCTGAAAAGGGATTTTGATGGTGCCACGGGTATTAAGGTCAACGGCGACTTTTATCGCTTAAAAGACGAAAAGACCGGCGCCACCGACTTTCCTGAGGGAACCGACGTTATTTTCAAAAAGTTTGATGGCACAACAGCCATTGTCCAAACCGCTACACACAAGGAACAGTAAGCATGGAATCCTATATCACACCGGGGCTGATCATCAGCCTGATTGTTGTCGCCATCGGCATTTTTGTTATCGCCAAAGGCTTGGTGATCGTTCGGCAGTCGGAAGTTATGGTTATTGAACGTTTGGGGTCGTTTAACCGCGTTCTGGAAAGCGGCGTGAACATCATCATTCCATTCGTCGAACGGCCCCGCCCCATCACCATGATTCGCTACGTGCGCATGGGCGAGGAATACCATCCGATGACCACCGATGAAGTCCGCATCGACCGCCGGGAAACGGTAATGGACTTCCCTGGTCAGCCTGTTGTAACCACCGATAACGTAACGGTAAAAATCAATGGTGCTCTCTACTACCAGATCATTGATCCCCGCCGCGCTGTTTACGAAGTGGCGAACATGAGCCAGGCCGTTGAAGTATTAGCCAAAACCACCTTGCGTTCGGTGGTAGGCAAGATGGAGCTGGACAAACTGTTTGAATCCCGCTCTGAAGTGAACAATGCCATTCAGGCCGAGATGGAAGAGCCTGCGTCCAAGTGGGGCGTAAAGCTGACGCGGGTCGAAGTTCAAGACATCAGCATGCCGGAAGAAGTGGAAGAGGCCATGCGCCTGCAAATGGCAGCAGAACGTAAGCGCCGTGCCACAGTTACTGAAGCGGAAGGTGAAAAGTCGGCAGCCATCGCCATGGCACAAGGCCAGCGCGAGTCCGCCATTCTCAACGCTCAAGGCGACAAGGAATCTGCCATCCTGCGCGCTCAAGGTGAGCAGGAGTCTATCCGTTTGGTACTGAGCGCCATGGGCGACTCTGAAGACAACAAGCAAACGGTTATCGGCTATTTGTTAGGGCAGAGCTACATCAAGGTACTGCCAAACATGGCAAAAGACGGCGAGCGGGTGTTTGTGCCCTACGAGTCTTCAGCTCTACTGGGCTCCATGGGCATGTTCCGGGAACTGGCTGGCAGCCCGGAAGACGCGGTTCGCCAATCACTGCAGCGGGATGGCTTGCGTGGTGGATTGGTTGGCGGAGCGGGCAACGCTTAACTGAACGTCGCATGTCCATGATATACCTGCCTGACTCACGTCTGGCAGGTATACCAACTCCAGTATCCAAATAAATCCAGACAGCAATCAACTGCTTCATCCTTTTAACTTCAAGCCATTATTGCGTATCCGCTGTACGTTCACATTCATCAGATGTCTTAGCACATAGCGATAGAGGACCTTTTTTAGCCCGCGCAAATTGCTGCCATGCTTGCTGTAGAACTCATCGGGGTTGTCAAAAACCCCAAAGTCGTCGGCAATACCCTCTGCCTGAATGTAGGTATCGTTTCCATCAAACTCATTGCTGGGCTTCTGCAGGCACGGCACAGAAATACCGTAGCCGCTAAAACTTGTCCGGTTCGGAAAAGCTTGTTGAATCTTAGCTAAAAAAACTTGATCGATGATGAACCCTTCGACGTTCAACCATTCGCCGTCCAGCAGAACTTCTACCCAACTGTGCAGGATGCGCTTCGGGGCGAAGGGCATAAGATATGCTGGGATCGCTCCACTCTGTAGTGCATTGAAAATGGTAAATCCATGGAAGCGACATGGGATGTCCAGAGCACGCAACAAAGCCATAAACAGCGTACCTTTAGTATTGCACTGCCCATAGCCGTTGGCTAAAACGTCACTCGCAGAAATGGAATCATCGCGGTTATATCCAAACTTTATTTCATCCCGCACAAAATAATAGATGCTTTTCACAGCTTGCTTACGGGACAAGCTTCGCCAGCCCTGTCTATCGATCAAGTGTTGAATACTGGCGTGGCTGTAATTGAGAATCGCTGTTTCAGCTGTATATCGAACATTCATACTGACCTCCTATGGGTTAGGAGCACCATAGCGATCAATCGAGTATTGAAATTGAATAAACTGGCTAATTTAAATCTTGAAAGCTGCTCAACAACTGGGTCCCTGTCATTCCAAACGTACTTTTTATCGTTCTGCTGAGGTGAGCACTGTCACTAAAGCCAGCTAAATGTGCCGCTTCAGTAGCGCTTTTGCCACGTTTAATCGTCTCAATGGCGCATATCAGCCGCCGCCACAATAGGTAAGGTCGCCACGCAATGCCCAACTCCGCTTTCACCACATGTAAAAACCGACTCTCAGACAGTGCCAACCACTCAGCGACCTCTTTTGCTCGCCATGCTTCAGGCTTCATACAGTCAACACCAAAACACCGATTTAAACGCTCAAGCAATCTAGCGAGCCGCTCATCACGACAATGATATGGGTTGTTCTTCATTGCGCTCACCAGTTCGGGAAATTCCCCAAGTTGCTCGAAAAGTATCTCTAGTCGGGCATCTGCGTTCACGAATGGCAACCGCATGGGTAACTCACTTATAGCCTCACCCAACAGGCTTTCTGGCTCGGCCAGTATTACCCAGCCATTTGGCATGCTCAGTTGATGTATTTCATTGGGCTTGATCACAGCCCCACCTTTTAGCGACTGCTCATTCAACAAACTGTCTGCACTCGGCAGGCAGACCTGCCACAAGGGATGCTTATGCGGTTCGGCATCAATCGAATGGCCGTAGGCAATGGCCATTCCGGGGGCGAAATAGGAAGCTCTTTGTATCACGTTTGTTCTATAGGCCTAATTGCTCAATGAACATCAACCCAACAGATTATCCAGAGGTTCCTCATAACTCGGTGCAAACACCTTCATAAAGTAAGTCACCTCAGGTAAACCTTCTTGCGCAAGCCTTTGCCGGATCTGTTTCTCAGCTGGCTCAAACTCCCGGTTTCCCGCACGTACTTCTGCTTGGCATTTTAACCAGGCCGATAAGCGGTCCGCTGCTTTGATCAGTTCTCGATCCTCTGCAGGCAGTTGGAATTCCTGAAGGTAAGGCGCAAAATCCTCGCGCAGGTCGCCCGGTAGCAGTGCCAGTAGTTCAGCCTCCGCTTTGTGTTCAATATCGCCAAATGCCTCGCGCATAACCTTGGAGTGGTACTTCACAGGGGTAGGCATATCGCCTGTTATCACTTCCGTTGCGTCGTGGTAGAGCGCGGCGGCGGCAATCCTGTCGGCATTCACCTTTCCACCGAAGTGGCGATTTCGGATGAGCGCTAGCGCGTGGGCCAGCGTGGCCACTTCCCAGGAGTGAGTTGCTACGTTTTCTTCAATGGCGTTGCGCATCAACCCCCAACGCTTAATCCAGCGCAAACGGGAAACATAAGCAAAAAAATGACTACTGGCCTTGGGCACGCCTTATTCCTTTTGCATAGCATTGGATGACTTATGGACGCCTTAACGGGCGTCCAGCGTAAATACGACGATTATATTGCCAGTATCCGACACCGCCGCATTTCGGGAGGGGTCGAGCAAAAACAGCTGGTTAGCTGGCACTCCGTGGGTATCTCGCAGCAGTGCCTCAAGCGCCGAGGCCCGGGCATTGGCTAGGTTATTCAGCAACTCCGGCGCCAATGCTCGTTCTCCGGCCAAATAAGCTTCCTTGGCCTCTTGCCAAGTCTCATCGCTTAGCTCTGCATCTTGGCTCGCTGCCAGCTCATCACGCAAAAGTACCAGCCCGTCTTCAGAAGGTGAGACGCCTCCGCGAATGTTAAGCAACAGATCCGGGCGATCAAGCAGGACTTTAGCCAAAGTCGTCAACTTCTCCGCTTCGCCCGGAGCAAGCTTAGCGGTGCCCGGTTCAAAA
The DNA here is from genome assembly GCF_018860765.1 of Marinobacter salexigens. GTDB lineage: Bacteria > Pseudomonadota > Gammaproteobacteria > Pseudomonadales > Oleiphilaceae > Marinobacter > Marinobacter salexigens_A. The sequence continues at coordinate 431,967 of NZ_JAHKPV010000001.1, forward strand.
CCTATCTGGCCTAGTTCTTCGCCAGTTAAACCCGCTAGGTCGGCAATGGAGCCAAGCATACTGAACGGAGATGTGGCTGCCTTAGCCAACAGGTTAACAAACGTTCGCATAACCACTTGGCCAATGTTGAATTCCGGGCTCGCCATATCGCCGCTGATGGGCAGATTCACTTCAATCACTCCATTACTATCCCTGAGCAATGCCAACCCGAGCTTTACAGGTGCATTAACGGCTTCTTCGCTTGCAATGGCTCGCCCTAAGCCGAGGCGATCCATAATTACTCGGTTTGAGGCGTTTATCTGGCTACCGGTAATCTCATAATCAAGATCCAAACCCAGCTTGCCGCTGTCGATGCCATACCCCAGATACCGTCCCAAATAGGGTGAAAGCGCGGGTAATGAGAGGTCTTCCATCGTCAACTTGAGGTTACTGGTTTCGTCCGTGCCCAAAGCTCCAATCGTGCCGTCAAATTCAACGCTGGCACTGCCACCTATACGTCCGTTCAGGGAGACTTTGCCTTGTTGCGGCGATACGTTACTCAAGCCTATAACCGAGCCATTGAGCTGATCGAGAGAGGTTGAAAAGGCTGGCTCTAGTGTCCTGTCGGTATAATCGAGCTCGCCTTGCTCAATCATTAACTGACCGATGCGCAAGATGAACTGAGCTTCTTCATCAGAGCTTTCTTTCGACACGGTGTTGGCATCATCAGCCGCAGGCGGCAACATAATCTGCTCCAAGTTGTGCACACCCGTTGTATTGCGCACCAGATTGATACCCGGTTGCGCCAGTGTAACCGTGCCTATCTCCAACCTAGCCGGGTGCACATTGTACTCAATGGGTGAAAGTCGCAGCGTTTGCCATGACACCAACCGGTCGTTACTGCCCGGCAGTTGCAGGTTCAACCCGGAAACCTCGGCCGTCCCGCTGAACGTGCCGGTTAAGGGTTCCTGCTGGCCATCCAAGTCCAGATTCCCATCCAGCCCCAGCGTGCCGCCTGCAATTGCGAGGTTGGCAGACTCCTGTAGATAGGGTTCAAACGCTGCCAAAAGAATGTCTGAGCCGGAGATCGCGGCTTCCAAGGCAAATGGCTGGGGGGTTAGCTGGCCATTGAGTGAAAGCCGGCCACCGGCTGCCAGAACTGCCTGCATCTGGTAGGACACCTGATCTTCCATTTCACTATTAATACTGCCGAGCGAAAATGATAGTTGCTCCAGCACCAGCTCTGCTGGCGAGCTCGGCTGCTGATCCTGCCAAACCACACGGCCATCAGACATATCGATACTCGCAAAGGACCAACGAAAAGGCTGCTGAGTTTCTGCCTGTAACGGCGCCTCGGAGCTCACTCCATTGTCCTCGCTGTTCGTCTCCTGATTTTTGGCAAAGTCAGCCAAGGCTGCGATCCAGTCAATCTCTCCAGATTTGCGGCGGGCGAGGGCGATATCAGGTTGTTTCAGGGTAATCGGGCCAACGGTGGCTTCACGGGCGCGGAGATCAAACCCTATATCCTCGATGGCTATCGAGGCTGTGTTCAGTCGGGCCTGTTCGCTTTGTTTATCTAGAGCGAGGGCCAGATCATCAACTGAAACCCTGCCGCTGTTGGTGGTGAGGTGCAGAGAGTCGCTTGCCTGAAGCTCATAGTTGGAACTTACGGATACCTTACCTCCCTGCAAGCCGTAGGGTAGGTAGGGTGCAAGAAAGTGCCCAAGTGTTTTGTGGTCAACGCCGGAAATCGCGAGATTTCCGCTGGAGTAAAGCGGTGTAACGCTGAGGTTGCCTTGCCATTCAATGGTTTGATCACCCATAGCCGCCAGCAGTTGATAGTCACTACTGCGATCATCCCGTTGCCAGGTGGCCAAATCCGTCAGTTTTAGATCCAACGGCGTAATCTGGAACTCTGCCATGTCTGGCTGCGTGAAATCCCGAAATAACAGTTCGCCACCGTTTATAGCGAATTGCTGAAGGTATAGAGGCGGCAATGTCCCAGCCCCCTCAGGCTCGGCCGTTTGGTCAGTTTGGCCTGCGCGAGCCGCTTGAAAGTCTCGTGCAAAATTCACACTGTAATCTTCAAGTAAATCCAAACGAATGAATGGTTCATCTAGCTCGATAGTCTCAAAGCCGACAACGCCGCGAATAAGGTCAAAAAAATTCAGGTTTATGTACAAGCGATCAAAACCCACAACTCGTTCGTTGCCGCTATCTTGTGCCGACAGGCTCAGAGCTTCGATGCTGAGCGCAAAAGGATTGCTGTGAATGGAGTCAACATTGGCCTGCCACCCCATCTGCTGCTCCAGTTGGTTGGGCAAGGCGCGCTTTAACCACCAGGGCAACAACAAAAAACCGGCCAGACTGTAGAGCAGGATGAGTACGAGCACGCCGATAACCAGATTTCTGGGAAGACGACTGCGCTGACGGCTTTCAGCCACTTTTTTCTCCTTTCGGGTGGTGGAATCCAAACAACATTACTTTCACAAGGATAGTCGTGCAGGCACCAGTTTGTCAGCCACGGTGCAGCAACCGCTGACACGGCAAACTGAACTCTATATCCTGAGGGCTCGTATCACATGCGATTAATAGTCTCTTTCTTCCACGGCTTTTGAGTTGTCAGCACACGAGGGTAGGCGTTTATGGACATTGGCGATATGCGTCGCGACTTTGAAAGTGAAGGTCTGGATCGCGATGCTTTGAGCAACGACCCGGTTCAGCAGTTCGAAATTTGGTTCGGGAACGCCCGCGAAGCCGGTATTCTTGAGCCCAACGCCATGTCCCTGGCTACAACCGGCGCCAACAACATGCCTGATTTGCGCACGGTGTTGCTGAAATACTTTGATGAGCGCGGGTTTGTTTTTTACACCAATTACGAAAGCCGCAAAGCCCACGAGATTGCGGAAAACCCGAATGCCGCCCTGCTGTTCCCCTGGATTGGCCTGAACCGTCAGGTACGCGTTCAGGGCCGGGTCGAAAAGGTCAGCAAGACTGAATCCCTTAAATACTTTGCCTCACGCCCAAGGGGCAGTCAGATAGGCGCCTGGGTGTCAGAGCAAAGCAAAGCCATCAACTCCCGGGGATTGCTTGAGCAAAAAGTGGCAGAAATGAAACGCAAATTCAGTGAAGGTGAGGTGCCACTGCCCGGCTTTTGGGGTGGTTACCGCGTTGTACCAGAGCGCATCGAATTCTGGCAGGGACGTCCCAGCCGCCTTCACGATCGATTTGAGTACGTAAGGGAAGGCGATGGCTGGCTTATTCAACGACTCCAACCCTGATTCCGGCGGCGTGCTACACAACCCAATTATTACGCTGTGCCACCAAACCGGGCAAGTGCCCAAGCTCGCTCCTGACTGGCTAACTGCCCGTGAGAACGAGAGGTTTGCCGAACTGGAGGGAGACTGTGCGGCAGAGTTTCTCACCAGCCGTTGGTTGATACGCCAAACGCTAAGCAAAGCCTGCTCTGCCAACCCTGAACACTGCTGGCCAGTGGAGGGGCGCGCAATAGCCTCAGCCAGCCCCGCAGGCTGGCACCTCTCGCTCAGCCATAGCCATGGGTTAGCAGCTTGCAGCACGCAATATGGCTCAGCACTGGGCATAGATATTGAGCCCAGCAAGCGCCACCCCCAATGGCAGAAAGTGGTTAAGCGCTGGTTCTCCCCCATTGAGCAGGAATGGCTGTTTCAGGAAGACGATCCCCATGTGTTCCTACAGGTTTGGACGTTGAAAGAAGCGTGGCTGAAGGCCACCGGGCGGGGCATTGCAGGCAACCTGCAAACTCTGGAAGTGCGCAGAAACTTCGAGCTCTACGGTGATCAGCCAGACGATCACTGGCAGGCGTGTGCCTTTTACTCAGAAGGTTTTATATGCACACTGGTATGCAGACAAACCAGCGTTGCCCAAGACGCCACATGGCCGGCTATTACTCTTCTGGAACCGCCCACTGAGAATTACAGTCTTTGTGCGGCACAGGCATTGGACACACACTGGGAGCCTATGTTCCGCCACCGAATCCGCGCTAAGCGCTAAACCCACGGCCGGGAGCCACGCATGCCCGCTTCTTCCACCCCGAACGAAATCTCCTCCGCGCTGGATACCAATGCTCGCTGCTCCTGGTGCGGTGATGATCCACTGTATGTGCACTACCACGATACCGTTTGGGGCCGCCCCGAATACAACAGCCTAGCGCTGTTTGAAAAGCTATGTTTGGATGGCCAACAGGCGGGCCTGAGCTGGATTACCATTTTGCGCAAACAAGAAACCTACCGTGCCGCCTATGATCACTTCAATCCGGAGAAGATTGTTCAGTACAGCGATGCCAAAGTCGCTGAACTTTTAGCAAACCCGGGCATTGTGCGTAACAAACTGAAGGTACGTTCGATCATTAAAAACGCGAGGGGTTTTTTGGACCTACAGGAAAAGGGCATAGAATTTTCCCAGTTTCTATGGTCGTTTGTAGGAAATAGTCCTATCCAAAATAGTTGGCGCAGTTTTGATGAAGTACCAGTGACAACCCCGGAATCCGAAGCCATGTCCAAAGCGCTCAAACGCGCTGGCTTTACCTTTGTTGGCCCCACCATTGTCTATGCATTTATGCAGGCAACCGGCATGGTTAACGACCACATGATTTACTGCCCACAGCACGCCCAATGCCGCTCGCTCGACTAATGATCTTAAATGATCACCGGCTCGTAAGTTCTGGGGAATCAGGTTTCCCGGAGTTTCGCCGTGAGAGTTACGCTAGAACAACTTACTAGCCAGCCAAAGCAGGTCGTAGATCTGCTTGAAATTATTTCCATTGAAGGTCAGCAGTACATGGCTCGGCTAAGTGTCGGAGATCAGCAACTTTTGTTGTCTGACCAAAAGGGCGTTACACGCCTTTTCCGAAGCGCTTGGCAGCTTCAAGAGGCCCTTAGTGATCTTAGCATCAAGGAGTCTCACGTTGTTCACCCCTCTGCTTACCATGAAATGATTGGTATGGAGCCTGCCGCCATAGAGCCCTTACGTATCTGCGTTCAGACCCAGCGTACTCAGGGACAAAAACCATGATTTCTGTTGCGAGACTTGCCGTTCTGGTAGGGATAGCAGGATTGATTCCCTTTATTACCTGCGTGGTTGTTCTTATCGTGATGCCGCAATACAGCGTGGCCATGCTGGGTTATTTCTATCTCTACAGTGCAGGCATTCTTGCGTTTATGGCAGGTGTTTACTGGCCCATCGCAATGCAGTTGGACAACCGCTGCTACCCTCTATCGCCGCTGGTAACTATGTTACTCAGCCAAGTGTTTTTCGTCGCCGCTGGCGTTGGACTGCTGTTGAGTACGGCAGCGCAGATCGTGCTCTATACCCTAGCCTACCTTGCCCTTTACATTACCGATGCGCGCTGGATGCGGGTGTACTGGCCTGCTTGGTACCTACGCCTGCGCTTGGTTTTAACTCTGGTAGCCGTAACTTGCCAACTCACCGTTGGCGCTTGGTTCTTCCTGCAACACTAAAGCCGGAAAGTCTTTTCCACTAGGTTTTCATGCTTGTGAATAAGGCGAGCTTGCCAAGGCAAGCATTCGCAAAATGGAAGGGGCGGTGAAATTCAGACAGAACGTTCCCACACCTGAGTTGCTTCATCGCCAGCCGCCCTAGCTGGCGAATGAATCTATTCGGGTTTGCGTCTCTCAGTCACTCTATAACTTAGACAGCCTAGGCTGCGACAATCGCATAGCCATGATTGTGAGGCTCAACAAGAACACCATGCAAAGCAATAATCGCTTTCTCGTAGTTATCTTCATCAACCACGAATTGGATATCAACCTGACGCATACACTGATGCACGGCCAGAACGTTGATTTTCTCATCAGCCAGAACTTTCACAGAGCGCGCTAGGATACCCGGCATTTTAATATCACTGCCAATCGCTGAAACCACAGCCACTTTACGGGTACTGATTTCTCCATTGGAGAACTCATCCTTCAACGCATTCACCACGCGCTTAACGTGTTTGAGAGTGCTATCTACATAGTGAGTTATGGTATTGGCGTTGGTATCCTTTGCCATAAAACGTACTTTGAAACGGCTCAGAATGTCCAGAATACGACGGTCAGAACCAGGCTCTCCCTGCATGTCCTGATCAAACACCTCAATAGCAAACACACCCTTGGATCCCGCAATAATCTCGACCTGTGGCTTTTCACTCACATAATCGCCAGTGATCAGTGTTCCGGTATGTTCCGGCTCGAAGGTGTTCATTACGCGCAAAGGAATCTCAGCCTGACGCAAGCCTTTACCAGCACGGGGATGGATGGCTTCCATACCCAAGTTTGCCAGTTGATCTGCCACGTCGTAATTGGTGCGACCTAACGGAACCACTTTGTCAGCACCCACAATATTGGGGTCAGCCGAACTTAGGTGGTATTCCTTGTGAATGATCGCTTCGCGGGCGTCGGTCATAACCGCCACACGGCTGAACGTCATCTCGCTGTAGCCACGATCGAAGGTGCGCATCAAGCCTTCCTTACACTGGGCGTAGCCGGTCACAATGGGCAGTTCACGGCTTAAATCTACAACATCGAATGCCTGCTTGAGCTTTTCATCCAAGGGTAGCAGCTCGGTATCGCGCCAGCCGGTAAGGTCCACAAAACGCGCATTGATACCTTCCTGCTGAAGCTTCAGAGTGGTATTAAACGCACTGTGCGCCTCCCCAATACCCGCAAGCATTTCACGAACCGTCAGCAAGTGTTCTTCAAGCTGAAACTGGCCGTAAGAGCACAGACGCTGAAGGTCGATCAGGCAACCGCGAACGCCTTCAATACGATCGGTAATAAACTGATCCGCCTGCTGCTTCAGCATAGGATCTTCAAACAGTTCACCGTTGATATCCGTAATAAATTTGATCAACTGCGTAAGATCATCACCCCACGCCCAGTCAGATTCCGCATCGGCAAACAGCGCGTATACACCTGGCTCACCGGTTTTCTTGTGCTCCAGCAACTCGTTGGTTACGCCACCATAAGCGGAGACCACAAAAATTCGCTGGTAGAGATCTTCCTTACTACGGTCCGCAACAATGATGTTGTCGCGCACGGCTTCGTAGTTACTCATTGAAGTACCGCCGATTTTCTCGACGGTATGTAATTGACTAGTCATAGTTCTATCCTGGCTACCCTGCAGAATGAATGTCCTGAAAATTGCGGCGCCTTACGACGCCTCGCTGATTCCTTCCTGCATAATTTCATCCACACTCTTTGCCAGCAGCTCTGCACCCAGTTTCAGGTCTTCCTTGCTGGTTGTAAGCGGCATCAGGCATTTAATAACTTCATCATTCGGACCACTGGTCTCGATAATCAACCCATGCTCAAAGGCACGTTTGGTAATCGGGCCGGTGACATCAGCATGAGTGGCTTCAATGCCCCGCATCAAACCGCGTCCCTTCATTTTGAACTGACCCGGGTACTTATCGCAAATAGCCTTCAGCGCATCACCCAGAACCTGTGTCTTTTCTTTGACACTGTTGGCGAACTCATCGTCTTTCCAATAGGTTTCTACGGCCGTACGGGCAGTAATGAACGCCATATTGTTACCACGGAAGGTACCGTTATGCTCACCTGAGTCCCAAATGTCCAGTTCCGGCTTGAGCAGCACAAGTGCCATCGGCAGGCCGTAGCCACTCAAAGACTTGGAAACAGTGACGATATCCGGCTTGATACCCGCAAACTCAAAGCTGAAGAATTCACCTGTGCGACCATTGCCTGCCTGGATATCATCAAGAATCAGCAACATATCGTGCTTTTTACACAGAGCTTCCAAGCCTTTCAGCCACTCAGCACGAGCCGCATTCAGGCCACCTTCGCCCTGAACCGCTTCCACAATGACTGCCGCAGGTAGTTCAACACCGGAAGAGCTGTCCGATAGCAGTTTGTCCATAATGGCCAAAGTATCAACATCGTCACCCAGATAGCCGTCGTAAAACATAAAGTCGACGTTGCTCAGGGGCGCGCCCACGCCACCACGGTGGTGTTTGTTACCCGTTGCAGCTACTGCACCCATGGTCACCCCATGGAAACCGTTGGTAAAAGAGATGATGCCGGTACGGCCTTTCACCTTACGTGCCAGCTTCAGGGCTGCTTCAACACAGTTCGTACCCGTCGGGCCCGTGAACTGCATTTTGTAGTCCAGGCCACGAGGATCAAGAATGTATTTCTTATAGGATTCGATGAAGTCATGCTTGGCGGTGGTAAACAGGTCCAGACCCTGACTTACGCCATCTGATTCAATGTACTCAAGCAGTGCTTTTTTAAGAATATCGTTATTGTGGCCGTAGTTCAGTGAACCTGCGCCAGCCAGAAAATCCAGATACTGCTTACCGTCTTCCGTGTAAAGATGCGCGTTTTTGGCACGATTAAAAATAACTGGAAAGGCACGGCTATATACACGTACTTCGGATTCAGTCTTGAAAACTTCCATAATAGTTCCTCTTAGCCTGTAGGCTTTTGAATAGAATTCGGTGTCGATGGGGGGGCGAGAGAGCAGCGCGGGTGCGAAGGGGGAACACAGTGCCCCTTAAAAAACACCCGGATAAACTCTGAAATCGCTCCAGGGCTGTTTGAGAGCCGCTTATTGCAGCTACTTGGTGAAAGGCCCTATGCGCAGCAGAAATTCAGAATCGTGCTGGCCACCAAAGTGAGTGTCTTTTTCGAAGTGCTCATGGTGCTCGAGCTCGGCGCCCATATCCCGCGCAAAGGAGCGGAACAATGCCCATGAAGCTTCGTTGTCAGCGGTGATGGTGGTTTCCATGTGGGTCACGTTTTTGCACGCACCCCGAGCCACGATTTCTTTAAGCATCCGCTTGGCTAAGCCCTGACCGCGGCCTTTCTCATGGACGGCCACCTGCCATACAAAAACAGTTTCGGGCTTTGAGGGGGGGATGTATCCGGAAATAAAGCCGACCAGATCGCCGTCTTTCTCCGCAGCAACGCCGGTGTCGGCGAAATGGCTGCACTGCAAGAGGTTGCAGTAAATCGAGTTGGCATCCAGAGGGGGGCATTCTGCTACCAACTGGTGGAGCCTGAAGCCATCATCCTTAACGGGTGTACGCAGGGTGATGGCGGTGGTATTCGATCCTTCTGATGTCATAACGTGGTTAATTCGCCTTAAAAGTAAGAGGTAAATTATATAGACCACAAAATATATTTCAAGTCGGGCCGGCCCAAGGTGCCTAGCGAACCATGAGCGCCTGCGTCAATGATAGACCGGATTATGGCATTCGCCAGTGACGGAAATATTAAAAAACCGAAGGAAACACAAGTTCGCCCGGGGTTAGCGGGGCACCTTCAAGAACACGTTTTCGATAGGAGATAGCAGCCGGCGAACCCTCGGCCCAGAGGCGATCAAACTCCACAAGCCAAGCCCTCACATCGAAGTCAACAGGCATAAGATGCAGATGCAACCCATCGGTCTTCAGGCCTGCAACCGACTCAGACAGCGGTGCTGAGCGACTAACACGAGCAATCAGGCCGCGGGTATCAGAGCTCAGATTGCCCATACCCGATGAGCCGTTGTTGGCCACCAGGCGACGACGCCCCTCGACTTCGCCCGACCAGAGCACCGGCAGGCAGGTATGGGTGGACACCATCACATCTGCACCGGAACTCCGAAACCACTCCGTGAGCTTTTCTCTGTTGCCAGCAGCAAAGGATTCATGAGCCAGCCCCCAACCGGCCAGAGACTCAGGATCGCCATGCAACACCAGAATCTTTAGGCCTCCAAATAACAAACAATGATATCTGGGAAGAGTGGCCAGCCGCTTCTGGATATCCGGATGAGATCCGGCAACATCCTGAAGCTTCACCATAATCTGATTGGAGCGCTCAACCACATCTTGGCCTACAGTCTCAGGGTAGGCACAGCCGCACCCGGCACCGCCATTCGGCGTTGCCAGTTCATAATCCACATTGCCCAGAGTGGCGGTGTGGCTCAGTACCCGACTGTTGATATCACGGAACAGCTCGTCACTGGCATTGAACCAGTTGAAATCGCCATTGAACACCAGCCTTACGCTGCGCCCTTGCCGTTCTTCGGCAAGGGCCATGCGCTCAATTTCGTCCAGAGCAAACGGGTTCCCATACAGCCCACCAATAACATACAGAACGTCTTCCGTAACCGGCATGGGGTTTGCGCATAAAGACGCCGGTTCATAGCGATAAGCCAGAGGACAACTGCGACCTTCACTCATCGTGCTTCTCCCGCAGTCAGAGATTTACCAACCAGCAAGCGCAAGGCCAGCGGCAGGAAAAAGCCCGCAGTGCAAATAAGGAATCCATAGGCATTAACGCCGAGCAACATGGCGTAATTACCGTCACCAATAGCCCAACCTGCCGGGATAAGACCGATTGCCAGCATCAGCCCCAACCCGAGACCGGTCCAGAAGCTCAGGTGAAAACTCCACGGCGACCAGCGCGTGAACCCGTAAAACAGAAACACTGGTGCCAGTCCCATCACCATGGTTCCGGAAATCGTGGTGGCCTTGAGAATATCCGTACCGGCAAACATCGGCAGGTTGCCAATCACTGCAAATACGATCATTACCGCCGCACCCACCCGCATACCGGGCAGCCGGTCTGTCGCGCGCTTCGCCAGCCGTGGCAGATCCACCGCCAGGGATTTAGCGAGAGAGGTAAAGGTTGAATCCAGGGTAGAGCCTGCAGAGGTCATCATCACCACACTCATAAAAAACAGCGCCGCCAACCCAAGTGACTGGCCGACTGCAGCGGGCGCATTGCCCATGGCCTCAATACCATTAAGGCGAGCGTGAACACCCACCAGACTGAACAAGAACACCGCCACAAAACCCAACAAGCCGGCAACTACAAAGCTTTTGAGCATGGTTTTTTCCTTGTTCACAAAACCCCGATCCGTCAGCACCGGGTCGTGAAACGGATAACTGAACATCTGCAACAAAGCGACTAACAACAAATCAAACCCGGCATTTAACCGGAACTCGCCTTCGCTCAGCAAAGCCGAGGTTTCGTTGACCGGGATAATCATGAACAGCACCGCACCCAGGAAAAACACGAACACGAAGGTCTGAATCACATCGGTAAAAATCGAAGACCGGAGCCCGCCTTTCAGGCTGTAGGCTAGCGTGAACGCCGTGAACACCATAGCCGCAACGTAATACTCCCACTCACCGGGCAACCCGAAGTAACCGCCCACAACCGCCGTGTTACTCCAGACCTCGTTATACAACCGAATCAGAATAGCCGCTGCAAACGCCAACCCTGCAAAACGCCCAAACCGCGAAGTAAGAAAATCCTGCAGGCTGCGCGCGCCAGTCTGTGTACGAATGAGATAAATGATGTACCCAGCTACCGGAATCGACAGCCAATAACTGGCATAAGCCAGCCCTCCGGTCACGCCATAAGTCGCGCCAAGATTCGCCGCATTGGTCACCGACTTGGCAAAAATCCAGCTGATAAAGATACTCGCCGTAAGCGACCACTGACTAACCGGGTTACCCTGATCATCCGCGCCTTTGTAAAAAGACTCTGAATTCCTGCTTTTTGGCGACAGCACATACATAACCACGCCATAAACCAGCAAGAACCCCCAAAACAGGGAGGCTTCTGTGATATTCACGGTTGTTTACTTCCTCATTGTGTTCCGGGTTTGCCCCCAGAGCTTTAATCCGGGGCATTACTCAGTTTCTTTAACCTGGAGATAACGGTGCCGAACAACTAGCCCCAAACCGATAACAGGAAAAACACCGGTGGTGCCGCAACATAACCCGCTCATCCATGCTCTCCGCCAGCGACCCACCCAGATCATACTGAGGATCATCATCCACCAGCGTGCACGCATAAACCCGCACCGAATCGCCCTTCTTCACCAACATCCGCGTATAGGTACACATGAAATGCGCACGACTATCCACCGTCGGATATTTCTCCATGCAGTTCTCGGTAATCTCCGGGCTACCGTCTTCTGATCCCGGCGTACCCAGATCCGGGAACGCAGTAAACGCCAGAGTTTCGGGAATCTGCCACTCACGGAAAATCTCCCGGAACGCAGCTTCCACATCTGCCGGAATTTCATTCGGATCTGTCTGGCGAGCAATAGATACCTTGAACCCCTGCTCAACCAGCCAATGAATGCCCTCCAGCGCCTGATCAAAACTCCCCGCACCACGATCCTTGTCATGGCGAGCTCGATCCGGGAAGTCCAAGCTCACGCGAAAATGGATCGGGTAGGGATTTTCCAGCAACGGCAACACCTGATGACGGCGCTTAAGTAACGGCTCCGTGGCGTTGGTAAGCACAAAGCAGGGCCGATGCTGACTGGCATAATCCAGAATGTTCACAAAATCACGAATCACAAACGGCTCGCCACCGGTGAACGAAAGCTGCTCCACACCCATATCCAGGGCTTCGTGAATAAACGGCTTCACATCACTCAGCTTCATGCCGGGAATACGACCATCGCCCGGGTGGCTGCCTTCCAGACAGAACGGGCAGGCCAGATTGCAGGCAGTACCCGTGTGAATCCACAGCTCTTTCAGCCTGGCGGCGTCGATGTATCCGCGAGGGTCGCCATTGCGGGTGTGAGTCCAGCTATCAAACGCTCTGGACTCCAGTACTTCTACCGCCGGAATGCGCTTTCTGGCAGGTCGGGTTTCAATCAGGGGCATGGAGGCTCCTTGATGGTTCAGGAATAAGGGTGCGCGGACATGGGCGACGCCGGCTGGTTGCAGCCATCGCCCCACATTTTTCAGCCCGCAGTTATTTCTTTACGTTTTTGTTGGTGAGCTTGGCCTTTACCCCGGCGCCAGCCATGCAGCTTCTCCAACAATTTCAGAATACCTTCAGGGGCATGGGCACGTTTCCACTCGCCAGCCGCATACTTGGCCGACTCGTTCCAGGTCGGGTAGGGGTGAATGGTGCCCAGAATCTTGTTCAGGCCCAGGCCATGCTTCATCGCCAGCGTAAATTCCGCGAGGATTTCACCCGCATGAGAACCAACCACAACCACCCCAAGGATCTTGTCTTTACCCGGTGGTGTCAGGATCTTTATAAAACCGTAATCTTCACTTTCAGCAATAGCGCGATCCAGGTCATCCAGGCCATATCGGGTAATTTCGTAAGCAACACCCTGCTCTTTAGCTTCCGCCTCACTGAGCCCGACCCGAGCCACCTCTGGCGAAGTAAACGTCACCCAGGGCATTACCCGATAATCCACCCGGAAGCGTTTGAACTGACCGAACAGGCCATTAACCGCCGCATACCAGGCCTGATGAGCAGCCGCATGAGTAAACTGATAAGGGCCTGCCACATCACCACAGGCAAACACGTTGGGGTAGCGAAGGCTCATATCGTCTTCAACTGGCACGGAACCATTGCGTAGAGTTTCAATACCAATTTTTTCGAGCCCCAGACCTTTGGTGTTCGGGGCGCGACCCACTGCGACCAACACCTGATCAAAGGCAATACGAACCCGCTCGCCTTTGTGCTCACAGTAAACGACTTTCTCACCCTCTTCGATGGCGAATTCTCTGGCCGCGTGTTCCAGACGAAGGTCGATACCATCGCTCTCAAACTGGGTTTTTATCAGTTCCGAGACATCGCTGTCTTCTTTAGCCAACAACCGGTCACCCATTTCTACCTGAATTACCTGACTCCCCAAGCGAGCAAACGCATGGGCCAGTTCGGAACCGATTGGACCGCCACCCAGAACCAGCAAGCGCTCTGGCTGTTCCTGCAATTCCCATAAATTATCAGAGTTCAAAGGCTCCATTTCTGCAAGCCCTGGAATCGGCGGCATGGCCGGTTTTCCGCCAGTGGCAACAATTATGCTGCGAGCGGTCAACCGTTCGGTACGGCCGTCGTTATGCCTGACTTCCAGCTCCCAGGGAGATACGAAGCTTGCCTCTCCCGAGATGCAATCCACACCCAGCTTGCTGTACCGCTCCGGGGAATCGTGGGGTTCTACCTTGGCAATCACCTCTTGAACACGGTTCATGATGTTCTTGAAGGAGCCTTTCACCGGCACCGACTCCAGCCCATAGCGGTTGGCATGGCGCATGGTATCCGCGGCCTTGGCACTTCGGATAAGGGCTTTCGATGGCACGCAGCCAGTGTTCAGACAATCGCCACCCAGCTTGTGCTTTTCAATCATCCCCACTTTCGCTTTCACCGCTGCAGCTATGTAGGCGGACACCAGGCCTGCCGAGCCACCGCCAATCACCAACAGGTTGTAGTCAAAGCTCTCAGGCTTCTGCCAGCCGGCATACACCTTGCGGCGGCGGATGAAGCCCACCACGAACTTTGCAATCAGAGGGAAGAGCCCGAGCAATGCAAAAGAAAGCAGCAGGTCTGCGGAGACGATATCACTCGTAGACTGGATCTGACCCAGTTGCGTTCCAGCGTTAACGAAAACAAAAGTACCCGGAAGCATGGCAATCCAGCTTACCAGAGCGTAAGTGCGCAGCTTCATGGCCGTCAGGCCCATGGCCAGGTTAATCAAGAAAAAGGGGAACACCGGAACCAACCGCAGCGTTGCGAGATAAAACGCACCGTCCTTCGAAACACCCCGGTCCATCTTTGCGACGGTTTCCGCGTAGCGCTTGCGCAGCGTGTCCCGCATGAGGAATCGGGCCACCAGAAACGCCAGGGATGCACCCAGAGTTGAAGCAATAGAAACCGCAATCAGGCCATAAAAATTGCCTAAAAAGGCACCACCTGCCAAAGTCATTATGGTAGCCCCTGGCAGAGACAGGGCTGTGACGACCACATAAACAGCGGCATAGCCGACCACGGCGATCAGAAGATTCTGCTCAATCCATTGTGCCAAAGCACTCTGGTTCGCCTGCAGATTCTCCAGGGTAAGCAACTTGTGCCCGTCGAAGCCGATAAAAGCGGCAACAATTACCGCTATGACCAAAAGAAGTAAGAGCTTGCTACGAGTCATATCCATGCCTTTTAAAATATAGGAACCAGTATGTTGATTTCATTCAGACACGGTCATCTGTTGAATGTTACACGCTACTGAAAAATATTTTTGAGTGATCGCTCCAAAATACAGGAACTTTCCCGGAATCAGAAACACTAAAAACAAAATAATCTCCTAACGCCTTACAAGGGACGACGTTCCATGGACACTTCCACCCATCCCGATCCTCAAGGTTCGCTGATCGAAGATCTGAAACGAGGCAACTCATTCGCCTACAAAGAAGCCGTGCGGGAATACTCTCCCGGTATGCTGGCAGTCGCCCGGTTTTACCTGGATCACTCCAGTGCTGAAGAAATTGTCCAGGACTGCTGGGTTACGGTGATTGATGCCATTCAGAAGTTTGAAGGCCGCTCTGGCCTGAAAACCTGGCTGCACCGAATTGTCGCCAACCGCTGCAAGAACAAGCTCCGATCCATCAACAGGGAAGTAGCTACTGACTTTTCAGAGAGCCTCGATCCGGAGCTTGCCGACCGTTTCAATGCCAAAGGCCGCTGGGACCTGCCACCAAAACTAAAGTTCCACGAATCTGCTGACACACTTATGGAAAATGATGCGCTCAGTGGTTGCCTGGACAAGCACTTGTCGGCTCTGCCAGAAACCCAGCGTTCGGCCCTGATGCTGTACGAAGCCCATCAGCACAAATCTGAAGATGTCTGTAACATTCTTGATATCAATGCATCTAACCTCCGTGTACTTTTACACCGCGCGAGGCAGAAGATCTTTCTGATGGTTGAAACGTTTCAGGAGACAGGAAAATGTTGATGTGCAGGGATCTGGCAGACATAGCCAGTGACTACATAGATGGTGAACTCACAAACCGACAGAACCTATCCGTGAAAATGCATCTGATGATGTGCAAACACTGTCGGACCTTTATCGGCAATCTGCGCGCGAGTACCGATCTTTTAAAGGTGCATGCATCCAGACAGGAAAATGAGGAGCTGATTCGCAAAATCGATGAACGGGTGGCCGAAGCCCTCGGAGCCAGAAAATCCGAGAGCGACGGTTGCAAATAACAGGATAAAACCTGCCGCTCACAGAGTGTCAGGCATCCGTTCAGCAAGTTTGTTACAACGAGCCTTGTCGAATCTGGGTCTTTTGAGCCTCCTCGTGCACACTCTGTCTTGCCATTTCGGCTTCCCGTAGTAAGTGCATATCCTTGCTTACACTGGTATAGGTCGAGACGAGGTAGGGCACGCAATAGGTCAACGCAACCTTCAGCCAATCCATTGAACCCGCTCCGGTGACTGCTTCCCACTGATTAATCACCACCAGCAGACTACCTACTACCGCCGCCAACTTTGCGGCACGCCCGGGCGTGCCATCGCTTATGGCAAGTACACCTGCTTGCCTGCAATGGCGAGCTTGCTTACGCAAAATCCCGATAAAAAACATCAACACCTCAACATTATTTGGCATTCTGCCAGACATAGCCGTGTCTGGCTGTTACAAAAATGCTCTCTTGGGTGGAACTCTGTAGGACCATCCCTGTCATTGGAGCGATCGCTCAAAAACCACAAAGGAGAAAGGAATGCCCAAACAGTTACCCCTTGCCCTGCTGTTTCTCAGACTCGGCGTTTTCATTGTATTTCTGTTCTGGACCCTGGACAAACTGGTACAACCCGAACACGCTGCCAAAGTCTTCACCGCGTTCTATGGGCTAGGAAGTCTTGGAGAAAGCGCTTTTTATGCAATGGGTGTCGCCCAACTGGCACTGATTTTCGCCTTCGTTGCAGGGCTCTTTAAAACCTGGACCTACGGCGCCATTCTGGTGTTCCACGGGGTTTCCACCTTCGCGTCATTCAGCAAATACCTTCAACCTTTCGACAACCTCGTATTCTTCGCTGCCTGGCCAATGCTGGCCGCCTGTGCCGCCTTATTCCTGCTACGGGACTACGATACCCTTACGCTTTCACGACAGCCGACTCCCGCCCTTGCCTAGCACCATGCATTAGCGGCTTGTGTAACAGGTGCCCCGATTGTCTGTCTGTGTTATCAATATGAACAGATTCACGACCGGGGTACTGCATGTTTCTTGACTGGATATCGAAACGTCTGGCTACTTATCTTTCCAAACAAGTAGCGCAGCATTCCGTGCCGACGTCAACCTATCAGGCGCTTGAAAAGGCCCTCAGGCCGGGAGACGTTCTGCTCGTAGAAGGGAATACACGCATCAGTACCGCGATAAAATACCTAACCCAGTCCACTTGGTCTCATGCAACACTTTACCTCGGACCGAATTCGGGTTTGGGAACATCGTGTGACGGCGAGCCTCACACCCTGATCGAGGCGGATCTGGAGTTCGGTATTCGTCCCCTGCCGCTCTCCTATTATCGAAATAGTCATACCCGTATCTGCCGCCCTGTAGGGCTGGATGACGATAACATGAGCACGCTCACAGATTACGCACTGAGCCGGTTGGGCCATCAGTATGATATGAAAAATGTGTTTGATCTGGCCCGTTATCTTGTTCAGACGCCCCCAGTCCCCTCACGACACAGACACAAGCTGCTGTCATTCGGAAGCGGGGACCCGACACGGGCAATCTGTTCTACGTTTATCGCAGAAGGTTTTCAGCGCCTTCACTATCCGATACTACCAACCATCGACACAATTCCATCAAACGATCCTGACTGCGCCGACTGTGTTCGTGAGCACTACCGAATTCGGCAAACATCCCTGTTTACGCCGCGAGATTTCGACGCATCTCCATATTTTCAGATCATAAAACCAATGCTGGAAAGCAGCTTTGATTTCAGAACCATCAATTGGGCCAACCAGTAACGGGCTCAGTTTGGTGTTGAAGGGCAGGGTGCTTCACAAGGCGCGCAGGCCGCTTCAGGCCGAGTACGGCTCGCCTCGTTAAACCGGTTCGCCAGACCTGCCAACGCGGTTGCTACGATAAATCGGCCCACCTGCCAGCTAGGCTGCTGAAGCCCCTTCTTCGCTACCTGCATCGGTTGGCTCCTGTTCTGGGACCACTCCGCCATTGAGCCATCATAGAGCGCAATCTCCTGAAACCCAGACTACCAATCAGGCGCTTCCAACAGAACAATAGCCAATATGCGGCTCATGGCGCTTCTCCTTATATCACTATCAATTTTTGAGCGGCCATCATGAATTCAACGTTGAGTAATGGACAGCACAGCTTTTATGACGTTCGGCCACATGGAAATCTCCAATTTTTCTTGCCACTTCCAAAAAATCTGTAACACAAGGGGGAAGTCGGTTGTCTATACCTCGTAAGCGCGGCCTGACCAAGCCTCGGACAGATCCCGTGCATCATCACGAACGAGGTACCAAACCATGAAAAAACTGACACTGATTCTCGCCGCTATCGCTCTGTCGTTCTCTGCTTCCACTGCGCTGGCCATGAACGGTCAAGCAGACAGATACAACGAAGCAAAGACCTACCCGATGACAACCACTGTCAAAGCTGTGGATGTGACAGTCTCGGCAAAGTGACCAGAAGCGGAAAAGTGATCAGAAACGAAAAAGGCCACTACTCTCCGGATTAGCGGCCTTTTCGTGCCCGTTTCTCAGGAGCAGGCTTAACGCAACTCGGAAAAATTGGCCGGACTGTTTAAAGTCCAGTCATAGTCGATGAATTCTATGGACCCTGTGCCTGCCACTCGATCCACCACTATCGGATCAGCCCATTCTTCAATGAAAGCCTTTTCAGAGCCGGATACCTCTGTGAAGTCCTCTGCGTACCATTTAAATAATTCGGTGAGATAAAGAACCTCACCCTCTACACGGAGGTGACGCTCTGTACTGAACGCCCGGCGGGTATTTTCTGCAAGCATGTCTTCCAGATTGTCTGCGGTATAAAGGGTGTCCCGAAGTGGCGGACAACCAACCGAAGCACAGTTCACCGCAAAATGGACACGGGCATCCTTCCAGCCCATGTCGGCGTAGTCGTCACCCAGCAGGATGTCCTTTTCAATCTCATTGAGGCTGTATTCGCGCCCTCCAATAGCAAAGCTCTTCCGCTCAAACACATTGTCAACAAACGGATTCACCCGGCCACCATAATCCCAGACGGACGAAACCAGTTCGCCATCCGGTCGCTCAGTGAGTATCTGGGCAAGCATGAAAAAATTGTAGGCGTTAATCCAGAAGGCAACGGATTCCTCTTGTCCATTCAGGGTCGCGGGGTCGAACTCCTGCAGTTTGGCCTGTTGGTCCGCCAGGTTTTTTTGCAAGCCACTATCGGCCAGAGCAGACCGATAATCGAAAGCCGATATCAGGCCGTTCCCGGGCATCGCTTGCTCAACCACGTAATCAGTCAGAAGGCGCTGGTAGCTCTTGTACAGCCCGGTATTAGTATCTGCCCAAGCAAGGGCAGGCATAACGAGAATGGCCAGAACACAGGATAGACGTCGGTAACCAAGCATAATCACTCCAATCGCATCGGATTTTTAGTAAAGGAATGCGATTACAGACAACAATCTTCGCGTTCTGTTACACAGAAAATGCCCAGACTTAAACAACCTTATTCAGATGCAGCGCTGATGGGCAGTGTCGGAATGGGCCCCACAACCACAGCGAGGATCATCAACAGCATCAGCAGCAGCGGTCCGAACGTGCCCTGATCGTTAAGCCACTCAGACAGTGCTACTGGTGCCAAACTCACAGGCATGCCCAAGTAACGGTTCACACCGCAATAGGCGGTGATAACCCTGAAGGCTGGACTGGAGTTTCGAATGGGTGATCGCCCTCAAGGGTTTACCTTTATTCCGGGCCCGGTAGGTCGAGGCAATGCCACGTGACGGCAATCTTCTGGTAAACAATGACTGGACAGACAACAACACGATCAAGGTAAACCGCACCGTCGACCAAACCATTCTGGGTTTACAGTGGCTAGGGCCACGATTTGGGGCCCACCTCTACCTTTGGCTGTCTACGGAAACCGTCGATGATTCCAACCTGCCGCCGAGTCAGGATCCCAGAAACACGCCGGAACCAATGCGCTTTGGCTCCGGCATCTTCCCTGAATACTGAGTTCGGGCAGCTTAGCGAAGGTCCGGGTTCAGCGTATAGGTGCCCGTCACCCGTGCACTTGCCAGTACATGGCCCTTCATGGCATTGCGCACCGCCTCACCGTCAAACTCTCCGGAAAGCCCTAGCGACTCCACATCCAGCGCATGAACTTCGTAGTGATAGTGGTGCAACAATTCATCGTTCCAGGGCGGACAAGGACCGTCATAGCCGAAGTAAGTGCCGGCCATATCGGGGTTTCCAGCCAGGAACTGGGTGAAATTGTTCACCCCTCGCAGGCCAACCGGGCCAGAGCCTCCGTCTTTGCCTTTGGGCGTAACGCCATCGCTGTCTTCGCCTTCCGGAATACGGCTGATTTTGGCGGGGATATCCACCAGAAGCCAGTGGAAGAAATCAACCCGCGGAATATCTTTGGAAACTGTTTTGCCTTCCTGGTTTGCATCATCAGCCACACTGGGTACATCCGGATCAAACATCATAATCACGAAACTTTTTGTGCCCTCCGGCGCACCTTCCCAGGACATTTCAGGGTTCCGGTTTGGGCCAAAGCTCATGCGATCTTCTGGGTGGAACACGCCGAACGCGAATAAGTCCGGGACCGGTTTGCCCTGTTCAATCCCCTCAACGTTCAGTTTCATGGTGCTTTCTCCTTTCAATGATTGCCATTATTAGCTGGATTCTATTCCAGCAATCATGCCTGAGACTAACTCATTCTGTGATAAAAGGTTGTATCAACGGTATCCTACCCATGTCTACAGTCACGGTTCACCACTGCTTTAAATGGAGCCCAGATGAGCGAAAACCAACCCGGCGAGCCACAGCAGCCAGAAAATCAAATGGATAAAGACGCCATCGCCTTCGCCCAAGGCATTTTTGAACTGGCACGTAACGGCGGGACTAGCATGTTGCGCCCAATGCTAGAAGCAGGCGTACCGGTAAACATGCGCACCAGCGATGGAAAAAGCCTGCTCATGCTTGCTGCCAGCAACGGCCACGCAGATACGGTGCAGCTTCTTTTAGAAAAAGGCGCCAACCCGGAATTACAGGACACAGAAGGCAATACGGCACTGAGCCTTGCACAGGCCATGGGTGCCAAAGAGGCCATCAAACACCTGAGTCCTTAGTAAGCCCCTCTTAAAGAGCACCCTATGTTCAACAAAGGCGAGATTATTCACCACAGCCGGGACAAACTCGGTAGCATTTTGGTGATCGACTACCGAAAACATCGGGTATTAACCTTCAATTCGGTGTTTGAGCAAAGCAAGATTGATCGGCGATACCCGCACGTGCCCGTGCATGAGTACAGCCGGGCGATGTTACTTCCCGCAGCCTTCAGCAACCCTCAACACGTCACCATATTAGGGCTTGGCGGCGGCGTGATGGCCAGCGCCTTTCATCATCTTTTTCCGGAATGTCAGGTGCACGCGGTTGAACTGCGCCAAGCGGTGTTGGATGTAGCTCGGGAGTACTTTGGGCTGCCTAGTAGCGAACGCCTAAACGTAACCATTGCTGATGCCCGCAATGCCTTGAACAAACTGCCGGACGCCAACACCGATATAATTCTGGCCGACCTATACAGTGCAGACCGGATGAGCCCTGCACAGGCACAGCGTCAGTTTGTGGAAAGTTGCAGCCGAGCGCTCAGCTCCAAGGGTTGGCTGGTATTGAATTACCACCGTACGCCAGATGCCGAAGGGCCTTACTTCCGCCAGCTTCGAAAGCACTTTTCCGAGCTGCTGGTGTTTAAAAGCAAAACCAACAACACCGTTGTTTACGCTAGCAAACAGCCCTTCGATGCCATACACCCAAAAGACCCGGTATTGGCCAACCTCGAAAAACGCCTACCTATCGATTGGAGCCGGCTCATGAGCAGAGTCAACAGGCTTTAGAAGCGAGCCGCACACTGCGTATCTTCAAGCCCACTTTTCCTGCGGCGGAACATAGCTGCTAAAACCATCAACCAGTTCTTTCGGAGTGTGTGCCAATACAATCATATCGAGGTATTGTTGCTTCACAAACCCGGCCGCAACCATGGTTTTTACCATGTCTAGCAGCGAATCGTAAAAGCCAGTCACGTTATAAAATGCACAAGGCTTCTTGTGAAAGCCGAGTTGGGCCCATGTCCAAACCTCAAAGATTTCTTCCAAGGTACCAATACCGCCTGGCAGCGCGACGAAACCATCGGCCAGTTCTGCCATCTTTGCTTTACGCTCGTGCATGTTTCCCACCACAAACAGCTCGGTAAGGCCCGGATGTGCAAGCTCCCGGTTAACCAGATGCTGCGGGATAACGCCATACACCTTGCCGCCGTTTGCCAGCACCGCATCAGCAATAATGCCCATTAGGCCAACATGCCCGCCGCCGAACACGAGGTCTATACCGTTATTACCGAAGAATTCGCCCAGCTCTCTGGCCTTCTCAGCATATAACGGCTCGTTACCTGAACGGGAACCACAGTAAACTGCTACTTTCATATTTTTCTGTCTCTAGCTGTGTAGTGAGTGGTCAATGGGTATTCCGACCAATTGTGCAGGCTGACCGGGGCGCGTTAGTATTCACCCCTCAGCGTCCGTATCCTACCCGTAAGCTGGCCCCAGTGACGACAGCCAAGTGTTTTTTCGCAAGAGCATTTGGCTTTCATTACTTAAAGGTCGGAATGCTATGGATAATCTACATCATATTGTTGTGGTCGGCGGTGGCGCTGGCGGTCTCGAGCTTGTTACGAGTTTAGGCCGGAAACTCGGCAAAAAAGGCAAAGCCCGGATTACTTTGGTAGACGCAGGTCTTACCCACGTTTGGAAACCCCTCCTGCATGAGGTTGCATCTGGGTCGTTAGATGCCAATTCAAACGAAGTGAACTATCGCGCCCACGCACGTAAACACCATTACGAATTTCAGCTTGGGCGTATGAAAGGCCTCAACCGTGAAGCCAAGGAGCTGGTCATCGCCCCTTTTGTTGATGAAGACGGCAATGAAGTGGTCCCCAAACGCCTCCTTAAGTACGACACGCTGGTTATTGCCGTGGGCAGCACCGCCAACGATTTCGGCACCCCCGGCGCACAAGAACATTGCCTATTCCTCGACAGCCTGAAGCAGGCACGGCGCTTTCACAATCTGATGCTCAATGCCTTCCTCCGCAAGAACCACGAGGGCTTGCATGGCCGGGATCACAGACTCAACATCAGTATTATCGGCGCAGGCGCTACCGGCGTTGAGCTAGCCGCAGAGCTGAGAACGGCATCACGTGAGCTGCCGGTGTACGGCATGAACCATCTGAAAGCCTCCGATGTATCCATCACTTTGATTGAAGCAGCCGACCGCATCTTGCCTGCACTTCCCGGCAGGTTATCGGCAGCGGCCACCAAAGAACTCGAGCACCAAAATGTAGAGGTTCTGAACGGCCAGCCCGTCAGCGAGATTCGCTCTGGCCTTGTCGTCCTGAAAGACGGCACCGAATTGCCTTCAGAAATGACGATCTGGGCCGCTGGCATTAAAGCGCCCGCCTTCCTTGCCGATCTGGAAGGCCTAGAATCCAACCGCGGCAACCAGCTGATCGTGCACCAAACGCTCCAAACTACTCAGGATGCCAACATTTTCGCCTTTGGCGACTGCGCCGCCTGCCCACAGCCGGATTCTGATAGGCCCGTAGCACCCCGCGCTCAAGCCGCACACCAACAGGCCGACACTCTATTTAAAACCCTGTGTAACCGACTGGAAGGCAAAGACGCAGTACCCTTCGTGTATAACGACTACGGCTCACTGATCAACTTCAGCCACTACACCACCGTAGGCAACCTGATGGGCAACCTCTCGGGCCGCAGCATGTACATCGAAGGCAAGGTAGCCCGGCTGTTCTACGTATCACTTTACCGCATGCACCAGGTGGCATTGCACGGTTTTCTGCGTACTGGCGTGATCTGGTTTATGGATAAGATTGGCAGGGCGATGCAACCGCGGATGAAGTTGCATTGATGCTCGGCTGACGAATCCCAGACCAGAAAATAATTGATGTACTTCCTGGAAACCGGTCCTGATGTCTCGACAAAGGATGAGCAGGGCCGAACGCCTCTAGATTTTGCGAGGCTTTTGCAGGAGAAGAAAGCCGGTGCAGATATAGCTGAGATTGTTAAAAGCTTGGAGGAAGCTGGGGGGTAATTCTGGGCTAGACATGACGCTGAGCCGATGACGCTTGCTTATTTATGTGAATAATAAGCAAGCCCTTCATAAATACATATCTTTCACGTATCGCAAAGCCTATTTAAACCGCACCACCAACTCATGCAACTGCCCGGCAATATTTTCCATCTGCTGAACCCGGTCGATGGCCAACTCCCCTTTATGCAGGCTATCGGAGCCCAAGCTGGAGATGTGTTCAACCTGCTCGTTAATTTGGTCAAACACCTGAGCTTGCTCTTCTACAGCTGCTGCCATCTGGATCGACATTTCTGCGATGGTACCAACCGACTCGGCTATTTGCCCAAGCGTGGTTTCGGCTTCCAACATGTGGGCAAGCCCGCTATCAGCCGACCTTTTACCTTCATCAGTCGCGCGCACAGAGGTGGAGGTTCTCGAGAGTAAGGCTTCGATGATTCCGTGGATCTCCTGCGTTGAATCCTGAGTTCGTTTAGCAAGCCCTCGCACTTCATCCGCCACAACGGCAAACCCGCGTCCGTGCTCACCCGCCCGAGCTGCTTCAATGGCCGCATTCAAGGCGAGTAAGTTGGTTTGCTCCGCGATCTCTTCAATGATTTTGGCAACGCTTGCGATTCTCTGGGTTTCTGTCGCCAGCTCGCCAACTGATTCACTGATGCTGTGTACGGTGGTTTGTAGGCCCTCAATGACCTCACGGGTTGTGCCGATGACACTCGCCCCTCGATCCGCCAACGAGCGGGATTCCTCTGCTTTTTGGGCAGTGTTCTGGACATTGGAAGACACTTCGGTGATGGTCTGGGACACCTCATGCACAGAGGCCGCCACATTACTGATTTCCGCTTGCTGTTTTCTGAGGGCTTCATGGGACTCATGGGTTACTTCAAGCCCTTGCACGGCGCCGCTTTTTACTTCTCCGGCGGAGTCTTCCAGACGTGTGAGCACAGCGTCCAGATGAGCTTTCTGGGCCATTATTGCGACTTTCATACGCCCAGTTTCAAGATCATCATCGGTATAGCTGTGCGCAGCGAGGTCGTCCGTAAAGCTTTTTTCGAGAAGCCGCATCGCTGAGTCTATCAACCGGCGCTGTGAGCGCCGCGTCCAGAGGATATAAGTAACCACACCAAACAAAAGTACAGATTCCGATAACAACGCTTGGCCGGTAAAAAATGTGAGCGCTGCAATAACCAGCATAGTCGCCAGAAACAGAGATTCCGGCGAAAACCTTTTCAAAAACGACTTGTGTGACCTGCCTTGTCGAATGTCGGCGTACTGTTTTTCTGCTCGTTTTATATCCGCTCTGGAGGGGCAGGAGCGAACCGACTCATACCCAATAACCGAACCGTTTTCAGTAATAGGGGTTATGTAGGCACTAACCCAGTAATAGTCACCGTTCTTGCGCCGGTTTTTAACCATACCCATCCAGGAAGTGCCTGTTTTCAGGTGCGACCACATATTTTCATAGGCATCTGAAGGCATATCGGGATGGCGAACAATGTTGTGTGGCTGGCCAATGAGTTCTTCCCGCGTAAACCCGCTGACTTCCACAAACGCTTGATTGCAGTGGCGAATTTTACCTCTTAAATCTGTCGACGATATGAGCTTTTGCGACTCAGAAAACGTGTACTCAGTGTCTGTAACCGGTAAGTTTTTTCTCATACCATTCGCCTCTTGCCAACCAACGTCCTATGTCTAGATTGGTACAAGATTATGGGCATGTAAAACCGGTTCTTTCCCGCCTGCGTCGTCGCCATACCTGGCGCTCACTTCTTTGAAATGATCAAGGGCCAGAAAACAGCCATTCCGCTTTGACATGTCAGCGTGTCGATTTTGCTCTGATAATCTTTGATTTTCGGCAAAACCCCGAAATAAAAACGCAACGCCTTCATCGCCCGTTTCATCATTTTGCGGCGGAAAGTGTCTTCCTTGCTACGGCAGGTTTTACCTGTCTTCATCGCATTGAGGATGGGGCAGGCTTTCCTTACTGTCTGCTGCGCCTGCCAGTTTGCCAATCGTCATACGAGACAAGCCTGACAACGCTTCCGGGTTCTCGTTGGCGCATTCAATCACTTGCTGTTTCATGCTGCGGGCCCAGAATTTGTGCAGGTGGTCGGCTGCCACATCTGTCACCTTGTCGTCATCGCCGTGATGCCGGTTGTTGGCTATGATTTGGTCGAGCATTTTAATAAGATTGTTCACCTGCTGATCAATCACAACTGTCTCTCCTGAGCCTTTGTATCGCCACGGGCATAGATTACGTGGCGGCCGGGACGGGCAAAGCCGATTAAATTCATGCCGCTTTTTTCGGCCTCGCGAATCGCCAGAGCAGTCGGGGCAGACACTGCCACCAGACTGCCTATGCCCGCGCTGGCACTTTTCTGCACCATTTCAAAACTTGCACGGCTAGAGATCAGGGCAAAGCCTTCATTGAAGGCTTGGTCGCCATGCTGTCGTAGCCGGGCCCCAATCAGTTTATCCAGTGCGTTATGCCTTCCTACATCCTCCCGGGCGAGCACTATGCGGCCCTGTAAATCGCACCAGGCTGCGCCGTGGGTGGCACCGGTTTGCAGTTGTAACGGCTGGTGTTTTTTCAAATTGCTCAGCGCATCCTGCACCGCTTTGTCGCCGGGGAGTGGCTCTGGAGCGACTTGCTCTAGGGTTCGCACTACATGGGCCAATAATTCAGTACCACAGAGCCCGCAACCGGTTCGGCCTGTCATGTTGCGGCGCTGCTCCCGCAAGCGAGCATAGCAATCGCCGGCAATGTGCATTTGCACTTCTATGCCGTCTTCACCCGGTTTTATCTCGACACTGAAGAGTTGGTCCGGCCGCTGCAAAATACCTTCGCTCAGGCTGAAGCCTAGGGCAAAATCTTCGAGATCGCAGGGAGACGCCATCATCACGGCATGGGACACGCCGTTGTAGACCATGGCCACAGGTACTTCTTCCGCAACCAAATCGTGGGAACGCGCGCCCTCGATACCACCGCGCACATTTACCCAGGCCTCGCACACTGCAGGCGGCGAGATTTCGGTAGGTGAATCCGCCACGGCTATCGGCTTGTGATTATTTAAGAGTATTTGCATGGCGGCTTTCCTGCTGTCCCATGGCCGGTTTCAGCAGAGCCTGCTGGCGCTTGTCGAAATCTACAAAATCACGCTGCCAATCCGATGGCTGGGACACTTTTTCTACCTGAACGGCGGTTACCTTGTATTCCGGGCAGTTGGTGGCCCAGTCGGAATTATCGGTGGTGACCACGTTGGCACCGCTGCCCGGATGGTGGAAAGTGGTATACACCACGCCTGGCAGCATGCGGGTGCTCAATTTTGCCCTTAGTACGGTGTGGCCTACACGGCTGCTGATGCCGAGCCAGTCGCCGTCGCTGACGCCGCGCAGCTCTGCGTCGCTTGGATGCAGCTCTAGCACATCTTCCTCGTGCCAATCACTGTTGTTGGTGCGACGGGTTTGGGCGCCGACATTGTACTGAGATAAAATTCGCCCTGTGGTCAACAGCAGAGGGAAGCGACGGCTGGCTCGCTCTTCGGTGGCCAAATATTCGGTTACAGCAAATCGGCCCTTGCCAATGGGGAACTCCACCTCATGCATGGTGGGTGTGCCCTGAGGGTTATCGTCGTTACACGGCCACTGAATACTGCCCAGTTGTTCCAGCTTGTCGTAATCTACACCGGTAAACGTGGGCGTAAGTGAGGCGATTTCATCCATAATTTCAGAGGGATGGTTGTAGTTCATGGGATAGCCAAGAGCATTGGACAGGGCCATGGTTACTTGCCAATCCTCCATTCCTGCAATGGGCTCCATCACTTTGCGCACGCGGTTAATACGACGCTCAGCGTTGGTGAACGTGCCGTTCTTTTCCAGAAAAGTGGAACCGGGCAACAGCACATGGGCGTACTTGGCAGTTTCGTTAAGGAAAATGTCCTGCACAATAAGGCAATCCAGTGATTTAAGAGCCGCCTCTACGTGCTGGGTGTTGGGATCCGACTGGGCAATGTCCTCGCCCTGCACATACATCGCCTTGAAGGTGCCAGCGATAGCCGCATCAAACATATTGGGTATGCGCAGGCCGGGCTCGTCGTCAATCGGCACGCCCCACACAGACTGGAAGCGCTCGCGCACTTTCGGGTCATTAACATGCTGGTAACCGGGTAGCTCGTGCGGGAAGGAGCCCATGTCGCAAGAGCCCTGCACGTTATTCTGGCCCCGCAGCGGGTTAACGCCGCCGCCTTCTTTGCCGATGTTACCAGTAGCCAATGCCAGATTGGCAATGCCCATCACCATAGTGGAGCCTTGACTGTGCTCGGTTACGCCTAAGCCGTAGTAAATAGCGCCATTGCCTGCGCCGGCGTATACCCGGGCGGCTTCACGCACTTTAGAGGCAGACACGCCAGTCACTTCTTCCATGGCTTCAGGGGAATTACGCTCTTCAGCAATGAATGTGCGCCAGATGTTGTAGGCGCCTGTGTCGCAGCGGCTGTTGATAAAGTTCTGATCTTCCAGCCCTTCGGTCACGATTACGTGGGCCAGCGCATTCACAATGGCCACGTTGGTACCAGGGCGCAGAGGCAGGTGAATGCCTTCACCACCATGTGGCGTGTTTAGCACGTCAATACGGCGGGGATCAATCACGATCAGCTTGGCACCCTGACGCAGACGCTTGCGCATCAACGAGCCAAATACCGGGTGGGCATCGGTTGGGTTGGCGCCGATCACCATGATGGTGTCGGCCTTCATCACCGAATCGAAGGTTTGCGTACCGGCGGATTCACCCAGTGTAGTTTTCAGGCCATATCCGGTGGGGGAATGGCATACCCGAGCGCAGGTATCGGTGTTGTTATTGCCGAAAGCTGCGCGTACCAGTTTTTGCACCAGATAGGTTTCTTCGTTGGTGCAGCGTGAGGACGTAATACCGCCGATGCTTTCACGGCCATATTTAGCCTGAATGCCCTTGAGCTTTTTGGCAGAGAACGCCAGCGCCTCGTCCCAGGACACCACTTTCCAGGGGTCGTTGATGGAATCGCGGATCATCGGCTCTTTTATGCGGTCGTCGTGGGTGGCATAACCGAAGGCAAAGCGGCCTTTCACACAGGAGTGGCCATGATTAGCCTCACCGCCCTTGTAGGGCACCATGCGTATCAGTTGATCGCCCTTCATTTCGGCTTTAAATGAGCAACCGACACCACAGTAAGCGCAGGTGGTAACCACGCTGTGTTCTGGTTGACCAGCGTCGATCACGCTCTTTTCCATTAGCGTAGAAGTAGGGCAAGCCTGTACACAGGCGCCACAAGACACACACTCAGAATCCATGAACGGGTCGTTCTGGCTGGCAGCGACTTTGGAATCAA
The DNA here is from genome assembly GCF_018860765.1 of Marinobacter salexigens. Lineage (GTDB taxonomy): Bacteria > Pseudomonadota > Gammaproteobacteria > Pseudomonadales > Oleiphilaceae > Marinobacter > Marinobacter salexigens_A. The sequence goes on from NZ_JAHKPV010000001.1 coordinate 461,453, forward strand.
ACCCCCGGCCTTCGATGGTCAGCGCAAAGGTGCCCTGCACTTCCTCGCAGGCCCGCACGCAGCGAGAGCAGACAATGCATTTGCTGGGATCGAAGCTGAAATACGGGTTGGAATCGTCTATTTCCGCATCCAGATGGTTTTCGCCTTCAAATCCGTAACGCACTTCCCGCAGGCCGACGGCACCGGCCACATCCTGCAGTTCGCAGTTACCGTTGGCCGGACAGGTCAGGCAGTCCAGCGGGTGGTCGGAGATGTACAACTCCATGATGTTGCGACGCATCTTGGCCAACTTACCGGTTTGGGTAGTCACTTCCATGCCCTCTGCCACCGGTGTGGTGCAGGATGCCGGGTAGCCACGACGGCCTTCGATTTCGACCGCGCACAAGCGACAAGAACCAAAGGCTTCCAGATTATCAGAGGCGCAGAGCTTGGGAATGTTAATGCCCGCCAGCGCGGAAGCACGCAATACAGAGGTACCCTCTGGCACAGTAATGGCTCTACCATCCACAGAAATGGACACGAGAGTTTCGGACACACTCGCTGGCGTACCGTAATCAAAATCCGGATTCAGGCCGCTTTTGCTAGGCTCGTAGCTTTGGATGCTCGGATCATAATAATGCAACATGTCATGCCTCCACTGGGCGCGGGCTGGCCATCAGGTCTTCGGGGAAATGCTTCATCACACTCTGTACCGGGAATGGGGTCATGCCGCCCATGGCGCAGAGGGAGCCGTCCACCATGGTTTCACACAGATCTTCCAGCAATTCCAGATTACTGTCCCGGTTTTCGCCAGCTCGGATTCGATCAATCACTTCCACGCCGCGCACTGAACCAATCCGGCAAGGTGTGCATTTACCGCAGGATTCCACAGCGCAGAACTCCATGGCAAAGCGGGCCTGCTCGCCCATATCCACTGTGTCGTCAAACACCACCACACCGCCATGGCCGATGCCCGCGCCCAGTTTGGCGAAGGCTTCGTAATCCATGGGGGTGTCCCATTGCTCTTCCGGCATGTAGGCCATCAATGGGCCGCCAACCTGAACGGCTTTGATGGGCCGGCCGGTAAAGGTGCCATCGCCAAAGTCTTCCAGCACTTTGCGCAGGGTTACGCCGAAGGCCAACTCAATCAGGCCGCCCTGTTTGATATTACCTGCCAGCTGGATAGGCAAGGTGCCCAATGAACGGCCCATGCCGTAATCGGCGTAGGCTTTGCCCCCGTGGGCCATGATGTATGGCACGGCAGACAGGGACAGCACGTTGTTCACTACGGTTGGCTGGCCAAACAGGCCTTTGATAGCAGGCAAAGGTGGTTTGGAGCGCACCAGCCCGCGCTTGCCTTCCAGACTTTCCAGCAGTGAGGTTTCTTCACCGCAAATATAAGCGCCAGCGCCTAAACGTACTTCCAAACGGAACGAGCGGCCATTGCCGCAAACGTTATCGCCCAGATAGCCGTGGGCTTCCGCCCTGCGAATAGCTTCATCCAGCATTTTTTTGGACAGCAGGTATTCCGAACGAACATATATGAAGCCCAAAGTCGCGCCCACCGCCAAGCCAGCAATCACCATGCCTTCAATCAGCATGTAGGGGTCACACTCCATCACCAGACGATCAGCAAAGGTGCCGGAATCACCTTCATCGGCGTTGCACACCACGTATTTTTGCTGTTTGTGTGGTTCATCCAGCACAGTTTGCCATTTGATGCCTGCGGGAAAGGCAGCCCCGCCACGGCCGCGCAGCCCAGAGGTTTTTACTTCATCAACAATGCGTTGGGGCGTCAGTGCTGCGGCTTTTTTCAGTCCCGCAAAACCGCCGTGGGCAATATAATCTTCAATGCAAACCGGGTCGGTAATACCGATGCGGGCAAATGTAAGGCGTTGCTGGCGCTGCAAATAGGCGTGCTGTTCAATATCGCCCAGATACAGCGGATGCTCGGAGCTGCCCTCAAACAAACCAGCAACCACCAGTTCTTCCACCTGATGGGGCGCTACCGGGCCATAGGCCACACGGCCATAGGGAGTTTGCACTTCTACCAGCGGTTCCAGCCAGAACAGGCCGCGGGAGCCGTTGCGAACCAGATGAATATCCAGACCTTGCAGCTCAGCAAGGTTCTGTAGCTGTTTCGCCACGCGGTCGGCCCCTAAAGACAGGGCTGTGGTATCGCAGGGCACGTAAATTGTTGTTGTCATGGTGTTTTGGTTCCTACCTTTATTTTAGCTGCAGAACAGAGGTTGTCAGGCTGTCCGCCAGCTGATCAAAGGTTTGCGGGGTAACCCGACCAATGGTTTCATTGTTCACGCGAATAGAGGGGCCGCAGGCACAGTTACCCAGACAATAAACCGGCTCCAGAGTGAACTCGTTATCGGCAGTGGTTTGGTGGTAGCCCACACCCAACTTTTCCTGCACATGGCGCTCTAGCGCACGGCCACCCCTAGCCTGGCAGGCTTCGGCACGGCATATTTCAAGCACGTTGCTGCCCGCCGAACGGGTGCGGAAATGATGGTAAAAGCTGATGACCCCATGCACATCAGCACGGGTCTGTTGCAGCATGTCCGCAATAATGGGCACGGCGCCTTCCGGAACATAGCCAATACGGTTTTGTATAGCATGCAGAATAGGTAACAGCGCACCGGGTTCGTGTTGCAGGGCAGCCACCTCTTCACGGATCGCCTCTGGGCGCCATTCACTGCCATCGGGAGGAATTACCCCCGCTTCATTCGGGTTGGCTCTCTCTGAAATATGCATAATTGTTCTTACCTATTTTTATTCTGATACAGTACCAAGCTTGTTATAACGCCAAATTAGCATTCCAGACACTATCACGGAATATGAACGCATATGCATAACAAAAAACTAAACATATCCCCCGCCTGGGTCTTTCGTACCGACACCAACGAATTTTTCGAGCCGGTGCTATTTCGCTTGTTGGAAAGCATTCGCGATACCGGCAAACTCACGATGGCCGCGACAGCCGCTGGCATTTCCTACCGGCACGCCTGGAACCTTCTCAACCGTGGCGGCGACACCCTAGGCTTGCCATTAGTAGTTATGCGCAAAGGCCACGGCAGCAAGCTATCAGCTCTGGGCGAACAACTGCTGTGGGCTGAGCATCGGGTAAAAGCCCGATTGGGGCCACAAATCGACAGCATGACTGCCGAACTGAACGACCAGATTCAACAACTGCTAGCCGGTGCCAAGCCCACCCTGCGACTACACGCCAGCCATGGCTACTCAGTGGCGCTGCTGCCGGAGTTATCCAAACAGATCAACGTGAACCTGCAATACCGCAACCCGGAAGAAGCTCTTTCTGCCCTCAACCGTGGTGAGTGCGATGCCGCCAGCTTTCACCTACCTACCTGCCCAGTGCTGGCTCAGCAGATCATTCATCATTACCAGCGGCATCTGGACAGCAACCATCACCGCCTGATTCGTTTTGTCACCCGGCGTGAAGGCCTGATGATGCGCAAAGGGGAGCACCCACACGTTCGCACCCTGCAGGATCTAAGTACCTCGGGGCTCAGCTTTATCAGCCGCGACTCCCACTCAGGCACCCGCATTCTTCTCAACCTGTTACTCAAACAACAGGGCTTGGCAGAAGACAGCATTAACCGCACCGCCCAGCAGGAGTTCACTCACACAGCCATAGCGGCCTTTGTGGCCTCTGGCATGGCAGAGGTTGGCTTTGGCGTGCAAGCGGCAGCCGAACAATTCAATTTGAACTTTATTGAAATGGCCAGCGAGCACTACATGCTGATTTTCCGTAAAGATCGTTTGCCTCACGAAACACTGGATCAGTTAACTGCGCTACTGAAATCCCCGGCACTGATTGATCGCATCAATCAGGTACCGGGTTACGCACCGGACAACCCCGGAGAAGTCACCACGTTTGACACGCTGACCGCCGGGGAGCCCTGAACACACATCAAAACAAGGCAGCGGCCTTGGCAATTGCGATGTAAAGCCCGACCATGAAGGGCACACCCACGGCCAACCAAGCCAACACACCGGTAAGCCCAAACGCCCCGCGCGCGGCAGTTTTCGCTTTTGAGGAAATACCGTTATCCCGCTGCAACATGCGCTCGCGGGCCAGCTCTTCATCGGTCATGTGCAGCGACGAGTCCACCGGGCGCACCAAAGCGTTGCAGATCAGTCCCAACACCAGTAGGCCAGCCATAATGTACAGCGTGCGGTCATATACCAGAGCTGGCTCAATACCCGCATCCAACTGGACTTCACGAATCAGCGCAATCACCACTGGGCCAACAAGGCCTGCAGCTGTCCAGGCGGTTAACAGGCGACCGTGGATGGCGCCTACCATTTGCGTACCAAAGATATCCGCCAAGTAAGCTGGCACTGTTGCGAAGCCGCCACCGTACATGCTCAAAATGATGCAGATGGAGATCACAAACATGCCAGCCATACCCATGTGGCCCCAAGTTGGCAGCAGGCAGTAAAGGGCAATACCTAACACAAAGAAGGTCAGATAGGTGTTCTTGCGACCCAGCTTGTCAGATAGCGAAGCCCAGAACAGGCGCCCAACACTATTGAATAAGCTAATAAGCCCCACCAAACCGGCAGCTGCCGCCACCACAGCGGCTTTCTGCGCCTCAGTAAGCGCTACAGCTGAGTCTTTAATACCCACAAGCGCCCCGCCAAAGACATCCTGCAACATCGGGCTGGCCATGGAGATAACGGCGATGCCTGCGGTTACATTTAGGAACAGCACACTCCAGATCAACCAGAACTGTTTGGTTTTCCAAGCCTTTTTCAGGTGAACATGACCGTGGGTAATCATCGCGTTGGCCTGCTGGCCCTTGGGTGGCTCCCAACCTTCCGGCTTCCAGCCATTCGGTGGTACCCGGAAACCCAGCGCACCAGCCATCATGACGAAAAAGTAGATAACGCCCATGACCACCAACGTCATAGCTACACCGGCTGCGCCGTCGGCAGATAAATAACTCATCAGCCATACTGCCAAAGGCGCACCCACCATGGCGCCACCGCCGTAGCCCATGATAGCAAAGCCGGTGGCCATACCACGGCGATCCGGGAACCACTTGATTAGCGTTGAAACCGGAGTGATATAGCCCAGCCCCTGACCGATACCACCAAGTACGCCACACCCGAGATAAAGTAACCAAAGTTGGTGGGTCATAACACCGACACCGCCCAGAATCATACCGCCACCCCAGCACAATGCCGCAATGGCTCCGGCTTTACGCGGGCCTGCGTGTTCCAGCCATGCACCCCAAAGCGCGGCCGAAATGCCGAGCATGGCAATGAATATTCCGAAGGTGTAGGTGACGTGGCTGACCGCCCAGTTACATGAGGTGGTCGTCAGCGCTTGAAAAAAACTGATATCTGCACAGGCGACCGGATCTGCGCCAGCCACAAGATTTGCCATAGGCAACCAAAATACCGAAAAGCCATAAGCCATCCCGATACACAGGTGTATTGCCAGCGCCGCGGTGGGTACCAGCCAGCGGTTAAAGTTAGGACCGGCAACGGTGTTTTCTCGATCGAAAAAGCCCGGCTTTGAGCGCGAGGTATCGCCACCATACAGGCGGTCTTCGGCTATCCCATCCATAAACAAACCCTTTTGTTTTTGTCATTTTGTTATTGGCGATAACGACATTTCGCTCTGTCACAGACCTATATATGCAATCATGTGCCTATATAAACTCTTAATAAACGCCGAATCGTCTGGCAATGATTTGATTGGTTGGGATGAAAAACATCAACTAGCTAAACGTATTATGAATATCTGTGCTTATATAGCGCACAAGCAACACACGCCTGCCCCAATGCCCAGAAATGGGCAAACCCGCTGAATCTTGGCACCCCTTCTTGGGAGGCCGTGTGTTCCGCGTGCCCTATTCGGTGGCGGGCTAGCGGTGGTACAGATTACGTGACAAGCTGGGAGTCTGATATCCTATCGCTGGTGCAAATGGAGGGGGTTGCCCGACGCAAACAGAACCAACTGTTGGGCCGCGCGGATGACGGCACCGAACCGGACTCGCCCAACAGCTTGATTACCTGCACAACGCCGACGCTTCCACTAGTTTTGTCGGGCACTCACATACGGAGTTCAAATGGATCCAATGCTCACTCTGGTCGGTGCTCTGATGCTTGTCATCAGCATCCTCTTGAGCCCGCTCTCCAGTCGAGTAGGCATGCCTGTACTGCTCATATTTCTGGCAGTAGGCATGATGATGGGCAAAGATGGTCCCGGCGGCATTGAATTCGACGACTTTCAACTCTCTTTTCTTGTGGCCAGTTTGGCGCTGGGCGTGATTTTGCTTGATGGCGGAATGCGTACCCGGGCAGAAACCTTCCGGGTAGGCCTTAAGCCAGCCATGCTGCTTGCGACAGTTGGCGTTGCCATTACCGCTCTGGGCTCTGCGCTTGTCGCCTGGCTGGTTTTCGATTTGAGCTGGATGACCGCATTATTGGTAGGTGCCATCATTTCATCCACCGATGCGGCGGCAGTATTTTCATTGCTGCAGGGTCGTGGGCTGCACCTAAATGAACGGGTTAGTGCCACTCTGGAAATTGAATCCGGCAGTAACGACCCCATGGCGATCTTCCTTACGCTGATGATGGTAACCCTAATTGCCAACGACGGTGATCATGCCATTCAAGACTCGCTGATTTTGCTGTTCAAACAGTTCAGCATTGGTGGTATTGGTGGTGTCGTTGGCGGCTATTTAATTTCGGAACTGACCAACCGCATTCGCCTTACGCCCTCGCTCTATCCTCTTCTGGTAGTGGCCGCAGGCATTCTTTTGTTCTCTGTTATTAACCTGTTCGGCGGCAGCGGATTCTTGGCTATATACCTCTGCGGTGTAGTGATCGGTAACCGCAAGGTCCGGATGATGCCGATGATTCTGCAGGTGCACGACGGCTTGGCATGGCTGGCTCAGCTATGCCTGTTCCTCATCCTTGGCTTATTGGTTAATCCGTCCGACCTACTGCCCCTTGCGGGAAGTGGTCTGGTTCTAGCGCTGGCCCTGATTTTCGTGATCCGGCCGATAACCGTTATGGCCACTATCTGGCCTTTCGGTTTTAACCGCAGGGAGCTGGGCTTTATCAGCTGGGTAGGCCTGCGCGGTGCCGTACCGATTGTACTGGCTCTGTTCCCAATTATAGCTGGTCTTCCGGAGGCGCAACTGGTGTTTCATGCCGCCTTTTTTATTGTGCTGGTTTCCTTACTGGTTCAAGGCACCACTATCACCCCGCTTGCGCGCTTGCTGCGCTTGGAAATTCCCGCAAACGGCGAGCCGTTTCGCCGATTGCCGCTGGATGCTCCCGCCGCTGGTGATCACGAACTGATGCTGTTCCCCCTACGGGGCGAGAACTGGGAGACACCAAGAGTGCTGGGCCAGCTGCGGTTTCCGGAAAACACAGCCGTTGCCGGGGTGTTCCGCAACCGGGTTTGTCTGCAGCCAGAGGCTGACTTGGAAGTGTCCAGTGGCGACATGGTGGCCATGTTTGCCACGCCCAGCGTAATGAAGGAACTGGGCAAATCGCTCAGCGGGCGCCACACGCCCAAATATTTGGCTGAAAGAGCCTTCTTCGGGGACTTCGTGCTCAATGGCGATGCGCTACTTGGCGATGTGGAACAAGTTTATGGCATCGAATTTGATGAACTGTCGCCGAATTTGTCTTTGGCCGAATGCTTTGCAAAACGCACCAAGGGCCACCCGGTGATTGGCGATACCGTTGTCCTAGGTCCGGTTACACTGGTCGCAAGGGCTACAGAAGCAGACCAAGTAACCAAGGTTGGCCTAAAAATGGATAAATCGCAAAATGTGTGACCAGCTCATCGGATAGCCATAAAAGTTAACAAAACCCCTTAACATCTAGCGCATCGGTTATGTTATAAACGGTTCTGCGCAAAGATTAATCATTGGTAAGTTAAGGTTATGGCTATTCCTCGTTTATTAACTCGCTGCTTTTTGGCTTTTTTTATAGCTTTGAGCCTTCCCGTCTACGGTTCTGAGTTGCTTGCCAGAGCGGATACCCGCATGCCGGTCATCGAGGAATCTCCCGCCGACTCCTTGGTGGTAAACCGGGTATTGGTTAAAAAAGGGCAACGCCGACTTTATCTGATGAACGGTGAGGAAATCGTACGTAGCTATCGTATATCGCTTGGAGATAACCCTGAGGGACATAAACTCTATGAGGGCGACGAACGCACGCCTGAAGGCGACTACACCCTTGACTGGCGCAATTCCAGTAGTGATTTTTACAAATCCATCCATATTTCCTACCCCAGTGCCTTAGATCGTGAGATGGCTGAAAACTGGGGTTTGGACCCTGGCGGCAGTATTATGATTCACGGTCTGCCCAATGGGGCAGGCGATATGGCGTTTGCCTATACAGGTTTGGATTGGACCAACGGTTGTATTGCCGTCAACAATCAGGAAATGGATGAAATCTGGCAACTGGTTAACGATGGCACCCCAATACGCATCATCCCCTGAGTACCTCCCCCATGACACAAGCATTAAGTTGTTGTCACAACCTAAGAAAATTTACGTATACTTAGTTAACATTTCCGCTCAGAGTGTTTTACACTGTTTCACGACTCCGGTAGTCAACGCCTATCGGGCCGAAGCTGACAGGAAGTCGTTTTAACTGACTTTCGGATTAACAGGAAATAACTCGACCAATAAGGGGATTTACAATGCGTAAACTGACGATCGCCGGAATCGCACTGGCTACCGCTCTAACTGCAGGCTGTGCAACTAGCGACCAGGGCGCTCTTGACGAAGCCAATGCAACTGCTAACTCTGCCGAGCAATCTGCAGACAAAGCAATGAACACCGCTAACAGTGCCGCCAGCGCCGCGCGTTCCGCGCAGCAAACTGCCGACCGTGCTCTGGCAGCAGCGAAAGCAGCTCAGAAGTCTGCTGACGAAGCAAACGAGCGCGCCAAGCGTATGCTCGACCGTGCCAGCAAGAAGTAAGATTTGAGCTGAAGCACTACGAAAAAAGGCCGGGAACCCCGGCCTTTTTTTATGACACTACCTTTTGAAGCACTCCCTCACTAGGGTGATTTCGAAGGACGTGTTAGAACACTTTAGCAAGCAGAGAAACCGGTAAGCGCCGGATTAGGAAACCGATGGGCGCCCAAGGCCAGATAGGAACAAAGCTCTCGCTTTTACCGGATTCAATGGCCTTCACCATGGCTTTACAACCGGTTTGTGCGTCCACAATGAAAGGTGCCTTCTTTACCTTCTCATTGATTGCCGTTTTGATGTAGCCCGGATACAGCGTTGTCACCTTGATGGGTGATTTCGCCTTTTTCAGCTCAATCCGCAAACCTTCTGAAAGCGCCGCTAGGCCCACCTTGGTGGCTGCGTAGGTGTTCACGTTACCCGGCATGCCACGAACAGCTGTGACTGACGACACGGTAACCAAATGCCCCCGGTTTTGCTCGCGAAAAATCTCCATAGCCGCCTCCATTTGCGCTAAGGCGGCAACGAAGTTGGTTTCTGCGGTTTGGCGGTTGGCGTTAAACGCACCTGTACCCAAAGGTTGACCCTTGCCAATACCAGCGTTAACAATCACCTTGTCAAGAGTGCCAAGTTCCTGCTGAAAGGCTCGGAAAACCTCGAAATTCTGTTCGTGGTTGTTCACATCGAGAGCACGAACACTGATGACAATCTGAGGGTATTTGACCGCCAGCTCATCACGTAAGGCTTCCAGCCGTTCGGTACGACGAGCACACAGCGCCAGATTATCACCTCTGGCCGCAAATTCACGGGCCATGCCCTCACCAAGCCCGGAACTGGCTCCGGTGATCAGTATGGTGCGCTTCATGGATTCTCCTGTTTTATTATTGTCTAGAAATAGGGCGGCCGCAGTATCAGAAATACAATTGCTGTTCCGGTTCTTCCGATGGAGGACGTTGTTTATCGTTTGGTGTTTTATCCGATGCCAGCCGTGAAACTTGCTCGCCAACCATAGCCGGGATCCCGTTCGCTTGATCTACAGCCAGCTCAATCGCCTTGCGTTGCACCTCTACACCCGGATATTTCTGGCGGAAGGCTTCTACTTCCAGAGTTACTTCACCCCAGAGGCGATCCCTATCCTGTTGACTGTAATCTTCGTGGGGGCGGTGAACTTCAAGCCAAACCTCGCCCTCGGAAAGGCCCATCTTTACAGGGTCGTTCACAATTTGAACCGAAGTACCCTTAGCAACCTGATAGACAAAACGGGATATGTCTTCGTTGTACATGCGGAAACAGCCATGGCTAACCGGCATACCAACACCAAACCGCTTGTTCGTACCATGAATTAAATACCCCTTCTCACTCAGCAAAAGAGCATGGGTACCCAATGGGTTATCAGGGCCGGGCGGGATCATTCGCGGCAAAAAATCGCCAGAAGCTTCATATTCAGCGCGGATACTTTGGGGCGGGTACCACGCAGGCGATTCAAGCGGCATAGTGACCTTTGCATCAGTCAAAGGGGACGGATTTTCAGACGTGCCGACACCAACTGGGTAAACCTGCACACCGTTTTCAGAAAAGTAGTAAAGCCGGTACTCCGCCAGATTAATCACAATGCCCTCTCGGCGGGCTTCAGGAATAACGTACTGCTGCGGCAGAGTGATCGTGGTGCCCTCTCCGGGCAGCCAGGGATCAACACCCGGGTTGGCTTTCACGAGTTCAAGATAGCCCATCGCAAGCTGGCTACCCACTTCGGCAAAGGTATCTTCGTATTGGGTGGTAAACGCTCCCAAACGACCCGCCAAATCACCGTTGATTTTAAAGGTGGCGACTCGCGGGCTACGATCCGTTGCTGCTTCTACCGCAGTTTCTTCAGGTGTGCTGCTGGGCTTTGCGGCCCACACAGACTGCAAGGCCAATGTTCCGATTAACAGCAATGCCAAAGTTGTTTTAAAAACCATAAATCCTATTCCACATAAGCCTGCTTCTTTGCGTGCAGTGACAGCGGCCCATCTCAGGAGTTCCAGACGACCGACGAGAGAGTCACAACAGCCATCACCGCGAACAAAATGCTTGCACAAACCCGAGCGGTTGCCAGTGGCAAACGCTCCATTAACCAGTGCCCCGCCATGATAACCGGTATATTGGCCAGCAACATACCCACTGTTGTACCGATGATAACCCAGATCGTGTCGGTAAAACGGGCCGCTAGTACAACTGTAGCAATCTGCGTTTTATCGCCAATCTCCGCCAAAAAGAACATAACGGTCGTTGCCATAAAGGCACCCATTCCCAAAAACCGAGAGTCATCGCTGTCATCTTTGTCTGGCACAAGCAACCACAAAGCGATCAACACAAAGCTCACAGCTAGAATCCAAGGTAACCAGTCTGCAGGAATCCAGACCGCCACCCAGGCTCCCAGCCAAGCCGAGAGCGCATGGTTCAAGATGGTCGCAACAAGTATGCCCAAAACAATGGGAAGGCGCTGGGTGTAGCGAGCAACAAGAAAAAGCGAGAGTAGCTGGGTTTTGTCGCCAATTTCCGCAATGGCAACGGCTACTGTTGAGATGAGAAAAGCGTCCATGGATTTTTCCGGGGCGGATAATCAGACATGAGACAGCCCACCTTCCGCCCTTGGAGGTGAAACTGCCTCAGGTCTTGCCAATTTCACTTAAGCCAAGTGAAACACGGTAGCCATGGGGATGGGCCCCAAGTATGTTGACTACCGTCCGATCCGTAACCGGATGCGGAGGCTACTCCCCTGAAGAGTTGGACCATATTAGTTAATCATAACGGGCAAGGCAAACACGCTAAGCCCGCATGCGCCAAACCGGCAGTGCCGCAACAGCAACAAATAGGGCAACCAACCACCAAGCGGAATGGAAGGCATTGATGGTGGGCACGCCGCCGCTATGCTCACCGAACTCAATGGTCAGGGCCACTATGTTCACCCCAAATGCTCCACCCAGCTGGCGCGTAAAGTTGATGGTACTTGAGCCCGCGCCCAGCTCTTCGGGCTCAAGCGGATTCAAGGCGCCGATCGACAAAGATGGCAACATAAACCCTATGCCTATGCGACCGAACACTGTCCAGAGCATAAGCCAGCCGAAAGCCAAGGTAAGATTCGATAACGCAAATAGAGTCGCTGATGAGGCAAACATAGCCATTCCGAAAATAACCAGTTTGCGTGCATCACCGCCACGATCGGCCAGCTTTCCTGCCAGTGGAAATGTCATGCCCAAAACAATACCCGCGGGCAGCATCAGCAGACCCGCTTGAGTTGCTGTGTAGCCCAAAGCCGTCTGAACGTACAAGGGTATTAAGTAAGTGGAACCGAACAGGGCCAACCCGAGCGCCATAGCTCCCAGATTGGCGTACAAAAAGCTTGGCTTGCGCAGGAGAGTAACATTCACCAAAGGGTGCTTTATGCGCTTTTCGCGCAATACGAACATAACCAAAAGCACCAGTGCCAGCATTCCTTCAATGGCAACCCGAGCTTCCTGACCCTCAAGATTCTGTAAACGGTTCAGGGCATCCAGGGAAAGCCCGACAGTGGCTCCAAGCAACACCAGACCGGGCAGATCGAATCGGTAGGGCGCTGGCCGAGAAGCTGGCGTGGGCAAAAACCGAAGCGCCATAAACACCCCGATAAAGGTGACCGGCGCCGGTGCAAACATCACAAAGCGCCAATCCAGCTGGTCAACCAGAAAACCGCCTAGAACAGGCCCAAGCGCTGGAGCCAATACAACACCCATGCCATAGATGCCCATGGCTTGGCCGCGGCGGTTACGGGGGAAAATACGGAACACTAAATACATGCCCATGGGCTGCATAAGGCCAGCCATGGCACCTTGCCCAACACGGGCTGCAATTAACTGCTCTGGCGTGTTGGCAAAGCCGCCAATCACCGAAATCAGCGTGAAGACTGCCATGGCAACCGCCAGTGTCTTGCGCACGCCGAAGTGATCAAGCAACCATGAAGACGCCAACATGGTGGTTGTCATGGCCGCAATAAACCCGGTTGCCAACCAGTGCACCTGACCCTGACGGATACCAAACTCCACCATAATTTCGTGGAGCGCTACGTTCACCACGGTGGCACTCAATACGGTCGCAATGGTTCCCACCATTACCGTACAGACTGCTAACCACCGCCACTTCGCACCATAACGGGCCACCAGGCCCTCAACAGAATTATCACTCAAGTGACTATTTCTGCTTTTCAGCGTTATCCATGATTTTATGGAACACCTTGAGCGCAATTTCGATGTCAGCAAGGTTCACGCCATCGAGCATTTCGTCACGTAACGCATCAGCGCGGGCTGTAAGAACAGCCATAAAATCGCGGCCGGGATCAGTGAGGTGCAGCCGGCGCGCCCGGCGATCGTTTGGACAAGCCCGGCGTTCAATTAAGCCCTGCTGTTCAAGGCTATCGAGCAAGCGCACGAGTGTAGGGTTCTCAATGGCCATCAACCCGGCCAGCTCCCGCTGAGTTAGGCCTTCACCGCCTTCCCGCAGGTAGACCATTGTGGTCCAACGCGCTTGGGTGACACCCAAATCTTTCAGGCGTTCATCCAATAGTTTGCGCCAACGACGGGTTACTCGAGCGACGGCAAAAGGGAACTGATCTTTCATAACGACTACTCCGTTCCAGGGCCGGAATCGCGATCCGCGAGTCACACAGTACCGACCAAAAGGCTTACATTACAGGAAAGCTACCAATAGTAAGCTAACCATTGAAATAAAAACAGATGTTAAAGCAAAAACAGAATCGGGAAAAACCGAAAAGCGGGGCTGTAACCTGAAATCAGCCTGTCTGACGCAAGGCTTCCTCGTTCATCTCCTCAATCTCAGGAGACTCCTGAAACTCGGTATTTCGCGGATCGAGTTCAGTTAACACAGACGACGTTTCCGGCATTGCAGGCACATAATGCTCCTGATCTTCCACCGCCACGTCTTCTGTGTAGGTAATGCGCAGAGAAGTAATTGCAGCAAGAATCAGCAAAAACCCGGCGTTACCCAAAAACAAGCCTTTCGGACCCAGTAGATTGATCAGCTCTGCCATAACGATAGGGCCAATGACGCTGCCCACACCGTAACTGAGCAACAGCGTCGCACTGGCAGCCACAATGCGCGTGCTTTCCATACGGTCGTTGGTTATGGCGACAGAGATCGGATAAATCGTTGCCGAGAAGCCAGTGAAGGCGCCCACAAGAAGTGTGAGCAACCAAAGGTCGTCAGCGCCTGTAAAGCTAACGCCAACTGCGGCAAGGGCTGCAAAGAAAGCCACCCAGAACATTACACGGCGACGATCAAAGCGATCACACAATCGACCAAGTGGCCATGCAAGCAACATGGCTGCAACAATGGCGCTTGCCATGAATGAAGATGTTTTGGCGACATCCAACCCCATGAGCGTTGCATACACCGGCCCTAACGCATAAAAGCCTCCAATCAGCACGCCACAAATCAGAGCGCCAGCGACACCTGTGAACGATTCACGGGCCAGCGTGAAGAAAGAAATACGTTGAACCTGCTCGATAACCGGAGCTTCCATGCGGGTAAGCGATAAGGGAACAAGCGCCAGTGTCAGCAAAATAGCCGCTATGGAAAACGGCATGAAATTGGCCGGGTCGCCCACATTAATAATAAGCTGGCCGCCCGCCGCAGAGAGATAAAAAACAATTTGGTAAATGGCAAACAGTGCGCCGCGGTTGCTGTTGCTGGCACGGCTGGAGAACCAGCTTTCGATAACAACAAGCACGCCCGCAATCGTAAAGCCCGAAAGCACCCGCAGGAGCGCCCAGAACACCATCGATATAGCCATTGGGTACAACAATGACGTGACGGCTGCAATCGCTGCAAAGGCTGCGAAGGCTCGTATATGTCCCACACGTCCAATGATTTGATGTACGTATAGGGTGCCCAGAACAAAACCAATGGAATAACACACCAACACCCAACCGATAGTGTCGGGTGAAACCGATTCAATGCTCAGGCGGATACCCAGCAGCGTCATCAGAAACGCATTTCCGCTGACCAGCAAAACAATGCTCAAAAGAAGAGCAGAAAGCGAAGCGACCATTCGGGTCATGGCGGAAACTCCGGGAAATTTCTAGCTGGATATTACAACAGCACGCCGGGGCGGTGACTACTAAGCACTTCCCGTAGCCGCGAGGCGGCACCACCATGCATCAGGCCCCGCCACAACGCGGTTTCACAAAATTTTACATTAATGTGCCGTAACAGACCGAAACACCCTTAGGAGGTAATATACAGCCATTACTCAATGAACCCGTGAGCGTCTGGTTATGAAAAAAACGGACTGGCCCATCCGATGGGATTTGCTGCTTCGCTACCGACTCATCGAGACCATCGCACTGTGGGAGGGTCGCCTGACGACGAACCACATATGCCACAGCTTTGGTATCGGTCGGCAGCAGGCATCTAAGGATATAAACACATACCTACGCGAACTTGCTCCAGGCAATCTTGTTTATGATCGCCACCTGAAAGGCTATGTGCCTTCGGCTAGATATAAGCCCGTTGTAACCCGGGGGCATGTGAACGAATACATGGACTTGCTCGCTCGCCAACAGAGCCTCAGCAACACGTTTGAAACTCTGGATATCGGCTTGCCCGACAGCACGGTTGTTTTCAGCCCGAACCGCGTTATAGCCCCCGAAATCATGCGCGCTGTTGTGGCTGCCACACGCCATGGCCGCCAGCTCAGGGCCAGCTACTCTTCCCTAAGCCGCCCCGAGGCTGTAGAAGGCATTCTTGAGCCACACACCCTGGTATGCACCGGCACCAATTGGCACCTCCGCGCCTGGTGCGATTCCAACCGTGAATATCGGGATTTTGCTCTTAGCCGGTTCCACTCAGCTCCCGTAGCGCTGCGGCAAAAAGCCAAGCATACCGTGCAGCAAGATGATGACTGGAACCGCAGCGTCACCATGAGCATCTCCCCCGACCACCGCCTGACCGAGGCTCAGCAGAAGATCATAGCGTTGGATTACGGAATGGAGAACGGGTATTTGAGTGTTGAAACTCGGGCCGCCTTGGCGCCCTATGTATTGTCGCGGCTCGGCGTCACACTTGATAGCCAACACCCAGACCCACTCATCCAGCAGCTTGAGCTAACCAATCCGGACCAACTCGGGTTTGGCAGCAAACGCGAACGCGCCTTGAAAGCGGTTGCGGGCCACCGCTAGCCAATAGCCGGCCACTATGACCTCAAGCACAGATTGCATTCGTGCCTTAGCTCTGTCTCTGTTACTGCTGCCAACCCCGCTGGTACTGGCAGCAAGTAACTGTGGCGATGCCGCGACTCCGATTTCTGAGATTCAGGGCCGGGGAGACACCTCACCGCTGGTTGGCCACCGCGTTACCGTTGAAGGCGTTCTTACATTCAATGCCCGCATGGAAGGTGGATTTGACGGCTTTTATTTACAACAGGCCGACGGTGAAACCGATAATAATCCCGAAACCTCAGAAGCCCTGTTTATTTATACTCGTAAAAAAACCGGAATGCCGGGAGAGCGC
This sequence comes from Marinobacter salexigens, assembly GCF_018860765.1. Lineage (GTDB taxonomy): Bacteria > Pseudomonadota > Gammaproteobacteria > Pseudomonadales > Oleiphilaceae > Marinobacter > Marinobacter salexigens_A. The sequence continues at coordinate 477,954 of NZ_JAHKPV010000001.1, forward strand.
TTGCGGGTTACCGGCACAGTAAAAGAATTTCATAACCTGACCGAACTGGTCGATATTAAAACCATTAAGTCGTGTGGCCCAGCCGATCTTCCGAAGCCTCAAAATTTAACCCTATTGTGGCCTAACGCTCTGGAATCGATGGAAAACATGCGAGTGCGGGTCACCCAGCCCCTAACGATTATAGACTCCTGGAATCTCGCACGTTTCGGTGAACTCACATTAGCGGCTGGCGACCAAATTATGCCTACCGAGTATATGGAGCCTGGCCCGCAGGCGGCACAAATCGCAGGGCGTAATAGGCAACAACGCCTGCTTCTTGACGATGGTCGTGGCGCACGCGAGCCCGATCCGATTCCCTGGCCTCCGGATGGTCTAACCGGCAAGAACACTATCCGCAGTGGCGACAGAATCCATAACATATCCGGTATTCTTGATTATCGTTTTGGTGCTTGGCGGGTACAGCCGGAGCGCCCGCCGGTTTTCGAGACTGTGAATGCCCGCCGCCCCGCCCCTGCACGACCAGACACCCCGCACATTCGGGTTATGACAATGAATCTGGAGAATTACTTCAACGGTGACGGTAGAGGCATGGGTTTTCCGACTTCCCGTGGGGCATCGACAGCTCTCGCACTTGGGGTGCAGCACCGGCGGTTGGTAGAAGCTATGCGGCGCCCGGACCCGGATATTCTGGCGATAAGCGAACTGGAAAGTGACGGCTACAGCGAAACCAGCGCAATAGCACAGCTTGCGGAAGCTCTTGGGCCAGAGTGGGCGTTTGTGGCTACGCCTAACGCTGACGGCCGCGACCAAATACGCACCGGCATACTTTATCGCCATGATCGCATCGTCGCCGAAGCTCAACCGGAGCGCCTGAAAACAGGCCTTTTCAACACACAAGGCCGGCCGCCATTGGCGCAAACGTTTAGACCCAAAGGGCAGCGCCTTGCTGTTCGGCTGGCGGTGCCTCACCTAAAATCAAAATCTTGCAAAGGTGCGACCGGTCGAGACCAAGACAGAAACGACGGCCAAGGCTGCTATGCCCAGCGCCGCGTAGACGCGACCCGAGCGCTTGTGGAATGGCTTGAGCAACTTCCTCAAGTACCCGATCTGGCGGGTACATTGATTACCGGCGACCTCAACAGCTATTTCCGCGAAGCGCCACTTCAAGCCCTGCAACGTGCAGGCTTCACCAGCATGGTGCACCATTTCCACCCGTGCACAGCACACGAGTGCGATCACTACACCTACAGGTACAAAGGTGAAAAGGGATCACTGGATTACGCCTTTGCATCCTCGTCGCTCAAGCCACGGGTTCTCAGTGCCCAAACATGGACAATTAACGCCGACGAACCCCCGGCTCTAGGTTATCGTAACAATCTGTCGGGCACCGCTGTATCGCCTTGGCGCTCCTCCGACCACAACCCGATAATTACCGATATCCAACTTTGACATAACCCCCTCAAACCCCAACACGATTACGCCATTGCACTGTCCGATTGGCTTCGTGCACCCGCAGACCCGTCATTGAGGTCATGGGGGAGAGAAGCGGCAAAGGTCATAATCCAAGCGAGTTAACTAAATCAGACAACAAGAACCGCTTATTGCAAGGATTCCCATGGGTGCTTCTGCCTCCGCTACACAGGATCTGGGTATGCCGGCCATCTACCTACATATACTGGCCGAACTGCTGAAGGCCATCGGTTTGGACGAGCGTAACCTGCTGCTTAGGGTTGGACTGGACCCGGTTCGGCTGCAATCCACAGACGTTCGAGTAAGCCATGCACAAGCCAGTGAGTTCGTGACCCGCGCCATCATCGAAAGTGGAGAGCCCGGCCTTGGCGTTATGCTAGCCCGCGAGCTAAAGCTACCTTTGCACGGTGCTCTAGGCGTGGCGATTATGAGCAGCCGAACACTGAAGGATGCGCTGGACCTTATGACCCGTTACCTCACCCTACGCGCACCAAACCTCAGCGTTAGCTGCCGCGAAAAAGGTGGTGCCATGCATTACACCATTGTTTGTGATGGTGATCCGGGACCACTGAAAGGATTCATAATGGATGCCATGTTGTTTGGCTGCGTTTTTATGGGTACACAGCTTATCGGTACTGCTATTACAGGCGCTGGAATTCTGAGAAAAGGGCCTGAACCCTCCTATTTTCACCGCTTCCGGCAATCGATCGTCATTCCGGTTGACTATGGTTCTCAGGAGGATGCGTTAGTTGTCTCCCATGCAGCTCTGTCAGCGCCTATACGCTTTAGCGACGACCAGCTTGCGCAGTCGTCTCGCGCGCAGTGCGAAAAAGCACTGAAGCAGCTTAACGAAAATGCGGGCTTTGACTGCCGGGTAAGGCGGGTGATTGAGACCAGTCATCCGTTCCCTCCAAAGCTAGCCAGAGTGGCTGCGACTCTGTTTGTATCCGAGCGCACGTTAAAACGCCGCCTGCAGGAAGAAAACGCCAGCTTTCAGTCTCTGGTGGATCAAGTTAGGCTGGATCGCGCGCGGGAATTGCTCACCGGCACTAACATGAACTTAAACCAAATTGCGGACGTTTTAGGCTATGCAGATGCCGCAAACTTCACCCGCGCCTTCAAACGTTGGACGGGCATAAGCCCAAGCCAATTCAGAGGTTTGGAACGTCAATCCAGTGGCATGGTTCTACAGGCCCAAACACCAGCCCCCGCATAATCAATCGATGCCGATAATTTTGTGCATTTGCAGTGTCAGCCGCCAGCGGGGATGAGCCAGACAGTAGTCAGTGGCCTTGCGAGTATTACTCTGTTTAACCGGGTCTGACTCGCCATCAGGCGCAGACGGAGAAGCCATGGGCGATAGGAAAAAATGCCGGGCGTTGATGTGCACAAATCTTTCCGGCATGGCTTTGGGCTGAGGGTACACCAGTTTCAGTTCATCGCAGGTTTCAATCACTACGGGGGCTTCCGCCTTGGGACTCACACATAGCCAGTCAATACCAGATGGCGCGGGCAGGGTACCATTGGTTTCCACACCCACCTCAAAACCCAAGTGATGTAAGGCCTCAACCAGCGCTTCATCTAATTGCAACAATGGCTCTCCACCCGTACAAACCACATAAGGTGCACCCGGCGCATCCGGCCAAAGGCTGCGAATGTGAGCCGCCAGAGCTTCTGCAGTGTCAAAAGCCCCACCGTTTTGACCATCGGTGCCAATAAAGTCTGTATCGCAGAAATGACACACCGCTGTTGCCCGGTCTTTTTCTCGGCCGGTCCACAGGTTGCACTTACTGAAACGGCAAAACACCGCAGCACGACCGGCTTGAGCACCCTCGCCTTGCAAGGTGTAAAAGGCTTCTTTTACTTTGTACATCAGCGACCTGCCTCGTACGCCAATGGATCTGCAAGGCCATTCTCTGAAAACGCTTCAAGCCGTTCTACACATGAACCACAGAGCCCACAAGCCTTTTCACGACCGTTGTAGCAGGTCCAGGTTTGGGCGTAGTTAAGCCCGAGCTTCAGGCCTTCAGCTAGAATTTCGCCCTTGGTCATGTGCATGAAGGGTGCCTCAATGCCCACGGGCTCGTAGTTGGCCACCCGGCACACAGCGTCCATTTTTTCTACAAATTCTGGCCGACAGTCAGGGTAAATTGCATGATCCCCACCATGGGCGCCATACCAAACCGCACCAGCGTTTACCGTCACCGCATAGCCCGTGGCCAAGGAGAGCAGAATCATGTTGCGGTTGGGCACCACTGTAGCTTTCATGCTTTCTTCTTCGTAGTGGCCTTCGGGTATCTCGCTGTCTGATGTAAGCGCAGAACCAGACATAACCTCGCTCATGGCGCGAATATCAATCACCTTGTGGGGGATATCCAAAGCAGCAGATACCGAGCGCGCAACATCCAGTTCACGCACATGGCGCTGGCCATAGTTGAAGGATAACGCATGTACTCGCAACCCTTGGGCGCGGGCGCGGTGAAGTAGGGTAAAGGAGTCCATACCTCCGGAATAGATTACAACCACGGTGTCAGTCATGCAGGCTCCTGGCAAGAGGGAATAAAGGCTACTGTAAAGGCTGCGCAATAAAGTGGACCTATTGTAACAGCGCAGAAGCAAGTTGGGTTCGCGTCCCCGAAGGCGGGCGGGTAAACTGCCACTAAATCAAACCACAAGCCAGACTGCCAATGATTACAGAACAGCGACCGGCGTTCATCGACTTCGAGGCATCAAGCCTGAGCCTGATCTCAAGTTACCCCATTGAGGTGGGCGTTTGCATGCCCGATAGCACTCTGCACAGCTGGCTAATCGCGCCTCACGCACTTTGGAAGGACTGGTCAGAGAGCTCAGAGCAGGTTCATGGTATTTCCAGAACCAGTCTTGTAACAGAGGGGAAGGACGTAACCGAGGTGGCCCAACGTCTGAACCGATTGCTGTCTGGGCAGGTGTTCTGTGACGCCTGGACATTTGACAGTTTCTGGCTCTACCGGCTATTCCGGGCCGCCAATGTGGAGCCCGGATTTCATCTGGAATGTATCTCGGCGCTGCTCAACCCCAAGCAGGTAGAACAATGGCCGTCTGCACGCCAGAAGGTTATTTCGAACCTTGGCCTGCCCGTTCACCGGGCTGCAAACGACGCTCTGATCCTGCAGAAAACATGGGAATACGTCAGTGCTTGAGTGACCGCGCTCTCAGGGCCATTATTTCCAGACCGCCCCTCAGAGTGGATAACGTCCAGTAGGTAACCAGCGCCATCAAGCCAGCTCCGGCAACGGTGAAGACAAGGTCATCACCAACAACCTGCCCCTTGGCTAATACCATGTATAGGGCCAATGCGGCTATCAAAACAATTTCTACGACAAAATGGAAACGGAACTTATTACGGGGAGATCCGGATTCGTCGGACATTTTCTTAGGTTTCAACCTCTACTGTTTATCGGCGTGGGTGTTTAGTTAGTGTACAAATCATCCCCCATACAGCCCTTAATATCTGTACGAATTAGTGGCTACGAACTAACCACTACCGCGATAATCTCCGCCCGTAGAAGGAGGGTGCCAAAACTTTAGGCTATTGCAAACACGAGGTTAACGGATACACTATTGAACCAAATACACCCAAAACGCCGAATATGAACCGAATGAATCCACAGCCTATGATGAATGCCGCAGCAGACTGCCTCAAAAGGCATTGTGTGCGTGCGTTGGTAAACGATATCTAACGGCTTTCGGTCAGTTCCCGGGAGCCTTTGCAGCGACCGGGTCAGCGTCTCCGCCAAACCCCGGTTGCTCACAGCTCCGGGGTTTTGTTTTTGCCATCGCAAAACGACAAGGAGATCAGCATGAAAAGACAACATACAACGCGTGCCGCTAACCAGCCTATGAATAGCCGGTCTGGGGCCATACGCCGCCCGGAACAACTGCCGCTACTGGACGCCATCTGCAAGAAGCTGAACCAACGCGTTAATCTAGATGACGAACAGAGAGTACTTGGATTGTACGAGAGAGGCTGGATCTTTAATGGTGTGCTGGCCACTTTGGGCAGCGCGGAAGCCCGCTACGTTCGTGCGCTGGCTACCCGCCACAACTCTTGGATTGCCCGTCAGGTGGCGTAGCACGTAAGAACGAGGTCTGAACCGGTTTTAGTGGTGCCGGTTCAGACCCTGCATAATAGCCGCATCACCACCGTGCACCACCGCATAGTTACTGATCACATCGTGAATTTTTTCTTGGGAGTAAGGCTTAACAACATAGCCGTTCGCACCAGCGCTGATTGCCCGCTGTATACTCTCTATGGAGTCATCTGCAGTAACCAAAACAACGTGCTGACCCTCTCGCGCCTTTTTAAACTCTTTCATCAATTCATGACCATCGCCGTCCGGCAGGCCAAGATCCAGAAGTATGATGTCGAATTTGCCATCGTCAAAAGCCTTACGGCCCAACGCAGCGCTCTCGCAATCCGTTACGCTGGTGGCCCCGGCTTTATAAAGCATGTCGACCAGTCGCTCGCGTATCACAGGCTCGTCTTCCACAACCAGTACCGTCAACTTATCCATTTTTATCTCCTTTTCGCCGGGCGTATGGTTGCGCAGTGTTCCTGCAGGGCAGTCACTACCAAGAATCTGTGCCAGTGTTCCGGGGCAGATCTAAAGGCGCATGCCCGGCCCGATTCGCGCTGGCATAGCCATCTGAGTGCTCATCAGCGCTCGTGGCATAGCCTTCGTGGCCGTCGTCACGGGTTAAAATATTGCTTATACCGACAGCTGTCGAATAGAGGGAAATTGCGATAATCAGCAATGTTGGCTGCACAAAGACCACAAAACCCGGAACTTCCGCACCGCCCATGATACTTAGTATAAGGATGATGGCTGGCCCTAGCACCACAAATAACGTTAGAGCTATGAAGAATACAATACGCTCCTTGTAGCGTCCAAGGTCCCGGTTGGTCACTAGCCCCAGCACGAATTTGCCGATAGCCAACCCGGCAAGTATGGCTGCCGCTATGCTCAAATCTGCATGCATCAACATTTCATAAAGGCGTCCATCCCAAAGGCGCTGCATACCGATAACAAGAAACGGAAAAAGCACGAACAAAATGTCGGCATAGGTGCCATACATCATGCTCATTGAATGTTGTTCACGGTGCAGTTGACGCTCACTCATTAGTTCAATCCTGTTTCGCTCTGTGGTTGTTCACGCTCGATCATCCCATCCAATACTGCAAACTCACAGCGTATCAGTTGCCATTGTGGGTCCGCTGCCTTTAACAGCCCCTCGACAATACCGGCCTGACGGGTCATCTCAGGATAACCCACAGCACCAGCTGAACCTTTTATTTGATGCGCTTCAGACGCAAGCACGGCTTTGTCTTTGTCTGCTATCGCTTGGCTCATTCGCTGCCTGCGTTCACCCAACCCTGACAGGAATTGGGCTGTCAGACGACTGATAACCTCGTCCTCGTCCGCTTCCGCATCCTCTTGCTCTCGCGCTGGCGCAGAATCCAAAAACCGACTCAGCAGCGCCTGAAGACGGTACTCATCTATCGGTTTCTCCAGCACCCCGTCACAGCCCGCCTCACGCAAGGCGTCGGTTTCTTGCTGGTCGCCAGCGGTAAACGCAATAATCGGGCGTCTAAATCCCGCCTGCCGGAGCAGCCGGGTTGCCTCCACTCCGTCCATGACAGGCATGTGCCTATCCATCAGCACCAATTGCACGGGCTCCGAAAGGGCCTTGCGCACGGCTTCGTCGCCTGCGGTAACGGACATTACTTCCAAACCCAGACGGCTCAACATACGCTCCACCAACTGCCGGTTCTCGGCGTGGTCTTCAGCCACCAACACACGGCCATTGTATTGCTGCGCTGGCATTCTTGAGCGGTCAGCCTGAACCTCCAAATATCGCGCCAACACGTCATAGAAGCGTTGCTTGTCGATGGGCTTTGCCAAATGCTCGTTGCAGCCAGCTAACCGGTAATCGGCAATATCTTCGGTCATCACATTCGCTGTCAGCGCAATCACCGGTGTATTCACCCCGGCCTCACGCAAGGCTGCGGTAGCATCCCGACCATTCATAACCGGCATCTGGATATCCATAAGAATTAGATCAAATGATTCCCGGATAGCCATTTCCAGAGCTTCCGCGCCGTTACCTACGTGAACCAGCTCAGCGCCAGTGCGGCCGACCAGCAGTGAAACCAGACGACGATTTACATCATTGTCTTCCGCACAAAGTATACGCCCCGAAAGGCGCGGTGCTGCCGCCATTGGGATACTTCGACGACGCTGGCTTAACTCTGAAGCGTCGCGCAAAAAGTGGACCTGTTCCAGCGGCCCAGTGCGAATAGATAGCTCAAACTCGCTGCCTTCTCCGTATGTGCTGCTAACACGGATACTGCCACCTAGCATTTCGGCCAGCCGGCGGGAAATACTGAGGCCAAGGCCGGTGCCACCATACTGGCGGGAAATTGCTGCACTGCCCTGAGCAAAAGGATCGAACAGACGACCTATCTGCTCCGGCTTCATGCCAATTCCTGTATCCACAACTTTGGCAATCAGAGTTTCGTCTTCGCGATCACATTGAATGGAAAGGCAAATAGACCCTTTTTCAGTAAATTTGAGGGCGTTTCCACACAAATTGATGATGATCTGACGCAAACGGGTTGGGTCTGTTTGAATTTGCTCGGGCAAGGGAAACTCAGAAGCAATATTGAAATCCAGTCCTTTTTCTCGGGCTCGCGGTGCAAAAAAGGCACGGATTTCATCCAGAAGCTCGGGGAGGTTTACTGAAACTATATCCACATCCAGCTTGTTCGCATCAATTTTGGAATGGTCGAGAATGTCATTCACCAGTTCCAGCAGATGCCGCCCGCTCCGAACGACTGTTTCAGCGCTGCTGCGCTTTTCCTGTTCATCAAGATCCGGATCCATCAGCGTTTCGCCGTAGCCGATGATGGCGGCTAAGGGTGTGCGAATCTCATGGCTCATATTGGCGAGAAACTGGCTCTTTGCTTCGGCAGAGTTGCGGGCCAACTCTTTCTCTAACCGCTCCTGTTCTCGCTCGCGCTCAATACGTTGGCGTCGGTGGCTCTCCGTAGAGTCTACACACGTCCCCTCAAGATGCGTGGGTTCACCTTCCGTATCGTAAGCGGTGTGAAGGGAGATAATCGCCCAGCGCTCGTCCCCCGACCGGGTTAGGTAGCGGGCCTCTACGCCCTTTACTGTGCCCCTAGCTTCCAGCTGCTCAACCACCAATTCCCGCAGCCGGTCATCAGCAATGCATGCCTCCAGTACGTCCGGATTGCTTTGCAACAGCTCCCGGCTGTTGCCATAGCCCATTAAACGCGCCATGGCGGGGTTAGCCGTTACAAACTGGCGCCCAGCCGACATCTGGAATACGCCTTCAATGGCGTTATCAAAGAGTGACTGGTAGCGCTGAAGGTTAGCCAGTGCTCGCCGGCTCCAGTTTAATGCCTGACCCTGAACCTGTTTTATGCGGTCTGCCAAAGCGAAAGAGAACAAAATAATCTGCGCAGTAAGCCCGACTTGGGGAGCGTAACCAGTGAACGCATTCAGCGGCAAGTAGCCCATAACCGTGAGGGCATAGATACTAAAACCAATGAGCGCCAGCGTCCAGGCAAAAAAGTATGAGCGCGCAGCCGGATTGTAATAGCGCCAAGACAGATAGCTGACCACAATCAAAATAAGGCAAAGCAACATCGAACCAATAACAATCCATTCCATGGCCGTGTGGTAAGGAACGAACACAGACAAAACGAAGGTAAGAATGACTGAGTACAAGCACATGATTAGAACCCGGTCCAGATCTACTGACCGGGTGCGCGTTTCCAGCAGTGCTCTGGCCATCAGAAGGCCCCAGAACCATGTCATGATGATCTGAAAGTGCAGATATTCTTTATTGAACAGCGCCGGGCGGCTGTCTAAAAGCTGGATGCCATGGACCTGCTCGGTTGCAATAAATACTGCCGCCGAGACCAAGTAAAGCACGTAATAGATATTACTGCGTTCGCGAACCGACACTGCTACAAACAGGTTATACGCCAAAATAGCCAGCAGGCTTCCGAGCAGCGCACCACGAATGATTTCGTCCACCGACACTTTTTCGATGTAACTATCAGGGCTCCAAAGGCTAATGGGCAAGCGAAAGGTGTTGGTATTGATGATGCGCAGGTACACCGAGGTAACGCTATTTGGCTCTAGATCAAGCCGGAATGTTGGATTGGGTACGGCTAGATCACGCTCTGCCCAATTGCCGTGGTAGCCTGCCTTTCGTTGATCGATCAACTCGCCATCGCGCACCAAGTACAGCACAACTTCGTCCACAAGCGGCAGCGCTAGCTCCAAAATCCACTCTGAATCAGTCTCTCCAGCGTCTGCGCGTACATCAAACCGAGTCCAGTAGGCGGACTCTGTGTAGCCAAAGTTCAGCACACCGCTTTCATGTTGGGTAAACCGCTCAGACTCCGTGGTAAGAATGTCTGACAAAAGATAGAGCTGACCGGCATCCTCCAGATAGGATATGCAGCCGCCAAAATCGCGAACGCTGTCCGTATTGCTTTTTAGAACAAGCTGGCCATTCACACACTGCTCTTGAGCGTCTGCCATTCCGGGCGCTAGAGTAGCGATCATAACTATCGCGGCAAGCAACCATTGCATGGCTTTGCCGAACGCCGGGGTACACCGTTGCTGCAAAATGTGATCTCCGCGAGGGCAGGTGCCTGTCTTATAGTTTATTGTCAGCAGTCGGATCGGGGCATAGCGCCCCGCGGGTAATTACTTTAGTCGTTTATGGTTGATTTCGCACCTCAGGGCCTTCTGAAATGAGACACTCTTACTTTTTTGCCGCCATCTCACTCACACTCCTTAGCGGGTGCGGGATGGAGGATACGGGCCCAAGCGCATTCAACCCTGCCACTAACGTAGATTTGGGCTTTTCAACATTTGACATTGAAAATACCGAATCAGCACCCGATAACCTTAAGCACACCCGGTTCTGGGATTTCTATCAAGGTATTCAACCCAGCGGCAGTGACGACAATGCCGATAACCGCGAGACGGCAAACGAGATTCGCAGCCATGTTGACAGGTTTATTCGAGCAACCCGTGCTGAGGATGGCAATAACTATAGAAAAGTACGGAACCCTCTCGACCTGATCAATCAGATCATTGCATCGAACCAAAGCACGAATTTCCGGGAAGGCCGAAAGTACATCAGCCAACGCATTGCTGATGAAGAGGCTGGCACCTACAACACTCGGGGAAATGGTGCTCTTATTCGGTTTACGGAGCAGGATGCCGCACTGAGAGACCTAGCGTTGAACGAAAAGCTATGGGTTTACCCAACGTTGGACTGGCGATATCTACCCGCTAACGCTGAAGGCAATAGTCTGGAAGAAAAGGTGTACCGAACAATTCAGTATGTAAGCCGGAGCGTGGAGCCAGAAGAGGTTGATGCGCAGCCAGAATTGGTTAGCGTCTTAGCCGGGAGCCGTTTTGATGCCAACAGCTTTGTCACCAGCGGCTACAACAAACCCGAATTTGCTACCGCAGACTATGCCAGCCGTAATTTCGGTAGCATCGAACTGAGGCAAGAATTCATTCGGAATAAAACCGACACGCTTTTTATCAAAAGTGCTGACAATCGGGTCTTGGATTTGAATCGTTATGACAGCGTAAACCTGAATGACTTGAGCCCTGACTGCCTAAGAGTTGACCTGAACTATGTGACGTCAACCGTGAGGATTTTTACGTCCAACGGCGAGCCAGCAGCACTTGAAACTCCGACCGCTGACAGCCCTAACAAAACTAGCCCAAACCCAGCCTATTGCGACAATCTGCCAGATAGCGAAGCTATCGTAAGCTGGGCTGCAACGGGGTCTACAGAGCGTCAGTAATGGCGCCACTCATCCAGTTCCCAGTTCTGCAAAAAGCCTTTTTTGCGGTCAATCATGCGCTCGTAGGCTGTAATCATAACGGCTACATGGGGTGCTTTGGCGAAGCGTAAAGCCTCAATCCGACGCTCTAATCGCTCGACTTCGGTGCTCACTCTCTGATGCACGTGACTTCGCACACTGTCGTGATGATCCAAACGAACCTGTCTGGTTGCCGGAGGCTGTTCATTGCGGAGCTTTTCTAAGTTATCCATTGCGTATCTCGTCCATTGAGTTGCAGATTTTCCTTGATCAGAATGTAGTTTGCACAACTGTCTGACAAAGTGCAACAAAATGAACAGAGCTTCACTCTTATCACCGCTATCTGCTTCTACGCGCAACGGCCCCACATCCGAGAATCCTGACGAGTCCACTGCTATAGTTCCCGTTACTGTTTTTATAGCGATCAGGACTGTTTATGAGCCAGACATCCGTTGCGAATACCCTAAGAGAATACCTTTCTCTGCTCGAATTACTAGACGACGCCTACTGGGAAGCCTCCAGCATTGCCCATAAAGATATGCTGTACGACATTATTAGCATCTTTAGTCAGGAGGTCTCTGAGATAAACAAGCTCAGCATTCAGGACCACCATTATCCTTATGAAGTGATCACTGAAGGCATTCGGCGGGTTGTGCCCAAACTGGAAAAGTTGGATGAAAGCCGCGAGGAAGTCATTCAGCGCACGCAGACACTGACTGACTTTCGCGACATTCTTTCATCTGTGCTCGGTATTCTTGAGGATCAGCTCAGAACCCTGTGAGGAGCACCTCAAAAGGCGACCACCGGGCGCTCGCTTTCCGGGCGCAGGGGGAATTGGCGGGCGATGGTGTATACAAACTTGCCCAGCGCAGGAATGTGGTGGCCCACAATCGGGATGCCGGTATTGATAAGGCTTACCGAGATGTCTCGCGCTGCATCGGCCCAGCACAGCTTGTTGATCAGCCCCACATGGCCAAAAGCGTACCGGCTTCTTTGTCCCCACAAGCCAACCGGGTTACCGCCCAGCATCATGCCGGCACTGAAACGCATAGGTATCATCATGGTGCGATCAATCTGTAAGGAGCCGAACTGCTGAATGGCCCGGCGAACGGTAATCTCATTGCAGATGCGCTTGCCGTTCCAGATACCGCCATTAAGCATCATCTGGAAGAATCGGCCCATCTCTTCAGCGGTGCCGCACAGATTACCGGCGGGGATCACCGCTTCCTGAAACAGGGGGTTATTGGTTACCTGCTCCACGGTTGATATGTCGCCGCCAAGTGCGCGGTTTACAATCCACGACACCGGGAAACGCGGCGTTGGCCCGGTCGCGTAATTTGTGGCCAACTCATGCAGACTCTCCGCCTCGATCCCGTAGGTAAACCACTTCATGCCCATGGGTTGGCGGATATGCTTGTCGAGGTAATTTTCGATGGTGTCGCCGGTGACTTTTTCAAGCACCCGCTGCAGAACATAGCCGCCAGTTATCGCATGGTAGGCCACCTTGGCACCGTCTACCGCCACGGCTCTGGACTCACACAGCAGGCGCCAGATTTCCTCTTGATCCCACAACACCTCGATGGGTGTGTCTTTCGGAATGGAAGGAATGCCGCCCCTGTGGGACAGGATCTGATGCACGGTGATGGTACGTTTGCCGTTTTGTGCAAACTCCGGGCAATAATAGGACACAGGGTCCATCAAATTCACCAGCCCTTGCTCAACCAGCATATGCATCAGCAAAGCGGTAACCGCTTTGGACGCAGAGAAGTAACAAACCGGGGTGTCGGTGGTCATGGCTACTCTTGGAGTGCCGACTGGCTCGTGGGGGCCATTTCCACTGGCATGGCCAATAGCCCGGTGCAGTATTTGTTCACCCCTGTGGCGCACGGATATCTGGATGCCCGGGTGGACACCGGTGCGATATAAGGCTTCGACGCTTTTCCAGATGGTATCTACTGTGCGGGCGTCTAAGCCCACGGCTTCCGGGTTTTCACCCGCGATGTCGCGCTGGGTTACAGTGGATAAATCCTTGGGAACCTTGCAACTGTGCAGTGCACGACGAGCTATTGGATTCATCAGGTACGCCTTGATATTGGTGACAGTTTTTATTCATTCTTAGGGCTGTTCAAATCTGAAGTTATCATAGACTGTTGAGCATTAGAAAAACCAACGATTTCAGGAGCAAACTATGACGCCCGGTATCGATGCGGCGAGTAAAGCTGGCGTTTTCCACACTATTCATGAATATGAGCACGACCCCGCCAGCACTGGCTATGGCAACGAGGCCGCCGAAAAAATGGGGGTTGATCCGGCACGGGTTTTCAAAACGCTAGTGGTCGCTGTGGATAGCAAAACCTTGGCTGTGGGCGTGGTTCCGGTTACAAGCATGCTAAGCATGAAGCTGATTGCGAAGGCCGCGGGCGGCAAAAAAGCGGTCATGGCCGACCCACAAGAAGTCCAGCGCCGCACCGGCTATGTATTGGGAGGTGTTAGCCCATTAGGCCAAAAGAACCGTTTAAAGACCTTCATTGATGCCTCCGCTGAAGGCTTTGAAACCATCTATGTGAGCGCTGGCCGACGCGGGTTGGAGATAGAGCTCTCGCCTGACGATTTGGCCAGACTGACCAACGGAAAGCTGATACCACTGCAGCAATCATAAAAAAACCCGGAGAGCCAAGTGAGGGCTTTCCGGGTTTTTATCTCGGGCGCTCAGGCGTAATGCCCGACGCCTTCTGGGATCACTTCACCGATGCGCGGGCATCCTTCAGAATCCGGTTGAAGGTTTCACTCGGCTGCATTACGGCCTGCACCTTTTCTGCAGGTGGGTGGTAATAACCACCGATATCCGCAGGCTGACCCTGAATAACGCTCATTTCTTCCAGAATCTTGTCCTTGTTTTCTTCCAGCTGCTTCGACATTTTGGTAAAGAACTCTTTCAGCTCCTTGTCGCTGTCCTGATTAGCCAGTTCTTCTGACCAGTAACGCGCCAAGTGGAAATGGCTGCCACGGTTGTCCAGCTCACCGGTTACCCGTGACGGCGACTGGTTGTTTTCCAGCAGGCGCTCAGTAGCCTTGTCCAACGTCTGGCCCAGCAGGCGCGCACGGTTGTTATCGTGCTTCTCACCCAACTCATCCAGTGATACGGCAATGGCCAGAAACTCACCCAGAGAATCCCAGCGTAGGTGATCTTCCTGCAACAACTGCTGCACGTGTTTGGGTGCAGAACCGCCAGCGCCGGTTTCGTAGAGGCCACCACCATTCAGCAGAGGCACAATAGACAACATCTTGGCGCTGGTACCCAACTCCAGAATCGGGAACAGGTCGGTGAGGTAGTCACGCAGTACGTTGCCGGTTACAGAAATCGTATCGAGGCCGCGAATCAGGCGCTCCATAGTCCAGCGAATGGCCCGCACAGGAGACTCGATACGGATATGCAGGCCTTCGGTGTCGTGATCTTTCAGGTAAGTATTTACCTTCTTGATCAGCTCGGCGTCGTGCGGGCGTTCATCATCGAGCCAGAACACGGCTGGCATGCCGGTGGCGCGGGCACGGCTAACGGCCAGCTTGACCCAGTCGCGGATTGGCAGGTCTTTGGTTTGGCAAGCACGCCAAATATCACCCTCTTCCACGTTGTGTTCGGTCAGCACTGTGCCGTCTTCGGCCACCACTCGCACAATACCGTCTTCCTTGATCTCAAAGGTCTTGTCGTGGGAGCCGTATTCTTCTGCCTTCTGCGCCATCAGGCCCACGTTCGGCACTGTGCCCATGGTGGTGGGATCAAAAGCTCCGTGGGTTTTGCAGAAGTTGATCATTTCCTGATAAATCGTGGCGTAGGTGGACTCAGGCATAACCGCCTTGGTGTCCTTGAGCTTGCCATCGCGAGCCCACATCTTGCCGGAGTTACGAATCATCGCGGGCATGGAGGCATCAACAATCACGTCGCTGGGTACGTGCAGGTTGGTGACACCTTTCACGGAATCGACCATGGCGATTTCCGGGCGGTGCTCGTAAGTCTTGTGTAGGGTTTCCTGAATTTCTTCCTGCTTCGACTCGGGCAACTGCTTGATTTTCTCCAGTACTGAGGACAGGCCGTTATTCGGATTTACACCGATTTCGTCAAACAGTTCGCCGTACTGGTCGAAAAGCTCTTTGTAGTAAATCTTCACCGCATGACCAAATACGATCGGGTGGGAGATTTTCATCATGGTAGCTTTTACGTGCAGGGAGAACATCACGCCGGTTTTTTCGCAATCAGCAATGGCTTCTTCGAAGAACTGGCACAGTGCTTTCTTGCTCATGAACATGCCGTCGAGCACTTCGCCATCCAACAAAGGAAGGTCAGACTTGAGAACCGTCTGCTCGCCTTTTTTGCTCTCGAACACGATGCGGGCGTTGGTGGCCTTGTCGAGGGTGATGGACTGCTCGTTGGAGTAGAAGTCGCCCCCGTGCATGTGCGCCACGTGAGTACGTGAAGCCGGGCTCCACTCACCCATGGTGTGGGGGTATTTACGGGCAAACGCTTTCACGGCAGTGGGTGCGCGACGATCGGAGTTGCCTTCTCGCAGAACCGGATTCACGGCACTGCCAAGCACTTTGGCGTAGCGGGCTGTGATCTCTTTTTCTTCGTCGGTTTGCGGATTTTCCTTGTACTCGGGAACTTTGTAACCCTGATCGTTCAGCTCTGTAATCGCTGCGCGCAACTGCGGTATGGAGGCAGAGATGTTTGGCAGCTTGATGATATTGGCATCAGGGTCTTTGGTGTATTCGCCCAACTCTGACAGGGCGTCGGGTACGCGCTGGTTTTCCTCAAGGTGATCCGGAAAGGTAGCCAGTATGCGCGCCGCAAGGGAGATGTCGCTGGTTTCAAATTCAATACCAGCTGGCTTGGCGTAGGTTTCCAGTATGGGTAAAAGTGACCGGGTAGCGAGGGCTGGTGCTTCGTCGGTCAGTGTGTAGACAATCTTTGCTTTGGATGATGTCATTTTCGTCCTCAGGCTAATAGGTGGGTTCAGGACGGTCATGGCTGGATCTTCCGTCTTGTGAACGGTAGGTCTATGCAATGACTGATTTTTAAACTTTTGATAGACCTACTAAGATAGCATTTTTTTGTAATCTCTGGTTACGATCTTAGTATAAGAACGGACTAAAAACCCTTGATCATCGGTAACTGGGCGACCAAAAGGTGGAATTTTACGAAACTTTCTAACATTTGGCCGATTAACTCGGGAGTAGCGCGCTGGGGTTAACGTCTCCCAAAACACGCTCCTTGCGGCACATCCATGTGGCGCAA
The DNA here is from genome assembly GCF_018860765.1 of Marinobacter salexigens. Classification (GTDB taxonomy): domain Bacteria; phylum Pseudomonadota; class Gammaproteobacteria; order Pseudomonadales; family Oleiphilaceae; genus Marinobacter; species Marinobacter salexigens_A. The sequence continues at coordinate 494,639 of NZ_JAHKPV010000001.1, forward strand.
GGAGCCCCGCCCTCTTAATCTTGAGGTAACAAGTTCTCCTCAGCAAGCCGCACGCGAATCTGGTCCAGAGCTTCCGGGTTACCCAGTGCATCGCGGTTGTCCGCTTTGGTGGAGCCGTTGATTAGGCGGGCGACGGCCAGTTCGACTTTTTTGCCGCTGCGGGTGTAGGGGATGTCCGGCACCTGAACGATGTGTTTGGGAACGTGCCTTGGGCTGGCGCCCTGGCGGATTCGGGTTTTTAGCTGCTTTAGTAATTCGTCGGTGAGTGTCTGACCATCTGCTGGCACCACGAACAGAACAACTTCTACATCACCATCAATCTGGCGGCCTACTACAAGACTGTCTTTTACGGCAGCTTCGGTTTCTACCTGACGGTAGATTTCAGCGGTGCCGATTCTTACACCGCCGGGGTTGAGGGTGGCGTCGGAGCGGCCGTAGATGATGGCGCCGCCGTGTTCGGTGAATTCTATAAAGTCACCATGTGCCCATACGCCGGGAAAGGTGTCGAAGTAGGCGGCGCGGTAACGTTCGCCATCGGCGTCGTCCCAGAAGGCAACGGGCATGGAAGGCAGAGGTTGGCGGCACACGAGTTCGCCACGGCCGTGATCTACGGGTTTGCCATCGTCGCCGTAGGCTACGGCATCAACGCCTAAAAACCGGCATTGGATTTCACCACGGCGCACGGATAGCAGCGGGGTGGAGCCTACGAAGCAGCCACAGATGTCGGTTCCGCCAGCGATGGAGCCGAGCAGGGCTTTGGGGGCGCCTTGGCTGTATACCCAATCGTAGTCTTCTGGAAGCAGAGGCGAGCCAGTTGAGAACACGACTCTCAGTTTGCTTAGATCAAGTGTTTCGGCCGGGGCCATTTCTTCCTTGCGACAGCCTGCAATGAATCTTGCGCTGGTGCCGAAGTGGGTTACACGCTCTTCCGCTACTGTGTCCCACAAGGAGCTTAAGCTGGGATATCCGGGTGAGCCATCTACGGTGATGACGGCAGCGCCGGTCAACAGGGCAGAGGCTTGCCAGTTCCACATCATCCAACCACAGGTGGTGAAGTAAAGGAACCGGTCTTCCGGGCCTACGTCGCCATGCAGCATGAGTTCTTTGGCATGATTAATCAGCAGACCTGCAGTGCCGTGTACGATGCACTTGGGCTTGCCGGTCGTACCGGAGGAATACAAGATGTAAACCGGATGGTCTGGATCGACAGGCGTGAATGAGGGCGCCTGCCCAGCGCCAGCGGCAAGGGCCTCTTCCCAGGTGGTCACCAGCTCACCGGGAACTGCCGTTTCGCCCGGGAGCTGTTCAACGCTGACAACGCATTTCAGTGTTGGCAGTCCAGCAACCAGTTCTGCAAAATCCTTCTGGCGGGCGAAGGTTTTGCCGCCATAGCCGTAGCCGTTTACCACGATCAAAGCCGAGGGTTCAATCTGGCCAAAACGGTCAAGAATGGCACCAATACCAAAGTCCGGCGAGGCAGAACTCCAGATGGCACCAAGGCTGGTTGCTGCCAGCATGCCAACGAGGGCTTCGTAACCGTTGGTAACAACACCAGCGACTCTGTCGCCTTTTTCGATACCTTTGCTGCGCAGGAAGGCCTCCAAGGCACCTACGTCAGCTTTCAGTTCACTGTAGGTGCGGCGCAGAATCTGACGCGTTTCGCAGTAAGCCACGACGGCTTCGTTGCTGGCATGTTCTCCCTCTGCCGATCGCAACAGGTTAGCGGCAAAGTTCAACTTCATACCCGGGAACCACTCGGCGCCGGGCATGTCCCGCTTACCCAGCACTTTATTGGCCGGTGTTTCACAGATAAGGCCACAGTAATCCCATACTTTCCCCCAGAAGGTTTCGAGATCTTCAACAGACCACTGGTGCAACGCGTGATAATCCGCAAAAGGGCCATAACCCTGATTGCCCAGCCAGGTTTTGAAACGGCCTATTTGGGTTGTCTCTACCGCGTCTTCGGAGGGAGTCCAGACTGCGGGCGATTGTTCTGTAAGGCTCATCCGTCGCTCCTGTTACTTACTGCATGTGCCAGCCGTGGCTGACAACGAAAGATTGGCCAGTGAGTGCGGCCGAAGGAAAGGCCGCAAGATGCACGGCCATTTCGGAAACATCTTCCAAGGTAGTGAACTTGCCGTCCACCGTGTTCTTCAACATAACCTTGCTGATGACTTCCTCTTCAGAAATACCAAGTTCTTTTGCCTGCTCCGGAATCTGTTTGTCTACCAGCGGCGTTCTTACAAAGCCCGGGCAGATAATATTACTGCGCACGCCATGCTCCGCGCCTTCTTTAGCAACCGCGCGGCACAAACCCAGCATGCCATGCTTTGCAGCCACATAAGGTGATTTCAGGGGTGAGGCCTCCAGAGAATGTACAGACCCCATATACAGCATAGTACCTCCACCACTTGCGTACATCTGTCTGAGCGCAGCACGGGTTACCAGAAAGGCGCCATCAAGATGCACGTTGATGACCCGGCGCCAGTCCGCATACGCCAGTTTATGTACCGGATCTATATGCTGAATACCTGCATTGGCCACGGCGATGTCCAAACCGCCCCATGCTTCCACAATGGTGGCAACACCGGCATCGACTGCGGCTTCATCGGTCACATCCATGGCCAGAGCCATGGCAGTGCCGCCCGCTTTTTCTATGGTATCTACAGTCTCTTGGGCGCTTTCCAGAGTAAGGTCGGCTACAGCTACACGGGCGCCTTCGCGGCCATAGTGTTCTGCGATTGCACGACCGATACCGCGCCCGGCTCCTGTAATCAGGGCTATTTGGTTTTCTAATCGCATCGTTGTCTCTCCTTAGTCATAAGCCACACCGGGCAGCCAGGTCGCGATCTCGGGTACCAAAAATACAATGGCCAGTGCGATCAGCTGAATAATGATGAAGGGTATAACGCCCTTATAGATGTCGATCACCGTGATTTCTGGCGGCGCTACACCTTTGATGTAAAACAGAGCAAAGCCTACCGGGGGCGTCAAAAACGACGTCTGTAGGCACATGGCAAAGAGGATGGTAAACCACACCAAGTCAAATCCGAGATGTTGGACAACCGGGGCCACCAGCGGAAGAATAATCAGTGTAATTTCAACCCAGTCGAGGAAGAAACCAAGCAGGAACACCGCGAACAGAATGGTCAACACCACGCCGTAGGGACCGAATGGTAGGCCCAACAGTGCATCTTTGATTACTTCATCGCCACCAAGCCCCCGCAACACCACAGAGAAAGCCGTTGCGCCAAGAAAAATAGCAAAGATAAACGCAGACGTTCGTGTGGTTTGCTGTATTGATGAGCGGAGAACCTTCGTATTCAGTCGCCGTGCCATAACAGCCAGCAAAAGAGCACCCAAGGCGCCGACACCGGACGCCTCCGTGGGCGTGGCTATGCCAGCAAAAATAGAACCGAGTACACCGAGAATCAGCGCAGCTGTAGGCAAAACTGCCTTGGCGACGTCCCAGACAATACTCCAGGATACTTTCTCCGTACCCTCGGGCACTGGCGCGATGTGCGGCTGCAACAGCGGGCGGATCATGGCATAGGCAACGTACATGGCACCCAATAGCAAACCGGGCAGGAAGGCTCCCATGAACAAGTCACCCACGGAGGCTTCGGGAACTGCCAGTCGGTCAGCCATCAGCACCAACATTATGGAAGGAGGAATCAGGATCCCAAGGGTGCCTGTGGCACAGGCCGTGCCCACTGCAAACCCTTTGTCATACTTGTTTTCCATCATCACGGGCAAGGAAAGCATGCCCAGTAGCACCACGGACGCACCAATAATGCCGGTGGTCGCTGCCAGCAGTACGCCAATAATAATGACCGTTACCGCATAGCCACCACGAACAGCACCAAACAGCTTTACCATGCTATTCATCAGTCGCTCAGCAACACCAGACTGGTCGAGCATGATGCCCATGAAGATAAACATGGGCAGCGCTACCAAGGTTTCACTGTTAACGACTTTCCACACCCGCTCGGGCATAAGTCCCATGGATGATACATAGTCAAACCAAAGATTGGCGCCAAAATTCTCAACGGCCACCACACCGATAACCGTCCAGATAACGGCAGTACCACCCAACACCCAGGCAACCGGAAAACCGGTCATCAACAAGGCCCCGAACGTTAGGAACATGCCAATCACAAATAAGGTTTCAAGCTCCATCAGGACACATCCTCTTTCTTGTTATTACTAGTATCGACAGGGATGGGCTTCGGAAAACCAAAAAGCAGTGCGGTAACTTTTAGCAAGCGCGATAGCGCAGCAATCGCTAGAAGAATAAAAGATAGTGCCACAACGCCCTTGAGAACCCAGCGGTAAGGAAGCCCGGCTGGCGCCTGACTGGTCTCGCCCTGCTGCCAGGAACTGAATGCGTAGGGGATCATCTCGTAAACCGCCAGCCCAAGAAACGGTAATAGCAGGAATAACAGGCCGAACAGTTCAACCCAGCCTTGAGTCTTCAACGTCATGCGTTCATGAAGCACATCCACCCTCACGTGATCATCAACCACTAGGGTATAAGCCAGTCCCAGAAGCCAGCCAATGCCAGCCAGATGCCACTGGACTTCTTCCAATGTCACTGATCCATGACCAAAGGCATAGCGACCAACCACCGCCCAGATGATTACGCCAGTTAGCACCACCCAGAGCCAAGAAGCACCCTTGCCTATTGCTGCGACCGCGCGATCGACCCATTGGCTAACACGGGTTGTTGGTAACTCTGTATGGTGGTGAAGGAATTCACCGGCATCGGGCACCGGTGCCCGCGAGTTTTGCGGTGAGTCTTTATCAGACACCGTCATAGAATAAATCCCCGCTCAGAAAACCTATGCTGTGAAACAAGGATGGCCCCGAAGGGCCATCCAGACTTGGTCCGAGAGCACCGAAATTTCTTCCGGTGCTCTCGGTCAGCTCTGGGGCTTAGAGATCCGACGGTACGTACGCACGCGAATCCCACACCTTGTAGGTCTCCATGAACTCGTTCTGGCTCTCGTAAACACGCTTGAAGTCCGCATCTTTGGAGGCTTCTTCTTTCAATACCTCTTCAGTAACCGACTTTAGCTTCTGGAGAACGTCACGGGGAATCTGGTCAGCGTTAACACCTTTGGCCTGAAAGCCAGCCAGCACCTTACCGTTCTTGTACTCGCCCTCGGCCAGAGCCAGCGTTGTGGCGGCGGTACAAGAGGCGTCAACCAGCGCCTTTTGAGCGTCGGTTGCGCTGTTCCACTCGTCCTTGTTGATCAACATGTACTGAGCAGTGAACTGCTGATGCCAACCGGGGAAGAGATTGTATTTGACCACCTGATTGAATCCGAGAATCTGGTCAATGGCAGGCATGGAAAATTCGGTTGCATCGATGGTGCCTTTTTCCAGCGCCTGAAATAGCTCACCCCCGGGCATCATGGTGACCGAAGCCCCCAGTTTTTCCAGAACCTTGCCACCTAAACCCGCGAAACGAATCTTTAAGCCTTTGTAGTCTTCCAGAGTGTCAATTTTGTCTTTGTACCAGCCAGCTGTTTCGGGCCCGATTATGCCGCAAAGCTGCGCGTGTACGTCGAAGCCTTTGTTGGCATACACTTCCTGCAGCATTTCATGGCCGCCACCATAGTAGTACCAGCCGGTATAGGCCCAAGGCTTCATACCAAAAGGTACAGCCGCAAACAGTGGAATCGCCGGAACCTTGCCTTGGTCGTAACCGATCCAGGTGTAACCCGCAGAAACCTTGCCATCGGAGACAGACTGGAGAATATCGAACGCCGGAACCAGCTTACCGGGCTCGTAAACACGAACCTGAATGCTACCGCCGGAAGCTGCATTAAGATTGTCTGCAACCCAGGCAGCTGGCGAACCCAAACCGGGGAGATTGGTGGAAAAGGCAACCGGCATTTTCCAACGCAAATCGTCTGCGTATACCGATCCTGTTGTCAGGGCAATCGCACCGGCAATCCCGGTGATGGCCTTGAGAAGTTTCATTGGCGAGTCTCCTAGCATTGTTGTTGTAGTTAGCTGGCAGGATGTTTTCCTGACGAGCCTGATCTGAGCGTAGTCAGACATCGCAGGAAACGAGACAGACATTTGTGTATTTTGAGTCCTACGAAAGCGTCAGTCTTGTTTTCTGCGTTGTTCTGACGTCCTGCATCCAAGAAACAGCAGAGACTGTGCCAATATTTTTTTTGTTATATGAATCAATAAGATAATATAAAGCCAGAACTTTTGACGATGTAAAGTGTCCTAAAAGTCGGACGATATAATTCGATAGTCGTAGGTACTTGTACAGATATCAAGACACCTGTCCGGAATTCAGGACATTTTCGCGAGTTTCTCATACAGCACGGACCGGGAAATGCCTAAGAGCCGGGCGGCTTTCGTACGGTTCCCCCTGCTTGCAACCAGCGCCTCTTCAACCGCCTGAGCTTCCGCCTCGGCTAGGGTTTCAGCTAATGGCCTGATGGGGCGCGACGAACCCCGTAAGGCCGGGCGAACCCCACCTCGAGGCAAAACCTTGAACATGGCATCAGCATCTAGAACGCCACCTTCCTCACTCATGGTCAGGGCGCGCTCAAGCACATTACGTAGCTCGCGGATGTTACCGGGCCAATCGTAACTGGCCAAAGCCGCAACGCCGGCATCGGTTATTTCCGCACGCATGTCCAGCCCTTCGCTAATCTCCCAGAGCAACGTTTCACAGAGCAGGCCAACGTCTGCCAATCGCTCTCTCAAGGGGGGGATGGGAATTTCGAGAACGTTGAGTCGGTAGTATAGGTCTGAGCGGAAAGTGCCGTCGGCAATCATAGCTTCAAGGTTGCGACTGGTTGCGGCGATAATGCGGACATCCACCGATGCAACCTTGTTGGAGCCAAGTGGTTCAACCTCCCCTTCCTGCAAGGCCCGCAAAAGTTTGGCCTGCAACGGCAGGGGCATGTCGCCAACCTCATCCAGAAACAAGGTACCGCCGTTAGCGAGCTGGAACTTGCCTTCGCGATGCTTGCGGTCTGCACCGGTGAAAGCACCTGGGGCGACACCGAAGAACTCAGCTTCGAGAAGATTGTCCGGAATGGCCGCCACGTTTACGCCCACAAAGGGCTTTGCTGCGCGTCTGGAGACAGCATGAATTGCCTGAGCCAGCACCTCCTTACCGGTACCGGTTTCGCCCAGTAAAAGCACGGCCATCTCACGACCGGCCGCCAAGCGGGCGCGACGCTTCACTTCAAGGGCACCGGGGCTAGCCCCAACGAAATCCCCGAGGCTGTATCGCGTGCTTCTTTCCTTTTTAGCCAGCGCTTTGCGCGCCGCAGCGAGATCCTGATGCAAGCGCCGATACTTGCTCACCAGCGGCGTTAGCGGTTGTAAATCATCGTAGAGTACAAACGCTACAGCGCCTTCTATTTGTCCATCTTCGTCGTAGAAGGGCAACCGGGTAACCACCAACTGTTGCTGTTGATGCTCCATGATGTCCAACAACAAGGGGTTGCCGGTTTCCACCACCTCGGGCATGCGGGTCCCGGGAATCACCTGACGCACCGGGCGGCCGATAGCACTCGCCGGGTCTTTCAGGCCCAGTAACTGCGAATAGCTGTTGTTCAGCCAGGTGATACGGGCCTCACGGTCAACGGCGATCGCCCCGGCACTAGCTTCCTCAAACATCGGGAAGAGTGCTTCGATAAGGTCTCGAGTCAGCCCGCTTTTATTTTTCTCACCAAACAACTGTGTCATGTAGCGCGTACCGCCGGGTCCAATATCATTCATGTTGAAAGCCCTGACACCCGGCAAGCCGGGTGTTCCGTCGGAAGTATATGGCCCTCTCAGCAGCGTGAGCAAATGAGAGGGCGCGCGCGATCACAAAAAGGCTGTCACTCCGGGATGCGTAACTCGCTATCAACCAAGAGAATTAAATCTCCATCCGCCGGTTGCGCTGCAATTTCAGGAAGGTTGCTCTCGGCCAGAGGCGTTGCGATATCCCCCCGCGGCGTGGTTCGGACTACCTGACTTGGCGGCAGTTCGGTACCGTTGGTCAAACGCTCCCAGACCAGATCCAGAGCTTGAAAATAGTAATGATGCAAAGGCACATAGCGGTCACCAATACCTGCGAACTGGTTCAGGATGTCGAGGTGGTGAGCGTTGAGCACTTCGTAATAACGAAGCTGGCTGGCAGTACCCTCAACCCGCTGATTAAGCCCGTAGTAGGGCCGGGATGCATGGTTGATGGGCAAAATGGCATCCGCTCGACCCGTCACAAACACTGCAGGCTTGCCACGGAGGTTTCCGGTTGCCCTGATGTCTTCGATGCCTTCAGCGATTGCTGAAGCCAGTGTGGCATCAGCCCCCGTCAACGCATCTCCTGTAATGGCATCACGCCCCAAGGCCAAACTGTGCAGGCACAATAAGGCGTCCAGACCGTAATCGATCTGGCTACTGCTTGGAGACACACTTGCGGGAAGCGCCGTGGGCTGGCCTTCAGCGTCATCGTAGATAATATCGACGCCTGCAGTGGGTGGGATACCGTTACTGACTGCAAAGGCGGCTGCCTCCCCGGCATCGGTAAACGGCGTCACCGTGCCAGCAGAGTCTGTTGCAGCAAAACTGAGCCCGCACACCCGATCTTCCACACCCGCACGGCCATAGGCATTGGCGTAAGTCATGGAAATGCTCTGAGCCACTTTGGAGGCAAAATGCACTGGCGCAAGTAGATTCTGCTCGGGCTGGATGCCGAAGTCTTGATTCAGGATTCTCTGAGCATCTGTTGCACGCGCGTCAGTGTCAGCACCCGTTACAAGGCCTTTGTTAAACAAGGAGTTGCAGATATTCTCACGCACCTGCTCCGCGTTGAGCGCGTTCAGCGGTGCGTTATCGCGGATGACTGGCGCCTGATTTGCACAGCCCTGATATACCGCAAGCGCAGTGGTGTATTCGAGCAAGCTGCGGCTGTGCTCAGATATCGCGGTGCTGGTACCTTGAACAATGGTGAAACTTGTGTCCATAACCGGGTTTACGTTGGGCTCGGACACGGCTACGCCATCAATCAACCCATTAATGTCCTGTTCTGCAGCGCGAACGGAAGAGCCGCCACCGTTGGAAACGCTGGAAGCGATAACTAACGTGTTCAGAGGTGTAATGGCATTGCTGTCGCTGCCGAACTGCTTATTGAGCGCCCAGAACCCGAATTCAATTGATTGCAGCACGTGCTGCCCCCAATCCGCTTCCGGATTGGCTTTCGAGTGCGCATGCTTCCAGGCCAAACGATCGGGCCACAAAGCACTGAAATCTCCGCGTTCCGTATCGGTCAGGTCTGCGCGGAACTGAACTGGCTCATCTCCCGTGGTAAGAGTGCCATCAATACGCTGAGCGGTGTTGCTCTTAAGGTTGTGCGAACCCGTGCCGCTACCTTTATCGGTGTAAACCACCGCGCAGCCTTTTTTCAAACCCCATTCCCCAGCTGTGCCAATCGCCCCGTAAACGCCTCTGGAACCGGATGATGGCGCGGTAATCATACAGGGGCTACTTTGATCAAAGCTGTCAGGTATCTGGGCCATAACCGTAACGGGCACGTCGCTACCCGGAACTGCCATAAAGGCAATGTATTCATGCCCCGGGATCATTCCTTCGGTGCCAATGCCTACGCTGGGGCCAAAGAACTCGCCATAACCTCCGCCAGCCGATGTATCGACTAAGGCACGGTAATTATTGTAGATGGCAAGCCTGCGCAACTCACTAGGCGAGGGGTTGAGGGCATCGGAGAATGTCGGCGCAGTAGGGCTGCCTAATCCCGTGGCGCCCATACCTGCGGTTAACAAGTCATCTGTCACACCATCGTATTGGGTATGCTGAATATCGCCCTGAATAAATCCGGGAATCGGGTTTGTGGCAGGCGGATTATCGTTGCTGCTGCCATTGCTGTCATTACAGCCACTGAGGCCAAGGCCTGTAGCGCCGATCAGCGCACAGATCATGATGCGTTTCATGGTCGTTCCTTATTTTGTTGTTGTTTAGAACGGGCCGGGACCGCGACCCGAGACCATTGTTATGCGCATCCTATGCCATGATTTTAGCTTACTGTTTTTGTTGGTTTTTTTCGGGATTTCCTTTATCCAAGTCGGCGCTTGTCCAGATTTCCGGACAACCTTAGAACCCATTTCACTCGGATTTGCACGGAATCACCTAGTTATAGGCGCTAGCACAGCCGAATTGTCCGGAATAGCGGACAACGTCGTGATTGGCGGACAGCCGGTTAAAGCGACATACCTGAAGCCCGCCGTCAAATCCGGATAAACGGCAGCAGACTGAGCCCCATAATCACCAATATGGCCACGCAAGCAGCCAGAGTGCGAACAGGCTTGTGTCGAAGCATTTGCCAAACACCACCGCTCTCGCCACTCAGTCGCCGAGCCTCATAAGCCTCACGTTGGCTTTCCATGCGCTGGCGCTGATATTCGTGCAGTAAGGCTTTCGCCCGGTTCGCTTCGTCTGTGTCGTGCACCCAAAAACCACCCATACTGATACCCCAACGGCTTGGCGGCGTCTCGTAAAAGCGCACGTCGTGGGCGTCAAATAACGCCCGTATTTCGTCGGCTTCGTCATCTGGCACGTGACGCAAATTCATCAGGTGGTGGGGCATGAAGGCTCGTTATCTGGTATCGGACAGGGTAATACCGATATCCTAACACCATAGACCCAAAGACCGAATTCATCACCGGAACCCTTCATGACTGATCACCCCCTCCGCTTACTGCTGGATTTCGATACCTGCGCCCAAAGAGACAAAGGCCAGGCCCCGGCATTTTTACACCGGCGGGATCGCAAGTTTGCACTGTCCTGCGAGCAGCAAAAGGTTGCGCCTACTCCAAAGCGCTGGCTGGCCCACATCAACCATCTGAGCGGCCCGGGGGCGAGCGCATCGCCAGCGGAACACACTCTGGGTTTCTGGCGTCGGATCAACAGTGGCTTTATGGCTGCGGGCACCCTATTTGGTTTACTCACTATGCTCGGCTTGCTGTTTTACGACGGTGGTCAACGCATCAACATCACGGTTTTTTTGGCCTTTGTTGCTTTCCAGCTTTTGCTGGCACTGCTAACTACGGGGCAGTCTCTTGCGGGCTGGCAGCCTTGGAGAACACTGCTCCGGCGCTTTCGCAACAATCCCGAATCTGAGGTGTCGGTAAAACTCCAGCCGGTTCTTATGGCAAGGGCCGCGCAACTGGGTGGGCTGTGTTTTGCGCTGACCGGTTTGGCAACCCTGCTGATTATGGTGGTACTACAGGATCTAGCTTTTGGGTGGAGTACCACTCTTGAGACCGATGCCAGCCGCTATCACAGCTTTATTGTTGCGGTTGCAGCGCCTTGGGCCTGGTTTTTGCCAGCTGCTGCACCAGACCTTGCACTTGTGGAAGCCACACGGTTCTTTCGCGCTAACGCGGCTGCGGACAGCATGAACCCGGCACGCTGGGGCCAGTGGTGGCCCTTTATTGCTATGCTCTGGACCACTTGGGCATTGTTGCCGCGACTTGCTCTTGCCCTGCTGGCGAACGTTCTAGTCCGGCGCAAGGCGCGGTATCTGTTGGCTAACCATCCGGCTATGCGAGCCTTGATGTATCGTATGGAAACACCTGCTCTGCATACAGGCAACGACCATAACGATGCCTCGGATCTGCCGGATACCGAAACGCACCTCAGACTAAAACCTTTGCCAGACGCCAGTATTGCCTTGTGTTGGGCAGGCGCGGGCGACCCGGAGTTGCCGGATGCACTGAGTGCAGGCAAGAGCCTGATTGCCAAAGCAGGCGGGCGGATGACGCTCACACAAGACCGGCAGGTTCTAGAGCAAGTGGCCAAACAACTGACACAGACACCCAGCGAATCAGTCCTTCTGATAACACGCAGCTGGGAGCCTCCTACGGGAGAGTTGGAAGATTTTCTGATTTCTGCGCGGGAACTCTGGCCTGAAGCATCGAAGATCGCCTTAGTGCCATTGGCCACCCGCATTGAGCGCGAACCGGATGCCCATCAAATTCAGCAATGGCTGAGATTTGCCAAGCGGGTAGGGCCGGAGTTTGTAACGGTTAGCCTGATACCAACGCACAGAACCCTTCCGGATGTGAATGGGGGAATTATGGAATGAGTACCGCACCTATTTTTGCCGTTGTAGGCCACCCCAACAAAGGCAAATCCAGCGTGGTGGCAACCCTATCGCAGAACGATGCCATAGCCATTGCGCTGGAGCCGGGCACTACACGTAAGCGCCAGCCCTACCCATTAAGCGTGGACGGCAGAGTGCTCTATACGTTGGTTGATACGCCCGGTTTTCAGCGCCCCCGACGGGTACTGGAATGGCTTGAAGCCCACAGCGTGTCGGCACCTGATCACAGCGAAACAGTGCGAGCGTTTGTTCAACAGCATCAGGGTGACGGCCGCTTTACCGACGAATGTGAATTGCTGGCACCGCTGATTGAAGGTGCGGGAATTATCTATGTGGTTGATGGTTCTGCCCCATACAGCGCTGAGCATGAAGCTGAAATGACCATTCTGCGCTGGACTGGTCAGCCCAGTCTGGCGCTGATCAATAGCATCGGGCCCGATGATTACAGCGACACCTGGCAGGCCGCGCTCGGACAGTTCTTTCAGGTTGTGCGCAAATTCGACGCAGTTCGCGCCCCGTTCGAGCAACACTTGAGTTTGTTACGAGCTTTTGGGCAGCTTGAGCCCGACTGGGAAAAGTCTCTAGATCAAGCAACCCACTACCTATCGGCCCAACGCGAACAGCGCCAGCATCAGGCTGCTGGCATCATTGCCAAAGCCTTGAAAGATATGATGTCGTTTCAGGAAAAGCGCACGCTCACGCTGGATCAAGCCGCAGGCACCAGTGACAGCACCCTAGCGGATCAGCTCCGACAGCGCTGGTATCAGCACCAACGGCAACGGGAGCAGACTCTGCGGGTGGAGATAGAGCACCTGTATCAACATCAAAGTATTCGTCGACAGGAAGCCGAGCTCGAATGGCACAGTGATCACGACCTGTTCTCGGAAGACAGCCGCAAACACTGGGCCGTTAGCCGACGCTATCTGGCGACTGCCGGTTTTGGTGCAGGCGCCGTTAGCGGTGCAGGGCTGGATGCACTTACTCTGGGCTCATCTCTGGGCGCCGGTGCCCTAGTGGGCGGCCTGATCGGCGCTGCTGGAAGCTACATGTACGGAGGCCGCTTCACGCTGCCGGCTCTAAGCATTGGCTTGCTTCAAGACGGCCTGAAAACAGCCTCCTTCGGCCCCGTGCAAGACAGCCAGTTTGGCTACGTGGTTTTAGGACGGGCCGTGGACCATTGGTGGCACATTAGCCACCGTAACCATGCAGGTAGAGAACTGCTCGACCTACAACCTGCAGATCATCACTGGCTCGAACGCCTCGATAAAACGAGTCGCCAAACCATTCAGAAGACCCTAGATAGGTGCCGTAAACAGCAACCGTTAGACGAAAGTCAGCGACATAGATTCCACGGCGCCATAGAACAATGCATGGCAGTTTATGACGACTGGCGGTTGAACCGGACCTGAAAGGAATGTTTATACTGTACGGCTATTCCATCACAAAATGAGGAATGCTCATGAAGATTGTGCGAGTTCAGGACATCATCGGTACCGAACGTGAAGTGCATGGCCCCGGCTGGACAAGCCGTCGTATGTTGTTGAAAAAAGACGGTATGGGCTTCTCGTTCCACGAAACGATCATTCCGGCGGGTGCCGAGCTTAACCTGTGGTACAAACATCATCTGGAAGCCGTTTATTGCGTAGCCGGTAATGGCAGCATTACAGACAAAGCCACTGGTGAAACCCACCAAATCTCCGACGGTACGCTCTACGCTCTCGACAAGCACGACCAACATACCCTACGCGGTGGTACTGAGGACATGCGTCTTATCTGCTCGTTCAACCCACCAGTTACGGGTCAGGAAGTTCACGACGAAGACGGCGCCTACCTGCCGGATACCAGCGAAGACTGATCTTACTTGTCCATAGCAGAAAACTCCGCGCCAACCTCATCGCCATCGACAGCAAGCCTGCTGCCGGTGGCGGTATTACTTTGGCTGGCAGGAGTCTACTTGCGCATCCCGATACTGGTTGCGCCACCGCTAGCACCGTTCATCGGTGACGAACTGGCACTCTCCCAGACCCTCACTGGCGCGCTGACTACCCTGCCTATTCTCATGCTGGCCATTGGCGCCATGCCGGGCTCCCTGTCCATATCCCGAATGGGTCCACGCAACACCCTGGCACTGGCCATGCTCGTTATGGTCATTGGCTCTGCTGGTCGTGGGCTGGCACCAGACACCATCACCCTGATGCTCACTAGCGCCGTTATGGGCCTAGGCATAGCCATGATGCAGCCCGCGCTACCGGCTTTGCTACCGCGCTGGCTGGAACCCAAAAACTTGGCGCTCGGCTCTGCCATTTACATGAACGGCATGCTGATGGGCGAATTCATTGGTGCAGGTATCACCCTGCCGGTCATCATGCCGCTACTGGACAACAGCTGGCGTGCAACCATGCTGGTTTGGTCATTACCCGCACTGCTGGTCGCTGCTGCCCTGTTCCTACCCAAGCGCGATCTGGCGAGACCCACCCGCAAAGCCGCCTGGCTACCCGACTGGAAAAATCCGCTCACGCTTAAACTGGGCTTATTACTTGGCGTATCCGGCTCGCTGTTTTTCGGCGTAAACGCCTACCTCGCGGCCTTGCTGGAACAAAGGGGAGAATTCGAAAACCTCACCGAAGCATTGTTCTGGTACAACTTCGCTCAGGTAGTGGCTTCTCTGTTGATGCTGAAAATGGCGCGCTACTGGGTAGGAAGAAAAGCCCCTCTGCTCATCATGCTGATACTCAGCTTACTGGGAACAATCGGGTTATTAGTGTTTTCAGGGTGGTGGGCAATCGCCAGCGCTACGTTCATGAGCTTCACCGCTGGCATACTGTTAATCATGATGGTGGCACTACCACCACTGCTGGTGCCCGCCAACGAAACCGGCAGACTGTCCGCCGGCAACTTTCTGGTCGGCTACACCATAGCCTTCGCCGTACCCATGCTGGGCGGCCTACTCTCGGACTGGACCGGCGACATAAAGCACGCAATAGCAGTAATGATTGTCTATGGAGTTCTAGTCTCCCCATTGGCAATCAAACTAAACCTGCAAAGGCAGTAAAACGCCCCCACCAATGGCCGAAGGCCGGGGAGCGGGGTGTCTTTTCTGCCGGGAAAAAGATGTCTGAGCGAAGCGAGTTGTTTTTCCCAGAAGAAAAGACACCTCGCTTCGCGGCCCACCCCCAATGAAGCACGCCCTCAGTCTTTAGATGTAGTAATCCTTTAGCGGAGGGAACCCATTGAATTCCACGGCACTATAAGTTGTTGTGTAGGCGCCTGTAGACAACCAGTACATACGGTCGCCAATAGCCAAGTTCAGTGGTAGCGGATACTTGTGGTGCTCATACATGATGTCCGCACTGTCGCACGTTGGACCCGCAATCACACAGTCTTCGCCTTCACCCTTTTTATCCGTCCAGATGGGGAATTTGATTGCCTCATCCAGAGTTTCAATCAGACCATTGAACTTACCCACATCGGTGAACACCCAGCGGTGCAACGCTGTGCGGGATTTGCGAGCGATCAGAACGACCTCACTCACCAAAACACCAGCGTTGGAAATCAACGAACGGCCTGGCTCTATAATGATTTCAGGCAGATCGTCACCGAAATCTTCCTTCAGGAAGCGGGTGATTTCAGACGCGTATACAGCCAACTCGTTGGTACGGTTGATGTAATTCGCAGGAAAACCACCACCCATGTTGATCATTTTCAATTCGATGCCGTCTTCTTCTTTCAAACGCTCAAAAATGACCTTCACCTTGTTCAATGCCGAATCCCACGCACCGATTTCCCGCTGCTGAGAACCCACGTGGAACGACACACCGTAAGGCACCAAGCCAAGATCACGCGCCAGAATCAGCAGATCCATGGCCATATCATTCTCGCAGCCAAACTTGCGGGAGAGAGGCCAATCCGCTGTTTGTGTGCCGTCGGTTAAAACCCGAACGTAAATCTTCGCACCAGGTGCCGCCTTGGCAATGTTACGCAAATCCGCCTCAGAATCCGTGGCAAACATACGCACACCCTTCTCATAAAAAGTGCGAATATCCCGCGCCTTTTTGATGGTGTTGCCGTAGCTGATGCGGTCACCGCTCACACCAAGCGCCATCACCTTCTCCAACTCATACACCGACGCGATATCAAAGCTCGCACCCTTGTCCCGCAATACAGTCAAAACCTGCGGAGCGGGGTTGGCTTTTACTGCGTAATACACATTGGCATAAGGAAAACCGTCCACCAGCTCGTCGTACTGACGATCAATCGTGGCGGTATCAATCACCACAAACGGTGTTTCCTTGGTATTCGCAAATGCTTTGATCCGCTCAAAAGTCTCGGCAGTGTAGTAATCGGCGATGTTAGCGTTGGCTGACTCAGTCATGGATGGTGTTTCCCCCTCGGGGCAAAAAACAGTGCGCGAACGCGGATGCCAGAACCTGAATGGCTCTGGCCAAGAAGCGCGATAATCAGGCTTTCTTTGCCTCACAGATATCAGCAAATCTACCCATAAATCGAACGTAGCCAGAACTCTAAAAAGCCCCTAATCAAAGAGGCTTTAGCGATCAACAACTCAACCGACTATAATTCTCCAAATCCAGACAACCACAACAGGCCCCCAATGCCGAGACTCATTGCAGCAACGCTCCTAACCCTGCTGTTTTTGGCAGGCTGCGCCGAAAACACCACGCCTCCCACATTTAAACAAGCGTTACCCACCGCAAGCCAGCAACCGGTCAGCTTCAACGACGATGTACGTCCTATCGTAGAAGCAAAATGCCTAGCCTGTCACAGTTGCTTTGACGCGCCCTGCCAACTCAAAATGGAATACTCCGATGGCTTGATTCGCGGTGCCCACAAAGACGCGGTTTACGATGGTGCACGCTTCGAAACCCAAAAAACCACCCGCTTGGGAGTCGACGCCCAAACCGAACAGCAGTGGCGAGAGATGGGCTTTTACTCGGTATTGGCAAGAGGCGACCAAACCCGCAGTTTATTTGAAAATATGATTCGCTTGGGCAAGGAGTATGAATTTGCTCCCAACAGTAAATTGCCTGAAGACATAGAGTTGGGCCTATCTCGGGCCAACCAGTGTGTTAACAATGAGAATTTCTCCGACTACGCCAGTGACCACCCTTACGAGGGCATGCCTCTAGCAGTCACTGGCCTCACCGACGACGAGTACGCCACCCTCACCGGCTGGGTCAACCAAGGCGGCGCCATCAGCCCGTTGGTTACCAAGGTAGATGACGCCGAGCAAAGCCACATCAAGCGCTGGGAAAGCTGGCTCAATGACCACAGCCTACGCCAACAACTGACCAGTCGATGGATTTACGAACACCTCTATCTCGCGCACCTATATTTTGAAGATAAGGGCGCCAGCACCCGCTACTTCGACATTGTGCGCTCCTACACAATGCCAGGCACACCCATCGACATGGTGGCAACCCGTCGCCCCAACGACGACCCCGAAGGCTTGGTGTACTACCGCCTGCGCCCGGTCGCTGGCAGCATTGTGCACAAGCGTCACATCACCTTCGAGTTTGGAGAACAACAGTTCGAGCGCACCCGCGAGTTGTTTGAAACTGGCGACTGGCAAGTAGAAACCCTGCCGGACTACAGCCGTGAAAACCGCGCCAACCCCTTTGCCACCTTTGCCGCCATCCCTGCAACGGCCCGCTACCAATTCATGTTGGACAATGCCGAGTACTTCACCCGTACCTTTATTCGAGGGCCGGTATGCCGTGGCCAAATTGCTACCGACGTGATCCGTGACCAGTTTTGGGTGGCCTACCACAATCCAGAAAACGATCTTTATCTAACCAATGCGGAGTATCGCGAAAAAGTAACGCCGTTGCTGGCCTTGCCAGGCCAAGATAGCGCCCTGCTGGATCTGGGTTACAACTGGGCCGAATACAAAGGCAAGCGCAACCAGTATCACAAACTGCGAAACCAAGCCTACGGCGAGACCTACCCTAAAGGTGCCTCTCTTGATCATATCTGGGACGGTGACGGCCATAATACCAATGCGCTACTCACTGTTTTCCGCCATCACGACAATGCTTCTGTACAGCGCGGCCTGATTGGCCAGGTGCCATTAACCAGCTGGTGGATGGACTATCCTCTGTTCGAACGCACCTACTACGAACTGGTGGTGAATTTTGACGTGTTCGGCAACGTGGCTCATCAAGCCCAGACGCGACTTTACTTTGACCTGATCCGTAACGGCGGCGAGCAGAACTATCTCCGCCTAATTCCTCCCGGTGAACGCAATAAGGTTTTGCATCATTGGTATCAGGGCGCAGGCGAGTTCAAGTTGGATTATAGCTATGCCAACATGGACGAGACGGCCCCATCACAGGTGCCTTATGCCACCTCGGCGTTCAATGAAGAATTGGGGGCGCGCCTGCTGTTGAAATTCCAGAAGCTGAATGCAGAGCGGGACGATCCCATAAACCGCTGTGGCGGCAGTGATTGTGGTCGCAAAGACAAGCCCGAATGGATTCGCGAGGCGGATCAGGTGCTGTCAGAACTGGCCGCTACCCGGGCGGAATTCCTTCCTGCCATCAACTACCTACCAAATGTCACTTTCTTGCGAGTGTACAACGAGGAAGGAAAGCGCACGGTTTACACGGTTATCCGTGACCGCGCTCACAGCAACGTCGCTTTTCTGCTAGGAGAGGACTTACGCTACCAGCCCGAAAACGACAAGCTGACCATTTATCCTGGCATTATTGGCAGCTACCCAAACTTCATGTTCGACATTCCCGCGTCGCAACTCGGACTGTTTAAAGACAGAATGAAAACCTTGAAGGCAGAAGAGCCGAAAGCCTTTGAGGCCTTAGTGGGTGTATGGGGCGTTCGCCGCACCCATAGGCAATTCTGGGAGATTCTTCACGATATCACCGCCTGGCAGCGCGAACATCAGCCGTTGCAGGCGGGTATTTTCGATATCAACCGTTACAAGAATCTTTAATCGGCCAGTGTGCCGCCTTCGGGCTCACACTGCCACAGGGCGGGAGGGCTCGGGGGTAGTAGAGCCTCCGGGGTCGCGGGGCTCAGACTCTTGTTGCAGGTACTCTAAAATGGCGTCCTTCAAGTCGCTGCCCTGACCCAGCCCCTGATTGCCAAATAAGCGGTTGAACTCCAGTACGAAGGGATACCCCTCCACCAAAGCAATATCAAAACCAGCATGGTCCACGCCCAAATCTCGGGCAAGCCGCAGCGCCAGATCCGTCATCACTGTCGGCACCGGGCTGTTGTCAATCCTGCCACCCTTGGACACGTTGTTGTAAAAGCCCTGATCGGCCTGAGTACGCCAGTAGGCTGTGACAACTTTATCGCCCACCACCACTATGCGCGCGTCGCGGTCCAGCGGCAGGTATTCCTGAACATATAGAACATCCGTGCGCTCGCAGTATTTGCGCCAGTCGTCACGGGTCTCAATCAGCCACACACCTTCGCCCATACTGGCCTTCGGCAGCTTAGCCACGAAGGGCAACACCATCTCACTCCAGATGTGCTCACGTTCCTCCGGGCCGTTGGCTTCAATGATTGTCCAGGGGATGTGCTCCGGCGCAACTGCCTCAAAAGCCCGGGTCATTTCCACTTTATCGTGGCCAATGAGATAACTGGCAACACTGGGGAAAACCCGACATTTCAAACCATGCACTATCGCATTGAGTTGCCAGTATTCCGGGAACAACACCCAATCTGCGTTGCGCAGCAATTCCTTGTGGCGCAAGTAATTTTCCGGCTTCAATACGGTGGTATCCGGAAAGCCAAGGGTGCGAAAAACATTAAACGATACGAAATTCATGGGCGGGATCGCGCTGATCAAAGTGGGTAAGTTTTAAGCAGTTTTAACCTAGGCGCAAGTATTTTTTGTGATTCGAATTGACGGTGATCATGGTTTTTAAAAGCGCATCTGATAATAATTCGCATTACATTTTGAGTTAACTTATTACGGAGCACACCATGACCATTCTTCGCCAGTTTACCGCTGTAGCCGCCTCTTTGCTGATCGCTGTACCTGCATTTGCAAGCGACAGTGATCATTTCAAGGGTCAGCCATCACACACCCTAGAGCAAGCCGTTGCCAACTTCTCCGAATACAACAATAAGCTCGAAAAAGTGCTGGCCGGAGATCTAACGCCAGAGGCTATGAACGAAGTGCATCAACTAACATACACTCTGGAAAACGCGCTACAAAAACTGGATGACGAGATTGACGCGCTTGAGGAGACCCTTGAGAAGGTTCACAAAGCCTCTGAACACGCCGATCCTGATACCGTGCGCTCTGCTGGCGAGCAATACCTCAGCAATAGCCGAAAGCTCGTAAACTAGTAGTTGGCGTTACTTTCTTTTGACGCCCTGCTGGGCAACAGCGGTTAGCGGATCTTCTGGCCAGGGATGTTTAGGATAACGGCCGCGGGTGTCTTTGCGCACCTGCGGGTACACGTTAACCCAAAAACTGGCCAGATCAGCGGTGACCGCTAGCGGTCTTTGGGCTGGAGACAGCAGATGTATTAATACCGGCACCTTGCCGCCGGCCACTTCGGGCGTTTTCGTCCAACCAAACAACGCCTGCAACTTGGCCGCTAAAACCGGGCCATTCTCAGCGCAATAATCCAGTGTAACGGAGCTGCCAGTGGGAATGGTCAGACTGGTTGGCGCAAGCTCAGCGAGCTGCTGCTGTTGCGGATAATCCAACAGACTGTTCAGGGCGTTTTGCATATTCAGGCGTGCCAAATCAGACCAGCGATGAATGCCTGCCAGAAAGGGGGCCAACCATTGTTCCAGCGACTCTGCCAAAGCCTTGTCACTTACATCCGGCCACTGCTCAGGGTAGTGCTTTGCCAGCAGCGATACTCTTGCCCGCCACTGCTTGGCCGCAGGCGTCCACGGTAGGCTATCCAGCCCTCTACGCCGCACCGCTGCGAGTATGCCCTGCTGAATCAACTCGGGTGACGGCTTGGTTAGTGGTTTCTCTACTAAAATCAGTGCCCCTAACCGCCGAGTTTTTCGCG
Organism: Marinobacter salexigens; assembly: GCF_018860765.1. GTDB lineage: Bacteria > Pseudomonadota > Gammaproteobacteria > Pseudomonadales > Oleiphilaceae > Marinobacter > Marinobacter salexigens_A. The sequence goes on from NZ_JAHKPV010000001.1 coordinate 515,801, forward strand.
CAATGACTGTGCCGCGTTTATCATCCCATTCGGCTTCGTCTTGCTCTCTTATATGGGCGGCCAGATCCGTTTCCAAAGTCGCTATGTCCACTGGCGCAGCTAAATAGATCCTTGCTTCTCGGGCCTTGCCGTCTAGGTCTGCTGCCACCAGCCATTCGTGCCGCGCAAGCCCGTCGTCGTCCCGCAACAGGGCGCCTTTGCCATTGCTGAGTTGATAGCGCGGTGTATCGCCGGGGCGACGTTTACCAATACGGTCCGGATAAGCGAGTGCTAACAAACGTCCAACTTCTGTGGCCGTGGCTATGGTTTCCTGTTCCCTGTTTCCATTCGCCTGAGACACCGATAAACGTTTAGCCTGTTGGCGTAGCGCTTGAAGACGGTGTGGATCTATACGTTGCGATCCACGTTCGCCACGAAGGGCTCGAATACGCTCATGCATATCAGCCCCGGCACCCGGCCCCAATATGTCCCTGTCTTCCAGCAACGCAGCAAGCTCGGCCGCCAACCGGCCCAATTCAAGCAACCTGCCCAATAGGACCATGTGGGCAAGCCGGGGATGGATGCCCAATGCTCGGGCTGACTTACCGTGTTCGGTAATCGCGCCATCGCCGTCTAGCATATCCAGCCACTGCAGCAGTTCTACGGCCTGCTGCCAATGGGCAGGCGGTGGCGGATCGATCCACACCAAGTTATCCGGCGTTCGGGCACCCCACTGGGCCAGCTCAAGCGCTAAGGGCGCGAGATCGGCCTCGCGAATCTCCGGTGGCGTAAATTCCGCTAGCCCGAATTGCTCAGACTCACTCCACAACCGATAACACACGCCCGGCTCCACACGGCCTGCGCGGCCTTTGCGCTGCTCTGCGGAAGCCTTGGACACACGGCCGGTTATCAAACGCGTCATGCCGCTGTTCGGGTCAAACACGGCCCTGCGTTGCTGGCCACTATCCACCACCACGCGCACGCCCTCGATGGTCAAACTGGTTTCGGCAATAGCGGTTGCCAATACCACTTTGCGAGTGCCTGCAGCGGCTGGCGCAATGGCCTGATCCTGCTCTGCGGCTTTGAGGTTGCCAAACAAGGGCGCAATCACTACATTCGAAGCCACCCGCCCGGATAAACGCTGGGCCACCCGGTGAATCTCGCCTGCGCCCGGCAAGAACACCAGTATTGAACCCGGCTGCTGCGCCAAGGCTTCGATGACGACCGCCACTATGTGATCCACCAACCGCGGGTTGCGATGGGTGGAAGGCTCAGGGCGATACACTACGTCCACCGGGAAGGCTCGCCCTTCGCTGCTTAAAACAGGTACATCTCCAAGCATGCGGGCAATGGGCGCAGTATCTAAAGTCGCGGACATCACCAGCACCCTTAGATCTTCTCGTAACGCCTCTTGAGTTTCTCGCACCAAGGCAAGACCGAGATCCGCTTGAAGGGAACGCTCATGAAATTCATCGAACAACACAGCAGCGTACTCGTCCAGCATGGGATCGCTCTGGATGAGCCGGGTGAGAATGCCCTCGGTGACGACTTCAATACGTGTAGTGCCAGACACTTTGGTGTCCAGCCGAGTGCGGTAGCCGATGGTTTGCCCAGACTTTTCACCCAATTGCGACGCCATAAATCTTGCAGCCGAGCGGGCTGCCAGCCGCCGTGGTTCCAACATCAGGATCTTTTTGCCATGCAACCAAGGAGCGCCCAGCAATGCGAGAGGCACTCTCGTCGTCTTACCTGCTCCAGGAGGTGCTTGCAAAAGCGCCGTGGTGGTCTGTTCCAGAGTGTGCTTCAACTCTGGGAGAATGTGGTCTATTGGGAGCACGTTTGGCTTCAATCGTGCTGAATCGTTCTTGCGTGCCAAGCTGCTGGGCGGGGCACAAAGAAGACGAAGATAAGGCCGAAAACCAGCGCACCTACGCCGATTCCAAAGGCGGATACCAGAGAGCCGCCAGCATCTAGCCATTGCTTGGTGAGCCAAGGACCGACCATTTGGGTGAAGCCGTATAGGGCAACCATGGCCGCTGACAAACGTGGGCCCTGATGTGGGTGCAGGGCGCGGCCGATGCGTTGGGTCAACAGTACAGTACCCAGAAAAGTACCGCCCACCAGTGCTGCGCACAGCAGTATGCCTAGGGCACCGGGCAAAACGACGGCAGCCACAACACCTACCAACTGAATAAGGAAGTTCAGTTTGAGTGCAGGTATGTCACCCATTTTGCTTCCGAGTCTGTTCCATACCCAAGCGGCGGGAATGGTGCTCAGGGCAACAATTAGCCAAGCGCCATCAAGCAACCAATGTTCGGCATCCAGTTCCAGCTTCGCCAACAATGGCAGGAAGGTCATGGGTAGGATGTAGCCCAACCCGGCACCAGCGTACGAGAGAAACAAGGGGATACTGGCACGGTCTATAAGCGGGGTGTTAGTTGTGCTTTTACCATTCTTGTCCGGCTCTTGGTCTGGCATTTCTAACTTCATCAGCCGGTAAGCACCCCAAATGGCCAAAGGAATGGATGCCAGTGCCACAGGCCACCAACGCTCAGCGCCTTCTAGCCAGTCAGCGGTGCCGGTAACCAGCCCACTGGAGAGCAACAAACCTAAGCCCACACCAATGTAGACCAGCCCACTCATACTTGAGCGGTTGCGCAACACCAACCATTCAAGAATCAGTGCAGGCGCCTGTACGAAAACTACACCATTGGCCACGCCGTTCAACCAACGCGCAGTAGAAATGGCGGTGAGGTTGTCTGTTTGGGTAACGAATATCGTGGTTAACACATGCACCACAAGAAAAGCTGGCAACAAAATACGGATATGGCTAACCCGGTGCCAACGAATCGCCAGCATGGCACCCACTAGATAACCGAAGTAGTTCCAGGTGGCGATGGCGGCACCTTCTGGTGCGGTGAGCTGGCCATCGCCGATCAGGTAGGGCAACAGCGGGGTGTAAACAAAACGGCCAAGCGTGTGCACCACCAAAAGCACGATAGCTCCTGCGGCCAGAACGCCAAAGAGTTCTTTCGGGGTTGTGGAGTTCTGTTGGTACATGCTGTCGGTTCCGGCGAGTGTGTTTCAGCCGTGCAGTTTATGCGAGTACCGCAGCGATGTCAGTTTGACCTTAGCAGAACCGCTCGGGTTGCCGGAGAATTTGAAGAGGAAACGCTACTTTTACAATCTACCGCATGACCGTCTTAAGCTTGCGTAACGCCATAAGCCCGCTCTACCTTTGCTACTCGCACCTCGAATTCGGAATACCAAGTTTTATGGCCCAAACGCTGAGCTTCAAGGTGCTCAGCATTTTGTTTCCAGTTTCGAATCGCTTCCTCGCTCGCCCAGTACGAAACGGTAATACCCACACCCTCACGGGCGGACTCGATACCGAGAAACCCCTCCTGCTGGGCTGCTAGCTCAACCATTCTGTCAGCCATAGCGCCGTAACCATGGTCACCATCCGTGCGAACAGAGCTGAAAATCACTGCGTAATATGGCGGATTTGGAGTTTTAGCGATCCCTGACATGACGTCCTCTTTGTGCTTGCACTTACCCGCTCCCCACTAACTGCGCAATCAATGCCGCCACAGATATAAGTACAGCTAAGCCAATTAACGAAACTATAAAGCCCATCAAGGTATTGACGTAGTTTTGATCATTGATCGGCTCTTTGGGAAAGTAACCAAAACTAAGAATACGACAGACAGGCCACCCAACGTACCAACCGAGCTCCCAGAAGCAAAGCTCCCAAATAAGCCAAATCAAAGAGCGAACAACTAGACCCGCAATGCGGTAGCCAACTTCCGGGCTCGCGGCGAGCCAAATGGAGAAACTCAGCTTGATTCGTTTTTAAGTGTCCTGGCGATTGGCTTTAGCCCACAAATAAATGCGCTCAAAAGCCTCTGCGAGGTGTTCCGGGTTGTGGGGGGGCTGAATCAATGCGGCTAGCTGGCCATCCGGGTTTACCAGCGCAAGGTGCCCGCTGTGGTCGACCAAGGTTTCGCCGTCCACGTCACGATGCACAAATACCGCACTCAGGCTTTGAGCCAGTGCGCGCAGTGTTTCCAAATTTCCAGTCAAGCCGTGGAAGTTTTCACCGAAAAAACCGGTGTAAGCTTTGAGCTGTTCAGGCGTGTCGTTTTCGGGGTCAGCACTAACCAGCAGGTAATCTGGCTGGGGCAGCTCTTTTGAGAGTAACTTATCGGTTCGGCGCAGGTTCGCCATTGCGGCCGGGCAGATATCCGGGCAGTTGGTGTAGCCCACGAACGCAAACGTCCATTTGCCACGAAGGCTGTCCCGGGTAACGGTTTCGCCGTTTTCGTTGGTGAGCGTGAATTCCGCCAATGGTCGAGGCTGGTCATACACATAGGTGTTCATTTCAGCCAGATCCGGAGCAGGCGTCGGCTCCCCGCTATCCACCAGAAATACCTGTCGACCTATGACCAGACCAAATACGAGTACAACCAAAAGCAGAAGTACAAATAACGTGACCTTCAGCGAACGATTCATTAGTGCTCCAAATGGAAAACTCTACGGTAACGCACCCCTCCTGCTGACGCGTCTGCACCAAGTCAGAAAAATACGTAATGATCTACAAGGAGTACCACAAACAGCGCCATCAGGTAAGTGATGGAGTATTTAAAGGTATTTAAAGCAACCCGACGATCGTCGCCTTTCAGCAGCTTTATGGCGTACTGAAGGAAGCGCAGGCCTAGAACCAGAGCTCCCGCCAGATAAATCCAGCCGGACATACCTGTGACAAAAGGTAGCAGGCTGACCGCCAGCAGCATCAGGGTATAGAGCAGGATGTGCAGTTCGGTGAATTTGTTGCCATGGGTGACCGGCAGCATAGGAATGCCAGCTTTGGCGTATTCTTCTTTACGGTGAATCGCAAGAGCCCAGAAGTGGGGTGGGGTCCAAGCGAAAATGATAAGAACGAGCAACAGGGCATGACCCTCTACCTGACCGGTTACGGCTGTCCACCCTAGCAGTGGCGGCATAGCGCCCGCTAACCCACCGATGGTGATGTTCTGAGGCGTGGCCCGCTTTAGGAACAGGGTATAAACGCCAGCGTAACCGACCAATGAAGCCAAAGTAAGCCATGCGGTTAGATGGTTCACCTGCCACATCAGCACCACCATGCCGATACTGGCAAGCAATGTGGCGAAGCCAATCGCTTCTACCGGAGAGATTTTACCGGTGGCTACGGGGCGCTTTCGGGTGCGGGCCATTACGGTATCGATTTTCTGGTCGACCACATGGTTGACCACGGCGGCCGCACCAGCGAGGAAGGCTATACCAAGATTGCCCCAGACCAGCACACTTAAACTGGGCAGCCCGGAGGTGGCCAATAACATGCCAATGGCCGATGTCAGGATCATCAAAGCCACAACGTTGGGCTTGGTCAGCTCCAGATAATCCCGCCAGGATATAGCCCGCATGGATTGACTGGTCGTGTTCTGGGCCGGCAGTACGTCCACTTGCTCACTCATGCCGTTATCTCCTGATGCATTATTGTTGTATGTGTTGCTTTTACAGCTTGCGCCTGAGGCAGCAGGTGGTGCCGCCAGATAAGGTATATCACCGACAACAGCAGTCCAGCACCCATGGCGTTATGGGCGACTGCAATCGGCAGGGGAATATGGAACACAATATTGGCGAGCCCCAGAGTTATCTGGGCTACCAGCGCCGCAGTAACAAGCAATACGGGGCGGTGCAGCTCCCGGTTTTTACTTCGGCGCCAAATCAGGGTGAGCAGCACAGAAAAGTACGCCAGAACCACTAACGCACCGACTCTATGGGTTACATGAATGGCTACGCGCCCATCCGCTGTAAGTTGGCCGCCCAGATAGTTAGGGCCTACGTGTTGGGTGATGTCAAAGCCGTGCTGGAAATCCATGCCTTGCGGCCACCATTGGCCCTGACAGGTTGGCAAATCGGTACAAGCGACGGCGGCGTAGTTGGAAGCCGTCCAAGCGCCTAAGGCAATCTGTAAAACAATCAACAGCAGACCGCCATAAAGCCAAGGGCGAAGGTTGAAGAGGCGAGAAGCAGCCACAGTCGGCTTCAAGGGTTTTTCCGGATCTGTTTTAGCAACGCCGGTTTCTGTCGCCGAGAACTTTTTTAACCTCAGCACCAGCAGGGTCAGTAAGCTCAGCGTGGTAAAGCCTCCAAGAAGATGAAGGGCAACAACTTGCGGCCAGAGCTTCAACGTCACCGTCCACATGCCAAAGGCACCCTGAAGCAGGATAAAACCCGCAATAAATAGGGGCAGTTTGAAAGGCACGCCACTCCGGCGCTGACGCACTGCGCTTGCGGCTAAGCCGAACACCACCAGCCCCAGTGTTCCGGCGGCGTAGCGGTGGATCATTTCCGGCCAGCCTTTGGCCACATCTACGGGCGTGTCCGGGAAACGAGCATTGGCGATGGCAATGTGGGTGTCGCTCTGGGGTACGGTCAGAAAGCCATAGCACCCAGGCCAGTCCGGACAACCCAGCCCGGCATGCACCAGCCGTGTCCAGGCGCCCAGCATGATGACCACCACGGCGAGAACCACTGCAAAGGTCGCCCAGTTTGCCATGGCTCTGGCTTTGGGCTGGCTGTCGGTAGGCAGGTGCATCAAGGTAGTTCCTCCGGGCTGTGCTTAGCCCACCTGTGACAGTTTGAGCAGGTGTTTGAGATCCTTGAGCATGTCCTTACCAGAGTTCTCAGGGCCGTAGTGCATCATCACGTTACCAAAGGGATCAATTAACATGATGCGGGGCTCTGCTTCCGGGTTAATGCCAGCAGGCCAGCCCGGCGTGGTACCCGGCACAGGTCTCAGACGCTCCATCAACCGGTATTCGGTGGGCCAGCGCGCCGCTAGATCACCGGAAATACCACCCAGTACGGCGGCTCGGGATACGCGGTTAGCATTTTTACCCAGTGCAATATTGGCCTGCCGGGCAAGGTAGAGAAGTTCTTCGCAACGGCTATCGCACTCGCCAGCTGCAACCACGAGTAGCCACTGGGGATCTGTCTGGCCTGCGCTAAAGCGTTCAGCCAGAGGCTCACCCGAAAGCGTCTCTAGATTAAGCGCGGCAACAGGCACCGTCGGATTGATCAACGCACCCTGATTGGTGTGGCCTGCCGGGTTTAGCCAACCGGTATAAAACATAATAGTGGCCAAAATCATCGGCCCAAATCCAAGTGCAAACAGCAACATAGCGGTGCGTCTGCCTCTGCGGACCTGTTCCGGTGTAGGGCCTTCTGTTTCTTCCTGCTGTGGTAATTGGTTAGCCATTGTCATTGTCATTATTGGTTCCTGTCTTTCGATAACTCGCCACTACACTCAATATAGTCAGCACCACTGCAAGCGCAAACCATTGTGTTGCATATCCGTAGTGGGTTTGTGGTCCCATGAGATCTGGTTCCCAATCAGCGCGATAAGCTCCCGGCTGTTCGCTGCCGCTAAGCCGAATAATTGCGCTAGGCAACCCCGAAACTTCCATTCTCGCAACGTCTGCAGGAAGTGCCTGTACTCGCCGGGGCCAACTGTCTGAAACGGCTGATTCCCCAGACAGCAAAGGCGGTTCCGGGTAAGGGCTTAATCGACCGGTTAAACTGAAAACACCTTCGGGGGGAGTAACAACGGGTAGCCTGTCTCGGGTTCGTGGCGCTGCCACCCAACCTCTGTTGACCAAAACAGCCGGCCCCTGAAGCGGGTAAAAGGCTGTTAGCACTTCGTAGCCGGCAATGCCATCGCGGGTTCGGTTATCCAACAGCCAACAACGTTCGCCAAAGAGCCCTGTAACCGTAACCGGCCTGCCGTTATCCAACCCGCTAGCAACCTGTTCAGGCCAATCAAGGTTTTGGGCTTCTTGTTGCCATTGCTCGATTAGAATCTGCTTTTCCGAAGCCCGGTTCAGCTGCCAAATACCCAGCCCGACCAACAACGGCAAGAAGGCTCCTGTAAAAACCATTAATCGCCAGTTTAGCTGCCATTTTCGCACGTGTTGCTTTGGCTCAGTCATGGTCTGCTATAGTAAATCTGGCAGCAATCAAAACAAAAACCAGAGACGTCTTTATGCTCAAAGCCCTTATCGTTTTCCTCATGCTCGCCGTGATTTTCAGTCTTTTCAGTGGGTTGTTCTTTCTCATCAAAGACGGAGGCAAAACCAATCGAGTGGTGACTTCCCTCGCTGTGCGGGTAACGCTAAGCGTGCTTCTTTTGGCGGTTATTATTTTGTCTCTGTGGCAAGGGAGCCTGACGTTACACCCGACCCCCTGATCCCGCTCTCTAAGTTGCATCAAATAACGTACACGAATACAAACAATCCCAGCCAAACAACATCCACAAAGTGCCAATACCAGGCCGTCGCCTCAAAGCCGAAGTGATTGTCGCCCGTGAAATGCCCTTTCTGTATGCGTATCAGCATGATAATTAGCATGAGAGTGCCCAGCATCACATGAAAACCGTGAAAGCCGGTTAGCATGAAAAAGGTGCTGCCGTAGATGCCGGATTGAAGCGTCAGGTTAAGCTCCTGATAGGCGTGCATGTATTCTTCCGCCTGGAAGAAAAGGAACACCAGTGCCAATATGATGGTCGCACTAAGCCAGATTTTTGTTTTCTTGCGGTTATCCCCTTTGAGCGCATGGTGGGCTACTGTCACGGTAAACGACGAGGCAACCAGCAAAATGGTGTTCAGCAGCGGCAACCCCCAAGCGCCAATAACGGACTTGGGTGCTGGAAAAGCTTCTGGGTCCGGGTTATTGATCAAAGGCCAAGTGGCTTGAAAGCCCTCCCAGAGCATGTTGGAGCTGCCACGGTCACCCTCACCGCCCAGCCAGGGCACAGCAAACACCCGGGCGTAGAACAGTGCGCCAAAAAACGCCGCAAAAAACATGATTTCGGAGAAAATAAACCAGCTCATACCCCAGCGGAAAGAACGATCCATCTGTGGACTATAGAGCCCGCTTCGGCTTTCTTTGATCACACTGCCAAACCAGCCGAACAGCATGTAAATCATAATCGCGGTGCCGACCGCGAATATCATCCAGTCGCCGCCCGTGCTTTGGCCCTGATTGCTGCTGACCATAATCGAGGCCGCGCCGTAAAGCATGACACCAAGCCCCACCGTGGCCACAATCGGCCACTTGCTCTGTTCGGGAACGTAATAGCTCTGATTTTCCGCCATAGCAATCTCCGATGGCTTATCCGTTATCGGTTATTGTTGTGTTCGTTGTGCTTGTTACAGCCGTCTGCGGCTCGCCTTGATCATAAAGTGTGTAAGACAGCGTTAGCTTGGTGATATGGCTAGGCAAATCCTGATCCACAATAAAAACCAAAGGCATATGGGTGTTCTCACCTGCAGATAGCGGCTGCTGGTTAAAGCAGAAACACTCAGTTTTGTGGAAATAAAGGGTACCTTCGGACGGTGACAGGCTGGGTACCGCTTGCCCCACCATATCCTTGTCCGTCGGGTTTTCCGCATAAAAATTCACGGTTGTGGCTTCGCCGGGATGCACCTCAACACTGCGCTCCACCGGCCGAAACACCCAAGGCATGTCTGGCCCGTTCTGGGCCAGAAATTGCACCTTGATCGTACGCGTCATGTCTGCAGCTGTGCGCTCAGTGGATTCATAGCGGCCGCTGGTTTTGCCATTGATGCCTGTAATGTCGCAAAACACATCGTACAGAGGCACCATGGCGAAACCGAAGGCAAACATGCCGACCACGCTGGCGACACACCAGCCAATAACCCGTGTATTACTGCGTTGGGGCGTCGGTTTATTTGCCTGTTGCTCAGCCATTTCTGCCTACCTCTATTTCACTTCCGGTGGCGTAGAAAACGTGTGGTAAGGCGCAGGTGACGGCACGGTCCACTCTAACCCTTCTGCACCGTCCCAAGGTTTTGCAGCCGCTTTTTCGCCGCCTTTCACACACTTCACCACAATTAGAAGGAACAACAATTGGGTCGCGCCGAACATAAAGGCACCGACGCTCGACACCATGTTGAAATCGGCAAACTGCAAGGCGTAATCCGGAATCCGGCGCGGCATTCCTGCCAGCCCCAAAAAGTGCATGGGGAAGAAGGCCAAGTTCATACCCACAAACGATAGCCAGAAATGGGTTTTGGCTAAGGTTTCGTCATACATATTGCCAGTCCACTTAGGCAGCCAGAAGTACGCCGACGCGAAGATGCCGAATATGGCTCCAGGCACCAGCACATAGTGGAAGTGGGCCACTACAAAGTAAGTGTCGTGGTATTGGAAGTCCGCCGGTGCAATCGCCAACATCAACCCGGAAAAGCCGCCGATGGTAAAGAGGATCACAAAGGCGATGGCAAACAGCATGGGGGCTTCAAACGTGAGTGAGCCCCGGAACATGGTAGCCACCCAATTGAACACCTTAACGCCCGTTGGTACCGCAATGAGCAAGGTGGCGTACATAAAGAACAGTTGCCCGGCCACCGGCACGCCTACGGTGAACATGTGGTGCGCCCATACCAAGAACGAAAGCAGAGCAATGGCACCCACCGCATACACCATTGAGGCATAACCAAACAGCTTCTTGCGAGAAAATGCAGGAATGATATGAGAGATCGCCCCGAAAGCCGGAAGGATCATGATATACACCTCGGGATGCCCGAAGAACCAGAACACGTGCTGGAACAGAACCGGATCGCCGCCACCGGCTGCATTAAAAAAGCTGGTGCCGAAGTTGATGTCCATCAGCATCATGGTGACCACGCCCGCTAGCACGGGCATGACCGCAATCAGCAAGAATGCCGTAATTAACCAAGTCCACACAAACATGGGCATTTTCATGAGCGTCATGCCCGGTGCCCGCATGTTGAGTACCGTAGCGATCACGTTAATCGCGCCCATGATCGACGACACACCCATAATGTGGATGGCGAAGATAAAGAAGGTTGTACTGGGTGGCCCATAGGTAGTGGAAAGCGGGGCATAGAAGGTCCAGCCAAAATTAGGCGCACCGCCCTCCATGAACAGAGTTGATACCAAAATCAGGAAGGCACAGGGCAGCAGCCAAAAGCTCCAGTTGTTCATTCGTGGCAGCGCCATATCCGGCGCGCCGATCATCAGCGGCACCATCCAGTTCGCCAAGCCAACAAACGCTGGCATAACTGCACCAAAGACCATAATCAGGCCATGCATGGTGGTCATTTGGTTAAAAAATTCCGGCTGAACAATTTGCAGCCCGGGCTGAAACAGCTCTGCCCGAATGACCATCGCCATGGTTCCGCCTAAGAGGAACATGGTGAAGCTGAATATCAGGTACATAGACCCGATGTCTTTGTGGTTCGTGGTCAGCAACCAGCGGCTGATGCCGCGAGCCGGGCCGTGATGATGATCTTGTGCGTGGGTACCTGCAACCGCACTCATGAAAACCCCCGTTACCGCCAATGTTTGTGGCTGGTGATATCTGTTATCTGGCGTTGATTACTGTTGGTTCTTGTAATCGAAGATTTCTTTTGGCGTGACCATGTCACCCATCTTGTTACCCCAAGCGTTGCGCTCGTAGGTAATGATGGCTGCAAGATCCGCTTCGTTCAGCTGTCCACCGAAGGCCTGCATGGCCGTACCGGACACGCCATTCACGACCACATCGATGTGCGCGGCCATATCGCCGGTCGCAATGGCACTGCCTTTCAGAGCGGGGAATGCCGGTGGAGCACCGCTGCCATCCGCCTGGTGACAGGCTGCGCAGGCGGTGGCGTAGGCCTTTTCGCCCCGCTCCATCAGCTCTTCCATGGTCCAGTCTTTCTGGGTCAACTCACGTTCTTTCTCGGCTGCCGCTTTCTGATCGGCAACCCAGGTGTTGTATTCATCTTCCGGCACGGCTTTCACTACCACCGGCATAAAGCCGTGGTCCTTGCCGCACAGCTCTGTGCACTGGCCGCGATAGGTGCCTGGCTTGTCTACCCGAGTCCAGGCTTCGTTGATGAAGCCTGGAATGGCGTCTTTCTTGACGCCAAAGTCCGGCACCCACCAGGAGTGGATAACGTCATTGGCCGTCAGCAAAAAGCGAACCTTCTTGCCCACCGGGATAATCATCGGGTTATCCACTTCCAGCAGGTAGTTTTCACCTTTGGTCTGCCGGTTATTGATTTGATCTTTCGGTGTCGTCAGGTTAGAGAAGTAACCAAAATCTTCGTTGATATACTCGTACTGCCATTTCCACTGATAACCGGTCACCTTGATGTCGACATCCGATTCAGTGGTGTCGTACATGTCGATCAGAGTTGTAGTGGCGGGAATTGCCATAACAATGAGAATGACAAGCGGAATGAGCGTCCAAAGAACCTCAACCAGCGTGTTTTCATGAAAGTTGGCAGGTTTTGCGCCCTGAGACTTGCGGTGGGCGAAGATAGACCAGAACATGATCCCGAATACCACGACGCCTATAACGACGCAGATCCAGAAGATGGTCATGTGAAGGTCAAATATATCGTTACTGGTACCGGTTACCCCGGGGGTCATGTTTACCGTCCAGTCCGCCATGGACAACGCGGGAAACGATAGACCGCCTAAAAGGGCACCTACCCGCTGAGCGTGCACGCGCATACTGTGTCTCCACAGAGTGTTATTCTTGTCGGATTTTGCGTAATCCCTCTACTCTTTACCGGCGCTCGCATTCGCCAGAAAATCGCAGAGTGAAAGCCTGCTTATTGGATACATCACAATCGAGTATAGACACAGATCAAAAAAAGACTAAAAACCAGTTAAACCCAAAAAGACTAAGGGCGCTCCTTTAAGAAGCAGATCGAATATGACAATGAAGATGTCGGTAACAGATCGCCGTTTATGGGCATTAGCATGGCCGTTGATGCTCACCAACCTCACCGTTCCGCTATTGGGTTTGGTGGATACGGCTGTGTTGGGGCATCTGGAAAGCCCCGAGTATCTAGGCGCCGTGGCGGTTGGCGCTAACCTGTTCAGCATTCTGTACTGGACGTTCGGCTTCATGCGCATGGGCACAACCGGGCTCGCGGCTCAGGCCTGGGGCAAGCGCGACAGCTTCAGTCAGGTGGCACTGCTTCTTCGCTCGGTCATGTTAGCTGTGGGCATTGGCCTGCTGCTGATCCTATGCCATCAGCCGCTGATTCGAATCGGGCTGGAACTCATGAATCCCAGCCCGGGCGTAACCGAGCTTGCTGCTGAGTATGCGGCTATAAGGATCTGGAGCGCTCCAGCGGTGCTGTGCCAGTACACGCTTGTAGGCTGGTTGATTGGTACCCAGTTCGCCCGTGGGCCCATGATCATGCTGATCGTGGCCAACGGCCTGAACATCGTGCTGGACGTGTTCTTCGTAACGGTGCTGGGTTGGAATAGCCGAGGCGTGGCCATTGCCACGGTAATCGCCGAGTACGGTGCCGCTATCATCGGTTTTATGATCGTGTTGCAACGCATGCCTGATGGACAAAAGCTCACCAGAGCATTGTTCGGAACTCTCGCAGACTATCTGGCCATCCTCCAAGTGAACCGTTACATCATGGTTCGCACTATTGCTCTGCTACTGGTGTTGGCGTTTTTTACTGCTCAAGGGGCTCGTCAGGGCGATACCATTTTGGCGGCCAACGCAGTGTTGATCACCTTCCTGCTGTTGATTTCCAACGCTTTGGACGGTTTCGCCAATGCGGCAGAAGCTTTGATTGGTGAGTCTGTGGGCAAAAACAGCAAAAAGCGCTTTCTGGTGGTGTTCCGCTGCGCTCTGCGCTGGTCTTTGTGGGGGGCTCTACTATTGACCATTCTATTCGTTGCCGGTGGCCGAGGCCTGATTGCACTGCTGACGGGCATTGAAGAGGTGCGAACAACCGCATTGCAATACTTGCCCTGGCTTTGGTTGCTGCCTTTCGTATCCGTATGGGGGTTCCTATTCGACGGCATATTTATCGGCGCTACCCGCACTCGGGAGATGCAAAACACCATGCTTTTCTCCGCCTTGGGGGTTTTCGCCCCTGTGTGGTGGTTAACCACAAGCTGGGGAAATCACGGGCTCTGGTTTTCCCTCATCTGCCTCATGTTGGCCCGTGCTGCGAGCATGGGTTGGTTATGCTGGTCATATACCCGTAACGATCGATGGTTCAGCAACCAATAGCCCAGAAGAGCAATCGTTAACAATATCTGACAGTCCAGTAATCGCAGCCCACGAAATCTCGTCTACACTTGTCAGAAAAGAAGGGCGCCTCACAGTGTTGAGTCGAAGCAACCCGCTGCTTAGCTGCCCAGTTACTTATTGTCCGTTACGGGAGGCGCCTTGCGACCTCAATTTGTTCAAACACCGGCATGTCCTCAAATGACTCCACAGGCAGTCCTAGAGATCATTGACCACGCGCGACGCAAGGAGGCACGCTCGGGAACCTTTCTGAGACAGCTGCATGAGAAGGCGGCGGCATTGCCCTCGGCTGTCACCATCGAGGGCTTTCAGCCAGCTTCTTGCTTGTTCCAGTTCGCCATAGAATATATAGAAATGGCGCCGCGGCTCATAGAATGTGTGGACGCCTGTGCAAGGGAGGCAGGGACAGCCAGATTGTTTGATCCGTTTGTAAAAGCGGCCATCGGTTACTTTACTGAGCCTTCGGCACTGCTTGTGCGTTATGATGGTTTGGACGGCCTGCTAATCCGCGCCTACCTTTGCCACCGCCTGATGGAAGACATGCACGAAAACAACCATTCTATCCGAACCGGCGGGCTGGTCGATATGGAAGCAACTCGTGCGAACCTGCTGGTTCACGAGCTGATTGGCGAACCCTTCGCAAACGAACTGGACAACTCCATCACCATAACAGTCCTGCAAATTGCCGGTACGCCGGATTACTATGAACTCAACCTGAACCCCTTCGTAGAACAAGTTAATAACGAAGCCTGGGACTGGATGCGGCGATACTGGGAAAACCTTCTGGTCCGTAATCACATCCGCTTTTCTCTGGGCTCCGGTTTGGCCTGATTCGGCTAGGGGCGGTGGAGTTTAGAGGGTGGAGCGCTGCGCAATGAATAGGCTCATATTCGTCATGAAGGTAAAAACGCTTTGTTTGCTGGCCGCTAGCCTGCTATCGACCCCGTTAATCGCGGAACAGCTTAGAGTGCGTGTTCAGCTTTCAGGCGGCGCAGGCCCGGTGACCGGTGCAGTGGTATACCTGAATGATGGGAGCCACGCAGCGCCTATACGTGCAGAAGTGATTCAAAAAGACCGCATGTTTCACCCCCATGTTTTAATTCTGCCCACTGGCTCCAGCGTCGATTTTCCCAATCAAGACAATACTCAACACCACGTATATTCATTTTCGCCAGCGAAAACTTTTAACCTCGAACTCTATGCAGGCAAACCTGAGGCACCCGTGCTCTTTGACCAGTCAGGCATTGTCGAGCTAGGCTGTAATATTCACGACCATATGCAGGCGTTTATTGTAGTGGCAGATACCCGCGCCATCGGACAAACCGATGAACAGGGAGAGCTCACGATTGCACTGGATTTCGGTGAAGCCCCGAAACCGGACTCTCTAAGCTTGAATATCTGGCATCCCCGCTTACCAAACAACACAAAACCCATTTCCCGAGAAATAAGTTCCGCCAGTCTGGAAAATGCTCCGGTGCACACCGTGAGCATTGAGCTCGACCCTGAGCCTAGGCACGAACACCCTCTGGACCACCTCCAGAAACGCTTTCAGGAACTTTGATGGAGCGCACAGCGAACCGCATCGGTTTTCGCGGTCGTCTTGTCACGGCCATGGTTGCGCTGGTTGCTTTAGTGAGCCTGTTAATTGGCGCACTATTGATGGTGTACCTGTTTGAGGACGAGAAGCGCCGGGCACTGGAACAACTCAGCATCGCTGAACGCCTAACAAACGAAGTCATCGAGCGCCGCACAGATCTAGAGCTCTCCCGACTAAGCGTGGTTGTGCGGGATTTCGGCTTCCGCTCTGCCATCGCAAGCCGCGATCCGGCCACACTTAGTAGCGCGTTGGAAAACCACAGTGGGCGTGCGGGGGCAGATTTTGCATTACTGCTGGGCCAACAAGGCGAACTTCTGGCATCCACTCTGGCCAAAGCCCTACCCGACATTACCTCCGCGCAGTTGTCCAATGCCCGCAGAGATGGGTCTGACCGCTCACTGCTTACCATCGACCAACGTGGCTATGAGGTGCTAGTGGTTCCGGTAGAAGCACCCGGATTGCGGGCATGGCTGGTAGCTGGCTTTGAATTGGATCAGGAGTTGGCCGACATTATCGCCAGGCTCAGTGGCAGCTCCGTTATTTTCCGCACAAGCACCGGCGCTTCGGGTGGTTTTACCAGCTTTGCAGCGTCAACAGACATCGACAGGGCGGAGGAACCCGCACTTATCAGCTCTGCCGGTGGCGGCCATTTTATTGAAAGCGCCCGCTACTTCACTCGTAGGCTCAACCTTGGCGCCTCTGGGCAAGGCGTCTTCGAAGCGATTCTGATGATCAGCCGCGAGGCCAGTCTACAGAACTACTACACACGCGCTCTGGAAATAGCCCTATTTGTTGCCGTGATCATGATACTTGCAACACTGCTGGCATTGCTCATTGCAAGACATCTCGGCAAACCAGTACTGCAGCTTGCAGACTACGCGCGTGCCGTCGGCCAAGGGCTAAACCCCCAAGCGCCCAGTATCCGCACCGGGGGTGAACTCCTGCAACTCCGGGATACCCTACGAGATACCTTGGCCCAACTCACTCGGCGCGAGGCAGAAATTCGCTATGCCGCAACCCACGATGAGGTAACCGGGTTGGGTAACCGAAACGCACTGATGCACACGGCGAATGAGAGCTTTAGGTCAGGAGACCCTTGCAGCCTGATCGGGCTGCGCGTGAGCGATCTTTCCAACATCAACGATACTCTCGGTATTGAGTTTGGCGACAAGGTACTACTTGCTCTTTCGCATCGGCTGCGTGATGAACTACCCGACGCTCTCCACATAGCACGAACCGGCGGCGGCGAGTTTCTGGCATTACTCCCGGCGTGCAGTTTGGAAACTTTGGATCAGCAGGCGAAGAGCTTGCATGCCAGCGTCGAATCACCGCTAAGTATCGACCGTACGCCGTTTTCATTGCGTGCCACTTTGATATCCATGCAACTGCCCGCCGATGCCTCAAATACCAATGAACTGAGACGGCGGGTGAACCTAACGTTCGAACAGGCTTTTCAGCAGCGCCTCACCATCACATGTTACGAACCCGGGCGTGACGAGAACCACCTGCGGGAGCTCAAACTGATCTCCGACCTTCACAGCGCCATCCGCAACAGTGGCTTGCATATGAATTATCAGCCTAAACTGGACAGCTACAGCGGACAGTTGCTTCAAGTGGAAGCTCTGGTGCGCTGGATGCACCCTGAGCTGGGCTTTATCTCACCGGAGGAGTTCATCTTTCTGGCGGAACAATCCGGGCAAATCCACGACCTAACAGACCACATACTGCAGCGTGTTGCTGGTGATGCCCGCGCTTGGTTCCGGGCAGGCCTGGATGCAGGCGTGGCGATCAATCTTTCCGCAATGGACTTAACCAGCCCCGGGCTGGCCGAACGCGTCGCCAGAACTTTTGAAGACTGGCACCACAATATGGACCGTATCACTCTGGAAGTCACCGAGGGTGCCTTGATGGAAGACCCCGCAGAAGCCATGGCTACCTTGAATCGCCTGCGGGACCTTGGCGTTACGCTTTCAGTTGACGACTTTGGTACCGGTTATTCCTCGCTGTCGCAGCTACGTATGCTGCCGGTTCAAGAGCTGAAAATCGATAAATCCTTTGTGTTAAACCTGAACACAGAGCCTCAGGATCAACTGATTGTAAAATCCACCATCGACATGGCTCACGGCCTTGGGCTAAAAGTTGTCGCAGAAGGCATCGAGAATCTCGAGACCTGGAAGCTGCTGCAAACCTGGGGCTGCAATGTGGGTCAGGGTTTTTACCTCAGCCGCCCGGTGTCAGCAGCAGATCTTGCACAGACATCGGCCACCATTAAAGAGCGTCAGCAGGAGCTGGCCGACATTTCGCCGGAGCCTTTGTCATGACCCCCTTTGCCGCAGGATTCATCAACACACTGGTGACAGGGAGGTTTATCCTTCTGCTAACACTGGGAATTCTCTCGGCGCCTGCCGCCATGGCCGATATCGGCAGCCGTATCTGGGCCACCGGGGGCGTAACCAACATAGAGGGCAGTGCGGGCGGAGGTCTGGTGCCCTGGGCCATGCTTGGCAGTTACGCCAGTGATGAAGAGTGGGGCGGCACGCTTGCCCTCAGCCGCGCCGAGGTGGATGACTACTCTCTCTCGGTTACCGGTGCTGGCTTGAACTGGAATAACCGGGTTGAGGTAACCATTGCGCACCAAACACTGGACCTCGATAGCTTAGTGTTCACACTCAAAAACGGTTTTGGGTTAGAACAAGATGAACTCAATCAGGATATTTTTGGTGTAAAAGTAAGACTGGCTGGTGACGTTCTCTACAGCCCTTGGGGGCAGTGGTCTGCAGGCATTCAACACAAGCGGCAACGGGATTTCACCGTGCCAAACGCGATAGGCGCCCGGGATGACAGTGGCACAGATGTGTACCTTTCCGGCTCCAAAGTGCTTTTTGCCGCTGTGTTTGGCCGCAACCTTTTGGTAAACGCGACAGTGCGTGGCACCCGCGCCAATCAAGGCGGGTTGTTAGGTTTTGGCGGTGATTTGAACAACGGATACGAGGTGATGTCGGAAGCCGGTGCTGGCGTTTTCGTTAACCGACAATGGCTGCTAGGTGCCGAGTACCGGCAAAAACCGGACAACCTGAGTTTTGCCCGGGAAGACGACTGGTGGGATGTATTCATTGCTTGGGTGCCAGATCGCCGGTTGGCGGTAACGGCTGCATTCGTGAATCTGGGCGACATTGCCACTCTAGAAGACCAGCAAGGTGTTTACCTGTCTCTACAGGGGAGTTTCTGAGTATGAGCAACACAAAGACGCTCATCGTCACACTTTTGATCACAGCAGGGCTTGTCCTAAATGGCTGCCAAAGCTTTCACGGTGAACCTGACAACAACCTGTACCAACAGCTCGGTGAACGATCTGGAATTGCAGATGTGGTAGAAGACCTTCTTTACCTGATTGTTGCCGACGAGCGTATTAATCATCAGTTTAAGGGTATGAATGTTGCTCAGTTCCACCGCAACCTTACCGATCAATTGTGCGAGCTCAGTGGCGGCCCATGTACTTACTCAGGGCGCGAGATGCGTGAACTACACGCAGATATGGGAATTACAACTACGCAGTTTAATGCGCTGGCAGAAAACCTTATTCTGGCTATGGAAAAACATCAGATATCAACCGCAGCTCAGAATCGACTCATTAAACGACTGCTGCCAACCTACCCAGATATCCGACACCTTTAACACTACAAGGCCACAGCACAGCATGACTGAAAAAAAGATCGATCTCCGACCCGGCCGCTACCGGCACTATAAAGGTAGAGATTACGAAGTAATCGACATTGCCCGACACAGCGAGACCGAAGAGAAACTGGTGGTTTACCGCTGCCTATATGGCGATTACAGCCTGTGGGTGCGCCCTCTTAGCATGTTCCGGGAAACGGTAAACGTGGCAGGCGAGCAGGTTCCACGTTTTGCACGAATTGATAAGGACTGACCGTTACACAAGTCCTTTGACTCAGCCATCCAATTGCTGCACATTACCGCGTTTTCATAATGCCTACCTTCCAAGAAGGTCGATTAACCCACCACGCGTACTCGGAGTTTTCCCATGAATGCCGTTGTTGCTGCGGTGCTGATCATGCTCGTGCTGAGCTTGGCCCGCATCCACGTTGTTGTTGCCCTTATCGTAGGCGCCGTTTCCGGTGGCCTAATCGCCGGACTGTCCCTTGAAGCTACCATCGAAGCCTTTAACAACGGCCTCGGCGGCGGGGCTACCGTCGCTCTTTCCTATGCAACCCTGGGTGCTTTCGCCGTTGCCATCGGTAAATCCGGCCTTGCCCATGCGCTGGCAGATAAAACGCTCACTATGGTCGGCCAGCAAGAAAACAGTGCAGCCGCCAAAAGTGTCCGCTACATGATCATCGGGGTGCTGATCCTGATTGCTCTGTCATCCCAGAACATACTGCCGATTCACATCGCGTTTATCCCGCTGGTCGTCCCACCCATGCTGTACGTGATGGCTAAACTGAAGATGGATCGCCGGCTCGTAGCCTGTGCGCTCACCTTCGGTTTGATCACCCCCTATATGTTCCTACCCATCGGCTTCGGCGGTATTTACCTGAACGACATCCTAATGGCTAAAATCAGCACCAACGGTGGTGAAACAGAAGGCCTAAGCGTAATGCACGCCATGGCCCTGCCTGCTTTGGGTATGCTCTGTGGCCTGCTGATTGCCGTATTCTTCACCTACCGTGGCGAACGTGAATACGATTTAGAAGCCATTACCCGCACTGAGCGAGTAAATGTATCTTATAGCTCCGGCACTTTGATCATGGCGGTTATCGCTATTGTGGTCGCCTTCGTGGTTCAGCTCTGGCTGGGCTCCATGATTCTTGGCGCTCTGGCGGGCTTCCTGCTGTTCAATCTTTCTGGCGTAGTGAAGTGGAAAGAAGCAGACGACCTATTTACCGAAGGCATGAAGATGCTCGCCATGATCGGCTTCATCATGATCGCCGCTTCGGGTTTTGCGGAAGTGATGCGTGAAACCGGCGAAATCGCCACGCTGGTGCAAAGCTCTGTAGACGTAATCGGCAACAACAAACCCATGGCTGCGCTGCTGATGCTATTGGTCGGCTTGATGATCACCATGGGCATTGGCTCATCCTTTTCCACCATCCCCATCATCGCGGCCCTCTACGTGCCTCTGGCGCTGGAAATGGGTTTCAGCTCTCTGGCTATCGTTGCTTTGGTCGGTACCGCTGGCGCTCTAGGTGATGCGGGCTCCCCCGCCTCTGACTCCACCCTCGGCCCCACCGCTGGCCTGAACGTAGACGGCCAACACAACCACATATGGGATTCTGTAGTGCCTACGTTCCTGCACTACAACCTGCCGTTGCTTGGCTTTGGGTGGTTGGCGGCTATGGTTCTCTGACTTCGACTTTGGAGTTGGCCTTCTTTTCGTAGCCTGCCGGTTTTGGGGGCTACGAGGTCACGGTGGGTTTTTTCTTCTGGAAAAAAGGAACTCGCTTCGCTCAGACATCTTTTTTCCGCCAGAAAAGACCCACCGCACCCTCTAGGCACACAGAATAGTTATCGCTAGAGAAAGAATGGAAAGGGGAAAACGTTCCTGCAACATTTTCAATGCTGCCAACACCGGATACGCGAAACCATAATCTGGAATTTGAAATCTAGAATCTGAAATACGGAATCCAAACCGTGCTGAACGGTCCAAACATCTTTATCTTTTAAACCGATCTATCCTCGCAGTAACAACAAGAGGACGTGGGGAGATGTTTTTCTGCCGGGAAAAAGATGTCTGAGCGAAGCGAGTTGTTTTTCCCAGAAGAAAAATATATCGCCGCGGCCTCGAACACCTCCAAACCAGCAGGCTACACCCAACAATCTCTAGTCCTCAGACCCAGCCTTAAAAAAAACAACCTGCTTAACCGTATGATCGTCGGTGTTCTCACGCTGATTAACCCGAGTTTCGAGCTCAGGATTGGCCGGCACCTCCGTATCCGACATAGCATCGGTAAAACCGCAAGCTACACACTCACGAATCTGCTCGTCGTTGTCGTCGGTGAACATCATGATCTTGTCCATCTCCGCACAGCGGGGACAAACCGCACCGGCTATAAAACGCTTTGGGGTCGCCATAACGTAACTCCAGATTAAAGCCTCCGGTGGCTGTAGAACCACCGGAGGGGATTGGATCAGGCCGCTTCGTCTGTGATGCCAGTCTGCTTCAACAAGGCATCCACCTGCGGCTCGCGGCCTCGGAAGGCTTTGAATAGTTCCATTGGCTCCTGAGACCCGCCTTTCTCCAGAATGTTCTGCAAGAACGCCCGGCCGGTTTCCTGATCAAAGATGCCGTTTTCCTCAAACAACGAGAAAGCATCTGCAGCCAGCACTTCCGCCCATTTGTAGCTGTAATAACCCGCAGCGTATCCGCCAGCGAAGATGTGGGAGAAGGCGTTCGGAAAACGGTTGAATTCCGGTCCTTCCACTACCGCTATCTCCTCACGCACTTTGCGGTGCATGTGCAGCGGATTGGTAGGCGCTTCTTCGGTGAACTCCGCATGGAGGCGGAAATCGAACAAGGAGAACTCCAACTGTCTCACCATAGCCATGCCTGACTGGAAGTTCTTGGCCGCCAGCAGTTTCTGCAACAGATCTTCCGGTAAGGGCTCCCCAGTTTCGTGGTGGCTGGCAATCAACGCTAAAGAATCTGGGCTCCAGCACCAGTTTTCCAGAAACTGACTGGGCAGCTCTACCGCATCCCAGGCGACGCCGTTGATGCCGGACACGTCCATGACTTCCACCTGAGTGAGCATGTGGTGCAGGCCGTGGCCGAATTCGTGGAACAGGGTGGTTACTTCGTCGTGGGTGAGCAACGACGGTTTGCCATTCACCGGTGGCGTGAAGTTGCACGTAAGGAAAGCCACTGGCAGTTGCAGTGTGCCACGCTGGTCGCGCCAGCGTACCCGACAATCGGCCATCCAGGCACCACCACGCTTGCCTTGACGGGCGAACAGGTCGAAGTAGAACCAGGCAATGGGCTCGCCGTTACGGCAGATGCAGTAGGCGGTGACGTCTTCGTGCCAGGTTTCTACATCTGGTTTGGCTTCAATCTGTATATCAAACAGCTTCTCAGCAACCCGGAACAAGCCAGGCACTACTTTATCCACAGGGAACCAGGGACGGAGTGTTTCGGGGGAGATGTCATAGCGCTGCTGGCGAAGCTTTTCGCTGTAGTAGCCAACGTCCCAGGCCTTCAGGTCATCCAGACCATGCTCGTTTTTGGCGAAGGCTTTGAGTTCAGCGTAGTCTTTTTCGGCAACCGGCTTGGACTTGGCGGCCAGTTCGTTAAGAAAGCCCAGAACTTCGCCGGTATCCCGGGCCATTTTCTTGGCCAGTGAGCGTTCGGCATAGTTGTTGAAGCCCAGCAGCTTGGCCAGCGCGTGGCGGCGCTTGAGGATTTCGGCCATTACCTGAGTGTTGTCCCAGTTTCCAGCGCCTGGCCCTACGTCTGAAGCGCGGGTAACAAAGGCTTCGTAGACTTCGTGGCGCAGCTCACGGTTATCGCAATAGGTCATCACCGGAAAGAAGCTGGGGAAATCCAGAGTAATTACATAGCCATCCAGTTCTTTCTGGCTGGCCGCCTGCTTTGCGCCTTCGAGCGCGGATTCCGGAATACCCGACAGTTCTTCCACATCGGTGATGTGTTTAAACCAGTTTTGGGTGGCATCCAGGACATTGTCGCTGAAGCGGTTGGTGAGTTCCGACAGCTCACGGGAAAGGTCCGCATACTGCTTTTTCTGGTCGTCGGGCAGGTCGACGCCGCCAAGGTGGAAGTCGCGCAGGGTGTTATCCACAGCTTTGCGTTGGGCTTCGCTCAGTTCCCTGAAGTCATCCCGGGCGGCGAGCTTTTTGTAGGCTTCACACAAGGCTGAGTTCTGACTGACTTCGGTGCTGTACTCGGTGAGCTTTTCCAAGCAATTCTTGTAGACCTTGCGCAAGTCGTCGTTGTTCATCACGCTGTTTAGGTGTGAGATGACGGACCAGGCGTTGCTCAGTTTGTTCTCAAGCGATTGCATGGGCTGAACCAGTGTGTCCCAGGTGGGGTCTTCATTCTGGGCCAGGCTGGCGATCTTCATGCGGTTTTCGCTGAGAATCTGGTCGATAGCCGTTTCCATGTGTTCGGTTCTCACATGGTCAAACCTCGGCAGCAAATCATCAGTCAGTAACGGATTGTTCATGGATCCCCTTCTCAGCAACGAGTTGGTAAAGTAGCGTGACATAGGCAACGCAATACTGTTGGTCCCGGGAGTGGAGTCCGGAGGAAGGGCCTTCCCAAAACCGTACGGAGCCATGGGTAAAGTGCAAAGCACTTCACGGGCAAGCCATGGACGGCTTGCCCAGGACCTTTGGCGTGACGCAGGAGCGTTAGCGCCAAAGGGCGGAGCCGAGCCTACATGGAGTATTTACGGCGTGTTTTGGAAAGGCCCTTCCTCCGAGCGACCCAGACTCGGGGAATAATCTCATCTACGAGTATATGTAATGACGAATATACGTTCTCACAAGGGTATCACGCCAAATTTAGGGGAGCGCACTTTGGTGGACCCCAGTGCGGTAGTGATCGGCGATGTTAAAACCGGAAACGATTGCTCCATCTGGCCGATGACCGTGGTGCGAGGTGATATGCACAGGATCCGCATTGGCGACCGTTGCAGTATTCAGGACGGCTCGGTGCTTCACATCACCCATGCCAGTGATTTTAACCCGGGTGGCCATCCGCTTACGCTGGGCGACGATGTGACCGTCGGGCACAAGGCTTTGCTGCATGGCTGCACCATTGGTAGCCGTGTGCTGGTGGGCATGGGCTGCATCATTATGGATGGCGCAGTGGTGGAGGATGAGGTGATTGTCGCAGCGGGCTGTTTGGTGCCGCCGGGTAAAACACTGGAATCCGGGCACCTTTATGTTGGCTCGCCGTGCAAGAAGGCGCGGGCTTTGACCGATAAGGAGCGCACGTTTTTTGCGTACACGGCGGCCAACTATGTGAAACTCAAGGATGAGTATCTGGCCGAGGCTTAGTGCTCAGTCGCTGCGGTCTTTTTCGCACCCGCCTGTTCCAGCGCCCGGGCGTAGTCTGCGCCTTTGCGGTGCTGGGATACGTGATCCAGAAAGGTCTCACCGGCCTCGTCAATGGCGTTTAGATCACCACCGGCTTCTACGAAGAAACCCACAAAGCGTTCAAAATCCTCTGCTCTCATGGCTCTGTATGCGTTCAGCAGGGCCGTGTAGTCAGATCCTTCTTCTTTGGGGTCGCTTGGCAGGTGGCTTTTTACGCGCTCGTCGCTCCACTCTTCATCAAGAACCTTGGGTTTATCAGGGCCGCTCATATTTTCTCTCCTATGTTTGTGCTCAAGGCCGGATTTCCACGGGCAAATCGCTGGTTGAGACGGATTCGTCACACTTGGGATCACGTATGGCAATTTCTACCCGGCGGTTCAATGCACGGTTTTCAGCCGTATCATTCGGGGCAAGCGGGTTGGTTTCAGCACGGCCAGCGGCGACAACTCGCTCGGCGGGTACCTGCCGGCTCAAAACCAATTCGTGTACCACAGAGACTGCACGGGCAGCAGAAAGGTCCCAATTGGAACGGTAACGGCTACTGGATATAGGCCTATCGTCGGTGTAGCCAGAAACCAATACATCTCCGGTGCACCCCGACAACACGCCAACCACTCGCTCAATAATGGGAATCATCTCCGGTTTTATTGCGGCCTCTCCAGATCGGAAGGCTGCTTCTTCCGAGAACCGGATAACCACTTTATTTTTATCGTAATTGACACTCAAAGCCCCGGACGCCACTTCGTTTTCCAGCTCGCGGATCATGTTGCTGGCTAGATCTATAACGCCACCGGAAATAACCGTGGTTGTGGAATCCGGCGCACGCTCGTCGATAAATTCAGGTTCTCGGGTTTGGGACTCTGTGGGCTCTGGCAGTGATACGGTATCCGATTCCACCAGAGTAATCGGCGAGCCGCCTATGTCGTCACTCAACACATTGGCAGAACCGAACGCCACGGACATGGAATTGGCCATGGCTTTGTATTTTTCGATATCCATTTCCGCAAACGACAGCAGCAGAATAAAAAACGTTAACAGCAGCGTGGCAAGATCGGCAAAAGTAACAATCCACGCAGGTGTTTGGTTTTTCTGCCGAGGCTTTCTGGCGTTCCGGATAGTTTGCAAAACCTCAGACCTCCCGCTCCGGTGCCAGCCCTTTGCGGTGCTCCGGCGTCACAAATGACGATAGCATTTCGGTCATCACTCTTGGGTTCTCGCCACGCATGATGTTACGCATGGAGGTGATGATCAAAATTTGATTGCGGCTTTCATCTTCCGCCTTGAGCTGAAGCTTGTCCGCCAGTGGCAGAGCAATCAGTTGAGCGATGAAAGCGCCGTATAGCGTTGTAAGCAAAGCCACGGCCATAGCTGGGCCGATGGATGAGGGGTCATCCAACGAATTGAGCATTTGCACCAACCCTACCAAAGTACCCAGCATACCTATAGCTGGCGCGGATTCACCAATGCCCCTAAATACCCGTTCCGCTACTTCGTAGCGTTCTGCCGTTTGCTGGGACTCTTGGGCCAGAGCCTCTTCCACCAGTTCAGGCGGGTGGCCATCCACACACAGGTTGATGGCTTTTTGCAGAAATTCATTTTTGGTGCTGTGGTTTTCTAGGCCCAAAATACCTTCTTTGCGTACGACCAGAGCCAGTGCACCTGCCTCGCGAATCAGTTCTGTTGGTCGTTCGACCTTATCGGTAAACGCCGCACTCATGGCTAAACGAAAAGCACTCATTACCGAGGACATGCGGAACTTTACGAGTGTGACCGCGAAGGTGCCACCCACAACAATTGCCAAACCCGGCAGATTTAGGAAGGTGAGAAGCGAGGCGTTTGCCAGCATCGCCAGAATCACAATCAAAATACCGGCAACAAGCCCTACTAGGGTGAAAATGTCCATGCACAGTCCTTAGCGGATAGCCCTTTTAGATAACCCTTACGGGGTGCTGTTTCTAAAACACGCCCGATGCGGTGCCGTCGATCAATCGTTGCGTAAGGCATCAATAACCGACGCGGTGTTTGGCTGAACGCCCCGCCACACACGGAAGGCTTCTGCAGCCTGTTCAATTAACATGCCCAAACCATCAAGTACACGAACGGCGCCATTATCCAGAGCCCACTGATTGAAGGTGGTTGTCTGCAAAGAATACATCATGTCGTAAACAACTGTGTCAGCGCCGATCACACTTGTGCGAAGTGGCGGCAGATCGCCCTGCAAGCTGGCGCTGGTGCCGTTGATAATGATATCGAACGGCTGATCTGGTGCTTCAAATCCGCACGCGCTCAGAGCTGTGGCATCGGCGTCGTCTGCAAACAGTGTAGTCAGCGCTTCGGCTTTGGCCACTGTACGGTTTGCGATAGTCAGGCTGACTGGATGTTGTTCAAGTATGGGCCCGAGCACACCACGCACGGCTCCGCCAGCACCCAGAATTAATACTCGTGCGCCATTGAGCTGCACGCCATGGTTGGCTGTGAGATCCTGCACCAGCCCTTTGCCGTCGGTATTGTCAGCGACCAGTTGGCCTTGATTGTCTTGAAACAGCGTATTGGAGGCACCCGCTTTTTCGGCTCTGGCTGTTCGGCTATCCGCCAGTGCCCATGCCTGCTCCTTGAAGGGCACAGTTACGTTCAGACCCTTTCCGCCAGCCTCAAAAAACTGTCGAACCGTCCCAACGAAATCTTCCAGAGGCGCTTGAATGGCTGTGTACTCAACCGGCTCACCGGTTTGCTTTGCAAACAGGCTGTGAATTCTAGGTGATTTACTGTGGTTTATCGGGTGACCAACCACCGCATATAACTCATTACTCATTAACAACCCCGTTTACGTCACGTCACCGGCCAGCCAATCGCGCCCGGTTAGAAAATACTCAGTCAGCCGTGCTTCTTCGCTGTCTGCTTCAGGTACCCGACTGTAATCCCAGCGCACCAATGGTGGTAGCGACATCAGTATGGACTCTGTACGCCCGCCAGACTGCAGGCCAAACAGGGTGCCCCTGTCGTAAACCAAATTGAATTCAACGTACCGCCCGCGCCGGTAGAGCTGAAAGTCCCGCTCGCGCTCACCGTAGGCATGATCCATACGGCGCCGAACAATCGGCTCATAAGCTTCAATATAGCTGTTACCTACGGATTGCATCAGCGCGAAGTCTTTTTCAAAATCCCCGGTGTTGTGATCATCAAAGAAAAGTCCGCCAACGCCCCGGGGTTCATCCCGATGCTTCAGATAAAAATAATCATCGCACCAGCCTTTGTAACGGGTATAGGTATCCTCACCAAACGGAGCGCAGGCGTCTTTCGCGGTTTTATGCCAGTGCACGCAGTCCTCATCAAACCCGTAGTAAGGGGTTAGATCATAGCCACCGCCAAACCAGTACACGGGTTCACCGTTCTCCGGCGTGGCGATAAAAAATCGTACGTTGGCGTGAGACGTAGGTACGTAAGGGTTATTCGGGTGAATGACGAGGGATACACCCATGGCTTGCCAAGGCGCACCGGCCAAATGGGGACGATGTGCGGTGGCAGACGCAGGCATGGTCGCGCCCATAACATGGGAAAAATTGACCCCACCTTTTTCAAAAATGCGGCCGTCGCTGATCACGCGGCTTACACCGCCACCGCCTTCGGGGCGATCCCAAGCGTCACGCACAAACTCTGCGCCATCTTCCAGAGCTTCTAATCGTTGGCATATCGCGTCTTGTAAGCCAAGCAGATACTCTTTAACCGCATTGCTATCCGGTTGCTGTGGCATGAATTCTCCTAACGAAGCTGTTTACCGCTGACAATATCAATAATACGGCTGGGTTTCTGGTTACCACCAAGGGCACCGGGCACAATCTGGTCAAGATGACCGTCAAAATAGCGACTAACCTGTGAGGCGTCACGGGCAGGCTCTAGTCCGGCCGGGTTGCAGGACGTAGAAACCAGAGGCATACCGGCGGCTTCACACAAGGCCTTAACCACCGAGTGCTCACTCACTCTTACCGCAATCGAGCTATGGCTACCGCGAACCCATTCAGGAATTTGCTTGTTTACGTCGGGCAACAAACAGGTCACAGGGCCGGGCCAATAGCCCAAAGCCTCCTTCTGAAGTTGCTCAGGCAAAGGATCGAGCAAAAATCGAATTTGTTCTACAGACGCAGCTACCAGAATCAGGCCTTTTTCAGCGGGCCGGTTTTTAAGCTCAAGAATGCGTGTAACCGCTTCAAGGTTCCAGGGATCACACCCCAGCCCCCACACAGCTTCGGTAGGGTAGGCGATAACGCCACCTTTCAAAATTGTGCTGCGGGCAACTTGTAACTGCTGATCATTTAAAGCATCGGGGGCAGTCATGATGATGTTGTCAGACCATAACGGAATTGATCATCACACTGGGTTCAGGCGATTTTCTGGAAGCCTCCGGGGACAGAGCTCACCAACCCTTCAAGTTCGAGAAGCAGAAGAGATTGGACAAGCTGGTCGGCCGGGAGACCGGTTGCCGAACACAGTGCATCGGTTGATTGGGGATCATACCCTAATGCCTCAAACACCGCGATTTCCCGGCTGTCCAGAGCGTCCGTTGGGCTGGCTGCTTTTTGCGTCTGGTGCCCGGCCGCCAGTGACCAAGCACAGCCAAGCTCTTCCAAAATGTCGTCTACTTGATCAACCAAGCGGGCGCCCTGTTTGATAAGGTGATGGCAGCCTCGCGCCACAGGGCTATGAATTGACCCGGGAATAGCAAACACCTCTCGCCCCTGTTCCAACGCAAGGCGGGCTGTAATCAGGGAGCCACTTTTGAGCCCTGCCTCAACGACCAATATGCCGCGGCTCAGGCCACTGATAATACGATTGCGCTGGGGAAAGTGGGCAGCTCTTGCAGGCGTGCCGGGCGGGTACTCAGAGACCATGAGTCCATTGGCGATAACACGCTCGCCAAGTCGGCGGTGCTGGTTGGGGTATATTCGGTCAAGCCCGCATCCAATAACGGCAATGGTTGCATGCCCGGCATCCAAGGCCCCAGCATGGGCCGCCCCATCAACTCCCAGAGCCAGACCGCTGGTGACCAGCAAGCCTCGTTCGCCAAGCTCGGCTGCAAAGCGGCGCGCGTGATCAAGCCCAGCAGGCGTGGCGTTGCGGCTGCCGATTATACCGATCTGCTCGCTACACAATAAACGTGCATCACCCCGGGTATACAACACCAAAGGGGCATCGTGGATGTGCCTCAGCGCCTCCGGATAACCAGCGCTTTGCCAAGTTACGATATCAATGCCATGCCGCTCACAGTCCAACAAAGCTTGCCGAGCCGTGGTTACCGCCGCATGGGTTTCATCACGCTTCTGCCATGCCAGAATTGCCGCTATTGCTTCAGCGTGCAAGCCCAGAGCACGGAGGGTGGCGGCGTTTTTTGTAAGAAGATCGGTAAGATCGGGAATTGTTGCGAGAAGAGCTCGCCGACGGGTACGCCCGAATTTAGGCAAACAGGTAAGAAAAAGCCACTGCGCAGAAAGGGAGGAAAGCACGACATCATCCTTGAAAACAACAAAGCCGGGCCTTCCTGGCCCGGCTTTTGATTAACCGGTTAAGAGACTATGGGTTAGTAACTTTGTCGCCCACAGACAACGGACGCGTTGCTTGCAGAACCAGCCCGTAGCTCATTTTTTCGTAAACCTGAAACACCATCAACAAACCGGCCCGCTCCGAGGGCAGCTCAACAGTTTCGTTGGTCACCGGGTCGCGAACGAAATTACCGCTTTTGAGAACGGCCATTACGTTGCCAGCCTCCAGTCCTTCGCGAGTACCACGGCTAATGGCGACCACATCGAATTGACCAATTTGAGTAACACCGCCATCCACTGACATCATCCTGCCCTCAACCTCCTGCTTCGGAGCGCTGGGTACAAAGCTGGTGGTCAGGCGGCGATCTTCGTTAACCAGCAAACGGTCACCAATACGCACTTCTTCGCTGGAGCGCGTGAGGTTTACGGTCAGAACATCGCCATCTTCGGAAGAAACGTTACCACGGGCAATGCTACGGGCCTCAAGACCAAGAAACTCACCGGTGTCCGGATCGCGGAACTCCTTGCTTCGACGGAACACACCCACTTTATCTGCGGGCTTCTCGCCACGGGCATAAATTCTGTCGCCAGCACCGGTCACAATACGACCGTCAGCCCCTTCAAGAACGTACGGCGCCTTATTGATCAATTCGGGGCTGACAATGCGGGTGTCGGTCAGGAAGCTGCTGATCGCATCAAGAGGAATAGCCGGGATGGGCGTCTCTATCCGCTCAGAGCGCACCTGCGGTGACAACTTCACCACACCGTTACTGTGCGCTACCTTGGTTACGCGGGGCTGGCCGTCAATATAAACCAGAGCAAGGCGATCACCCGGGTAGATTAAGTGTGGATTGGCAACCTGCGGATTTACGTGCCAAATTTCTGGCCAATACCACGGATCATTCAAAAACCGCCCTGATATATCCCAGAGGGTGTCACCCTTCACAACAGTGTAACGCTCAGGATGATCAGACCGCAGTTCGGGTGCAGCATGAGCCCAGGAGGTGAATAGCAGCGTAGTGGCTGCCAGAGCGTACAGCAGTTTCCTCATTGTCTAAGTCCTTGATCGCGTGCCTTGATTCTATGCATTCTGGTAAGGATGCAGCCAGTTTTCTGCAGCTTATTACGTTGTTATGCAACTTACTATAGAAGATGTCTCGCGAATTGTGATGTTATCTTTTGTTCTTCCAGTAAATTCTATGCCATTTACGAAAGGTTTTGGCTATTGCCTGATCAGTTTGTACTCAATCAACTATTTGTTGGATAATGTACTGCAAACAGGCAAGGCAGCGCCAATATTAGTGTGAGGGGAACAATTTGCGCTCTTTACTGTCGCATTTCAGAGATCGCTTTCACACAGTTACAAAAGGCAACGTTAAAATTTCGCCCAAGCCGTTAGTCATTCAGAATGTCAGCCAAAATTCCTGACGTTCGTCATACAGGCCAAAAGTACGAGCACTATGATACTAGATATTCTTGAATACCCGGATCCCCGTCTTCGCACTATTGCCAAGCCGGTAGACGAACTGACAGACGCCGACCGCACACTGATCGACGACATGTTCGAGACCATGTACGATGCGCCCGGCATTGGCTTGGCCGCCACACAGGTCAACGTGCACAAGCAAATCATTGTTATGGATTTGTCCGAGGACAAAAGCGAGCCACGGGTATTTATCAACCCGCAGGTTGAAGTCCTCGATGGTGAGCGCGAAGCCATGCAAGAAGGTTGTCTCTCGGTGCCCGGATTTTATGAGGACGTCGAGCGGGTGGAACACTGTATTATTCGCGCTCTGGACCGCGATGGGAAGCCGTTTGAACTCGAAGCTCGGGGCCTTTTGGCGGTGTGTATCCAACATGAGATGGACCACTTGAATGGCAAATTATTCGTGGATTACCTGAGCAACCTCAAGCGCAACCGTATTCGCAAGAAGCTTGAGAAACAGCACAAGCAGAGCGCGTAAACATTGCCTAGAAGGCGCGCGAAGAAATCACCGTCAGCTTAAAAGTATCGGACCGGGCAATGCCCGGTCTTTTCGTATTCAACGAAACAGAGACCCAACACCGTGCGACTCGTTTTTGCCGGCACCCCGGATTTCGCAGCCACCGCCCTCAGTGCTTTGCTAGGCACCCATCACACCCTTGTGGGCGTTTACTCTCAGCCAGACCGGCCAGCCGGTAGAGGGCGCAAGCTTCAGCCCAGCCCGGTCAAGCAAGTTGCGCTAGACAACGGAATCCCGGTATTCCAGCCGGAAAGCCTGAAAACCCCAGAAGCACAGCAAGAACTGGCCAACCTCCGACCGGATGTGATGATCGTTGCAGCCTATGGGTTGATTCTGCCAGAGGCTGTTTTGGCGATTCCCGTTCATGGTTGCCTCAACATTCACGCATCCCTTTTACCCCGTTGGCGCGGCGCGGCGCCCATCCAGCGCGCCATTGCCGCGGGCGACGAAAATACCGGTATAACCATCATGCAGATGGACAAGGGTTTGGATACCGGTGATATGTTGCTGAAATCCGCCACGGCCATTGAATCGAACGATACCGGCGGCAGCCTTCATGACCGACTTGCACAGATGGGTGGCCAAGCCATCCTCGAAGCTCTGGAACTGCTTGAAAAAGGTGAGCTTCAAGGCGAAGCGCAAAATAACGAGCAAGCATGCTATGCCCACAAACTGTCTAAAGAAGAAGGCCATATTGACTGGTCCCAAAGCGCACAAAACATAGAGCGCCTGATTCGCGCCTTCAACCCATGGCCCGGCACCTATACAGACTTTGAGCAGCAACGCCTGCGAATCCACGAGGCCATAGCCACCGATGAGCAGAGTCAAAATCCACCCGGCACCGTTATCAAACGGGAAAGAGAAGGTATTGATATCGCCTGTGGCACCGGTACTCTCCGCATTACGCGTTTACAACTATCAGGGTCTCGGGCCCAGAGCGTGAATGACTTGATCAACGGCGGCAAACAACTGCTGCTACCCGGACAGGAGCTGAACTAACATGGGCGACTACTATGTGCCCATGCGCGCTGTTGCTGCCGATGTTCTGCTGGCGGTAGAAGAGGGCGAGTCTTTATCGCAATGCCTACCTCCTGCTCTGCAACGTCTCGCGCCCAACGAGCGCCCTGTGCTGCAGGCTCTGTGCTACGGCACTTGCCGCTGGTTTCACCGCCTCGACAGCGAGCTGAATAGTCGGCTCAAAAAACCGATTAAAAAACAGGATCGCATTGTTCATCACCTGATGCTGGTCGCGCTTTTTCAGCTCCGTTTCAGCCAGCAGGCTACTTACGCTGTTCTGAACGAATCTGTGGAAGCGTGTCGCGCACTCGACAAGCCCCACCTCACCGGTTTGGTGAACGGTATTTTGCGCGCCGCTGAACGCGAAGGTGCCCCGGAGCCGGAAGACGATTCCAGCCGCTTCAGCCACCCCGTATGGATGGTGGAAAAACTACGCCATAACTGGCCCGACAATTGGCAGCAGATTTTGGAAGCAAATAATGCCCAAGCGCCCATGACGCTTAGGGTCAATGCTCTGCGCTTCAGTCGCGACGAGTATCTCGCTCTATTAAACGAAGCAGGCATCGATGCTAGTGCCACCCGCTTTGCACCTCACGGCATCCAGCTGGGCCGCCCAGCACCGGTTGATCAACTGCCTTGGTTTGCTGACGGCGCCGTTAGCGTACAAGACGAAGCTGCGCAGCTTTGCACCACGTTGCTAGACCTAGCCCCCGGCCATCGGGTTTTGGATGCCTGCGCAGCTCCAGGGGGTAAAACCTGCGCTATTCTGGAAAGCCAGGCAGAGCTTGCAGAGGTGGTCGCTCTCGACGAATCGGCTGCGCGACTGCCACGGGTTCAAGAAAACCTAGACCGACTGGATTTGCAGGCGAATTTGCTTCAGGCCGATGCAGCAGACATCGAGCAATGGTGGGACGGCCAACCATTCGATCGCATATTGCTCGACGTGCCTTGCAGCGCCAGCGGCGTAATCCGCCGCCATCCAGATATCAAATTACTGCGCCGAGAAACCGATATTGTGCCATTGGCGGCAATACAACTTGGGCTACTCGACGCCATGTGGGCCGTGCTCAAACCGGGCGGGCGTTTGGTATACGCCACCTGTTCCGTGTTCCCACAGGAAAACCACCGTATAATCCAGAGGTTTATTAAGCAGCAAAATAGCGCTGTTCTTGTTGAGCCAGAGGTTCAATGGGGCCGCGAGATGGGCGCAGGGCGGCAGCTTCTACCCGATCCAATCAGCCATGACGGCTTTTTCTATGCCGTACTGGAGAAACCTGAATCATGAATATCCTGATCCTCGGTGCTGGCCAAGTGGGTGGTACTCTGGCAGAGAATCTAGCCAGCGAAGCCAACGACATTACCGTCATAGACACAGATGCAATAAGGCTTCGGGAGCTGCAGGACCGTCTTGATATTCGTACCGTACAGGGCATGGCCTCCTACCCTACGGTGCTGAGTCAGGCGAACGCGGAAGACGCAGACATGCTGATTGCTGTCACCAACAGCGACGAAACCAACATGGTCGCCTGCCAAATAGCCTCGCTTCTGTACAGCACGCCCAAACTCATCAGCCGGGTGAGAGCCAGCGCCTACCTTTCGAACAAAAAACTGTTCGGTCGAGAAAGCGGCTTCCCAATCGATGTAATGATCAGCCCCGAGCATCTGGTTACCCGGCACATTACACGGTTGGTTGAATACCCCGGTGCCCTGCAGGTTCTGGAATTCTCCAAAGGTCTGGTTCGACTAGTGGCTATTCGCGCTACCGAAGGTGGGCCACTGGTGGGCCGAGAGCTGTCTTACCTACGCACGCACATGCCGAAGATAGAAACCCGGGTTGCCGCCATTTTCCGCAAAGATCGAGCCATCATGCCCAAAGGCGACACGGTGCTTGAAGACGGCGACGAAGTGTTTTTTATCGCCGGCGCCGATCATATACGCTCGGTGATGAGCGAACTGCAACCGCTGGTAAAAAACTACAAACGGATTTTTATCTGCGGCGGTGGCAACATCGGCCAACGTCTGGCTTACACCTTGGAAGACCGTTATCAGGTAAAACTGCTTGAGCGAGACCACGAGCGCTGTGTGCTGCTTTCCGAAAGCCTGCGCAAAACAGTTGTGCTTGAAGGCAATGCAGCAGACAAAGACATACTGCTGGAAGAAAACATCGAGAATACCGATGTGTTTATCGCCGTTACCAACGATGACGAAGCTAATATCATGGCGTCTTTGCTGGCCAAGCGCTTGGGCGCCCGCAAAGTATTCACCCTGATCAACAACCCCGACTATGTGGACTTGATTCAGGGCGGCGAGATTGATGTGGCGATTTCTCCTCAACAAACCACCATTGGCAGCCTGCTCACCCATGTACGCCGTGGCGACGTTGTAAACGTTCACTCTCTGCGCAGGGGCGCTGCCGAGGCGATTGAAGCCATTGCTCATGGGGATCATAAATCCTCAAAAGTCGTTGGCCGGCGGTTAGATGAGATCAACCTGCCTCAAGGTGCGACCATTGGCGCGATTGTTCGCCTCAATGAAGTGCTAATCGCCCATGATCACTTGCGGGTGCAACCAGATGACCACGTTATTCTGTTCCTGGTAGATAAATCTCGGGTACGGGAGGTTGAGAAGCTTTTCGCCGTAGGACTAACGTTCTTCTAGTTCAAAATCAATAGCATGAAGACGACTTAGAAATACCGCTTTGGCGAGCGTATAATGCGCCTTTTTTCCGAATGACCCTCTTGCGGGCGAATGAGCTCAAGATTGGCGCGATTAACGCGACTGACAAAAGAGTGGCTACACACAGACCGAATCAGCAGGCAAACGTTGTGAAAGAGAAGGCGACAGACAAGGCAGCGAACAGCACTCCAGACATCAAGACTTTCCAAGGCTTGATTCTGGCTCTGCAAAACTTCTGGGCACAGCACGGCTGCGTTGTGCTCCAACCACTGGATATGGAAGTGGGTGCAGGTACCTTTCACCCGGCTACCTTCCTACGGGCCATAGGGCCGGAAACCTGGAACGCCGCCTATGTTCAACCGAGCCGCCGTCCAACGGACGGTCGCTATGGCGAGAACCCCAACCGCCTGCAGCATTACTATCAGTTTCAGGTGGTACTAAAGCCGTCGCCAGACAATATTCAGGAACTTTATCTCGACTCGCTTAAAGCGCTAGGGCTTGACCCGCTCGTGCACGACATTCGTTTTGTAGAAGACAACTGGGAATCGCCGACACTCGGCGCCTGGGGTCTGGGTTGGGAAATCTGGCTGAACGGCATGGAAGTCACCCAGTTTACATACTTCCAGCAAGTGGGTGGCCTTGAATGCTACCCGGTTACCGGTGAGCTGACGTACGGTCTTGAGCGCATCGCCATGTACTTGCAAGGCGTAGACAGCGTTTACGATCTGGTGTGGACCGAAGGCCCGGACGGCGTAGTCACTTACGGCGACGTGTTCCACCAACAAGAAGTGGAAATGTCCACGTACAACTTTGAGTACGCAGACGTTGAATTTCTGTTCCAGAGCTTTGATGTGCACGAGCGTGAAAGTGCCCGGTTGATCGAAGCAGGCCTTGCGTTGCCTGCTTACGAGCAGGTTTTGAAGGCATCTCATACATTCAACCTATTGGATGCCCGCCACGCTATCTCCGTTACCGAGCGCCAGCGCTTCATTTTGCGTGTACGCACTCTGGCTCGGGCTGTTGCTCAGGCGTACTTCGACAGCCGCCGCAAGCTCGGCTTCCCGCTAGCCCCGGAAGCATTGCGCCAAGAAGTATTGGCCGTCGCCGAAGCCGCCGATAACAAGGCTAACGGCAAGAAAGGAAAAAAAGCGAAGCAGGCACAACAGGAACAGGGAAACGCATAATCATGGCAAAGCAGGATTTTCTGGTCGAACTGGGCGTTGAAGAACTGCCCTCGAAAGCACTCAAGCCACTGTCTGATGCGTTCACTCAGGGTATCACCAAGGGTCTGGAAGAAGCGGGCATCGCATTCGGTAAGGTAGAAGCCTTTGCTACACCTCGCCGCATGGCTGTGCGCATACGCGATCTGGCCGATGCCCAGCCCGACAAGCCCGTTGAGAAACGCGGCCCGGCCGTCAAAGCCGCGTTTGATGATTCCGGCAATCCAACACGCGCGCTTACCGGCTTCGCCACGTCTTTGGGCGTAACTCCGGATCAGCTCGACACACTGGAAACCGATAAAGGTGCCTGGCTGGTTTACCGCACGGTAGAGCAAGGTAAGCCAACGGTAGATCTGATGTCCGGGCTAGTTGAGCAGTCGCTTGCGTCACTGCCCATTCCCAAGCGCATGCGCTGGGGCGCTCGCCGCACTGAGTTCGTTCGGCCGGTACATTGGCTGGTTATGCTGTTCGGCAACAAAGTTATTGATACGCCCATCATGGGGCTGACGCCAGGCAACAAAACCATGGGCCATCGCTTTCATTGCCCGAAAACACTGATCATCCCAACGCCAACCGATTACGAAGTTGTTCTTGAGCAAGAAGGCTACGTGATTGCCGATTTCGCCAAGCGCAGAGAAATGATTCGCTCCGGCGTCATAGCTCTGGCTGAAGCTGAGGCGGGTGGCAAAGCAGTGATCAATGAAGACCTGTTGGATGAAGTCACCGGCCTAAACGAGTGGCCAGTGCCGCTTATAGGGCGGTTTGACAAACGCTTCTTAGAAGTACCGGCAGAAGCCCTGATTTCCTCCATGGAAGAGCACCAAAAATACTTCCACGTGGTAAGCACCGACGGCGACATGTTGCCCTTGTTTGTAACCGTTGCGAACATTGATAGTAAAGACCCTTCTCAGGTTATCTCCGGCAACGAAAAAGTGATTCGGCCACGGCTGGCGGATGCCGCTTTCTTCTACGAAAACGACCGCAAAATCCGTTTGGAAGATCGCATAGAAAGACTCAAGCCGATTGTCTTCCAAGAGAAACTCGGCAGTATTTACGATAAGTCTGTGCGGGTAGCGGCATTGGCTCAAAAAATCGCCGCCGCCATTGGCAGCGATCCCGCTCTGGCAGAACGTGCGGCCATGCTGGCGAAGACGGATCTGGTTACCGAGATGGTGCTGGAGTTCAGCGACCTTCAGGGCATTATGGGCCAATACTACGCAGCCGACGACGGCGAGCCTGCAGATGTGGCCAAGGCCATGAACGAACAGTACATGCCCCGCTTCGCTAAAGATGGCCTACCCACAACCATGACCAGCTGCGCGCTCGCCATTGCAGACCGTCTGGATTCGTTGGTAGGACTGTTTGGTATCGGCCAGCCACCCTCCGGAACCCGCGATCCCTTCGCCCTGCGCCGAGCCTCTTTGGGCGTACTGCGCATCATTATTGAGCGGGAACTGCCGCTGGATCTTCAAACTTGCTGCGAATGGGCGGAAGAAAACTTCTCCGGGCTGACTGAAGATAATACTGCCTCCAACGTAGTGGACTACATGCTGGACCGGTTCCGCGCCTACTACGATGAGCGCGGCATTGGGGCCGAGGTATTCCTGGCTGTTCACGCCCGTCGCCCTACACGCCCATTGGATTTCGACCGCCGGGTAAAGGCGGTAGAAGCCTTCCGTCAGCTACCGGAAGCCCAAGCGCTTGCCGGTGCCAACAAGCGAGTGTCCAACATCCTGTCCAAGCAGGGTGGGGACAGCGTTGGGGAAAACGTAAACAGCAACCTGCTGCAAGATGCCGCCGAGAAAACACTGGCAGCACAGGTAGACCAGCAAGCTGACAAGGTGATTCCACTGTTCGAGCAAGGCAATTACGCCAACGCACTGCAATCACTGGCCAGCCTGCAAGAGCCTGTAGACAGCTTCTTTACCGAAGTAATGGTGATGGCAGAAGATGACGCCGTGCGAGATAACCGCCTCGCATTGTTGAACCGGCTGCACAACCTGTTCTTGCGCGTTGCCGATATCTCACTGCTGCCCACCGCTGGCTGACCGATGCTAATCATCCTCGACCGAGACGGGGTCATCAACGAATACGATGGCAACTACATCTGTTCTGTGGATGATTGGCAACCCATTCCCGGTAGTATCGAGGCGATGGCACGGCTTTACAAAGCGGGCCATCGCATAGCCATCGCCACCAACCAGTCGGGCATTGCCCGTGATTTCTACGGCACCGACATACTGGCTGGCATGCATGAAAAGATGACGCAACTGCTGGAACCTCTGGGCGGCCGCATTGAGTTCATTGCATACTGCCCACATCATCCGGATGACGGTTGCGGTTGCCGCAAGCCACTCACCGGTCTACTGAAACAGATCCGTGATCACCTACAACTGAACACCCTCAAGGGTGCCATTATGGTAGGGGACAGCCGCAAAGATCTGGAAGCTGGCGTTGCGGAAGACTGCCAGCCTGTACTGGTCAGAACCGGCAATGGCAAAGACACAGAACACCATCTGAAAACCCGCCCGATCCCCAGCGCTAAAGTGGCAATATACGATCACCTTAGTGCTTTCACGGATGCCTTTTTATCCGGCTCAGGGCTAGAAAAGAGTATATGAACCCGTATAATACCCGCGGTTAATCGGCGTGTGGCGCAGCTTGGTAGCGCACTTCGTTCGGGACGAAGGGGTCGCAGGTTCGAATCCTGCCACGCCGACCATTTTTTCAACGACTTAGGGCTCATCTTCGGATGGGCCCTTTTTCGTTTTTGGCTGGGTGCACCTTTTGCACACATACCCGGTATTCTAGAACTCAATGAGTTGCTACTAACAACAATTTCATTCCACATTCATCGAGGCACTACCCATGGCTATAGAACGCATTTCAACCAACAACCGCATGAGCAAAATCGTAAAACACAATGGCACGGCTTACCTGTGCGGGCAGGTTGCCAAGGACAGGGACGGCGATATTCACACTCAGGTAACCGGCATGCTGGAAAAAGTGGATGAGCTTCTCCAGAGCATTGGTTCCAGCCGGAGCAAGATTCTGTCCGCGACGATTTACCTTGCGGATATGGCCGACTTCAAAGCTCTGAATGAGGTGTGGGATAACTGGGTGCCCGAAGGGGAAGCGCCAGCACGGGCCTGTGTGCAAGCCCAGATGGCGTCCCCGGAGTTGCTGGTAGAAATCTCGGTCGTTGCGGCCTGTTAAACGGCCAGGTGTCGGCGGAACAAAGCCAGCGATGTGCTGAAGAACACTACGCCGATACCTATTAGTGCCAGCATTTGCGGCCAGACCACGTCCAGCCCTGCACCCCGATACAGAATGGCCTGAGCCATGCTTACGAAGTGGGTCGTCGGAGCAGCCAGCATAATCGTTTGCACCAGTTCCGGCATGCTTTCCCTTGGTGTAATGCCACCGGAGAGCATTTGCAGGGGCAGGATGGTCAGAATCAGTAACAGACCAAACTGCGGCATGGTCCGGGCCACGGTACCAATCAGAATACCGATTGCGGTGGTGGAGAACAGGTGAATCAGCGCACCCGTCAGGAACAGCACAACCGAGCCCCGCACGGGTACTGCAAGGAACTCCTGAATCACCAGAGTGATGGAAAGGGTGGCCGCCAGCATAACCACCAGGCCGTTCGCCCATACCTTGGCAGCCATAATCTCGAAGGGCCTCACGGGCATCACCATAAGGTGCTCTACCGTGCCATGTTCGCGCTCACGGATCAGTGCAGCGCCGGTCAGGATAATACTGATCAGAGTTATCTGGGTGATCAGTTCCATAACGCCGCCAAACCAGGTGCCATCCAGATTGGGATTAAAACTGACCCGGGTCACCAGCTCTACCGGCAGCGAGCTTGAGGAGCTTCCTGTTTCCAGGTATTCCGCCACCTCCGTGGTAATGATCTGTTCTATGTAGCTGGAGCCTATAAACGCCTGCGTCATTCGTGTGGCATCGATATCCAGTTGCAGGCTGGAGACTTTTCCACTGCGTACGTCCCGCTCAAAACCGTCCGGAATGATCAGGGCGAAGGTATGAGTGCCCTGATCCAGCAGTTCATCAACCTGATCAAAACGGACCAGATCCGGTTTCAGAAACCAGGGCTGTTGCAGCGAGTCGATAACATGGCCGGAAAGCGCGGTCTGGTCTTCATCCACCACCGCCACAGGGGCATTGTGCAGTTCCATGGAGCCGGCAGAGCCAGCGGTATAGATAATCAACGTGAAAGCCAGCAACACGAAGATCAGCAGAACCTTGTCATGCCACACGCTGCGCAGCTCTTTAACACCAAGGTTCCAGATAGTTCCAAGAGATTCCATCATCAGCGCCCCTGTTTCCGGAGTAAGGCCACGGACAAAAACGTGAGTACAGGAATAAATGCCGCCAGGATCAGGAAGGCATGTTGCAGATCGCCAAAGGTCAGCCCCTTGGTAAACACGCCCCGGGAGATCTCCAGGAACCAGGTGGCAGGCCAAAACTGGCCAATCATTGACGCAATGCCTTCCAATGCGGATACGGGTTCGGTGACACCGGAGAACTGTACCGTTGGCAAGATGGTAATAATGGCAGTGGCCGCCAGCGCAGCAATCTGTGTAGACGCAAAAGCCGAGATTACCTGGCCTAGGCCCGTTGTCGCTGTAACAAAGAGCAGGGCGCCGAGGGTCAAGGTAAGCACACCGCCTTTGATGGGCACATCAAACAGATATATGGCCAGCAACACCAGGCTCACATAGCTCACCATGCTGAACCCGATGTAGGGCAGTTGCTTGCCCAATAGAAATTCCAGCCGGGTTACCGGGGTTACGTAAAGGTTGGTGATGGAGCCCAGCTCTTTCTCCCGAACAATGCCCAGCGCCATGAGAATCGCCGGAATAAAGATCAACAGAATGGGGATAACCGCGGGCACCATGGCATCCAGGCTTCGGAACTCCTGATTATACCGGTAGCGGGTTTTTATGGAGACCAGGCTCAAATTAGGCACAGTGCCATAAGTACGCAGAATCAGGTCCTGAAAATAGCTTAAATGCAGGCCCTGAATGTAGCCGAGAATGGTCTCGCCGCGAAATGGCATGGCGCCATCTACCCACACGGCTATCTCTGTGGGCCGACCCCGTTTGAGGTCCTTGCCAAAGCCGGGCGGGAATGAGAGCGCCAGGCTGAGCTCGCCGGATACCATGCGTTGTTCCAGCTCTTCCATGGTCGAAACCGGCGGTTGCTCCACAAAATACCGGGAGCCTGAAACCGCCGTGATGTAATCCTGGCTCTCCGGGCTTTGATCCTGGTCCAGTACTGCGAACGAGAGGTCTTCCACGTCTAGGGTAATGCCGTAGCCCAGAATCATCATGAGCAGTGCTGAGCCAACAAAGGCAAACGCCATGCGGATAGGGTCGCGTAGCAGTTCCCGGGATTCACGGCGGGCATAGGCCAGAAGTCGCCTCGGGCTGAAGGCCCTGTCACGCTGTGGCGATGCACTATCCGCACTGAGAACCTTGCCATCACCACGGCTCTCCGGCTCTTTATCCACAGCCTCAAGGGTCTTCATGAATGCAGCTTCAAGGCTGTCAGCCCCGGCGTCACGGACCAGTGCCGCTGGCGTATCACAGGCCAGGACTTCGCCAGCATGCATCAGGGAAATCCGGTCGCAACGCTCACCTTCGTTCATGAAGTGAGTGGAGATAAAAATGGTTACGCCATCTTCCCTGGACAATTTCAACAACAGCGCCCAAAAGCGGTTACGAGCGCCCGGGTCCACGCCAGAGGTAGGCTCATCAAGAATCAGCACTTCCGGTGAATGTACTACTGCCACAGCCAGAGACAAACGCTGGCGCACCCCAAGAGGCAGGTCACCGGCGAACTGCTCCATTACCTCGGCAAGGCCAAATTGCTCAGTGAGCTCAGTCACTCTGGGTTCAATAGTGTCTGCCGGCAGGTGAAACAGACGGGCGTGTAACTCCAAGTTCTGGCGCACGGTCAACTCGCTATAGAGCGAGAACGACTGGGACATATAACCAACGCGCTGGCGGGTAGCCAGGTCTCTGGCGTCCAGTGGTGAGCCGAACAGGGAAACCTCGCCCTCCGAGGGCGTCAGCAGGCCTGTGAGCATTTTCATGGTGGTGGTCTTGCCACAACCGTTGGAGCCCAGAAACCCGAATATCTCGCCTTTCGGGATGGTAAAGCTGACGTTTTTCACCGCCGTAAAGTCGCCAAAACGCAGGGTAAGATTGTGAGCCTCTATGGCCGGTGCATCGTCCGAAGAGGCATCACCTTTTGTCGAAGGGGCGTAGTCTTCACCTCCGGATACAAATTCCTGACGATCCTCTGGCAACAGGGCAATAAACGCATCATCCAGGGTTTCCGTACCTGTTTTCTGTTTCAACTCCGCAGGGGACCCCGTCGCCAGAATGGAGCCTGCATCCATCGCAACCAGCCAGTCGTAGCGCTCGGCTTCTTCCATATAGGCCGTGGCTACCAGCACGCTCATGGATGGCTGTTGCCGGCGAATCGTGTCAATCAGATCCCAGAAGCGCTGGCGTGAAAGTGGATCCACTCCGGTGGTCGGCTCATCAAGAATAAGCAGCTCCGGGTTGTGGATAAGTGCACAACACAAGCCCAGCTTCTGCTTCATGCCTCCGGAAAGCTTACCCGCAGGCCGGTCGCGGAAATCCAGCAACCCGGTGGCATCCAGCAAGCGGTCAACCTGCTCGGTTCGGGCCGTACCGGTCAGGCCAAACAGATCGGCAAAAAAACCGATGTTCTCGTCGACGGTGAGCGTATGGTACAGATTGCCGCCAAGGCCTTGGGGCATATAGGCAATGCGCGGTGAAACCTCTTTTCGAAACCGGGAACTGGCCATATCGCCACCCAGCACCTGTAACTTACCCTGCTGCAGTTTTCGGGCGCCAGCCACCAGTCCCAGAAGTGTGGATTTACCCACACCATCCGGGCCAATTAACCCGACCATGCAACCCGCTGGAACCTTCAGGTTGATGTCTTGTAACGCCACGCGAGTGCCATAAAAGTGGCTGAGGGCCTCAAGCCGAGCTACGCCCGCCTCAGCCTCCATACCCGTGTTCTGCATCTCAGCCATTGGGCAAAGTCACCAGCAGGTTTTCTGGCCAGGGTTTACTTTCATCTAGGCGCACATAGGCGTCACCGGGAACACCGGTTTTTACCCTGTCGCGATAGGCTTTCAACAGTTCCGCATCAATGCGAATGCGTACTCTGAACATGAGTTTTTCCCGCTCACTGCGGGTTTCCACAGCCTTGGGCGTGAACTGGGCTTCGGCCGCGACAAAACTCACTTCCGCCGGCACTACGAAATCGGGCAGGGCATCCAGAATAATACGTGCTTCAGATCCAACCCGGACTTTGCCGGCCTGAGCCGTGGGCAAGAACACCGTCATATAGACGTCGGTAACATCCAGTATGGTGGCCACTTTACCGCCGGCAGCCAGTACTTCTCCGGGTTCCGCAAGCCTATAAAGCACACGTCCGCCAATCGGGCTTTCCAGATGGCTGTCATCAATGGTGCTTTCGATCTTGCGAATACTGGCCTGCGCAGCTTCAATGCCGGCTTGTGCCGAAGCAATCTGAACGCGCGAGGCCTGCAGTGCAGCATCGGCCGTTTCTGCCACGGTGCTGGCCTGATCAAGCTGTTCGCGGGAAACATGGCCTTTTTCTATCAGGG
The DNA here is from genome assembly GCF_018860765.1 of Marinobacter salexigens. Classification (GTDB taxonomy): domain Bacteria; phylum Pseudomonadota; class Gammaproteobacteria; order Pseudomonadales; family Oleiphilaceae; genus Marinobacter; species Marinobacter salexigens_A. Next base: position 560,720 of record NZ_JAHKPV010000001.1, read on the forward strand.
CTTCAAACCGGCCCAGTTCGGCGCGGGCCAAACGCTTTTCGCTCTCCCGTTGTTTTACAACGGCTTCTGCCAAACGTTTGCCCTCGATTGCCTGACTCAGATTGGCCTCGGCAGCCGCTAGGCTGGCATCCAGTTCATCCGTATCCATAGCGGCTACCGGTGTGCCCACCTCAATCAGATCCCCTTCGGCCACAAAAACACTCTCCAACCGACCCGGAACCCGAGTAGCAACGTCCACTTGAGTCGCCTCGATACGGCCATTGCCTGAAGCAACATACTCGGGTAACTCATCGTCATCAGGTAGAAACTGCCAGCCTACTATCGCAAGCAGTGCAATCAGGGCCAAGGCAACCAGTAGTTTCATATAGGGTCTTGAGTTTGAGCTGGACATTCATCTTCCCCGGTGCAGTTGTGGGTTTGTGTACCCATACCAAGCTAAACATTAGTATATCACCGGGCTCGTCCCGATGACTGACACGTATCAAAGGTGTGCAAGATAGTAAGAGCAAAGACTCAAATGTCATGCAGCAAGAGCCGGTTCGACAACTGAATGACTTATTCTTAACATGGGTCTAAGCTTAACAGCTACACCGCCAATAGTTTGACGCCGGTCAACAGTATGGTTATAAGCTTATTCATAATGTTGATACTTCCCGCGTTTCAGGCGTATGGTTAAAGCTGACCATTATCCTATTCAGGAGAAAGCGCAATGAGGCCGTTACTGACTGCACTTCTTATAACTTTCGGGCTGAGCTTTCATGCTTTGGCGAACGAAGCTCTATCCCTAACCCCGCAAGAAACCTATGACATAGTTCAGAATCAGGGCGATCAGGTTCTGTTCGTTGATGTACGGGACCCGGTAGAAATCATGTTTATCGGTTACACCGATGTCGTGGACAAAAACATTCCTTTCAAACTCGCCGATCGCAATAAGTTTCTTGCGGACAAAGGCCGGTTTGCCATGGACACCAACCCAGATTTTGCGGCCAGCGTTGAGCAGGCCCTAAAAGACAAAGGGCTCGGCAAGGATGCACTGATTATTACCATGTGTCGCTCCGGTTCCAGCCGTGGTAAGCCCAGCGCCGACTATCTGCTGGAGCATGGCTTCACCAACGTGAAATACATTGATCACGGCTTTCAGGGTAGTGGTGCTAAGGAAGGCAAAAAAGCCGGGATGAGGATTGTAAACGGCTGGCAGAACGAAGGCCTGCCCTGGTCCATGAAGCTTAATCCGGAAAAAATATACCAGCCCTGACACGAGCTATACTGGCAGGGCACGGGCGGTTCCTTAATCTGATAAAAAATGGAGGACGTCATGGCCAAGCTGACCAAGACTCACCCGGGAAAATATCTGGTGGTGACTGCTCTGGCCGCCCTGCTGATGTTTGCAAGCACCTCTGGCGTGGCAGCCGTTGAGCGCAGCCCGGCCACGGCCGACCACAGCAAGTTCAAAGCCCTCAAAGGACCGTTTGAATCTGCCAGCGAGGTAACCGCAGCCTGTCTGAAATGCCACACTGAGGCGGCCACGCAAATCAAGGCTACCACACACTGGACCTGGCTTTATGAGCACCAGGAAACCGGCCAGACTCTTGGCAAAAACAAGGTTATCAACAGCTTTTGCGGTATGGCGGTTACCAACGAGCCTAGGTGCACCTCTTGCCACGTAGGCTATGGCTGGAAGGACATGAAGCAGCCACCGCCAGAAGCCGATTCCGCTGTGGATTGTCTGGTGTGCCACGACACCACCGGCGATTACTGGAAGTTCCCGACTCTGGCGGGCGACCCCACTTATGTTCCCCGGGAGTGGCCCAAGGGCAGCGGCAAGATGGTCCAACCACCCGACCTACCCAACATCGCGCAGAACGTGGGTGCGTCCGGCCGGGCTAACTGCGGCAGCTGCCACTTCTACGGCGGCGGTGGCGACGGTGTAAAACACGGCGATCTCGATTCTTCCCTGGTATCCCCTGACCGCTCTCTGGATGTACACATGTCTCCGGATGGTGCCAACTTCAGTTGTTCTGACTGCCACTCAACTTGGGGCCACAGTGTGTCTGGCAGCCGCTATCAGGTAAACGCCAAGGATACTCTGGGCATAGATATTCCCGGCCACACGGATCTCAGCCGTGCAAGCTGCGAATCCTGCCACGGAGCCGAGCCCCATAAAAAAGAAAAGCTGAACCATCACGTAGACAAACTGGCGTGCCAGACATGTCACGTACCCGCTTTTGCGCGAGGTGGCGTGCCTACCAAGATGTGGTGGGACTGGTCCACCGCCGGCAAGCTGGACGAGAACGGCGAGCCGATCACCACCTACGACGAAGCCGGCCATGTAAGCTACCTGAGCGAGAAGGGCGATTTCCGCCACGGTGAGAATGTGGTGCCTCACTACGCATGGTTCGATGGCACCGTTGAATACACCATGGTGGATGAACAATTCGATATTGATAACCCACCGTTGGAGATCAACCGGCTGGATGGCGAGCCAAACGACCCGGGCTCTCGCATTTGGCCGTTCAAGTTAATGCGCGGTAAACAGCCTTTCGATACCGAACGCAAAACGCTGTTGGCCACGCATGTATTCGGCGCTGATGATTCCTCGCTGTGGAGCAACTACGACTGGCCCAAAGCCTTGAAGTTTGCCAGTGAAGAGTCAGGTATGCCGTTCAGTGGTGAGTTCGATTTTATCGAAACCAGAATGTACTGGCCTATTACCCATATGGTACCGCCCGCCGATCAGGCCCTGCGTTGTGGCTCCTGCCATAGCGCGGAAAGCCGTCTGGCGGGCATTGGTGGCATCTACATGCCGGGCCATAACAGCAACCCCTGGCTTGATCGCATCGGGTGGCTGGTAGTGGCATTGACCCTTGCCGGGGTTGTGATACACGCCCTTGCCCGCGTGGTATTCAGAAGGAGGAAGCAGTCATGAGCCGGGTAATGATCTTCAAACGGTTTGAGCGCTTCTGGCACTGGTTTCAGGCTTTGCTGATTTTCAGTCTGCTGATCACCGGCTTTGAAATCCACGGCAGCTATTCGTTGCTGCACTTCGGTGACGCCACTCAGTTGCACACCATTGCCGCCTGGTCTCTGATCGTGCTTTGGTTGTTTGCCATTTTCTGGCACATCACCACCGGTGAATGGCGTCAGTATGTGCCCACCCGCGATGGTTTGTTTGCAGTGATTCACTACTATCTGATTGGCACCTTTACCGGTGCCGAGCATCCATACCGAAAAACCAGCAAGGCCAAACACAATCCGCTGCAACGATTGGCATATCTGTTCTTCAAACTGGTGATCTCACCCATCATCTGGGTCAGTGGCCTGTTGTATCTTTTTTACAACGATTGGCCCGCTGTGCTGGCAGGAGCACTCAACCTTGAAACCGTAGCACTGGTTCACACCGCTGCAGCTTTTGCCATGCTGGTATTCATTATTGCTCATGTGTACATGACTACGATGGGGCACACTCTCACCAGCCATATCAAACCTATGGTGACTGGCTATGAGGAGTTAGACGAGCCAGCGAAAAAGCCCTGACGAACTGACTATCCGCTGACTAAGCAGCCAAAAAAAGCCGACCCTTGCATTGAACAGGGTCGGCTTTTTCGTCTTACCAAAAGCTAAAAAGAGCTTAGAAGGTAAAGGTACGCATGGCCGGGTTCAGCATCTGGCCGGCCATTTCAGGTGGCGTAGCAACACCTACACCATCAATCAGGTCACTCTTGCTGTAATCGCTGTTAGGCAGATACAGGGCACACACGTTGGCAACTCCGCCTTGCTTCAGCAAACCACGCAGCATCTGACCGGGGGTTACATCTTTCGGCTTTAACGCCGGAGCTTCATAGTTTTTTAGAGCCAGATCACCGGCTTTGTCACACAAGAGTACGTTCACCTTGGTACCCTGTTGCGCCATGGTGTTAGAAAGCACCATCGCCATGCCTTGAGTTTGCAGGGACTCGCTTGAAAGAATCACCAGTACTTCCTCAACCATTTTCTGATCTCCTGCCTGAGCGCTGATAGGGGCAACAGCAACCACGGCCGCTGCAACAAGTGCTTTGAGTGATTTCATCATTAGTACGTGCTCCTTTATCGATTTTATGGTCGGTATAGCCACAGAGTAGGTGCTCACCCAGACGGGGTCAGTGACAAAGTCACCCTCGCTGTTGATTAACTCCCACCAAATGCAGTTTATCCATATCGCTGAATGAGCAGTCGCTTTATATTCCCAATCAATATAACCATAGAACATATAGTTTGGTAGTATTTGACACATCTCAAGAGAGAGCCGAGCTTTCAAATAATGACAAGAGGTTTTGAGGTATGAATAACGCCACTGCAGAAGCAGGCAAAGAAAAGCAGCACACTGTGGTTATTGTCGGAGGCGGAGCGGCGGGTATTTCCGTAGCATCCAGCCTTCACAAAAGAGACAGCAGCCTAGACATTGCCATTATCGAACCGTCCCAAACACATCACTACCAACCGGGATGGACTATGGTCGGCGGAGGTATATTCAAGCCGGAATCAACGTCCAAACCTATGGCTGCCGTTATGCCCGGCTTCGCCGTCTGGTACAAACAATCCGTGTCCTCTATCGACGAAGAGAACAATCAGGTAGTGCTGGCAGATGGGTCAAAAATCGGCTACCAAGCTCTTGTTCTAGCTCCCGGGCTGGAATTGAACTGGAGCGGCATTGACGGTTTGAAAGAGTCATTGGGCTCAAACGGTGTCTCCTCAAACTATCAGGAAGGTATGGCCAGCTACACATGGGCAACCGTGCAAAACCTGAAAAGCGGCCGCGCTCTGTTTAGCCAGCCACCTATGCCGATTAAGTGTGCAGGGGCACCCCAGAAAGCCATGTATCTGTCTTCGGATTACTGGCTCCGGAACAGCGTCCTGAATAATATAGACATTCAGTTCCACAACGCAGGCGCTGTGCTGTTTGGCGTTCCCGATTACGTTCCTGCGCTTGAGAGCTACATCGAGAAGTACGGTATTGAGCTCAATTACCAGAGCACTTTGGTGGCCGTGAATGGCCCGGCCCACAAAGCGACTTTCCGCCGAACAGACCCGAACGGCAACACCGTAGACCGGGAAATCGGCTTTGATATGCTACACGCCGTGCCACCCCAACGTGCCCCGGAATTCATCCGGGATTCCCGGCTTGCCAATGAAAGCGGCTGGCTGGATTTGGAAGACGACACCCTTCGACATAAGCATCATTCCAATATATTCGGCTTGGGGGATGTGAGCGGTACAGGTAATGCGAAAACAGCTGCCGCCGTTCGCAAACAGGCTCCGGTTGTTGCAGAAAACCTGCTTGCAAACCTGCGTAGTCAGCCCATGAACGCTGCCTATCTGGGTTACGGCTCCTGCCCGCTAACCGTTGAAAACGGCCGTATCGTACTGGCGGAGTTTGGTTACAACGGAGCGCTGCAGCCCACGTTTCCAAGTTGGATAAACGATGGCACCAAAGCCACAAAAGCCGCCTGGTATTTGAAGGCCAAGCAGCTACCGGCTTTATATTGGCATGTTATGCTCAAGGGCCATGAATGGCTGGCTAAACCCGCACGCCGCTGAACCCAACAGCAGCCCGACTGCTTCGGCAATGGGGCTGTTGCCTGAGCCGCTCTTTTGACTCAAGGCTGTTCGGAGTTAATCAGAGATTCTCTAGCGCTGCGGCCCATCACTGCTATTATCTTATATCAAGAAATTCGATTCTGGCTGGCCTATTGAACACGCCGATGTACACACTTGCCCGGTTCACCAAATGTCACAAAGTATCAAACCGCGATCTGTTAATATTTCGTCTGCTAGTTTCTGCAAGGATTCCGAATGAGTGAGACGGAAAATGAGAAAAGACGACTCGCAGCGGTAATTCGACTCGGGATTCTCGACACACCACCAGAAGAACGGTTTGAGCGTCTTACCCGCATCGCTCGCCAGCACTACCGGGTCAAAGTCGCTTTGTTCTCCGTACTGGATCTCGACCGCCAGTGGTTCAAATCCCGTCAGGGGCTTGAGGGTACCGAAACGCCACGTTCGATAGCATTTTGTGATCATGCCATACGGCAGGATCATGTTTTTATTGTGGAAAATGCCTCTCAGGATCCGCGCTTTCGCAATAACCCTCTCGTACTGGATGACCCAAATATCCGCTTCTATGCTGGCGTGCCGGTGCGCGAACCGAGCGGCTTCAAAATCGGTACCTTATGCATCATTGACGACAGGCCTCGACAGTTCTCAGAGAAAGATCTGGATGTGCTCCGTATGCTGGCAAGCATAGTGGAGGAGGAGTTGGAGCGCTCGTATATCGAGTCGGATAAAAGCAAGTATGTGCCCGTATCCCAACTTAATCGCGCTATCCACAGCGCCCAGAATGTGTTCCTCACAAGCGACAACGAAAGCTCTGCATTCAGCCAGATGCTCAACGATCTGCTGACCTTAACGGGCAGTCAGTTCGGGCTTATTGGCGAAGTGCTGCATAAGAGTAACGGCACACCCTTTCTCAAGGTTGGAGCCATTACCAACATCGCATGGAACGCGGAAACTCAAGCCCTATATCAGGGTTTGGAGCGTCGGGGCATGGTTTTTGATCGTTTAGACAATATTCTCGGGTTACCCATGGTGTCCGGTGAGATCGTTATCTCCAACGATTTATCGCAGGACCCAAGACGCGGTGGCCTGCCTGCCGGGCACCCCGTTATCAAAACCTACATAGGTATCCCGGTATTTTCCGGTAAGGCCCATCTAGGGATGATTGGCCTGGCTAACCGGCCTGAAGGCTACACCCAAAAACTGGCAGACGAGTTGGCTCCTCTGTCACAAACCCTCGGCCATCTTATTGAACGCAAGCGCCTGTATGCAGAAAAGGGAACTCATAAGAAAGATCTTGAGCTGGCGGCCAATTACGACGCGCTGACAGGCCTACCCAACCGCCAGCGACTTACTGAACTGTTCGAACAGGAACTGTATGAAGCTGGCCAGAGACATGGCCGGGTGTCTGTGTGCTTCATTGATCTGGATGGTTTCAAGAGCATCAACGATGAGCACGGCCATGCCGTAGGTGATGCCGTTCTGAAATCCGTCGCTGCAAAGCTACAAGCCACTGTGCGCAATCACGATATCGTAGCCCGTTTGGGCGGTGACGAGTTTGTGGCTATTCTGCGAGATGTAGGCGATGAAAGAGTATACGCACGCCTTCTTGACGCCATCCGGCAGCCCATTAATTTCCAGCACCATGTACTACAGGTATCCGGCAGCATGGGCGTTACCGTATTCCCAGACGATGACGCAGATTCCGATTTGCTCCTTCGTCATGCGGATCAGGCCATGTATGCGGCCAAAGAAACCGGTAAGAATTGTTACAAGGTATTCGACCTTCGATCACATTCATCCCGCAAAGAACGGGTTCGGGTTCTGGAGCAGATGGACACGGCCCTGCGCGAACAGCAGATGGAGTTGTACTATCAACCCAAGATCTGCTTCCAACACCACTGCGTGAACGGTTTTGAAGCGCTTATCCGGTGGAACCACCCAAGCGAAGGCGTTCTCAGCCCTGCGCACTTTCTAGAGCATATTGAGTACACAGAGTATGCGCGCACCTTGGGCAACTTTGTGATTCGGGAAGCCGTAAAACAGCTTGTGGAATTCTCCAAGCGGGATCTTCCTTACACGGTGAGTATCAATCTAAGCCCCTGCCACTTCTTAAGCCAAGAGTTCGAGAACGATTTATCCAGTGCGCTGGAAGATTGCCCAAACGAATTGCGTGCCCGCCTCATTCTGGAGATTCTGGAAACCACTGCGATGGACGACACGGAAGCTGCTCTGAGAAACCTGAAAGCCTGTCGTGAACAGGGTGTGGATATCTCTCTGGATGACTTCGGAACCGGGTATTCATCGCTGGATTATTTTCGGCGGCTGCCTGCACAAGAAATCAAAATTGATCGTTCGTTCGTCATGGACATGCTGGTAGACACAGACGACAGCATGATCGTCAGTGCTATCGTTAGCCTGTCGAAGAGCTTTAATCGTCGGCTGGTTGCAGAAGGCATTGAGAGTGCGGAGGTTGAAAGCAAATTAATTGAGCTTGGCTGCGACTTGGGACAGGGCTTTTTCTACAGCAAACCCTTGCCACTGCCGGAAGCCCTGCGTTGGGCAGAGAATTTCAGGTGGGAAAACAGATTAACGGCTTAATGCTAACCGCGTAGAAAACGCGATAAAGGAGAACAAAGCATGATTGGGTACGTCACCATCGGTGTCAGCGATATGGAGAGAGCCAAGAAGTTCTACGTTGAGCTTCTTAGCGATATGGGTGCAAAGCTTCTTGTGGATATGGGGCGCATTGCGTTTATTGGTGAAAGCATGAAAGGCCCCTCCTTAGCCGTGTGCACACCCTTCGACGGGCAACCTAACCACCCCGGCAACGGCAATATGCTGGCATTCTGGCCGGGCTCGAAAGAGGCGGTTGATGCTTACTACAAGAAAGCCATAGAGTTGGGTGCAACCTGTGATGGTGAACCCGGGCAGCGTATCCCAGACCAGTTTTACGGTGCCTACCTGAAAGATCAGGACGGCAACAAAATGGCGTTCTTCCACTTCGGTTAATCCGGAACGCCGCAAAACAGAGACCGTTCTATTCGGCGGCCTCTGTTTTAAACCACCACTCAGGCAATAACCCCCGAATCTGCGGCTGCATATAGCGGTCGTCTATAAGCCAGATCACCCCACGATCCTCCGGCGTGCGAATAACCCGTCCGGCAGCTTGCGCCACTTTCTGCAAACCCGGAATCAAATACGTATAGTCATATCCTGCCCCGAACCGCTGCTGCAGCCGATGTTTGAGAATCTCGTGCCAGGCATCGAACGGCGGTAAACCTAGAGTGGCGACAAAAGCGCCAATCAACTGATTACCCGGCAAGTCGATGCCTTCACTGAATACGCCTCCAAGAACCGCAAAGGCCACACTGCCTGCCTCTTCCCGAAATCCCGCCAAAAACTCTTTCCGCTGTTGTTGGCTCATTCCCGAGTGTTGCGAACGTTGGAGCACATCCGGCGCATGGTTTGCCAGAGTGTCACTCACCTTACTCAAATACTTGAAGCTACTAAAAAATGCCAGATAGTGCCCGGGGCGCTTCCGATATTGGTTCGCGATCAGTTCGGAAATTGGCGCTACCGACGTCTCGCGGTGAGCCTGCCGGGTACTTATCTTTGGCGTAAATTGCACCTGTAACTGGTCGGCGCTAAAGGGGCTGGGCAGAGAGATGAAACGGCTGGTCTGGGGCAAACCCAGCAAATCTCGGTAATACACACCGGGACTTAGCGTGGCAGAAAATAGCAAAACCGAGGCAGCGGCCTGAAAACGGTCGCGCAGAAAGTCCGCCGGTACCAAATTCTGAATGCTCAGGCGCGCTCGACCTCGGCCTTCGCGGTGGAATTCACACAGGGAATGATCACCAAAGGAGTCCGCCAGCTTCATGAAAGCAACAGATTCAAACAGCACTTCCTGCAAGGCTAGGTCCGGCGGGTTATCTGCAAGGTAATCGGACAACCCGGATACCAGCCCTTGCAGGCTCCCAGTCAGTGCAGTGGGAAGCTCAGCGAGAAATGCCGGCGTGTTACTTTTTTCGGAATGATCTCGAATAACCCCCTGCCAAGCTCGGGCTGTGCGATCGAAATGCTGCTTCAAAGCCTTGGGTGCTGTTTTTCGGACGTTAAGAAGCCGCTGTTGATCCAGTTGCACCGAATACATACCCCGCCCGCGATCCACCAGATTGTGAGCTTCATCCACGAGCACGGCCGTTTTCCAATTGTTCTGTCGGGTGAGGCCATGGAGTAGGGCAGACTGATCAAACATGCGATTCACATCGCCGATGATCACATCACACCAGCGTGCCATTTCCTGTGCCAGAAAGTAGGGGCAGATATCGTGGCCCGCAGCGATTTTTGCTAACTCTTCCTGGGTAAGCGTTGTGCCCGCCTGAGCAGCTTCGGCACGGGCATCCGGCAAACGATCAAAGAAGCCTTTGGCCAGCGGGCAGGAATCCCCATGGCAGGCTTTATCCGTATGTTCGCAGGCATCTGACTTAGCCACCAACTCCAGAGTGCGAAGGGGCCAGATGTGTGGTTGTTCCTGCGCAGCTCGCAACCGCTCCACTGCGTCCACCGCCAACTGCCTTGCGGTGTTCCGGCAGGTAAGGTACGCCAACCGGTCGTGTTTGGCGGCGGGCATGGCCATAAGCGCCGGGAACAAGGTGCCCAGAGTTTTACCCAGACCTGTGGGCGCTTCTAGCAGCAGGGTTTCGCTTTTTACGGTGTTTTTATACACCGTTTCGGCAAGCTGCCGCTGCCGGGGACGAAATTGTTCAAACGGAAAGCGCAGGCCCGCAAGGCGGCTATCCCGTTGCTCCCGATGATGGGCTTCCTGCTCTGCCCATAGCCGATAACGCCCGCACAGGATTTCCAGCTCCTGCCATAACTCCTTGGCAGTGGCGGTTTCAGTCACCGGTGTTTCCCGGTTGTTGCCGATATTGAAATACACCAGCGACAGCTTCAGGTTTTTACGGTTTTCCTGCTTACAGAGCAGGGCACCGTAGGCTCTTAGTTGGGCCCGGTGCAACGCCCGTTGGTGGAGCCGGAGTCGCGACAGGTCGCCCCGGTGGGTTTTAATTTCCTCCAGCAGGCCGGAGTGGGGGTTATACACATCGGCCCGGCCGTATAGCTCCAGCCCCATACACTCTCCGGAAAGTGAGTACTCGCTTTTGTAGCCGTACCCACGCTTACCCTGAATGGCTTGATGGCCAATAATGCCCTCTTCGGCACTGGGTGCCGGGGTGTACCGAAAGTCCAGATCACCTTCCCGAGCAGCAAATTCGCAAAGGGTTCGGACCGCCACCCTCATGTTCTTGCCTCGCAGTCTTGCCAGCGCAGATAGCACACGCTGGCGGCAATACCCTTACGGGCAAAGAAGTGCAGCCAACGGATTTGATGATCCTGCAGTCGATCGCCCGGGCCTTTTACTTCAATCATCTCATAACCGGGCCTATCTTCGTCGATTTGTGCCGAAAACCTAATAAGATCCGGGAAACCGCTTCGATGTTCGCGAATATTTAACAAAATCCGTTCAAACATAACCTGCAAATCTACGGCAGGAATTCTATCCAGTGCCAGATTCAGCAATTCTTCATTCAGCGCCGGCCAAACAACAAAAGGATTAGTGATGCCCTGTTTGGCGGCGTAAGTATCCAGAATTTTCTGGCGATAGCTGCCGTTCTTTAGCGCAACGAAGCACTCATCAAATAACGCTTGCCGACGACTTACAAAATCCTCCCGCACCAAGTCTGCGGGGCCGGTATGAAAAGGATGAAAAAAGGCACCGGGAATCGCTTTGAATATTGTGGGCCAGAACAACAAGCCGAAAAGGCCATTGATCAGCGTGTTTTCCACATAGAGCACCGGTGCCTCCGGCGTGGAAAGATGATCCCGAACCACCACCTCCACCGAGCCGCCGGTTTGTGACAGGCTCAATGTGAACTCCCGGATAGCAGGATGCACAATGGCGGGCGGAACCGGCTCGCCTACCTTTTTCGCCAGCCGCTTAACAATTCGGGATAAGCCCTGAGCCTCGACATCGCTTAGTTCTTCATTTCCCCACCGAGCGGCAATGGCCCAAGCTTCCTCAAAACGTTTCAATCGCTCTAGTAGCCGCAGCTGTTTTAATCTCGCCTCTCGATGACCACTGGCCTCCAGCGCTTGCAGTGCCAGTTCCCGATCTCCCTGACGTTCTGCCTGCCGCCCCAGCTCCAGCAGTAAGCGATCACGGCGACTGGTTAGCCAAGGGTTGTTCATGGCTGCGGGAATATCAGCCCAAACCTCAGCAGCGGGCACGCCTGCATCCAGACTCTCGCGACAGTGGTGCATGGCCAAGTAACTATCCACCTCACTGCGCTGAGAGAACGCCCGTGATTCAGGGGTAAACTCCACTTGCTCATAGCGATGGTGACCCAACTCCACCAGCACAAAATCCGACCAACTCTGGCGTAAGTTGCCGAAGAACATAAGGCGGATGCGGTCAAAGAGGGCCATGTGGCTGACCCGAACCACAGGGGAAGCAACGTCATCAAACCAGTCCGACAGTGCGCGGGCATCAGTACAGAATTCCTGCAAGACTTCCTTCATCCGTGCCTTAGGAAGATTTTTGGCTAGACCAGCTTGCTCCAGCACTGGTGAAAAAGCAGTGCGCAATTCAGCCAAAGTGAACAGACGGAAAATGTCATCCAGAGTCAGCAGAGGATCAGCATTCAGCCACCTGCGAGTAATCAACTCCTCCAGTGCGTCGGATTCCGGGCTTCCCAACTCGGGGTAATTCAATTTGTCTGCACGAAACGAGTCACCCGTGCGCATCACCATCCGGGTGAGCAGTGCTCGGGCAGGACGAGATAACTCAAAGAACTCGTCCAAAAACTCTTGCTCTGACCTCAATAACAGATCCGAGTAATGGCTCGCCACCCAAGCAACGACTGTTTCCATGTTTTGCAGGTAGTACAGGGGGTTTTCGAGATTCGCTGTGGCGGGCCGCCTGGGGCGCATATTCATAAATTCACAAATAAGCCTTAGTCCTTAGTATTGGATAGCAATTTGCCCTCGTTCCGGTTTCTACGAACTGCTCGCTTAACCGCGCAATTGCTACACTCGCGATCTTTCACATTTCAGTCTCAAATCATCTTAATCAAACAGTTGGAACGATTTCATGAAAAGAAAAATCGGGTTACTACTCGGCCTATTGTTGGCGGCTAGCGCTGCAACGGCCACTGAGGAGCTTCGGATCTACACCGAACAATACCCTCCTTATAATATGACGACCAACGGCCAACCTTTTGCTCACTCGACTGAAGAAATTAGCGGCCTGTGTACTGACATATTAAAAGCCCTGCTGGCTAACACCAACCTAAAGTACAGCATCAAGTTAAGAGAGCTCAGTTATGGTCTCAACCGGGCCGGACAACACCCTAATCATGCGATCTATTGCGTGTCCAAAACGCCAGAACGAGAGCCCGCCTTTGAATGGGTTGGTCCCTTGGCTTCTGTCAAGTGGACCTTCTTCGCCAAGCCGGGGTCGTCTATTGAGCTCAAAAACTTGGAAGAGGCCCGTCAATACCGAATCGGGGGCTATAAAGGCGACATCATGACGAACTATCTAACGGATGAAGGGTTCAAGGTGTTGGCCATCAGCAAAAACGGTTTGAACGCCCGTCGTCTGGTAGAAGACCAGATTAGCTTGTGGGTAGCGGATGGCTTGGCTGGCCCCTATCTAGCCGCAGATACTGCAGACGTAACCAACCTCAAGCGGGTTTTGGTCTTCCGCGAGACCCCTATGTTCCTCGCAATTAACAATGAAACGGACCCAGAGGTTATTCAGGCGCTCAAGGAAGGCTATCGCAAGCTTGTAGAGTCTGGCGAAAAAGAGGCCATTTCGCAGGCATACGGCTTTTAAAGTAGGGTCATCAGGTATAGCGATTGTCGGTTACGCCTAGAAGAGCCTCAGGCCTTGAATAGTTAGTATAATCTGAATAGATAGCTGCAATGATAACTGTTATCATTTAGGTTTATAATACAACTATAGGCCTCTCTTTCTTATGAGCACACCTGCAACTTGCGTCAGGCGAGTATACGCTGACCATCATTCCTGGCTTCGCGGATGGTTGCAGTCAAAGACTGGCTGCTCCAATAGCGCCGCTGATCTGGCCCAAGACACGTTCGTAAGAGTGTTGGTGCGCAAACGAGAAAACGAGCGTCTGGACATGCAGGAGCCAAGGGCCTATTTGCGCGTCATCGCTCATGGGCTGATGGTCGATCACTTTCGGCGAAAATCTTTGGAGCAGGCTTTTCTTGAGACGCTTGCACAGCAGCCCGAGCCAGTGGCCTTCTCTCCGCTGGAACGTGAAACTCTGTTGGAAACCCTGAACGAAGTCGATGCACTGCTTGACCGGCTACCTGCCCGTGCCCGCCGCAGTTTTCTGCTGTCTCAACTGGATGGCATGACCTATGACGAGATCGCCACCCAACTGGGCGTGTCCACCCGCACTATCAAGCGAGAAATGAAACTCGCTTTTACACTGCTGTTAAAGGCACTTGTTTAAGCCATGAGCAGCCCGACTAAACCATCCACTCAGACACTTGAACAAGCAGCTGACTGGCTCATCCTTAAAGATAACGGCCGCTTGAGCCACAAGCAGGAACAGGCCCTTGGCCAGTGGCGCAGCCAGAAGGCCGAACACGAACAGGCCTGGCAAGCGGCATGCCGCTTGCAATCCCTGATAGGCCGGGTTCCCGAGTCACTGGGGCACCAGGTGTTGGACCGGGAGCGACTGGACCGACGAACGCTACTCAAAGTGCTCACAGCCGCGGTTGTGATGCCGGCTACGGCATGGAGCCTGACGACCCAGCCCGATTGGCAACGCTGGACAGCAGATGCCCGTACCGCCACCGGAGAACAGCGGTCCATCTCCCTGCCAGACGGCAGCGAACTGACACTCAATACCGACTCAGCCGTAGACATTAACTACAGCAACCTTGCCCGACACATTGTTCTGCACCGGGGCGAGATCATGATCAGCACTGCTCAAGACACCCTACAACCGATACGTCCTTTTTTGGTCACAACCGAGCACGGAGAGATTCGTGCCTTGGGTAACCAGTTCATCGTCCGGACACAACTGCCGGGCTTTGCGGAAGCTACCGCCCACACGGGCGTAACCGCACTGCATCAGTCGGTGGCGGTTCGGCCCAGCAGCGAGTTACGGGAGACCCTTGTCGAAGCCAACCAACAAGCCGCGTTTACTCATCAAAAGGTCTATCCCCCCAAATCAGCGCCCTACAGTGCTAGTGCGTGGGTGAAAGGGCAGCTCATTGCAGACAACCAACGCTTGAGCGAATTTCTGGCAGAAGTGGCCCGCTACCGGTCTGGGATTATCCGTGTAGATCCCGCCGTTGCCGATTTACGGATTTCAGGTGTGTTTCAGCTCAAAAATACGGATCAGATACTGAGCTCTCTCGCCGGTACGCTCCCCGTTCGTATCAGCCGGATGACCGGCTACTGGGTGACTGTCACACCAGCCTAGTACTCAGGTACTTACTTAACGCTGAAAAATATCATTCATTTTGTCACTTTTTTCCTGTCTATACGGCATACCTCAAACAAACACTAATGATTCCCATTTCTAATCAATGGAGACCCAAGGTATGCCATCAACTCTCAAGACCCTGCCCCGGCTCGCCGATCGGCGCCCGGGGCGGTTTCGTCAGCAACCTCTTGTATCTGCGCTGCGGGCTAGCCTGTTTGGAGTTGGCCTGTCACTGACCTGCGCACCTCTGCACTTGGCTCAGGCTCAGCAACTGATTGAGACGGAGATCAACTACACCTTGCCGGCGGGCCCTTTGGCCCAGTCCCTTAATCGATTTGCCAGCGAGGCCGGAATCACCCTCTCTTTTGATCCTAAACTGGTTCAGGGCAAGCGAGCGCCATCCCTCAACGGACATTACTCGGTAGAGCAGGGGTTGAACTTACTTTTGGCCGGTTCCGGGATTCTCATGACGTTCATGAGTGACGATGTTATTGCGCTCCGGGCCTCTGAATCTGATTCACTGGTTTCTACTCCCTTGCATCTGGCCAGAGCTGACGACGCCTCTGCAGAGCCCGCTGTTCTGCCAGAGCTGACGGTAAGCGGAGATAGCGTGCCAGGCTCTGCCGGAGCCGGTTATAGAGAAGAGTCTGCTTCAGTTGGCATTTTGGGAAACAAAAGCCTGCAGAACACGCCCTACAGTGTTGATGTCTATTCCCGGGAATTGATGGACAATCTTCAGGCCCGGTCCATTGCGGACGTGACCAAGTTGGATGCTTCCGTAAGTCTGTCATCCGGTGATCTGATCTCAGAGAACAACACGGTTGCGATTCGAGGGCTCTCCCCAGACTCCGAGACCGGTCAGAAACTGGATGGCATGAACTTCCGCAGCAGAGCAAAAGATCTGCCGCTGGAGCATATCGAGAGTGTGGATATCCTCAAAGGCGCGGGAGGGTTTCTCTACGGATTCGGGGCTCCCGGTGGCATCATCAATTACACGTTGAAACGCCCCACGGATGCACCAACACGCACACTTAACCTGCAACTCATGGACAGTGGGCTACCGCTAGTACACGGAGATCTCGGTGGCCGGTTCGGTGCCGATAATCGGTTCGGGTATCGGATCAATGCCGTCCATGAATCCGGCGACACCTATATCAATGAGGGTGAATCGCGGCGCAATTCGGCGTCAGTCGCACTGGATTGGCGCATAACACCAGATCTGGTGTGGCAGGTTGATGCCCTGAAAGCGAATCATAATCGCAAGGGCGGCCAGTGGGCGGTGATCTCGAACGCCGACGGACAGAGCAGTAACTTTACTCCCGCTACTCCCATCGACCCGATTGATGGAGACAAACGCTTGGCACCGGAATGGACCAGCTACGAGTCAATTCAGGAAACCTGGGGCACTGACCTGAGCTGGCAGATGTCAGAGGACTGGAGCCTACAATTGGCCCACCGTCAGTCCGATAGCTATCGCCTGTTCCACCTTCCTGGGATTTTCGCCAATACTGACGATGTTTACTCAGCGTACCTGTGGAGCTACAACAACCTCTTTGAAAGCGAACAGTCACAGCTGCAACTCTCAGGTGAGGTAAGCACCGGATTCGTTCGCCATGAACTGGTGGCAGGCGCGTCCCTTACTGAAACGGTGTCGTCAAACAGCGGCTCACTGGGCCAGTCGGGTAACCTGGGCACCGGCAACCTCTCCGATCCCGAAGAGTTTGCAGAGCCATACGGCCGCCTCGCCAAAAGCGCGGCGGAAGTTGAGGAATATTCTCGTGTAAAACGAAGTGAGCTATTCCTATCTGACACCCTGAGAGTGGGCCAGAACTGGGACCTTATCATTGGTGCACGACATGGAAACCTGAAAGACGAGTTTGGTGATTACGACGAGTCCAAAATTACGCCAAGTCTGGCGGTGATCCATCGCCCCGTAGCATGGCTTTCCCTTTACGCCAGTTACATCGAAGCCTTCGAGCAGGGCGGGGTCGCGCCGGAGACCGCCGCTAATGCTGGCGAGGTGTTTGACCCGATGATTAGCGAGCAACAGGAACTGGGCCTCAAGATCGACCGGGACGACTGGTCCGCGAACGCGGCGATTTTCCGATTGCAGCGTGGTTTGTCCTACACAAACTCCGACAATGTATTCACCCAGAACGGGGAAGCCCGCTTCCAAGGCGTCGAGCTGTCAACCAAAACCCGCATCAGCTCCCAGTGGCTGCTTTCAGCAAGCGCCTTGTGGCTTGATGCCCGCAACAAGAAAACCGGAGATACCAGTCTTGACGGTGAGCGGATTCAAGGCATCGCCCGGGAACAGCTCAAGCTGTACAGCGAGTACAGGGTTAACGGCATACCATTAACTCTCAGCGCTGGTGCCCGGTATGTAGGTACACGCCCTGCAGACCCCAGAGGCCAATGGGAGGCGGATGCCATAACACTTTTGGATGCAGGTGCCCGGTACAAACTGGCAGCGGGCAGGGTGCCAGTTACCCTGCGGTTGAACATCGAAAACCTGACTGACGAAGCCTATTGGCTAATGTCATCGGGCGGCAGCTCTCTGGCTCAAGGCGCTCCTCGCACAGTCAAACTGGGCGCACAGATTGATTTTTAGGAACGGGTGCATGGCAATCACGACGGATTGTCCTGCTCTCGAGCTTTGCCACTGAAGGAAGATAACCCATGGGATTGTATGGATGGCGCCTGTTCTCATTGATTTGCGCCGCGCTTATCGGCGGATACCTAATGGCAGCGGCAGCGGGCATTTTTCTCGCTGGCGTGGTCCCAGATTCACGGGGAGCCGCAGCACTGACCGGCACAATGGCCAGCTTTGCGGTTTATGCCGGTGCCATCATCTGGGTATTTGCCATGCGCCGGCCCGCACGAGCGTGGGCCAGCCTTATTCTAGCCAGTGCCGTGTTGGCTACCACCGGCATGATACTGGGGAGGCATAGCCTGTGAGCACGCGTACACCCCGGCCGAACAAAACCCCAATGACCGAGGCGCCCCAAGGCGGCTTTCGACAGTCCATGGCCTGGCTGCATACCTGGGCCGGGCTTACTCTGGGCTGGGTGTTGTTCCTGATGTTCCTTACCGGAACCGCAGGGTATTTCGATACCGAGATTGATCGCTGGATGCAGCCTGAGTTGCCTCCTGCTCAAACTCACCTGAACGCCACCGATACCGCCGCGGTATTGTTAGCCCGGCTGGAAAAAGAAGCGCCCGAAGCGGAACGTTGGTTCCTACGCCTGCCAACAGATCGAAATCAGCCCTACCCGAGCGTATTCTGGCAGGGGGCATCGGTTGATGCCGGGGCCAGTGCGGCCCGAGGTAACCTGAAACTGAACGGTGAAACCGGCGAAACCTTTCAGGCGCGAGAAACCGGTGGTGGCCAACTGCTTTACCAAATGCATTGGCGGCTGCACTACCTGTCCCGAGCTCAGGCAGATGTCATCGTGGGGTTCGCAACATTGTTCATGCTGGTGGCTCTGGTCAGCGGCGTGATTATCCACAAGAAAATTTTCAAAGATTTCTTTACCTTTCGGCCAAGTAAAGGCCAGCGCTCCTGGCTGGACGCCCACAATGTATTCAGTGTACTGGCGCTGCCGTTTCATCTGATGATCACCTATTCGGGGCTCGTTTTCATGGCCTTCTCTTACATGCCGCTGGTGGTGGCCGCGCACTACGGCGTTGATGGAGAGGCCCGCAGCCAGTTTATTGCCGATGTTTTCGACCCTCCCGGTCAGGTTGAAGCCACCAACGAACCTGCCCCTCTGGTGCCGCTCACAGGTCTTATCGCGAAAGCGGAAGATCAATGGGGGAAAGGCCGCATTCGCAACATCGATATTCGCCACCCGGGTGATCGCAACGCCCGAGTCATCATTCATGAAAATATCGAAAAATCACTCGCCAGTGCGGCCGGGCTGATGGTGTTCAATGGTGTTAGCGGCGAACTGTTGCGTATGGTTCCAAAGGAGCCTTCAGCAGCCAAGGGCGCGCGAGACCTATTCATCGGCTTGCATGAGGGGCTTTTCGCTGGGCCGGTATTGCGCTGGCTGTACTTCTTTTCCGGATTACTGGGCACCGGCATGATCGCTACCGGGCTGCTGCTATGGGCGGTTAAACGACGGCAACGCGCCGAGCGGGCAGCAGGCACGGAAAATAGGGGATTGCGACTGGTGGAAAAACTGAACGTGGGCACCATCGTAGGGCTGCCTATCGGAATCGCTGCCTATTTTTGGGCTAACCGGTTGCTACCGATTGGCATTGAAGGCCGGGCAGACTGGGAAATAAACGCTCTGTTTATCACCTGGGCCGCAATGCTGTTGTACGGAACACTCCGCCCGACCAAGCGAGCCTGGATTGAACAACTTTCACTGGCCACCATTGCCTTTGCATTGCTACCTCTGATCAATGCTCTGACAACCAATAGCCATCTTGGACAATCACTGCGTGGAGGCGATTTGGTAATGGTCGGCTTTGATCTGGCCATGTTGTTTATCGGTGCCGCCTTCGCCGGCATTACTTGGCGCTTGATAAGCAAATGGTCACCCACCAACGGTGACCAGAAAGCCGGGCGCCAATGGGCCAAGTCTCTTGATCTAGCGAGGTCAGCCAAATGATGCCGTTGTTTGCATCCACCCTTATTTTCTCCGGCTTCCTCGCACTGTCCTTATCCATGAGCCGTCATTGTAGACAGGTACTTAATCGTTCCCTCTCTCCAAAGGCCAATCTTTGGCTACGGCTTCTGGGGTGGGCTAGTCTGGGCGCAGCCTTGATGATCTGTATAGCGTATTCGGGATGGGCAACGGGGGTACTGCTCTGGTTGGGATTGCTCAGCGCTGTCGGCTTGATCAATATTTTGTGGTTGACCTATCGTTGAGGTAGGCTCCGAATGAACTGACAAGCACAATCAAGCTCTGAGGATTTACATCACCATTAAGGTTCGTATTCTCACCCGCAAAGTCAAAGGGAAGTGTGATGCTCAGATTGCTGTCGGTAGTTGCGCAAAGACCCTACCACTCAACGTTTTTACTTATCAAAATTCCGTCTATACTTTCCACTTTTCTTGGCATCCAATGATATATTTCCGTGTACCTCCACCATCTATTTTTATACCCTACACCCATCGAAACAATTCCGCTAAGAATCGAAAAAAGAGCATTCAACACCCAAGTAAAAAAACCATCAAGTATCGAGCCTAAACCTTCATTTCTCTCAACAGATTTTCTAAATACTATATAAAGGACTAGTCCTGTCAAACTACCTCTGAAAAGTGCTCTTTTATAACTTAACGTAGCCAAAAGCACGAATCTTTCATCGCCTGACCTTGAATACTCTTTCAACAATCTTTTTGATCTTGATAAGCTACAGAAAATCACGGACTTATCGCCTAGGACTTTAAAATACTCTTCGATGGAGCCCGGTTTAAGAACATCCTCATCACCCGAATTTTCTATGAAAATTTCTCCAAAAAGTGCCAGACTTTCAGCGGTCCCGTTTTCTAATTCGCCTTGAAACACCTCCATCAATTCATTTCCAGAAGGTGTTTTCTCGCAAATACTCCACAACCTACCTGCTAGCTGTAGATGGCGAGGGCGCTCAAACTCACAACGGTCTAAAAACGCTTCCACTAACGAATCCGTACGTATGTTCCGAAGCATGAATTCAGGATGTAACACTACGCTATGACAAAGTTTTTTACGATATGAAGTCATTTTGGCCCCGGTGCGTGAATCTCTGTTCGATGTTGGTGATACTCGCCCATCTTGTCGACTTTTGATTGTGGATCAGATGGGTCTCCACCAAGCACTTCAGCTAACTCTGTAGCAATTTCTAAAAAAGTGTCGGGGTTCTTCATTACAATCTTACAAAATTTGAGTAAAGTTCCGCCTCCACCGCCTCCACCTGCAGCAACCATCCCCCAAGCTTCACCGTATTTTGGCAAAAGATTATATCTCTCAGGCAAGTTGTTCATGTTGTCCGCTTCAACTTTTGATTGAGGAAGCCTTCCTCCAGCAAAGCCAAAGCCTGCAGCAACATCGAACGATTGCAACCCTGTCGGATCTATCCAATTAACCGGATCCCCCAACACATACCCATAAAGATTCGTATCCCCTCCCGCAAAGCCAATGGGATCCCGCGCCGTCCAGCGGCCGGTTTTTGGATCGTAATCCCGATAACCGAAGCGGATCAACCCAGTATCATCGTCCTTTAACCCGCCTGCAAAGCCAAAGGGAATCGTGATGCTCGGATTGCTGTCAGCGATTACGTTGCCATAGGCATCATACTCAATGGCTTTGACCACCTGCCCCGCGTTGTCGGTGATTACTCTTGGGCTACCCAACTGATCCGTCAGCAGATAATAGGTGTTGCCATTCTCCGTAAAGCTCGTCGGAGCATGGCCCAGCGTGTAGCTGAACCGCTGTTTAAGATTGCCATTTCCATCGTAGGTGGCCAGCAGGGTGATTTTGTCCTGCCATAGGTAGCGCTCTATGACTTGCCCGTCTTTGAGCTTGGCCACGCGATTGCCCAGAGCGTTGTGCCGGTACTGGATGGTGTGATCGGGCGTTTGCACCTGCTTGAGTCGGCCCTGGCTGTCGTAATTGTAGGTGGTGACTTCGGTGCTAGTGGTTTTCTGGCTGAGGCGCCCGTTGCCATCGTAGCTGTAGTGGGTGTTGCCCTGGCTTTGCAACTGATCACCCAAGTTATAGCTGGCTACGGTGCTATTGACGCCACGCTCAGTGCTGGTGGCCAAGGTACGGTTGCCGTTGGCGTCGTACTGGTACTGCTCGACCAACTGGCTGTTTTTGGTCACGCCCGTGAGGCGGTAACGGTCGTCGTACGTGTAGCTGTACTCGTTGATCACTCCGTTTGGCAGCGTTTCGGTTTTGCCGGTGATCTGGCCAACGCTGTTGTAGGTCAGTTCGTAGCCGAAGGCGGCCGTCTGGTTCAGCTCGGTGCTGACGTTCGTGACTTCCCCATAGCCGTTGTAGGCGAAGGTTCGGTTCAGGGTGCCATTGCTCAGGCTAATGGGCAGGCCATGGTTGGCATCGCGGCCGAGGGTGAAGCCGTGAATGCCGGTTAACAAGCCGTCCCGGTCGTAGGTCAGGTTCGTGCTGTCACCGGCGTAGGTGAGCTGGCTGATCTGGAAGTTGGCATTGTGATCGTACTGAATGCCTTCGTTGAGTTCGCCCTGGTACCCGACTTCCTTCAGCAGGCTGCCATCCCAGGTGTAGGCGAGGGTTTCAGTGCCTTCGCTGATCTGGCTGAGCTGATCACCGTGGTGATAGCTGTAGAGGATGGAACCCTCTGGCGTGTTGGTTTGGGTCAGCCGGTTCTGACTGTAGGTGTTCTCCAGCCGCTGGCCGGAGGGCAGTGCGATGGCCGTGAGGCGGCGGTCGCGGTCGTACTCGTAGTGCGTGGCTTCGCCCAGTGGGGTGGTGTCGGAGGTGACCCGGTTGATGCCGTTGACCGTGCTCACATGCTCAGCGGGTGTGGGCACCACCAGCGTGGTCTGGTTGCCGTTGGCATCGTACTCACTGAGCGTGGCATGGCCGTCCGGGTAGGTGACTTTGGTTACACGGCCTAATGAATCGTACTCATAGACGGTTTGCCGGCCATCGGCGGCGGTAATGGCTGTTACCTGACCACGACCTTCGCTGCCGTATTGGTAGGTTGTGCTTCGGGTGCCCACGGCCTGGCCTGTGAGGCGACCCCGTGTGTCGTAGGCAAACACCGTATCTTGCAGTCCGGCGACGGATACGCTCTGTGTCAGCAGGGTGTCCGGGTCCACCACTTCGCTGACCACACGGCCTTCGGCGGAGGTCTGGGTCAAAGTGCCGGCACGGGTGTCTACCTCAGTGGTGCTGATATCGCCGTTTACATCGGTTGTGAGGGTGTAACGGCTGGTATCTGCACCGTTTTGCCCATAGGTTTTGTTCAGCGATGTCACGCTGGCCCGGCCACTGGGTTGGGTGATGGTGATCACGCTGGGTATTTCTTGCAGCGTTTTGGAGTCGAGCACCTTATCCACAACAGTGGTCACACCGCCGTAAGTGGTGGTCTGCTGAAGCTGATCGGCTCGCAGGATGTCGATCAGGGTGGCACCGTTCTTGTAGGTGATCTCTTTGCGCACATCGCCGTTTTCCAGTACCCGGCGAACGGTCTGGTAGTGCTCGCCTTCGGCGGTGGTGTAGCCGTATTTATCATGGCCAATGCCGACCCGGGTATCGAAGAAGTCCCACTGCCCACCTTCGGGATTGCGGGTCTGGTAAACCCGGCCATTCTCGTCGAATTCGTGGGGGTAGCTGTAGCCGTTGGGGTCAACCTTTTCCGTTAGCAACCCGCCAGCCTGGTAGAAGAACTGATACTGGCTGGCATCTTCGTAAGCCAGCGCGGTCAGGTTATTCTGCTCATTCACCGTGAGTTCAGTAACCTGCCCATCGGCGGCGACCATTCGGGTGGGCGTGCCATTAATATCCCGTTCAATGACGATGTGATTGCCGAACGGATCGGTCATGCCTACGAGCTTATCGCTGTCGTTGTAGCTAAACTCGACCAGCGTTTTGCCGCTGTCCAGGTCAATGGTGGCAATGTGCTTGCCATCCTTGTCGAAGCGGTAGGGCATTCTTGCGGAGGACGCCGCATCCCGAACACAGCGCACGTAGTATTGATCGGATTTACTGAACCGTTCGCTGTTAAAACTCAGGCTTTCGATAGCCCAGGCCTGGGTGTCTTCCTGATAGTTGGTTGTCGAGCTCCAATAGGGCTGACGGAAGCTGGCTTGATAGGTCCAGTGTGTGCCCGGCGGGAAGACCAGTTCAGATTGATGCTGAAAGACATTATTGGGCAACACGTACAACAGCTCATTGATGTTTGGCATACGCCAGTCGTCAAACCCAGCAAAGGTTGTTGCTTCGCAGTGATGGATACTCGCAGCCCAATCCCGTTTGGTAAGGGCGTTTTCCGGTGCATCCTGCCACATCAAGCCATTGTCTTTGTCGACAACTACTTGTTGAGCCGCGTCTCGTTGCAAGCCCTGAACGTAGCGGTCGTCTATGGACTCACCACGAACACACATAACCGGTAGGAGTTGGTCATCATAATTTGAGGTGTTTTGGCGCCATAGAAGCCGAGCTTGCGTCAAACTGTAAATCGCTGGCCCAATGTTAGCGCCCGACTTCTCGATCGTATAACCCACTTCTTTAGAGGTAGGTAGGCGCCAGCCAGAATCTTTTGGTTCGGCTTCGGTGGCGCAATATGCCTGAGCTTCCGCTTTGGAACGAGTTTCGAAAGGCCGATCGGCAAACTGCCATTCTAGCCCGGTGACTTTATCAACCAATACCGCTTCGTCGTTTACGGTGTAATCAATCGTGCTGCCACCGCTTTGGTAGTAACCGTCATCACCGTCCAACAGGCTGTAGGTGAGGCCAGTCTTGAGAATCAAAGACTGGGTTTCTACGTCAACAACTCCGCCATTACCAAGGTACACCCGGCCCGCCGGATCAAACTCATGAACGTTTG
Source organism: Marinobacter salexigens (assembly GCF_018860765.1). Classification (GTDB taxonomy): domain Bacteria; phylum Pseudomonadota; class Gammaproteobacteria; order Pseudomonadales; family Oleiphilaceae; genus Marinobacter; species Marinobacter salexigens_A. The sequence goes on from NZ_JAHKPV010000001.1 coordinate 585,358, forward strand.
AGAGCGACCAGCCATTGCCAAGCTGTCTATCAAAGCTGTTTTTGAATGACACCCCGCGAGTCTGCCAGCTTATGTAGTTCTGCCGACCTGGAACCGCGGTCACGCTATCACCGACCTGCGCCCAGGCAACCGGAAATTCAGACAGTTCCCGTTCTTCTGCGGCAGCATTGCCGGCGCTAATGTATTGCGCCTTGTATTCGTAACCTATGCTGACACGCCCGCTGACCATACCTTTTGGCCGCACCCCATCAACTCGGGTGCCATCCCAAATGAACTCAACCTCGGTGTTTGTAGCCGGTGCGAGTTCACGCTGGAACACTCGCCCAGCCACTTCGAGCTTCACAATCATCTGTTCAAGAGTTGAGGGAATCGAAGCACCACTCACCTTAATGCGAGCTTTGTGTTTATAGCCTTCGGTTCGCTGGCTGGAATAGTGAAGCGTTAGTTGGGTGCCAGCAATTGAAATGTCTTCATGAAAGGTTTGCTGATACGGCTTCACATAGGAGCCGGTGCATTCGGTTTCTTCGTTTTTCTCGTCTTCCTGCTCAACGTCGGCATCGACCTCAGTCGGCGCTTCGTCTTCACTGGAGCCCCAGTTATAGTCCTTGGCCGAGAAGTGATTAAAGCTACCCCACCAGAGCGTGTCTCCCGCTTCGTAGCCTGCCAAACCAATAACCTCATCTTCGGTGTTGCCATTGCCGTTGAGGTCGTCCGGCGAGGAATCGCCGGTGTAGTCGAGGCCGTCGACCTCGCCATCGCCATCGACGTCCAACAACTGAACAACCACGCCATTGGAGGACGCCACCCACTGATTTCCAAGCCGATCGTAGGTTCCGATCGGGACAATCTCACCAACGTCAAAGCCCAGAAAGTTATCAACGAACATCACGACGTCGCTATCAAACACAACACTGTCGCTGTAATACACGCCAGCTACATGGAGATCGTTCGCAAAGGTGAAGGCTACTTCACTTGGCAGCTCGCCTGGCATTGATGTAGGTGTTTCAAACTCTGTAGCACTGAGCAAGAAGCTGTCTAAACTACGAGTACTGCCATCCGCGGAAAGCACCGTGGCGGAGGTAATACCATTGAACACGATAGTCGCCTGGCGTTTGCCAAACTCATCATTAACAGGGGTAGATTGGTGTATTTGAGGCTCGCTGGAGCTTAGATCGATGAGTGTTTGCTTGCTGTCTCGCAATAGCAGCATCACATCCTCAAGGTTCGACCAAGTATTTGAGGCCCCGATGGTTGTGCGCTGAATTACCAACCGCCCCGGCATCTCATACACGATGGTCTGCTGGCCGGCAGGACCAGCGATAATAAAGCGCCCATTACTATCCGTTTCCGTGGAGCCCAACTCGGGTTGGTTCAGGAACGATGCTTGCACCCCTTCAAGAGGCTGGCCATTGCGATCTTGTACTACACCGGTATAGACCGCCATGGCCATGGGGTCGTAGCCGGTAACGGAAGCGTTGTCTGGCACATACTCGGAATAAGCTTCGGCGGCCGTTCCCTGTATATTGCTGATATCCGTGGCTTCCCGAACCCGAACAAAGAGGCGGTTGGATTCCAGCCCGTTGATCCGGGCAAAAACCTGAGCCTGACCAATTTTCTCAGCCGTAACCACGCCATCAATAACTGAGGCGATGGAACGGCTGTCCGCAATAAAACTGGCATAAGGAGTGAAGTCACTCTGGTTACCATTGTCGTAAACACCCATGACCTGAAGAGGCTGGGTGTTGCCCGGAACCATTATCAGTGTGCTGGGTGAAACCCGGATCTCGCTCAGGCCGTTTGTCTCTATCAGCGACTCGTCAATATCCAGAATGTGCGCAGTGTTGCAGCCTTGTGCTGCAGACGTGTCCGTCGTACTGACTGTCGCAAGGTTCCACTGCTCATTCTGGTCAATCGTGTGGAAGACCGCCACATAACCGTGAACCTCCGGAGTAGCCTGACTGGGTCCGTAAAGGCCACGGGACACTCCAAAACCGATCAGTCCTTCGGTGTTGGAACTACCGCTATTCTCGTTAAGACCAGTCTGTAATAGGTGATCACGATGCCCCCAAGCTGGCCCGGTTGCCCAATCAAAATTTTCAAACCATGCTTTGTCTTGATAAATCCATAAAAATACAGCGCGAACCAGCACCTGATCGACTGTAGCTGACGCCAAATACCCTGACCCCCAAGCGACCGACTCGTTCAATACATGGGCATCACGGTGTCCCGCAATATAAGTATTAACATCCAGACGATCCCCAGGGCTCAGGCCATCGTTGTAATGCCCAATGACTTGATTACGGGTAAGGATGTAATCTGCGTATTCCTGAGCAACTGTCGCAACTTCTGGTGCCGCCCCTTCATAGGGTTTGATACCTCGCGCCGTGCGCTCAGCATTAATGAGGTACAAGCCTTTCTCCTGAACCGCCATAGCGTCCCACACGACTTGGGATGGCATGATCAGATACTGGAAGACGGACGGATCCTGGGCGCGTGCGAAGTTAAAGGCCCGCTCGATATCTTCAACGGTTGCAGCATCATTACCCAGCCATTCGGCATCGTTTTCGGGATACAGCTTCTCGTACCCACGATCATCGGTTACAGGGTTTGCTAGGCATTGTGCAAGGTCGCGAGTACCCAGCACTTCTATTGTCACGAGTTTCGAATCCGATAGGCCGAGCTCAGTGGTCACAACCAGCTCAACCGTATGACTACCCGCTTCAAGGTGGTCAATTAACACCGTTGCTTGCTCTGAAATCAGTTGGCCGTTTATGAACCACTGATAAGCCAATGTTCCGGACGCCACCGAACTACCACTGGCATTCAAATCGATCTGCGTACCGGCGTAGCCTGAGACTACATCTGGCGCAACGGCTTTCGGCGTATAACCAACAACGACGGTCACAGCCTTGTTACCTATTAATCCTGAGTCATCCTCAACCTCAAGCCGGTAGGCCCAGGTGCCTATCGGCAACTCGCTGAGTGTCAACTGTGCAGCGTCCCCCAGAAGCTCACTGCTGCCGGCGGCAAACCATCGATAGGCAACAATTTCACCATCCGCGTCGGTACTGCCCGAGGCGTCCAGCGTGAGGGAACTGCCTTCGCTCACAACGTGGCTGTCTTCAACCACGGCTACTGGTTGGTAACCAACAACAATCGTCACGGCCTTGGTGCTCACCAAACCCATGTCATCCTCAACCTCAAGCCGATAGATCCAGGTGCCTACCGGCAACTCGCTGAGTGCCAATTGAGCAGCGTCCCCCAGAAGCTCGGTGCTGCCGTCGGCAAACCACCGATAGGCGACAATCTCACCATCCGAATCGGAACTCTCTGAGGCATCCAACGTGAGAGAACTGCCTGCGTTCACAACGTGGCTATCGTCCAACGAGACTGTTGGTTCATAACCAACAACCACCGAGACCGTCTTGGTGTCCACCAATCCGGAATCATCCTCAACTTCAAGGCGGTAGCTCCAAGTGCCCACTTGCAAATCACTGAGCGTCAATTGAGCAGCGTCTCCCAGAAGCTCACTGCTGCCGGCGGCAAACCACCGATAGGCAACAATCTCACCATCCGCATCGGTACTCTCCGAGGCGTCCAGCGTGACGGAACTTCCTTCTGAAACCGTGTGAGCATCATTGACAACTGCAGCTATCGGTCGAACTTCAGTTACAGTCACCTCAAAACTGGTTCCCAGCACTTGACCAATAGAGTCAATTACTTCGAGCGTGTAATTCCTGGCTCCAGCGCCTAAGCCTTCGAGATTCAGAATCGCCTGATTTCCTACTACATCTCCGGTCGTATCATCAATCCACTTGAAGGAGACAATGCCTCCAGCGCCACTGGTTCCACTGGCATCGAGAACTACATTCTGACCAAGTCTGACCGATGATTCGCCGTCAATAGCAATCTCAATAGGGCGTATCACTGTAATTACGATCGATTCTGGATACGCCTGAGTCAGCCCGTTGTTGTCTGTCACGGTCAACCGAAGGCTATGCTCCCCAGAAGCTAGCGAGTCCAGATGCAGGACTGGGTCACTGCCAAGATCAGCATCATCCGTCAGGCTGTACCACTGATAAGATATAATTGTTCCGTCAGAATCTGAGCTGCTTGAGGCATCAAGCGTTAAAGACTCGCCGAAGTTAATGGAAGTCGGGTGACTCTCGATTCGAGCCACAGGTTCTGCGTAGTTGCGTACACAGCGAACGGGCGTATTGCTCTGCTGGCTATAGGGGAGCTGATGGACATGGTTAACTGCCAAACCAGACGCAATTTCGCTCTGGTATTCGAAGCGCCAAAACTGCGTCAGGTTTTCCAGCGCGTATGGGGCACGCGACCATCCCGGCGTCGTTGTCGTTGGCGTAGACGAAGCCCAATGCCGCACATCCGGTACGTTCAAAAAGACATCCGATGGGTTCTCTAGCGTAACGAAGTGCTCGAACTCCTGCATCAGTGTCTGAGATTCATTAAAATTCGGCAGACGCCAGTCGGAATGTCCCGCCAGCTCCAGCGTTTCGCAACTTTCTAGCGCAGCCGGCCAAGCTACATTGCTTACAAGAACCTGAGCATCGTCTTGCCACATTAGTCGATTGGCTCGATCAACGGTTACATTCTGTTCCATAGGCCTAAAAAAATCAGGAACAAAGCGTTGCTCTCCACTGACGCATCGAGCGTGGGCTCGGCCAGTACTTTCTGGCTTAAGCTCTCCATTACCAAAGTGTACAGTGCTGTGGTAGTTGGTTAACGGCTTATGATTGCTCACATCGATAGCAAAAAATTCCATGCCAGTGTGTTTAAAAGCCGAGTTGATCAAGTTATTGCGGTAGCGCGTGCGATGGTGCTCCAATAAGAACACTAATTCGAGTCTGTTCGGCAATCGCCAAGTATCAATACCTCCATGCACAAGATTTTGACAAAATCTCGCAGCATCGTTCAAACCATCAAAGGAAACATCAACATTATCCGTATCCTCCCAAATGAGCCCGTTGACAGGGTCCAAAACGATATCTAGCAAATCATTCCTTACATAGACTCTGGGAGTTCCCGCCTGAGTCGTCGCATCATCCATAGGGTGGACAGGAACGCGATAACCGGTCATTGGCAACCGAGACATTCCATCAGGCAAATGTTCTGTATCGGTAAAGGGCACTACGGTTAATTGGAATGACTGAGTATCGCTCGCGCCATAGATATCAGACGCTCTAATCACTATGTCATGGACACCAATGTGATCAAAACCCGGCGTCCAAACGATATCTCCATCAGTGGCAACCATTCCCTCAGGCCCACTAATCACTTCTAATACGGGCTCACCGTCATTGGGATCGGATACCAACACCTCATAGGTATATGACAGGCCTTCGAGTGCTCTTTTGGGTGGCGCACTCACAATCACAGGTGGCAGGTTTGGATCCTTTACTTCTATTTCGAAGTTTTGAATGACTTGCCCACCCCGTTCATCGGTAACGGCAATCTCCACTTGATGAAAGCCAAGCTGGGAACGGCTGGGTTCCCACGAAATCAACCCAAACGGGGCATCGACCATCATTCCTTCTGGGGCTTCATTTAGACCAATACACAACTCGTCGTTGTTCGAGTCCGCTGCTAGGACCCTATATTCAAATTTTTTCAGCGCCCACGCCTCAAGTCCTGGCGTTGATATAACCACTGGAAGCTGGTTGGCTTCACTTAACTGGCTAGCTGTTAACCCGTAACCTTCCGCATTTGCAAGCGCTGGGCTTGGCGAACAGCTATCAAAGGAGGCGCCCGCCACAACCATATTAAAAGGGTCGTCGGGCGCAGCAGGGGATGGCGTATCAGGTGGGATAGGCGGTTCTGCATTGAATATTTCGAATAACTCGTAGTAGTCGATATACCCACCATCAGCAAACTGTATAAAGCGAACCGTGTTTTGCCTGACAAAAAACTGGTGAACCCGGACCTCACTATTATTCCGGCTATTACCCAGAATTAAATCGTCTGCCATCCGCGAGTACGTCAGGTCAGATTTGCTTGTTCCGGACGTGTAGTACACGGTGTTGTAGCCTTCATAGGCAATGATGAACTTCTTCCCGGAATCTTGCTCAATCTCAAAGGTGATGCCTTCCATAGCATTTCCGCCACCGGAACCACTGATGCTACCGCCGTAACCAATGCGACCGATGAGATAGTCATCTCCGCTGAGTCCTTGCACCACCTTTGTTCCCATTCGCGGAATCAGAATGTCCGGGCTTGCAGAACCCACCAACGGGCTGCCATCTGCTTTACCGGCAAACAATTGAAGGGACTGAGCCACGGTGGCTGGAGGAGTAACACCAAAGGCCTGAAACAGTTGTGCGCCGGTGAGCTGACTACCATTCTGGAACTCAAGTGCAGAGATAGTGTTATCAATCACAAAGAACCGTTTTATGGTCAAGGATTGACCGCTTTGCCCGATATTGAGAACGAGGTCATCACCCGCCTTCATCAAACCACTGGTGACGTCTGAGTAGGAGATACCGGAAAGAAACTCAATGACATTTTGACCTTCCACATCGTGGATAGTATCGCGCCCATCACCCGCATCAATTCGGTAACGGTCATCGGCAGGGCCGCCAATCAGAAAGTCATCGCCAGCACCACCTGTCACCAATGTGGCGTCGTCACTCGCAACCAAAAGATCCGCATCGCCCGTGCCTGTTAGGCGCAACAATTCGGGCCATTCATTGCCCGGATCACTACCGCCGCCACCAGTATCGCCTCCTCCAGCACCATCACAGTTCTCTGTGGTTGGATCGCATGTGTCATCCGGCGGCGGATTTTCACCACTACCATCATCACAGTTTTCAGGGTCCGCTTCTGGTTCGGAACAGAGAGGTAGCCCTCCATCACCCGGGTCGCTTCCGTCACCAGCTCCGTCCAACGAAGTACCGTCAATTATCATCTGAAACGGCGGTACCTGAGCCGGTTCAGGCACACCAAACATACTTATGATTTGCTCGGCGGCTATCTCGCCGCCACTTTCAAAACGAATCGCTGAGACCGTATTCGCGCGCGTGAAGAATTTGTAAATTCTTACTTCGTTGCCGGCATCGCCATTGCTTAGAATCAGGTCGTCCCCGGATTTCATTAGATTTGAAGCGACATCACTGAAGGAGATTCCATCAACAAACAAAACAACGTTTTGACCCTCATAGGCAACAATGAAATCCTCGCCGTTGCCAAGGCCAATTTCAAAGGTGACCCCGCTTGCACGGCCAACCAGAAAATCATCACCGGCTTGGCCTTGAAGCATTTCCGTATCGTCAATAGGTATGAGGATGTCCCCAGCCTCCGTTCCCGTTAGCAATGGAGCCCCTTCATCTCCTATGTAAGGCACTTTCGAGACTTTGGTTTCAGTTGGGGCTGTCAGACCAAAGACTTGAAACAACAAAGATGCTGGAAGCGTTTGACCAGTTGAGAATTGAAACTCCTGAATCGTTCCGTCAACAGTGAAAAAACTCTTAATCGTGAGGCTCTGACCGCTCTGCCCAACGTTCAAAATCAGATCATTGCCTGATTTCATCAAACCACTGGATACATCCCCATAGCCGATTGAGCTGTCAAACTCTACGTAGTTACTCCCTTCCACTTCGTACAACGTATCCTTGCCACCTCCTGCGCTAACAACGTACCGATTGTCGCCCGGCCCACCCACGAGAAAATCATCACCGGTACCTGGAGTTACCCTTGCGCTTGCAACACCGACGATGATGAAATCGTCTCCAGCCGTCCCATCAATTGCATTCACTGCGCTGGCAGTTACTGAAGAACTAAACCAAAAAACCAAGGGAAGCGAAAAGATCGAAGCAACGATGGCTCGAAGTGCAGTTTTCGTAGCGCAAATCTCGAATAGTCAGGGAAATAATCTGTGGGGGCCCTGTAAGCATCTCGTTGGATGTCACGCAGGCCAGTTAAGGCATAGAGTTAGGGTGATCTGTAGGCACCCGAGGGCCATATGGACACTGCAGCTTCATCAGGAGGGATATGTAAGATCAAAACGGGGTAATACGACAACGCGCTGACGTTACGCTGGTTGTATCGCAGTATTCGTTCACAAGGTGTATTTGCGTCGGTTCGGCGAGATCTCATTAAAACTCTCCTTGTCTTAATTTGAACAATCAAACATTACCGACTGCTCACATCCGTGTAATTTAATTTTAATTATTCAGTTGCGCCATCACAACATTTAATTATCACTGGCAATAAATTTCATTTGTTTTTTTGCTCTACATCACGAAATTCGTAAACATATTTTGCCTTATGAGCCTGACCTCCCTACGGCCTGAATCGGTAACTTCGCTCGAATTTAACACTTTGATTCTGGGCTGGCTCAAGCCTCGCATATGTTTAAAAGCGCTCCAACCTTGTAGAGTACATCTGTTTTTTTACCGATAGTAATGCTTGCAAATTGACCAGATATAGACCGAATTCAGATCAAACGACGAAGAAACCAGGTTAGCAGTTGTTGGAGCCTCGTTGCGGACTTAAATAAGCTTTCCGGCTTGGCTCTGAACACCTTCCAGAATTGACTCTGCAATACGCAAGGGAAAAGTCGTTTGGTAACAACATTTCCACCTTACCGATAACGGCAGGAACCTGTTCCGCGACCTCGCCAAGCAGTTCGCTTGTCCTCTCGCTGGAAAACCCAACTTGTTGGGCGGTACTTACGAAGTGTCTTGGCTCGATGCGATCCCAATGATAGTGGCAGTTTCGACCTTTTACTGACATGGCCATTTTGGTTTTTTGCGGCGCTAGGCTGAGTCAGACACGCACACTCACCATTCTTCATGCCAGCCGCTCGCCGGATCCGGGGCTCCACGCTCCACCACACGCAACTCAAGATCAAGGGCGGAAAGAAGCTTGAATGGGGGACCGAAAAGCGGCAATCACTTCAATCCCTGATTGGAACACTACCGGTTCGGGCTATCCGTTTCTCCAACCACATGCGGTAACCTGTAGCATTGGATCAGTCTAAGATATCAAACAGGGAAAACCATGCCCGAACACGCTACCATCACCCCCGGTTTTCACGCCGTTCACGCCAATCATCTGGAAGACCTGCGCCGGGCTGTGGTGTTTATCTGCCAGCAGAACCCTCTACCGCCGCTGCAGAGTGAAACCTTTCTGGTGCAGAGTAATGGTATTGCCCAGTGGCTGAAGCTGGCGCTGGCGGAGAAGCGTTCGGAAGATGGCAGCGAAGGTGGTCTGGGCATAGCTGCGGGTATGGATTTCCTGTTCCCGGCGCGATTTATCTGGCAGGCCTACCGGGCGGTGCTGCCGGATGGCGAGGTACCGGAGCAATCCCCGTTTGATAAGCGGCGGCTGGTGTGGCGGCTTTATCGCCTGCTACCGGAACTGGTTCATACCGACGAGGTATTCAATCCGCTGGCGCGCTTTCTGGAAGGCAGCGACTCGGATTTGCGGGCCTTCCAGTTGGCCGAAAAAGTAGCAGATCTGTTCGACCAGTATCAGGTGTTCCGCGCCGATTGGCTGGCCGCCTGGGAGCAGGGCCGGGATGTGGTGATCACGTCCCGCAGCGAAGAAAAGCCGGTTGAGGAAGATACCCTTTGGCAGCCAATGCTCTGGCGCAAGCTGGTGGAAGATACAGGCGCTGAAGCCCACACCAGCCGTTCGCAGATTCACACCCGGTTTATGGCCGAGGGCCAGCGTATCGCTGCGCCTGCTCACCCAAGCCGTTTGCCCAAACGCATTGTGGTGTTCGGGGTATCGTCACTGCCACGTCAGGCTTTGGAAGCCCTCTACGTTCTTAGCCGTTTCAGCCAAGTGGTGCTGTGCGTTCATAACCCGTCGCAGTTTTACTGGGCAGATATCGTCAGTGACCGTGAGCTACTGAAGGCCGAGCGCAAGCGGGGCAAAGTCCACCAGACACTTTCAAAGATTGAGGATGCCGACCAACTGCACCAGCACGCCAATCCTTTGCTGGCGGCTTGGGGCAAGCAGGGCCGGGATTATATTCGCTTGCTGGATGAATTCGACAATCCGGATGAGTATCGCGCCAGTTTCCAGGTGCCAGATCAGAAGATCGACATCTTCTTCGACCACGGATCAGATCTCGCTCCTTGCCTGCTGCATCAGCTTCAGAATGACATTTACAACCTGACGCCCCTTCAGGAAATCCGGGAGGAACAGCGTGAACTCGATCTGGCCCATGACCATTCCATAGCTTTCCACGATGCCCACAGCCCGCAACGGGAAGTGGAGATTCTGCACGATCAGCTGCTGGCTGCCTTCAATGCAGATACCACGCTGCGGCCCCGGGATGTGATGGTGATGGTGCCGGATATCAACGTCTACGCACCTCATATTCAGGCGGTGTTTGGTCGCTACACGTCAGGCCTCAAGCGCCACATTCCGTTCACCATTTCCGATCAAGGCCAGCGCCACCACGAGCCGGTACTGATTGCCCTGGAAACGCTCATGTCGTTGCCCCGCAGCCGTTTCGGGGTGAGTGAGATCGTCAGCTTGCTGGAAGTGCCGGGAATTCGCGACCGCTTTGAGATTGCAGAAGAGGAAATTCCCTTAGCCCGGCGCTGGGTAGAAGGCGCTAACATCCGCTGGGGTCTGCACGGCGCTCACCGGGAGAGCCTGGAGTTGCCTGCCGGTCTGGATCGCAACACCTGGCAGGCTGGCCTGCGCTCCATGCTTTTAGGATACGGCATGGGCGACGATGAGCCCTGGGCCGGTGTTCAGCCCTACGGCGAAATCGGCGGGCTGCAAGCCAGCCTGGCCGGGCGTCTTGGCGAGTTTGTGTACCGCCTGGAAAACTTATGGCAAGAGCTGCAGGCAAGCCGCACACCCCAAGAGTGGGAAGAGCTCTTCTCGGCCATGCTGGAGCAGTTTTTCCACAAGGTGGAAGGGCATGACCTGTTGCTGCTGAACCGCTTTCGCCGGCAACTGGAGCAGTGGCTGGAAGACACGATGGCCGCCGGGCTGGATCAACAGTCGCTTCCGTTGAATATCGTGAAGGACGTGTTACTGGAAGGCCTGGATGAAGGCGGACTGAACCAGCGCTTCCTGGCCGGCAAGGTAAACTTCGCCACACTCATGCCCATGCGAGCGATCCCCTTCCGCAAGGTGTGCCTTATGGGTATGAACGACGGCGACTATCCTCGCTCACGGCCGCCTGTAGATTTTGATCTGATGGCTCAGGATTACCGCCCGGGCGACCGCTCCCGTAGGGAAGACGACCGTTACCTGTTTCTGGAAGCCATGCTCTCCGCTCGCGAACAGCTTTACATCAGCTGGGTAGGGCGCAGCATCAAGGACGATTCGGAACGCCCGCCGTCTGTGCTTGTGGGCCAGCTGCAGGATCACCTGAATAGCCTATGGCAGGTGCCAGGCGAGCCGGACATTGACGTAACCAAAGCACTGACCACCTGCCACCCGCTGCAACCCTTCAGCCGGGATTATTTCCCCAAAGCTAACGGTCTTGGCGAAGGCGAGTGCAATCAGCCAAAGCCCCTCGCCGAGGTGCTGGCTGCCCGCAGCCTTTTCACCTACGAAAACGAATGGCGCGGTGCCCATGGTGACCAGACTGAAGTGCAGCGCGAGCCGCAAACCGCTCTGCCATATCAACAGCCTGAGGAACCCATCACCCTCAACGATCTGGCCGGCTTCCTGAAAAAGCCTGTGGATACCTTCTACCAGCGCCGTTTGCAGGTGCGCTTCGAGGATGTGGAAGACGATGACACGGATAACGAAAACTTTGATCTGAACGGTCTTGATCGATGGCGTCTAGATACCGAACTGATTGAGCAGGGCCTGCTGAAAGCCGGTAACGAAGAGGACCTGCACGAGCGTCTGGAAAACACGTTGGATCGCATGGCGAGACGTGGCGACTTGGGTATGGGCGTCACCGAGCACCGGTTGCGCAGCGATCTCTCCGGCCGCTTGCCCGATCTGTTTCAGCGCTATCAAAGCGCCTTGGCAGAATGGCCCGAAGCGATCAATGAGCCACTACCGTTTGAGCACAGGCTGGCCAACAGCACTGGCTCCGTAGAAGTGCTGGATTTAATTAACAACCTGCGCCGCAACCACGAAGGCAAAACCTGCCGTCTGGTGATTGCCGGTTCAAGCCTGCTCACCGGCAGCGGTAGCAGCAAAAAGCTCCGCTACGCCAACCTGATGCGGGACTGGGTAATTCATCTGGCGGGGCAACTCATCGCACAACCGTTTGAAACCCTGATTCTGGGCAAGGAAGAAGGCCGGAAAGTCCGCTTTGCACCATTACCAAGAGAAACCGCTACCAAGCATCTGGACGCCATACTGACCCATTGGATAGAAGCCAGCACCCGCGCGTTACCACTGCATTGCGAGGCCGGCTTTGCCTGGATTTACAGCTTCTACCAGAGCAAAAAGTTCCTCGGTGATCACGACCGCGCCATCAGCGATGCCCAGCAGGCCTACACCACGGCTCTGGATCGGGATACAGGCTATCTGCGCGGCGCCTTTGAAAGTCCCGAAGCCCTGATGGAAAGCGGCGAATTTGAGGCCTTGCTGCACGCGCTTTATGTGCCTCTTTGGGAAGCTGAACAGGATAAATCCGCCGCCGGTCAGATTGAGGGCAAGCTATGACAGCCATCACCGAGACAAGAAAACCGAACCTTGATCCGCTAGCGCTGCCCCTGAGCGGCAGTAGCCTGATAGAAGCCAGTGCTGGCACCGGGAAAACCTTCACCATCGCTATCCTCTACGTGCGTTTTGTGCTTGGCCACGGACAACCCGAGGGCAGCCCTCTGGCCGCCGGCATGCTGCCGCCTAACCTGCTAGTGGTCACCTTCACCGACGCCGCCACCAAGGAACTGCGTGATCGTATCCGCACCCGGCTCACGCAAGCGGCCGAAGTGTTTTCCAGCAACGGGGAGAGCATTCAGCCCACACCGGAAACCGCACTGATCCATCAGCTCAGGGAAGACAGCTACCCAGACCCGGCTACCTGGCCGGACTGCCGCAAAAAGCTTCTGCTGGCCGCCGAATGGATGGACGAAGCCGCGGTGTCCACCATTCACGCCTGGTGTAACCGGATGCTCACGGAGCATGCGTTCGACAGTGGCAGCCTGTTTCGCCTGTCACTGGAAACCGATCAGAGTGAATTGCTCGATGAAGTGGCGCGGGACTACTGGCGCACCTTCATCTACCCGCTGTCGCCGGTACTGATGGACGAAGTGCTGAGCCACTGGAAAACCCCGGACAACCTGCGCGCCTCTGTAAAAAACCTCCTTGGCGACGCCGACTCCTTTGAAGTCGCTACCGACGATGTAAAGCAGGCCATCGAAGCTACTGTGCAAAAGCGCATGGAGCAGGCGCAGGCCCTGAAAGCCTACCCCTGGGCAGACTGGAAGCCTGAAGTCACCGACATGCTGATAGCGCTCAACAAGAGCAAACGCCTACACGGTGGCAGCATGAAGCCGATGATTGCCGCTTGGGACAAACTGCTGGATTGGGCCGCTTCCGATGAGCTTTACCCCGAGGGTCTGGACAAAGCCGGCTTCCAGAACCAGACCCCGGACATACTACCAACAAAACTCAAAGGCGAGGGCGATGCACCCCATCACCCAGCCTTTGATGCCATTGCAGAGCTGATCACATTCAGCCAGAGCCTGCCCAGCGCCGAGGCCGACATTCTCCGGCACGCCAGTTGCTGGATTGCAGCACGGCTGGAATCGGAAAAACAAAAACGCTCGGAAATGGGTTTTGACGACCTGCTCACGCGGCTGGACGATGCCCTGCATGGCCCCCGTGGTGATCAACTGGCAGCCACCATTCGTCGCCAATTCCCGGTGGCGCTGATCGACGAATTCCAGGACACAGATCCGGTGCAATACCGCATCTTCAACCGCATTTACCGGGTTGCAGAGAATCGTCCGGATACCTGTCTACTGATGATCGGCGACCCGAAACAAGCCATTTACGGCTTCCGCGGCGCCGACATCTACACCTATCTGGACGCCCGCACCGGTGCTCGCGATCGCACCTGGACATTGGGTCGCAACTTCCGCTCATCCAAGCCTATGGTGAAAGCCGTCAACCGGGTGTTTGAACATGGCGACCTCAACAGCCCAAAAGGTGCCTTCCTGTTCGGGAAGGGCGACACCTCACCCTTGCCATTTCAGGGCGTAGACGCCAACGGCACCAAGCGCCTCTGGTCGGTGAATGGCGAGGTACAGCCCAGCCTCACCCTATGGTCAATGGAAAGTGTTCAGGAAGACAAGAACGGCAATCGCAAAAGCCTCGCTAAAGGCACCGCTACAACGGATGTCGCTGAAACCTGCGCCAGTGAAATCGCTCGCTTGCTAACGCTTGGCCAGCAGGGACTGGCTGGTTTTGCTCTGGAAGAGAACAAAAACGATCTGGAGCCGGTTGAGCCCAAAGACATCGCCATTCTGGTGAATAACCGCAACGAAGCGGCTGCGGTACGGGATGCGCTGGGCCAAAGGCGCATTAAAAGTGTGTACCTGTCTGACCGGGATTCGGTGCTTACCTCGCAAGAGGCCAAAGAAGTGCTGTGCTGGCTCAAAGCCTTTGCCGAGCCACGGCAACTGGCCTACGCCCGCGCGGCTCTAGCCACGCCCACGCTGGGTTTGCCGTGGCGCTATCTTGACCAACTGCTGACCGACGAGATGGCGCTGGAGCGGGAGATTGATCGCTTTATGGGTTATCAGAGGCAATGGCAGAGCCAAGGCGTACTGCCCATGCTGCGCAGCTTCCTGATGGACTTTGAAGTGCCCGGGCGCTTGCTGCAACGCCCGGAAGGCGAACGCCGGCTGACCGACATTCTGCACATTGCCGAACTCTTGCAACAGGACAGCCTGCAACTGGACGGCGAGCACGCTCTGGTGCACCACTACACCCAGATTCTGCGAGCGGCAGACGAAGAAGACGAGCATCGCACCCTGCGTCTGGAAAGCGATGCCGGTCTGGTGAAAGTGATTACCGTGCACAAATCCAAAGGCCTGGAATACCCGTTGGTGTTCCTGCCCTTCGGCACCGCATTCCGTGCTCAAAGCGAAAAACAATCATTCGTGCGTTATCACGATGACAACGCAAAGCTGATCACCGTGTTTGATCCAACACCGGAAGACGTTACCCGGGCAGATCAGGAGCGGCTGGGCGAGGACATTCGCAAACTCTACGTGGCCCTGACCCGCGCCCGCTTCGCCACCTGGATAGGCGTTGCCGAGATTGAAAACTGGCACCTCAGTGGCCTGGGGTATTTGCTGGGTGGCGAACCTGCTGCGCAACAACCATTGAGTGAGACGCTAACGCAACTTGTTAATGGCCACACTGAGCTGTGCACGGAGCCATTGCCGGAAGCGACAGAACTGCACTACACCGCAGCGGCGCCCGCAGCACTCGGCCCAGCGCTGAGCTCAACCCGCGAAGCCCGAGAAGACTGGTGGATTGCCAGCTACTCCTCACTGGAATACACCGGGCTTTCCGGAACCGGCATAGCCTTCGCCGGGGAGGTGGAAGACGCCGAAACCCAGAACCTGCTGGAAGAGGGCGCCCACAACCCAGAAGACGAAGAAGCAAGCATTCCGCTCAGCCATAGCCTGCACAACTTCCCGAAAGGCGCAGGCCCGGGCACCTTTCTGCACGATCTGCTGGAGTGGTGCGTACAGCAAGGGCTACAACACCTTGTGGATAACCCTGAACACCTGCGTGAGCAGCTTATTCGCCGTTGCAGCACACGGGGCTGGAGTGATTGGGTAGATACGCTTGAACACTGGATACTCGCTCTCATCCGCCAGCCATTGCCGTTGAACCGTAACGGCGGTGAAAGCGTCAGTCTGGCGAACCTGAGCACTCTGCGGCCGGAACTGGAGTTCTGGTTTGAGAGCCGTAACGTAAGCACCCGAGCCATGGACAAACTGGTGACTCAACACACCCTAAACGCAGCGGACCGGCCGCAGGTGGATGCCGGGCGCTTCAACGGCATGCTAAAAGGCTTTATCGATCTGGTGTTTGAACATAACGGGCAATATTACGTGCTGGATTACAAATCCAATTACCTTGGCGATAACGACAGCGCCTACACAGATCAGGCCATGGGAGAGGCGATTCTGGAGAAGCGCTACGACCTGCAGTACATCCTCTATCTACTGGCCCTGCACCGTTTGTTGAAAGCCCGCCTGCCAGACTATGACTACGACCAGCACATAGGCGGTGCGGTGTATTTGTTTTTGCGCGGCGTGAACGCGCCGGGGGCAGGGGCGTTTACCGACAAGCCACCCAGAGTATTGATCGAACAATTGGATGCCATGTTCGACGGCAAAGCAGTCCCCGGGGAGGTGGCGGCATGAGCAAAACGCGAAATACCGAGAGCCAGTTTTCCTTTGATCTGGAAGAAACTATTGATGTGGATAAAACACCTTCAGCTTCTCCAAGCCGAGACTCTAGTTTGACCTTGGATCAGACCGAAAAAGTTCTGGAACTTCTGGATAGCTGGCAGCAAGCCGGTTGGATTCGCCCGCTAGACGTGCGGTTTGCACGACTGATTCAGGATCTGTCGGAAGAGCAGGGCGAAGCACCGCAACCGCTGGTTTTGCTGCTTGCTGCACTGACATCTCATCAGGTTGGCCGGGGCCACGTGTGTGTGGATCTGGCTGACCTGATCGCTGATGCTAACAACACTCTCTCCCTGCCATCAGAGGAGCAAGAAAACGCCGACAGCAACCTCAATGGCCCCGAAGAAGTACTGGCTCTCGTATCCTCGGAACAATGCTTGCACTCTATGCGAGCGACTTTGGCGGTAAGTGATGGCTCACATACTACACCTATGGTATTGAGTGGTACTCGCCTCTACCTACGCCGATTCTGGCGTTACGAGCAACAAATTGCCGCCGGCATTCTGCAGCGACTGGCACAGCCATCCACCCTGTCCGACCCGTCCTCAGCCGCTGCGAAAACACTCAGCCATGCTCTGGACGTACTGTTCAAACCGCAGAGTTCCACGGGCCCTACGGTGGACTATCAAAAGCTCGCCTGTGCTCTGGCCGCCCGAAACCGTTTCGCCGTTATAACCGGAGGCCCGGGCACTGGCAAAACCACCACTGTGGTGAATTTACTGGCCGCCCTGCAGTCCGTCGCGGGTGAATCTGCAGAGCGCGATGGGCGCAAATACCGTATTCGTCTGGCTGCACCCACCGGCAAAGCCGCTGCCCGGCTCAACGAGTCCATCGGCGGCGCTGCCAGCCGTCTGCCTCTGACGCAGCTACCGGGGCAGGTATCTCTGGCTGACATTCCCACCAAAGTAACCACACTCCACAGATTGCTGGGCAGTCGCCCGGACACCCGCAAATTCCGCCATAATCGCGACAACCCGCTGCTGGTGGATATTCTGGTAATCGACGAAGCGTCCATGGTGGATCTCGACATGATGGCGTCGGTATTTGACGCCCTGCCCGCAAACGCCCAACTGATTCTTCTGGGCGATAAAGACCAGCTGGCTTCGGTAGACGCCGGCGCTGTGCTGGGTGAACTGTGCCAACGTGCACCAGACGGGCACTATCTACCGGACACTGCTCAGTGGCTGAAAGCCATCACCGGCACCGACATCCCGACAAACCTGCAGGACTCCGAAGGCCAGCCACTGGATCAGGCGGTCGCCATGCTACGCAAGAGCTACCGCTTTGCCGAAGGCAGTGGCATTCGTCAGTTGGCCGAGGCGGTCAACACCAACACCCTGAACGACAACATGCTTCAGCGAGCCCGCAGCGCCGGTTTTGAGGATGTGGTGTGGTTGAATGGCCGAACCAGCAAACCCTCACTGGACGACACTCAGGCGTTGATCTGCCGCCATGCGGTCAGTGGTAGCCCGGAAGCTTTCTACAATAACGGAGAAGAGCGATTCCATGGCAACAACCAACCTCTGCCACCACCTGTAGGCTACCGGCACTACCTATCGCTGATGCAGAGTCACACCCTGAACGCCAACAGCACAACAGAGCAATGGGACGAGCTAGCACGATCCGTACTGGAAGCCTTCAGCGACTTTCAGGTGCTCTGCGCCCTACGCCGCGGGCCTTGGGGTGTGGAAGGGCTCAACGAACTCATCGCTCACCACCTGCTCAAACAAAGACTCATTCCCCGCGCCGAAGGCTGGTACGCCGGACGCCCGGTGCTGATTACCGGCAACGATTACAATCTGGGTTTGATGAACGGTGATGTGGGCATTACCTTCAGCCTGCCTTGGGGCACCAACGATCAGAACAATAACGCACAACCTCAGCCGGTATTACGCGTGGCCTTTCCAAGCAGCGATGGCAGCGGCGATATCCGCTGGATATCACCCAGCAGGCTGCAGCAACTGGAAACCGTGTACGCCATGACGGTGCATAAATCCCAGGGTTCGGAATTCAATCACACCTGCCTGATACTTCCCGACCGCCTAAGCCCCGTGCTCACACGGGAGTTGGTGTATACCGGCATCACCCGTGCAAGAAATTGGTTCAGCCTGATAACCGGTGATGCCAGCGTGTTCTCAGAAAGTGTCGAACAGCGGGTGGTTCGGGCTTCGGGGTTGGCTTCGGTTTTGACTCGATGATTTCTTGTTTCGAAAAACCATGATGTCAGACATTTGTTCGGGCGAGCCACCGGAAGCGAGTTACGAAAACCTGGAGCGCCAAGGATGGCGCGACGGAGCCCTACATGGGTGAAGCAAGCGTTTATGAAGCAGAGCTTCATGCGCAGCTGAACGACAGCAATCTGTGATTGCTGGCCGGACCCCGACAGGGGTATTTACGGGCGTTTTCCGTAACTCGCTTCCGGTGGCTGGCTTGCACAAATCTGATCCCAAGGAAAATCAGTCTCCCACGGGACTATCATCCTCACTATGCTGTTGCTGCAGCCACAATCTGGCGTAATAGCCATTCTGTGCCAGTAACTCACTGTGGCCACCGCTTTCCACAATCCGGCCCTGATCCATTACAAGAATCGTGTCGGCATCACGTACTGTGGATAAGCGGTGGGCGATAACCAGTGTTGTGCGCTGCCTGCTGACTTCGTTCAGGGCTTCCAGAATTGCCTGCTCGGAAATGGAATCCAACGACGAGGTGGCTTCGTCCAGAATCAGCAGCGGTGGGTTTTTCAAAAGTACCCGGGCAATAGCAACGCGCTGCTTCTCACCACCGGAGAGTTTCAAACCACGTTCGCCCACTTTGGTATCGTAGCCGTCCGGCAGGCTGCGGATGAAATCATCCAAGCGCGCCTGTTTCGCGGCGTGATGGACCTCCGCTTCGGTGGCCTCTGGTTTACCGTATGCGATGTTACTGTACAAAGTGTCGTTGAACAGTACGGTATCCTGCGGAACCACACCGATGGCAGAGCGCAGGCTGTCCTGACTAATCTCGCGAATAGTCTGGCCATCAATGCTAATGCTGCCTTTATCCACATCAAAAAAGCGGAACAGCAAGCGGGCGAGGGTGGATTTTCCGGCACCGCTGGCACCTACAACGGCAACTGTGTGCCCTGCGGGAATCGTGAAGTCCACATTTTGGAGAATTGGCCGATCTTCACGATAGGCAAAATGCACGTGATGAAAACCTATCTCGCCTTTATTCACAGTGAGCGCGGGAGCACCGGGGGCGTCTTCAATGGCCGGCGCTTCACCGAGCAAACCAAACAGACGCTCCACATTCACCAACGACTGGCGAATTTCCCGGTACACAAAACCCAGAGCATTCAACGGAATAAACAGTTGAAGCAAGTAAGCGTTGATCATGGTGAAGTCACCCAGAGTTATGGCACCACTAGCCACTTCCCTGACGGCCATTACCATCATGGTAATCATGGCCAAACCAATGATCAGCGCCTGTCCGGAGTTAAGCGCAGCCAGAGACAGTCGATTTTTCAGCCGCGCCTTCTCCCAGTTTTCTAGGTTCTCGTCGTAAAGTTCAGCTTCAAATGTTTCGTTATTGAAGTACTTCACGGTTTCATAATTGAGCAAACTGTCGATGGCGCGGGAATTGGACTGGTTATCCCGGGCATTGGCCTCACGAACGAACTTAGTGCGCCACTCGGTCACCTTGATAGAGAAAACCACATACACCACCACGGCGATGAGGATGGCGATTACATAGCTGGCGTTGAACGCCACAAACAAAATGCCTGTCACCATTAGGATTTCCAGCAGGGTAGGTACTATGTTGAATAGGGTAAAACGTAGCAGGAAGCTGATCCCGGTAGTGCCCCGCTCTATGTCTCTGGCTAGCCCTCCGGTTTTGCGATCAAGATGGAACGCCAATTCTCGGTCGTGCAGATGACGGAACACCCTTAGCGACACCCGCCGCATGGCACGCTCTGCGACCCGTGCAAACACGGCGTCACGCAGTTCACCGAATAACGTGCTGCCAAACCGTAACATGCCATAGGCGACCACCAGCACCACGGGGATCCACAGCAGCAGTTCGCCTTCTCGGCCCTGATCGAGATAGTCGACTATGTATTTCAGTGCCACCGGAGTTGCAACGGTTGCCAGCTTTGCGAGTATCAGAAAAGCTATAGATAGAGCCACTCGGCCACGAAATTCAGCGAGATAGGGCCAAAGCCCAGCGATGACCTTCCAATCCGGTTTGTGGTCTTGCGGGTAATCACTGTCGGCGTAGGCTCGCACGGGAATCCTTTTTTATGACGGGGTTATCAGTTAAAGCGTTATCAGGTAAAGAGCTATCAGGTAATACGGAGCTATCGAGCATGTGGGCAGGCTGTATGATAAGTCCTTACTTCAAGCTTAACCGTATAGCTGGCCAAGTTTACAGCAGCCAATCCTCAGGAGGCACACTATCAAAACCCATCATCGGCAAGCTCTCAAGCTCGTCATAGGCTTTATAAGCCCTTATCGCAAGGCGGTTGCAGGCGCTCTGGTCGCGCTTATTATCACTGCCGGTATCACGCTTGGGCTTGGGCAGGGTTTGCGAATCTTGGTAGATCAGGGCTTGGCCACTGCATCTCCCGGTAATCTAGCAAGCGCCATGGGGTTGTTTTTTATTTTGGTGCTGGGGCTGGCATTTGGCTCTTTCGCACGCTTTTATTTAGTGTCCTGGATCGGTGAAAGGGTGGTGGCGGATATCCGTAAGCAAGTGTTCAACCACCTGATCGACCTGCATCCCGGTTTTTTCGAGCAGAACCGCGCGCTAGAAATCCAGTCCCGGTTTACTGCCGACACCACGGTGCTGCAATCGGTCATAGGCTCAACCGTTTCTATCGCGCTGCGCAATGTACTCATGCTGGTGGGCGGACTGCTCTTACTGTTTATCACTAATGCCAAACTGGCTGGCATCATTCTTTTGGGTTTTCCTCTGGTTATCGTGCCGATCTTATTTTTCGGTCGGCGAGTTCGGCAACTTTCACGGCTGAGCCAAGACCGGGTGGCGGATGTGGGTAGCTACGTAGGCGAAAACCTCACACAAATCAAAACTGTGCAGGCCTTTAACCATCAGCCCCATGATCGGCGTTTTTTTGCAGATGTTTCTGAACGCGCCTTCGATATTGCTCGCGCTCGCATACAGCAGCGCGCCTGGCTGACGACCATAGCCATTTCTCTGGTGATGGGAGCTGTTGGGGTTGTGATCTGGATTGGCGGTCTTGATGTTATTCACGGCCACATTACTGCTGGGGAACTCGCAGCCTTCGTGTTTTACAGCCTTTTGGTGGGCGTTGCAGCCGGCGCTATCAGCGAAGTTATAGGCGAACTGCAAAGAGCGGCCGGTTCCGCCGCGCGGCTTTTCGAGTTGCTACAAACGGAACCCGAGTTTGACCGTCCTGCAAGCCTAACAAACGAGTTTCCAAAGCCCGTCACTGGTGCTATTGCCATTAAAAACCTGACTTTCAGTTATCCTGGCCGTCGCGAGCACCCTGCGCTCACCGATATTTGCTTAGATGTCCGCTCCGGAGAAACCCTTGCTTTGGTTGGCCCCTCAGGTGCCGGTAAATCCACGCTATTCGATCTGCTTTTACATTTCTATCAGCCCAACAGCGGCACAATCCACATCGACGGCACGGACAGCTCCACGGTTTCTCTGGAGGCGCTACGCAGTTGCTTTTCACTGGTGCCCCAAAACCCCGCTCTGTTCCATGGCACCGTTGCAGACAACATCCGTTATGCGCGCCCGGATGCCAGTCAGGCCGATGTTGAACATGCCGCTCGTATCGCTCATGCCCATGAATTTATAGAGAAGCTGCCAGAAGGCTATCTCACTCAGCTTGGCGATGCGGGGCTGGGACTCTCAGGTGGTCAAAAACAACGACTGGCCATAGCTCGCGCGCTTCTCACTGACGCGCCCATACTTTTGTTAGACGAAGCCACCAGCGCATTGGATGCAGAAAGTGAAAGCCTGATTCAACAAGCAATGCCCGCGCTTACCTCTGGCAGAACCACCTTAGTCATTGCCCATAGACTAGCCACCGTTAGAGATGCTGACCGCATCGCGGTTCTGGATCAGGGCAGGTTGCTGGCGGTGGGTACGCATCAGCATCTAATGCAGGAAAACCAGTTGTACCAGCGCTTGGCGTATCTACAGTTCCGCACCGAAACGGGTGAATAAGTCGTTAATGTCTATGTCAGTGTTGGTGCCCGGCACTGGAACCCGAGTTTTCAGGCCAAAGCCGGCCGCTCCAGATCACGCCTACCGACCAGCGTAAGTCGCTTTCTGGCAAGGTTCTATCCTCAGTAACTTCGGTTCGAAGCGCCAGATTATCCCGCCACTGCCAGTGCCAGAACGCAGAATAGCGTTCCGGATCGTGATCCTGTGGATTCGCAAGCCCGGAATCTGTAGCGAGAACGGGTGCGGCAGCCCCCACCAGATGATTGTCGGTGGAAAGCCACTCGCCTCTTATGCCCACAGTATGACGACGCCACTGAACATATGGTTGCACCCAAACGCCAAACTGCTCGCTATCCACGCTGGCCTCGCGGCCAGCAGAGTCATGCAGCATACCGCCCATATCCATTTGCATCAGCTCCGCCTCCACACCCCACTGCCAATAAGGTTCAGGGTTGTAGCGAATGGCGCCGTGGAGACCGGTAATGTCTGTGTCTCCGGTAAAGCGAGTATCTGGAAACAGGGCCGCTGTTACGCCAGGCGGAGCCACGGGGGTATGAGTATGGGTGCCACCGTAGCGATGATCTGCTCTGGATTCTGCAGATGCTTGGTAGAACCAGCCGCCCCCGGATAGGGTGAGGCGCTCGCCCTGCCACTGATAGCGGGCAAAGACATCCCAGTTGGTATCGCCGGTATCAGTGGCTGGATAGGCCGTGCCGCGCCATAGCTCGACACCAGCAGACACGCCCGCGGTTTCATGCCACCAGAAGCGCACTCCCTCATCGTGGAAGTCTCGGCCAAAAAATACATCATTCACCAAAGGAGCATCACTGACCCTGCGGTCCGCTGCATGGCTGGCCAGACTCGGAGAAAAAACAGCCGACATTTTTCCCGCTTCTAGCACCCAGGGCCCAGTGGTTTCGCAACAGGTATAGCCAAGATAAGCGTGTTGCAGCTCTATTTCGTCGGTATGGTCACCACCTCCGCCGTGGCTACCAATTTCAATGACAGCGAACACCCGCTCATTGATCCGAGAGCCTAGCGACAACATAGTCTCATCAACACTAACACCTTTCTCTTGGGGCCAAGCATGCCCGCCCATCATGGTGCCGGGGATTTGCCAGAACTCATATTCATCAACAAGACTGGCCGACCGCCAGGTGGCCACCACACTTGCATTCACTTCCAATTGAGCATCTTTGGGAATGTAATGGGCATAGCCGGTTACTGGCAGCAGCAAAGCCAGCAGAACATAGAAACGAATCATGGAGTCAGATCCTTATTGGCACTATCCGGCCAGGGATTTGAGAATCGAGGGTTGGAGATAAAGGCCTGGTCCGTCAGGGATTCCAGAAAAGCCACCAAGTCCTGAATTTCCGATTCTGTAATTGAGAACGAAACAATGAAGCCATCTTTGTAGGGATTCATACGGCCATCGCCCGGGTGGGGGGAGGCTACTTCCAATCGGCCACCGGCGGCGTAATTGCGGATTACATCCTCCAGCGTATCCACCGAGCCATCGTGATTGTAAGGTGCGGTCAGCGCCACGTTCCTCAAGCTGGGGGCTCGGAATTGCCCCATGTGACTGGCGTTCCCGGTTACTTCATGACGACCAGTGTTTGGTTCCGGATAAGCCCCAAGACCATCGATGTTGTAGAGCCCGGTATTGTGGAATAGCAAGGTATTAAAACTGGTCAGGCGATCGGTGGTAGCGTCAGTGAAATTATACCCAGCATGACAGTGGAAACACTCCAGCCTTTCGCTGTTGAACAATCGCTCTCCCCTCAGAGCTTCTGCGGACAATTCCCCTCGGTCAAAATCACTGTCGAATGAAACTAACCCGCGGACGAAAGAAGCAAGTGCCTTGACCACATTGTCCCAGGCCTGATCACTGAACAAAGCGTCACTCTGATCAGGAAATGCCTCGGCAAACAAACGTGCGTACTCAGGTTCAACCTGCAAGCTTCGGAGCACCTGCTCATGGTTGCCCTCGTTCAGCCCATGCTCAATAGGAGCGTCACCAAACAGAGGAATCATGATCTGTTTCTCGATAGTTCCAAGGCTGGGGTTGGCCCAGGTCAGAGTATTATTCCAGGCAACGTTCACCAAAGCCTGACTGTTCCTCGGATGACGTTCCCCTGTGGCCCCGGAAGCCTGCGCCAGTCCATCACTGAACGCCTTGTCCTGATGATGACAACTGGAACAGCTGATTGTGCCGTTGGAAGAGAGCCGACTGTCATAGAACAGATGCCGCCCAAGCTGGAATTTCGCTTCCGTCATGGGGTTGTCTTCGGGCTCCCGGGGCAGGGGAATGTGGTCCGGGAGCCCCCAGTCAAAACCGGAAACCCGGGCACCCTGATCATCCACCGTCGTCTGGCTTTGTTCGAGACAGCCCGTCAGCATAATCAGTAAAGCAACACCTATGACAGGCCGGCGAATGCCGGCCCTCAAATGGCGCTTTCTCATAGTGCCTGACGTTCAACTATAGAAAAGACTACAGCGTTAGGATTACCACCATCGTTTTGTTCTTCACCGAACGGTAGCGCGAGGTTCTTGAACACAGCAGGACATTCAGGATCTCCTGCAAACGACATGCAACCCGGCGCTCCACCGCCATCCTGATTCAGGTTGGAACCAGATATCAGAGCGGCATAATCAATTTTGATAGCGTACGCTCCCTGCTCGAATCCCCCCAGAGGCAAAGATACCTCTACCCTGTTATCCGCAGCGCAAGGCTCTGGTGCCACCCCATCTGCCAGATCAGAGGTACCAACCTCACAGCCGGTGCTTCCAAGGTGGAGGTTCCAGGCAGTACTGGACCATTCAGCATCGTCCGGCCGAGTGATACCACCAACAGGGATGACATCGGCTGCCATAAACTTGTAACCGTTCTGCCAGTTCCAGGTCATACCGCTCGCAAGGCCAGGATTTCTCAACGGCTCTTCAGCGCTGCTTTGATCGGCATGGTTCTGTTCAAATGGCACACCTATGGTAAATTCGAAATGGCTGATGGTCTTCTCAGGGTCCAGTTCGGCTGAACCAACAAGAGTATCCTTGAACCCTGGGTTATCATCGGTACCTGATATACAAACGTCGGTCGTATCACCGGTTTCGTTCACTGTTGCCGTATCACGGAAATCCAGAAGAGCAACCTGAGAGTTTTGGCCTGGGGCATCCGGGTCCAGATTGAAGGGAATTTCTTCTCCTTGATCCGTTACAAGACGCACGTTGCTGATAAACATTCGGAAATCTTCAAATTCAACACTGGCAGAATTGGTACCTAAACCTGTGAATGTCTGGCCACAAGTCATCGGATCGCTGCCTACCATCGCTTTGAAGGGTATGGTTAGTTCCGTTGGTTCATCAACAACTGTTTCAGTAGAGGAGGACGAACTTCCACCACAGCCACTCAGTAAAACACTACCTGCGATGAAGCAATACAGCCCTTTTTTTCCCATGCCAAAATTCTCCTTTTACCCATTTCACTTATGTTTGTTTGAGTTAATCACTTAAATCCCCCCCATTATCTTCAGTTTAAGCACAAAAATGAGTGTGGCATGTTGTCGCGGCTGCCGGAGCCTTCATCATATTCAATAGAGAGACTTTCTATCACCGGTTTGTGTCAGGCTCCGCGACTCCCTACACTGTTAAGCGAGATTGATAAATCAGAGACACAGGGAGAAAGGCAAAGTGAGCAATAAAGAATTGCAGGCCCTCAAAGAACGCTATGTTGCAGCAGGTGCGGCGAGTCCCAATGAACAGTTTGCCGACCATGCAACCAATTCTGAACTCTGGGACGCAGACGGCATTCGTATGATCGATTTTGCCGGTGGTATTGGCGTACTTAACATCGGTCACCGACACCCGAAAGTGGTTGAGGCGGTAAAAGCCCAACTGGATAAGCTAATGCATACCTGTCAAACGGTTATGCCCTATGAGGGCTACGTACGTCTGGCACAGAAGCTGAGCGAAGTGACTCCGGTTAAAGGTCACGCCAAAGTTATGCTGGCCAACTCCGGTGCCGAAGCACTGGAAAACGCCCTAAAGATTGCCCGTGCAGCCACTGGCCGCACCAACGTAATCTGCTTCAACGGCGGCTATCATGGCCGTACCTTCATGACCATGGCCATGAACGGCAAGGCCGCACCTTATCAAACCGATTTCGGCCCCATGCCTGGTAGCGTATTCCGTGCACCCTATCCGGTGCCCTATCACGGTGTGACGGAAGAGGACGCCCTACGTGGTTTGGAAATGACCATGAAGGCAGATTCACCCGCAAATCAAACCGCTGCGATCGTTCTTGAGCCGGTACTGGGCGAGGGCGGTTTTTACGCGGCTCCCACTAGCTTCCTTAAAGCACTGCGTAAGATCTGTGACGACAACGGCATCCTGTTGATTGTAGATGAAGTTCAAAGCGGCTTTGGCCGTACCGGCAAAATGTTTGCCCTTGAGCACAGCGGTGTTGAAGCCGACATTATTACTATGGCCAAGAGTATGGCTGATGGTATGCCAATCTCAGCTATTGTTGGAACCGACAAGGTCATGGACTCATCCGGGCCCAACTCGCTAGGCGGCACCTATACCGGCAGCCCGACTGCGTGTGCGGCTGCCTTGGCCGTGTTCGAGGTGTTCAAAGATGAAGATATTCTTGGCAAGAGCCTAAGCTTAGGTGAAAAGCTCAACCAGCGTTTTACCCAATGGCAAGAACAATTTACCCATGTGGATAATGTGCGCGGCCTAGGCCCCATGGCTGCCTTCGAAATGGTTGAAAGCAAGGAAAGCCGTAAGCCGATGCCGGAACTGGCTGCTGCAATTACCAAAAAAGCCAAAGAAAAGGGTCTAATCCTTCTTAGCTGTGGCCTGTATGGCAATACATTACGCTTCCTGATGCCTGTTACCATCGAGGATAATATTCTCGAAGAAGGCTTGGCGATTGTTGAAGAGTGCTTGAAAGAAGCCGGCGCTTAATACAAACCCTTTCGTTTTGTGTAATGAAAACCGAGCCTCCGGGTTCGGTTTTTTTGTGGAGTTCATCGTATACTGCCCGGAGTAGTTTCATCAATCAGGCAGAACCATGACGACACCAAACACCACGTCCGCGCCCGATCACAAGCCCAGACCTTGGGTTGATCTGCTGGTCAGTATTATTATTCCCTCCGTCATCCTAATGAAGTTCAGTGGTGACCAGCATCTTGGTAGCGTTAACGCCCTGATCCTGGGCTTAGCCTTCCCCCTTGGATGGGGTTTGTTCGAACTGATCCGTTACAACAAGAAGAACTTTATCGCCTTATTGGGGCTGGTCAGTGTCGGGTTAACAGGCGGTATCGGCTTGCTAGAGCTTGATGCCGGTTGGCTGGCGGTAAAAGAAGCGGCAATTCCTGCAATTATAGGCTTGGCTGTGCTGGCTTCTACCCGTACCAAATACCCGTTGGTACGCACGCTTCTGTATAACCCGAACGTACTCGATGTGGACAAGATTCAGGAAACTCTTGAAGAAAAAGAGCGTATAGAGGAGTTTGAAGCGCGTTTATTGAATGCCAGTTACTTTTTCGCTGGCACCTTTTTGTTTTCATCCATCATGAACTACTTGGTGGCCCGCTGGATTGTGGTCAGCCCTTCCGGTACTCAGGCTTTTAACGAAGAGCTTGGCAGGATGACTCTCGTGAGTTATCCAATGATTGCTATCCCGTCGATGGTGATGATGATGCTTATCTTCTATTATTTGTGGAGAACCATCCGTCGCCTCACGGGTTATACCCTAGAAGAAGTGATGGCGCCCCACTTGGCGGAGAAGGAAAAGGCTAGATCCTCCGGCTCTTCTTCCGGTAAATAGCGCTCTAATTCAATAACGTAAGCTGTTTTTCAGCAACAAAAAAAGCGGCCAGAGTAGTGATACTCTGGCCGCTTTTTTATTACCTATCCGAATACGATCAGATGTCGAGGTTACTTACTTCCAGAGCATGAGTCTGGATAAAGTCACGACGTGGCTCTACATCATCACCCATAAGAGTGGTAAAGATCTGGTCTGCCGCTATGGCGTCTTCAATCTTCACTTTCATCATACGGCGGCTTTCTGGGTCCATGGTGGTCTCCCAAAGCTGGTCCGGGTTCATCTCACCCAAGCCCTTGTAGCGCTGAATGTTCAAGCCTCGTTGGGCTTCTTTCATCAGCCAGTTGAGTGCGCCCTCAAACGATAGTACGGCCTGCGTGCGCTCACCACGCTGTATATATGCTCCTTCTTCGATGAGCCCGTTCAGGGTCTCGCCAAGGCGAGCTATAGCACCATACGACGGTGAATCAAAGAAATCGTGGCCAAATACATACTCGTAAGGAATGCCATGCACATAAATGGTTACTTTAGGGAGATAAAGCTCCCGTTCGTTATCCTTGGCCACAGAGAAGGTGTACTTGGTGCCGGTACGCGTATCCACATCCAGCTTGTCGCCAAGACGGCTGGCCCATGCAACAACCGTTTGCTCGTCTTTGAGATGTTCCGCTTTCAGGGTGTCATTGTGCAGCATTTGCTCCAACACCTTGGCCGGATAGGCACGGGACAAGCGCTCAATCATAGCCATGACGGTTTGATAGTCCTTCACCATGGTTTCAAGCGCAGAATCCTTGATGGAGGGCGCTTCCGGATTCACATACAACTGCGCACCTTCAAGAGATGTTTGGGTGAGGTAAGCCTCTTTTGCCTTCTCATCTTTCAGATACTGTTCTTGCTTACCGCGTTTCACCTTATACAATGGTGGCATGGCAATGAACACGTGGCCGCGCTCAATGATTTCGCGCATCTGGCGAAACAAGAACGTCAACAGCAGGGTGCGTATGTGGGAACCATCCACGTCGGCGTCCGTCATGATAATGATGGAGTGATACCGGAGTTTGTCTGGATTGAACTCTTCCCGCCCAATGCCACAACCCAATGCCGTAATGAGCGTACCCACCTCAGCAGAAGACAGCATCTTATCGAAGCGTGCTTTTTCCACGTTCAGGATCTTACCCTTCAACGGAAGAATAGCCTGTGTTTTACGGTCTCGGCCCTGTTTGGCGCTGCCACCGGCCGAGTCACCCTCCACAATGAACAGTTCAGAAAGGGCAGGGTCTTTCTCTTGGCAATCAGCTAGCTTGCCGGGCAAACCGGCAATATCCAGCGCGCCTTTACGTCGAGTCATATCCCGTGCCTTACGGGCCGCTTCACGCGCACGCGCCGCTTCAATCATCTTGTTAACGATGAGTTTGGCTTCGCTTGGCTGTTCTTGTAGATATTCCGCAAAACTTTGGTAGAGCTCTTGCTCAACGGCGGTTTTTACTTCCGAGGACACCAACTTATCTTTGGTCTGCGAAGAAAACTTCGGATCAGGCACTTTTACACTGATAATTGCCGTTAGTCCTTCGCGGGCGTCATCGCCGGAGGTGCTTACCTTGGCCTTCTTACCCAATCCTTCCTGTTCAATATAATTGTTCAGGGAGCGCGTGAGGGCCGCACGAAAGCCAGCAAGGTGGGTACCACCATCCCGTTGGGGGATGTTGTTTGTAAAGCAGTAAATATTTTCCTGAAAGGCATCGTTCCATTGCATGGAAACTTCAACCGCGATTCCGTCTTCCCGTTCCCTGTTGAAGTGGAATACTCGGTTTATAGGCGTTTTGTTGGTATTAAGATGTTCAACAAATGCTCGTAGGCCACCCTCGTACTCGAAAACCTCTTCCTTGCCACTACGTTCATCCGTCAAGCGGATGCGAACGCCACTGTTTAGGAACGCCAGTTCCCTGATGCGTTTTGCCAGAATATCGTAGTGGAACTCAATGTGGGTAAAGGTTTCCGGAGACGGAATAAAATGTACCCGAGTGCCAGATGCATCGGTATCGCCAACGGGCGCCAAAGGCGCGTTAGGCACACCGTGGGTATAAGTCTGTTCGTATACCTTACCATCACGACGAATGGTCAAGGTGAGAGAAGAGGACAGGGCGTTTACAACGGAAACACCTACACCATGAAGGCCACCGGAAACCTTGTAGGAGTTATCATCGAATTTACCCCCGGCGTGCAGCACCGTCATGATAACTTCAGCTGCCGATACACCCTCTTCTTCGTGGAGATCCACCGGTATACCGCGACCGTTATCTTGAACGCTCACGGACTCGTCTGGGTGAATGATAATCCCAATTTCGGAACAGTGACCGGCCAGAGCTTCATCGATGGAGTTATCCACCAATTCGAACACCATGTGATGCAGGCCGGTGCCATCATCCGTGTCGCCAATGTACATACCTGGCCTTTTTCGCACTGCATCAAGCCCCTTCAGGACTTTGATGCTGGCTGAATTGTAGCTCGATTCACTCATTAGGTAACTCCTGAAGCGTAAGGGCCAGCGCGTTCCTTAAGCCGCATGTTTGCGGTGCAAAAGGTAGATCGGCCGGTTTTATTCTTCCTTCAATTTGCCATGTTCCACGTGGAACATTCGATAATCGGGTATCTGCTTACCCTGCCACAAAGACTCCGGATCGGGACGTTCAATAGCAGTAATAAATACCTGACAGCGTAATTCCTGTAACTTCCGAGCCAACATGCTTTTGTGGCTCTCATCGAGCTCGGCGTTAATATCATCAACCAGAAAGCTGACCTGCTTTCCATGATCATTTAACACCATACTCTGGGCAATTTTCATCAAGATAACGAGGGTCTTTTGCTGGCCTCGGGAAAACGTCTCCGCTACCGGTCGTCCTTGAAACTTGATGCGGATATCCGCACGGTTTGGCCCATATAGGGTATGCCCCATGCGTGCTTCCTGCTCCCTATGACGGACAAGCACATCTAAGAGGGACTGACTGGTGTCCCACCCGGGATAAAACTCAAGCTTTAATCCCTTAGTCCAGCTCACATCAACTTCGTGAACAAGACTGTCGAAGGCGCTTTTGAATTGATCAAAGGCCTGTTTCCGAGCATCGCTTATCCGTTCGCTCAGTGCCACGTACTGGGCATCCCAGATACGCAGCATGGATTCGTCTAGTCTACCATTTCTCAGCGTTTGATTCCGCTGTGATGTAACTCTCTGGCACTGTTGCCAACTCGATGCGAAGGAAGGTTCCACGTGGAACACGGCCCAATCCAAAAATTGCCGACGCTTTCCGGGGCCACTTGCTACGATGTCGAAAACACCGGGATCAATAACGGACACTGGCAAATGCGTCGCAAGAGAAGACAAACTTCGTACACTTTCCCCATCTACTCGAAGCGTCGTTTCCTTCTGGGACACATCTCGTGATATACCGAGCCGATGAGCAAGAGTATCTCCTGATATTTCATTACCTTCACTATCAAGTCCATGGTCCAGCCCTCCAAATACTGTGAATCGTTGCTGTCCATGCTGCACAACGGCTTGATGCCTGTTTACCCGAAAAGATCGCCCAAGCCCAAGATAGCCAATAGCTTCAAGCACGCTCGTCTTGCCACTGCCATTTTCGCCGTACAACAAATTAAAAGACGGTGAGAACGAAATAGCGTCGGCAGGGGATAGGTTGCGAAAAAACTCGGTATGAAGTTTTACCAGCGCCATAGAAAGCACAGCTCGTCGCGGCAACAAAAGGAATGGAATGCATCCATGAAAAAAGGCAGCGCTTCACGGTTTAGGTGAAAGGCTGCCTTAGTGTACAAAACCGGGATGGTGAAGGCGACCGCCTTTACTTTAGTGGAGCATGTTTAGACGGTCATCCATGAATACATCCATTTCTGGGGCAAGAATGTGTACGTAGCGGTCAAAATACAAGAACTGCTTCAGAAGCAATGCAAATTCCCGAGGAAAGTGGAGACCATGACTTTCACCCACTTTCACCATATCCATAAGAATGCTGTTCACATCGTCTTCCGCCTGATCGGCTTGGTAAGGCACATGGTCAGGCACCATTTTATCCATCTGTTGGTACAACGTACGTAAATCGGCCGCCAAATCAGCAGCTTTTACTGTCTGACTGGTGATGCCTATGCGAATCATCGCCTCGGCCATGCCGTCAAAATTGCCAACCATAACAGCCGAAATGAAGTCACTCACTGCCTGCCAAGTGTCTGGTCGGATGCGGCCAACAATACCAAAATCGATAAACCCCACACGCCCGTCTTTCAGAACCATTAAGTTACCCGCATGCACATCGGCATGGAAAAACTCACACTGGGTTAAACTGGAAAACCACGTGTTCATTGCAGTGATCAGTGTGCGTTCAGGGTCCTTTGCATAGCCTCGGATGCTCTCCAAGTCGGTAAGGGGAACACCGTAGAAACGCTCCATCGTCAGAATACGTCGAGTGCTGCAATGCTCATAAACAACAGGAACAGTGGCGTCTTCGTTGTGGGTATCGTGAAGGAAGTTTCGGAACACCTTTAGGTTGTTTGCTTCTTTGATGAAATCGCATTCTTCCATCATGGTGCGTTGAATTTCCTCCACAATCCCAGACAAGGATGTCCAAGATAGCTTGGGTGCCAAGGTTTCGAGAACGCGAGCCGAGATATACAGAAAGTTTAAATCGGTGAGCAAAATGTTCTCGACGCCCGGCTTCTGCACTTTAATCACAACATCTTCACCGGTGATCAATCGAGCAGCGTGAACCTGCGCAATCGACGCAGAGGCGAGGGCTACTGGATCAATCTCGGAAAACACTTGATCAATAGGGCGACCCAATTCTTCCCTAACGATCCGTTTAATAACACCAAACGGCAGGTTAGGCGTGCGATCCAAGCAATGCTGAAACTCTTCCACGTACTCTTTCGGGAAGAAGGTCGGTGAACTGGCTATAAACTGCCCCAGCTTGATATAGGTGGCACCCAGCGATTCAAATGTCTCACGCAACAAGCGCGGGGCAGGGGGCCGTTCACCACCAACCCATTTGACACCGGTGCGGCCCAATACAGATAGTGTTTGCCCAATCCTGAGAACGCCTTTGATTCCGTTCGTTACGGTGCCCATCTATCCTCTCCTATAGCCTCATCGGCATAACCACATAAAGACAGCGGTTATCATTGTACGATTCGATCAGTGCGCTGCTGTTGGGGTTAGACAAGGTAATCCTGACCTGATCTTCATCCAGCGCGTTCATAACGTCTATCAAATAGCCTACATTAAAACCGATTTGTAGGGATTCGCCCTGATAGTCGACTGGTAGCGCGTCTTCGGCCTGTTCCTGATCCGGGTTGTTGGCAAATACCTGAAGTTCGTTCGAGGCAAGATTGAGACGAACACCACGAATATTTTCATGGGAGAGAATACCCGCACGTTGAAGGGTATTCTTGAGTGTCGCACGATCCGCTAAGACAACCTTGTCGCCGCCCCGCGGAATCACACGGTTGTAGTCCGGAAACTTGCCTTCAATTAGCTTTGAAGTAAAGGTATAAGCCCCAACCGTAGCGCGCAGATGGTTGTCACCTATAACCAGCGTAACCGGCGTTTCTACATCATCCAAAAGACGTGACAACTCTAGAACACCTTTACGCGGCACGATCACTTGGCGCGGCTCTGCACACCCCGTGCTCAGCTCCACGTGCGCCATCGCCAAACGGTGGCCATCGGTTGCAACCGTGCGAACGTGATCCTTATCCACTTCAAACAGCAAACCGTTCAAGTAATAACGAACATCCTGTTGCGCCATGGCGAAAGCGGTAGCGTCGAACATGCGTCTGAGTTCTTTTTGCGGCAACTCTAGGCGGAAGCTCTCAGGCTCATCTTCCACGTTGGGAAAATGCTCAGCAGGTAAAGTCGACAAGGTAAAATGGCTGGCACCGCAGCGCACATGTAAGCGATCACCTTCCAACACCAGCTCAATGGGCGCTTCATCACCCAGTGCCCGACAAATATCCGAGAGTTTACGGGCAGGAACGGTAATTCGCCCAGGCTGGTCGACATGGACAGGCGTAACTCGCCCCACCAGCTCGACTTCCATGTTTGTACCGGTCAAAACCAAAGTATTGTCTTCGGCCACCAGTAACACGTTAGACAGTACCGGCATGGTCTGTTTTTTCTCTACAACACCGGCAATGCTTTGCAAGGGTATGAGCAGGGATTCACGGCTGATCGTCAGTTTCATGTCACTCAGCTTTCTATTGTTGGAAGGATGAATGTTATTTGCTTGGGCAACTCGCCCGCCTCACTGAACCAATTTAATCGTTGAATCAGAATTCAGGTAGTCAGCAATCTCATAAAGTTCTGATAGTCCTCGCGGATACCGGGATCCGTTTCCTGAAGTTCCACGATTTTCTTACATGCATGCAAAACGGTGGTGTGATCTCGGCCACCAAAAGCATCCCCGATCTCCGGCAAACTATGGTTAGTCAACTCTTTGGAGAGCGACATAGCAACTTGCCGGGGCCGGGTCACTACACGGGTTCGGCGCTTGGAGTGCAAGTCCGCAACCTTGATTTTGTAGTACTCGGCCACCGTGCGTTGAATGTTATCTATACTCACCTGCTTCTCGTGCAGGGCAAGTAGATCTTTCAAGCTTTCCCGAATAAACGGTGGGGTAATTTCCGAACCGGTGAAGTGGGCATTCGCTATCACCAAACGCAGGGCACCTTCGAGCTCTCTTACGTTTGAACGGATTTTTTGGGCGATAAAAAAAGCGGCTTCGCTGCTCAATTTAACATTAGTCTGCTCGGCCTTCTTCATCAAAATCGCTACCCGCGTTTCCAATTCTGGCGGCTCGACCATTACCGTAAGCCCCCAACCAAATCGGGATTTAAGGCGCTCTTCCATATCGACAATTTCTTTCGGAAACCGGTCACAGGTTACGATAACCTGTTGCCCACCTTCCAGAAGCGCGTTAAAAGTATGGAAAAACTCTTCCTGAGACCGCTCTTTACGGGCAAAAAACTGGATATCGTCAATCAATAGAGCGTCAACGGACCGATAATATCGCTTGAATTCGTTAATCGCGTTTAGCTGCAGTGCCTTTACCATATCGGCAACAAACCGCTCCGATCGCAGGTAGGCCACCTTGGCGTTCGGATTACGCCGCACGATGTCATTTCCGATCGCGTGCATAAGGTGGGTTTTACCAAGACCCACCCCCCCATATAAAAACAATGGGTTATAGGCACCACCGGGATTTTCTGCAACTTGCATGGAAGCGGCTCGGGCAAGTTGGTTCGATTTACCTTCTACAAAGGTATCGAACGTGAAGCCTTCATTTAGAAAGCTCTGGTGCTTGATATCACCTTCTACCTGAACCGGGCGGCGTCCACCGTTGGACCTATACTCATTGAGCTGGGCTTGGCGATTCCCCCCGGAGGTAGCTGCGACACCCCGCTCCTCCTCCGTGACTTTGCCACCGGATTCTTCCTGAGTTCGCTGGTTCGCCTCCCGCTGAACCAATTCTGAGCGCACTACCGGCTCACTTTCACGGGGAGCAGAGCCAACTTTCATCCCAACTCTGGGGGCCTGCCCGCCGTTCAAATCTTTAAGTACTTCCTCTATACGCCGAAGATACTTCTCACTAACCCAGTCCATCACAAACCGGTTAGGTGCAAATAACATCAGTTGCCCTTCCCGGTGATCAGACTGAAGGGGCCTGAGCCAGGTATTAAACTGTTGTGCGGGAAACTCGTCCCGGAGTACTTCAAGACATTGATGCCACAATCTATTCGGCACGACAGTCCGCTCCCGATAACCCATTAGTTTCTCGAACCGGACAAAAACTGTCCGATCCCGAAAGATGACCACGAATTCTAACCTGTCGGCCCTTTCAGTAAAAGAGCAAATGCCTCATCATAAACAGGCTGTGGAAATTAATAATGTTATTTATCATGACATTACACACTTGTGTACAGGCTTGTGTACAGAAAAATCCTTTTTCGAAGTTACACACAACCCTGTGTGTACAACCAACCTTCAGTTCTGTGTGCAACTACCTTGTCTCCAGGTGGATAACTTAAGAACCTCCTAGCAATTTAACTTATCCACAATCCGTAATCGTCTCATCCACAGGGCTCAAGTGGGGTTTTCCGATGCCTTGTGAATGCTGCAAATTATTGAATTTAAGACGTAAAATCGGCTTTTCCACAGAAAACCGTCTACGTAATAACAGTAATAATAGAATTCTTTAAAGAATATTAAAAAGACCTATAGTTACTATTATTCTGGTCAGTACCCGAAGACCATCTGGCTTCGATCAATTCCAGATGCCACCACCGGATTCGACATCGGCATAAACCACTACCAATAAACGTTGAACCCAACGTCGAATTTGCATAGAATGCCGCTCCTGTTTTGGCTATTAATTTTCCAGCCAACTCTCGAATGTTTAATACACGCGAATGTCCAATACACGAATTGTGAGATAGTCACCATGAAAAGAACGTTTCAACCAAGCGTACTGAAGCGTAAGCGCGTTCACGGTTTCCGCGCCCGTATGGCAACCGCTAACGGTCGCAAAGTGATTTCCCGTCGCCGCGCCAAAGGCCGTGCACGTCTGTCTGCGTAATCTGTCGTTCGCCTTATGAAGGCTTTGAATTTCCCGAAATCGCATCGCCTATTGCGACCTGCTGATTACGGCAAAGTCTTCAACGACGTACAGATGAAGGTTCCGCACAGGAATTTTCTGATTCTGGCTACTCCGAATAATCTCGGACATGCCAGAATTGGTCTTGTGTTTGCGAAAAAGAACCTGAAACTGTCCGTTCAGCGAAACCGGATCAAACGTCAGGTACGGGAAACGTTCCGTCACCAACCTGATCTTCCGGGAATGGATATCATTGTTCTTGGACGCCAGGGGCTTGCAGTTTTGGACAATCAAACCGTCCGGGCCTCACTGAATAGCCTTTGGCAACGGCTGGCTAAGAAATATCATCAGCTACCGCCATCTCGACCAGTAGATTCTCGTTCTACCGGTGAGGGAAAAGGTTAATGAGCAAGTTGCTTCTCTTTCCCATCCGTTTTTATCAATATGCCATCAGCCCGCTTATGGCTAATCATTGCCGTCACTACCCAACCTGCTCACAATATGCAGTCGAAGCTATCTCTCATCATGGTTCGCTGAAAGGCCTTTATCTTTCTGTAAAACGTTTATCGAGATGTCATCCATGGGCAGAAGGCGGGTATGATCCAGTACCTGGTACGATGCACTCTGTACCAGACGATACAACATCCTGTTGCCCTCAGGCTGACAACCCATCTATAACAACCCAGACCAGACAGTAACTCTATGGATATTCAACGCATCGTATTATTTGCCGGCCTGGCTATTGTCAGTTATCTGATGGTGCTTGCCTGGAACGAAGACTACCATCAGCCGGTTCCTACTGAGCAGGTGGCAGAAACTGGGCGCATCCAGACAGATAACAGTTCTGTGGGCAGCGATGCCATGGTGCTTCCGGGTGAAGCGGCAACATCTACTCACAGCACCAGAAATTCTTCTAGCGAAGAGTTTGCAACCCCTGAAAGCGATCAAACCGTATCCAGTTCAACCAACTCTGACGTCACGGTTAGCGACCAATATATAAAAGTTCGTACTGACCTACTCGATCTAGAGATTGACCGTGTTAGCGGGAATCTCGTTAGAAGTTCGCTACTCGCTTATAACAAAACGTTAAATAGTAAGGAGCCGCTCAAGCTTCTGAACAACACAGAAAACCGGTTTTATGTACTTGAAAGTGGTCTTATAGGCCAAAACGGACCAGATAGCGCAAAAAATGGTCCAGCCCCTGTATATGCCACCGAAGCAACCAGCTATGAACTCGCTGAGGGTGAAAACGAGCTGACCGTTAACCTGGTACACACCATGGAAAATGGTGTTCAGATCACAAAGCGTTTCCAATTTTCCCGTGACAGCTACGAGATTGATGTTCGCTATCTGATTAATAACCAATCCAGTGAAAACTGGCAGGCAAACTTTACCGGTAAAATCGTTCGTGACCAGTCACCAGATCCCACCTCCGGGCCCAGCATGGGCATTAAAGCGTTTCTCGGCTTAGTAACAAGTTCCCCGGAAGACCCTTATGAAAAGTTCGATTTTGGTGATTTAGAAGAAAAGCGCATCAATGAAACCGTTACCAACGGCTGGATGGCATTTCTTCAACACTACTTCCTAGCAGCCTGGGTACCAGAAAGAGATCAACCGGCACAGTTCCAAACTACCCGTCGCGGGCCATTGCATGTCATGGGTTTTGTTTACCCCGCAACAACCGTAGCGCCGGGAGCAACCACAGAGATTGGTGCCCGAGCCTATATTGGTCCGAAGATCATCGACCGTCTTGAAGCCGTTGCCCCCAACCTTGATCGCACTGTGGATTTCGGCTGGCTATTCTTTATCTCACTGCCCTTGTTCATCATTATGGAATGGTTCCACAGCCTAGTAGGCAACTGGGGCGTTTCCATTATCCTGCTTACCGTTCTGGTGAAAGCGGTATTTTTCAAACTTTCTGCAACCAGCTATCGCTCCATGGGCCGCATGCGTGCCGTTGCGCCTCAGCTCACCAGACTGAAAGAGCTGTACGGTGATGATCGCCAGCGTATGTCGCAGGAAATGATGGCGCTTTACAAGAAAGAAAAAATCAATCCGCTGGGTGGGTGTTTGCCGATTCTTGTACAGATGCCGGTATTCATCTCCTTGTACTGGGTACTTTTCGAAAGCGTACAACTGCGCCATGCGCCCTTCATGCTGTGGATTCAGGATCTTTCCGTCATGGATCCTTACTTCATTTTGCCGATCCTGATGGGCGCCAGCATGATGTTGCAAATGAGCTTGAACCCAACACCTCCGGACCCGATGCAAGCGAAAATCATGAAGTTGATGCCAGTAGTATTTACCATCTTCTTCCTTTGGTTCCCGGCTGGTTTGGTACTTTACTGGTTAGTAAACAATATTCTTTCGATCAGCCAGCAGTGGTACATTACCCGGAAAATCGAAGCAGAAATGGCCACTAAAAAACACTGATTCAGTGGCTAATTGACTATCCAGTAAAGGCTCCGTAAAGGGGCCTTTACTGTTTAAGGAATGCAGTAAACTGTAGTGTAAGAGGCAAACTTCATGAGCCAGAACTCAGTTATCTCCAATATGCCTGACACCATAACAGCCATAGCCACGGCACCTGGTCAGGCCGGGGTCGGTATTGTTCGGGTATCCGGCCGGCTGGCAAAAAGCATTGCCACGGCAATGCTTGGATATACACCAAAGCCCAGATATGCCCACTACGGAGCCTTTCTGGATCAGAGCGGTGAGCTAATTGACGAAGGCATTGGTCTATTTTTCCCGAACCCCCATTCGTTTACCGGCGAAGATGTTTTCGAATTGCAGGGGCACGGCGGCACCATCATTCTGGATGTACTGTTGCGGGAAGTTTGCCTACTTGGGGCTAGGTTAGCTCGCCCTGGCGAATTCTCTGAGCGGGCATTTTTGAACGATAAATTAGACCTTGCCCAAGCAGAGGCTATTGCCGATCTTATAGAAAGCAGTTCAGAGCAAGCTGCGCGCTGCGCCGTCCGATCCATGCAGGGTGTGTTTTCTCGGCGGATAGATACGTTGGTTGAAGCAGTGACGCACTTACGGATTTACGTTGAAGCAGCCATCGATTTTCCCGAAGAGGAAATCGATTTTCTGGCTGATGGAAAGGTTGCAACGGATCTGCAGACACTGCTGGAACAACTCGAAGGCATTTTGGCTGAAGCCCAGCAGGGAACAATTCTACGGGACGGCATGAAGGTAGTGATTGCTGGCCGACCCAATGCGGGGAAGTCCAGCCTTCTAAATGCTCTGGCCGGTCGCGAAGCGGCCATAGTAACGGCTATTGAAGGCACCACCCGGGATGTTCTGCGAGAACATATTCACATTGATGGGATGCCCCTGCATATCATTGATACGGCAGGCCTACGCGATAGCCCGGATGAAGTGGAACAAATCGGTATAGCCCGGGCTTGGGATGAAATTCGCCAAGCCGATCGCATTCTGCTGATGGTGGATGCTACCACTACAGATAAAACCACACCCCACGAAATCTGGCCGGATTTTATCGATCAACTACCAGATTCGGCGCCGGTTACCGTCATTCGTAACAAAGTAGATTTGAGCGGAGAGAGCGTCGGGATTTCAGAGCCATCCGGAGAAGCAACTCCGGTGATACGCCTTGCTGCCAAGTCCACAAAGGGCCTTGAGGTACTTAGGGATCACCTTAAACACTGTATGGGTTTTGCCAGTACGACCGAAGGTGGCTTTCTAGCTCGGCGGCGGCACTTGGATGCATTGGAGCGCGCTCGTAAATCCCTACTTCAAGGTCAGGCTCAGCTTGAGGGCTATGGCGCTGGCGAGCTGTTGGCCGAAGATTTACGGGCGGCTCAGGATGCGCTTGGTGAAATTACCGGGCAGATTACGCCGGATGAACTGCTTGGGAAGATTTTTGGGTCGTTTTGTATCGGGAAGTAAAACCAAAAACCTCACAAACAACACGCCTTAAACTTCCTGCCGCTACCACATGGGCAGGGGTCATTGCGTCCGGGCTTTAAAATACCTTCTTGCGGTTCCCCCTGTAGATAAACCCAGCGCCCATCTTCCCGCACAAACTCCGAATCCTCTTGTAGGAAGCCCCACCCGGGGTTGA
Source organism: Marinobacter salexigens (assembly GCF_018860765.1). Lineage (GTDB taxonomy): Bacteria > Pseudomonadota > Gammaproteobacteria > Pseudomonadales > Oleiphilaceae > Marinobacter > Marinobacter salexigens_A. Next base: position 626,512 of record NZ_JAHKPV010000001.1, read on the forward strand.
GTCGGTAAATGGCTTGAAAGTGTACGCGACCCTTATCGCCACTTTCGCTGCTTTCCAGAATACGCAGCGATGCCCAGTCCGGTGATCTGTCTAGATCCAGTTCTGCTGGCTGAGTGCTGTGGTGCCAGCTTGTGCGCAGGTAGTCCTCCAGCTTCAGCACATATGCGCTAAAACGTGAGCGCATTAGGGCTTCGGGATTGGGAGCAATTGCGCCTTGGTGGTAGCGCTGGCAGCAGTCTGCGTATGGGCTCTGGTTGCCACAGGGGCAGTGTGGGATAGTAGTTTGCTCTGTCATTATTTTGTAGCATTTGCGTCAGGGATTAAGCTTGCAGTATAACAACCACGCCCAGTCACCAAAGGATTGATTCAAACCATGTTTACCGAAACCACTAAAGCTTCTTTATTCACCCGGCTAACCGGCTTAATTGGTCTGGTGCTGGTACTCGGTGGTTGCAGTTCAATGTATTACAGCACGATGGAAAAGTTCGGCGTTGAAAAACGCGATATTCTGGTGGATAGGGTGGGGGATGCTAGAGATTCCCAGAGTGATGCCCGCGAAACCTTCCGCTCGTCTCTGGAACACTTCCAGAGCGTGGTGGACACGCCAGAAACTACGCTACAGGAAAAATATAATGTCATCAGTGACGCTTATGATGACAGCCTTAAATCGGCAAATAAGGTACGGGATCGTATCGAAGCGGTTGAAGATGTATCCGAAGCCTTGTTCGAAGAGTGGGAAGATGAACTGGATCTGTACGAAAGTGCCTCACTTAGGAACACCAGTAAGCGAAGGCTAGATGAGACCCGCAAGTTATACAGCAGCTTAATTACCCGAATGCATCAGGTTGAAAAGCGTATGGACCCTGTGCTCGAAGCATTTGAAGATCAGGTGCTTTTTTTGAAGCATAACCTTAACGCTCAGGCGATAGGTTCCCTCGAGGACGAGTTGGGGCAGATTCGACAGGATGTAGATAGCCTTGTTCGTGACATGGAAGCATCCATCGCGGAATCTGAATCATTTATACAACGGTTTCGTGAATAACCCGCTTGAGGCTTGAGTTAATAAAACCATGCGTTGAATTCCTGAATTTGACAGTCGTCAATTTTGTTACACGTAATGCCGCCTGCCGTGCTCCTTTCATTTACAAAAGTTAATCTTCTGATAGCTTGAGATGTAGTAACTACCCGCAAATGAGAGAGCAGAAAAATGAAACGGCAAACACTTAAATTGGCTATCGCTGTCAGTCTGGGTATTACTGCAGGAACCGCAATGGCGGTGGACTTGCAGGATCGTGCGCGGGACATGTTTTCGGCGATACCCCAGTATCCACCAGTTATTGATGGCAATGAGTTGACCGAAGCAAAACTTGAGCTTGGCAAAATGCTATTTTTCGAGCCCCGCTTGTCTGCAAGCCACCTGATTTCCTGCAATACCTGCCATAACGTAGGCATGGGTGGGCACGATTACCTTCCTGTTTCTATCGGCCACGGTTGGCAGAAGGGGCCACGAAACTCGCCTACGGTATTCAACGCTGTTTTTAACGCTGCCCAGTTCTGGGATGGCAGGGCGGCGGACCTTGCGGAGCAGGCGAAAGGGCCGGTTCAGGCGGGCGTAGAGATGAGCAGCACGCCGGAGCGCGTGGTAAAAACCCTGTCCAGCATGCCAGCTTATGTTGAGAAGTTTGGCCAAGCCTTTCCCGGTGAGGATAACCCGGTAACTTTCAACAATATGGCTATAGCAATTGAGGCCTATGAAGCAACGCTGATTACGCCGGATGCCGATTTTGACAAATTCCTGCGTGGTGATAAAACAGCCTTGAACGAGCAGGAACAGGAAGGATTGGCGCTGTTTATGGATAAGGGCTGTGTGGCCTGCCACGCCGGCGTTAATCTGGGCGGTCAGGCATACTATCCGTTTGGTCTGGTGACCAAACCTGGTGCCGACATTCTGCCTACCGGCGACAAAGGCCGTTTTGCAGTAACCTCGACCGCTTCTGATGAATATGTATTTAGGGCATCTCCTCTGAGGAATATCGAGCTGACCGCGCCTTATTTCCACTCTGGTGCAGTTTGGAGTCTGGAAGAAGCTGTTGCTGTTATGGGTACCGCTCAATTGGGAGCAGAACTGAATGATGGGGAAGTTAAGTCCATCACTGCTTTCCTGAAAACCCTGACAGGAAAAATCCCCGAAGTACGATATCCTGAGCTGCCACCAAGCACCGACGATACCCCGAAACCGGAATCCATGGTCGCGCCGCAGTGAGCTAAGCAATGAGTTAAAATTTGTTTGGCTCTGTTATTCCGAACTCTGCTTATTCGGGGTGACAGAGCCATTCTAACTTGGCCATATCCACACCTCCGAATGCTGTTTTACATAACGATACACCTTTAAATACAAACTCTACTCGTCTTGAACTACACTTTCGTAGTTTGCTTTCTGATGTGTCGAGAGGTCATGTTTCGGGACGTTTTCTAGAGATTGTGAGAGATAGAAGGAGAGTATCTGTGTGTAAAGGTGTTCGTCTAATAGCGCTAATGCTGGCTTTGTTCGGGAGCTTGGCGGCGGTGCCTGCCTCCGCATCGGAAAAGTTGTACCTCTATACTGAGAACTTCCCTCCGTACAATATGAGTGCGACTGGGCGTGCCTTTGAGCACAATGAAAACAGTATCGATGGCATTTGCACAGAAATGGTGAAAGCCATTTTGCAAGCCACGGATTTGGATTACGTTATCAAATTGCGTAACTGGAATTATGGCTATAACCGGGCTTTGTCGAAAGCTAACCATGGTATTTTCTGCACAACTTACACGGAAGAGCGCGCGCCCCTGTTCAAGTGGGTTGGGCCATTGGCGCAGAATCTTTGGACGGTTTTTGCGCCGCCGGGAAGCACGTTTACAATGGAAAAGCTTGAGGATGCAAAAGGGAAAACCATTGGAGGCTATCGCAATGATGTCCGTAGCGAGTACCTCCTTAAACGTGGATATGATGTGTCTGTGATTGACAGTGATGACCTCAATCCCAAGCGTTTGGTTTTAGGTCAAATTGATCTATGGATTGCAGAGCGCCTTGCAGGTCCCTATCTGGCCTCGCAACAGGATGTTGAAGGCTTGGTTCCGGTGTTCTCGTTTAACGATGTTGATCTATATCTAGCAATGAGCCCGGATACACCCGATGAGGTTATTGAAGAGCTCAACGAAGCTCTTGAAATCACGAAGAAAGACGGAATATTTGACGCTATTGGTACGAAATATGGCCTGTAGACACGAGCACGCACTATAAAAATTCCCGGGTAGAAACTACCCGGGACAAAAATCACCGGATAACTTATCCAGTGAAGGCCATATCGTCCGCACTTATTTGCATCAGATTTTTACTAGAGCTCAGCATACTGCTTGCGTGTGCCTGAGCTCTGGGGAGTAAACGCTCATAATAAAAGTCTGCAGTTGCCAGCTTAGTGTTATAGAAAGCTTCTGATTCATTGCCCCCCTTATCCAGACAATTAGTTGCCGCAACAGCTTGTCGAGCCCACATGTAAGCCATAGTCACGTAGCCGCTATACATCAGGAAGTCGTACGAAGCGGAACTGACAACGTCACGATCTTTGCGGGCTGCAAACATAATCCGCATCGTGAGTAGGTTCCACTGAGCCGTGAGTTTAAGCAGTTCCAGAGCGAAGGGACGTAATCGGCTGTCGGTCAGATGCTTGCGAGCAAAATTGGCAATTCGGGCCGTAAAATCACGAACCGCACCACCTTTGGTGGTTAGCAATACCTTGCGGCCAAGTAGATCCAGCGCCTGAATACCGGTGGTGCCTTCGTACAGTGTGGCAATCCGGGTATCCCGGGCAATCTGTTCCATGCCATGTTCGCGAATGTAGCCGTGGCCTCCAAACACCTGCATACCAAGGTTTGCTGCCTCGTTACCCAGTTCCGTGAGGAAACCTTTCAGAATCGGGGTCAAAAAGCCCAGTTTGTCATCGTACTTGGCTGCCTTTTTCTCATCGCCAGCGGAATAGCCTTCAACCATATGGTCTGCCAAGCGAGCAGCGTCATACAGCATGGCGCGGCCACCTTCGGCAATGGCTTTCTGGGTGAGCAGCATGCGGCGCACATCGGCGTGGTGAATCAAACTATCGGCTACATAGTCCGGGTCCTTTTTACCGGAAAGTGCGCGCATGGAGCGGCGCTCCTTGGCATAGTCCAGAGCCCACTGATAAGAGAGTTCAGCGGGGCCAACACCTTGAATGGCGGTACCGATACGAGCGGTGTTCATAAAGGTGAACATGCACTCCAGACCTTCGTTCTCGGGGCCGATCAGGTAGCCGGTTGCACCATCGAAATTCATCACACAAGTAGCAGATGCCTTAATGCCCATTTTCTTTTCGAGGCTGCCACATACCACGGCGTTACGCTCACCTACGCCAACTTCGGCTGTGGGTACAAACTTGGGCACAATGAACAGGCTGATGCCGCGGGTGCCCTTGGGCGCGTTCGGCAGACGAGCCAAAACAATGTGAATAATGTTCTCGGTAAGATCGTGGTCGCCGGAAGAAATAAAGATTTTGGTGCCGGTAACCTTGTAGGTGCCATCTGTCTGTGGCTCGGCTTTGGTTTTTACCTGGCCCAGATCAGTGCCGCACTGGGGCTCGGTCAGGCACATGGTGCCGGCCCAGCGGCCCTCGGTCATCGGCGTAAGATAGGTGTCTTTCTGGTCGTCAGTACCATGCAAAAAGATGGTGTTCATGGCACCCATGGACAAGCCCGGGTACATGGAGAACGACCAGTTCGCGGTGCCCATCATCTCTTGCTTCAGCAGGCCCATGGAGGCAGGTAGGCCCTGCCCGCCGAATTCTTCCGGGGCAGAGAGCCCTTGCCAGCCGCCCATCACATATTGGTTATAGGCTTCTTTGTAGCCTTTCGGGGTGGTTACCTCGCCATCTTTAAGCGTACAGCCTTCTTCATCACCAGGCTGGTAAAGGGGGCTCAGCTGTTCTTCACAGAAGCGAGCGCACTCGGAGAGGATCGCGTCAACAATATCCGGGGTTGCGTTCTCCCCACTGGCCAGAGAGGCGTAGTGTTTTGGGTAATCAAACACGTCGTTAAGCAGAAACTTCATGTCACGCAAAGGCGCCTTGTATACCGGCATAATTAATCCTCTGTACAGGTCTGAAAATCTGAAAGTAGGGCTATTCATTGCAAAGTTGGTTGTTGTTTTACGGCATTCCGCTTCGGCTTCCATTGACGAAAAGCGCCCAACGCAATGTCAATAAAGACAGTTAATGAGCTCTGCCTTAAGTATCTTTTGATCGAAGACCCACCCTTGGGCGTATTTAAGTAACACGCGTTGAACTGTGAATTTTTGATGGAATTTCTGACTTAAAAAGCCCTTTGGAGAGCCCTATGGCTAGTGTAAAAAAGATGCAAAACTCGCGTTCTATGATTCCCAAAATAGGTAAGCGCTCTATACTCATTTTTATAACGGTTTTGGGGTTGTTGAGTGGGTGTTCCGGGCCAGCTTTAACCGACTACGCAGAGCGTGGCCCCAAGCTTGTTCCAGAAAACTTTTTTAGCGGTGAACTTAGTGCCCGTGGTGTGGTCAAGGACATGTCCGGTGAAGTGATTCGCACATTTGATGCGGATATTTCAGCATCTTGGGACAACACTGGGGTGGGTACGCTGGATGAAGAATTCCGTTTTGATGACGGCGAAGTCCAAACCCGGATTTGGACCCTAACGCCTTCGGATACTGCCGATAGCTATCATGCCGAGGCGGGCGATGTGGTAGAGCCCGGCACCATGCGGTGGAGTGGGAATACCATTCATATGAATTATGTGCTTCGCATAGCCTATGGTGATGGAACTGTGGATGTGCGAATGGACGACTGGATGTATCTTGTTACGCCCGATACCTTGATCAACCAAACCACTATGAGCAAATGGGGGGTTGATGTCGGTGAGCTTGTACTTGTGATTCAGAAAAAATAACACCCGGCATTAGCCGGTCTGTCTGCTGGAAAATTTTATGTTGAAGCAATGGTTGATCGGTTTGCTGCTGGTGGTATTGGCAGTTGGTGGTGCTCTGGCTTATCGCAACTTCGTTGGCCCGGTGCAGGAGCAAGTTGCCCAAGAGCGACCAGCCAGTGCAGTTAACACTGTACTTCCAGTAACCGACACCGTGCGCGATCAGGTAGCGGCGGTTGGTAACTTGAAAGCGGTGAATGCCGTTGAGTTAACCACAGAAACAAGCGGCCGTGTGATGGAGATCAACCTGAAATCCGGCCGGCAGGTGAAGCAGGGTGATGTGCTGTTGCGGCTGGATGATCGGCAGGCAAGGGCAGATCTGGGTGTTATCGAAGCGCAACTGGCAGACGCCCGGCGCCAATACGAGCGCGCCCGGAGTCTGAGAGACAAAAACAGTATTTCCCAGTCTTTGGTGGATGAACTCCGAACAGCCGTAGAAGTGTCTGAAGCCCAGCATGCCGCGGCCCGTGTTCGGCTTGAAAACCACCTTATAGAAGCGCCGTTTGCCGGTGTAACAGGCCTAAGTGATATTAGCATTGGTGCATATTTAACGGCGGGTACACGGGTAACCACACTGGATGCCACCTCTCGCATGGAACTCAATTTTTCCGTTCCCGAGCGCTTTCTTGGCCAGATCAGCCCCGGCCAGAAAGTGCAGGGCAAATCGTCCGCCTATCCCGACTTGATGTTCAGTGGCGTACTGGTTGAGTTGGGCAGCCGTATTGACGAGCTAAGCCGCTCTTTACCGGTCCGCGCGCTTATCGATAATACTGAGGGCCGTTTGCGCCCGGAGCAATTCATGTCTGTGAGCCTGACCTTGCGTGAACGGCAGGCTCTGGTTATTCCGGAGCAGGCGGTGATGCTCCGTGGTGCAGAGAAATATGTGTTTGTTGCGGAAGATGGAATTGCCCGACGTGTGAACGTCACCTTGGGTGCGCGCATGCCCGGGAGCGTGGAAGTTGCTGAAGGACTAACGGCCGATGACCAAGTGATTGTAACCGGCCAGGATCGGCTGAGCAGTGGTGAACGTATCCGGGTAGTGGATGATGAAACCGCCATTCCCGATAATCGGTTCACCAGTGTTGTGGGGTCGTAAGCGGTGATACTTTCAGATATTTCCATAAAACGCCCGGTTTTTGCCACGGTTCTCAGCCTGCTGATTGTGGTGTTTGGCTTGACTGCCCTAATGGGCCTTCCGGTGCGTGAATATCCTGATATTGACCCGCCCATAGTGTCGATTTCCACGAATTACACCGGCGCTGCCGCCGATGTGGTGGACACCCAGATTACCCAAGTGATCGAGGGGGCGATTAGTGGTATTGAAGGGATTCGGACCATTGAATCCTCTACCGAACAAGGCGATTCCCGCACCAGTATCGAGTTTTCCACTTCCCGGGATGTAGATATCGCCGCCAACGATGTGCGCGATGCGGTATCCCGAGTTGCCAACCAGCTGCCGGACGAGGCGGACCCACCCATTATCCGCAAAGCGGATTCCGATGCCCGCCCGATGATGTGGGTAACTTTGCGTAGCGAGGTCTGGGACAGTGCCGAACTGAGTGATTATGCGGACCGGGTTCTGGCAGATAGATTGGCTGTGGTGGACGGCGTTGCCGATGTGCGCATTGGTGGCGAGCGCCGTTATGCCATTCGCGTGTGGCTCGACCGGGAGCGTCTGGCCGCCCGGGATATTACCGTGGCCGAGGTAGAGCGGGCATTACGTGCCAATAACGTGGAATTACCGGCGGGTTCGGTAGATTCTTCCACGCGCAACTTTTCCGTTCGCACAGAAGGCCGCCTGACCAAAGTTGAAGAATTCCGTGAACTGGTGATTCGCCGGGATGGCAATCAATTGCTGCGTCTTGGAGAAGTTGCGGATGTGCACATGGGCGTGGAGTCCGATATTGGACGTTTGCGGGCCAACGGCCAAACGGCCATCGGCATGGGTATTATTCGCCAATCCAAGGCCAATACTGTGGCGGTATCGGATGCTGTCCGAGCTGAGCTGGACAAAATACGGGAAACCCTACCCCCGGAAATCTCTATTACCGAAAGCTACGATGAATCCATTTTTATCCGCGCTTCCATTAGCGAGGTAATGACCACTCTGGCCATTGCCGTGTCTCTGGTCATTCTCGTGATCTTCCTATTTCTGCGTTCGTGGCGCGCAACCCTGATTCCCGCCGTAACCATTCCTGTAGCAGTGATCGGTGCCTTTATTGGCCTCGGATTTCTAGGCTTTTCGGTTAACGTACTCACTTTGCTGGCGGTGATTCTTGCCATTGGTCTGGTGGTGGACGATGCCATAGTGATGCTGGAAAACATTCAGCGTCGTATTGATGGAGGTGAGCCGCCGTTGCTGGCGGCTTATCGCGGCGCCAAGCAGGTGGCCTTCGCGGTTATTGCTACAACGCTGACGTTGGTGGCGGTGTTTGTGCCCATCTCGTTTATGGGGGGCAACATTGGGCGGCTGTTTGCGGAGTTTGGTTTTACGCTGGCAGCAGCGGTGGTGGTGTCCAGTCTGGTGGCGCTTACCCTTGCCCCGATGCTTTGTTCAAAGTGGCTCAGACACAGTCCCGAGAGTGCGGAAGGGCATCGGTTTTGGGCAGCAAGCGAGAAAGTGCTGAACGGCCTTACTAACGGCTATGAACGTCTGCTGCGATTCTCTCTCAATCAGGCGGGCTTAGTGCTGGGTTTGGGGCTTGTGGGGCTGGTTGTTGCTGTAGTTATCTACCCGCAATTGCCTCAGGAATTGGCACCTACGGAAGACCGAGGCGTTATCATTATGCCCGCTAATGCCCCTCGGGGCTCCACAGTGGAGTTTACTGACCATTACGCACGCAAGGCTGAAGAGAAACTTCTACCCTATCTGGAATCCGGTGTCGCCAGTCGCCTGCTTTCTATTGTCGGGTTCCGAAACGAGGAAGACAACGCCTTCATGATCATGGGCCTTGCGCCATGGGAAGAGCGGGACATAAAACAGCAGCAGATTACCAGTGAAATACGCAACAAACTGCGTGATGTTGCAGGGATGCGGATTGTAGCCATAGACCCGCCGGGGCTGGGCCAGAGAGGCTTTAGCCAACCGGTAGAATTTGTTATTGCTGGCCCGGATTACGAATCCGCCCGAGTTTGGGGTGAGGAAATCGTTGCTTTGGCTAAGGAAAATCCGGATCTGCTAAACGTGCAAACGGATTTCGAACTCACCCGGCCAGAGTTGCTCCTGAAAATTGATCGCGAGCGGGCGGCCGATCTGGATATCACCATCGAGGATGTTGGCCTGACGCTGCAAACCATGCTGGCATCCCGGCAGGTGACCACCTATCAGGATCGTGGCCGCGAATACGATGTGATTGTGCAGGCGGCCGACGCCGACCGTGCTACGCCAGCTGATTTAGGGCAGATCTTTCTGCGGCCTAGAGAGGGCGGCACACTCATACCCCTGCAGGCTCTGGTAACGGTTGACGAGCTTGGCGCAAACCCAGATTTACGCCGTATCGACCGACTGCCGGTTGTGGTAGTCAGCGCGTCGTTAGGAGATGGCTACGATTTGGGCTCGGCACTGACTTACCTGAACAATCTGGCTGTGGATAACCTGCCGCCCGAAGCAAGGGTGAGCTACCGGGGCATGTCCCGGGAATTCCAGGAATCGTCCTCGGCGATTTATGTCACCTTTGGTTTGGCCTTTATTATCGTATTTCTGGTGTTGGCGGCCCAGTTTGAAAGCTGGATTCACCCGCTCATCATCATGCTTCCGGTGCCATTGGCGGTAACCGGTGCACTGCTGGCGTTGTGGTGGAGCGGTATTAGCCTGAATATATATAGCCAGATAGGGATCATCATGCTGTTGGGGCTTATGTCAAAAAACGGCATATTGATTGTAGAGTTTGCCAACCAACTGCGGGATGAAGGTTACGCGGTGAAGGATGCAATTCTGGAGGGAGCCTCCTTGCGCTTCCGGCCCGTGTTGATGACCACTATATCCACCGTCTTTGGTGCAGTGCCTCTGGTTATAGCGACGGGAGCCGGTGCGGAAAGCCGGGCGGCGATAGGTATGGTGATTCTGGGCGGGCTGATCTTTGCGACCACACTTACCTTGTTTATCATTCCGGTGCTCTATAATCTGCTGGCTGGCTTTGCCAAATCGGCAAATGCGGTTGAGCATGAGTTGGAACGTCAAGCGTCTCTGCCTCAGGCAAATTCGTTAGACTGAAGCGAAACCTAGCAACCCGGATGCTTACATGGCCATACACAGTCAGTTCCGTTTATTGGGGCAGCGGCGCTTTTTGCCGTTTTATCTCACCCAGTTTTCCGGGGCCTTCAACGACAATCTCTATAAAAACGCGCTGCTGCTGCTGATTGCCTACCAGACCACCGGTTTGATGGGGCTTTCGGTTAATACAGTGATTAACCTGGCAGCTTTTTTGTTCATCTTGCCGTTTTTCCTGTTTTCCGGCATTGCAGGCCAGATGGCAGACCGTTACGAGAAGTCGGCCATAATTCGCAAGGTTAAGCTGGCCGAAATAGGCATTATGGCCATGGCGGCTTTGGCGCTCTGGTTTGGTTGGTACGAAGGCTTATTGATATTGCTTTTCCTGATGGGCACCCAATCCACGTTCTTCGGGCCGGTAAAGTACGCCATTTTGCCGCAGGTACTGAGTGACGACGAGCTGGTGGGCGGTAATGGCCTAGTGAGCATGGGCACTTTCGTGGCCATTTTGCTTGGAACCATAGCTGCTGGTGTACTGATGGGTCTTGAGGCGGCGGCCAAACTTACAGCAGTCGGTGTGGTGGCAATGGCGGTTGTAGGCTATCTCGCGGCTCGAAAAGTGCCACAAACTGGCATAGCTAGTAGCGAGCAAGTGATCCCGTTCCGCCCGATTCTGGAAACCTGGCATCTGATGAGTGTCGCCGCTGAGCGTAAGCCTGTGCTCTGGGCCATTTTGGCTATCTCCTGGTTCTGGTTTTTGGGTGCCGCCTATCTCACCCAGTTCCCCAGCTTTGCCTACAGCAACCTTCAGGGTGATGAAACCGTTGTCACTCTGTTGTTGTCTATGTTTATTGTGGGTATCTCCATCGGCTCCATGATGTGCGAACGGCTTACTAAACATCGCATCACGCTTGCGCCTGTGCCATGGGGAGCCCTTGGCCTGACTCTGCTGGGAGTAGATCTGTTTTTTGCAGTGCCAGTGAACCCGCAACCTTCGACTTGGTGGACGCTGATGACTGACCCGGTTTACATCCGGGTATTGTTTGATTTGGTGGGCATTGGGGTGTGCGGTGGTTTATTCATCGTGCCCCTTTATGCATTTATCCAGCATGAAACCCCGCCAAACAAGCGGGCACGTATTATTGCTGCACTGAATGTGATTAACGCACTCTTCATGGTGGTGAGTGCGCTCACGGGCATAGTGGTGCTCGGCATTCTCGACGTAGCTATTCCGGGCTTCTTCCTGCTGTTGTCGTTGGTTAACGGGATTGTGCTCATAGCCGTGTGGCGCCTGAGGCATAAAGCTGGGTGAGAGTCTGTGGATAATTATTGGGATAAGCTGCGGACAAGCTCTGAATAGGTTTTAATAAATACAATTAAAACAAGGTCTTGTCTGTCAATAAAGGCTTCTTGGTGAGTAGTAGTTTTTGTGGATAACTTTATTGAAAACTTTTGTGAGGAGAGTTGCCCAAGCCTATGAAAAGCCGGTAATTTATGTTCTCCAAACTGCGAAAAGCAGCAGAGACTAGACCATTGTCTAGGGATTCAAGATTTAACGAATATAATCTATCGTCGCTTCTGGTTAAAAATTGCACATTCTGACTGCAATTTCTCAAGTGAAACGTTATACTCCCCGCCCTGATTTTATCCCCCGATTTCCGAGGTGAGCTGTGGATTTTCCGACCCGTTTCGATGTTATTGTCATTGGTGGTGGCCATGCCGGTACCGAAGCCGCACTTGCGGCGGCACGCATGGGCTCCCAAACCCTGCTGTTGACCCACAACATTGAAACGCTGGGCCAGATGTCCTGTAATCCGGCCATCGGAGGTATAGGTAAAAGTCATCTGGTAAAAGAGATCGATGCCCTTGGCGGCGCCATGGCTCAGGCAACCGATCTTGCAGGTATACAGTTCCGCGTGCTTAACAGCCGTAAAGGTCCGGCCGTGCGGGCTACCCGCGCTCAGGCAGACCGAGTTCTGTACAAGGCTGCGATTCGCCATACGCTCGAAAACGAGCCAAACCTCACCCTGTTCCAACAGGCGGCAGACGATCTGATTGTGGAAAACGATCAGGTGATCGGTGTGGTCTCCCAGACCGGCATCCGGTTCAATGCTAAAACAGTGGTACTGACTACCGGCACGTTCCTTGGCGGGGTTATTCACATTGGCATGCAGCAGCATTCCGGGGGGCGCGCAGGCGATGCACCCGCCAACGCGCTGGCGCAGCGGTTACGAGAGTTGCCCTTTAACGTAGGCCGCCTGAAAACCGGTACACCACCGCGCATCGATGCCCGCTCTGTCGACTTCTCTGTGATGCAGGAGCAGTGGGGCGACAACCCGGCACCGGTTATGTCCTTTATCGGCAGCCGAGATCAGCACCCGGAACAGGTATGCTGCTATGTAACCCGTACCACCGAGCAGACTCACGACATTATTCGTAGCGGCTTTGACCGTTCGCCCATGTTCGCGGGGAATATAGAAGGTGTTGGGCCGCGCTATTGCCCGTCTATTGAAGACAAGGTTAACCGTTTTGCCGACAAGGATTCGCACCAGATTTTTGTAGAGCCCGAAGGCCTAACCACCCATGAGCTATACCCCAATGGCATTTCCACCAGTCTACCGTTTGATATCCAGCTTGCGGCGGTGCGTTCTATTCCGGGTTTTGAAAACGCCCACATTACGCGGCCGGGCTACGCCATTGAGTATGACTACCTGAACCCTCAGGATTTGCGCCACACGCTCGAAACCAAGTTTATTCAGGGTCTGTATTTCGCTGGTCAAATTAACGGCACCACGGGTTATGAAGAAGCGGGTGCTCAGGGCTTGTTGGCGGGCATCAACGCGGCTTTGCGCGCTCAGGAAAAGAGCGAATGGTACCCGCGCCGGGATGAAGCCTACCTTGGGGTGCTGGTGGACGATCTGATCACCATGGGCACCAAAGAGCCTTACCGTATGTTCACCAGCCGCGCGGAGTACCGCCTGATTCTGCGTGAAGACAACGCCGATCTACGCCTCACAGAGACTGGCCGTAAGTTGGGGCTGGTCAATGACGAACGTTGGCAAAAATTCAGTGACAAGTGTGAAGCCATAGCCACCGAGCGCAAACGTCTGGAGTCTACTCGCATCCATCCTGCTACCGAAGCAGGTGAACGAGCCAACGCTTTTCTCAAGCAGCCAATGACTCGGGATCACACGTTGGCAGAGTTGCTGCGTCGCCCGGAAATTGTTTACAACCATGTTGCTGAAATCGGTGCTGCCCAGGCAGATGACCCCGTTGTGGCAGAGCAAGTGGAAATCGAAATCAAATACGAAGGCTATATTTCGCGCCAGGAAGATGAAATTGAGCGCTTGCGCCGGAATGAGAATACCGCGTTGCCTATCGACATGGATTACGATGTGATCGGTGGCTTGTCTAACGAGATCAAGCAGAAGCTCAAAGAGGTACGTCCTGAGACGGTTGCTCAGGCATCCCGTATTCAGGGTGTTACACCAGCAGCAATCTCGCAGGTTCTAGTACACCTGAAGAAGCGCGAGCTTTTGCGCAAACAGAGCGCCTGAACGCGGTTATGACTCAATCTTTCTGGCAGCGCCAGCTCTCTGAGGGGCTGGCGCAAATGCAACTTTCCCTCAACGAAGACCAGCAACAACAACTGCTGGCGTTTCTGGCTCTGCTCAATAAATGGAACCGAGCCTATAACCTCACCGCGGTGCGGGACGAAAGCGAAATGGTTTCCCGGCAGTTGCTCGACAGCCTTAGTATTTTGCCTTGGGTAACTACAGAGCACCTGTTAGATGTGGGTGCTGGCGGCGGCTTGCCGGGTATCCCTCTGGCTATTGTGTTGCCTGCAAAGCGTTTCACACTGTTGGACAGCAATGGCAAGAAAACCCGTTTCCTGCAGCAGTGTATTCTGGAACTTGGCCTGAAAAACGTGGAAGTTATTCATGGCCGCGCCGAAGACTGCAAACCCGAGCACCCGTTTAGCCAAATCAGCAGCCGGGCGTTTACCGCTTTGGATAATCTGGTAGCTTGGTGTGGTGATCTGTTAGCGCGTGACGGGAGCTTCCTTGCCATGAAAGGTCAGTATCCGGATGATGAGGTAGCTGCCCTTCCTGCAGGCTGGCAGGTATCATCCAGTCATTCTCTAGAAGTACCCTGTGCTGGCGGTGAGAGACACCTGCTGGTGGTAACCCGATCAGAGTCCAGTTAGAGATTAGCCCCGGTAACCCGCAACTGTATTCAATAGCGGTCTTCAGAAACTGTATTGACGAACAAGGAGGCAAGACATGGCGCGCGTGATTGCAGTGACCAATCAGAAAGGCGGTGTGGGCAAAACCACCACCTGCGTCAACCTTGCTGCCTCATTGGCCGCCACCAAACGTCGGGTTCTGCTGGTGGATATGGATCCTCAGGGCAATGCTACTATGGGCAGTGGCGTGGACAAAAACGTTCTGCAACTTTCCGGCTACGACCTGCTGACCAAGCGCGCCTCCGCTGCTGAAGTTATTATCCCGGCAGAAGCTTCCGGCTTTGACATTATGCCGTCCAACGGCGACCTGACTGCTGCCGAAGTGGAGCTGATGAATGAGATTGGCCGGGAACACCGGCTTAGGCTTGCCCTAAACGGCGTTCGTGACGATTACGACTATATTTTGATCGATTGCCCGCCGTCACTAAGTTTACTAACCGTTAACGCGCTCTCAGCGGCGGACTCGGTGCTTATACCCATGCAGTGCGAGTACTACGCGCTAGAGGGTTTGGCGGCACTGATGAATACCGTGGAGCAAATTAAGGAATCCGTGAACCCAAACCTTGAGCTAGAGGGCATCTTAAGAACCATGTATGACCCTCGGAACAGCCTCACATTGGATGTGTCCAGTCAGCTCAATGAGTATTTTGGTGAAAAGGTCTATCGCGCGGTTATTCCGCGTAACGTACGCCTTGCAGAAGCGCCGAGCTATGGCATGCCAGCCCTGAAGTACGACAAGCTGTCCAAAGGGGCTATTGCCTATTTGGCATTGGCTGGAGAAATGGTGCGTCGCCACGGGGCAAAAAAGACACCGGCTCAGGTTGCGGTGTAACATACCCCCTCGCTAGGTTTTATAGATACACAACCACCATCAACGGGAAGAATGACTGATACCATGGCGGCGAAGAAACGAGGATTGGGCGAGCGTGGGCTAGGAGCCTTGCTAGCCGGTTCCAGAGTTAATCTGGATCAGGAACTGAAAGATCACGACGGTGAGTTGCGACAGGTTCCCATCGATCTGATCCAGCGCGGTCGTTTTCAGCCCCGGCGTGATATGGATCCCGCTGCGCTTCAGGAGCTGGCGGATTCCATTCGCCAGCAGGGCGTGATGCAGCCTGTTGTGGTTCGCCCGATTGCCGAAGGCCGTTACGAGCTGATTGCCGGTGAGCGCCGGTGGCGCGCAACCCAGATGGCGGAGTTGGACAGTATTCCTGCCATCATTCGCGATGTGCCAGACGAAGCTGCCATTGCCATGGCGCTTATTGAAAATATCCAGCGGGAAAACCTCAACCCCATTGAAGAGGCCTTCGCACTCCAACGATTGCAGGAAGAATTTGGTTTAACCCAAGCTCAGGTAGCCGAAGCCGTTGGGAAGTCCCGCACCACTATTACCAATCTACTGCGCCTGATTGGCTTGACCGAAGATGTACGGTTAATGCTGGAACACGGTGACTTGGAAATGGGTCATGGCCGGGCCATGTTGACGCTCTCACCGAAGCAGCAGGTGCAGGTTGCGAAGCAGGTTGTCGCAAAATCCATGTCCGTGCGCCAGACTGAAGATCTGGTGCGTCGGATTCAGCAAAACGCAGAAGCCGGAACACCTGCAAAAACCGGTGCCATAGACCCCAATATTCGTGCCTTGCAAGATGACCTTGCCGAACGTTTGGGGGCAAAAGTATCGATTGCCCACGGTCAGCGCGGCAAGGGTAAGTTAGTGATTGAGTACAGTTCACTGGACGAGTTGGACGGTATTCTTGGTCATATCCGCTAATTGGACATTAAAATCAGCATATCGGCTGAAAGTACCATAACCACCAGATGTCGTGACCACAACAGGCGCTAACCACAAGTTGTGTGGTAAATGGTGATTCTTAGCGCTAGTTTGAGTATGTTTTGGCCAGATTTCGTGCAGAGTCTGGTTGAACAACAAGTGCTTAAAACATATAATTTCGCGCGATTGGAATGATGGCGGTGATATGAAATTTCGGCAATCTCGAATCACCCACGTTCCCTTGGCCCGTTGGCTGATCATAGAGTTTACAGGCTTGTTCATTATCAGCCTTCTATGGTCACTTCACAGTGTTTTGGCCGGTTATTCCGCATTTATCGGCGGTCTTATCTTTATAGTGCCAAATGCCTGGTTTGTAAATCGGGTTTATCGTGACCAGGGCGCCCGTAATGCGCACCTGATGGTGGGGAATTTGTTCAGGGCGGAAACCACCAAAATCGCCCTTACCGCAATTTTTTTCGCGGCCGTTTTCACTTTAATGGAGCCGGTATACGTTCCGGCTCTGTTATTCACTTTTGCTGTGATGGTCTTAGCAGGTGGCGCGTTGCGCTGGCTGATACGGCCGCAACCACGGCGATGATGGGACGAGAGCAGAATGGCTGATACCCCAGTAGAGTATATAAAGCACCACCTCCAAAATCTGACCTATGGCAAGCTTGATGCTGGCTATGAGCGTTTTGACGGCAGCGTGATGAGTGAGTCTGGCTGGACCTTCGCTCGCACTGCGCAGGAAGCATCAGATATGGGCTTCATGGCTATCCACGTAGATACCCTAGGCTGGTCGATCGCAATGGGTGTCCTGTTTTTGGGACTATTCCGTTTCGTGGCCAAACGCGTCACTACAGGCGTCCCAGGTGGCTTGCAAAACTTGGTAGAAGTCACCGTAGAGTTCATTGAAAATCTGGTAAAAGACGGCTTTCATGCCCGTAATCCCCTGATTGCACCATTAGCATTGACCATCTTTGTGTGGATACTGCTAATGAACGTGCTTAAGCTGATTCCGGTGGATTACATTCCAACTATTGCACACGCTATGGGGCTTGAGTACTTCAAGATCGTACCTACCACAGACCCCAATGCGACCTTTGGTATGTCTATTGGCGTGTTCCTGCTGATTATCTTCTACAGCCTGAAAATAAAAGGTGTTACCGGTTTTGCTAAAGAACTTGGCATGCAACCGTTCAACCATTGGGCGCTGATTCCGGTGAACCTTGTACTGGAAATTCTGGTACTCATCGTTAAGCCCATCAGCCTGGCGTTGCGTCTGTTCGGTAATATGTACGCCGGTGAAGTTGTGTTTATTCTGATTGCACTGCTGCCATTGTGGGCGCAGTGGACTCTGAACGTGCCCTGGGCCATTTTCCATATTCTGGTAATTCCGCTGCAGGCGTTTATTTTCACCATGCTGACAATAGTTTATCTTGCGGCGGCGCACGAAGATCACTGATTTACCCGTTAAAAAGCAAACCCTTAACTATCTGAAAAACTGAGGAGTTCTCAATGGAAATGGTATTTATTGCAGCAGCGATCATCATCGGTATGGGCGCACTGGCCACCGGTATTGGCTTTGGTATCCTGGGCGGAAAACTGCTTGAAGCAACCGCTCGTCAGCCAGAAATGGCTAACCAACTGCAGGTAAAGACCTTCATCATGGCTGGTCTTCTGGACGCCGTTCCGATGATCGGTGTTGGTATCGCGATGTACCTGATCTTCGTTGTTGCTGGCTAACACAGACCAGAGATGCGGGCGCTACTCTGATAATCAGAGGCTGGCGCCCGGTTTTTCGGTTTCCAGCACGCAACGAATAGCAAGAGGTATATTGCCGTGAATATAAACCTTACGTTAATAGGGCAATCGATTGCCTTCGCTATTTTCGTCTGGTTCTGCGTGAAGTATGTATGGCCGCCAATTACGGCAGCCATGGAAGCGCGCCAGAAGAAAATTGCTGATGGTCTTTCTGCTGCTGACCGGGCTTCACTGGATCTTGAGCTAGCTCAGGAAAAGGCAGCCCAGCAAATGCAGCAAGCCAAAGAAGAAGCTGCTGTTCTTATTGATCAGGCCAACAAGCGCGCCGCCCAGATTGTGGAAGCATCAAAAGACGATGCTCGCAAAGAAGGTGAAAAGCTCATTGAGCAGGCCCGGGCGGAAATTCAGCAGGAGCGTGTTCAGGCTCGCGACGCACTTAGGACAGAAGTGGCATTGCTTGCCATTGCCGGTGCCGAGAAGATCCTGGAAACCTCTGTCGATGCCAAAGCTCACAGCGAGATGCTGGACAAGCTGGCCGCACAACTCTAAGCGAGGGTCCCATGGCAGAACTGATAACGTTAGCCCGGCCCTATGCGAAAGCCGTTTTTGACGCCGCTAAAGAGCAAGACGCCGTTGATTCCTGGGATCAGGCACTTGCCTTTGTTGGTTTGTTGGCGGCGGACGACGCTGTGAAGAAAATCCTGGCCAATCCTGGCCTGTCTGAGCAACGCAAGGCAGAGCTGTTTTTCGATACTGCAGAAGAACAGATGCCTGAAGCACTCAGAAACTTCCTGTTGATTCTTGCTGAAAGCAAGCGCCTAGCGCTGCTGCCGGAAATTTCAACCCTGTTTGCCTTCTACCGTGCGGAACTTGAGCGCACAGTTAATATGAAGGTGAGCACGGCGTATGAACTGACCGCCGATGAGCAGCAAAAGCTGGCAGAAGCATTGTCCGGAAAACTAGAGCGTAAAGTCGCCTTGGAAACCTCTGTCGATCGTACTTTGATCGGCGGTGTGGTGGTGAATACCGGCGATTTGGTTATTGACGCTTCAGTCCGTGGCAAGCTGGCCAAAATGGCTAAAGCACTGGGCTCCTGATTTCAGCAAAAGGTTTGAGGACAAAGGCATGCAGCAACTGAATCCATCCGAGATCAGTGACATCATCAAAAAGAGAATCGAGAAACTCGACATCTCTTCTGAAGCAAAAAATGAAGGCACCATCCTGTCTGTAGCAGACGGCATTGTGCTAATCCACGGTCTGGCCGACGTTATGTACGGCGAGATGATCGAATTCGCCAATGGCGTATTCGGTATGGCGTTGAACCTTGAGCGCGACTCAGTTGGCGCCGTGGTACTGGGTGACTACGAAGATCTGGCCGAAGGCCAGAAAGTACGTTGCACCGGCCGTATTCTGGAAGTACCGGTTGGCCCGGAGCTTTTGGGCCGTGTTGTAGACGGCTTGGGCAACCCGATTGACGGAAAAGGCGATCTGGGAACCACTAAGACTGATCCCGTTGAAAAAGTAGCACCGGGTGTTATCGAACGTCAGTCTGTTGACGAGCCGGTACAAACGGGTATGAAAGCCATCGATACCATGGTTCCCGTTGGCCGCGGCCAGCGTGAGCTGATCATCGGTGACCGTCAGATCGGTAAAACCGCCGTTGCGATTGATGCGATCATTAACCAGAAAAACTCTGGTATCAAATGCGTATACGTCGCGGTTGGCCAGAAGCAGTCTTCCATTGCTGCGGTTGTGCGCAAATTGGAAGAGCATGGCGCGATGGACCACACCATTGTGGTAGCCGCCGGTGCTGCAGATCCTGCATCCATGCAGTTCTTGGCACCTTACGCCGGTACAACCATGGGTGAATACTTCCGTGACCGTGGCGAAGACGCCCTGATCGTATACGATGACTTGTCTAAGCAAGCCGTTGCGTATCGTCAAATCTCCCTGTTGCTGCGTCGCCCGCCAGGACGTGAAGCATATCCGGGTGATGTTTTCTATCTGCACTCCCGTCTATTGGAGCGCTCCTCCCGCGTAAACGCTGAATACGTTGAGAAGTTCACCAACGGTGAAGTGAAAGGTAAGACCGGTTCTTTGACGGCTCTGCCAATCATCGAAACTCAGGCTGGTGACGTATCGGCTTTCGTACCGACCAACGTAATCTCCATCACCGATGGTCAGATCTTCCTTGAGACCAACCTGTTTAACTCCGGTATTCGTCCGGCGATGAACGCAGGTATCTCGGTATCGCGGGTAGGTGGTGCAGCCCAGACCAAGATCATGAAGAAACTGGGTGGCAACATCCGTCTGGCTCTAGCTCAGTACCGTGAGCTGGCAGCTTTTGCCCAGTTTGCATCGGATCTGGACGAAGCCACGCGTAAGCAGCTTGAGCACGGTCAACGTGTTACCGAATTGATGAAGCAGAACCAGTACAGCCCAATGTCTGTGGCTGAAATGGGTACGGTTCTGTTTGCCGCAAACGAAGGCTTCCTTGACGATGTAGACGTCGACAAGGTTGTTAAGTTTGAAGCCCAGTTGTTGGACTGGATGCGGTCAGAGCAGAAAGAACTGCTCGAAACAATCGGTGCTGAAGGCAAATATAACGATGAAATTGCCGCTGGCCTCAAAGCTGCTCTGGAGAAATTCAAGACCACTCAAACCTGGTAATACCAATGCCCGCTGCGGCGGGTTTGTTGGTCCCAAAGAGTGTCTAACTTGAAAGGGCAGTGACATATGGCCATCGGAAAAGAAATACGTAACCAGATCGGCAGCATCAAGAGCACGCAGAAAATTACCAGCGCCATGGAAATGGTCGCTGCGAGTAAAATGCGTAAAGCTCAGGAGCGTATGCAGGCAACTCGCCCCTATGCAGAAAAGATGCGGCAGGTAATTGGACACATCGCCAAGTCCAATAAAGATTACCGCCACCCGTTCATGGTTGAGCGTGAGGTGAAACGTGTTGGCTACATCGTTGTCTCCTCCGATCGCGGTTTGTGCGGTGGTTTGAACGCGAATGTTTTCAAACTGCTCGTGCGCGAAATGCGCGACTGGAAAGAAAAAGGTGTCGCAACCGATCTCTGTGCTATCGGGCAGAAAGGTGCATCATTCTTCCGCAACTACGGCGGAAACGTGATTGCTGCGCTAACGCATTTGGGTGATGACCCCAGTGCGGAAACGCTGATCGGCAACGTTAAGGTGATGCTCGATGCATTCAGAGAAGGCAAGATTGACCGCCTGTATCTGGTGAGCAACGAGTTTGTGAACACCATGACACAAATGCCGAAAGCTGAGCAGCTTCTGCCACTGCCGGAAGGCACGGAAGAAGATATTGGTCGCCAGTGGGATTACATCTATGAGCCGGATGCGCGTCCGATTCTGGACGGGCTGCTACCACGTTTTATTGAGTCCCAGGTTTATCAGGGCGTGGTAGAGAATCTTGCCTGCGAACAGGCGGCACGGATGATTGCCATGAAGAGTGCTACCGATAACGCCGGTGACATTATTGACGAGTTGCAGCTGGTTTATAACAAAGCTCGTCAGGCAGCCATTACGCAAGAGATTTCGGAAATTGTGAGCGGCGCGGCATCGGTCTGATCCGCCACAATCCTACTGGTTTTATTGACTATTAAGATAACGAGGAACCGAGCATGAGTAGCGGACACATCGTTCAGATCATTGGCGCGGTTATCGACGTGGAATTTCCACGTGACGCCGTGCCAGGCGTTTACGACGCACTGCTGCTTGAAGGTGGCGAGACAACTCTGGAAGTTCAGCAGCAGCTGGGCGACGGCGTTGTTCGTACCATCGCCATGGGCAGCACCGAGGGTCTCAAGCGAGGCCTGAAAGCAGAAAATACACACAAGCCAATTTCCGTACCCGTGGGCACCCAGACTCTGGGCCGTATCATGGACGTTCTGGGACGCCCCATTGACGAGGCCGGCCCAATTGGTGAAGAAGAGCGTTGGGGTATTCACCGCAAAGCACCAGGTTATGCAGACCAGTCAGCTTCCGCTGACCTTCTGGAAACCGGCATCAAGGTTATCGACTTGATCTGCCCGTTTGCCAAAGGTGGTAAAGTTGGTCTGTTCGGTGGCGCCGGTGTTGGTAAAACCGTAAACATGATGGAACTGATCAACAACATCGCGAAGGAGCACTCCGGTCTTTCCGTATTCGCAGGTGTTGGTGAGCGGACTCGTGAAGGTAACGACTTCTACTACGAAATGAAGGACTCCAACGTTCTTGATAAAGTAGCCATGGTTTACGGCCAGATGAACGAGCCCCCAGGAAACCGTCTGCGTGTAGCACTGACCGGCCTGACTATGGCTGAGAAGTTCCGTGACGAAGGCCGTGACGTACTGTTGTTTGTAGACAACATTTACCGTTACACCTTGGCTGGTACTGAGGTATCTGCACTGTTGGGCCGTATGCCTTCAGCGGTAGGTTACCAGCCGACTCTGGCCCAGGAAATGGGTGAGCTGCAGGAGCGTATTACCTCCACTAAAGATGGCTCAATCACGTCTATCCAAGCGGTATACGTACCTGCGGATGACTTGACTGATCCGTCTCCTGCCACCACCTTCTCGCACCTTGACGCGACTGTGGTATTGAGCCGTGACATTGCTTCCAAGGGTATCTACCCTGCGATCGATCCGCTCGACTCCACCTCCCGTCAATTGGATCCGTTGGTGATTGGTGAGCAGCACTACGCTGTTGCCCGTGGTGTTCAGAACGTTCTGCAGCGCTACAAGGAACTGAAAGATATCATCGCTATTCTGGGTATGGATGAGCTGTCTGAAGAAGACAAGCTGACTGTTTCCCGCGCCCGTAAGATTGAGCGGTTTTTGTCTCAGCCGTTCCACGTTGCTGAAGTATTTACCGGTTCGCCGGGCAAGTACGTGTCTCTGAAAGACACCATCAGCAGCTTCGAAGGCATCCTGAACGGCGACTATGACGATATGCCTGAACAGGCTTTCTACATGGTCGGGTCTATGGACGAAGCCATCGAAAAAGCGAAGGCCATGAAAGCGAAAGAAGCTAAGTAATCCTCTTTCACTTTCTGACCCAAGAGGCTTAGAGATATGGCTATGACAGTACATTGCGACGTCGTAAGCGCTGAAAAGAAGATTTACTCCGGTTTGGTAGAGATGCTTATCGCTACCGGCACCGAGGGTGAGTTGGGCATTCAGTTTGGCCATGCTCCGTTGCTGTCCGCCCTTAAACCGGGGGCAGTCCGGATCATCAAACAAGGTGGCGAAGAGGAAATCCTTTACGTTTCCGGGGGTTACCTGGAAGTACAGCCAAACCTTGTAACCTTGATGGCCGATACGGCGGTGCGTGCCAAAGACGTTGATGAGGCTGCCGCTGTGCAGGCTCAGAAAGACGCCGAAGCAGCACTGGCGAATAAGACGGGTGAGTTTGAGTATTATCGTGCGGCTACAGAGCTGGCCGAAGCGGCCGCTCAGTTACGTACCTTGCAAAAGCTGCGCAAGAACGTTCGCTAGAACGCTCTGGCAGAGCTTGCCCCGATAAAGCCGCATCCCGGCGTGGGTAGCGGGTGTTGTATGGCCTGAAAAGGCTTTTACGATGCTGGCTTCCACTACGAGGTGCGGCTTTTTTGTTGTGCGAACTACCATTAATAGAACCCCACCACGTAAGGGAGTAGTTGCCCCATGTCACCGTTGCACGTTGTTATCTTGGCCGCCGGTCAGGGCTCAAGGATGAAATCATCGCTGCCAAAGGTACTGCACAAAGTGGCTGGGCGAGCCATGCTTCATCACGTGATTGATACCGCCGAAACGCTTGGCGCTGAGAAGGTTCATGGCGTTATTGGCCATGGTGCTGATCAGGTTAAGGCGGCCTCCACCGCTTATAGCGTTAGTTGGGTAATGCAAGAACAGCAATTGGGCACTGGCCATGCCGTTGCTCAGGCGCTACCGGAACTCCCGGACGATGCGCGGGTGCTGGTGCTATATGGTGACGTGCCGCTGACGGCCGCCGAAACTCTCCAAGGGCTCGTTCAGGATTTGGATGAAACCACGTTGGGGTTGTTAACCGTCAGTCTGGATAACCCGCAAGGGTATGGCAGAATTTTGCGAAATGAGAAAGGGCAGGTTACCGCCATCGTTGAGCAAAAAGACGCCAGTGCAGAACAGCTGGCTATTACAGAAGTAAACACGGGCATTCTCGCGGTTAGCGCCCGACATTTAAAAGACTGGTTACCCCAGCTCTCTAGCAGCAACGCTCAAGGCGAGTATTATCTTACGGATATCATCGCCATGGCTGTGCAGGCTGGAATGACCGTCAACGTCGCTCAGCCGGGCAATCCCTTCGAAGTACAGGGGGTTAATAACCGTTTGCAGTTGGCTGAACTTGAGCGATGGCACCAAAGCCGAGAAGCCGATCGTTTGATGACCGAAGGAGCAACGCTGGCTGACCCCGCACGAGTGGATGTGCGCGGGGAACTTAGTATCGGCAACGATGTACTGATTGATGTAAACGTGGTTTTTAATGGCAAGGTGACCTTGGGCAGCCATGTATCCATCGGACCCGGCTGTGTGATTACCGATGCCAACATTGCGGATGGCGCTCAGATTCATGCCCATAGTGTTATCGAGCAAGCCAGTGTTGGCCCAAATGCACAGGTTGGGCCTTTCGCGCGATTGCGCCCCGGCACACAACTGGCGGCCAATACCAAAGTGGGCAACTTTGTTGAGACTAAAAAAACCATCGTTGGCGAAGGCAGCAAAATTAACCACCTCAGCTACGTGGGTGATGCTACGCTGGGAACCCATGTAAACGTGGGTGCGGGCACCATTACCTGCAACTATGACGGCGTGAATAAATACCAGACGGTGTTGGAGGATGGCGTGTTTGTTGGATCCAACAGTTCGTTGGTTGCCCCGGTTACTGTAAGGGAAGGTGCTACTGTTGGCGCTGGCTCGACGATTACCAAGGATGTGCCGGAGCATGAACTGGCCGTGGCCAGAGGCCGCCAGCGAAATATTTCCGGTTGGCAAAAGCCGGAGAAGAACTGAACAGGGCTTTTACATTATTCACCACGATTTTTATCACGAACAGGGTACGAAACATGTGTGGCATTGTAGGTGCGGTTTCAGAACGGGACGTTCAGGGCATTCTTCTTGAGGGCCTGCGCCGCCTGGAATACCGGGGGTACGATTCCGCCGGTATGGCAGTTTTGGATGGAAAGAGTGCCGTGCAGCGTGCTCGAGAAGTGGGCAAGGTAGCCTCACTTGCCGCTGCAATTGAAGCCAGCCCGCTTTCCGGCTATCTGGGCATCGCCCATACCCGTTGGGCAACCCACGGCGAGCCGTCTCAGCTCAATGCTCACCCCCACATGTCCGGTGACCGCCTAGCAATCGTGCATAACGGCATCATCGAAAACTATCAGGAACTGCGTGAAGAACTAAAGGCCGACGGGTTTGAGTTTACGTCTCAAACCGACACAGAAGTTGTTGCGCACCTAATAGAAAAGAACTTCCGCGAATTGGGCAAACTTTACGAGGCGGTGAAAACCTCCGTAACTCGCCTGCGTGGCGCCTATGCACTTGCTGTGGTGCATGCAGACGAGCCCGACCACATGGTTGTATGCCGTGAAGGCAGTCCGCTGGTGATCGGAGTGGGCATTGGTGAAAACTTTATTGCCTCCGATCAACTGGCACTGCTGCCAGTAACCGATCGATTCATGTTCCTCGAAGAAGGCGATCTTGCGGATATCCGCAAGGACCGCATCGAGATTCACGACCGTGATGGCATGCAGGTGGACCGGCCCACAAACCGCTTTGAACACAGCTCAGACTCCGCAGATAAAGGCGAGTATCGGCACTATATGCTCAAGGAAATCCATGAGCAGCCAAGAGTGATCAAGGCGACTATGGAAGGACGTGTGACAGCCTCACGGGTGCTGGAGCAAGCTCTTGGCACCGAGGCTGGTGACTTACTAAAAGATGTTCGTCACGTACAAATTATTGCCTGTGGCACCAGTTACCACGCCGGAATGGTAGCCCGCTACTGGATCGAAGATTTGGCCGATATACCTTGCTCCGTGGAAGTAGCCTCCGAGTTTCGTTATCGCAAACACGTTATCCAGCAAGACACGTTGTTTCTGTGTATTTCCCAGTCTGGCGAGACAGCCGATACTCTAGCTGCTCTGCGTCAAGCCAAAAAAGCGGGCTTCCGCGCCGCATTGGCTATCTGCAACGTGCCGGGCAGTTCCTTGGTGCGAGAATCCGATCTGGTCATCATGACTCAGGCTGGCCCGGAGATTGGTGTTGCCTCCACAAAAGCTTTTACTACCCAGCTGGTCGCACTGCTTATTTTCACTCTGGCGCTGGCCCGCAAAAACGGTTTGAGCGAAGAACGCGAAACCGAGATTGTTCAAGCGCTTCACCTAGTACCGGGACAGGTGAACGATGTATTGGCGTTGGAAGGGGAGATCGCAGAGATATCTAAGCGCTTTATGGATAAAAACCATTCCCTGTTCCTAGGTCGCGGCTCGCAGTTCCCTGTGGCCATGGAAGGTGCTCTGAAATTGAAAGAGATTTCCTACATTCACGCTGAAGCCTATCCTGCAGGCGAACTCAAGCACGGTCCGCTGGCGCTGGTAGACAGCGAAATGCCGGTGATCACGGTGGCACCCAATAACAGCATGGCCGAAAAGCTGAAATCGAATCTGGAAGAAGTGCGTGCTCGGGGCGGCGAGCTGTTTGTGTTTGCCGATAGCTCAGCGAACATAAAGCCAGAAGAAAACATCCATGTGGTGCAGCTACCGGAAGTACATGAAATAACCGCTCCAATTGTCTATACCGTTCCGTTACAACTGCTTTCTTACCACGTTGCCGTGCTCAAAGGCACGGATGTGGATCAGCCGAGAAATCTAGCGAAAAGCGTTACGGTTGAGTAGGTTAGAGAGCCTCCCAAAGAAGCTTACGGTATTGTGCCGGAGTTCGGCCGGTCTGTTCGCGGAAGACGCGAGTCAGATGGCTCTGGCTTGAGAAACCGCAATCGACGGCAACTTCTACAAGGGGTGCGTCTGAGCGCAGAAGTTGCTTTGCTCGGCGCACTCGCTGTTTGGTAATCCAAGCATGAGGAGGGCAGCCCTGCACTAGACGGAACATTCGGTGGAAGTGAAACTCGGACATATTAGCCAGCAGCGCAAGGTCACTAAGCTGAATGGTCGAGGCGAGGTGGGCTTCAACAAAGTCCTCCACTCGACACAGGATATGAGGCGCGAGCCCCCCAAGAAGGCGTGTTTGCCGACCAGAAAGTCCTCCTATCAGATCTGTTAGAGCGCCTTCCGCGTGAAGCAGATTGTTCGACATGGCTGCATGGGCGAGTTCGGCAAGCGGTTGTGCCACATGCGGTTTATCGGCGAAGTTGGCTTCAGGTAGGTCCAGTCGGCGTGCGTCGCAGTCATGGGCCTCCGCAAACATACTTCGCAGCTTTTCGTCAGAAAGATAGAGGTGAACGAAGCGAAATCGCTTGGTGATCTCCCACTCTGAACTTTGTCCCGCTGGCATGATACAGACTGCGCCAGGCCAGCCCGATGCCTTACCTGCATCAAGCCGTCGTGTTCCTGTCCCGCCCTTCAGGTACAGGCTAAAGGTATTATTGTGTGGCGCGTCGTATCGTACGTGATCGTTTTTATTTTCCCAGATTGCCACACCGCACCCTGCACCCAGATTCATCTTGGTGGAGAGATTTTCGGCGTTTGAAAGGCTGAGAAAATGTTCAACGGTTCGAGTCATGACATTAGCTTACCAAAGCACAATCGAAGTTGATTAACGCCTATCGAACTTAACCGCAAGAATATGCAAAACCGGAATAGGGAAAGCGGGTAGCGTAAAGGCATCAAAATGCAGTTGAAGGCCTACTATGAACAATATCACCCTGTTTATAACCACTGTCCTTATTTGGGGGACTACCTGGATCGGTATTGTGGCGCAGATCGGTGAGATACCAATCATCGTGTCCATTTTTTTCCGTTTCGGGCTAGCAGGGCTGATAATGCTGGCCGGGCTTGCGCTGATGCAGCGGCTTAAGCGTCCATCAATTTGGCGCTTTGTTGTTCTTCAGGCCCTTTGCCTCTTCTGTTTCAATTTTATCGGTCTGTACAAAGCCTCGGCGCTGATTCCATCGGGGCTGGTGTCGATTGTTTTCTCGCTGGCATCAATCTTCAATGCGATCAACGCGCGGCTATTTTTCGGCGACCGGATCACTCTAAAAACGCTTCTAGCCGGTGGTGTTGGTGCAACGGGCTTGGTGCTTATCTTCTGGACCGACCTCGTGGTCAGCTTCGACGCAGCTACTCTTAAGGGCATTGGCTGGGCCGTGTTTGGAACGGTGATGTTTTCCCTCGGTAACATGGCCTCGCGGCGCAACAGCAGTATCGGAATCACGCCCGTTATTGCCAACAGTTGGGGTATGGGCATCGGCGCGCTTGCGCTGCTAGGTTTAATCCTAGCGAGCGGACAACCTTTGACACTTTCTACGAAGCCAGAGTACTGGGTGGCGCTGGTCTACCTTGCGGTGATTGGGTCGGTAGTCGGCTTCACGACCTACCTTATGCTTGTCGCAAGAATCGGATCTGCAAAGGCAGGCTACGCGACAGTATTGTTCCCGATGGTAGCGCTGGCAATCTCGACCCTATTCGAAGGCTATAACTGGACACCGCTTGCCGTGATCGGGATCGGCCTGACCCTTGCAGGAAATGTGATTATGTTTTGGCGTCCTCGCAAGCGTGACAGTGGCGAGTTAGTCCGAGATTGATTTAGGGACGCCAAGTGGCACTTGAACGACTCTAAAGCACTGCCTGCCGGACCTTTGCAGACACCCACTCTGAAACAATAACCGTTGCCAGAATAACGAGAAATATTACGGTTACTTGGTTCCAGGCCAATGTGCTTAATGACGATTGGAGTTGTAAGCCCAAGCCACCTGCACCAACCAGCCCGAGAATGGTTGATTCGCGAATGTTGATGTCCCACCGGAAGACTGAAATACCCCAGAATGCCGGGAGGATCTGCGGGACAATCGCGTAATCAATAGTCTGTGCACCGGAAGCGCCTGTTGCCCGTATGGCTTCTACCTGCTTCTCATCAATCTCTTCGATAGCCTCATACAGGAGCTTTGCAACGAAACCAATGGAGCGAAGACCGATGGCGATAATTCCCGCCAATAGCCCCGGGCCTATGATGGCTACTAGCAGCAACGCCCAGATAAGGGAGTTGATTGACCGGGAGGTCACGATGATCAGCAACGCAACTGGGCGCACGAAATAGCGGCTCGGTGTGGTGTTGCCTGCGGCCAAAAATGCTACAGGTATTGCGATGATCACACCAATCAACGTGCCAAGGGTCGCAATGTTCAGGGTATCCCAGAGCGGCTGCCAAAGTTGATTGAGGTAGCCCCAGCGTGGCGGAAGCATGCGACCACCAATATCCGAGGCCTGGCGGGGAGCGTCTGCTACAAAAGCCCAGATGGTGTCTTCGGTCATCAGGTTCCAGCAAAATACGGTCAACGCTACTAACCAGAACCAACCGAGCCATCGCAGCATGTGTTGTTTTGGGGTGCGGAACTGCCAGATCTGCGTGTCTGCTCCGGATATCATTGAACCCACCGTCGGATATAGGATGAGGAGTATTCCACCACCAACACTATTGCGATGATGATGATTAAAATGGTGCCAGCCGAATCGTATTCGTAGCGATCGATGGCTGTATTCAGAGTGGCTCCTACACCGCCAGCGCCGACGATGCCGATAACCGATGACTCCCGGAAATTGATGTCCAGACGGTACAGAGAAAGGCCTATTAGCCGTGGCATCACTTGAGGCTGAACGGCATAGTTAACGACTTGCCACCAACGAGCACCGCTAGCGCGAATGGCGTCGATTTGGGCGCTGTCACAATCTTCGATGTCTTCGGCCAACAGCTTGGACAGAAACCCAATAGAGGCAAACGTCAGCGTAAGAAATCCGGCAAAAGGTCCGAACCCGAACATGGCGACGAGCAGAATTGCGATAATGATTTCCTGAAATGAGCGTGAAAGCGTAATGATGCTCCGGCAGAACATATACACCGGCGCTGGGGCTAGATTACGGGCGGCACCGATGCCGATTGGTACTGAGACCAATACGCCGGCTACAGTGGAGGTTAGAGTCATGGTCAAGCTTTCGATCAGTCCAATCTGGATATCCTGCCAGCGAGAGCTGAAATCCGGTGTTAGAAACCCCTGAATGAAGCGCCATCCTCGTTCTAACCCTTCATAAACCCGAAACCAGTCGACCTCCACCGAGTTGATCGCCAGAATCAGATAGACCACGCTGCCTGACATGATAATCCAGCGCCAGCGTTGGCTTTTGAGCAATACCGGCGGCCGCTTCCAAGTTCGCGAAGAGCTGATATTACTACTCACGAGCTCACCAGCATTGGCGAGCTATCTAGAGAGTTCTCTAGGAGGGTATCGTCGTCTTGTGGCTCATTGGTCTGCTGCATCTGGCCCCAGTCCTCGGCGCCGTAGATACGAGTGAGGGCCTCGTGGGATAAGGCAGATGGCAAGCCGTCAAACACCACCTTGCCAGCCTGTAAGCCGATGATTCTGTCTGTAAAATTCTGAGCCAGCACAACATCGTGAATATTGATGATGGCGGGCAGGTTCATTTCCCGACAAACGCTCTGGATTAGCCGCATAATTTGGCGGGAGGTTTTAGGATCCAGTGATGCGGTAGGTTCGTCTGCCAGCAAAAGTTCCGGATTCTGCTCCAATGCTCTGGCAATACCTACACGTTGCCGTTGACCTCCCGAGAGTTCATCAGCCCGTTTGTTGCAGTGATCACCTAGTCCCACACGGTTCAGTAAACTGAAGGCCTGATCAATGTCAGCCTGAGGGAATCGGCGTAGGAAAGATCGCCAACTGGAGACATAACTCAATCGTCCAGACAACACGTTCTCCATCACCGTAAGACGCTCTACCAGAGCGTACTCTTGAAAAATCATACCGATACGTCGGCGAGCCTGACGCAAAGCCCGGCCGTTGAGGGTGGTCAGCTCGGTTTCACCGAGGCAAACGCTGCCGGCGGTTGGCTCAACCAAGCGGTTGATGCACCGAATCAGGCTTGATTTGCCCGCGCCAGAGGGACCAATCAGCCCTACGACCTGCCCCGCAGGTACGGAGAAACTGATATCGCTCAGCGCTCGGTCGCCGGTTTTGTAGGTTTTTGATAAGGCTTTTAGTTCAAGCACAATTTGTTGCCATTGCTGATAATAAAAGACGGTGGGTGGGCCACATCTCGCAACGTGGCCAACCCACTGACGACAGGTTGTGGTCTGAGCCCTTAGCGGCAGTTGTAAACTACGCCGTTGGCATCATCGATCTTACGAATAACTTCCCAGTGTTCCTGAAAGGTAATCGGGATGAACTGGGCCTCACCTGACTTAGAGAATTCCTCTTCCAGAGAGGTGCCTTCCCAGTTGAAGGAGAAAAACGCCTTCTGAATCTTGTCTTGAAGTTCTGGTGTCAGGTTATGTGCGACGCCGTATCCAGTGGTGGGAAAGGTCTGGGACTTATACAAAGATACAATCTGCTCTTCTTTGATGACGTCCCGGTTCAGCATGCGCGACATAACTGAGTTGGCAACGGCTGCAGCGTCGTAGTCTTTATTGGCAACCCCAAGAATGGAGTTGTCATGCTTGCCAGAAAACACCGGAGTGAAATCTCTGTTTGGTACAAGGTCATAATCGGCTTTCAGAATCGCAGATGGCGCCTTGAAACCTGAGTTTGAGGTTTCAGAGGTAAAGGCCAGTTCGCGGTCTCTTAGCCCTTCTACATCAGTAATGCCGGAATCCGGATGGGTGATGATTTCCATTTCGTAGCCAAATGACCCATCAGCAGAAGCCATGATGGTGAAAGGGCGGAAACCACCGCATGCAACGGCTATCGGGTTGGAGCCAGTATTGAAACCGGCAATATGGAGGCGTCCGGCGCGCATGGCTTCGATTTGTGCAGCGTTGGATTGAACGGGGAAAAACTGGATTTTCTTACCCGTTTTCTCAGACAGATGGTCTAAAAAGTCAGACCAGGCTTCAGCGTAAACAGAAGGGTCTTCCACCGGCGTGTATGCAAAAATCAGCGTAGAAGGGTCGACCTGCTCAGACTTGGCAGGAATGTCTGCAATCAGATCACCGTCCTGATCACTGTATCGGGAGTCCAGTTTGAATGCGCCCTGCGCGAGCATTGGGGTCATTAGGGCTGCGCAAGTTAGTGTCATCAATTTATTCATAGGTGTGTCCTTGGGTCATGAAACCATCATCAGCCAGATACTAATCAGGTAATGTTATGGTTACGTGACACCGACAAGGGATTGAACCCAAAAGTCTGTGTCACGCAATCTCGTTTAACCTAGAGGGATCGGCTGATCAGGTGAATGCGGATGAATGAGACTTTTAAAGCCCCATACAATTGGCGTAGTGAGTGGTGGTCGCAGGCCAGTCTGAAAAAATGCCTATTACACCTATTTCCCGAGCCAGCACATCAATTACTGTATAAATATCGCCGTCGTTGTTAATGGCATCGCTGATACTTTGGTAATACCAGCCACCACCTTCTTTTAGGGGCCCGCTGCGCTCTAATGACCAGCCAATCAAATCAAGGCCTGCAGCCTTAGCGTTGAGTGCATAGTCAGACGGAACAATCTTTTGGTGAGCGTCTAGAGTTAGCATTTTCCAAAGTGCGGGTGCCAGAATAGGAACCCCTTGTTGGGTAAGGCTTTCCATGTACGCCATAGATGTGTTCTCTGGGTCGTTACTTTTCTCATCCAGAAATACGGCTTGGCGTCCAAACTCAGGCATTTGATTAACCCAGAATACGACATCATCCAACAGGAATGACTGCGGCCATACATCCTCAGGGCTCACGCCAGCAGAGATGTATTCGCTGATCATCTGGCGGGCATAGTCTTCTTGTGTGTAGTCACCTTCAAAAGGCATTTCGACCACCGGTGTTTTCAGTTCTGGAGTGAACTTGAGGCCCAGCTCTTTAATCAGTTGGATGCTTTCGCGATGGCTTAACAGGGTGCCTTCAGTGGCATACAGATTCGTGCGCCAATCGGCGGTACCGCCAAGATACTCCTCAGGGGTAGTGGCATCTTCATTAAACGCATCCATTTTTCCCCGGAGCGTCTTAAACTCAGCTAGCGTAATGTCACTGGTGCGGCATTCAGCCTCAGCCTTAGTGCCTGCGCTCGGATTGGCGGGCACGAATGGCTGTGTGCATTTGGCGTTCAGCTCTGGCACGGCCACAATGTTGGTCGTGGTGTGCAGGTCGTTCTGAGCGTGGCGGCAGACTAATTGCCGGTCCTTGGTAAAGGCAACGTCGCACTCAATAATCCCAGCCCCCATTTTGGCAGCTGCCACATAGGATTCGCGGGTATGTTCAGGAAACTGCAACGGTGCGCCACGGTGGGCAATGGAGAAAGCGCTTGCGGTCGGGGTCATAGATTCACACGCTTGCAGCGTACTCTTCAGTTCACCCTCATCCATATCGTTAACCAAAAAGTAAGGTCTGGGACCAAGCTGAACCAGCGGTGAGCTGTCATCAGAAGGCGTCGCTTCGGGCGCGCTGGCGTTGTTATCGCTGTCGTTGCAGCCGGATAACATAGCGAGAGCGCCGATGATCAGTGGCAATATAAGCAAGATTTTCATAACGGGCCTTTTGTTGGATATATTGGTTTTTTCCAGCATCGCGTTAGTCGGCGAGAATGGGGTGGTTGGTTAATCTAAGGCTGTACAGGCGCTAATATTGCCTAGGCTTAGTTAACGTCTGATGACAGTTTTGAGTCTCTGAGCTGGAATGTAACTGGAATCGAAGTACCGGCGAAGAACGGGACTTGCTGGGGTTGGTTGCAATAAGCCCTCTAATTTAACTTGCCTTGATGAGAATGGTTGTTATTATCGTTCGGTGAAAGCCAAGGAGGATGTCATGAAATTTCTTTGTCCGCACCACCGCTCGATGTTCGCAAACTTGTCACTCATAGAACAAAATGATTTGTGGGTTTACTGGATGGAAAACGCCCTTACTTTGTACGAAAGTCGGGATTCTGAAAAAGTCATCATTGTGGCAGGCAACGCCTTTGATCTAGCTTGTTTGGTTCGTACCCGAAATTCTGACTGTATGCATGTTGAGCTGACTCTTTCTGCCATTCTTTTGTGCAGCATCTTGCGTAATTGCGGTGAACATAGCGTTGCTGACGATATGTTGCTTCGAGCTCTTGAGAGCTTGCGAGCGACAGAGCGCTGCCACGTCCGCATGAGCGAATATTGCAGCAGCAACGAATGCATCGACATCTTGCTGGATGCGTCACTCCAGCCAGAGTTTTTTGCCCAATATTTGAACTGGCCGACGTGTCCAGTCACCTATCCGTCTAAGCAATCGGCAATGATGGTCCACTGAAGTATCATTGGAACTACGGAAATGCCTTTTAGCGGATTGAGGCAGACAGCCTGATCCGCTCCCCGTATTTAACCGCCCAGCATTATCGTATGAGTGGGGGCCCAGATAGTCTCGTTCCTATGGGTAACCAGAATAACGGTGCCCGGCAGTCTTCTTATGATTTTGGCGATTTCTTTCTCGGTATTCTGATCCAAGGCTGAGGTGGCCTCATCAAGAACCAAAATGGGAGCGCCCTTAATCAATGCTCTGGCCAGTGCTAGACGTTGGCGCTCCCCACCGGAAAGAGCCGAGCCTTGATGGCCGACCGGCTGTTCTATACCAAGTGGCGAACGATCTATTACGCTTCCTAACGTGACGTACCTTGCAATCTTTTCTAGGTCTGCGTCTGATGCGTGCGGCTTTCCTATCCGAATGTTATCGGCGAGTGTGCCGGTAAAAATGACGGGGTCCTGCCCGACGTATGCAATGTGTGCCATTAGATCCTCATAGCGAATCTTCGCCAGCGGAACCTTACCGAGGGTAATTTCCCCACGCTCCGGATCGTCGAAACGCATCAGCAGTTCAATCAATGTACTTTTGCCACTCCCAGTAGGGCCAACGATTAGTAGTCTGGCACCCTCTGGGGCGTCCACAGAAATATCGTGTAGCATCGGTGAGTGGCTGACTTGCGTTGCAGCAAGGCCATATCCTTCTGGCTGTTTGACTTCATCTGGCCCGGCTTCTGGCAATGCTGGTGCATCAATGATTTGGTGATAGTCCTTCAGCGCAGCTCGCAGGTCGTTGATGACAAGCCCTGATAGGGCGAGTTCTTCCATAGGCGCTGCAGCGCGAGTGATAAGCACCAATAGCGCCAATAATTGGCCGGGGTTGTTGAAACCTGTAAAGATCAGATAACTTGCCAGCCCCACCAATGGCAAGGCTCCCGCCAGTGCCGAGATGAAAACTGCAATGGCAGCGCCCCGGTTGATTCTCGCCATCGCCTGTTCCTGATGCTCCCATTGGCACTCGATACGCTTTAGCGCCAGTACCGGCCCTGCAGCGTTTCTTAGCAGTTCCAGGTGGTCTATGAGCTCTTGCGTGGACTGGGCTGTGTTCAGGTCTCTGGTATGCCGTTCGATATCAATTCTCTTGAGGGCGCGCTGTGCAAAAAACTGCATTCCCAGCGACATGGCAAGTAAACAACCCGCCACAAGCATTATCTCTAGTCCACCGACTAATCCCAGACCAATCAGAAGTAACAGGGGTATGAGTGGAGCGTGTAGTAGTGACTGTAACTGGTGGGCTGGAATGCTCATAAATCCCGGAATTCCGCGTCCGGCCAGTACCATAACCTCTGCCTGATGCTCGCCGGAAAACCACGACAACTTGGCCCGTGCTAATGCATTGCCTAGCGCTGCGTACAGATCTCCAGACAACCGGGCGCCTGAAAGAAAGCCTGCGCGTGTCACTAACACGGTCATCAACATGGCTATCGCAGCGCTTGTTACCACTGTGACAGGGGGGTGATGGTGAACAATTGCTAGCGCTAGTGTTGTGTATGCAGTTGCTTCGAGCGCCGCGACAACAATCCAGCCCAGACTGATTGCCAACACCCGGTTGCGAGAGTCTCGTGAGAAAGGGGATTTGCGAGTGCTCTTTTCATTCAGCGTTGAGGCGTTCATTCCGGAACCCTTAGTGTATTTCTCTGCATTTGTAGATGAACATCTGCTTCGGCGGCGCACACCGGATCATGAGAAACAATGACAATGGTTTTGCCTTGGCTGTGCGCGAGTAGCTGCAGGGATTTGATGATGTGTTTGGTCGTATCCGGATCCAGTGCACTGGTTGGTTCGTCCAGTAGAAGTACCGGTGCGGACGTAAGAAACATGCGCGCCAGCCCCAGACGCTGCATTTCACCTCCGGATAGATTGCCGGCATGGGCGTCGAGATCAACTTCCAGCCGCGCTTGACGCAGCGCCGCTTCGAGCTTTTCATCAGCCTGCTCTGGATCAGCCAGAGTAAGGTTCTCTCGAACGCTTGTTAACAGAGCAGAGCTGCCCTGCGGTAATAGCCGGATTGTCTGATGGCGAGCCTCTTCATTAAGCATGACTAAATCGACGCCTGCCAGGCGCATGGAGCCGCTGAGTGTTTGCTCCAGCCCCGCCAGAGCTCTGAGCAATGTAGTCTTCCCCGCGCCGCTGGGTCCGGATATAACCGTCATCGTCCCGGGAGAAAAACGGTAATCCGTCCTCTCAACAACGAACTGTTCGCCTGCCGTTAAGGTGACTGCCTTTGCTTCCAGCAGTACACGGCTTTCAGGCACCCTTGCATTGGCGCTGGGAAGCGGGGGTTCGCGAAAAAAGTCTGTCAGGTGGCGTGCCGCATTTCGTCCGGCGGAAACGTAGTCCAGACCATGCCCAAGCCTGAGCGAAGGGGTTACGATAGCCAAACCGAAAAACAGGCCAGCGGCTATTGCTGCGGTACCCTGCTGGTAGGTGATTGCGTAGGCAATAGCAAACGTCGCTACGGCCTGCAGAAGCGACACAGCAACCGCCGCGGCCGTTGCCACCTTTCTGACCCAGGTAATCATCCCGTGGGTAAATCTGTCTGTGGCACTGTGGTAGGAAGCCAGAGCCCCGGATTGTGCACCATAAATACGGCTAGCCCGAATGCCCCTCACATACTCGTCCACTGCGGTTACGATTTCCGACATGACTTTCGCACGCTGCTCACCATGACGTGCCGAAATTTTAGGCATAAACCATAGATAGTAGAGCGCTGCCACTGCACCGGGGGTTAGCACCAGTAGTGCCTGCAAACCAGAGATGGCCACGAGAAATGCAATAGACACCAGAGGGACGATGGCAAACGTAACGATTTCGGCAGGGAGGTGGGCTACCAAATGATGTAGCGAGAGGACATCGTTTGATAACAGGCTGCGCAGTTTCTTGTCATCCCACCGGGTAAGCGTGCTTGCTGGCAGCCGGATCAGGTGCTTAGCCACCTGTCGGCGCAGCCGGGCAGCAAACCCGGCTTCCGCTTTGTGAGTGGACCATGATGCTGCGGATGATAGTATTGCGCTGGCTAGCAACAGCGCGCCTACTCCGATGATCCATGTTACGGATTGATCATCGATCACCTGCACCAGGCACCACAGTGCGCCCAGTTTTGTCAGGCCGGACAAGGCAGCCGCCAGGGTGCCAATTGCAAGCATAGGCAGCGCTGGTTTTAGCGCTGCCGTCAGGGGCTCGTTAATCAAGCCGGAATACCATTTAATACTACTCATACAGACACCGGTAATGAAGCAATTGAAGCGGAGCGGTTGTCAAAAGTGTTCCACTGCTTAGAACCCCATCGTGGCCGAAAGCATGACCGTACGTGGAGCGCCCACGCCAAGTGAGGTGTAGTGTGGGGTCGCCCAGTACGTTTTATTGGTCAAGTTTTTAATGTTAAGCCTCCAGATCAGAGACTGACCTGAGACACTGGTGTCGTAACGTGCACCCATGTCGTACAGGGTGCGGCCTGACAGCGATATGAAGTTGTCGGAGTTGATGTACTGTTCCGATACAGAGGTAGTGTTCCCGGTCAACGTCAGACCCAGCAGTGCTGGAACATCCCATTCCACGCCTAGTTTTCCGGTCAGCTCGGGTATCCCTGGGGCCTGATTGCCCTGATTCACGCCGCCTGCCGTTTTTGTGAGCTCGGCATCGAGATACGCGATGCCGCCCATCAGGCGCAAGCGGTGCAGCGGGGAACCGAAGAAGCTCCACTCCGCCCCTCGGTTACGCTGTTCTCCGCCCGAGGAGAAAACATTAGTAACCGGGTCGGTATAACTGTTTGGTCGCTTGATTTGGTAGAGACTTAGGGTATGGGCAAAGTCCCCCAGATCGAACTTTAGACCGATTTCGTTCTGCTTGGTCTTGTAGGGTTCGAAAACTTCACCTGCATTCTCCGCCGTGGTTGGTGCCGTTGCTCCCTGGCTCAGGCCCTCTATGTAGTTGGCATAAACCGACAGGGCGTCCGTGGCTTTGAATATCACCGCAACTGCGGGTGTCACCGCGCTTTCGTCATAGCTGCTCAGCGGCATACCCGTGCTGGCCAGAGCGCTGTCCTGAACCACTTCCTGATGTCGAAGGCCCAGAGTCAGTTGCACTCGGTCTTCTGCAACGGACAGCGTGTCCGCTATGCCATAACTGGTCAGGCGCAGATCGGTTTGGGTAATGGGCTGGACGTTGAAGGGGGTATCACGTGGATCCCAGACCGGATTGTAGATATTTGTGATCCAGTCTTGATTAAGGACGCCCCGGCGGGCGTTT
Source organism: Marinobacter salexigens (assembly GCF_018860765.1). GTDB lineage: Bacteria > Pseudomonadota > Gammaproteobacteria > Pseudomonadales > Oleiphilaceae > Marinobacter > Marinobacter salexigens_A. The sequence continues at coordinate 665,286 of NZ_JAHKPV010000001.1, forward strand.
AGTTGGTAGTCTTCTTTATATCGCTGGGCATTGATCGCTACCTCATGGCCAATGTAGCCGGTTTGGAAGTGGCTCTGAAGGCCCGTCTCTACAGAAGTCCGCTTAGCCTCGTCGCCCACGTCACCCATGTTATTTCGATAGTCGCCGGCGTCGTTGATTATCTGGGCTACAGATGAGTTCGTCGCCCGAAATGTCGTCTCACTGGTGCCGATTGCGGCGTACACCATGACCTGATCGCTTACATCGATCTCGCCGCGTAGCATAGCGCCCTTATCTTTCGAGTGGTTGAATCCCCAGTCGGGGTTCAACAAGGTATCGGGCTCAGGTGGTCTGGGTAGTTTCACTCCCGGTGCAAGGGTGAGACCCCGGGTAGCACCATTGATCCGGTCTTCGCTCATATACAAATCGGCGGAAATCCGGGCTTGATCTCCGCGCCAGTCCAAGGCCAGCGAGGCTAATTGGACTTCCTTCTCTTGCTGGTTAACGGCGGTTTCGCCATCCCGATAGACGCCATTGAAGCGCACACCGAACTGATTCCTCTTGCCGAAACGTCGTCCCACATCGATATGACCGCCAAACTGTGAGTCAGACATATAAGTTGCTGTAAACTCGGTCATTGGTTCGTTTCCAGCTCGTTTGGGGACCAAGTTCACGGAGCCGCCTACGGACCCGTTTGGCGGCATGCCATTCAGTAGCGCTGAAGGCCCTTTCAAAACTTCAATGCGTTCAAACATCTCCGGCGAGCTCCGATAGTAGGGGGCAACGCCGAACATGCCGTCGAATGTAACGTCGCCGATGTCGGAACGGAAACCTCGAATGGAGTAGCTTTCGAGGTTCTCCCCGGTCACGCCACTACTGAATACCGACGGATCGGTTGCCGCAATTACATCAGTTACCGCTTGAGCCTGACTGTCCGCAATAAACTTCTCCGTGTAGCTGATACTATTGAATGGGGTCTCCATGAAGTCCTTTTCACCCAGCATTCCGGCACGGCTTCCGTTCGCTACCTGACCACCTGAGTAGGCTTCATTTGCGGAGATCGTGTTGCCCAAGACGTCAAGTTGGGGAAGTGATTCAATGTTTGAAGGCTCGGGAGTAGTGCTTTGAGCAGACGCCAGCGGTACATAGAAGGTCACTCCCCCCAGTGCCAGCCCAACAGCAAGAGCTATGGGTGTGGCTTTGTGGGTCCTCCCGACGACAGAGGTAAGTTGGCGTGCCTCACTCGCCGGAGCAGATAAACAGCGGCCATTCAATGTGCTTTTCATGGGAAATTCCTGTCAGTAAGTTGTAATAAATTAGCCCTGATACCCTGCGATAACCTCATCGATCAGAATCTTCAGCGAGGTCACGCTGGCAGCAGTGATGTACCAAGCGTCGGCATCAACAAAAACTACCCGCCCGTTCTTCCATGCTTTGGTTTGACGTAATAATGGGTTACCCATTTGCTCGGCAGTCATGACTGGGCGGCGCTCCATAACCGCCGTACGGTCGATGACATAGAGAATGTCCGGGTCGGCTTGATGGATAAATTCGCTGGAGACGGGTTGGCCGTGTAGGCTGGATGCATCTATGTTGCTGGCGGGTTTCACGCCAAGCGCATCGAAAATAAACCCGTAACGTGATCGAACGCCGAAGGAGCTGAAAGTGCCGTTGTTGTGCATCACGATCAGAGCGGTTTCTGGTCGACCGTTTGTGACCCGCCGTGCTTGCGCTACTTTTGCGTCAATTTCATCTATTTTTTGACCGGCGAGATCGCTCTTGTCGAAGATGCGGCCAAGAGACCGGAGATGTTCTTTAACGGCTGTGATGTGACCGTTTCTGCTGTCTCGGAAGTCGACATCGAAATGTACGGTGGGTGCGAGCCCGGATAGTTCTTCATAGTGATTGGCCTGTATAGGCGTTATCAGTATCAGGTCGGGGTTGAGGGCATACACTTTTTCCATGTTTGGCTGAGTAATAGCTCCAAGATCTTGCACGCCAGGAGCCGATTTGTAGCGGGCAAGAAAATGCGGAACATAGTCTTTCACCATCCCGGCAATCGGTACGCCGAGCTGGTCGAGAAAGTCCGCCTCGTTCATATCAAGCACCGCCACCTGACGGGGGCGCTGAGTAATCACTGTGCGTCCGAGGCTGTGTTCAACGATGACCGGTTCATCAAGAGGCAGAGAGGCCTGCTGGTTAGTCGATTTTTCCCCGCACCCTTGCAACGAAATAGCCGTCAGAATTGTCAGAGAAACCATTGCCCGATGTGCCTTTTTCCATTTCATTTTCATACTCCGGAACGGGGGGTGAAGTAGTCGCAAACGCAGCCGCGTTCGCTGCTCAGGATTTCAAAGTCCAAGTCATACAAATCGTGCAAAAGTGCTTCGGTGATGGTCTCGCCGGATGGTCCATTGAACCGGATTTGTCCGCCTTTTAAGGCCAGAATGTGGTCTGAATAGTTGGCAGCGAAATTAATATCGTGGATCACAAGAACCACGGTGCGTCCCTGCTCGTCACACAGGCGTCGCAGCGCATGCATAATCTGCACTGCGTGTTTCATATCAAGGTTGTTTAACGGTTCGTCTAGCAATAACACGGGCGTTTGTTGTGCGATGGTCATCGCGAGGAAGGCCATCTGCCGTTGACCGCCGCTGATTTCGTCTATGTAAGCGTTACGAAGTGGTTCAAGCGAGAGGAACTCGATGGATTCGTCAATCACTCTACGATCATTGTCATTGATGACCCCGCGGCTATAGGGGAAGCGGCCGAAGGCAACAAGCTCCCCCACCGTCAGGCGCATATTGAAATCAGAGGACTGCCTCAGGGTGGCAACACGCTTGGCGTACTCGGATGTAGGTATGCCTTTGACGGGTTTGCCGTCAAAAAAGATGTCCCCACTGCTAGGCTCAGACAGGCGCGCCATGAGCATCAGCAAAGTCGACTTACCGGCACCATTTGGTCCGATAACGGAGGTTACGCACCCAGGTGGAAAGCCGGCACTGACTGCAGACAGGACTGTCTTGGTGCCGTATGCCTTAGAGAGATTCTGGACAGTGATCATAGGGTGCCTCGAACTCGGACCGTCAACAGAAGGAAGTAGGCGCCACACACCAGATTGACTAGGATGCTGACGGTGGTTTTGTAGTTAAAAACATGCTCGACCAGGAACTGGGCAACGAGAAAGATGGCGATGGCGATGGCGCAGCCGGTTGGCAAAGTCAGGCGGTGCCTTCGGCTAGCTGTCAGCGCGTACGCAATATTGGCGACAAATATTCCCAGAAATGCCGTGGGGCCGATCAGGCTGGTCGAAACGGCGACTAGAATAGCGATTAGCGCAAGGTACAGGCCCACGAGTTTGGAGTGATTAACGCCCAAAGACATCGCCTGATCACGTCCTAGCGCGAGGACGTCAAGCTCTGGTAGATATTTGCGGCCAACCACACACACGCCAGTAAGCGCGACCAAAGAGTAGAGGAGGGTAGCGGGCTGGGCCCGGTTGAAAGAGGCGTAACTTAAGCCCTGAAACACCGCGAATTCACCAGGGCTGATCCGAAGCTGAACAAACTGTGTGAGAGTGCTAATGACCATTGTCAGAACCAGCCCGACTAGCAACAGACGGTAAATGTCATTGTTGCCGTTACCCAACAGCCATCGGTGGATGACCCATGAGTAGAGCAGCACTAGAATTGATGAGATAAAGAAGTTCCCACCCGAACCGATGGTCACCAGCCCTTGCGTACCCAGAACAAGTAGCAGCATTGACTGCCACATCAGGTATACGGCTTCATAGCCCATGATCGCCGGAGTGAGAATTCGATTGTTAACGAGGGTCTGGAAGATAATTGACGAAAGCGCTACACAGATTCCGCCGACAATAATGGCTGCTAGCCGTATCAGACGCTTGGGAATAATGTACTCGAAATTAAGCCCTGAGCCTGCGAATACGAACACCAACGCCAATACAATGACCGCCAAGAAAATGGTCCACAGCGCGCCTTTGCCCTTCATTGTTTTTCTCCCCGTAGAATCAACACGAGGAATATTGCACCGCCTATGAATCCGGCGGTTAAACCAATGGGAACCTCAAAGGGAAAGATCAGCAGGCGGCCAACGATGTCGCAGGCTAATAGAAGCGCTGCGCCACCCACTGCAACAAGCGGAAGCGTATGCTTAAGGTTATCACCGTAGTGCAGAACCACCAGATTGGGCACCACCAGCCCAACAAAGTAGATTGCCCCCACGGTGATCACCGTAACGGAGACAGTGATCGCTACCAGCAGCAGCCCCAACGTCGCGGTCGCTGCATAGCCCAACCCTAGACTGGTCGCCATGTCCTCACCCATCCCCAGAACGGTAAACCGATGGGCATAGAGGTATGCCAGAACAGCAATAGGTAGAATGAGATAGATGACTTCGTATTGGCCCTGAACCACTCTGGAGAAGTCCCCCATCAGCCAACCTTGCATGCTCTGCAAGATGTTCTGCTGGTATGCATAAAACTCGGCGACCGCGCTGAGAACGCTCCCGTACATGAGGCCAATTACTGGAACAAGCGCGGTATTTCTGAACTGGATACGCCTTATCACTGCGACATAAAGAAGGCTTGTAACAAAACAGAACCCCAGCGCGAACAGCATCTGACTGAACTTCCCCATCGCTGGCATCAGCGTTAACGAGACCAGAACCCCAAGTTTTGCGGCATCCAGCCCCCCAGAGGTGCCCGGCTCGACAAACCTGTTGCGAACAATGTGTTGAAGAATAACGCCACATACCGCCAAACCGACCCCGGTTAGGATGAGCGCTGCCATACGTGGCAGGCGACTGGCTGTCAGCGTTAGCCAAGTATCCCCTGATAGGAGCACCACCTGAGACCACTCCATTTGCCGCGCACCAACCAGCAGAGACCCAACGCAAAGCGCGACAAACAGACAAGCCATTCGCATACGAGTGGCGCCTGATATCTGGCTGCCATCTGCAGCTTTGATGGGCTGTTTTTCACTCTGAGAAGGAGTGTTCATGAAAAACCTTGAGGGATGGTAATGATAATTAGTCGCAACACAATAAATAAAAATTTATATAGTTGCAACCGTATAAACTAATTTGACGTGGGCTTTGTAAAGCGGTTTCATGGATGTCCCAGTCGACCAAGGAGCAAACATGGCACAGTCGCAAAATACCCCCGCCCGCGGTCGCCCCCCGGTTATCACCCGTGAACGGATAGCCAATGCGGGTATCGAGATGGGTCTGCCGAATATCACCTTTGTTGGTCTTTCGGCCTCATTGGGTGTCAGTCACATGGCGCTTTACAAGCACGTTCCCAGCCTTAAAGAACTTAAGCGACTGGTTGCCGAGGAGATCTTTCAACGATGGGAGATTCCGAAAGTTTGCGGTAAGGGGAAGGATGACCTGAAGGATCATCTGGTGGCGCTCGTCACATCTTTGCAAGATTTAGTAAAGTCCAACCCGGGCCTTCCGCCTTACCTGCTAAGAAGGTCGGCTTCAACGCCGCAAATCACCGCTAAAATCGGCGAGCACCACAAGCAAGTCGCCGATGTATATGGAATTCCCGAGAACCGCGCGCGCTGGATAGTCGCCACCGTTGCATTCCATTGCATCGCGGTAGCTGACACGATCTATTCCGCAGCAGAGAATGATTCGGGCTTAGAATTGGGCCATGTGGCTGATGAGGCTGAAGTTGAGGCGGAGTTTTCTCAAGGTATGAACGCCCTTATTGTCGGGGCACTGTTTATCCTGAATAAAAACGATGACAGGGTTTCATGATGGCGTCCCGCGATAGACGGTTTTGTTCAGGGCTTTGGTGAGTTAGTTCGTGATCAATTTAGGGTGCGGTTATCGCCGCTAGTGTCCTGTATATGCCAAACATGATTCGTTGTGGTAACCCTTGGAAGGCCAGCTTTTAACTTGTCACCACCACAGAGGATGATTACTATTTGTACGGGAAACAGACCTGCCACGGAATTTGGATGAAAGGCGGGATTTGAAACGGAATTTCTAAAGGGATTTATTATGAGCACAGCAGCTATTGCGACCAGTTAATCCGCCTGAAAATTCCCCAGCAGTACTGCGCTGCCCCTAGGCCCAACCACCACATCCTGCCGTCAAAACTGGACCCTATTTTGTTTCAGGGGCCTTTTTTTAAATCTTCGGAATTACTGAATTACCCGGTTTTCCCGTTGAGCCTTTTCCGCTCACTGAATTACGTTTATTTGATCGCATTGCCAACTTTTGCCAAGAAGAAACGCTTTAAAGGCTTCAACGAACCGCTTCCGGTGGGGTTGTCGACTACCATAATGTGCAAGCTACATGCTGCTCTATGCATATTGCTTTTTCTGAAGGGCGTCCCCTACCTACTTATTAGTATCTGGGGCCTGTTTGCTCTCTAATCTGAAGTAATATCCGGCAATCCAAAGCATAGCTGTAAGCAGTGTTGCGACGACGATAGCTGGCCCCACGGGTACATCGGAAACCACGGAATAGGCGATCGCGACTAAATGGCCGGTGATTGCACAAATCGCCGCGATGATTGGCGGTTTATCTTGAACAGAACCCACGATCAACGGTGTGATGATTAGGGTCGCGAATACGACGTAAATACCAGCGAGCGACACCGAGTAAGTGACTGAAATTGCGAAAACGGGCATGAAGGCTGCACCGGAAAACCAAGCTGGTAGCTTCCAGCTGAGTAGCCATACAAACGCTGTCAGTATCCCTGTTGCGATGATGAGCTCCCAACTTGCCCATAGTAGATCACCCGCAGCCGCCCTCTGCAGGGCTTGAGCGCCGTGGGGGTCACCACCAACCATCAATACTGCCAGACTAGCTCCTAGTACATAGAGAATGCCAATCCACGCCTCTTTGACCGCGCCGAGAAACCTGAAAATCAGTTGTACGGCTATGGCCGCGAGTAGGGCAAACAGCAAACTGCTTATCGACGCCCCTGCAAGTGTATGGTCTGGCAGGAAATACAATCCCGCCAGAGTTCCCAGCGCCGCCCATTGGGCAATCGCAAGATCCGCAAAAATGACTCCTCGAGCAATCACCTGATACCCCAGTGGCACGAGCAGCAGGCAGAGAAGTGCGCTGCCGAGCACCGGTAGGAGCATCCACTCAAAGGCTCCCATTAGCAACCTCTGGCATGGCACTTTCAAGGCGGTTGATAATTTCAGAAATCAGCTCAGCCAACGTGTCCGTTTTTGAGTCGTCAGTAACGGTTCCCGGTAGTACCAGAATGGGTTTTCGTGTTTGAGCCGACAGCCATTGCGCAGGCTTTTGGTTCTGGTGACTGGCAATCAAAATCGCTGCCGCATCTTCTAACCTCGGATCTGCTAATAGCTGATTCAGGTGGCTGGCGCTTGGGGGCAGACCGGGTTTCGGTTCCAGATCCATGGTTGCGTCTATGCCAAGCCATCTTAATAGATAGCCGAACCCGGTGTGCTGGATGACAAGGGAGCGCCCCTGCAAGGCTTTTGCTCTTTCTTGCCAATTTGCACTATGGAAGTTCCAGTTAACGCGCCATTTTATATAACGCGCAAAGATATCAGCTGAGTTGTCTGGCCTCATTGCGCCAAGGCGCTCAGCCAGCGCCTTGGCGATGTTCGGTAGTTGGTCCGGCGAGAGATGCACATGGGGATTCCCCTCGGGATGTACATCTCCCATGCTGCGATCTACATGATCATGGGGAGCAAACAGTTGAGCGTGATCTGCAGCAAAGAACAGCCCGGGTTGGCCTGGCTGAATGTCTGTATTGCCGGCTCTCTGAAGCAGTGCCGGCAACCAGCCCGCTTCCAGTGAAGCTCCCGTACACACAGCTATATCGGCCCGACTCATGGCTGCGATCAGGCTGGGTCTTGCTTCAATGTAATGGGGGTCCTGCAGATAGCTTGTGGCTGTTGTGAAGTGAGCGTCTGGCATGAATGTTCGGGCTAGAGCAGTCCATTCGGGCTCACAGGCAAACACGTGGAAGTCTGCTCGGGCGGGTAGAGAAATCAGCCCGGTCAATACAGCGGCGATGAACAATGGTAAATAGCGCATATCAGTATCCATGAGCCCCGTGTGCGCCGAGCGACACTACATATTGCAGCGCCACGGTATTATCCGCGTTGCTGAATCCGGTTGCCGACTGATGAGTGTATTGGAGCCTGAGTGTCGAAAAATGTGAACGCGACCAGGCCAACATGACATCCGTTTCTTTAAGGCGTTGGCTGTGGAAGTGATCACCGTGCGCCTCACGCAGGTCCACTTCGCCATACCGGATACCCGCCGACCACTGCGGCGCGAATTGGTGAACGCCAGACACGTACCAACCTTCGTGATAGTCATCAGAGGTCGCAAATTTATTTAAATCATCGGCATAGAGGTATTCCGCGCTAAGTGTGAACTGTTGTTCGCGGGTGTTGCCGTTTGGGGACCATTTCCAAACCACATCGGCAATGTAGAGGTTTTCACCGGTGTAGGATGCGCCATGACTGTGGTCGTGCCCGTGTTCGTCATCAAGGTCATGGTCATGGCCGTGGTCTTCTTCGTCCACGCTGATCTGACGGTTATGTAGATAAGACAGCCCTGCCTGCCAGCTTTGAGCGGCAGAAAGGTCGCCGCCTACTCGGGTATTCAGGGTATAGACACCGATATCTTCGGTTCCTTCCGAAAGTTGATCGCCACTGAAGGCCTCGGCGCCTATTTGCCAGTAAAACGGAGTGGGTAGGAGAGCATTTAGGCGCAGGCCGGTATCGTAATAGTGGCTTCCCAGCAGCGCCCGGTAAGCGGCTGGTCGCTCCACGAAATCATCTTCATGCATATGTCGGCCATTGAGGTAACCTACTTGAGAAAGGAAGCGGCCTGCTCGTACGTTCAGTCCAAGAGGTAAGCCGTTGGTTTGTAAGTAAGCCTCTTCAATCAGAATCTCACTCTCTCCATCATGTTCTTCGAAAACAGTGGTTAACCGCCCCGAGAATAGGTCGTCTATGGGAGAGGAGAGTGAGAGCTCTGTATGCCCTAAGCCAAATCCTTGTTCACGATGAGACAGCACGGTGTCATTCTGTTTGTAGTGTCCATCCAGAGTAAGGCTTACGTCTGGGTTGAGCTCGTTTGCTCCGGCACCGCTTGTGAGCAGTGCCAGTGATAAGGCGGTAAAAGGTACAATGCGATTTAACATGGGTACTCCAACGGCAACGCAACAAGGCAAGCCAGTGATCACCGGCCTGCCTTGTGCGGTTCATAATGGGTTAGTGCGAGTGTTCTTCGTTGTGCTCCCCATTCGTCAGGCCCAGCCAGACAACGGAAGACGCGTTAAAGCCTAGGTCGATGCTGCGGACAACATCACCATCAGCCATATCCACCTCAATCACGGTTTGATTGTGCAGTACGAACAAATGTTCTTGAGCCGCCGATACAGTCACCGCCAAGGTATCTTCTTCGCTGGGCGCGTCCATCAGCTGAACGGTTTTGAACAATGCCCAGTTATCGGCGGGGTTGAATAGCCGCAGGCTGCCGTCGTTACCAAGTACATAGAACACCTCACCGTGAGTCGTAAATCCTTGAGTGAGTCGGGCTACGTCTGAGCCAATATCCAGCTCTTGGTAAATAGTCGTTTCTGACTCTGGATCGATGATAAAGAGTTGGTCTCCTGCAATGCCCACCAGTTCTTCAACGTCGTGATTGCCGACGAGGGTTCCAATGCGTGCGCCTGTTTCAAGGCTGTCAGGGTTGGCCAATTTGGTAGCTGGATAGCCAGCTTCGTGGAGGTCGATCACCAGCACGCCGTCACCGCACCCAAACCCGAGACTATGCGCGTTCGTGGCGGCACCGTGGAGGTTCGGGCAGGCCTCGTCGTACCGAGTCTCGAAACCGAAACTGGAGCCGTCAAAATGATAACGCTCGACTGCCGCTGGGAGTGTGGTATCTGTAATGCCACTATCACGATAGGTCACGAATAGGTGGTCGCCAATCAGTTTGGCAACACCGTGCATGTTGTTTTCAAGATCGAGACTGGCGAGAGTGGAGCTGCTCCCCAAGGATGCGTCAGAAAAAACAGTCACTTTTGAACGGGCAGCAGAACCACCGTCAAAGAAGACGACACCGTAAGGCTCGCCCAAAGTGTAGTGAGTGGGCTTGTGGTCATTCAGCGTCAAGGGCAGCATGGTCGGGGCTTCGGCATAGTCGTGCAGATGATCGCCGTGATCCTCTGTATAAAGCCCGCCATCAAAGAACGACACTCGATCGTCTTCACGTTGGATAGCAACAGCATACCGATGATCGGGTGACGCATAGAGGCGTGGGGACTCACCGTCTATAGCCATGGACGTAAGTACCTCTTCATCGTCCAAGTTCAAGAACTTCAGGGCCGACGCATCCATATCAAACAGGGCCAGCCGCCCGCCGGTATCGATGTCTGTGTCATTGTGTGCCTCGTCTGAACTACTTCCACCACAGGCCGTTAGGAGTGTTGCTGTGGTCAGCGCCAAGATAGTCCCAAAGGGACGAAGCGTTGAAGTGAGCGGTCGGGGTTCGTAGATCATAAATTCTCCTATTTGATGTTATAACATTGCATCGTTGAAGTTGAAACGAGCCAATCCCGATTCAAGACATGGAGTGTTATCCTTTTGGGCGTAGACCCTTTCAGGGGGGGTTGGTCTAAAAAAGTGTAATGTTTCTTAATGACTCCAAATGTTATGTTATAACATATTTGGTGTAAAGCAGAGTTTATCCGACGACGAAGGATCAGCAGATGGCAGGCAACCAAACACGCATTCCCACTCACTTAGTGCTTGGTTTTCTCGGTGCTGGAAAAACCACGGCAATTCTCAATCTGTTGAAACAGAAGCCGGAAGGCGAACGCTGGGCGGTGTTGGTTAATGAATTCGGCGAGGTTGGTATTGATGGAGCCTTTTTGTCTAATCAGGGTGTGGCGGTTAAAGAGGTGCCTGGTGGCTGTATGTGCTGTATTTCCGGGCTGCCTATGCAGATTGGGCTCAACAGTTTAATCAGCTTTGCACGTCCTGATCGGTTGTTTATCGAACCAACAGGGTTGGGCCACCCGGCACAGGTGATCGATACGCTAACGGGTGAGTTTTACAGAGATGTATTGAGTCTTTCCACATCCGTTTGCTTGGTTGATCCGCGTAGGTTGGAAGATAAACGTGTGCTTGCTAGCCGACAATTTCATGACCAAGTGGCTGTGGCTGACGTGTTGGTGGCGAGCAAAGCAGATCTGTGTACGGCTCATCAGTTGGATCAATTTGATATCTGGGCAAACACTTGGCAACCCGCAAAGCAGCGCATTGGGCCGGTCAGTGGGGGTGAGCTTCCGCTAGATTGGCTAGCAGGTAGTTCGGGCAACCTGCCTCCACATTATCCTGAAAGTCACCACCACCATCATCATAGTAAAGCTTCGGCTGAAAAACCTTCGCTGGCGGATGAGCCCTGGCAGTATTACTTCGGCCAGGGCGAAGGTTATAACAGCATGGGCTGGCGGGTTCATGAAGACCTAGTGTTTGATCCGATCGCGTTGCAAAGCTTGGCCTCCAGTGCGGAGTTTGAGCGCTTCAAAGGGGTGGCACGTACAACCAGAGGCTGGTGGATGTTTAATGCCGTGGAGGGTGCATTAACGCTGCTAGACGCGGAGCCGACCGATGAGTCCCGGCTTGAGATTATCAGCCGAAAGCTGGAGCCAGTGCAGTTGGATCAGCAGCTTCGAGCTGCCTTAGCTGAACCTACTAAGCCCAAATTATAACCATCTATACTCAGCTGCTCAGTTGAGTTTTAACAGGCGGGGAACCTAAACACTTGCCCGACTATTAACTGCAATAAGGTAGAGAAATGTTATCCAAAAAACGAGTGGTTATCACCATCGCCTCGGCACTCATCGGTTCGCCCCTAATGGCTGCAGACAATCCCGCTTCACATCTGCACGGACAGGCCAACCTGCAACTTGCTTTCAACGATAACCGGGTTGATTTACTGTTCGAGTCTCCCGCTGGTAACTTGCTAGGGTTCGAGCATGAACCGCGTACAACGGAACAACAACAAACGTTAGATAGGGTCACTAGTTGGCTAAAGGCTACACCGCTCATCAATACCTCCGAATCAACATGCACAGTTGAGGCTGCTAACGTTCAGCGCCTAGGGCATGATGATGGGCACGCTCACGCTCATACCCACACCCATGGCGAGGAGGAGCATCATGCTGACATTGAAGTTACTCAGGTTCTGGTGTGCTCCGGTTTAAAACAAGCAGCGTCTCTGGTAACGCCTATTTCCACTCGCTTCTCAGGCGTGGAACATCTCAATATCGAATGGGTTGGCCCAGATGGGCAGGGCGCAACCCGATTGGAGTCTGGGGATCAGCTTTTTAAGCTTGGGCGCTGAGGTTACTCTTCATAGGGTTCAACGGCTTCGGCAACCATGGAGTAGGATGAGGTGCCAATGGCGGTTTCGGTGTGGTCAATCACCAGAGTACCTTCAACCCACACGGGGTCGTACAAAGCTTCAAGCTTAAACCCTTGTTTGTATTTTATATGGATAATTTGGTTGGGCGGCGGAGGCGGAACGTGTATGCAGGCGCCATAATAGGGCACCAGAAAGAACTCTAATATGCGCATGTCTTTGGTTGTTTTCAGAGGCACGACAAAACCGGGGATTCTGCTTTCAATATTGCTCATTTCCGGAACAACCCGACCGGTCATGATTTCGTCTGGCAATAGGGGCGGCCCATCACCCTCATGCTCCAGTTCTGGCATGTTTTCCAGCAGCGCCAGATCCTCGGCGGGCATGAGCTCTAGCCAGTCGATTTCACGCGGTTCTGAGCTTGCTTGCATAGAAATGCTCAGCAATAAAATTAGAAAAGCTGGTACGAGAGCCTTTGTAGGGCCTTGAAAAGAGTGGAGCATTGCAAACTTCCCCGGAAAACATGCAGCCGTTTAAGCGGTTGCGGATAAGATAAAGGCATAATACACGGAGCCGTTAACGATCAACATGAACAGCCAGTTATTATCCAGCGCAGATGGGTCTATCGATAAGCCTGAAGCAATTGAAACCTCAAATCTCACGTTTTGCTGGGACCGTCTTCAGCCGACGCTAAGATTCCCTGATTTTAGCCTGCCTCGAGGCGAGCATCTTTTTTTATACGGCCCAAGCGGGACCGGAAAAAGTACGCTCCTAAGCCTCTTGGCTGGAATGCTTTCGCCAGCCAGTGGCGTGGTCAAATTGTTAGGCACCGAATTCCACAGGTCCGATGCAGGCAAGCGCGATCGTTTTCGAGCGGATCATATCGGTGTGATTTTCCAGCAATTCAACCTTGTGCCTTACCTCACCGCCGAAGCCAATGTGACTCTGCCTTGCAAACTTTCATCTCGACGTAAATCCGCAACTGGGGAAAGCCCAACACTGGCGGCACAACGGCTATTGTCTGCTTTGGCTATTCCAGAGAGCCATTGGCAACGTAAGGTTACCCAACTGAGCATTGGTCAGCAGCAACGCATTGCCGCTGCACGGGCGCTCATTGGCGCTCCGGAGATTATTTTGGCTGATGAGCCTACATCCGCACTGGATAGCGATAACCGTGACCGCTTCATCAACCTGCTATTAGCTCTGGCCGGCGAGCGCAACACATCCGTGGTGTTTGTTAGCCATGACAGGTCGCTTGCGCGGCACTTTCATCATCAGATTGAGCTTGGTCAGGTGTCAGCATGAAGATTCGTCTCGCATTGTCTCTGGCAACAGCAAGCCTTTGGTACAGGCGCAAGGTGCTGGCGCTCGTGTGTCTCACCCTTACTCTTAGCGTCACCCTGCTACTTGGCGTCCAGTACTTGCGTACTGAAGTGAAGCAGTCGTTTACCAGCACCATCAGCGATACCGACCTGATTATCGGCGCCCGCAGTGGCCAGCTTAACCTACTGCTGTACACGGTGTTTCATATGGGAGATGCCACAAATAATATCCGCTGGTCGACTTTTCAGGCTCTCGAGAAAGATGCGCGTATCGACTGGCTGATTCCTATTTCATTGGGTGACAGCTACAAGGGATTCCGAGTTGTAGCCACCGACAAAGCATTTAAGGAGCACTTCCGGTACGGCCAAGGTCAACCTTTAGAGCTAGCGGGTGGCCAATGGTCTGAGGGGATTTTTGATGTGGTATTGGGTGCGGGCGTTGCAAGAACCCTGAGCCATCAGCTTAATGATGAAGTCATCTTGTCTCACGGCGGCGGGCGTACCAGTTTCTCCAATCACAAAGACACGCCCTTCAAGGTAACCGGCATTCTTGAGGCTACGGGCACACCGGTGGATCAAGCTGTATATATCAGCCTTCAAGGGATGGAGGCGATACACGTAGGTTGGGAATCGGGGGTCGCAATTCCTGGGCGCACACTCACGCCCGAGCGGGCGCAGGGTCGAGATCTCACACCTAGCGCGATTACCGCCGTGTTTGCCGGGCTGGATCGCAAAATTCTGACATTCCGTGTGCAGCGCGACATTAACCAGTACGCTGAGGAGCCGCTTTCTGCCATCTTGCCAGGTGTTGCCTTGAGCGAGCTATGGCGCTTGATGGGCCAGTTTGAACGGGCGTTGCTTGGTATAACCGGCTTCGTTGTGGTGACCAGTTTAATCGGTTTGATTGCGGTACTGCTCACACTGCAAGCCCAGCGCTCGCATGAGATTGCGGTCCTGCGCGCGACCGGTGCATCTCCCGGGCTGATCGCCAGCCTCTATGTGATTGAATGCTTGGCGCTAGCCGTGGTGGCTTGTTTGAGTGCGCTTGTATTGAGCTCTCTGGCAATCTCAATACTTGGCCCTTGGTTACTGACAAATTACGGCATTCAGATTCAATTGCGCTCCTTGAACCTAGAAGAGTGGGCTCTGCTGGCTTCTGTGCCGCTGGCGGCCTTGTTGGTGGCCTTTGTTCCAGCATTAAGCGCTTGGCAGACAAGCAGATCACAAGGATTTGGAAGCCCGGACAAGTTGTAAAGGAAGCTCAATGAGGCTTCAGTAAAATCCGGGTATTTTTCAGTTGCCAATCGTTTTGTGCGTTGGCAAGTGTATCCACTAGACTGGGAGCCAGAGATTACTTTAAGCAACAGCTACCACGAGGCCGCAGTGGGAATATGAAACGACAATCTGGCCAGCCACCTTTAAAGCTGAAAGAGGCAACCTTGTCGTCGTTGTTGACCGGGTTGCAGCAGGGCAAATGGTCTGCCAAGCAACTTCTTGAAACCTGCCTTAGCAATATTGATCGGCATGATGACCCCGCAAATCAGGTTTACACCGCCCGCTTTGATCGCACAGCCAGAGCTGAGGCCGCCGCTATGGATACGCTGCAACAAAGTCGTGTGCCAATGGGAGAGCTTGCCGGGCTGCCCATTGCACTAAAAGTACTGTTTGATGTTGCCGGTGAAGTGACCCATTCAGGCTCCAAATGGTGGAGCCAGAAAGCGCCAAGCGATGCGCTGATTGTCTCGCGCCTGCGCCGGGCTGGAGCAGTCATCACCGGCCACACCAACATGACCGAGTTTGCATATTCGGGCCTTGGGCTTAACCCCCACTACGGCACGCCTGCCAACCCGCTAGCATCAGGCCGTATATCCGGAGGCTCATCATCCGGAGCTGCAGCCGCTGTCGCTTGTGGAATGGCTGTGGCAGCGATTGGAAGTGACACTGGAGGTTCGGTGCGCATACCTGCCGCTTTCTGCGGTTTGGTGGGCTTCAAACCTACCCAAAAACGCATACCTCGTGACGGTGTGTTCCCCTTATCTCAAAGCCTCGACTCCATTGGTCCTATCGCCCATAGCGTTGATTGCTGTGCGCGATTGGATGCCGTGATGGCAGGGGAGCCTTGGCAGAAGAACGCTCAGGCAGATCTGCGCGGCCGCCGCTTTGTGGTACCCACTAACTACATGCTGGACGACTTGTCTTCCGGGGTCGCTGAAGCGTTCGCCAGCAGTCTGCGCAAACTGCGCGATTGCGGGGCTCAGGTCGTGGAAACACAGGTTCCTGTGTTGGATAGATTACCGGAGCTTATGAAGAGTGGAGGGCTTGCAGCCGCTGAGAGCTATCATGTCCATCGCCACTGGCTTCAGCAACACGGAAACGAATACGACCCACGGGTGCGGGAGCGCATGGAGCGGGGCGCGGGTATCAGTGCGGCAGATTACCTCGACCTGCTGCAGCTACGGGCGGCGCTAAAAAAGCAGGCAAGCCAATGGCTTAGTGCCTACGACGGGCTTCTTGCGCCCACGGTTGCTATTGCGCCACCTCTGCTTACAGAGTTGGAGAGCGATGCGGATTACTTACGCCTGAACTTGCTTGTATTGCGCAACCCAACGGTCGCGAACCTTCTTGATCTCTGCGCTATTACGCTCCCAAATCATCGCAGTGGTGACTTGCCCAGCGGCCTGATGTTAGTTGGCCAACATGGCTCCGATCGCAGTTTGCTTGGCGTTGCGCAGGCTGTGGAAGAGGCAATCTCATCGTGAGTTGGAAGCCCGTGCTCGAATCTGCCGGGTTGGATGCCTGGATTGTCAGGATGTTTGCGTCGATTGACGAGCGTAATGTGTCCTGGCTGTCTGCGTTGGCACGCCGGTGTGAGGAGGCCTTTGGCGATGCGCTGGTTGATCTAGTACCCTCCTATACAACGCTTCTGATTGTGTTTGATCCGCTTAGCGTGTCGCCCTCGCAGGCACGGGCAATTATTTGCCAGACGTTGGTTGATCTTGAACCGGAAGAGACTGCCCATGAAGGTGAGGTACACGAATTGCCCACTTGGTACGACGCCCGCGTAGGCCCGGAACTACCAAGGGTAGCGGAAGGCGCTGGTATGGCGGTTAGTGATGTTATTGAAGCCCACAGCGAGCGCGCCTATAGGGTTTTTGCCTTGGGTTTTGCACCGGGCTTTGCCTTTATGGGCTTAGTCGATCCTCGCCTCGAATGCGCACGCCTGAATACGCCCCGCAAGCGGGTTCCCGCCGGAAGTGTTGCTCTTGCAGGGCTCCAAACAGCAGCATACCCAACAGAAACCCCGGGTGGTTGGAACCTACTGGGACGCACCAGTGCGCGCCTATTCGATCGTGAGCGTGACGGCTTTAGTCTTCTGAGGGTAGGCGATCGGGTGCGTTTTGTCCCTGTGAGCCGCGAGGTATTTGAACGTGAGGGCGGAAACACCGCGCCACTGGAGCCCATAACGTGACACAACATGATTTGCCTGAGCCGGGTATCCGAGTGCTGTGTGCCGGGCCCCTCGCATTGCTACAGGACAGCGGGCGGTTTGGAGTGCGGCATTTAGGTGTGACTCAGGGCGGGCCAGCAGATCTGTACTCGTGGGCTTGGGCCAACCATCTCACGGGCAATCTCTGGGGATCTGCCAATCTGGAAATCACCTTCGGCGGGCTGAAGCTCGTCGCGGTGAGAGATCTGGAAATCGCGATTACCGGTGCAGACTTGGGCGCCACCATTGAGCACAAGCCAGTTCCGCTGTGGCAACGAACAATCTGGAAAGCTGGCGACACACTGACATTCGCTGCGCCGGTAAGTGGACTAAGGGCTTATCTTGCTGTGTGTGGTGGCTTTGCGGCAGAGCCCGTGTTGGGCAGCGTGGCTTGCGTAACCCGTGAAGAGTTGGGTGGTTTTGAAGGCAATGGCGCAAAGTTGGCAACAGGCGATGAGCTTTCGGTTAATCGTTCAGGCTCCGGCCAACAACTGGCAAACGCGCCAACTGAAGCTCCGAAGGATGTTTTGCCAGATTTCAGCCAGCCAGCGGTGCTGGATCTTCTGCCGGGTGCCCAGATTGCATCTTTCACTGGTCGCAGCCTGTTCGACGCATTTAATACTTGGTGGCAAGTGGATGACCGTGCTGATCGAATGGGTGTACGCCTGAGAGGCCCAACGTTGAACTGCAAGATCAATACGCTCATTTCAGAAGGTATTAGTCTCGGCAGCGTTCAGGTGCCACCGGATGGTCAGCCGATCATTTTATTGAATGATCGCCAGACCATTGGCGGTTATCCCCGATTGGGCGCACTGTCGCCGCTCTCTGCTTCGCGGTTAGCTCAGTGTTTACCGAGAGAGCCTGTAAGGCTGATTGCAAGAGGGAGTGATGCTGTGCTCAAAGAACATCGGATGTTCAGGGCTGTTTTTCACTCTGAGCCTGTTTAGAGCGCGATGGGTGGTGCGAAGCGGGCAGTACTAAAGAACAAGGCTATCCTGTATCTTTATACAATTAACCGGCGCAGAAATATCAAGGAAGATACAGGCATGTCGCCCCATACTGTTTTGGCCCGCTAACCCAGAAGAACCCCGCAATGCCCACAACCATTTTTTCTGCCTTCACCAGTAATTTTCTTGGCAAGGCTCCGGTCTGGTACAAACAGATCATTTTACTGTTTCTTATCGTTAATCCGATTGTGATGTATCTTCTGGGGCCAGTTTCAGCGGGCTGGCTGCTTATCGCCGAGTTTATCTTCACCCTTGCCATGGCACTGAAATGTTATCCATTGCTGCCCGGTGGTTTGTTGGCAATAGAAGCCTTGTTGATTGGCCTTACCACGCCAGACGCGGTGTACCTGGAAGTGCTCACCAACTTTCCGGTTATTCTGTTGCTAATGTTCATGGTGGCAGGCATTTACTTTATGCAGGATCTGCTGCTCGTTGCGTTCACCCAGATTCTGGTGGGAGTGCATTCTAAGTCGGCCCTGTCACTTTTGTTCTGCATCGCGGCTGCGTTGCTTTCCGCTTTTTTGGATGCGTTGACGGTCACCGCCGTTATTATCAGCGTTGCTGTCGGTTTCTTCTCCGTTTATCACAAGGTGGCCTCTGGTAAGGGGTATCAGAGCAGCGACCACAATTCCGATAGTGATGACGAGGTTATCGAGCTGCACCGCAACGATTTGGAAAACTTTCGGGCTTTTCTGCGTAGTCTGTTAATGCACGGTGCCATAGGTACGGCCCTTGGTGGTGTTGCAACCATGGTAGGCGAACCTCAAAACCTGTTGATTGCTAAGGTAGTGGGCTGGGACTTTATCGGGTTCTTTTTGCATATGGCGCCGGTGAGCATGCCGGTGTTGGCAGCCGGGTTAGTAACCTGCTGGGTACTGGAGAAAATGCGCTGGTTTGGCTATGGCGGGCGTCTGCCTAAGTCGGTGCGCCGTGTATTGGAAGAGTTTGCGGATAACGAGCGCGCCAAGCGTACCAAGGCCGATCAGGCGGCACTTTGGGTGCAGGCTTGCGCGGCGGTTATTTTGGTCGTGGGCTTGGCTTTGCATCTGGCCGAAGTCGGCCTGATTGGTCTGCTTGTTATTATCCTGATTACATCATTCACTGGCGTAACCAGTGAGCACCAGATAGGTAAAGCCTTTCAGGAGTCTCTACCGTTCACATCGCTTCTAGTTGTGTTCTTTGCAGTGGTGGCGGTGATTCACGAGCAGCACCTGTTCAAACCCGTAATCGATCACGTATTGTCACTTCCGGAAGGGCAGCAGCCGGGTATGTTCTTCATTGCCAATGGCCTGCTTTCGATGATCAGCGACAACGTGTTTGTGGCGACGGTTTATATCAGTGAAATTAAGCAGGCGCTGGATGCGGGTAGTATCAGTTATGAGCATTTTCAGAGCCTTGCCGTTGCAATCAATACCGGCACCAACTTGCCAAGCGTAGCGACACCCAATGGTCAGGCCGCCTTCCTGTTTCTGCTGACTTCAGCCATTGCACCATTGGTTCGCTTATCTTATGGTCGAATGGTTGTTATGGCGTTCCCGTACACGGTGGTGATGGGAGGTGTGGGATTGTATATGGTTATGTACCATATCTAGCATGCAAAAAATCTGGCGTTCTTATTGTGCTTCGGTTTTCACTCGGTGCTTTTTTGTTCGGCGTGTAACAGTGCTTACGCTGTTGGGGCTTGTTGTCCTCGCAAAGCCTGTGCTGGCCGAGAATGCAGTGCGTATTGGCTATACCGAGTTCCCTCCCATTGAATACCAGAATGAACAGGGCCAGCCTGCAGGCTATTTTATTGAACTCACCCGAAAAGTTGTTCAGGAAGCAGGCTATGAGCCCGAGTTTATTTACCTGCCTATAAGCCGGGCTTATCTGTATTTAAAAAGCGGTGCGATTGATTTGTTTCCCGGTCTCTCCGGGGTTCCGGTGCTCCAGAGTGAGGTGCTAGAGAGCTGGGTGAATGTATACCCGGTTAAGTTGTACGCCTGGCACCTTGAGGACTCGGCTCCGTTGACACATTTTGACCAGCTTGAGGGTAAAACCGTTATCGTGATCAATGGCTACACGTATGGAGGCCTGCTTTCTTGGCTTGAGAAATCTGATCGCATACGGTTAACCGAGGCGCCTAATAATGGCGCGGCGCTTGAGATGTTGAGGCTCAAGCGCGGAGATTATGTTTTGGATTACCTCGAACCGGCTGAGGAAATACTGCGCCAGCAACCAACACATAGAATCCGTGGTTCGGAACTGCGATCCCGCTATTCAGCGTGGCTTTATTCTCTGGCAAGTCCCAGAGCATCACTGCTCCGGGAGGAGCTTGACGATGCTTATCTACGCCTTCTCAGCCGAGGTGAGGTAGCGCCCGTTCGGAAGCTCAAGGCAGGCTTCGTTATCCCCGGATTTCCTGAACAGCACCGTTAAGAGGGCACTAGTTGGGGCTAGCGCGGGTGAGGGTGATATCGCCGTACCAAGCGGTTGCCTCTTCGCCGGTATTGTCTGAATCTGACATGATCGCAATACCCCGAATGGGCGGAGGGCTTTCTCCAAAGGCTTGGCGATAATCCGCAACAATATCCCGCTCTATACTCACCCACTCCCCGGCTTTCCCGTTGCCGGAGTTGACGGCAATCATCATGGTTTTGTCTGTATAGGGGTTGGGTATAAACTCGCCCTCCGGCAGAGTGTTTGCCCATATGTAGTTCAAGGCATTACCCGGTAGCTCTGCGCCAAAGAGCAGTGCGACGGTTTTGCGCTTGGCCCGTTCAAAAAATCCAGCTTTATCAGGCTCAAACTCGAAGGCAATGTAAATCCGGGCAGGGTAGTCATCGCCGGGTTTTGTACGAGCATTGCCCTTCTCAAAAACATTGGATACCTTCCAGCGCCAGCTAAGTATCGGTGAGTTCTCTGGCCGTACATCCAAGCGGGTGATAAGGCCAGACGCACCTCCGGAGGTGTTGGCTTGAACAACTTGAATTCCATTCTCAAGCATTAGCTCGTAGCGGGAGTGCGTTTCTATATCCGGGAACTCCAGCGGTTCCCAACCGTCTGTCAGCGACGTCATTTTGGAGAATGCAGGAAGCAGCGGCTCTTGTGCTAGCAGGTGCTTAGGGGCGAGGCTGGCCAAAGTAGCAACAAGCAAAATAACAGCGCGGTTGGTGATCAGCATGAAAATGTCCCACTTTGCAGTGTGTTTGTGGTAGACCCGGCGGGTCGGGAACGGTTGCCTTGTTTCTCGAAATTTTCCCGTATATAGTGCCGTAATCCTTGGTTGAATACCAAATATGGTATTCGGGAATCCGGTGAGAATCCGGAACTGACGCGCAGCGGTATTGGGGAACGAGTGTGGTACAAAGACACTGGCTGAGGCCGGGAAGTCACCACGCAAGGCAGAATTAACAGGTTCATGCCCCTAAGTCCGAAGACCAGCCAAGGAATACTACTACTGTACCTTCGCGACTCAGGCGCCAACTCAGGCCCAACAAGGTAAGCAGCAACGAACAGCGCATAGAACAGCCCCTACGGGCCGATGTGCTTGTTTGTCCTGCGTACGCGAAGGTTACGGACTTAACGCGTACTCAGGAGAAAAGCACATGTCTGCGACCGCTCTCGCCGAGCCCCGATCTTCATCGCCATCCGCCACCGAAACCCTTCAGGTAATCAAGCGTAACGGCAATTTGGTCAATTTTACCCCGTCTAAAATCAGCGTAGCGGTTACTAAGGCTTTCCTCGCTGTTGAAGGCGATCAAGCTGCGGGCTCTGCCCGTATCAACGACGCCGTCCATCGAGTAACTGAGCAAGTAGTGCAAGCCATCAGCCGCCGCCTGAAAGCGGGCGGCCGTGTTCATATTGAAGATATACAAGACCAGGTAGAACTGGCCTTGATGCGCGCAGAAGAACAAAAGGTGGCCCGCGCTTATGTACTCTACCGTGAAGAACATGCCCGCAAACGTGCTCAGCATGAGCCTGTAGAGGCTCACCCAACGTTGACGGTGAAACGGCCTGATGGCCAAACGGTACCACTGGACTTGGGCTTGATGAAGCAGCAAGTGGACAGTGCGGCACTCGGGTTAGAAGGTATTGAAACTGAGTCCTTGGTGGAAGAGGCCATTCGCAACCTTTACAACGGCATCGACGAAGCCGAAGTGCTAAGCGCCTTGATTATGACCGCCCGCGGCCGTATTGAGCGGGAACCAGACTATAGCGCTGTAACCGCCCGCTTGCTCTTGGAACAGCTGCGCCTTGAAAGCGTGACCGCACTGAACCTTGACACCACTCTGAGCCTCGCCGACGTTTATCCACAAGCTCTGAGCGCTTTTATTCACGCTGGCATTCGTTACGAGTTGTTGGATGAAGCCATGGCCGCGTTTGATCTTGAGCAGCTGGGTGCC
The DNA here is from genome assembly GCF_018860765.1 of Marinobacter salexigens. Taxonomy (GTDB): domain Bacteria; phylum Pseudomonadota; class Gammaproteobacteria; order Pseudomonadales; family Oleiphilaceae; genus Marinobacter; species Marinobacter salexigens_A. The sequence goes on from NZ_JAHKPV010000001.1 coordinate 687,871, forward strand.
GCGATCAAGCCTGAACGTGACCAGAAGTTTGGCTTCTTAGGTCTGCAAACCCTGTACGACCGTTACTTCCTGCACTGGAAAGAAGATCGTCTGGAGCTGCCACAGGTATTCTTTATGCGCGTTGCCATGGGCTTGGCGCTACGTGAAGACGATCCGAACAGCCGTGCCATAGAGTTCTATAACCTATTGTCGTCCTTCGACTACATGTCCTCCACCCCCACACTGTTCAACAGTGGCACCCGCCACTCCCAACTGTCGTCCTGCTACCTCACCACCGTGGGCGACGACCTTGAAGGCATCTACGGCGCCATTCGCGACAACGCTCTGCTCTCCAAATGGGCTGGCGGACTGGGTAATGACTGGACTCCGGTGCGCGCTCTGGGCTCCCGCATCAAAGGCACCAACGGCCAAAGCCAAGGCGTAGTGCCCTTCTTGAAAGTAGTGAACGACACCGCCGTCGCCGTAAACCAAGGCGGCAAGCGCAAAGGTGCCGTGTGCGCCTACCTAGAAAGCTGGCATCTGGACATCGAAGAGTTTCTGGAACTGCGTAAAAACACCGGTGATGAACGCCGCCGTACCCACGACATGAACACCGCCAATTGGGTGCCGGACTTGCTGATTGAGCGCATGCGACAAGACCGCGACTGGACCCTGTTCAGCCCCAGCGATGTGCCCGATCTGCATGACCTTTACGGCAATGAATTCCGCGAGCGTTACGAACACTACGAAGCACTGGCTGCAGAAGGCAAAATCGAACTATTCAAAACCATCCCGGCCAAACAGCTGTGGCGCAAAATGCTGACCGTACTGTTTGAAACCGGCCACCCGTGGATCACCTTCAAAGACCCCTGCAATCTGCGCTCGCCGCAGCAGCACAAGGGCGTGGTGCATAGCTCCAACTTGTGCACCGAAATCACCCTGAACACCAGCGTCGACGAAATTGCCGTATGCAATCTGGGCTCGGTGAACCTCGCCGCTCACATCAACAACGGCGAGCTGGACGTACAGCGACTTGAGCGCACCGTAAACACCGCCGTGCGCATGCTCGATAACGTTATCGACATCAACTTCTACGCCGTACCTCAAGCGCGTAACTCCAACCTGAAACACCGCCCGGTGGGCCTCGGCCTGATGGGTTTTCAGGATGCGCTTTACGCACTGGGCCTGCCGTACACTAGCCCACAAGCGGTGGAATTCGCCGATGTGGCCATGGAGCAGTTGAGCTACTTCGCCATACGTGCATCCGCCCAGCTGGCAGCAGAGCGGGGCGCTTATGAAAGCTACGAAGGCTCTCTGTGGAGTCAGGGAATACTGCCCATCGATTCCATTGAATTGCTGAAAAATGCGCGCCGGGAAGGTGATATCAGCGTGAACACCGACAGCCGTCTGGACTGGGCGCCAGTGCGCGATCTCATTGCACAGCACGGCATGCGCAACAGTAACGTGATGGCCATTGCACCCACCGCCACCATTTCCAACATCGTGGGCGTGTCTCAATCCATCGAACCGGCGTACCAAAACCTGTTCGTGAAATCGAACCTCTCCGGTGAATTCACCGTGGTGAATCCCTCGCTGGTGCGCGACCTCAAGGCGGTCGGCCTGTGGGACAACGTGATGGTGAACGACCTCAAATATTTCGACGGCAGCGTGCAGCAAATCGAACGCATACCCACGGAACTGAAATCCCGTTACGCCACTGCGTTTGAGATCGACGCGCGCTGGCTGGTGGAAGCTGCATCCCGCCGCCAGAAGTGGCTGGACCAGGCCCAGAGCCTGAACCTCTACATGGCCGAACCTAGCGGTAAAAAACTGGATGAACTCTACCAACTGGCCTGGGAGCGTGGCTTGAAAACTACCTACTACCTGCGCTCGCTGGGTGCGACCGGCGTGAACCAGCAGGATGCCCCCGTGGCGGCACCGCAGCCACAAGTATGCAGCATTGATGAACCCGACTGCGAAGCATGTCAGTGAGCGATAACCAGAGCGGTTCCGCACCAAAATTGCAGGCTTAACACCAAGAGGACACCACCCATGCTGAACTGGGACGACGAAACCAAACCAAAAACCCAGCCCGCTGCAGACAGCAGCGTGGCCCCGGTGAACGTAGACGACAAGCGCGTAATCAACGGCGAAACCGACGTAAACCAGTTGGCCCCCTTCAAATACCCCTGGGCTTGGGAGTTCTTCATGAACGCCAACAAAAACCACTGGACCCCGTTGGACGTGAACATGGCGCAGGACGTTCACGACTACCACCATCGCCTGAGCCCGGCGGAAAAGCACGTGTTCGAAAACGTGGTGGCCTACCTCACCACCTCCGACATACTGGCCATGCGCAACATTGGTCTGGCGGTGATGGAGAAGATGACTGCGCCTGAGCTACAGATATATCAGGCACGCCAAGTGTACGAAGAGGCGCTGCACACCTGGACCTACCAGCACTGCATTGAAACCTTGAACCTAGACCAAAGCGAAATTTACAACCGCTACCGCGTGGTGCCGCAAATAAACGCCAAAATCCAGATGGCAAACCGCCGCCTGGACGCCGCCATGCGCTCCGACCTGAACCTGCGGAACAAAGACGACCTGCAAGAATTCATCATGTCGTACCTGTTCTTTGCAGCGGTGTTTGAAGGTTGCTGGTTCTACAACGGCTTCAGCCCCATCTTCGCCTTGCAGCGCCGTGGCCTGATGCGCGGCACGGGCGAGCAGTTCCAATACATACTGCGCGACGAAGCCATGCACTTCGCCTTCGGCCTGAAAGTGGTGAACCAGATACTGGAAGAAGAAAACATCAGCTTCGATCCCAAAGCCGTGCGTGAAATGTGGGAAGAATCCGAAGCCGCCGAGCACGACTACGCCAACTACATCCTGCGGGACCCCATCCTTGGCTACTCCGCGGAATACCACACCGAACAATTCCGTTTCATAGCCAACCGAAGAGCCCGCACCGTAGGGCTGGAAGAACCGTTCCCGGGTGCGAAAAACGTATCACCCTGGCTGGAAGAACAAGCCACCATGCGTAAAGAAAAGAACTTCTTTGAAACGCGGGTGATTGAGTACCAGACAGGGGCGCAGTTGGAGTGGTGAGGCTGCACCGCATCTAGGGAATTCAAAAGCCTTCGTCCACCGGGCTGCGAACACCAAAACCACCTTTGCGAATTACATGGGTGTAGATTTCTGTCGTGCGCAGGTCTGAATGGCCGAGGAGCTTCTGGATGGTGCGAAGATCATAGCCGGCCTCCAGCAGACGCGTGGCAAAACTGTGGCGAAAGGTATGACTGCCCGCGAGCTTGCGGATCCCGGCAGCCTGAATAGCGAGACGAAAGTGCTTTTGAACCGTTCGGTCCATTAGATGATGTCGCCTGCTAATGCCCGAACGAGGGTCCTTCGAAAGCATCTGTGCCGGAAAGATGTATTGCCAACCAGGCTCCTGACTGGCATTCGGATATTTGCGTGCGAGGCTCGCCGGAAGATAAACAGAGCCAGATCCTTTCAAAAGATCCGCCTGATGCATGTGCAGAGCGGATTCGATCTGTTGTTTTAACGGTTCGATGAGGCGATCCGGTAGCAGGGTGATTCGATCTTTAGCGCCTTTACCGCTACGAACAATCAACTGCTGCATATCAAAATCAACGTCTTTAACTCTCAGTCGCAGAGCTTCGTTAATACGCAGCCCGGAGCCGTAGAGGAGCATGGCAACAAGCTTGTAATCTCCGCTCAGATTACGAATAACAGACCTAGCTTCCTCCGCACTGAATACCGTTGGAAGTTTGACCGGTTTTCTGGAGTGCTTGAAATCCAGATCATCCAGAGGTTGGCCCAGAAATTCTCGATAGAGAAATACCAATGCATTCAGAGCGACTCTCTGGGTAGAGGCGCTTACGTTTGCCTGCAAAACCAGATGAGACAGAAATGCTTCGACTTCCGCAGAGCCCATAACTGCAGGATGCTGGCGACCATGGAAGCGGATAAAGCGTTTGATCCAGAACAGGTAGGTTTTCTCTGTTTTATACGCCATGCCTCGAAAACGTATAAAAGCCCGAACCTTATCCAAAAAACGGGTTGGCTGTGCTGGTATTGGGGTAGGGATATCCATATCCTCTCATCCTTTAATGCTGTTTTTATATACAGTATACGGATCGCGATCGAAGTCAAGAGGTTGCTAATTGGTGGAGTTATACGAACGCGTTCGCAAAAATCCAGAACTCTCCAGAGAAAAGAAGGTAACTATCTGATAGGGTTTGAAAGTTGGTGCAGGAAGGGTGGAGTTATGCGCCCATGGTGGGGGCGGGAGTGGCTCTAAAGAGGGCGTATAACTCCGGCGGTAGCCGTGGTAATTGGTGCTCAAAAGTTTGTTTTTATTCAGAACATTTTTTTATTTTGAGTGTGTTTGAATGGAGTTTTACGAATGAGTGATATACGAACTCGTTCGTATAATTAGCTGTTAAGTTGCAAAAATTATGAATCAGTTCGATGGACCAAGCTGGCGAATCAATTTGTTGCCCGAGTGGGTAGGAGAGCATGAAGAAGATTGCTCTCTCGTTTTTCACCCGGAAGGCGTAGGGGCGCTCCAGATCAGTAGCTATTCCAAAGAAGGAACTGTCACGGAAGCTGACTTAAGAGGGTTGGCGGAAGAGCACATAGAGGCCGGAGCTAAATTAACTGAAGCTGACGCAGGCGACTTCAAGGGCTTCACTTTAGCATTTGGTTCGGACAATGAATTTTGGCAATTCTGGTATGTTGCCAACGGGCCAACTGCTCTATTCATCACATACAACTGCCAAGCAGCGGATCGCGACGCTGAAATTGAGTCGATCAAGAGCATGATCTCGGACTTGGCTGCAACTTAACCAGTAGGTGAAGCCGACCGGTACTGCGCTGCGCTCCGTCCCGGCGGCTTACCATGGCGTTAAGCACAAGGAAGGCTCATGCACGCAAACATAGCCCGCTACGGAATAATTCTGAACACGGAAAATTTCGAGGAGTGCGTGGCGTTCTATCGAGACCTCTTTGGATTGCGTCAGCTATTCGAGAAAAAGGAGGGTGACTTCAAGCTCACCTGTCTCGAGTACGGGAATGGCTATTTGATGGTCGAGCAAGGAGGCAAGGCGAAGAACGGCGTTAAGTCACCGACAGAGGGTAGCTTCAAACTGCGCTTTAATGTCGAGGATTTGGAGGAGGCCCTGGCGGAAATAAGGGCATGGGGTATCCAAGCTGAAATCCAGGAAAGTTCTTGGGGCCGGACTATCAACATCAGCGACCCCGATGGCAACCGGGTAGGTGTCAGAGATGAAGCTGGCTTCGTCCGCCAGATCAATGCTTAACAAGTCAATTAAGTTCGTTCCCGGCCTGGCGGCCGTCCACCGGACGCCCTAGACGGGCGCCGCTTATCATTGGCGTTATGTGTTTTGACACCTGATACGTTGCAGGGTACGCTCAAGGAATGATTCGAAGCTTCAAACACAAGGGCTTGGCAAAATTCTTCAAGTCCGGCAGCACTGCAGGGATTCAGGCCGCTCATGAAAAGAGGCTTCGGCTAATTCTCGGTAGATTGAATGCAGCATCGAATGCCAAAGATATGGACTTACCCGGTCTTCGTTTGCACGAGCTCTCTGGCAATCGTGCAAGAATCTGGTCAGTGACCGTCAGCGGTAACTGGCGAGTGACCTTCCGATTCGAAGACGGAGATGCCGAGATTGTAAACTACGAAGATTATCACTGAGGTACCGCCAATGTTAATGCACAACCCTCCGCACCCGGGTGAAGTACTGCGAGAGCTTTGTATTGAGCCCCTCGGCCTCTCTGTCACGGCGGCGGCAGAGGCATTGGGCGTTAGCCGCAAAACGCTGAGTGCCGTGTTGAATGGCAAGGCCGGCATCAGTCCAGAAATGGCGATCCGGCTCTCTATCGCTTTCGATACCTCGGCAGAAAGCTGGCTGAATCAGCAGTCCCAATACGAACTCTGGCATGCTGAACAACACCGCAAAGAGCTGAACGTGAAGAAGCTTGTTGCAGCCTGAAGCAGCACATAACCAGGCCATGCACCGGATGCCAAAACCTCCGCTTCGCTGCGGTTCTGTCACCGGTGATGGCGGGCGTTATGTGGGTATAGCCAATGCCGCTATCTGATTTGACAGAAGCTGAGTTGAAAATCGTTCAGCAATGTTTGGATGCCGCCGCTGACGGTAAATTCTTCGAGGATTGGGAATTTCACACCCTTTTCGGTGTTGATCGTGAAATTGTTCGTCAGGTAGCAAAACAGTTCCCCTTCGTTGATGAGTTTGATGAAAGCGAGGGTGGTAATGACGACTCTTGGTTGGTAATCAACAATACCTTTGCCAACCTCATTTTCTATCCGCATCGCAAAGATGCAGAGCTTGCCCAGTGGGTTACAGCTTCAAAGGGCCAAGTGGAGGAGGTTTTCAGAAAATGGCGGGGGTGAGTTCACATAACCAGTGCAGGCACGGCGACGCCTACTACATTGCGCCTTCGGCTGCATTTCGTAGGCGCGCATGCTGCAAGCGTTATGTGTACCCATCAGATTGGAGGAGCAGATGAAATCCATCACGACTTCGCTCATGTTTGTCGGAGAGCAGGCCGGGAAAGCCGAGGAGGCAATCAGGTTCTATACCTCTTTATTTCCTGGTTCAAAGATCACCGATATTCAGCGCTACGGAGCCGGTGAGCATGAACCAGAAGGTTCTATCAAAATGGCTCGGTTCAGGATAAACGGAACCGAGTTTTTGGCGCTGGACAGTCACCTTGATCACCAATTTAATTTTACACCCTCCATGTCATTGTATGTTGAGTGTGAGTCCTCAAGCGAAATTGAGGAGGCTTTTCGGGCCTTAGCCGACGGTGGCTCGGAGCTGATGCCTTTGGATAACTATGGCTTTAGCCAGAAATTTGGGTGGCTGAAGGATAGGTACGGCGTGTCTTGGCAGCTCAACCTATCGGATTAACGTGGCGACAGAGTCAACACATAACCAGGCGCAGCACTACGCAGCCTCCGGCTGCCGGACGCTCGCAAGCTCGCGCCGGTGTGCGCGGCGTTATACACAAGGAATGTTCATAGATCATGGCAAGGAATCGCGGCCAAGATGGGCCAATTGAAATAAGGTTGATCAGCCTTTTTGCCTCGCTGTTTTTCTCTGTCCCAACGGCAGCATTCGTTTGGCTCTGGGTCAATTTGGAGTTGGCCGTTTACTGGGATGGTTTTCTGAGCAGTCGTTACCTCATTTTCTCTATCTTGGGTTTTGCTGTGCTGGCGTTGCTGCTCCCGAGACTTTTCCCGTCTATTCTTGGGGGTGTCTGGCGCGGTATAGCCAAGGTTTGGCATTGGTGGGGGTGGTAGCCTTATGTATAACCAATCGTTCAAGTTCGCTACCGGCCTGGCGGCCGTCCGCCGGACGCCTACTACGCTGCGCTCCGTAGGCGCCGCTTAACATTCAGCGTTAAATCAAGAAAGGTATATTCATGGGTGCTTGGGGGATTGGCAATTTCGAGAACGATGATGCGGTCGATTGGACGCATGACATCTCTGGTTCAAAAGGGGTCAAGGTACTGCTTTCCCCACTAAAAGATGTTGTAAATGAAACTGGTTATTTAGAATCCCCCTATTGCTGTCAAGCGCTTGTCTCTGCTGAAATTATCAACAAGGCTTTGTCCAAAGACAGATCGGAACTCCCCGAAGAAATTCAAAATTGGTTAGAAAGGAAAAAGGGGCTCTTTGGCAAACTGCCAGTGTTAGAACCGGTGCACGCCTCGTTAGCTGCTCAGGCCGTCAAAAAGATAATGGGAGACTCAGAGCTAAAAGAGTTGTGGCAAGAGACCGGTGAATATGACCAATGGCTCTCAGAACAGCAGCGCTTACTGGTAGCCTTAGAGAGATTTAACCAGTCGCTGTAGTACGCGGCCGATGGCCGCCGGACGCCCTTTACATTGCGGCTTCGCCTCCATTACAAGGGCGCCGCTAAGCTCAGCGTTAAAGCTCATTCGAAATCGAGACCACTTGCCTGTAATGACGAGAAAAAGATCAAAAGATCCTGTAACGGCAGCTACTACAAGCTTTTTGTGGCCGTACCTGAAAAGCCAAGGTTTTGTGAAATCAACTACACGAAACTTTTCGAAAGAGGTTAATGGTTTCTTTCAGCAAGTATGGATAGATGCGAATGGATTTTCGGGAAAGGAATCAGTTCGAGTGCACTACAATGTAATGCCAGTTGCTGAAGCCAATGTGGCTTCATACAGTGTCGGTGATGGTATAGATAGTTGGGATATGTCGACGCATGAACTAGCTGACGAATCTATGCAAGATGTAGTCGTTTTACTCGGATCAGAGTTACTTCCGAAGATGGATTCTTTCTCGAACTATGAATCTTATATAACCCAGTTCAATGATTATGGATCGGGAAATGACGAGTACAAGCAAAGTACTCTCTCCAAGATGTCTCGCTGGAAAACCAGTGATTTCAATGCTGAGGAGCTAGAAAAAATAGATGCAAATAGAAAGAAGCTTAGGCTTTAACAAAGCAATCAACCGGACTCCGCATTGCGTGGTTCGCTTCGCTCACTTTACCACGCAATGCTCCGCTCGGTTATTGCGGCGTTATATAGGATTAATTACATGAAGTTGCGATATGACTCCTTGGACTACTTTAAAACACCTGAAGAGTTAATCTTTCGTCTTAGGCTATGGACTGATCCTGACTTTAAGAAAGCGCCTATATTGATGGCTTCACAGGCACATGGTTGGAATGGTGTCTCAGTTGTTAATGCGTCGGAAGATATATACGGATATTTTATGTCACAGAATATCCTTGGCTCTATTCAGGCTGAGGACCAAGACGTAATAAGGAAATTAACAGGTTTCGATCTGTTAGGGGTTCTATCTAGGTTGCAGCAAAATTTCTCCAATGGTTTGTATAATTCTGGCGCAGTACACGATGAGCTTTCAGCACTAATGTGGTTGGGCCCTAAAGTCGGACCATGCTTAAACGAAGCGAAAACCCATATTGTTGGATATTACAGCGAATCCGAAGGCCTGTCGCAAGCTTTTGAGAATATGCTGTTTATTGAACACTACCCTCCTCAGGGAGGCTTAATTCAGGATTGGCTCACGAAAGAAAAGTTCTTTGTCATCAGCTACAAAGCGGGACATAGAGATCAGCAGTGTATCGTGATGAGCCACCAAGCGATGGATCGTGAATACGGCATCAAAAATATATAACAAGGCCAAGCACGGCGACGCCTACTACATTGCGGCTTCGCCTCCATTTCGTAGCCGCGCATGTTGGCTGGCGTTAAGTGTGAGGGAGTATGAGCGAAGAATTTACTAGGCCTCGGTATCTCGAGGTTTCAAACCATTTCTTCCACGATGCCCGGGATTTTTACATCCGGTATAAGCATTGTATGGAGAGCGATGGCCCTCTGTTTTATACGCCTCGTTCGATGCGGGCCAAATCCTTCATTGATTTGCGGATGGGTATGGAGTCAGTCCTGAAATCCTTGATCTGTTACTTTGAGAACGAGGACAGGAAAGGCAAGAGACTCCTAAATTGGATACAGAAGTACGGTCATGACATTGGGAAAATGATGAGGAAGGTTCGCCCTCATCTGCCAGAGAACATCGTTACCGAGTACGAAGGCGATATCCTCAAAATGGATGGCTTACCAGTTGGGCTACGCTATAGATTGGATACTTGGGACTTCCGTGGAAACAGAGAAGAATATTACTACGATACGATAGGCAGTGATTACTGGTTAAACAGGAACCTAGAGGCACTTTCAAAACTCATTGATTTCGCGAATGAAAACCTAAAGCCCCACAGTCGAGTAGTCGGGTCTTCTGAGTTATTGGCCGAAATGATGGAGCCAAGGTACGAGAAATACACTTAACCAATAGTTGCAGTTCGTTCCGGGCCTAATGGCCCTACACCGGACAGCCTTGTCGCCGCTTCGCTCTGCCAAGGCTGCCGCTGAACAACGGCGTTAAGCTCTATTGTTGCATGGTGCGCAACATGCTATAATTCCCTCATGATTAAATCATTCCGTCACAAAGGACTGAAACGGTTCTACTCGACCGGCAGCACGTCCGGCATACAGCCAGATCACGCCAAGAAACTGCGCATGCAGCTGGCTGCTCTGGATACTGCCACTTCGGTGGAAGACATCGACATCCCTGGTTTTCGGCTTCATCCATTGAAGGGCAAAGACAAAGGCCGGTGGTCGATTAGGGTTAACGGAAATTGTCGCATGACGTTCGAATTTCAGGACGGCAACGCCTACATTCTTGATTATGAGGATTATCACTAATGACTATGCATAATCCGCCGCATCCTGGTGAATTCATTCGTGAGGTGTATCTGGAGCCTTTCGGTATCAGCTCTCGTCAGCTTGCTTCCAGTCTGGGCGTTTCACCTTCTACTTTGTCTCGGCTGCTCAAAGGGGATAGTGGCATTAGCCCTGAAATGTCATTACGGCTGTCCAAGGTTCTCGGTCGTACTCCTGAGAGCTGGTTGGCAATGCAAGATATGTATGATCTGTGGGTGGCTCGCGGCACAGTCAATCTGGAGGGTATTCATCGGCTGGACTTCGAAGCAGCTTAACCAGTGGCTGTTGTCGGACGCGCCTGCGCTGGCGCTCCGGCACGCCGCAAAGCCGGGCGTTACGAGTACTAGGGAGCAACCAATTGATTCGCGATTATCGGGAAGCCGATATTGATCAAATCTTGGCAATCTGGCTATCAGCATCGATTAAAGCCCATGACTTCATCGAATCTGTTTTTTGGAATTCGAAGATTAGCGAGATGCGTGATGTATACATCCCCGCATCGGAGACGCTGGTATATGAAGCCGAGGTAGACGTTGTTGGGTTCTATAGCCTATATGAGAACAATCTTGCTGCGATCTTTGTGACGCCAGACTCACAGGGCAAGGGAGTGGGCTCAGCCCTAATTAATGATGCTAAGAGTAGGCGAAAGAGCTTGCAGCTAACTGTTTATAAAGAAAATATACCGAGCATCGAGTTCTATCAGAAACACGGATTCACTTTACTTGAAGAGCAAATCGATGAGCACACGGGGCATCCTGAGCTCATCATGGAGTATCACTCGTAACAAGTGACTGTGGTGTCAATCCCATATATTAAGCCATATTTTCACGCCACGGTTCTTGGTTTTTAACCATGGTATTGAGCACCACAATCATCTTTCGCATGCAGGCGATCAGAGCGACCTTGGGAATCTTCCCTTGAGCTTTCAGATGCTCGTAGAAGCGTTTAAAAACGGGATTGCACTGTATAGATGAGAGCATGGCCATGAACATCACCGTGCGCACTCTGTGACGTCCTCCCCGTATCCTTCGTTTGCCATTGAGCTTGCCACTATCCCGGTTGATGGGAGCCACGCCGACCAGTGCGGCAATCTCTTTTCGGTTGAGCGATCCGAGTTCTGGAAGTTCGCTGAGCAAGGTGTAGGTGAGCACTTTGCCAACGCCTGGGACACTGGTCAGAATTTCCGATTTGATACGCCAGTGATCAACCTTGGTAACCTCCTGCTCGATCTGCTTGGTGATGGTTTCAATCTGACTCTGAAGCATTTTGAGCAAACTTTTGATGGAACGATGAAGTGCTTTTGGAAGGATTTGAAGGCGATTTTTTTCCATAGTGGATATTTCCAGAAGTTGGCTTCGCCGGGTTAATAAGTCTTTAATTTTCTGAGATGTTTTATCCGGAATCGGTTTGAATTCGGGCTTTAACGTAGCCGCATATTTGGCGATGACCTGTGCATCGATCCGATCGGTTTTGGCAAGCACACCGATGGCTTGGGCGTACCGTCTAACGCTGGTGGGATTAACGAAAATGATCGGAAGACCGGCCTGATCGCAGGCCTGAACCAGAGCATGTTCATAGCGCCCGGTTGCCTCCACCACGATGCGTTCGATGGAATAGCCTTTAAGGATTTGGACGAATCGCCGGATGTGCAGCTTCGCTGTTGGGAATCGAATAAAGCTCTCCAGAGGGGTGAAGAGCTATATCAAGATTGGCCTTACCAACGTCAACACCGATATTGACTGGAATTTGGATTTTTGAGTTGTTCATAATAAGCTGACTCTGCCTTGCTATACGGGCTCGAGGCCCCGATGACTGTTCGAGTTATCGCTTTAGAGTCATGCAGCGCTACGCACTTGTTATCGGTCTCTCGAAAGGGGAGCCGGCGCATTATCGAGCTGCTGCACGAAGGCCCCCAGTTGCAGCAGGGGGTGGGTCTCAACTTTACCCACACACGGCAGAAATTATCCATACAAGCGCATGTTGTTCGCCCTGGACTTCCCCCACTATACGCTTCGCTTCAAGCGGCAAATTATGGCGGAGTTGAGGCTGTAGAAAAAGGTCGGAGGTTTCTCCTGAGCGAGAACTGATCAATAATTAAGCTAAAAATAGGACCTATTCTTAAAATCTGGAACAGTTGGCATCGGAAATACACCCAGATTTTACGTAGGAGCATCATCGCAAAAAGGCTCTAGGGTTTTTCTACAGCTTCGTTAGGAACTTGAAATGAAAATCCGACTTATACCCATGATATTTCTATTTTTAACGTTTAGTACACACTCTGATTCAAGAGGCTTTGAGTCGCTGGTACTTGATAGGCCTGATGGGTCTAAAATAAATTATTATCTCCTCAAAGCATCATATGAATCACCGAGTGATGTTTTGTTGCTTGTTCTTCAGGGGTCTGGTTGTAACAGTGTTTTGAAAATTGAATCTATATTTAGTGACTATAGATATGTATGGCCAGAAGCAGATCTACTTCTAATTGAAAAATACGGTATTGACAAAGCTCTTACTTATAGCTCGGATCCAGAGCGAGAGGATTGCCCAATACAATATCTTCAAAAGGATAGTCCCAATCAACGCCTTATAGATATAGAGAAAGTTCTCAATGATGTGCGAAAAAACCGTGCATATAGTGAAGTTATCGTAATGGGTGGTAGCGAAGGCGCAGTTATTGCCAATTTATTTGCGTCGGGCACTGACGATGTGGATGCAACCATTTCTTTTAATGGAGGCGGTCGCCGATTCATCGACGACGTTTTTCACAATATCGCTTCAGCGCATGAAGGCAATGAAGAGGAAAATGAAAGCATAAATGGTTTTAAAGGGTTTTCTGAGCATATTCTTAATAGTGAGCCATTTGATCTCCAAGTAAGTGGGCATGGCTATACTTGGTGGCGTCAGATGTTGTCAGTTGATCAGTACGATGTTTTACGTAGAGTGAATTCACCTTTGCTTATAGTCCAGGGCGGCATTGATTTATCAGTTTCACCAGAGAAAGTTAATGAGATGGTGGCGGCGCTGAAAGAGTCAGGGAAGGAAAATATCGGGTATCTTGTTTACGAGAATCTTGACCATGGGTTTAATAATAGTAAAGGCCAAAGCGAGCGCAAAAGAGTAGTGTCCGATTTAAATAAATGGTTAAAGAAAACTCTACACAGAAACCCTAACAAGCGAATGCAGCCGACCGCTGACGTGTCGGCTGATTGAAACGCTATGAATTTTGGCTTTGAATCTAAGTGGTGTTATTTTTTTAGGTAAATTGGATTACCCAAGTAGCAGGCTTTAAACTATATAATGTATTACACCTATCACTACTTCATTAAATCACATACAGGATCAACAATGAAACAGATAATTCTAATAGTTCTAGTGGTGCTATCGTTTAATGCCTCAGCAGAAGTATCTAATTATAAATACAATTCACTAGTGGATGAATACAGAGAACTTGCCAAAAAACACAGCGATTTTATCGATAAATACAACGATCTTGTTGATAAATATAATGAGCTTATTTTTAATAATATAATGTCTGAAATAACGAAGATTCAACTAAATGAAGAGATTTTTGATGTTATAGCTGTAGGCGATAGAGCTTTGCATGGGTATGGCAACCGATGCATATTAGGTTCTACCGTATACACCGCTGACGGGAAGGAATATACAATATCATTTAATTTTGATGATGGGATTGGCTGGTCAAAACCATCTAAATTTCGTGACAGTATAAAAATTAACGGAACCAGCCCCGGTGTCATAGTCATAGCTCGCCCTGAGGATAAAGTAAAAGAACTTCAAAGGTTATTCATAGAAGACTATAACTTAAGAGAAGAGCTGGCAAAGATGTTTAAAAAATTGCACGAAGAGTGCTATACCAGCTAGCACAAAAAATTATATATTTATATTGATAGGCATTGTAGTGGCACAATGAATTTGAGGATAAATGGGATTCGATTAAATTATGACTGGAAATAGCATAACAATCACATGTACTCGGACATTACCACTGGCGTTATGCCTTTCTCCAGATCCATCCGTCAGATAATAATGCTTGACGTTAATTTCGAGCGAGTTGCTTTGAGGAAAGTTCGGCAACTCCAAGCTGCAAGCCAGTTGGATGATTTGAAAGTACCGCCCGGAAATATGTTGGAACCATTGCATGGTGACCATCAAGGTCAGCACAGCATTCGAATCAACAAACAGTTCCGGGTTTGCTTCCGCTGGACCAAGGTTGGCGCGGAAGATGTTGAAATTGTTGATTACCATTAGGAGGTGGCTCATGCGCAACATTGATGCTGTCACGCCAGGCGAGTTGCTCAAAGAAGATTTTCTGGAGCCGATGGGTATTTCTCAATACCGCCTGGCCAAAGAAATTGGGGTGGCGGCTCAGAGAATAGGCCAGATCATCGCGGGAAAACGTTCGATTACCGCAGATGCCCTTGAGGATCAGCTGAAGAATATTCGTCCTTGGACTGCTGTATCCGAAATCGGGCATAGGGCATAAAGCGGCTGCACAACGACCGATTTTCCGCCGCTTAGCGGCTCCAAACCTGCGCGTGAGCCGGGCGTTAAATGCCAGTGATTGCGAGATCCAGTGCTTCAACAATCTGGTCCCTGAAATGCGATAGGGAGCCAATTGGATTCTTCAGCTGTTTTTCAGGCACTGAAGAAATTTGAGGTGTCAGCAACAGCCGTGCTGTTCGACGAACTCGTTGTAGCTTTTGATTGCTGTCCGGTTTTCCTCTACCCATTGGTCAGCCTTGCGCTTTGCTAATTCTTCTTTCAATGCTCGCTCAAGGGTCGCAGACAGGTTAATGTTCAGAGCGCGTGTCTTTTTCAGCAAGTCGCTGTTAACCGACAAATTTGCGGCTGTGTTGTATAGATCGGCCATGGTAGCCGCCAGTTTCAGTAACACACTTAGTAATAGGGTATGCGCATATCGATAACTTGACTTGGATTGTCATCGGTGGATTTCTCATGAGCGCCATCGCCTTGGTGGGCAGTGTCTCCGCTTCGCTGCGTTAAAGTCACCGGTGCGTTTCGGCGTTAGAGGCTCTAGATTAAAGGTGCTCATAGGAAAACGTTTAATGTCGAATGTCCGTATCATTGTTCTTACATTGTTAGCCATGGTTGCATTTGCAGGTAATTCATTGCTCTGCCGGGCTGCGCTCAGGGATACCAGCATCGACGCGGCCAGTTTTACGACTATTCGATTGCTTTCCGGTGCTGTGGTGCTTTGGCTAATCGTACGAATGAGGCACAGCTCACCTGCCGGTGCTGGCAACTGGCCGTCTGCTTTTGCGTTGTTTGTTTATGCCGCCGGCTTTTCTTTTGCCTATACAGGTTTGTCTGCAGCAACCGGTGCACTGATACTCTTTGGCGCCGTCCAAGCGACCATGATCGGCTATGGTGTTTGGGTTGGGGAACGGTTGCATAAACCGCAACTCATTGGTCTTTGCCTCGCTTTCGGAGGGCTAATTGGTCTTATGCTGCCGGGGCTCTCTGCACCGCCACTAAATGGCTCCGTGTTGATGTTGGTTTCCGGCATTGCATGGGGCATCTACTCCTTGCGCGGTAAGGGAGGAGGAGATCCGACCAAAGTTACAACGGGGAATTTTCTACGCGCTGTTCCGATCACACTAGCAATGAGCATATTCATGTTGAGCGGTGCGTCGCTCGATACGGATGGGTTCTGGTATGCAGTTTCGTCGGGGGCACTGGCGTCCGGGGTGGGTTACGCCATTTGGTACACGGCCGTACCTGAGTTGAAGGCCACTAACGCTGCGACAATTCAACTGAGCGTTCCGATTATTGCGGCTTTGGGTGGCGTTATTATTTTGGGTGAACCGGTAACCCTACGTTTGGTATTGGCGTCCGTAGCTATTCTTGGTGGAATCGCGTTGGTTATTATGAAGAAGCAGAATGCGAACAGCGCCCGATAAATAAGAACAGAGTAGAGACAGCTTTTGCTCGGGATGCGACCAAGCTGCTGATATTGTAAGGGTGTGTTTGTTGCGAGGGGTTCTGATGACTGATTATTGCGGTTCTTGTCTGTGTGGCACCGTTAGCTTTGAGATAAAAGGTGGCTTCGATAGCTTTTACCTGTGCCATTGTCAGCATTGCCAAAAAGATACGGGTTCAGCCCACGCGGCAAATCTATTTTCACAGTCAGCGAAGTTGGTTTGGCTGTCGGGTGCAGAAGCGGTGACGTCCTATACTCTCCCAAATACTCGCCATACCAAGAGCTTTTGTAGGTTGTGTGGCTCAGCACTGCCAAATAGTCAGAACGGAGGTTTGCTCGTTGTACCTGCTGGGTGTTTGGACACCGACATCGCTATGGCGCCAACAGCGCATATCTTTTCATCCAGCAAAGCAGTTTGGGATGATAGGTTGGGGGAGGTGCCAGAGTTCGAGTGGCTGCCAGATTGAGCGAGAGTAGCCCCTTGCGGACTCCATCGGAGGCCCTAGTCAGGTGAATCCACAAATTTTGAGGAATAGGATATGAGTTTAAGGCTTATCGGCACCATTGGGACGTTTCTTTTAGTTTTTCTGGGGCTAATGTACAAGGTTGGCGACTTTAACACGGAAGAGTTCTTCGTTTTTCTTGGCTTGGCGTCCATAGCGGGCTTAATCGCTTGGTTTAAGCTTTTCAAGCCAGGCCCTCAACGGGACGGCAGCTAAGGGCGGGTACTCGGCCCTAAAAAGCCAAGGTTCCGATTTGCATTAGTAGTGGCGGCCTTGAGGATTTCTTCACACATCTGATTTTGGTTTTTGTGTTCGCCATTTACGACCACATCGGCGAATCGGGTATATAGCCCATGGCGTTCGGTAAACAAGTCTTCCAGTGTCTGCTCTGGGCGTTTGGATATGCCTCTTAGGCTGAAGTCGCCAATACGCTGTCGCACCGTTGTGAGAGAAATATCCAAGAATACGATGATGCTGTTTTGCTTAAGGTGCCGCATTGCTCGGTCGCTATATACAGCACTGCCGCCGGTTGCAATCACGTGGCCTGTTACGTCTAAATTGCACAGAACTTGTTCTTCAATTCGGCGCAAAGCCTCATAACCCTCACCATCAACAATAGATTGTAAGGTTTGGCCTGAGTGGGATTGAATTAACAAATCTGTATCTACGAATGCCAAAGCAGCAGCTTTGGCCAATAGAACACCCAGAGTGCTTTTGCCTGATCCGGGCATACCGATCAACACAACATTATTTAGCGATGAAGACATAGCTAAAGCTCACCTACACGTGGACTAACGGCCAGAGGTTAACCGAGGGCCTCTCGACGATACCACTGCTTTCTTTTCCTTTGCAGTTAAAAGCGGTTTCTTTTTCGTGCCCTTTTTCTTATCTTGTCCTTTACTCGTCATATCTACCTCAATAATCAATACACTGCCATCAGCAGCAGGCTGCCCTGCAGTATTAATCAGTATGGCCCTGTTGATGAACAAAGGAAGGGTTTGTCGTTCTTTGTGATTGCTGTAGGGATTGCGTGTAATCTGGCTATCCAGAGAGGCTCTCAATGAACACTCTTACGATTAATATTGAGCAGATGGCCGCTGTGTTGGACACACTGCCAGACCCCGTTTTTATTTTGTCACGCAGCGGCAAATATGTGGCCGTGTATGGTGGTCGCGATGAACGCTATTATCATAGCGGCAGCGGGCTTGTCGGTCTGTATATTGCCGATGTGGTCAAGGCTGAGAAAGCAGACTGGTTTCTTGAGCAGATCGATTGCGCACTCAAAACCGGTAAACTTGTGATCAAAGAGTACGAGTTGAGCAGCAGGGATGTTAAAGGCGTGCCTGATGATAATGGGCCTGTGGCTCCCATTTGGTTTGAGGCCCGTATTCAGGCACTTGATTTCCTGATTGACGATGAAGCCGCGGTGCTTTGGGTTGCAAGTAATATATCTGAGCGACACGATCTAGAAATCAAACTGCGTGAGTTCAGCGATACAGATCAGCTTACAGGGCTTTTCAACCGTAGGAGGCTTGAACGTGATCTGGCTCTTTATTATGAGACGTTTGAGCGCTATTCCTTGCCCACTTCCATTTTGATGCTTGATCTGGACCACCTGAAGACGGTTAATGACACGCTTGGCCATCATGCGGGCGACGAAATGATCCGTGAGGTTGCAGACGTTTTCCGAACAGAACTCCGGAAAACGGACACCGCTAGTCGCTTTGGCGGCGATGAATTTGTTATTGTCCTGCCGAATACAGAACAGAAGCAGGCTGTGCAGTTTGCTGAACGGCTTTGCGAGTGTGTTCGGCGAAAGCTTCAGCGTTTCTCTGCCAATGGTGTTGCTGTGACTGTCAGCCTTGGGGTGACTGTGACAATGCCTGAAGACCGTAGTTTTGAAGCCACCCTGAAACGAGCGGATAAGGCGTTGTACGAAGCTAAAAAACGGGGGAGAAATCAGGTCGTTGCAGTTTGATAATGAATTCATCTACCAATTCATAGTCTCACCTATTTTGTACGTAGAAACTATGTCAGGCTCACAGCCCAAATTTATAGACAAGGACGTTTGGCCAGAATGACTAAAAAGAAGAACTCATCCCTTTGGCACCCACGTTTGTGGCCATCATGGGCAATTGTATTTTTACTATATCTTCTTTCTTTTTTACCCATGTCATCCAAGCAGCGGCTAGGTGCTCGATTAGGCCGTTTTTTGAGTCGCAAGCTCAAATCCCGTGCGCGAGTGGCTGATCGAAACCTCGAACTCTGCTTTCCTGAGCTAGATAAAGAAGCACGCAAAAAGCTTGTGCAAGACAACTTTATTGCCTGCACCCGCGGGTTTCTGGAAAGCGCTCATGCTTGGTGGCGTGATATATCGCCCTATTGTGAGGCGGCCGAGGTGCAGGGGTTGGAGCATCTTCGAGAAGCTCAAAGCAGAGGTAAAGGTGTGCTTTTAATCGGCGGCCATTACAGTATTTTTGACTTCGCGTTACCGCTGGTTGCCTGCCACTTGAAAAAACCCGGATATGTTTATCGGCCCAATAACAATCCGGTTATTGACCGAATGATTGAAAACGGCCGCCGCCGCCACTTTGGTATCCGGCCGTTTACTAAGCGCGAGTTACGGCCAATGGTGACTTTTTTGAAGAAAGGGGGCGAAGTTTGGTTTGCCTGCGATCAGGATTTCGGTGGTAAAACGGAACTGTTCGTGCCGTTTTTTGGTGTGGAAGCAGGCTGCATTACTTCTCCAAGTTACATTGCTAAAGTCTCTGGCGCGTCGGTTATTTGTGTGAGCCACCTACGGATGCCAGATGGTGGTTACCGAGTTATTTTCTCTCCGATACAGGCTGGCTTTGGGGCGGATAAAGTTAAGGATACCGAGGTTTGGAACCGGTATATTGAAGACGCGATTCGCGAGCAGCCTGATCAGTATTTATGGCTGCACAAGCGCTTTAAATCTCGCCCCGAAGGAGGATGCAAAGTCTACTGAGCAGGTGGGCTTTCCCTGTGCGGGAAAGGTGAAGGGTTAACTAAGCAACCCTGCCAAGTGGGTTTCAGTCGCCATTGATGACTTCATGCTGAAAGCGGCCGAGCACCGACATAATGATTAGGGCCATTAGGGTCACCATGCCAGCGAGGGCAAAGATTCCCAGACCACAGGCCACGCCAATGGCGCCTGCCATCCAGATCGATGCCCCGGTGGTAATACCCTGTATGTTACCGCGACTCTGGATAATACTACCCGCCCCAAGAAACCCGATCCCGCCTATAACCCCTTCCACAATACGGGTTGGATCAATACTCGCTGAGGGATCGCCTTCTGCTGTGGCAAACAGAATGTGCATCCCCATGATGATAAAAGCAGAAGCCCCGAGCGAGACAAGCATGTGAGAACGCAAGCCCGCAGCCTTACCCCTAAATTCTCTCTCCAGACCTAAAACAAGAGCTAGGCCAGCTGCTGCAAGAAGCCGGATGAACATATCCAGCACAGGGATTTCTGTATCGAACATGGCGTACCTCGCTTTTATTTGCCCAACAGCTCACCGACGGGGCGCAGGTTTACAATGTGGTCGCACAAAGATTTTATAATCATGAGGATAGGTGTGGCGATGATTAGCCCTATCGGCCCCCAGAGCCAGCCCCAGAAAAGAAGGCCGATAAAGATCGCCACGGCGTTGAGGCTTGATATCTGGCTGGTCAGCCAAGGCGTCAAAAGATAGCCCTGAACACTGGTGATGGCCAATGAGGTGCCTGCTACGATAATGGTCATTTCCATTTCACCAAACTGGAGAAATGCTGCAAAGCCAGTACCAACTAACACCAGAAACGGGCCAAGGTAGGGTATGGCGCTGGCGATACCGGCAACCACGCCCCATAGCATTGCCTGCTCCACGCCGAGGGCTAGAAATGCAATCCAGGTTACAAGCCCCACGAACAGGGCGCCAAGCAGCATCACAAACAGGAACCGCCGCACCTGGCGGTGAAAATCGACCATAATCCGGGCAGCTTTACGCATTCGCCCGAACGACGGGCCTGAGAGCTTTACAATCTTGCGTTTATACAACGATCCCACGGCCAGTATGAAGTACACGAGAAGTAACACGGAAAAAAACTGTGAGATAAGCACCAGTGCAGCTGGTGAGCCTTTCAGCACGTATTGCTGAATATCCATCGGCTTATCTACTACCCGCACAGGTGTCACGCCTTCATGTGCGGGGTGCTTGTCACTTTGCCCCTGAGCTGCAGATTCCTCAATTTTTTTAGCGGCCGCTTGAGCCTTTTCCATGAGCCCTTGTTCTTGATCAGGAGCTTTAGCTTCATTGCGCTTAAATTCGTTGATGGCGACAGGGATTTTGTCCAGCATAGCCATGGCTTCGCGTTGCAGGGGGATGCTGGCTGCGGCAATCGCTCCAAGCAGTGTAACCATGACGATGGCAGCGCTCAGGGCTCTGGGGAGCCTCAGCCGGTCAAGCGTCGACACCAGTGGGTCGAGGGCGTAGCTGATTAAAACCGCGACCATTAGCGGAAGGAGCACCGCCTGAGCCCAGTTGATAAAATAGAGGGTGGCTATGCTGGCGAGAATAACCATCGATGTGCTGCGAACACTTACGGCTTCAATCAGTGCCTTCCGCTGTTTTTGACTATTGTGGTCTATGTTGTCGGGGCGGAGCTCACTCTGTTCGTTGCTTACCATGGTTTCCACTGTGGTGGTTGTAAGGTTTATATCCTATCAATTGTAGACCGCTCTGGCAGCGTGCGAGAAAAAAACAACAGAGTCGTAATGACGCGCCAACTTTATATTGCGACGCGTCGGGCTTTACTCAAGTGCTTTTCTTTTGCGTCGCGGCGACACCCGCTCCTATAATCCCCCATGACCGTGATGTGCTCGGCATCTCTCCCCGAGCTTTGCCATGCCAATAAAAAAAGGAAAACAACATGCTGAAAACCCGCTCTTTAATCGCTGTTGCCGCGGCGACTTTGTTGCTCAGCTCTGCTGCGAACGCCCAATACAAAGATGAATACACAGTTTCTACGGTTCTGCCGTCGGCATTTCCTTGGGGGCAGGCTGCGGATAAATGGGTCGAGTTGGTGAAAGAGCGCTCTGAAGGGCGCATCAATATGAAGATTTACAGCAACTCCCAGCTGGTTTCCGGAGACCAAACCAAAGAGTTTTCTGCCATGCGCTCCGGGTTGATCGATATGGCCGTGGGTTCGACTATCAACTGGTCGCCTCAGGTTCCTGAATTGAACCTGTTCTCCTTGCCATTCCTGATGCCGGATAATGCCGCGATTGATGCAATCACTCAGGGTGAGGCGGGCAAGGCGGTGTTCAAAGCGATTGAAAAACGCGGCGTTACACCACTGGCTTGGGGCGAAAATGGCTTTCGTGAGCTGTCCAACTCCAAATTGGCTATCAGCGAGCCAGCAGATCTTGAGGGCTTAAAAATTCGGGTTGTAGGCTCGCCTTTGTTTCAGGACACCTTCTCCGAGCTGGGCGCTAACCCCACGCAAATGAGCTGGGCAGACGCTAAGCCAGCACTGACCACCGGCGCGGTTGATGGTCAGGAAAATCCGCTTTCGGTTTTTGACGTGGCGCGTATCGATCAGGTTGGGCAGGAGCACCTCACGCTGTGGCACTACATGGCCGACCCGTTGGTGTTTGCGGTAAGTAACCGTGTTTGGAGCCAGTTCAATGCGGAAGATCAGGCGCTTCTGAAACAAGCGGCAATCGACGCTGGCAAATGGGAAATTGAAAAATCCCGTGCCGAGCTTGCGGACACGCTACAGGCCATTAAAGATCGAGGTGTAACCGTTACGGAGCTCACCCAGGCGCAGCACGACGCGTTCGTGAAGGCGACTCGCCCGGTTTATGAAAAGTGGACACCGCGCATTGGCGAAGACCTGGTGAAACAGGCCCAGTCTGCTGTCGCTAATCGTAAGCAGTAATGTCCTCACGACCCCCGAAGTTCCGGCCGGAAGCCTGGCTGGCATCGTTGGCGCTGATCGCAATCTGTGTGATCAGCTTGGGCAACGTGATTGTCCGCTACACCACCGATGCCTCCTTTGCGTTCACTGAGGAGTTCTCGGTGTTTCTTCTGGTATTGCTAACGTTTGCTGGCGCCGCGGTGGCTGCTCGTAATAATCAGCACATACGGATTGAGCTGATTGAGCACTACTTGCCGCCCGCTGCGTTGAAGGTATTGTTTGTGGTGCAGTGGCTGGTGGGCGTGTCGGTTATGGGGGTCACGACTTGGTATGGCGCTATTTTTGCGATGCAAGAATACGACTGGGAGTCCCTATCACCCGGGTTGGGGCTGCCCAACTGGATTTATGTAATTTGGTTACCGCTGATGTCGGCTGCCATTATTTTCCGGATGACCCAGAACTTCATTGACCGAATGCGTGGCAAGAAAGACGCGGAGGTCATCCATGAATCCTGATTTGTTGATGATCGGCAGCTTTCTGGTGGCATTACTGCTGGGTGTTCCCGTTGCCATCGCGCTGGGTTTTGGTGGATTGGTGGGGATCGTTGCTGGCTTGTCACCCGACATGCTCGCGACGTTTGGCACCAACACCTACAACAGTGTGTCTAAGTATCCACTGATTGCGATACCTTTGTTTATTCTCACCGGGCTTATTTTTGAGCGGGCCGGGGTGGCTGCCAGTTTGGTGCGCTTTGCTCAGGCCATTATCGGCCCTCGCCATGGCAGCCTAACGGTTGTTGCGGTTCTCGTGTGCCTTATCATGGGCGGAATGAGCGGTTCAGGGCCTGCAGATGCTGCAGCCGTGGCGATGGTGATGTTGCCCAGTATGCGTAAGGCGGGCTATCCACAGCCCTTTTCTGCCGCGCTGATTGCGGCTTCATCCTCCACCGCCATACTGATTCCCCCATCCATTGCGTTGATTCTTTATTCTATTGTGGTGCCGGGTGTGGATTTACGGGCGCTGTTTGCTGCGGGCTTGTTTCCGGGCATTCTGGCCGGGTTATCGCTGCTGGTACCGGCGCTGTACCTCGCCCGCAAGTTTGGTTGGGAGAACCCCGAAACCTCGGAGCGCCCGCCGTTTTGGCCCAGCTTCAAGGCGGCGTTGCCCGCGTTGTTTGCACCGGTCATCATTCTAGGCGGTTTGCGCTCCGGGCTATTCACCCCCACCGAAGCCGCAGTGGTCGCCGTGGCTTACGGTGTACTTGTAGGCTGCGTGGTATACCGAAACCTGAGCTTACGCAGCTTGTTTGATCTAATGACCGACGCGGCGGTCACATCCGGCGTGGTTATGTTGATCATTGCGCTGGCGGGTATTTTCGCCTGGGCGGGAACCACGCTGGGTACTTTCCAGCATCTTGCGGATGGACTGTTGTCGCTTTCCGACAACGGTTGGGTGTTGTTGGGCTTGGTCATGGTGCTGGTGTTAATCGCTGGCATGTTGCTGGATGCGGTGTCGATTTACCTGATTCTCATCCCCATTGTATTACCGTTGATGAATCATTTTGGCTGGAACCCTGTGTGGTTCGGTATTTTGCTGGCAATGAACATCGCCATTGGGCAATTCACCCCACCCGTAGCGGTTAACCTGATGGTTACAACACGTATTGCGAATATTCGTCTGGAACATACCATAGGCTGGGCGTTGGTCTTTATTGCTGCAATGAGCGTTAGCTTACTTTTGGTGATGCTGATGCCCGGGATTGCTCTCTGGCTTCCGGAGCAGCTTGGTTATGTTGTTGGGCCTTGGTAGAGGTGTAATTTCAGGTAGCGGCGGAAGTTTATAGGTGTGACCTATCGTTATCTTAAATATAATCAATTTTACCAAACTTGGCTTTTTGCTTAGTATAATGGCTGTAGATTCGTAAACACGCAAACGAACTGATAGGAGTGATATCCATGGGCGTAATCAATAGCGAAATCAAACCGTTTAACGCAACTGCCTTCAAGCAGGGCGAGTTTGTAGAGATTTCTGAAGCTGACGTGAAAGGCAAGTGGTCGATCTTTTTCTTCTACCCAGCAGACTTCACGTTTGTTTGCCCGACAGAACTGGGCGACGTGGCAGATCACTACGAAGAACTGCAGAAGATGGGTGTTGAAGTATTTTCTGTGTCTACCGACACGCACTTCACTCACAAAGCATGGCACGACAGCTCTGAGACGATTGGTAAGATCAACTACTTCATGGTTGGCGACCAGAACGGCAGCATCACCAACAACTTTGGTGTGATGCGTGAAGGTCAGGGTCTTGCAGACCGCGCTACCTTCCTGATCGATCCTGATGGAATCATTCAGGCAATGGAAATCACTGCAGAAGGTATTGGCCGAGATGCAGACGATCTGATGCGCAAAGTGAAGGCCGCCCAGTACGTGCGCAACCACCCAGGTGAAGTGTGTCCGGCCAAGTGGAAAGAAGGCGAAGCGACATTGGCTCCGTCTCTGGATCTTGTTGGCAAGATCTAAGCTTTCCACAAAACAGAAAGTAGACAGTACAGGTTCTCTAAGAACTTGTTATTAACACAAAACCCCGGGCTATCCGGGGTTTTGTGTGTTTGCGGCTTACGAATAGGGCCTAGGGTTCGACCGCGTCGACACCGTACCGGGACCCGCGAGCCTTCAGTCGATAGAACTCTTCAATCACGCCCGCCATGGCATCCGGGCAATAGGGTCGGAGTCCGCCCAGCACAAGGCGTTTGGACACTTCACCCACAGCTTGGCCATTGGAATTGAGCCGGTATTCCAGAGTGACATTACCGCGTTTGCCACTGTCTTCCAGCTCAGCTTTGTGAAGTTCCAGCTCAGGTGATGACGCATCCAGATTATCCAAAGTCAGGCTCATGCTCTCGTACATCACCATGGGCCGATCGGGATTGAACATCACACCCTTTGATTCCATCAGTGGTATCAAAGTGTGCGGGAAGTTCTTGCCGGAAGCTGCCACATAACAACGGGTAAACTCTTCAATAACTTTTTCATCCCGGGTTATGTCGCCGCTGCGAGTGACTTCCAGATACACCTTGTCGTTCTGGTCGCAAACCTGAATGGACTCGTCTCCGTTTTCACGGAACTCTAGAGGAACCCCGTCTCCAAGCAGGGCACGGAACTGGAAGGTCATGTGCCGGGAAAGGCCGAAGCGCGAGACCACTACGGCAAAAAGCAGATCTCCGGGAACGCAGAAGCGGCGGGCGTCGGGATCATGAATCGGGTTGAAATCTCCGGCCACTTCTTTGGCAAATTGGCTGGCCTGAGGGGCGGAAATATATACGCGTCCGTCTTGAATTGAATAAAAACGGTCTAGAAACATTTGCTACCTATCCTGAATGCAAAAGGGTGACGACACTGCGCCTTGCAACATGGTACCGAGGTCTGGCGTGTAAGGGTATGCGCTATTTGTACATTCACAGGACCTGGTGCTTTCGGGGTGCACTTTTAATAATGTTATTGTCACATATTCAATAGCATTCAGCTATCAATACGTTCGTGTCAATTAATTTGAGCATTTCATTGTGGGTGCGTATCTTGAAGACATATCCCAAACAAAGATTGCCTGAGGTGTGAGTTCAATCACTCAAGCAATCGCTTTACGAATCCAGAAAGGAGAATCCGTACATGTTGGATGCCAATATTAAGCAGCAACTGAAAGCCTACATGGAAAAACTGCAGCAGCCGATTGAGCTGGTGGCAGCCTACGACGATGGCGTTAAGTCTCAAGAGTTGCGAGAGCTGCTCGAAGAAATTGAGCCAATGTCTGAGAAGATCAGTTTGCGCACAGAACAGTCGAATGATGTGCGTCGTCCTTCCTTCGCCATAAATCGCGTAGGCAGCGACATGGGTGTGCGCTTTGCGGGCATCCCTATGGGTCACGAGTTTACTTCGCTGGTTTTGGCGTTGTTGCAGGTGGGAGGTCACCCATCCAAGGCGTCTCAGGATGTGATCGAGCAGGTTCAGCAGCTGGATGGTGAGTTTGAGTTCGAAACCTACTTTTCGCTATCGTGTCAGAACTGTCCGGATGTGGTGCAGGCTCTGAACCTGATGAGCGTACTGAACCCGAATATTCGCCACACGTCTATTGACGGTGCCTTGTTTCAGGACGAAGTGGAAAAGCGTGAGGTTATGTCTGTGCCCAGTGTTTACCTGAATGGTGAGCCTTGGGGCCAAGGACGTATGACTCTGGAAGAGATTGCGTCCAAGCTGGATACCAAATCTGACGAGAAAGAAGCCGAGAAGATCAACCAGAAAGATACCTTTGAAGTGCTGGTGATTGGTGGTGGCCCTGCTGGCGCAGCCGCCTCTATTTATGCCGCTCGTAAGGGTATTTCGACAGGCATTGCCGCAGAGCGTTTTGGTGGTCAGGTTGCGGACACCATGAGTATCGAGAACCTGATTTCTGTGCCTTACACCGAAGGCCCGAAGCTGGTGGCGGCCATGGAGCAGCACGTTAAAGAGTACGACGTGGATATCATGAACATGCAGTTGGCCGAGAAGCTGATTCCGGCGTCGAAGCCCGGCATGCCCCATGAGATACGTCTTGCCAATGGCGCGTCACTCAAAGCACGCACCCTTGTACTCTCTACCGGTGCTCGCTGGCGCCCGCTGGGTGTTCCCGGTGAGGCGGAATACCGCAACAAAGGCGTTGCTTACTGTCCGCACTGTGACGGCCCGCTGTTCAAGGGCAAGCATGTTGCGGTGATAGGTGGCGGTAACTCCGGTGTGGAAGCGGCGATTGATCTTGCCGGTATTGTGCGCCATGTAACGCTGATTGAGTTTGGCGCTGAAATGCGCGCAGACGATGTATTGCAGAAAAAACTGCGCAGCCTGAATAATGTGGACATTATTACCTCTGGCCAGACCACTGAAGTGGTTGGTGAGAATGGCAGGGTGAGTGGCCTGAAATACACAGATCGCAACACGGGTGAAAACCATCACGTAGCGCTGGAGGGCGTGTTCGTACAGATTGGTTTGGTGCCGAACACCGAATGGCTCAAAGGTGATATTGAGCTGAGCCAGCATGGTGAAATCATCATCAACGACCGCAACGAAACCTCAATTCCGGGTGTGTTTGCGGCTGGTGACGCTACCACTGTGCCGTTCAAACAGATTGTGATCTCTATGGGCGAAGGCTCGAAAGCTGCACTGAGTGCGTTTGATTTCTTGATTCGTAATTCTGTGGAATAAATCAAATTGGAATAGAGAGTTGGCAAGACAAACATGAGCCGGGGCGACTGCTCCGGCGGTGTTTTGGACATGCTGGAAAGTACTGAAAACGGCATTCGTCATGCAGGCGAGTGCCGTTTTGCGTTTCAGCTCCCGGAAATATCCTTTTCCAGACTGCCTTCAACCGCTTCGGGAGAGCCGCTTTCCAGAAACAGGTGCCCGTAAGCGGCTTTTATTCCCGACAAAATAAAATCATGGGGAACGTCATCGAAAAGACCATGATCGTTCACGTACTCCATGTGTGCTTTGCCGGATTCTGTGTATTCCTGAAACACCGAGTCGTTCACCCCGTCAAACTCCAGCGGCTCTACCTTCATCAACTCACAAAGCTGTTTGTTGAATGCAGGGGTAGCCTTTACCCAGCGGCCGTTTAGGTAAAGCTCGATAAACCCATGCATACGAAAGATATCTGAGCGCAGCCACTCAACTAGCTTGGGGCTTGATAGGTGATTACGCACATCAGCGAGGCCTAAGCGACTGGGGATGCCGATGGCCCTTGCAGCGGCGCCGAGCAATACGGCCTTAGGAATGCAGTAGCTTTCACCGGCTTTTAACGCGTAGCTGGCGCTGAAGGTCTCGGGTTCGGGGCGGAAAACGTAGGGGTTGTAGCTTACGCTGTCCCGAACCGCCAAATAAAGAACTTTGGCCTGCTCCACCGGGTGCTCGGGTACACCCTCAAGCTGTGATGCAATCCAAGCTTTTAATTCGGGCTGGTTGTAGTCGAAAAAAGCGGTGGGCTGGAGGTAGTGTTCCATAACTGGGTATCCGGTTTGGGCATCAAGCTTCGATCATCGCTAATTAGCAAGCTACAGGCAATAGCAATAACCGTCAGGATGACTGCCAAAATGGATCAGGGTTTCTGGCAGGGCATTTTCCTATTTTGGAGCGTCTATCTTGCTGTTTAGGTTAATGAGAAGTATTATTACTATCAATATCAATTCAATATTAGTTTTTTCGACTTAAAGCAAAATGAGATTCAAATGAGCCAGATCAATACTATTTCAAGCCTACTTCTGGCAGCAGTGGCGACTCCTTTCGCTATCACCGCAATCGCTCAAGAAACTCCAGTCGCTACCGAACTGAAACCGCTCGAGGTCTCCGCTACCCGTCAGGGCATAGCTGTCGACGAACTCGCCCACGCCGTCACCGTCATCGACCGTGAACAGCTCGATAGCCAGTTCCAGACCTCTCGCAACCTCGGCGAGGTTTTGGCAAAAACAGTGCCAGGCATGGCTCCCGCCAGTCAGACCCTGACCAACTTCAACCAGAGCTTGAGAGGGCGCAACCTACTGGTGTTGATTGATGGCGTTCCACAGAACACCAACCGCAACATAAGCCGCGACCTTATGAATATCGACCCCGCCAACATCGAACGCATCGAGGTGCTGCGCGGTGCCAGTGCAGTATACGGCAGCGGCGCTGCTGGTGGGGTCGTCAATATCATCACTCGTAGCAACGACGCCCCCAACAGTACAACGTTGGGGCTGCGTAGCTCGCTCACCAAATTGGATGAGGACGGTCTGGGTTATCGGGCGGAGCAACATCTGGGAGGCGGCAATGACTCTTACGATTATGGCGTCAATCTAGCCTGGGAGCGTCAGGGTGCCTTTTTCGACGCCGATGGTGACCGTATTGCCCCTGAGCCTAGTCAGGGCGACCTTTCCGATACCGACAGCTTGAGTCTGGCGGGTAAGCTGCGCTGGTTTCTGAATGGCAGCACCCTAACCCTATCAGCCAATCACTTCGACGCCGAACAGGACACCGATTACGCGTCCGACCCTGCCGTTGCCTCTCTACCTGCGGGCAGCGTCAAGGCCCGGCCCATTTCCGGGTTGAAGCTGGAGAGGCAGAGTCGTACTCGCAATAGCGCGATAAATCTGAGCTGGATTGCCAACCAGACCCTATTGGGTAGTCTTGATACACAGTTGTACTACCGTGATTACCATGCCCGCTTTTCTCCAGCTGATGGGCGTACTTGGTCGACTTGGGGTGTATTGGGCCAGAACTTTCAGGACACAGAGACGATGGGTGCGCGGGTAGGCTTGAGCACCGAACTCAGCGAGGCCAGTCTGGTGCGTTGGGGTGTAGACGTGAGCCGGGAAAAGTCCGAAGCCCCCATTGCCACCTATGATGGCAACGCTTTTGACAACAGCGGCGGGCTGGTATTTATCAATACCGGTGACCGAACTTTTATGCCTCCTATTACTCAGGACACTGTCGGTACCTTCGTGCAGCTGGAGCATGGTTTCAGCGACCGCCTACGCGGTGAGTTGGGAGCCCGCTACGAGTATGCGTCCGCTGAATTTGATGACTTCACCACGCTCGGTCAGGGTAATGGCATTGAGGGTGGCGAGATCAGTTTCGACGACTTTCTGTTCAATACGGGTCTAGTATTTGATGTCACTCGAACCAGCGAACTGTATGCCAATTTCTCTCAGGGCTTCGAGCTGCCGGATGTCGGCTTGCAGTTGCGCTATGCTCCCAGCGACTTTGATATCACCAGTTCTCAGTTGAAGCCCATCAAGACTGACAACTACGAAATCGGCACGCGCAGCGACTGGGGCCGCACCCAGACCAGCGTAGCTGTGTTCTACAGCCGATCAGATCTGGGGCAGCCCACCATCAAAGACTTTGCCTTTGTCCAGCCCCGCGCCAAGGAGCGGATCTACGGTATCGAGGCTACCCTTGACTATCTGATTAGCGAAAACTGGTTACTGGGTGGTTTGGTGACCTGGCTGGAAGGTGAGCGCTACGACGATGACGACCAGCGCTGGGAAGCCTTAAACGGCTACCGCATTCCTCCGGTGCAGGCGCGCACCTACGCTGAGTACACCCCCAACAATCACTGGTTCCACCGCCTGCAAATCAACTACAGCGGTTCACGGGACGATGCGTTCGAGGATCAGGTGGGCTTCGGCAGTCGTGAGGTGGAGTCCTACACTACCGTTGACTATCATACCCGCTACCAAATCAACCAACACAAGGTCAGCGTGGGTGTTGAGAATCTACTAAACGAGAACTATTTCACGGTGTACGGCCAATTGCTCCGCAACAATAACAACACCAGTCATATTCCGGCTTCGGGCATCACTTTGATGGCCACTTATCAATATCAATGGTAAAAGCTGCACTTCTGACTGCCCTCCTGTTGGCGGCCAATGGTTCGCCTGTGGCATTGGCGGAATCCTGCCGTCTGGTCAGTCATGCTTTGGGCAGCAGTTGTGTGAGCCCCGAACCGAAACGGGTGGCGGTGCTGGACACCGGAGAGCTGGATATCGTACTGGCTTTGGGAGTGGAACCCATCGCTGCCACCACCCCCTATCAGGTGGGGCAGTTCCCTGCGTACCTGCAAATGGACGACGATCGTGTGCGCTCTCTGGGGGTGGTGCAAGAGCCGGATCTTGAACGGCTAATGCGATTGCAGCCTGACGTTATCATGGGCAGCCAACAGCGCCACGGCCAACTTTACCCAATACTGTCGTCCATTGCCCCCACGGTTTTTAGTGAATCCCTTGGGGCAAGTTGGGCGGAGAACCTGCAGCTGTTCGCCGGTGCACTTGGCCGGGAGGCGGTAGCAGAACGACTGCTCGCAGGCATCGACGAACAATGTCGGCAGATCCGGAAACAGTACCGAGCCAAGGGCCAGCCGCGCTTGTCGATCATACGTTCCATGCAAACCCATGTCCGGCTCCCCTTAGGTGGCTCCTTTATTGGGAGTCTTGTGCAACGCTGTGGCCTTCTGCGGCCTGACGCCCAGTCCGGCACCGGCTTTGATCGCCGCCTGCGCTCGCCCCGGCATATCGACATGTTGGATGGGGACATTATCCTGCTCAGTGAATATGCTCCCGGGCAGGGGTCGTTGATAAAACGCTGGCAGCGCTCACCGTTCTGGTCACGGCTCGTGGGACAGGTCCACGAAGTGGATGATAGCTATTGGATGCTGGGCATCGGCCCCGTAGCTGCGAAGCGCGTGTTGAATGATTTGCAACGAATCATCGCTAGTTACTCACAACGACTCCAACAACAGGCCCAGCCTTATGCTCAGCATTGATCGCCGCCTTCTCTGGCTAGTGGGGGGGCTGTTATTAGTGGGTGCGGCGTCGCTGCTTTCGGGTATATCCAATGTCAAAATTGCAAACCTCTGGCACCTTTTGAGCGGCGGCATCACGATGAGTACCATCGACCGATTGGTATTGACGGAACTGCGGCTGCCTCGCCTGCTGGCGGCATTTCTAGTGGGGTCTGCACTTGGCGCCGCCGGTTGCCTGCTACAGCGTCTTACCGCAAACCCTCTGGCCAGCCCAGGTTTGCTGGGGTTGAATCAGGGTGCCGCTCTGGGGCTGGTCTGCTTGCTGGTCGCACCCTGGCCGTTCACGCCCATGCACGGTTTCATCGCTGCCATGGCCGGGGCCGCACTGGCCATGATTCTGGTATTCGGGGTGGTGCGGCTCGCCACCGGCGGGTTGGCAGCGGAAAGTCTCCTGCTCTTCGGAGCCCTCCTGAGTACCCTGTTCGGCGCCCTAACGACCATTGCATTGATTCTGGATCAGCATGCTCTGGATGCTATCCGTTTCTGGTTGGCAGGTTCGCTGTCATTGGTGGAACCAGCCCAGCTTCCTTCGCTGGCCATACTGGTTCTGACCGGTCTGGTGCTGGCAGGGTTGCTGTGCCGCCCGCTCCAACTACTGGAAACTGGCAGCGATACCGCGCGGGGGTTGGGCGCTAACCCTCGACTGATCCTGCTGTCGGTTAGTGTCGTTACCCTAATGCTTACAGCCGTGTCTGTGGCGGTCAGTGGCCCCATCCTGTTTGTTGGGTTGGTGGTGCCCCATCTGGCCCGGCTGTGGGTTGGCGAACGCCTGCACTACCAACTGGCGGGCAGCGCCTTACTGGGTGCCTTGCTGCTATCTCTCGCGGACCTCCTGATTTACCATCTCGACAACACCGACCGGCTGCCTCCAGGCGTCGCCCTAGCATTGCTGGGCGTACCCTGGTTTTTGTGGTTGGTGCGACGGAGGTACCTTAACGGATGATCGGACGTCTGATGACCGTTCCCTATCTCTTGCTATTGCCGCCGGTATTGGCCTTGTGCCTGCTCAATGGAAGCATCGACACACTGTCGCTTCTGCTGGTTGACAGCCAGCGCCAACTTATACTGCAGGTTATTACTGAACTGCGCCTGCCTCGGGTGCTGGTCGCGGCACTGGTAGGTGCGGGTCTAGGCATGTCCGGCCTGCTACTGCAGACCCTGTCCGGCAACCGGCTGGCGGACCCGGGTATTATCGGCGTCAATCAGGGAGCGGCACTGGCCGTTGTCGCGGGCCTGCTGCTGCTGCCGAACCTGCCGCCCCATTGGTTACCGCTGATGGGCGTCCTTGGTGGGTTGGCCAGCATGGGACTGCTTTGGCGTCTGAGCCGGGGCACCCCAGCCATCGCGCTGATCCTAATGGGGGTTGGGCTTAGCAGCCTGCTCAGTGCGCTGATTGGCTGCCTGCTGATCTTGTCGGAAACCCACCGGCTGGCCATGGTGATGACGTGGTTGGCGGGCAGCTTTGCCACCAGCAATGACGCAGTACTGATGAGCACCTTTGGGTGGTCAATAGTACTGTTGCCGCTATCTTGGTTGCTATGCAGACGCCTGAGTCCATTGCTGCTGGATCCGCTCAGTGGCCGTATGCTGGGAGCTCGTACAAGCCAGACCGAATCCTTCTGCCTGATGATGGCCTGTGCGCTCGGCGCAGTGGCAGTGGCCGCCGCCGGCACGTTGGGATTCGTCGGACTGCTTGCTCCCCACATTGCCCGGCGGCTGCACCCGCCGCAGCCGGAGCTGCTAGCCCTGCCTGTCTTGGGGTATGGCGCCCTATTGGCAATGCTGGCGGATCTGCTGGGACGGAGTTTGTTCGCACCGGTACAACTGCCGGCGGGACTGATGCTTGCCGTCGTGGGGGTTCCGGTGTTTATCCTGTTGCTGCTCTGGCAACAGCGTCTTCGTGGAGACTGATCAATGAGCAAGTATGCTGTTCGCGCCACCGATATTCGTGTGGGCTATCGCGGGATTCCGCTGATTGAGGAACCCCGCCTGACTATCCCAGCAGGGCGCATCACCGTCCTGCTGGGCGCCAACGGTTGCGGCAAGTCAACCCTGCTTAAGGCCATGGCTGGACTGCATCCCCTGCAGGATGGGCGAGTGTGGATCGGCGACGATGAGCTGGCCACAACCCCGGTCCGGCGGCTGGCCCGCCGATTGGCGTTCTTGCCACAGCACCCCAGTGCTCCCGAGGCCCTCACCGTGGCAGAATTGGTGATGATGGGGCGCTACCCGTATCGACATCCGCTGTTGCCGCCAAGTGCCCAAGACCGTGAGGCCGTAACGGAAGCTCTCGCCCAGACTGACCTACGTGAGCTGGGGAAGCGCACGCTGGGTACCTTGTCCGGCGGTCAGCGGCAACGAGCTTGGCTGGCCATGGTGTTGGCGCAACAGACCGATATCTTGATGCTGGACGAGCCCACCAGCTATCTGGACCTAAGCCACCAGTACGATTTGCTCAATCTGATCCAGCGGCTGAACCGGGAGCATGACAAGACTCTGGTACTGGTGCTACACGACCTGAATCAGGCGTTCGAATTCGCCGACCACCTGATCTACATGAAACAGGGACGCATCCGGGCTCAGGGGACGCCGGCCCAGACGGCGTCCCCGGAACTGATCGAGGAGATCTTCGGCCTCAACTGCGATATCCAGCCCCATCCAAAAGTATCTTGCCCACTGCTAATCCCGTTGGCTGGTCAGTACGGCCAGTAACGGCTCCAGCAGTTTATCCCTAGATAAACTTACCAAGCTGTAATTATAGACTGGCTTTTATTGCAAATCGTTCTTATTTGCATTTAGTATTGCCTCTTGCACCATAGGAGGCAAAAATGATCTACGACAATGTTGCCAGCTGTATAGGAAATACACCGCTCGTCAGGCTTTCACGGGTCTTTGCAGGAAAAAGCGTCACCGTTCTCGCAAAGATGGAACTCATGAACCCCGGCGGAAGTATCAAGGACAGACCCGCCAAGTATATGCTGGAAATGGGCATTCAGGCCGGCACGATCAATCCCGATAGCCACATCATTGAGAGTTCCTCGGGCAATCTGGCCATTGCCCTGGCAATGATCTGCAAACTGAAAGGGCTCGAATTCACCGCGGTGGTCGATCCGAAAATTTCCCCGGCCAACCTGAAGATGCTGAGGCTATACGGCGCCAATGTCGTAACCGTTACGCAAAAGGATGAGAACGACGGTTACCTGTTGACCCGAATCAACACCGTCAAACAGCTCCTTCATTCGATCCCCAACGCGGTCTGGATCAACCAGTACGCCAACCCGGACAACTGGCGCAGTCACTATTACGGCGAAGCGCGGGAAATCTTGGGACAGATCAATCACCAGATTGACTACCTGATTATCGGCGCGAGCACCTCCGGAACTCTCATGGGGGTGTCCCGCTGTCTGAAGGAGGTGTTTCCGGATATGCGGGTCATCGCGGTGGACATTGTTGGCTCCGTCCTGTTCGGAGGCAAGTCGGCCCCCCGCGAAATCCCCGGCATTGGCGCCAGCCGTGTTCCGGAACTGCTGTCTGCAAACGAGGTGGACCAGGTGATTTACGTCGACGATTACGAATCCGCCATGGGCTGCCGACGTCTGATTGCCGAAGAGGGTATTTTTGCTGGCGGCTCCAGTGGCTCCTCGATCTCGGCGATTGAGAAGCTCCTGCCCGAGATACCCGCAGGCAAATGCATCCTGACGCTGCTGCCGGACCGCGGCGATCGCTACCTTGATCTCGTCTATAACGAAGAATGGCTTGAACTGGTAAGGCAGCGTCATTTCAAGCACACACCCCATACCCACGAAGAAATTGCTTAATCGAACTCCAGGGAACTCATCGATGACCAACACCGCAACACTCCGCTATCTCAGCCAATCCGATCTGAAAGCGCTGGGCGCAGATCACAGTCATGCGTTCATTGAAGCAGTCGAGGAAGGTTTAAGGCTTCACGCCGAGGGCAATTTCGTCCAGCCACTCAAGCCCTACCTGCGCTGGCCCGGGGCCGACCATATTGCCGACCGGATCATTGCCATGCCCTGTTATCTGGGTGGCGAGAACCCCATGGCGGGCATCAAGTGGATTGGCTCCCGCCAACACAATCCCAGCAAACACCAGCTTCCCCGGGCCAGTGCGCTGATCGTCCTCAACGACGCCCAGACCAACTACCCCGTGGCAGTAATGGAAGGCGGCCTGATCAGTGCAATGCGCACCGCGGCAATCACCGGCGTCGCGACCCGATACCTCGCAGCCAGCAACTTTACCGATGTCACCATCATTGGCTGCGGGCCCGTCGCACACATGCAAGTGAAAACCCTGCTTGAACAGTACCCGCAGATCCAGACGGTGCACCTGTACGACCTGAACCCGGCTGCCGCCGACCACCTGATCAGCGACTTCGCCGCGGATTACGCAAACACCCGGTTTATTATCCACGAGTCGGCCAAGTCGGCGGTAGAGCAGGCCGACGTGCTGGTGACCTGTACCGTTTCCGACAAGCCCTATATCCCGTTCGAGTGGATCAAGAAAGGCTGCTTTATTTCCAACATCTCGATCATGGACATCGAGCGTGATGTCTTCCTGAAAGCCGACAAGGTGATCGTCGACGATTGGGACCAGTCCAACCGCGAGAAAAAAGTGATCAACGTGCTGGTGGAAGAAGGCCTGTTCAGCCGTGAGCAGCTGCATGCCGAACTGGGCGAGATTGTTTGCGGCTCGGTCCGGGGCCGCGATAACGATGACGAAATCATCCTGCTCAATCCGATGGGCATGGCCATTGACGACATCGTGTGTGCGCGCTGGTTTTACCAGGCCGCCGAAAGCAACAACGCGGGCACCGAACTCCCCTTGTTCTAGGAAGACGACAATGCGGCGGCAGCTTTATACCGACCAACTGCAAAAACTGATCGATGCCCTGTTCATGGAGGATTTCAATGGCGCCTGCAGCCACCTGCATTGTACCGGCTCATTCCTTTCCATCACCCTGGACGATACGACCCGCCTGGAACTGGCGTGTTCCAGGCGGGACGGGCTCAGGCCCTACCGGCTGCGAGACGACGAAGTGTTCCTTTGCAGTGACCAACAGCGCAGCCGGCTGGAAGCCCGGCTCCTCATGGCGCATCTGGTACAGGCCTCATGGTGGCCAGCCACCAACCGGGCGGAAGCGGTGCAGTGGTGGGAGGAGAGTTTCGATTTCATCGACGGTCTTCCTCACCTGCTCCGGCTTGCCACCAACCGGGGCCGTTCGACCCTGACCGTCAGCGAATACCTGGCGATGGCCGCGGACCGACCGTTCCATCCCTTTGCCCATGCGAAAGGGGAGCTGGCGGCCCTGATGTCGCCGTCGGAGGCCCGGGAACCTCGCCTCCCTCGCCTTCACTGGTGGGCCTTTAACCCGGACCAGCTGATGACCCGGCAGGCAGCGCAGCCTGCAGCGTTGCTGCTGGCCGGGGCTGAGCTGGCCAGCCTCAACCGCCAGCTTATCACCTTGGCGCCGGGGCACGTCGCCCTGCCGGTGCTACCAAGCCAGCACGCAACGCTGCTGTCGACTGGCGCCGGGGTGGATGCCGTGGACCTGCGGTTCTCATCGCCGGTGGGGCAGCCGACCTCGTCCCTGCGAACGCTGATCAGCGGAAGCGACGAACACCTGCACCTGAAACTTTCTACCAGTGCCCGGACCCTCGGGG
This sequence comes from Marinobacter salexigens, assembly GCF_018860765.1. GTDB lineage: Bacteria > Pseudomonadota > Gammaproteobacteria > Pseudomonadales > Oleiphilaceae > Marinobacter > Marinobacter salexigens_A. The sequence continues at coordinate 725,640 of NZ_JAHKPV010000001.1, forward strand.
CCATCCGTTCGATGCCCCCACGGTACCTTGTCAACAGTGATCAGGCCCACCGACTGCTGGAACGCATCCTGGCGCAGCACACCGAGCTGGCACAAACCGTGGCGCTGTGCGACGAAAGCCACTGGTGGGTCGTGGGAAGGGAACAGGACATGATCAGCAATCCGGGGCTGTTCGGCTGCCAGCTGCGTTATTTGCCCCGGGCTGCTGCTCACACCCAACCGGAGCAACTGGTCACATTGTCCGCGCTGAGCTTTGCCCATGCACCGGTATGGCAGCAGCTACTCGGTGACGGCATCGAACCCTGGCAAGCGGTCAAGGACCTGACGGCCCGGTTCGTCCAGACCTTCCTGACCTTGTGGTGCCACGGCGTCATGCCGGAATGTCATGGCCAGAACCTGCTCGCCCGCTATCAGGGCCAACGGCTAAGCGGCTTCGTGTTGCGGGACCACGACACCCTGAGGATTTGTCCAACCCGGCTCAAACAGCAAGGGCTGCCACTGCCCGACTACCAGATCGACTGGACCACGCCCAACTCGCTGGTGCTGGGGGCGGACGAACGGCTGCTGGGGTACTTCACCACCCTGGGGCTACAGGTCACCTTGTACCCCATTGCTCTGGCGGCACTTAACCACAGCGATCACAATGAAACGGACTTTTGGAACTGGGTGCGGGTGTGCATTGAAGAGTACGCCGCAACACTGGCCGATAAGCAACTGAAGCAGATCCTTTGCGAATCCTTGCTGGAAGCCGAGGTATGGCCATTCAAGCAATTACTCACACCGCTGTTAAATCAACAAGCTGCTTCAACAGGGATGCCAAGCTCCATGGGACATATCCACAACCCGCTGCTTACCTCCCAGCCAAACTCTCTCCCAGCCGAACAGGACTTAACGCAAGCTCGGGACCATGAAGCCACGACCTAACATTTTTGCACTGCTTTTCTGCTGCCAGTTCCTGGCCACCTTCGGCCTGATGGTGCTGGTCCCGGTCATGCCCTTGTACCTGAAGAAGCTGACCACCAGCACCAACGCATCGGCGGTCTGGGCGAGCATCGCCCTGGCGGCTCCCGCCATCGGTGGGCTGCTGACGGCACCACTGATCGGACGCCTGGCGGACCGCTGGGGTTACCGGACGGTGCTGTTTCTCGCCCTGACCGGCTTTTGCCTTTCGCTGGTGCTGATGTCGACAGCAGGTAGCCTGGTGCTCTTCCTGTTTGCCCGGGTGTTACTTGGGCTGTGTGGTATCTCGGTGGCCATCATGGCTTACACCAGCCATACCGCAGGCTTGCCGGGAGCCGGGTTGTCCAAAGGCGTGGCTCTGGGAAAACTTCAGAGTGCCATGGCGGCGGCCTGTCTCAGTGGCCCCCTGCTTGGCGGGCTCTTCATGGACCTGTGGGGCATGGAACTGCTGCTAAACCTGACAGCGGCCGTGACCTGCCTTGCCCTGGTCGTGGCGGCGACACTGCTCCGTGAAGCGCCAGGGACCACCGACAGCGATCACGGCAAGCCATTGCCCAAGCGGTGGTACTGGCAACGGCGCCACCTCTCCTGGCTCGCCGCTGGCACCTTGGCACAGGGCGGGGCCTTCGCCCTGGTCACCTGTTTTGCGCTTTATATCCGGGAGCTTGGCCCCAAGGCGTTCCCTGCCGCCACGACAACCGGCGTGCTGCACGCTCTGGCCTGGGCCTCCACCTTCCTCGCCGGCAGCTACTGGGGAAGGCGCAACGACCAGGGTCAGGCCAGCGACAACTTCATCCTTGCCTCGGCCGGGTGCGGTGCCGCCATCCTGGCGCTGGTCTGGGTGGACAGCCTTTGGCTGGTTGCGCTGCTGCGGCTTGCCCAGGGGTTCTTCTTCGCCGCCCTGATCCAGTCGGTCATGTACAGCGTGAGCGACCAAGTAGCACCAAGCCAACAAGGGCAGGCCATAGGTACGGCAAAGAGTGCTCTGGTCACCGGCCAGTTGATCGGTCCACTGGTGGCCGCCGCTAGCTATTCACTGTTTCAGGCCACAGGCGCCATGGCAGTTACCGCCGGGTTCTTCCTGGCTGCCAGCCTCCTGATGACAACCTTAAGATATTCAATCTACCCAGAGGTAACCCAATCATGACGCCGACCCATGCCCACCATTGGCGTAACAAGCTCTTCGAACAGTATCTCAATACCTTTTTCAGGGAGACTGGTGTGGATGTTCGCGAGAACCTGTTTTCCCGCCCGGAGGGGCTGACCGGGGAAGGGCCACAGACCACCGACAGTAACCTCTATTTCCGCTACCGGTTTACGGCCTCGGACACTGTCCTGTACGGCAGCCTCAAGCACCTTTCCCTGACCGGCTACCACCAATACGGTCACCGGTTCTGGCTGCAACAAGGCTCCGCGAGTGCTGCCAGCGAACTGACGGACATCCGTCCGCTGCTGCGACTGATCTGTGAGCAACTGGCCCACGATGCCGGTGGCGAAACGGAACGGGTGGTGGCCGCGGCAACGCTGTACGAGAGCATGTGCAACAGTGTTGATAAGTCATGCTTCTTTCTCGACGCGCGCGCCGTTCAGGCCGACGGACCGTCCGTGGTGGATGATTTTACCGCGGCGGAGCAGGGCATGGTGCTCGGGCACCCGTTTCATGTCACCTCGAAATCCAGTACCGGGCTTTCGGAACAGGATATGAGGCGATACAGCCCTGAACTGGGTGCCTCCTTCAAGCTCCATTACTTCGCGGTGGCACCGGCACTGGTTCAAACCTTGTCGGCTGGGGCCGAGGTCGCCCAACTGATTGACCCGGCCGCCCAACGGGAAGCCCGGCAACGGTTGGAGGAACGGGCCGGTCAATACCAGCTCGTACCCTGCCACCCCTGGCAGGCTAACTTCCTGTTAGAGCAGGCCGAGGTTCGCCGCAAGCTCGAAGAGGGCGACATTATTTCCCTCGGCCCCTTGGGTCAGATGGCCTGGCCGACATCGTCGGTCCGCACCGTATGGTTGCCGCAAAGCAGGCTGTTCCTGAAGTTGTCGCTGGATGTTCGGATCACCAACTTTATTCGCAACAATCCCCTTGATCAGGCCAGGCGCGCCATTGACGCCAGCCGCCTGATAAACCTGATGACCCCGGACGAGCGCAGCGAATCCCTCTGCCTGTTGCCGGAACTGGCGGCCCAGACCCTGAAGCTGCCAGGGCTCGAAGCCTCTTTTGGTATCATTTACCGGGCCGGGCTGGCCCCCGATGCCCTGGCGCAAACCCGGGTCCTGGGCAGCCTGGTGGAAGAGTGCCCGGTAACCGGAGCGCTGCCACTGCGCCATTACCTTCAGCAAGCCGCTCAGGTGGCGGACACGCCGATAACGCGCGGGTTTGTCTGTGACTGGTGGCGGCAATACCTCAGGGTGTCGCTGCTTCCGGTACTGGAGTTGTTCGCCAGAACCGGGATCAGTCTTGAGGCCCACCTGCAGAACTGCCTGATGCGATTCGATCAGGGCATGCCGGTGCAACTGGTTGTTCGCGATATGGAAGGCGCCAGTGTGGCGTCGGACGACCGCAGTACCGAGGTACAGTCCGATAGCCCGGTCTGGTATTCCGCAGACGACGCCTGGTTCCGCTTCAAGTACTACGTGGTCGTCAATCACATTGCCCACGTCACCGGGGCCCTCGCCCGGGTCTGCCCGGTGACCGAGGCCGCGTTGTGGCAGGTGGCGGGGCAGGCCCTGTCCGACACCGGTCTCTCGGAGAGGGCGCGGCATTACGCCCGCAAGTTGCTCGAAACCAGCCATCTACCGGCGAAGGCCAACATGCTGAGTACCTTTGCCAAAAGCGGCGAAAAACCGTCCTGGGTGGACATTCCGAACCCGCTCTTTGACCACCGGCCGACCGGCCTTACCCCGCTGTCTGATACCGGCTTCGAGGCTGCCTACCGTCACGCCGAACAACGGGTCATCACCCAGTTGCTGGAGGCATTGCTGTTTGAAGGGGTGCTGCCATACCAACAGGCACCCGATGGCCTGGGGATACCAATCACAGCGGCGCTGAGCTACCAGTGTCAGGCGACCACCAGCTTCAGTTTTGGCCGCATTCGCATCCGGCCGGGGTCACTGCAACGGATCGAGGCCGGGAAAACCAATATACCTTCCCCTTCCCTCGGGCAGGTCATGGAGGATCTCTCGCAAGTCATGGAGGCGGACCCCGAACGTTGGCAGCAGTTCCATGATGAACTCGCACATACCCTGGTCAAGCACGCTCAGGTCCTGCGGAACCCGCCGGCCCGCCCCATCCGGGACATGTCGTACTTTGAGCAGGAAGCCAGGGTGAGCAATGGCCACCTGTATCACCCCAGCTTTAAGTCCCGGATTGGCTTTGACCTGACCGAAAACCAGCGCTACGGACCTGAACTGTCCACCGGGCACACCCTGGTCTGGATTGCGGTGGACCAGGCCCTGACCCGAGTGGGGGTCAGTGGGACGGCCAGCCTGGAAGCCATCCATCGCGAGCAGTTCACCGTTGGGGAATACCAGGCCATTGAGCAGCAAATTCGAACCGCAGGTGGCCAGCCGGACCGTATGGTCCTGATGCCGGTACATCCATGGCAATGGCACAAGGTTATCCGCGTCTATTATCAGGCTCAGTTGGCCAGCAAGCAGATCATCGAACTGGAGGTGAAGGGGCCGGACTACCTGCCACAGCAATCGATCCGTACCCTGTCCAATGTGAGCGACCGGAACGCACCCTCGGCCAAGCTCGCCATGAGCCTGGTCAATACCTCGACCTCCCGGGTACTGGCCCCCCATACCGTCCAGAACGCCGCTCCTATCAGTGACTGGCTGTGGCAACTGGTCCAGGACGATGGGCTGCTGCCGGAGGAACACAAACCCATTATCCTGCGGGAAATCGCCGGCGTAAGCGTGACCCCGCCGCAACAGGTCCAGACGCAATACGGTGCCCTGGCCTGCATCTGGCGCGAGAGTGTGTACCGCTACCTGTCCCCGGGGCAGTCGGCCACACCCATCACCGCCCTGATGCAACTGGACGTTGACCAGCGCCCGGTCATTGACCCGTGGATCGGCAAGCACGGTGTTAACGAGTGGGTGACAGCATTGATCGAGCGCGTCTACCTGCCGGTCATGCACATGCTGTGGCAGCACGGCACCGCCCTGGAATCCCATGCCCAGAACATGTTGCTGGTCCATGAAGACGGGTTGCCCGTTAAAGGGGCACTTAAGGATTTCCACGATGGCGTGCGTTACAGCCGAGCGCTGCTGGCCAATGCTAAAGCCTTGCCCGATCTCACCGACGCCCCCCAGGCCCACGCCCGGGTCAATCCGAACTCGTTCCTTGAAACTGATAACGCCGATGAGCTGCGCGACTTTACCCAGGACGCCCTGTGTTTCGTCAACCTGGCGGAACTGGCGTGGTTCCTGAGTGAGCACTACGGTCTTTCTGAACGGGACTTCTGGGCGCTGGCCCGGCGGCCCATCCAGCGGTATCAGGCCGAACGTCCCAGCCTGGCTGAGCGCTTCAAGCTATTTGATGTTTTTGCCGCCGGAATCGATGTCGAACAGTTGGCCTGTCGCCGCTTTCTGCCGGAAATCAGGCTACGGACGATGACGGTCGCCAACCCATTGAAGGAGGACAGCTGACGTGACAATGCCATCACTCAAGTCAAGAATTATCGCCCGGGACGAGTGCTTCGGGCTGTTTTGCTCCATTCCCTCGGCGGTGGCCCTGGAGCAGGTGGCCGCCGCTGGTTATGACTTTGTCATCATCGACCTGGAGCACACCCTGATCAGCCCCGAGCAGGTCGAAACCATGATCCTGGCGGCGCACGGCGCTCAGCTGGCGGTGTTGGTGCGGGTCCCCCCACAAACGCCGCATCTGGTGGTGCAGCTACTGGATGCCGGGGTCGCAGGCATCGTGTTTGCGCGCATTGACGATGCGCAACAGGCACAGCAGGCGGTAGAACTCTGCCACTACGCGCCCCTTGGCCAGCGAGGGCTGAATGCCACGCGAGCCAGCCGCTACGGCATGGGCGGCCTGACCGAGGCCACCCGGCGTGCCGCAACCGAGACCCTTGTCGTGATCATGGTCGAAAGCCGGCAAGGGCTCGACAACATCGAATCCATCGCCCCCACCGAGGGGGTCGACGTGGTGCTCGAGGGCGCGGCCGACCTGTCCCAATCTCTGGACCTGACCTGGCAGACCAGTCATCCACAGGTTCAGGCGGCCGTCGAACGAGTGTGCGTGGCTACCCAAACCGCCGGCAAGGCTTTTTGTGCCATACCGCGGGAACTGGACGATATGCAGCGCTGGCGCGGGAAGCGCGTGTCACTTTTTGTGATCGGTGACGACCGGGGCGTGATGCGCCGGGCACACCTGGCCCACCTGTCAGCCCATAAGGAGTAACAATGACGGTTCCTTTTTCTTTGACGCCGCTGCTGCAGTACATAGAGCAACAGCACGAACCGATCTGCGCCTACTATTACGATCTGGATTACCTGGCGCAGCGAGCCCGGTGGATCAGCGAGAGCCTGCCGCAGCGGGTCCATTTCTACTACGCCATCAAGGCCAACTCCGACACCCCGGTGCTGACAACTCTGGCACCCCATGTCCATGGTTTCGAAGTTGCCTCGCTGGGTGAGATCCACAAGGCTCGCCAGGCAAGTTCCGGCACCCCCATCGCCTTCGGCGGGCCTGGAAAAACCCAGGTGGAGCTGCAGGGCGCCATCGAGGCCGACGTGGAGCTATACCACGTTGAGAGCGAACTGCAGTTGGTGCGCTTAAACGCCCTGGCGACCAAGTCGGGTAAGGTGGTGAAAGTATTGCTCCGGGTCAATCCCCGGTTCGACCTGCCGGACGCCACCTTACAGATGGCCGGTAAACCCACCCAGTTTGGTATCGACCAGGATCGGATATGCGATGTCCTCGACTCATTGCCGGCCTATTCCCACATCCGGTGCGTCGGTTTCCACTTCCATGCCCTCTCCAACAACCTGGATGCCAGGAGCCACCTGCTACTGGTTCAAAGCTACGTTGAAGTGGCCCGGTCATGGCAGCGAGCGTACGGCCTGAACATTGAGGTGCTGAACATCGGTGGTGGCATAGGCATCAATTACACTCCGGGCGGTGCCCAGTTCGACTGGCCCTACTACTGCCAGGAAGTGGAGCGGTACCTGGATAGCGGGGATTTCGACTTTCCGTTAGCTATGGAGTGCGGGCGTTTCGTCACCGCAACAATGGGCTGCTACGTTACGGAAGTCACCGACATCAAGGTCAATCATGGCGAGAACTTCGCCATCCTTCGTGGCGGCAATCACCATTTCCGCTTGCCGTCATCCTGGCAGCACAACCATCCGTTCCAGGTGGTACCGGTGGAGCAGTGGTCGTGGCCCTGTCCGCGGCCCGGGGTTTCCCAGCAGGAGATCACCCTGTGCGGGGAGCTTTGCACCCCGAAGGATGTGCTGGCAAAACAGGTCACGGTGGACCAGTTGCGGGTTGGAGATCTGGTGCTGTTTGACAAGGCCGGGGCCTACGGCTGGCATATTTCCCACCATGACTTCCTGAGCCATCCGCATCCCCATCGGGTCTATCTCCATGACAACCACTTATGCCAGATTGACTCAGTTATCGCTGGAACTAATTAAGCCTAATGTTGAGTCCAGACTTTTCGGTGAATGGACAAAACAGAATAGCCAATGGCGCTGCGGCTTTAGAAACGATACTGCCAGCAGTTGCTTCAAGTTTGGCGGTTGAAAGTCCGACTGTAGGTGTTGCTTAGAACTCTAGTTATTGTACTCCATTTGATAATGTGTAACCCCGAGCCAACTCATAGGTACACATGTTGACTGCCGAGGCTAAATTAAGGGATTCAATCTCGCCTTTGCCCACGATGGTGTAGGGAGTTGCCCCCAACTGATCCAATGCTTCGGCTGGCACGCCTCGGGCCTCGTTGCCGAACAGGTAGCAATCGTGCTGTTGGAACGACTCGGCGGTCAACCTGTCGCCGTTTAGATCGAGGCAGGCAATAGACTTGTAGCGGCTGTTTAAGCCAGCTAGAGGTACTTCGGTTTCAATCGGTACGTGGAAGATAGCGCCCATGCTGGCGCGCACCACTTTTGGATTGTAAGGGTCAACACTACCGGGGCTGAGCAGGCAGCGAAAGCCGCCAAACCAAGCCAGTGTGCGCAAAATAGTCCCGAGGTTACCCGGATCTTGAACTTCGTGCAGGTAAACGGTTTTTTCGCCGGGTTTTGGCGCAGGCAGGCTCTCGCTGTTTGGCATGGGCACTACGGCGAGAATGCCCTGAGGCGTGCGGGTGTCGGCGAGCTGGGACATCTGGCGCTCGCTCACTTGATGGGTTTTGAACGGGCTGGCCCACTGTTCATACCCGCCTGTTACATACAACTCGGATAAGCTCAGTTCAGGTTTGTGAGTAGCTGCTTTTTGCAGTTCCAAAACCAGATGTTCGCCTTCAACCAAATAATGGCTCAGCGACTGCCGGTATTTTTTGTGGTGTAACTTTTTGATGTCATCCAGCTTCACTTATGAGCTCCGCTGTTATTTTCCAGATCGTCCAGCATGGCTAGGGCCAGCGCCTCAGCAACTTTGATACCGTCCACGCCAGCAGAAAGAATGCCGCCAGCATAGCCTGCACCTTCACCGGCTGGATACAGGCCACGGGTGTTTAGGCTTTGTAGGCTGGTGCGATCTCTGGTGATGCGCACGGGCGAAGATGTTCGAGTTTCAATGCCGGTCAAAATGGCGTCTTTTCGGTCAAAACCTCGGATCTGTTTGCCGAAAGCCGGTAGGGCTTCACGGATGGCTTCGATGGCGTAAGGCGGCAGTGAAGGCGCTAAATCCCCTAACTTGATACCGGGCTTGTAGGAGGGCTCCACTTCGCCCAATTCGGTAGACGCTTTGCGTTTGATGAAGTCCCCCACCAGCTGGGCAGGAGCGCAATAATCACTACCGCCGAGTGTGTACGCTCGGGATTCCAGCGCCTCTTGAAATTCCACTCCGGCCAGGGGGCCTCCGGGGAAGTCTTCCTCTGGGTGAATGGCTACAACAATACCGGCATTGGCGTTGCGTTCGTTGCGGGAGTATTGGCTCATGCCGTTGGTAACAACTCGTTCAGGCTCAGAGGTTGCCGCCACCACCGTGCCGCCCGGGCACATACAGAAACTGTAGACTGCCCGACCGTTGCTGGCGTGGTACACCAGCTTGTAGTCTGCTGCACCTAAGGCCGGGTGACCGGCGTATTTGCCCAACCGCGCATTGTCGATCAGCGATTGCGGATGCTCGATGCGAAAGCCGATGGCAAAGGGCTTGGCTTCAATAAAAACGTCGTTCCGTTGGAGCATGCGGAAGGTGTCGCGCGCGCTGTGCCCAAGCGCCAGAATCACATATCGGCTGTCTAATCGCTCGCCGGAGGCCAATTCGACCCCGGCAACACGGCCATCGCGAACGCTCAGATTGGTGACTTTGCTTTCAAAGCGGATCTCGCCCCCAAGGCGGATGATCTCCTCACGCATGGTAGCCACCACGCCAGTAAGCCGGAAGGTGCCTATGTGGGGCTTGCTTACGTACAAAATTTCATCGGGTGCTCCGGCCCGGATAAACTCATGCATGACCTTACGGCCATAGAACTTCGGGTCTTTTATCTGGCTGTACAGCTTGCCGTCGGAGAATAGGCCCGCACCGCCTTCGCCGAACTGTACGTTCGATTCTGGCGATAGCTGCTTTTTCCGCCACAAGGCCCAAGTGTCTTTGGTGCGGCGGCGTACGTCTGTGCCGCGCTCCAGCACAATGGGCCGGAATCCCATCTGGGCTAGAATCAGAGCCGCGAAAAGGCCGCAGGGGCCGAATCCGATCACAATCGGGCGTTCGGTTAGGCCGGCGGGTGCCTTAGCAACTGGGTAATAGGCGGTATCGGGTGCTTGCCGGATGTGCTGGTCTTTTTCGAAACGGGCGAGAATGGCGTCTTCATTGCGCGCGTTCAGATCAACAATGTAAACGAACTTGATCTCAGTGTTTTTCTTACGGGCGTCGTAGCTGCGCTTGAATACGGTGAAATCCACCAGATCGGCATCAATGATGCCCAAGCGTTCGAGTATCGCGGCCCGGAGGGCGCTTTCGGGGTGATCCAGCGGCAGCGCCAGTTCGGTAAGGCGGATCATAATAGGTCCTGCGCGGTCTCTAGCCGCCAATGGCGGTTCAGATGCCGAGTATAAGAAATCGGAAAATAATGCGGCAATTGTACGTGCGGTTCGTGTGGTTGTCAGGGTTTTGCCGGGAGTGCCCGCGACACGTACAATGAAAGCTTGAGTAACCCCTTTTTTGATACACCTTTTAAAGAACCCCTATGGCACGTTCCAAAAGCAGTGGCCGCTGGCTTGATGAGCACGTAAACGATCCCTTCGTGAAACAGGCGCAGGTCGATGGCTATCGCTCCCGGGCCAGTTACAAACTTCTTGAAATCAACAAAAAAGACAGGTTAATTCATCCCAACATGGTGGTGATGGACCTTGGCTCGGCGCCGGGAGGTTGGTCGCAGGTGGCGGTCAATCTGGTGGGCCACAAGGGCAGGGTGTTGGCGTCAGACATATTGCCAATGGATGCCGTTGCCGGTGTGGAGTTTGTGCAAGGAGACTTTACAGAAGACTCGGTATTCGATGCCATTATGGAAGCGCTCGGCGATAGCCGTGTGGATGTTGTGATTTCTGACATGGCTCCGAATATCAGTGGTGTCACTGTAGCTGATCAGGCCTCGTCGATGTACTTGGTGGAACTTGCTTTGGATATGGCTGGACAGGTACTCAAACCCAAGGGCAGCTTTGTGGCCAAGGTGTTTCAAGGCGAAGGCTACGATGAGTATTTGAAAGCCGCTAGAGAGGTATTCGATAAGGTGGTGGTGCGTAAGCCAGATTCTTCCCGCGCCCGCTCCCGGGAAGTTTATGTTGTAGGCAAGGGTTTCAAAGGCTGAATTTGCCAACCGTGTAAGCAAAAAAGGGGCACCTGAAGTTTCAGGGCCCCGCAAAAGAAAAACGGTTTTTGCTTACAGGCTTGCTTGAAGCACCCGACGGCATACATCGGGCGTGACGTTGCCGTGCTCACCAAGCGCTGTCATACCGTGGCTTTCGAGGCTTTTGATCAATGGCTCGATGTGCTCTTCGCCAAGGCCGTAGTCGCCAAGGCGCGTTTTAACACCGAGTGACTCGAAGAAGTCTTGAGTTTTGGCAATCGCGGCCTCGGCTTTTTCCTCAGTGCTTCCCTCACGAATACCCCACACCCGCTCGCCGTACTGAACCAATTTGTCCAGTTTGGATGCTTTGCGCTCACGTAGCATTGATGGCAGCACAATGGCTAACGTCTGAGCGTGATCCAGATTGTGCAAGGCGGTCAGTTCATGCCCCAGCATGTGTGTGGCCCAATCTTGGGGCACACCGCTACCAATAAGCCCATTCAGAGCCAATGTCGCTGTCCACATTAGGCTGGCCCTAACCTGATAGTTCTCGGGCTCCGCGATGGCTTGTTCGCCGATTTCGGAGAGTGTCAGTAGTAGGCCTTCTGCAAAACGATCCTGTACGGGCGACTGAGCTGGGTAGGTTAGATACTGTTCGACCACATGAACGAAGGCATCTACAACGCCATTGCCCACCTGAGGCAGAGGTAAGGTGTAAGTTTTAGTGGGGTCGAGTATTGAAAACTGCGGAAATACAAGGTCACTATGGAACGGTAACTTCGCCTTCAGCGACCGACGAGTGACCACGGCACCTTTGTTCATCTCAGAGCCTGTGGCAGGGAGAGTCAGCACCGAACCAAAAGGTAGTGCGCTTTTAATATTGCTGCCGCCTTTGAGAAGGATATCCCATTCATCACCCTCAAAAACCGCGGCTGCCGCTACAAACTTAGTGCCATCGATGACTGACCCACCACCTACAGCTAGCAGGAAATCTATATTCTGTTCGCGCACCTGTGCAACGGCTTTGGTCAACGTTTCAAAGCTTGGGTTTGGCTCAATACCGCCAAACTCGGTTACTTGACGGTCGCCAAGTGCTTGGGTGACTTCACCCAAAGTGCCGGTGCGGCGAGCGCTTTCACCACCAAACAGTACGAGTACCTTGGCATTTTTAGGGACAAGTTTATCGAGCTCGGCAATTTTGCCTTCACCGAAGGCGATGCGGGTTGGGTTGTAAAAATTAAAGTTATTCATTTGGAATCCTTAATGTTGATTTTGTAGATATAAAATAGACCGGTCGACTAGGTTTTAGGCAAAAAACAGTCCGCATTAGATAAACGTTGATCTAATTTATGAGCAGTTTTTGAGTGCAGGCCATGGCATGCGCCATGTGTTGGTCGTCTCGATGAAGCTTGGTCAGCAGGCTTGCGCCAAGCCAAAGCTGATAAAGACTTGCCGCCAGTTGTCGGGCGTTTTGGTCAGGTATAGAACCTTCAGTAATGGCGGCTTCGACGCATCGGGTAATCCCGCCGATAATCCGGTCAGTGCCGTCTTTCAATGTCAGGCGCATGGCTTCAGATAAATCGGCGACTTCAGCGCTCAGCTTCACCACTAAACAGTCCCTCAAACCTACAGGGCCGCAGTATTGTTGCTGCCAGTCGTGCCAGTACCTCATGAGTCGATCTAGTGCCGACTCGCTGCTATCACTGAATCGAGTCTCCAGATTGTCCATGTAATCGACAAAGTAAGCCTCCAGTACCGCTTGGCCAAAGCTCTCTTTCGACCGGAAGTAGTGGTAGAAGGAGCCTTTCGGCACACCTGCTTGCTGGAGAATAGCGCTCAGGCCAACCGAGCTGAAACCTTGCGCCGCGAGAATATCGCGACCAGTAGTCAGTAGGTGTTGGCAGGTGTCTTTATGTCGATTCATGGCGCCATGGTAAAGATGATTAGACCGGTCGTCTAGTTGTTTATTGTTTCTCGGACTCAAAGCCCTGCATCACGTTCACCACATTCACTCCAATGGCGTCCACATCGTAGCCGCCTTCCATAGTGAACACGGTAGGCAGCCCGAGTTGGGCAATACGTTCGCCCAGTGAGACATAGTCTGTTGATTTCAGCTTAAAGAATGAAATCGGATCTTCCTCGAAAGTATCCACACCCAACGCAATTATCAGGGCGCTTGGTTGGAAATCGGCAATACGTTTACAGGCTGTTTCCAATCCTCTGCTCCACTCACTGTAAGGCGTTCCGGGAGGATAAATCACGTTGAGATTATAGCCTTTCCCATCGCCTTCTCCGGTTTCATCTTCAAAGCCCAGAAAGTGGGGGAACACGAGGTCGGGGTCTCCGTGCAGGCTGATGGTCAGCACATCACTGCGATCGTAGAAAATGGCCTGCGTGCCATTGCCATGGTGAAAATCCACATCCAGAATGGCAACACGTTCGTAGCCTTGGTCTCGAAACGCCTGTGCAGCAATGGCGGCGTTGTTGAAGAAGCAGTAGCCCCCGAAGAGATCAGCATGGGCGTGATGGCCGGGTGGGCGACACAGCGCAAACGCAGCCCTTTCGCCGTTTGCGACCAACTTTTGTGCTGTTAGTGCGACGTTGGCAGAGGCGCAGGCTGCTTCCCAAGTACCGTTAGAAATGGAGGTTTCGGCTGCAAAGCTAAAGTACCCAAGGCGGCCATCAATGTCTTTGGGCATGCGGGGTCGCATACCCCGGCCACACCACACAGCTGGAATAGCCTCCCCCGGTTTCCCTTCAGCCACCCAATCTGCCCAGCAATGTTCCAGAAACTCCACGTAATCGGCTGTATGCACCCGCTTTACAGGTTCCAAACCAAACTCGTCTGGCTCAATCACTTCTCCCAGAGTTTGTGACCTCACTCGGGCCAGAATGGTCTCCGCACGGGATGGCTTTTCATGGGGTTCGATCAGGATTCCGCCATCCAGCTCGGTTTTAGCAGAACGGAGGCTGTGCAAAGGTGAGAAAACAGTTTTCATAGGGTGCTATCCGGATCAGTTTGGTGTTCGACTTTGCCATAGCTTTTGCGGTGGCTCAAACTAAGCTAAGGTGTTTTGGTGGCGTATTTTGGTCTATTGTCAGAGCGTACAACTATGCTGAGAATTACCTCATTCACTATCGGATAAAAGGTTTCTTTTATGGCGAACGAAAGTTATCACGAACCTGTTGGCGAATTGACTGATGAAACCCGAGAGATGCACCGGGCCGTAAGCTCCCTAATGGAAGAGTTTGAAGCGGTAGATTGGTACAACCAGCGGATGGACGCTTGCAAGGATCCGGAACTGAAAGCAATTCTTGAGCACAATCGCGATGAAGAAAAGGAACACGCCGCCATGGTACTGGAGTGGATACGCAGAAGAGATCCAGTGATGGATAAGCACCTGCGGGAATTCCTGTTTACCGAAGGCCCGATTGGCCACCACGATTGAACGGGCGTAGTCGCTATGTTGTACCCCTTGTCGACGCTTGCGCTGGCACCGGTGCTTATCGGTCAGGGGCGCTATGTACGCCGGGTAACTCCGAGCTTGCAGGAGCCTGAAGGGGACCGTCAGGGTAGCCTTGGCGAAGGACCGGAACTCCGCCTGCTTATTCTCGGGGACTCGGCTGCCGCCGGGGTGGGAGTGACTACTCAGCAGGATGCGCTGGCGGGCCAGTTGGTTCGCGAGCTTGCCAGCGATCACCGCGTTATTTGGCGCTTGTTGGCAGAGACTGGCCACAAAGCGGCCGATGTTTTGGCTGCGCTCAATGCCTCGCCTCATAATCATTATGACGTTGTGTTGGTTTCTGTTGGTGTTAACGATGTGACTGGCCGCACTGGTAACAGGCAGTGGCTTACTGCACTCAATGAGCTGTCGGACCGATTAATTAATGGCATGAGCGCCACCCGCGTTATTTTTACCGCCATTCCTCCTATGCATCTTTTTCCAGCCTTGCCGCAGCCTTTACGCTGGTATCTGGGTATGCGGGCCAAACAGCTGAACACGTTGATGGAGAACCTCTGTAATAACTGGAACTCTGGGGTGGGCAGCCTTGAGTATCTTTGCATTTCCTTTCCTTTAGAGCCCGGTTTCATGGCTTCGGACGGCTTTCATCCAGGATTGGATGCCTACGGAGTGTGGGCCGAGCACGCTGCAGCCAGTATTCGCAAGCTGGCCTAATATCAGGGGTTTTAGACCCCACCTGCCAACCACTATCGGTACCCGGTTGCGCTATCGTGATTCTCAATGTGTTAACTGAATAACGACAGCGAAATTGAGAGGCCGGCTATGAGCGAGCAGCACTTTGACGTATTGATTATCGGTGCCGGGGTGTCTGGCATAGGTATGGCTTGTCATTTGAAGCGGGAATGTCCCGGCAAGACATTTGCTATTCTGGAGCGGCGCCAGTCCCTAGGCGGTACTTGGGATTTGTTCCGTTACCCTGGTATTCGATCCGATTCCGACATGTTTACCTTTGGCTACAATTTCCGCCCGTGGACTGGCGGTAAGGTGCTGGCGGATGGTGCATCCATCAAAAACTACGTTAGTGAAACCGCGCAAGAACATGGCATTGGACAGCACATCCGTTATGGCCTTGCGGTAAAAACCGCAGACTGGTCGAGTGTGGACAAGCGCTGGACGCTAACGGCGCTGAATGAAACAACAGGCAAAACCGAAAGCTATACCGCCAGTTTTATGATTGGTTGCACCGGCTACTACAATTACGATCAGGGCTACAAGCCCGATTTTCCCGGCGAAGCGGAGTTTAAAGGACAGGTTGTCCACCCGCAGCACTGGCCCGAAAACCTGGATTACACGGGTAAAAAGGTTGTCGTTATTGGTAGCGGCGCGACGGCGATTACGCTGGTGCCCACGCTGGCCGAAAAAGCCGAGCATGTAACCATGTTGCAGCGCTCGCCTACCTATCTGATGCCCCTGCCATCGATAGATAAGGTAACTCTCGGTATTCAGAAGGTGTTACCTGCAAAAGCTGCATACCGGCTCACTCGGGCTCGTAATATCACCGTTGCCCGGCTTCTTTACCAACGTTCCCGTAAGAACCCGAAATCCATGCGTCGGTTGTTTTTGGGCGTTATCAGGCGTCAAGTGGGTGATCAAATCGACATGCGCCACTTCACTCCAGACTACAACCCTTGGGATCAACGCTTGTGCGTGGTGAAAGATGGTGACCTGTTTGGTGCATTGAAAGCGGGCAAGGCTTCCATGGCGACGGATCACATTGAGCGCTTTACTGAAACCGGTATCCGCCTCAAATCTGGTGAGCATCTGGATGCGGATATCATCGTTCCTGCAACTGGCTTGGATATTCAAATGCTTGGGGGCATCAAGCCGAAAGTGGATGGCCAAGAAGTGCTTCTAAAACAAAAGGTTATATACAAGAATGTGATGCTAGAGGGCGTGCCTAATGCAGGTATGATTTTTGGTTACACCAATATCTCCTGGACCCTAAAAGCCGATATTGCCAGTGAATATCTATGCCGACTGATCAACTACATGGATCAGTACAAAGTGGGTATGGCGGTCGCCAAAGATAATGAAAACAGCTTGGGTGAGGATACGGTGATGGGCGCCTTGGACGCAGGTTACGTTAAGCGTGCAGCGGATCGCCTTCCCCGTCAGGGCACCCACGGCCCGTGGAAAGCCGCGCAGAATTATTTGGCGGATGTGAAAGTTCTGCGGTTTGATCCGATTGAAGATGGCTACATTGAGTTTGATGGCAGGAAAACCAAG
This sequence comes from Marinobacter salexigens, assembly GCF_018860765.1. Lineage (GTDB taxonomy): Bacteria > Pseudomonadota > Gammaproteobacteria > Pseudomonadales > Oleiphilaceae > Marinobacter > Marinobacter salexigens_A. Next base: position 742,323 of record NZ_JAHKPV010000001.1, read on the forward strand.
GTCCGCAGAGGCGAACCCCGTGCTTTTCTCCGGCCTTTGCGCTCAGCGCTGTTTGGCTCTTGAGTAAAGCTGTTAGACAAGCACGCCTGAAAGTTCCGTCAATTTATCCTGAAACAGTTACCGCAGGTGAAGCGAAGGAAGCGCTGGCGCACTGATTTTTACGTGTTTCCTTACAGCTATGGCCGTTTTTTGTGGCTGAACCTGCTGCACTGTCAAAAACGGCGGCTGATGACAAATCCGGCATAGGCATCCCGGGAATCTGTCATTGCCAGTGGCGCCAGTACTTCGTGACTGTTGAGGTCACGATGATTAGCTAGAGTAATGCGAAAGCGATGGAAACCGGTGTTGATGTCCCAGGCGGCGACAATCCGCGGGTTTCTGTTGCTGCCGCGAAACCCCGCCATCGGTTGCAGTAGTTCCAGTGACGCAGCGTGCCAACTGTTCCAGTTTACGGTGGCGGCAAGCTGAGCCCCCAGTGAGCCTTCGCTTTCCCCGGCAAATCCGGGGTTGGTCTGGCTGGCGGCTCTGATGCCGGTTGTCAGGGTAATGGGTTCAGACTGATAGCCCATCATCACGTCCAGATTGACGCTGTTTTTGCGCCCGTCCCGCCCTTCTTTCTGACCGGTTTGTATGCCGGTGCCAAGAACCGACAGCAGGCGCCAGCGGTTACTCTGAGACAGCCACCAGTTTTCCCGCCAGCTCGCTTCAATAATGCCGGTAGGGCTGGTGCGTGATAGGCTGAACTGCCGGTTCCGGGTGGCGGCCCAATCCCATTGTAGCCGTACCCGGGAGCCCTGATCCATGCCAAAACTGTTACGCAGAAGGTCGTTGTTGATGGGGCCGTTAAACCGGTGGCTGACCCGCATCCAGTGGCTGCCCTCATCCGCGGTGTTAAATGCAGGCATCATGATAACGTAGCCATCATTGCCCCATGCCGGCCCGCTCATCAGCGCGGAGATAATCAGCCATCCTACAGAAAAACACAGTATTCTGAAGAGCCTGCTGTGACGTTTGAAAGAGCAGAAGTGAATCATGAGTTCATGCCAGTTTAACGGTTCTGATGACAGGCTCCGGCGCATTGAGGCGAGGAAGATGCAGCCAGTGCTTTTACCGAAGGGGATGCCGGCAGGAAGCGGTTTGCCGATGGCTGCCCAAGGGTGCCCAGATAGGCAACTATGTCAGCCCGTTCTTCACTGCCTAGCCGGGCCTGAAGGCCCGCCATCAGTGGCACATTGAGGATAGCCTGATTCAGATTGGCCTCTGTAATCTGCCGTATGTCTGGGGCGCCGGTTTGTTCCCGGCCTTCCCCGTTGCTGCCATGGCAGGCGGCGCAGTTCCGGTTGAACAGCGCCATGCCCCGTTGCGCATCCGGTGTGTAGCCGGCCTCAGGTGTCTGCTGGTAGCGAATTTCGCCATCATTGCAGCCACCGAGTAGCGCCAGAAGCGCAATGCCGGTTATCCGGGTCAGCGTTGATGGCTCAGAGTTTTTCATAGCGCAGGTAAATGTGGCCACTGGCCTGGTCATCATCCTCGCCATAATTGCTCAGAATCTGCAGCCGGTAATCTTCCAGCCCGTCGTGAATCCGGTAGACCGTGAAGTTGGCAGTCATGTCGTGGGTGCCCGTTACGTTGTATTCCAGCGGGCCAAAATTACCGGGATCAGTAAGTGCGCCAGTAGCCGCATCGGTAAATAAGGTATACACCTGATCGGGTGAGCCGGGGTTGGTCACATCCCAGGCTGAACCTTCGCCACCATTGAGAACCACCAGACCTACGCCCCCATTACCTGGGCCGGAAACGCCAGCGTTGGTTTGCAGGTCCCAGGAGCGGCCATTAACGGCAATGCTCAGATCCCATGCCTGATCTGAGCTAACAATACTGTTGGTGTTCATGTTCCAGTAAACCCGCTGTTCACTGAAATCCAGCCATTCTGAGGTCTCCTGAGCGCCGAAGCTCTGGCTGTTGCTGTCCCAGAGTTCCCGGGTCAGCTTCAGCTTGCGGGTGGTAGGTGTGGTGCCAGAGTCGTAGCCAACCTCTTCAACCTTGACCCGCGCATAGTGGTGCTGGCCATTGCCGTCGGCGTCGCCAGAGCGAATGATCCAACCATTACTGGTGTCATCTTTGGCGGCAAAGCTGGGGCCGGATGGGCCATAAGCTGCCTGCAGCCAGTCATCCATGTTGATGATGGTGGTGAGGCTGTCAGTGATGAGTGTGTCACAGGATTCTGTTGTGACGGCTTCAAAGTCTGTCTGGGTGTTGTCTTTGTTAAGCGTCTCGAACTCGGCGGGTTGCGGCTGGCCATTGTCGTCGTACAGCTGTGGGTAGTGATGAGCGGTGCAGCCGGCAACCTCGCCATCGCCGGCAATGCCGCCATTCAGGGCAAAGCCACTATAGCGTTTATAGGAGAGGTGCCAGAGCTCTTGGCCGGTTTTTTCCGATTCTGTAAACGTGCTTCCTGAGTTCATGTTCAGGTAAACACGCTCGTTATGGGTACTGTCGATGGTTATGTAAGCGGCGCTTTCCGGCACTTCCGGTGTGGGAGTTGTATCAATGTTCGAGTCGGAGCTTGAGCCGCAGGCTACCAGAGCTGGCAGTAATGCCAGAGCGAAAATCTGTTTGTACATGTTTGTTGGTCCTTGGTCAGAGTTACAGGGTGGAGTATCCGAGGCTCAGGCTGAGAGGCAGGCAGCCACCAGAGCGTTGTCTGATCGTGCCTGATCCTGATCAACCGCAGCGAAGGCCCGGCCTTCAGCTTCCGGGTTGGACAGCACCTCACAAATCAGGGTGGCAACGTCTTCGCGATGGATCATGCCGTGAATCTGTGGATCTTCCGAGAGTATGCCGCGCCCGGTTGCCGGTTCTGATATGAGGCCGCCGGGGCGAATGAAGGTATAGGGCAGGCCGCTGGCACGAATGGCGTTTTCACCTCGGGTCTTGGCATCAACGGCAGCTCCAAAGGCGACAATGGCACGCTCGGAGCGGTAGGGTGCCATTTCTCCGCAGCCAATGGATGTCACCAGAACAATACGTTTGACGTCGGCCTTCTGGGCAATCCGGGCCAGAACCCGGTGAGCGATGTCTTCAACCCATTCACCATCCGGCAGCCGGCCGGAAAGCGTTGATACCACCCGAACGCCTGCGCCTGCTGAGCGCAGAGCAACGCCAAGAGTTTCAGGATCGGTTGCATCGCCAAGTATCTGGTGAACTCCGATGTCTGCCAGTCGGTCGCTCTGTGAGCCAGGGCGCACCAGCGCAGTCACCGGAATCTGCCTGAGGCGCAGCTGCTGCGCCAGTTCCAGTCCAACCCCCCGGGTGGCCCCGAGGACCAATACCGGGTTCAACATGGTGCTGCCTCCGTTGCAGCCGCAGACAGGCGGTTCTTCAGGCTGTGGAAGTGCTTCAACTGGTCCTGCCGCAGGCTCCGGGTTTCGTCACGGCCCACGTACACTTTGAAGGCGCACTTACCCTGACCGTTAAGAAACTGAATCGAGGCGGTATCAACACCCATGAATGGGCGGGTAAGGAAAACAATATCGGTTATCCGATCGGGTTTCAGGTGACCGCTCAGGGGGTGCCCACCTTTCAGATTATAATAGCCATGCCCCAGTGACCCCTCAGGAACCTGACTTTGTACTTCGATAATGGCGTCTTCGGTGTGAACAATGATGTTGAGCAGCCCCCACTCGGCCAGCTCATTCATTACGCCGGTAAAGTGCTCACCTCTGACCCTTGTCCACAGGGCGTTAGGCAGGCACTGAATGACGTCCATCAGGCTTAACTGATGTTCGGCGGCGATGTTCTCAAGAATGCCGTCGCCGCTTTCCGCCAGCCGGGCTTTAAGGGTGGCGATGCTGTCTTGCTTGTCTGATGAGGTGCTGGACATAGAAAACTCCGGTGTGTTGCTGAGTATCAGTTGATAGTGGATTCGCAATCTGAGGCAATGCGGCCCGTCTCAATGGCTCGGGATTGTTGCAGTGGGGCAATCAGCAGTTCGATGGCATGGGCCTGAAGGTTGTTGCCCCAGAAGCGCCCAGCCGTGGTGAGCCAGAGCGTCTCATGGGCATGCACGGCCAGCCCGGCCGCTTGCCACTGCTCGGACAGCCGGGCCCAGGCTGAGGTCGCGCCCGTCAGGTCGGGTAGGGTTGCGTCCAGCTCTCGCCAGGACAGGCGGCCAACTTCGACCCCGGCAATGATTTTCTCCCTGAGCGTTTGCCAGTGGTCTGCCACCATCATGCCGCCCAACGCTTTGTGGTCGTTTCTGGTCTGCTCAAGATAAGCCGCAAGATCGCTCTGGTTGTGATAGCTGAATTGACCAATGCTGCCGCCGGCCCCGGATCCAAAAGCCAGAGTGTCGGCACCCGCCTTGATCATCAGGTTATAGCGGTTGCGTTCCCGGGTGGTTCTGGCCCAGTGACTATTGCTGACCTGATGCCAACCAGCAGCAGAAAGGGTGCGGGTGGCCTGTTGGTAGTAGCTGCCCTGATCTGCAAGGCTGGCCGGAGGGGGCATTTTTCCGGAAGCAACGGCTTTGCCCAGAGGGGTGCCGGGAATCATGCTCAAGCAGTAAACATCCAGGCCGTCCGGCGCCAGTTCCAGACTGGTGTTGAGGTCCTGTTGCCAGATTTCCGGCGTCTGCCCGGGCAACCCATACATAAGGTCGATCACAATGGCCGCTTGCCGCCGCGCAATCAGGCTTTCGATAAATTGGATTGCCTGCTCTCTGTCGGCTTTGCGCCCCTGTGCTTTTCGTACCTCTGTATTGAAGCTCTGGACACCAATGGAGATGCGATTGACGCCAGCTGCCAGAGAGGCCTCTACCTTCTCCTGATCAAAATGCAGAATGCGCCCCTCCAATGTGATTTCACAATCGGATGCCAGAGGCAGGTGGGTTCGCAGCGCTGTAATCAGCCTGACAAGGTCTGGTGTTTCCAGAGCAGTAGGTGTTCCGCCACCGAGATACAGGGCTTCGATAGGCGCGCCACCGACAACAAAGGGGCGCCGGGCATCGCGGATAATTTCCTGAATAACAGCATCAATGTAAGGCGCGGAAGCGCTGCGATGGTAGTGGTTCTTATAGAAACCACAAAACAGGCAATGGTTGGCGCAAAAAGGCACATGCACATAAGCCAGTCTGGGCGTCGTGTCTGGTGCCGCAGCTTCAATGGTGGCCCACTGCCGGCCTACCTCGCTCTCCGGGAAGGGGGTTTTATCCTTCCAGGGCATAAGTGGCACTCGGGCCGAATAAGCTTCGCGGATAGGGTCAAGACTTGGCTGTGGACTGGCTGGTGGCAGTTTGCGTGGCTGCACAAGGTCTCCCTGAAGATCTATGGCACAAATGAGATTTGTAACACTAATGACAATCATTATTAATACCGCTAAAGCGGAATGTCAACTACTTGTTACTGATCCGCATGAGCTGGTTGTTGCCGCCAAAGAGCTTGAGAGAATCCATGCCAGAAGCGTGAAGGAGGCACCGGAAAATGTGCCAGGCCTGCAGTTGCGGGAGATTCATGGCAAACCCGACTATGAGTTATGGCTTCAGGGGATTGCAGCGGACCGGGTGCTGTTTTGTGATAGCGGTTGGCAAACAGATTTGCGTCTGTTACTGTGCGCGGCATCCTGCCTCTAAGGATTCTGCAGTTTCCGGCTTACAGCCGCGTTGCGAACCATCCATACGACCTGTCAGAGGACGTCACCCCGATTACCGGCGAGTGACTGTAGTCGTCTAATATTCCATGAATCTTCATGGCATCTGCCCGCATTCGCCTAAAACGGTGTTCGTGGAGGCAGAACAATCAAGAGTTAATCATATATGAGTTTTTCTTCACTCGGTTTGTCCGAGCAGCTTGTCCGTGCCACCGCCGATCAAGGTTACGATACCCCTTCTCCCATTCAGCTTCAGGCCATTCCGGCCGTGCTTTCTGGCAAGGACGTGATGGCGGCAGCTCAAACGGGTACCGGCAAAACCGCTGGCTTTACCCTGCCGTTACTACAGCGTTTGGCTGAAAAACCGCGCACGGGCAAAGGCCCTCGTGTACTTATTTTGGCACCTACACGAGAGTTGGCTGCACAGGTTCACGATAGCGTTAACCTGTACAGCAAATATGTTCCCACCAAGGCCGCTGTGGTTTTTGGTGGCGTAAAAATCAATCCGCAGATGATGAAACTGCGCAAAGGTCTGGATGTTCTGGTTGCCACCCCTGGCCGCTTGATGGACTTGTATCAGCAGAACGCTGTGAAGTTTAACGAAGTGGAAATTCTGGTACTGGATGAAGCCGACCGCATGCTGGATATGGGCTTTATTCGCGACATCAAGAAAATTCTCGCTCTGTTGCCCGCCAAGCGCCAGAACCTGCTGTTCTCAGCCACCTTCTCCGGTGAGATTCGTGCACTGGCCCAAGGCCTGCTGAATAATCCGGTTCAGATCGACGTAGCGGTTAGAAACACCACCGCTGAAACGGTCAAGCAGTCTGTGTATGCCGTTGATCAGAGCCAGAAGACCGCTCTGTTGAGCAAGTTGGTTCGTGAGAACAGCTGGGAACAAGTGCTGGTATTTACCCGCACCAAACACGGTGCTAACCGCTTGACCCAGAAGCTGGAAAAAGACGGCATCACGGCAGCAGCTATTCACGGCAATAAGTCTCAAGGTGCTCGCACCCGCGCTTTGGCCGATTTCAAACAAGGTCAGGTGCGCGTGTTGGTTGCCACGGATATTGCGGCCCGTGGTTTGGACATCAAACAGCTGCCTCAGGTGGTGAACTTTGAACTGCCTAACGTGCCGGAAGACTACGTGCACCGTATCGGCCGGACTGGTCGAGCAGGCGAGAGTGGACATGCGTTGTCTCTGGTAAGCGCTGATGAGCTCAAAATGCTGGTTGGCATTGAAAAGCTGATCAAGAAGCAGTTGCCGCGCAAGGAAATGGAAGGTTTTGAGCCCAAAAACCATGTGGCCATGAAGCCTAAAGCCAAGGCGGACCCGAGCAAGGCTCGTAACCGAAGTGGTGGTAACGGCCGCCCGGGTGGCAAGCCCCGTAGCTTCGGTGATAAGCCGGGCGGGCGTAGCGGTGGACGCAGCCAGAATGGCAATAATGGCCAGCGTGGTCGCTCTTCGGGACAGCGCCAAAGCCAGAGCTAAAGCGCAAATAAAGCACCGCCCCAAGTGTAGGTGCTTTCATAGTGAATCGTAGAACCAAAAACGGAGCCTAAGCAGCTCCGTTTTTGGTTCTGGTTTGCAGAATCCTGATCAGAATTTGTAAGTAAAGCCGACCATGTAAACCATGGGGTCGATCTCAACTTCAAATGTGTCTGCGTTAGTAACGAAGTTACCTGCGCCATCGTAAACTTTTACGGTAGCGTCAGTGTTGATGTCTGCCCACCAGATCGCTGCGTTCAAACCAAAGTTCTCACTGAGCATATAATCGATACCAGCTTCAAACGCTACGCCAACGCTGTCATCAAGCTCCAGTTCAGTGGTAGCGCCTGCCAGCGGTACCGTTGCAGCTACAGCACCATCTAGTGTGCTGGTGGTCTTGGTTTCAAAAAACGTTGTGTAGTTCACGCCTACGCCCACGAAAGGCTGCAGCGCAGAAGAGCTGTGCATTGGGAAGTATTGCAATGTCAGTGTTGGTGGCAAGTGCTTGGTTTCACCCAGCTTACCTGCGCCGTAAAGATCTCCGGCACCATTGATGTTGTGCTTGAACGGAGTCGCGCCCAACACGCCTACGCCCAGATTGCTGGTAAACATATAGGTGGCACGAATACCGAGTTGGGTGTTCGTATCAACAGAAACCCGTGCGTCAGCTCCAAAAATCGGTGCGCCGCCAACTTTAATCACATCGCTTGAATCATCGGGTGCCACATGAACAGCCCCGGCACGTAGAATGAAATCACCACCCTCGAAAGCTTGGGCTGCGGGCGCAACGGCCATAACGGCGGCTGCTATAACACTGAGTTTGAACGTACGGGACATAAACATCTCCTTAACCTGAATCGTTGTTGTGCTCAGGTTAAAGGCCACGGAGATGGGAAACTTGATATAGCGCAATAATTGCGATTAGGTGATTCGTGTTCCGGCATCAGATTGATGCAACTCAAGAAATAGGTCGGGAGCGTAGTTTTGCGGATTGTCAGGCGGGGTCTTTTTTGCTGCCAAGCATCGGCTCGCCAGATACAAACACATCTCGCACGGTGATTGGCTTGCCTTCGGCATTCTGAACTTGAACCGTTTGAATTGGCTGCCCGGTGTCCCTGTCTCGAAGATCCAAGGGGGCTTCGTCGGGCGCGGGGTTCCACTTATCTCCCCATTGACGCAGCGCAATGACTACCGGGAATAAATCACGACCCTTCTCGGTGAGGCGATACTCAAAACGAGAGCCATGCTCGCCCACATCCACTTTCTTCAGGACGCCGTTTTCCACTAACCGGGCCAAGCGATCGCACAGGATATTTTTTGCGATGCCCAGTTCCTGCTGAAAATCCACAAAGCGCCGGGTGCCGTACATGGCGTGCAGCACAATAAGCAAGGACCACCAGTCTCCCACCTGATTCAGGGCGCGGGCGACGGAGCAGTTGGAATCATCAAAACGTTTTCTAGCCATGCGTTGAAGTGTACAGAATAGGGTTGCATCTTAAAACCAGATTAAATAAAGTTGCGTTAAGAGACCAAATTGACAAGGTAGCTAACTTCTGTCGTCAAGTTATTGCCTTTAACGCCCAAAATTGTCAGGGAGTAGTATCGAATGACCATGAATCTCGGCCCCATGTTTGAACCTTTTGAACTTCACAACCTTACCCTCCGTAACCGCGTAGCCATGGCACCCATGACCCGGAACTTTTCGCCCAAAGGTGTGCCCGGAGAAAATGTCGTGGCCTACTACAGGCGCCGTGCCGAAGCCGGTGTGGGCTTGATCATCACGGAAGGTACAACGGTAAACCACGCTGGTGCTAACGGTTACCCGAATGTCCCCGCGTTTTATGGTGATGAAGCGCTGGCGGGTTGGAAGAATGTAGTAGATGCAGTCCACGCGGCTGGCGGTGCCATCTTCCCGCAGCTTTGGCACGTGGGTGCGGTGCGTAAAGAAGGCACAGAGCCTGATGCTTCGGCTCCCGGTTATAGCCCGTCTGGCCTATTTGCGCCGGGTAAGCCCAATGGCAAGGCTATGAGCAAAGGCGATATCGATGATGTGATCACCGCGTTTGCGGATGCGGCACAGGATGCTAAAGCTCTGGGCTTTGATGGCGTTGAGCTTCACGGCGCCCATGGTTACCTGCTGGATCAGTTTCTTTGGGAAGGCACCAACCAGCGTGAAGACGAATATGGCGGTAGCATGGAAAACCGCCTGCGCTTCGTTGTAGAGATTGTGGCGGCCGTGCGCCATCGCGTGGGGCCTGATTTCCCCATTATGCTGCGCTTTTCACAGTGGAAACAGCAAGATTACGACGCAAAACTGGTGAACAGTCCAGAAGAGCTGGAGCAATTCCTCAAACCCCTCGTTGACGCGGGTGTGGATATTTTCCACGCTTCAACGCGTCGGTTCTGGGAACCTGAATTTGAAGGCTCTAGCCTCAACTTGGCAGGTTGGACGCAGAAGTTATCCGGCAAGCCCACCATGTCGGTTGGCAGCGTTGGCTTAACGGAAGACTTTATTAGCGGCACTATGGCCAGTAAACAAGAGTCGGTTGAGCAGTCTGGTATCGACGAGCTGGTAGAGCGCATGAACAACCACGAGTTCGAACTGATTGCTGTGGGCCGTGCGTTGCTGCAAGACCCGGAATGGCTCATCAAAGTGAAGGAAGGGCGACTTGGCGAGGTAGATGACTTTGCCCGTAAGTCTCTTACCAAGCTGTACTGAGCTTAGGCAGGCATGCCCTCGTGATTGCAATACACTCCCATCGCTTGATCAAGCGATGGGAGTGTTTTTATGGAAGTCTCACATAGACTCTAAGGCTTAGTCCCGTAACCCGCTCACTAACTTGTCGATACTGTCTTTGGCATCACCGAACAGCATGCGAGAGTTGTCCTTAAAGAACAGCGGGTTTTCCACCCCGGAATAGCCTGTAGCCATGCCCCGTTTAAGAATGACTACTTGCCGAGCTTTCCACACTTCAAGCACCGGCATGCCCGCGATGGGACTGCCCGGATCTTCCGCCGCTGCCGGGTTTACCGTGTCGTTGGCGCCGATAACCAATACCACGTCGGTTGACGGGAAATCCTCGTTGATCTCGTCCATTTCCAGCACTATGTCGTAAGGCACATGGGCCTCTGCCAGTAACACGTTCATGTGCCCGGGCAGGCGACCGGCAACCGGGTGAATGCCAAAGCGCACATTCACGCCGCGCTCCCGCAGCAGCTTGGTCATATCGCTCACACCGCTCTGGGCCTGAGCCACCGCCATGCCGTAGCCGGGCACAATAATGACGGAATCGGCATTACGCAGCTCCTCACATACCTCGTCTGCACTGGTTTCCAAAGCAGTTTGTTCCGGCCCTGAAGCGGCAGAACTGCTGCTGGTCTGACCAAACCCGCCGAGGATAACGCTGATAAACGAGCGGTTCATGGCCTTGCACATGATGTAACTGAGAATAGCGCCGCTGCTGCCCACCAATGCACCGGTCACGATCAGCAGGTCGTTGCCTAGCATAAAGCCGATAGACGCTGCAGCCCAACCGGAATAGCTGTTGAGCATGGACACCACCACCGGCATGTCGGCACCGCCAATGGCCATGATCAGATGCATGCCCAGCACGGAAGCAATGACAGTCATCAGCACCAGAGCAAGTATACCCAGCGCCATGCTCTGTGTACTCAGGAACCAGCAACCCAGTACCACCGATACGGCAATAGCCGCCAGATTCATCAGATGTCGGCCGGGCAAGGTAAGCGCCTTGCTGTCGATACGACCGTCCAATTTGCCGCAGGCCACCAGCGAGCCGGTGAAGGTAACGGCACCGATAAAGATACCCACAAACACTTCCACCAGTTTGATGGCGTGCTCGGCGCCCGTGCTTTGAATCAGAGGATCTAGATAGCCGGTGAAACCCACTAATACAGCGGCCAGACCTACAAAACTGTGCAGCAGGGCTACCAATTGCGGCATCTGGGTCATTTCGACTTTGTTGGCGATGACAATACCGATACTGGCACCCGCCAGCACGGCAATCACGATAGCGACAACTCCGCTGTTACTCACGCTGGCCATGGTAGCCACGAGTGCAATCAGAATTCCGGCAACACCATAAAGGTTGCCCCGGCGCGCGGATTCCTGATGGCTCAAACCTCCAAGGCTGAGAATAAACAATACACTGGCGACCACGTAGGCCACACTGACGAGTCCTGTACTCATGGCGGTGACCCCTTATTTGCGGAACATTTTGAGCATGCGATGGGTGACCCGGAAGCCGCCCCCTACGTTGATGCTGGCAATCAGCACCGCCACAAAGGCCATAATCCCGACCGCGGCGTTATCTGCCTGAGCCAGATGCAGAATGGCGCCAATCACGATAATGCCGCTGATGGCGTTGGTGACACTCATCAAAGGGGTATGCAGGGAGGCGGTTACGTTCCACACAACCTGCCAGCCAATAAAGCAGGCCAGCACAAACACAGTAAAGTGACGCAGGAAGCTCTCCGGCGCATGAGCGCCCACGCCATACAGCGCAGCAAGGGTGACAGCCAGCACGGCGCCTTTGCCAATCAGGCTACGGCGCTGGGACTCTTTGTGCGCTGCCGCTTTCTGCTCTGCAGAGGGCTCTTCTGTGCCGGGCGCTGGCTTAGGGCTGGTTGGTGTCTGTGGTTGCGGTGGAGGCCAGGTTACATCCTTGTCCAGCACTACGGTGAGGCCACGAATCACATCGTCTTCCATGTTCACTTGTGGCTTGCCGTCTTTATCCGGTGTCAGTTCGGTAAGTAGGTGAAACAGGTTGGTAGCGTATAGATCACTGGCCACCTTGGCCATGCGGCTGGGCAGATCTGTATAGCCGATCAGCGTCACATCATGTTGCTCAACGATTTTCCCGGGTTCTGTGAGTTCGCAGTTGCCGCCGCGCTCTGAGGCCAGATCCACAATCACACTGCCGGGTTTCATGGATTTCACCATGTCCGCCGTTATCAGTTTCGGTGCGGGCTTACCGGGAATCAGAGCGGTGGTGATGATGATATCCACCTCTTTGGCCTGCTCTGCAAAAAGCGCCATTTCCGCCTTAATGAACTCATCGCTCATCTGCTTGGCGTAACCGCCGGTGCCGCTGCCTTCCTCCTCGCCAAAATCCAGCTGCAGAAATTCGGCACCCATGCTTTCAATCTGTTCCTTCACTTCCAGTCGGGTATCGAAGGCCCGGACGATAGCTCCCAAACTGTTGGCTGCACCTACCGCCGCAAGCCCCGCTACACCGGCCCCGATCACCATCACCTTGGCTGGCGGTACCTTGCCCGCTGCGGTCATCTGGCCGGTGAAAAAGCGCCCGAAGTGATTGGCCGCTTCCACCACCGCACGATACCCGGCAATGTTGGCCATGGCGCTCAACGCATCCATTTTCTGCGCACGGCTAATCCGGGGCAGGCTGTCGATGGCAAACGTGGTGATGTTGCGGGCTGCAAGTTTGTTAAGCAGCTCGGAGTTTTGAGCTGGCCAGATGTAACTGACCAGAAAGGCGCCTTCCTTCATAACGTCGGCTTCGTGCTTGCCCAGTGCCGGATTCTTCATGGGCGCACGAACTTTAAGAATAAAATCAGCCTCGCTCCACAAGGAACGGGTGTCTACAGCGATTGTTGCACCAACAGCTTCATAGGCTTCATCGCGGTAATGCGCCGCTTCGCCTGCTCCGGCTTCAACGGTAACGTCGTATCCGAGGTTGATCAATTTGTGTACCGAGGGCGGCGTTGCTGCCACCCGCCGTTCGTCGCTAAATATCTCTTTTGGAATGCCAATCTTCATGATGCAAACGCCCTGTGTTTGAACCGATGAAATGAAGGAGAGCTACACTCAGCCTAGTGCAAATTCGGGACTTTGCTTGCTATAGGTTCTGTTGCGTACGGAAGACGTTGCGGATAGGCGTTATGCTTTGCCTCTTTTTCTGGACCGGATATTTTTGATGATTGAAATGTTTTTCAGTACCTATGTCAGCAGCACAATCCGCTTCCTGTTTTTGCTGGCGCCCTTCTTTGCCGTCTCTATGTTTATTGCGTTGACCCGCGGGCTGCCTGCGGCTGAAAAAGCCTCGATTATCCGCCGGGCCTGTATCGCGGCATCTGTTATGGGCGTAATCTTGTTCTTTGGTGGGCCGGTGCTGTTCAGTGCTATTGGCATTACCCTGAACTCTTTCCGCATTGGTGCCGGTACGCTACTGTTTCTTACTGCCATCAGTCTGGTCACCAGCGGCACCCGCAATCACGCCACCGGTTTGCCGGAAGAAGAGCGCGATGACATAGCGGTTGTACCCTTGGCCGTTCCAGTGATGATCGGCCCCGCCACCATCGGTGCTATTCTGGTATACGGCGCTGAGCTCAAGAGTGCCCCGGAAGTTGCTGGCGGGCTGCTGGGCCTGCTTTCCGGTCTGCTGATTCTGGGTGTGTTGCTGTACTTGTCCGGCTATCTGGAAAAGGCCTTGGGCAAAACCGGCCTCAACATTCTCTCCAAAATCAGCGGTCTGGTTCTCTCAGCCATGGCTGCTGAAATTGTACTGACCGGCATCACAGGCTTTATCGCCAGCTCGGGATTAATGGGAGCATAAGGGGGCTCAATGTCCGCTGACACCACGGAACACAATCGCAACCGACAGGATTTCTCCGGTATCGATTCGATCTGGTTGTTTGGTTATGGTTCTCTCATCTATAAAGTCGACTTCCCATATTTGGAAAAGCGCCCTGCGTCCATCGAGGGCTGGGCCCGCCGGTTCTGGCAAGGCTCTCACGATCACCGAGGCACACCTGAAGCGCCGGGGCGCGTGGTGACTCTGATCGAGCAACCGGGTGCCAAGTGCAAAGGCATGGCGTTTCGGGTATCACCAAGTGTGTTCGAACATTTGGATGTGCGGGAAAAGAACGGCTATTTGCGATTTACCACAACTTTGATGTTCGATAACGGCAGCCATGGTGAAGGGCTGGTTTATATCGCCACGGAAGACAACGAAGCCTTTCTTGGCCATGCGCCGGATGAAGATATAGCGCGGCAGATTGCTTCTGCGGTTGGGCCCAGTGGTCCAAACTCCGAATACCTGCTAAGGCTTGCTGAATCGTTGCGCGCACTGGGTGATGAGTGCACCCACACATTCTCAATTGAAGCCTGCCTAAAAGCAGACTCATAAACCGGGTACGCAATGCCAAACAAGCAGTAGGGGGAGAAACGCCTCCCGAAACTGTGCGGAGCCAAGCGTACACGGACGTATTCACAGCGTGTTTCGGGAGGCGTTTCTCCCCCTACTGCGTCAGGCCTCCACCGAAGCGACTCGAGACTCTTCCCGGGTAGCAGGATTAAAGCCTCTGGGAGGTGATTTGCGACGCTGGTTCAGGCCGATCATCACCAATGGCACAATAACCATCAAACTGCCCACCAGAAACCACCAATCCGGCACTTCGTTAAACCAGATCCAGCCAATACCTACCGCCCAAATTAGCCCTGTGTACTCGGCGCTGGTTACCTGATTCGCGTCTACCTGCCGGTAAGCCAGCAAAACCGTGATGTTGTAGCCCAGAATAAAAAACGCAGAAGCGGCAGCGGTAACCAGAATTTCCGGGTGCCAGATAGCACCCTGCTGCCACTCCCACACCGCCAGCAGTCCAGACATCGGAATCACCAACAGGTAATTGAGAAACAACTTATGCACGGTAGTCTGGCCCTTGGGCAACTTGCGTACCATCACTGCGTTGATGGCCAGCGTAATCGCCGACCCCAGTGCAGCCACAGCCGCCCAATTGAATTCTACTGGGCGCAGGATAACGATGATGCCCGCAAAGCCGCTAAATACCGCAAGCACACTCAAAGGCGACAGCGATTCCCGGAAGATAGCCACCGAAAACACCATCACCAGAATCGGCGCTGCGTAAAACACCGCGTTGGCTGTGGCCAGAGGCAAGTTGCTCAGAGCGACGATCATGCACAGCAGGCCGACCAGATGAACGTGTGCTCTTATGGCGTGAACTTTAATGCCGCCAAACAAGTTGGTGCGGTCGATCTTGCGGGCCAAAGGCAGCAGGAATAAGAGGGTAATCAGGCAACGTAAAAACGCGAACTGAAGAATGGGCGCGCCCGGTTCCATCAGTTTGATAAATACGTCCGATATCAGCGCCATGGCATTGCCAAGCACAAGCAAAAGAATAGCGCTGTTAACCGTTTTGCCTGACATCTTCTTTTTCCTGATTGTTGGGAGTGACTAAAGCGCGCACGTAGGAAGTGGCAGTCTTAGTCTAGGTGCGTTTTAATATCCGATAAAATGATGTTTATTAGTAAGGTATTAGGAAATTAGATAATGAAGCTGCCACCTCTGAAAGCCTTGCCGGTGTTTGAAGCCGTTGCCCGCCTCAATAGTTTTTCCTTGGCTGCTCAAGAACTGGCGGTAAGCCAGAGTGCGGTTAGCCATCAGATCAAGCAGCTGGAAACCTACTTGGGTGAGCAGCTGTTCTGGCGTAGTGGGCGCACCCTGATGATGACTGACGAAGGTCGTCAGTATCTGGATGCCGTTGGTACGGCTTTGCTGCAGATAGAGCGCGCCAGTGAACAACTTTTAGGGCGCGAGGAGTCTCAGCTGAGGCTTGCTTTGTTCAGTTCCTTTGCGGTGCGCTGGCTGGTGCCACGGCTGCCGGATTTGCAGCGTTTGCATCCGCAGGTGGAGTTGGCTTTGGAAATGACCAGCCAAAATCCTGTGCTGTCCGATAGAGTGGCGGACTGTTTTATTACCATCCACCGAAATTCGCCAGCCTACAGTTATGAGCTTTTGTATGTGGAGCGGCTTTTCCCGGTGTGTAGTCAAGACTATTGGCAACGTATCCGCAGGGAGTTGGGGCGGGAAACGGATGTTACCGGGCGCGATGAGCCAGCCATGACGCCCGCCGAGGTAGCGCGCTTCCCTCTGTTATCCACCCACAGCATCTATGATAAAGCCGCTGGAGACTGGGAGGCCTGGTATCAAGCTTCGGGAGAGCCCTTGCCTTCCGGCAGTCGCGTTCAGCATTTCAGCCACATGCTGCTGGCTCTGGAAGCGGCGCGTTATCATCAGGGCGTTGCCCTAACCAACGACTACATGTTGAGCACCCGCAAAGACTCTGAAGAGTTTGTGCGCTTGCCATGCCATTCCGTCGTCACCGGCGACAACTTCTATTTTGCCTGGAAAACCAGCCGTAGACAGGAGCGCGGCATTCAGATACTGCGCCGTTGGCTGGTTGATGAAGCGATTAAGGGAGGGTTGCGCGGGGCTTGAGATAGCCCCGCGCACTATAGCGCTACTCTTTGGCGGGTCTTTCAACCACTTTGCGTTTGCCTTTGGCGCATCGAGACAGCGCCTTCAGGCCCTCTTCGTCAAAGGCATCTACCCGGATAACGTCATACAAAGCCGTTAGTGCTTCTTCAAGTTTTTCGCACTCATCGGCTTTCACAACGCCTTCGGCGCAAGCCCAGTCCACCAGTTCTTTACGCTGGTGGCCCATCAACAATGCGATACCGTCCAGATCGTCTTCATCGCGATTGCGGATGGCGTCGTGCAGGCGGCTACGCATGTCGGCGGTTTCGTTTGCCAGTTTGTAGGCATTCAAAACCCGGCCAAGAGAGTCGTCCGGGTCCATGGTGGTGTAGGCTCCTCGGCTGATGCGTTGGCGTAGTGGGGTGTCCTTAACAATACTGGCGGCTACGCGAGTGCCCAGCGTGTCATCTGGCCCGTTAAGGCCTGTGGCACCCAACGGGAACACCAACAGGCGCAGGGGCCAGCGCAGAGCCGGTATCGGGAAGTTGATAATCGCTTCGCGCATGGAGTCTTGCAGGTCGCGCAAGCAGGACTGCAGACACCATTCCACCAGCGGGCGCTGATCATCCGGGTAGCCTTCCTCATGCCACTGTTTAATAACCGCAGACGCGTAATACAGTTGTACGAGGCTGTCTGCCATTCGCCCAGAGAGGCGCTGTTTGGCTTTAAGGCCTCCGCCTACGGAGAGTAGAGTGACATCGGTCATCAGCGCAAATGCGGCTGAAAATCGCGCCAGCTGGCGGTAAGACGACTTGATATTGCCCTGTGCGGGAACCGATTCAAGTAAACCACCGGTAAGACCTAGAACTAGAGCCCGCAGTGCATTTCGCGTCGTGTGGGCCAGATGTCGGTAAAAGATACCGTCGAATTTTTTGGCGGCCTGGTCTTCGTCTTCCATGCCAGCGGCGGCAATTTCTTCAACTATAAACGGATGACAGCGAATGGCACCCTGACCGAACACCATCAGGCTGCGGGTCAGAATGTTTGCACCCTCCACCGTAATACCGATGGGTACCGCATTGTAGGCGCGGGCCATAAAGTTGCGGGGGCCGGTAATGACGCCACGGCCTGCGACTACGTCCATGGCGTGGTTGATGACTATGCGCATTAGATCGGTATTGCGGTACTTCAGAAGTGCCGAGGGTACGGCTGGCCGAACGCCTCGGTCTAGCATGCCGGAGGTGAGCAAGCGGGCTGCATCCATCATGTAGGTGTAGCCTGCGATCGGTTCCAGAGCTTCCTGAACACCCTCAAATTGACTGATGGAGCGACCGAACTGCTCGCGGGTATAGGCGTAGGATCCGGTTGCCAGACTGGCAACCTTACCAGCACCGGTACCCAAAGCAGGCAGAGAAATGGAGCGGCCAATGGACAGGCACTCCAGCAGCATGGTCCAGCCTTTGCCGAGCATGTCCTGACCACCGATAACCTGATCCATGGGGATAAACACCTCGGTGCCCCAGGTGGGTCCGTTCATGAATACGGTATTCATCGGAAGGTGGCGAGCCCCTGCGTGTACGCCTTCCGTATCACGAGGAACCAGAACGCAGGTTACGCCTATGTCGGCATTATTGCCCAGCAGGCTCTCGGGGTCGTAAACCTTGATAGCGAGGCCAACCAGGGTAGCGACCGGAGCTAAGGTGATGTAGCGCTTGTTCCAGGTGACTTTCAAGCCCAAGACTTCTTTGCCGTTCCACTGGCCTTTGCACACGATGCCTTTATCGGGAATGGCACCCGCATCAGAGCCCGCAATCGGCGAAGTCAGGGCAAAGCAGGGAATTTCTTCACCGCCCGCCAAGCGGGGCAGATAGTGTTTTTTCTGCTCATCGGTACCGTAGTGCATCAACAACTCGCCCGGGCCGAGGGAGTTGGGGACCATGACGGTAACGGCCGCAGACACACTGCGGGTAGAAATCTTCATCACGATTTCCGAGTGGGCGGTGTTGGAGAAGCCCATACCGCCGTCTTCTTTCGGAATCACCAAGCCGAAAAAGCCGTTTTCACGGATAAACTTCCAGACTTTTTCCGGCAGGTCGTAGTGTTCGTGGGTGATTTTCCAGTCGTCCAGCATCGCGCAGAGTTTTTCTACCGGGCCATCGAGAAACGCCTGCTCTTCGCTTGTTAGGTTCGCAGGTTTGGCATTCAGAAGTTTCGACCACTCTGGTCTACCGGAAAACAGCTCGCCATCCCAGTCTACAGAGCCGGATTTCAAGGCTTCTTCTTCTGTGGAGGAAAGCTTCGGAAGGCGGCTGCGAACCCAGCTCAGCAGGGGACGGCTGAATTTGTCCAGACGCAGTTCGCTAGGAATAACCAGAATCAGAGCCAAGGCTAAGAAAAGACCGCCAAACAGAACACTGGCAATGTGCCATTCATCCTGAAATACGCCAATCAGGGTTGCGATGGACATCACCACAGCGGCGGTGGTGCCGCCAATTCCTACATAAATCAGAATCAGGGCACTAATGAGCAGTAAAAGTACACTCATGGGCAGACCTCCGTATCGTGAATGAAATCAGAGAATGTCAGTAATAACCTTCTGCTAAAGCTCTCTCACATGCAAGGACAATACATGGGTGTCCGCTTGTTGTTTCACTCATTGTTCGAGGTCGGGATTACAGGCTCAGTCCAACAATTAGCAGCGCCAACGTGGCCAGTAAAATGGCGACGTTGGTGCCTAGTAACACATTAAGTGCATCTGGCTGATCAATGGCTCCCGGCAGTTTCAAGACAAGCCAGAGGGCGAAGGGTGCTGTTGCCAGAGACAGTATAGACGCCAATGGTAACCAGCCGGTGATTATGCCTGTTACCAGAACAGCGTAGCCGGAAATAAACATGGCAGACACCAGGCGGGCGGCGGCGCGGGTGCCTAGCGTGATGACCAAGTGACGGCGACCGATTTTACGATCCGCTTCCGCATCCGGTATCTGGTTGATCAGTAGCAGTTCACTCACCAGTATGAGGCTGATAACAGAGACGGTGAGCGCAGTGGCATCAAGCCTGGCGCCGAGTGCTACCAGTGTGCCCAGAACCATTACCGGGCCGAAGCCGATGCCGGGAGCAAACAGGCACAGCAGGGGAGAGCGGGTAATCCATCGCGTGTAGGTGAGTATCAGCACCACGCCCGCTGCGCCCAGCACCAGCATGGGCAAACCCCTTTGCCAGAGGAAATACAGGCCGATCAGGATAACAAGAGCCAGAGTGCCAATAGCGGCCGCTAGCACCCTCTTTGCAGCGCCGGGGACCTCCGGAAGAGCCCCGCTACCGCCGGAAAAAGGTGTGCGGGTGGTGATCAGGTCGAGCCCGGATGTAAAATCCTCGTATTCATTAAATAGGTTCACCGCTGCATGAGCCAACAAGGCACCAATAAAGACTAATACTGTATCCAGCAGTGCCGGTGGCTCACCCTGTTGCCAAGCCACCGCGACTCCCAGCCCGACACACAGGGGCGCAAGAACCAGAAAATTGGGGCGGGAGGCGCGAACAACGGCGACGGCTTCAGACATTCACTTTTTCCTCAGATGTATCCGGCAGCAAAAACCAACCCAAGTACAATTGGCATGACAACCAGACTGCCCAGATTACTCAATAATACCAGTGATGCGACTTTGTGCGGTTCCTGCTGGTATTGCTCCGCAACCATATAGTTGAGAACCGCCGGTGGAAGGGCGGCAAATACCCAGAGCGCGGCAACCTGAAGGCCGGGCAGATCCAGCAGATAGATCATGGGCCACGCCAGCACCAAGCCACTGAGTGGGCAGGCAATAGCGCCGAGCATGCCCAGCTTCCAGTCGCTGAAGTCTATGTCCAGCATCCTTACGCCCAGAGTGAACAACATAAGAGGAATGCAGACTTCACCAAGCATGTTCAGAGACTCAAGCAGCCAGCCCGGTAGAGGCACACCCCCAAAGTTTACGGCCAGCCCGGCGATGCTGGCAAACACAATGGGGAGCCTCAGGCGCTGTATTATGGACGTGTGAGGGTCCAGCATGTACAGGCCCACGGAAAAGTGCAGCAGCATTTCCACGATAAACAAAACGATGGCCGCGGGCAGGGCGGCCTCGCCAAAGGCGAGAACCAAAAGCGGAATGCCCATGTTGCCCGAGTTGTTGAACATCATGGGTGGGAGAAAGGTTTTCAGGTTCAGGTTGAGAACCCGGGCCAGCGGATACAGAACAATCCCGGAGCCCAGAACAACAACCGTTGCGGCCAGCGCAAGCCCAGCGTATTCCTGCAGCGGGGCGTGCTGATCTGCCAGCACACTGAATACCAGCATGGGAACAAAAAGTTCCATGTTCAGAACGTTCAGACCCTGAATGTCTGGTGTACGGAACCGTCCGTAAAGGGCGCCACATCCGGCGATGAGAAACACCGGTAACAGTGTGGACAGGATTTGACCGATCATTAAAAGCTCCAGCAGGCGCCGGGGAAGAGGCTTGGCGCGGGTAAACCGTTAGGTTCGCAAGTATTTGGGTGATTCGGCAAGTAATATTACATTCCATAAGACCAAAGCAAAATGTCAGTGCTCTGAGGAAGCCTGGCGACTATACGGAGCCGGTTGCGAACATGGCGGTGCCCACCCAGAATACTGAACAGTGTTTCCCGATTGTCGGCCGATAGTGGAGTCCGCCTGTGAAAGAATTGTTTGATCTGCCCCTTGACCGTGAAAATACCTGCTCAGTTAAGTTTGATGCCCGCAAAGCAGTGTTCGGGCGTGAGGATGTGATTCCTGTCTGGGTAGCAGATATGGATTTTGCTGCACCAGAGGCTGTCACCCGGGCACTTGCAGAGCGCGCTGCGCACCCGGTCTACGGCTATACGCTGTTTCCCGAAAGTCTGTACCAGTCAATAATTGACTGGTTTAGGGAGCGTCATGGCTGGGAAATTCAGCGGGATTGGATACTGATGGCACCTGGCGTTGTACCCTCCCTGCACGCTGCCTGCATGGCCTATGCGGCGCCAGGCGAAGGCGTGATTGTGCAACCGCCGGTGTATCCACCGTTTTTCAGCTCTGTTCGGCTCAGCGGTCGGGAGGTTATTGAAAACCCACTGATTCACGATCATGAGACCGGTCAATACCGGATGGACCTGGAGCACCTGGAAGTCTGCGCCGCACGCCCTGATGCCCGGCTTCTGATGTTGTGCTCACCGCACAACCCGGTAGGACGTATCTGGTCGGAACAGGAGCTCACAGCAGTGCTGGCTATCGCTCGCCGGCATGAATTGACGGTGATTTCCGACGAAATTCACTGCGACCTTACCTTCACCGACAAGCCCCGGCACCGGATGTTGGCCGCTCTCGCGGGTCCAGACGATGCCCTAGTAACCGCGGTTGCTCCGAGCAAGAGCTTCAATATGCCCGGGTTGGGGTTGTCTGCTCTGGTCATCCCGGAGCGGGATCGGCGTAATGCCATGAAAGCAGTGTTTGATTCCATGCATTTGCAGCAGTGCAACCCGTTCAGTGTTGCGGGGTTTGAAGCCGGCTACCGGTACGGGGCACCCTGGCTGGATGATTTGATGGCGTATTTACAGCAGAACCGCGATTTTGTGCTGCAAACAGTCAACGCACGCTTGCCTGGAATTCAGACCCAGGCACCGGAAGGAACCTATTTGATGTGGCTCGATTGCCGGAGTCTGGGGATGAATGATGTCGCCCTGAAACGGTTTTTCGTGGAAGACGTCGGAGTAGGCATGAACCCCGGTATTTCATTTGGTGAACAGGGCAGTGGTTTTATGCGGCTCAACATCGGCTGCCCGAAGGCGGTGTTGATCGATGTGTTACAGCGTATCGAAGCGGCACTATCTGGCAACCGCCCGGCTACTGATCAACCATAAAACAGTGGTCGTCAACGAGTTCCCAGCGTGAAGGCTCGTTCTTCCCGGGCATGTCGCCGCTGGTGGTTTCGATCGCCCTCCACACCTTGCCGCCGTGGAAGGACATTGCACCTTCTTCATAAGTCTCGGCCCAAAGCCACTGTTCCGGACGCTCGCAAAGGCCAGAGTTTTCACCGGGTGTGCTGGTTGTGGCCGAGTCTGGTGTTTCAGCCTGCGTGGTCGCCTTGCTCTGGGCGTTCGCGACAGAACCGAGTGCTGAAATCATCAGCACCAGAAGCAGGGACCCCAGTGTGTGATGAATGGGTCTGAGCGTGAGCTTCTTAAGCATGGTGGGCTCCTTGTGAATTTAGAGTTTATCAGGACAATTTGCTGTAGTCCGGCACCTTTTGGCCTGCTCGGGTGGCCAGTAATAGTCCGGCTAGGATGAACGCGCCGCCAATTATATGGAAGAGCCCCAACGACTCTCCAAGGAAAATACTGGCCAGAATTGAAGCAAAAACCGGTGTCAGGTAAATGAAAATGGCTGCCCGGGACGGCCCTATACTGTGCACGGCGTAATTCCAGAAGCCGTAGGCGAGAATCCCCGGGAAGATTGCGAAGTAGGCAAGTGGCAGAGCGGTTTGTCGGGTCAACTCAAAGCCACCAGAGAAAAACAGTAGGTCGCCCAGATAAAACGGAAGGATAACCAGGGTGCCAAGCAGAATCTGAGTGCTGAGGAAGGTAAACCCGGGCAGAGGAACCGCCTGACGCCTGAGTAACACGGAAAACAGACCCCAGCTGAACACGGCGGCGACCATTATCAGATCGCCCGGTTGTGACTTCAGGCCGGTGAGAACCGATAGGTCCCCTCGTGCTACCACCGTGAGAATGCCAAATATTGCGAGCACGATTCCCAGTACCTGAATCGGTCGGGTGCGATCACCCAGAATAATCCATGCCAGCAGCGAAACGAAAATCGGAATGGTGGCGTTGATCAGGGCAATGTTGGTCGCTGTGGTGGTGACAGCAGCAACGTATAACAGTGAGTTGAAAGCACCGACGCTGAATGTGGCGAGTACTACCATGGAACCCAGATGCTGGCGGATCAATGCCCGGTGTCGCCAGATACCGGGCAGAGCAAAGGGCAGCAAAATAGCGAGTGCTATGACCCAGCGCCAGAAAGCCATGGAAATGGGCGGTATGCTGTCGACGGTGCCCCGGGCAACAACGGCATTGCCAGCCCAGAACAAAGGGGTCAGAACCAGACCTGCGTAGGTTAGAGTCGCAGATTTAGCTGGACTGTTTTCTGAAGGCACGTCAACTCCTGTCGGTCATTCGCGAAAGCGTACAACGATAGGATACTATTCTCCTGACACTTTTGCCTTGGTACCAATGTGGTAGGCCGCAAAACCCGCCATAACCACCTGATCAACGGCCATGCCGATAATGCGCCCATCACTGCTGGAGGCAATGGGGTGTTGGGCATTGGTGATCGGGTCTGCGATATAGCCAAGAATCTCACCTTCGGAAACCTTAGCGCCCAGTTCAACCTTGCTGAACAGAATGCCGCCGTGGTTTGCCCTTACCCAGGCCGAATCGTAGTACACCGGTTCCGGATCACCCCATACAAACATTCGCGAAATCATTTTCTGTTTTTCCATCAGGCTTGCCAGGCTGTTTACCCCGGCATCAATCTGATGCTCCTGAATGCGGTGGGATTCGCCAGCCTCCAAAGTGACGGCACGAATGCCGGCATTCACCGCTGCGGTGCGGAGCATCCCGGGGGATCCAGTGCTGTGCACAACGGCCATTCGATCAAAGCCCCGGGTAAATTCGGCAACCGCGGGGTTGTTCATATCGGCACGAAGCTGGGGTAGGTTGGTGCGCTTCAGTGAGCCGGTGTGGATATCCACCAGCATGTCACAGTATTGAATAACCTTCTCGAACAGGGAGTTGGCAATCCGGTCTGCCAGGCTGCCATTCTTGCTGCCCGGGAAATGTCGGTTCAGATCACGGCGATCCGGCAGATAACGGCTACCTTGCTGGAAACCGGGCAGGTTTACGATGGGAATACCCACCACGGCGCCGCTCAGTGTTTCCGGATCAAGGTCGTACATGGTCTGGCGAATAATTTCGATGCCGTTCAGTTCGTCACCGTGAATGGTGCTTGTCAGACACAGAGTCGGGCCGGCATTGGCGCCATTAACAACCAATACAGGCGTGGGCTGCGATAGGCCGGCAATCTGAATACCTGCTGACCAGCCCAAGCGAGTCGATGTGCCCGGCAGTACTTCGCTTCCAAGCAGAGCCAGGTTTTTGGCGCGCTCTGGCTCTTTATCCTCTGGTTCGGGTGTTGTTAGTTCTTGAGGCTCGGGTACAGCAGCAGGATCACCATCTTCCTGTGCTTTGCTGACATCAGATTCTTCAGTGTCAGGTTCGTCCTGAGCATCCGGAACCGGGGGAGGCTCTGGAGTTGGTACCGGTGCAACGTCTTTCAGGTCAATATTGGGCGCTACCTTTTTAGCTTTTTCTCTAGGTTTGGCCACCGTTTTTTTGACGGGAGAATGTTCCTTGGGGGTTGGTGATTTACGGGCTTCCTGCAGTGGATCTGAGCGCTCTACATCTTCAACGCTTTCGTCTTCCGCCAGTTCGGCCAGCATCACCTGTGTGGGTTGCTTCTTGCTACCGCTGTCGGAGGGCTCTGCCAGCGTTACGGAAGGCAGCGCCAGCAGGAGCGTACACAAAGTGATTGAAAGGGCGGTCAGCGCTTGCGGCCTGTAAAACAAAACGATTCCTCACAGGTAATTTACGAGGGCCCAAGAATAAAGGCCAGCCGGTGGTCATGGATATGGCAATAACAAAGGTTTAATGCCATTTTCATGATGTAGCCATTAATAATGCGGCTATGGGTAGTATGGTTGCGGAGTGTATTCGAACCTTACCCGTTATATCCGACTCAAGGAGTTAACTGTATGGACTTTTTGCGAATTATTATTGCGATTCTGTTACCGCCGCTGGGCGTGTTCTTGCAAGTGGGCATTGGGAAACACTTTTGGATCAACATCTTGCTGACTATTTTTGGCTACATTCCCGGCATAGTGCATGCGGTATACATAATCGCTAAAAAATAGCCATTGTTGCCACTGGCAGAGGCGTTGGGCATTTGCCAGTGGCTATGGCTCAGGTGGTGGGCGTTGCGCGCCAGACACCGTCTGTGTGCAAGGCTCGGCCATCGGCCTCTAGCTTCAGCAGGTGCGCCAAAGCGGAGCGGGCTGCAAGTCCGTGAATGGCGGTGGGCACATCGCCGTAAGCCTTGCTAGTGAGGTCTTTTAGATTTACGGGCGAAAGTTGTTCGAGCGCACGCGCGATCTTGTGTTCTCTGGCCAAGCGATGGGTGATTAGGTAGTCGATGATGGCTTCTGGCTGGCCCATCAAAAAGCCGTGCGCCGGAGCAATGAAGCGGATCGGCTCTGCCAGTAGATCATAAAGTGATTCCAGATAAGCTTTCATGTCGCCGTCGGGTGGGTTTATAACCACCGTTGAGCCCTGCATAATGTGATCCCCTGAAAACAAAAGCTCTTGATCCCTTAACAGAAAACATAGGTGGTTAGAGGCATGCCCCGGCGTGTGCAGCGCTTTGAGTGAGCCTGCATCGGTCTCGATAATATTGCCATGTTCAGGCTGTTCATCCGGCGCGAATGCCTGATCTTGCGAGGCACCTGCTGGTGCCTGCCGGCCGTACACTCGGCAGCCGGTTTTTTCTTTTAAGGCCCGGGTACCGGGGGAGTGGTCCAAATGCGTGTGGGTAACCACCACTGCATCAATTTTGCCACCCGTCACCTCCAGAATCTGTTCGATGTGCCCTTCATGGTTTGGGCCGGGATCCAGCACGGTAAAGCGCTCGTGGCCCAGAATATAGGTGTTGGTGCCGGGGCCGGTCATCATCCCGGGATTGGGTGCCGTAAGGCGGATCACGCCCGCGGCAATTTCAATAGGCTCACTGGAAACAACCTCCGCTTTTGTGGTGCCTTCGCCTTCCGGATCTAGCTTAACGGCCTCATCGTAGGCGGGCGAATCCGGTTCCAAAAATACCGGCTTGCCACGACGAATCGCTGGCCACGGGTCGCTCGGGTAGGCCTCTGGCGGATTGGCCCAGGCGTAGCGCATCAGGGTTTCCACAGAATCGAAATCGCGCAGGACCCGCAGTGTTCTGATGGTGGGCAGCGTCATCAAGCGCTTACCAGCCCGGTGTTCCTCCAGCGCCTGCGTTGGGCTGAGCCATACGTGGTCTATGGTTTCCTCGCCGTCATGACTCACAACTTGGTTCTCGGGCGCTTCGGTTACAAAGAACCGTGTGTCAAAGCGCCGGGGAGGACCAGGCGGGGTAACCCAGTGGCTAAGATAGGCTAGCCTGTCTAGTGGAATGGTTAGTTCGTGGCGCTGGCATAACTCCGCTAGCGAGAGTTCGCCTTTGAACACTGCTGTGCGATCGTCATGGACCGCATGATCTCGGGTTATTATGTGCCTATGCGCATCCACCGCGAGCAGCACGCCGGCCTCTTCAAAGCATTCCCGAACGGCAGCCAACATATAATCCGCTCCGCCCTCGCTCAGGCTCATGGTATGGCTGATCTCGGTATCTTCTAGCCCTTCCGCGTGTTCGCGCCCATGAGATTCTTTCTGGTCTACCGCGCCACCGGGAAAAACGTAGTAGCCGGGTAAAAAAACGGCTTCCCAAGTGCGTTGCAGTAGTAATATCTCAATGCCACTGGGAGTATCCCTCACCAATGCCAGAGTGGCTGCAGGGCGAATATCCGTAGAGCTTTTATTGTTCAAAACCGTAACCTCCGCTTGCCTTTACATCCAACGCATTACCGAACCTAACGCACAAAGGCTAGGTTTAGCGCTAAAAGACCCACAACGAAGATAACCGATTTTTGCGTCAAGATCTTGAGGTGAGCACGCGCGTACGAAAGAGTATCATCCACCGTCGCATCCATAATTTTGCTACACAGGTATCTGAAGTGGCCCGAATTAAACTCTCCTTCCCAGACGACGTTTTCTGTTTTGAAACCCTTATGCAGGTTCGTACAACAGACATTAATGGCGCTAACCATCTGGGCAACGATGCTTTGGTTTCAATACTCTCGGAAGCGCGAGCCCAGTTTTTGATTGGTTATGATATTCCTGAAAGCGATAGCGGCGGCGAGGGCATTATTGTGACCGATTTGGCCACTATGTATCAGTCGGAGTCTTTTTTTCCGGAGATGCTGCGCTTTGAAGTGGGGGTGATGGACTTCAATAAATACGGCGGAGACTTTGTGTTCCGGGTAACCAAGGTGGAGAGCGGCCAGCCTGTTGCTTTGGCAAAATATGGGTTTGTGTTTTTTGATTACCTAACGAAGAAGGTGGTGCCCATGCCGGAGAGCTTTCGGTCACGCTTTGCCTGATTTGTTTCCGCTTTTGCGGAGGTGCTTCATGCCGGTTCGGTAGAAGCTGTACGCCATGATGCCGGCAAACAGGTTACCCACCAATGCACCACTCATCAGCCCATATATGCCGTTGAGTTGGCTACCCAGCCACAGCAGCGGTAGGAAGCACAGAAACAACCGCAAGGATGAAACGAGCAGTGCCCGTAAAGCGAGGCCAAGAGCATTGCATACTGAGACCATCAGCATGCACACGCCAAGGCCACTATAGCTGAGCGGTACGCGAATAAGGTATGCCCCCAGAATTTCCTGTACCTGTTGATCGCTGCTGAATAGATCAGAGACGAGGCCAGAGGCGATTAGCCAGAGCAAGCCAATGGCCAGTTGCCACCCCACCGCAAAACGCACTGCAATCCGAACTAGCTTGCGGATCTGTTCTATCTCGCCTGCGCCTAGCATGCGGCCGATCATGGGTGGCATGGACATGGTGAGCGCGAGCACCACCACAATCGAGAAAAATTCCAAACGTGTCCCCAGACCCCAGGCTGCAACCGCAGCGGAGCCAAAGCCAGCGACCATGGCCGTTGCCAGCATGGCGGAAACAGGCGGCATAAGCTGGCTCACCATGGCGGGCGCCATAATGCTATTGAGCTGTTTCAAGGCGCGCCCCAGGGCGAGTTCGCGAAGGTCGAATCTAGCCCAGCCTCGCTTCAGCAGTTTTGGATAGATGAAAAGGCAGCCAATTCCAAAGGAGGTCACTGTGGCCCAAGCGGCGCCCGGTAGGCCCCAATCAAAAATGAAAATATACAGTGGATCCAGGGCGATGTTGGCGAGGCTGGTAGCGACCATCATGTAACCTGGCAGTTTGGTGTCGCCATGGGAGCGACAAATGCTGTATCCGAAGTATAAAAATGCGCCGATCCATGCAGAAAATAGCCAGGGCACCCAGTAGCTGCGCACCATTGGGAGCAGTGTGTTGTCTGCTCCTAATGCGCTCATGATGGGGCTTTGAAGAAGCCACAGGCCAACACATAGAAGGAGCACCAAGGCACTACCAACAGTGATGACCAGCCCGGCTAGGCGAAAGGCACGTAGTTCGTCACCCATGCCGAGCGTTCGCGAGATGATGGCCGTGGTGGCAATGCCAAGGCCTACTTGTAGGCCGATGATGAGCTGGTGCATGGGCAGTGTGAAGCCCAAAGCGGCCAGCGGGTCTCGGCCAAGCTGGCCGATAAAGGCGCTGTCTGCGAGCTGGAATGTCATGAGTGAGAGAACGCCAAACAGCATGGGCCAAGTCATGTGGTACAGCTGGCGGCGAAGGCTGACGGTTTGGGTGGTGTTGCTCACGGGTTTGGGGTGACGCCTTCGTGTTGGATTGGGATTGGGAGTCTAACAGGTTTGTTCTTTGTATTCGGTGTAGGTCCAGCGGGCAGGCAGGCTTTCCCAGACACGCCGTGAACCCATCCTTGGGGGCTTGGCATTGCCATCCTTGGCAATGCACAGTCTGGGAAAGCCTGCCCGCCCGCTGGACTTCGTGCCCTGCTATAGCCTACAGAACGCTACTTTTTAAAGTGCTTGGGCCAGTTTCAGGCTGATTGAAGATTCGCGGTTATAGAACCTTCAGTGCTGCGTCGTAATCCGGCTCGTCGTGGATTTCGCTGACGAGTTGGCTGTGGATGACTTTGTTGTCTTCATCCAGAACCACCACAGCGCGGGCGCAGAGTCCGGCCAGTGGGCCGTCTTGGATGGCTACGCCATAGTCCTGTTGGAAGCTGTAGTTGCGGAAGGTGGAGAGGGTAATCACGTTTTCGAGCCCCTCTGCACCACAGAAACGGGCTGCCGCGAAGGGTAGGTCTGCGGAGATAACCAGTACAACGGTGTTGTCCAGACCACCGGCTTTCTCGTTGAATTTACGAGTTGAAGCAGCACATACGCCGGTGTCGATGCTGGGGATGATGTTCAGGATTTTGCGTTTGCCAGCCCAGCTTTCGAGTTTCACTTCTTCCAAGCCGCTGTTGGTGAGCGTGAACGGTTGTGCTGTGTCATCGTTCTGCGGAAATTTTCCGCTCAGTTCAATGGGGTTGCCTTCGAGAGTGACTGTGCTCATGAATTGCTCCTTTAAAGATACGGATATGTTCGGTAACAGCTTACTCTGTTTAGTTCATTTTGGATGAGTTTGCATCCCGTTGAACAGTATCAAGGTAACTATCTGCTGGATACCGTTTGCGGTTCGAAGCCGGGAGCTGGGTGGCGTTGAACCAGCAGCAGGTAGCTGCCTAGAGACAAAGCGGCACAGGAGGCAATGATGGCTGCCATCACCAGTGAGGTGCCGTCATGCAGGTGGCCCACGAGTACGCCTGCGCAGGCGGCAATGGCCATCTGGGCAAAGCCGAATAGGGCTGAAGCAGACCCTGCCATACGCGGGAAGTTGGCCATGGCACCTGCCATGGTCTGCGGCATGACCATGCCGGTGCCTGCCATAAACAGAGCCTGCGGCAGGATAACTGCCCATACACTAAAAACTTCGGCCAGTGCCAAGGCCACCATTAAGCTACCTCCTGCAACGGCTAAGATCAGCCCGCGCACCAGTATTTGATCTGGCACTAAGTGGCTGCCAAGGCGTATGGCTGCGAGGTTGCCGGTTATATAGCCAACCACGATGCCAGCGAAATACAGGCCAAACTGTTGCGGTGGAACTTCAAGGAAATCAATCAGCACGAACGATGAGCCGGAAAGAAACGCAAACAGCCCGGAGAACAGCAGGGCGTTGGTGAGGGTATAGCCAAGAAAGCTGATGTCGGTGCCTATGGTGCGATAGTTTCGCAGCAGGCTGCAGAGTTTCAGTGGCTGGCGGTATTCCGGGCGCATGGGCTCAGGTATACCGAAGGCGACTACGACCGCCATGATTAGGGCGTAGCCACCTAGTGCGAGGAATATTGAGTGCCAACCCAACCCTGCCACCATTAGGCCGCCTAGCGTGGGTGCTATGGCGGGTGCTAATGCCATGATGCTGGCAAGAAGTGCCATGATTTTTGCGGCTTCGCGGGGTGTATAGATATCGCGGATGGCTGCGCGGCCCAGTACCGGCCCGGCGGATCCGCCGAGTGCTTGCAAAAAGCGGCAGAGGATAAGGGTTTCGATGTTGCTAGCGAGTGCGCAGCCGATGCTGGCGATGGCGAACAGTACGAAGCCGCCAATCATGATGGGCTTGCGACCAAAGCGGTCAGCTAAAGGGCCACACACTAGCTGCGCTATGGCAAAGCCAGCCATGTAGAGGCTGAGGGTGAGCTGAACCTGACTGGTACCGGTGCCAAAATCATTGCCGATTTGCGGCAGTGCCGGCAAATACATATCCGTGGCCAGCGGCCCGAGAGCGACGGCGGCAGCGAGTAGTATGGTTGTCCATATACTGGTGAGTGCTAGCATCTACTATCCATACCTTGGGGGTGGCGATTGAGGGGGCGAGGCTTCCAAAACACGCTGTGAATACGTCCGTGTACGCTTGGCTACGCCATCCATGGCTCCGCACAGTTTTGGAAGCCTCGCCCCCTCAATCGCAGTCAACTTTGGAGTGGATTCTAGGGGGAGGCTTGCGAAAAAATAACAGGGGCGCTGCTCATAGCATATATGAGCAAAACAGATGGGTTAGTCGTTCAGGCCATTCATGGTGGCGGCTACGGTGTTTATCTGGTTTCTCAGCCAGCGGTGCGCCGGGTCGTTTTGGTTGCGGCGGTGCCACACCATCAGCAGGGTAAAAGGGTTGAAAGTGAAGGGCAGAGGTACCCAGGAAAAATCCCGAAGTAAGTGTTTGCTCATGCGCTCAGGCGCGGTAACCAGCATGTCAGTGCCCCGGAGGAATTCCGGTAGGCCGGAGAAGTTGGATACGGTAATAACGTTACGGCGGGTTAGGCCGCGGGCAGATAAACCGGCTTCTAGGGCGGGCTTTTCTCCGGTGCCGAATACCAATGCTATGTGGTCGGCTTTCAGGTAATCGGTAACTGTTTCCGGCGCTTCTCGCTGGCTTGGGTCGTAAAAAACCACCATGCGGTCGCCCATCAGCCCTCGTTGCATAATGTCGGTGGCTTCCGGGGCGTGGGGGGAGATGATCAGGTCGCAGATGTTTTTGCGCAGCATGTCTGCCGTGGGAATACCGGAGGCAATGACCTGCAGCGTAACGCCAGGCGCTTGTAGGCGCAGGCGCTGCATGAGTTTTGGGAGCAGCATGTCTCGCTCGTAGTCGTTGGCGGCGATGATGAACGAGATTTCGGTGGTTTCTGGCGTGAAGGGTGGGCCAGAGGACAGGGAGTGCAGGTCATCCAGAATCTGGCGAATGTGGGAGCCGGCTTGCACTGCAAAGCGCGTGGGTGTGATGCCGCGCCCGGATTTAACGAATAGAGGGTCACCTAAAGCTTTACGCAGGCGGTCCAGAGTATGGCTTACAGCCGACTGGCTAACCCCAAGCTTAACGGCCGCCCGCGATACACTGCCCTCATCAAGAACCGTGACAAAGGTATGGAGCGCGCGGATATCAAGATTGAATGTATCAATAAGGTTCATGGGTAGCAGTGTAATTCACAACTGCCGTTGCCGGAACCTCGTGCCATCAATCAGAACGTTGAGCCAACCACTCTGCGATTTCCAGCCAGCTTTCAGCGGGCGCTTTGCTACCAGCCAGAATGCCCATGTGTCCGCCATGGGTTACGCGGAAGGTCTTGTCCACGGAGCTGACATGCCCCATCAAGCTCTTAGCTGCACCCGGTGTCACCATGGTGTCTTCGCTGCCTGCTATGGCAAATAAGTTGGCGTTGAAGTTGTTCAACTGTACGCGATCATCCCCAATCTGAACTGCGCCACGGGACAACTGGTTGTCGATCCAAATACGAACAACTGTGTCCTGAACAACTCCGCCAGGGTAGGCCACCATGCGGTCAAGAAAGGCAGAGGTTGTGGCATGGCTGGTTACAAACTCCCGATCTCCCAGCCGGACAATCAGCTCCCAGTAACCCATAAAGCTGCCAATAGGGTTGGTGAGTTTGAAGCCAATAGTGTTGGCCCAACCCGGACTGTGGAACCAATGCGGCCGGAGGTTGTGAAGCTTGAATCCGGTGCGTTTGTGAATTGAGTTGGACACATCGGCCAAGCGCTGATTCAGCAGTCCGAGAATGCCCGAAGCATGGCTATCGATAGGTGACCCCAACACGATGGCGTTACGCACATGCTGGTCTTTGCTCAGGGCCGAATAAAACAACGTAAACATGCCGCCCATGCTCCAACCGTGCAGCGATAGTTTCTGTTGGCCACTGTGTTCACGCACTCTGTCTAGAGAGGCGGGCAGGAGTTCAGCTACGTATGTGTGGAGGTTGTAATGGCTGTGCGCCCGCGTGGGTTTACCCCAGTCAATAAGGTACACCTCAAAACCTTTTGCACGCAGAAATCTTACCAAACTGCGCTGGGGGAAAAGGTCGTAAATCAGCATGTTCACAGCCAAAGGTGGAACGATAACCACAGGCGTTCGATGACTTTGCCTTTCAACAGGAATCGTCATGTCATCCAGTTCGATGAAATCTTCTTGCAGAGGGGGGTAGTAACGCAGGCTAACCAGCCCATCGGAGTAGAGCACGTCGAAAGGCGTTTGCCCTGCCTGCACGAGACTGGAGGCACGAAATACGCGATCGAAAGCATTGCCAGCATAGTGCGTTGTTTGCTTAGCCAATTCTGCTGCTTTCTCGGTCGCGGCTTTGATAAAGTCAGGCATTAAAAGCATCCATGGTAAAAAAGTAAGGCTATCGTGCAGCGCTTGGCCGCGCTATGGCAGTGCTGTCACTTCTGGCTGGCAGTCTGGTCACAATCAGCCACTGCCCATCGCAGGTGGTGATTGGTATGATTGCCCACCACTGGTTAAATAATCACAACAGGAAACCTATGCTCAGCTTCCTACCCGCTCCCGTTATCGGCGTAATCAACTCTATTCTGTTGGCAATCAATACGCTGTTTTGGTGTTTATTGCTCTATATTCCAGCGTTGTTGAAGCTCATTATCCCCCATAAGGGCTTCCGGGTTCTGTGTACCCGCGTCATTATCTGGATTTCGGAATCCTGGGTGGCGTGCAATACCGGTTGGATGAAGCTAACCCATGGTACGCAATGGCAGGTTACCGGCGCGGAAAACTTGCGCCGTGAAAGTTGGTACCTAGTGCTTAGTAATCATCAGAGCTGGGTGGATATTTTTGCCATGCAGCGGGTGTTTAACCGCCGTGCGCCTTTTTTGAAGTTTTTTTTGAAGCAACAGCTTATATGGGTACCGGTTATCGGGCTGGCTTGGTGGGGGTTGGATTTCCCGTTTATGAAGCGGTATACCCGAGAGTATTTGATCAAACACCCGGAGAAACGTGGCGAAGACCTGAAAGCCACCCGTCGTGCCTGCGAGAAGTTTCGCTACACCCCCGTGAGCGTCATGAACTTTGTAGAGGGCACCCGGTTTACCCCGGCAAAACACGAGAAACAAAAATCACGCTACAAGCACCTGCTTACCCCCAAAGCCGGTGGTGCCGCTTTCGTACTGGACACCATGGGTGATTCGATTCAGACGCTGGTTGATGTAACCATTGCCTACCCTGGCGGGGCACCGTCATTCTGGGACTTTATTTGCGGCCGGGTGAAGGAAGTGAAAATGGAAATTCATACTGTGACCATCCCAGAGCACCTTAAGGGCCGGGATTATGCCACTGATGCGGAACATAGGCGTAACGTGAAAAACTGGCTGGCGGAGCAGTGGCAGGCTAAGGATGCCCGCCTAGAGGAAATGCTCCGCCCATAGCCCTCGCGAGCGGCGTCAGCGCTTGCTGTCGCCGCTCTCCAGTGCATTCTCTTGCCCTTCTTCTATTGCGCCTTCCTTACCAGATCCTTTTGGCTTTTCATCCGCTTCAACAAGCTTGAAGTTGATCTGCCGACGCTCCTCTTCCACGCCTGAAAAGCTCACTTTAACCGTCTGATCAAGCTGGAAAATGCGCCCGTTTTTGTTGTGAATCAGGCGCAGGGTGACCGGATCAAAGCTGTACTTACCGTTAAGATCTTTGCAGCTAACAAAGCCTTCGAGACCATTGGCTTCCAAACGAACAAAGAATCCTGCTGGAATTGTTCGGCTGATGACACCCTCCATAGGTTCATCACTGAGGGTTTTGGCGAAGTCGCTCTTCAGCCAAGTTTCCAGATTATTGGCCGCCTGACGCGCTTTGAACTGGGTCGACTGAAGCGCCAGCAGTTGCGCGCTGCTCAGTGTCTTCAAGGGGGTGTCCCAGAGTGCTGATTTGATCACCCGGTGGACATACAAATCAGAATACTTGCGCAAGGGCGATGTAAACGTGGTGTAGGCATTCAGCCCCATACCTTGATGAGGTGCTGCAGTAAACGCTAGCTCCGCCCGCGCCAATTGGCGTGAAAGAATGGCCTTCACCGGCACATCCGCTTCCAAGTCTGCTGTTTTTTTCATCAGCGCTTTGAAGCCTTCTGGTTTAGTGGCATCTATATCCGCCAAGTGCGGTGCATAGCCTTCGATTAGCGCTCGAACATTGTCGGCGCGATCGTCCCGCAGTCCGGAGTGTTGGATGAACAAGCCTGAAGGCTGTTTGGTCAGAAAGTCTGCAGCGCAGCGATTAGCTGCAACCATGCATTCTTCTACCAGACGATGAGCCTCGTTCTGGATGGAAGGTTCGATGGCGCGAATACGTCGGTTTTCATCCAGCCTTAGGCGGAACTCTGGCCGGTCGCCGCTCAGCAGAGCGTGCTCGCTGCGCCATTTTCGTAATGCCGTTGCAGCCTGATGTAGCTGATCCAAACTGTTACAAACTGAGTCTGGCAGTGCTTTTATGTCTTCGTCTTCACGCCCTTCAATAAGGTTTGAGACCAGATCGTAGCTGAGTTTGCCATGTGAGCGGATAACGGCCCTATGGAAGCTGTATTCACCCAAGCTGCCGTCGTTGTTGACCTGCAAATCGCACACGAGCGCTAGCCGCTTCACGTCAGGCATGAGTGAGCACAACCGGGTGCTGATAGCGTCTGGCAACATGGGCAGAGGTTCGCCCGGGAAATAAATGGCGGTCGCGCGCTTGAAGGCTTCAAATTCCGCCGCACTTTCTGACCCAATGACTGCAGACGGGTCGGCAATGGCAATGGATAGCGACCACCCTGTTGCGTTTGGTTCGGCCAGCAGTGCATCGTCCATGTCTTGGGTGGCCGGGCTGTCAATGGTTACGTAGGCGCGGTCTGTGCGGTCTTCACGGTCTGTTTCGAGGGCTTCAATGGCGGCCTCAGTCAGGCTTTCTGCTTGCTCCATTACGGCTGTTGGCCACGCGTCTGCCAAATCGAAGGTTGCCAGAGTCAGCGCGCGCTCAATACCTGGCTCCCCAGCTTTACCGATAACCCGCAGAACCTTGGCTTGGCCTTTCCCGTCTTTGATGGGGTGCTTGTGCATGCAGCAGTATAGATAGTCATCTGGCTCTGCGTTCATGCGCTCTTTTGGCGGAATAAAAATCCAGCGATTGATGCCGGGGGTTTCCGGCACCACAAAATGCCCTTTTCCTTTCACCAGATAACGCCCAACAAAGGTGCTTAGTCGGCTTTCAATCAGCTCGTCGATTAAACCTTGGGTTTTACCTTTTTCAACCTCCAGCTCGGTGACGTTAACTCTGTCACCCGGGAGCACTTTTTGCATTTCTTCCGGTGGCAGGAATAGATCCCGCCCTTCATCCAGTGCGACGAATCCGAAGCGGCCGTTGGTGGCTTTAACCGTTCCGGGGAAAACAACTTTGTTTTCCTCAATGTCAGACTTTAGCTGGCGCAGCTGGTTTAGAGCGTCGGCATTGAGCATGGGGTAACCTGACTGAAAAAATGAATGATGGAGCGGAGTATAACGGTTATGGCGGTACGAGTCAGACCTGTTACACGGAGCTAACTTCTGTATGTTCCGGGCTGTTGATGCAAACGCGGTTGCGGCCTTCGCTCTTGGCCCGATATAGGGCTTGATCGGAATTCCTCAAAATTTTGCCCATGTCGTCTCCGGGCTTTGAAAAATAGCCGCCAACGCTAACCGTTACCGGTGTGCCTGTTTTGCAGCTTTCTTGTTCAACGTTTGCGCGAATACGTTTGGCGATGTGTTCTAGCGTTGCTGGATCGCATGGGGAGAGCAAAATGACAAATTCATCACCACCCCAGCGTCCCGGATGGTCATAAGAACGCAGGCAGGCTTTTAGCCATAAGGCAACCCGGCAGAGAATTTCATCGCCAGCCTGATGGCCAAGCTGATCGTTGAATGACTTGAAGTGGTCGATGTCGAGCCAGACCACACCAAAACCGTTGCCTGATCGCTCTGCTCGCTGAATCTCATTATCCAGAGCTTCATCCAAGCCCCGACGGTTTTTCAGACCGGTGAGAGGGTCAACCCGGGCCAGTTCGTGCAGTTCATCGGTTCGCTGGGCAACCTTGTTTTCTAATTCCCGAGTAGAGTCACGCAAGCTGACAGTCATTTTTTCAAAGTGGTCAACAAGTCGGCCAATCTCGTTATCGGGTTTGTCCAAACGCGGTAGGATGAAGCTCCCGCTACGAACTTTCTCCACTGCGGCTTCCAGCCCGACAATGGGTTTTACGATACGCGACTGGATGATGAGGTGGAAGACAATCAGCGTGACTAGAAGGCTGGCGATAAACACAGCCACCAGTGGCCAAAGGTAGCTTTGTGGCAGCAGAGTGTTGAGGTCTAGCAGGGTGATTTCGAACCAACCAATAGCAGGTAAAAATGCCACGCCAGCCAGATGCTCACGGCCTTCTACAGTAACGAAGCCGCTTTCGACATGGCCCGCCTCGCCAGCGTTTTTCTTCAATAACTGCAGCATGCCGAGAATTTTCTGTTTATCTTCGGGGGCTTCAAACAGGAGGTCGACGGTATTTTTCTGGCCTTCAGGTTTTACAACACTGGCGAAATCAATGTAATTGCGATCCCGGTAGAGCTGAATGGCGCCATTGTAGTCGACAAATAGGGTGGTGATGCCCTCCTGATTGATATCGACAATATCTTGCAAAAACGTATCAAGATTCATCCCGGTGCCAACCATACCCACGATCCGCTTGTCAGCATCACGCATGAGAACATCAATCCAGAGCTTAGTGACGCCCAGTTCTGTATCGGGGTTCACATTGAGATGAAAATCTCGGCCCTCTTCGATTAGCTGGTAGAACCAAGCATCGTCAGGCTTTTCCGGATCCAGAACGTAACGGAACTGCTGGCCTGCAAACTCATCTTTTTCATTATTGAAGTAGTAGCGGCCGCTGTCTCTGAGCGCCACAAAATAGCTGTTATCTCGAAAATTGGTGCGGAAGCTCTCCATTTCGTAAATAGCATTCGTTTTCAGGGTTTCATTTTCGGGGGCAGTTGCCCAGTTAATCAGTGCTGTCGAGTCTGCCATTTGTCGGGCAAGGCCGATTTCGCGCTCAAGAGATTGCAGTAGGCGAGCGCTGTCGTAGCGAACCTGTATCTCCGCTACTTGACGCCCCCAGCGTTCAATCAAATCGGCGGAAAGCTCTCGGTAGGCCAGCCAGGAGGCACATGCAGCGACAATAATCAGGCCTGCGGCGAGGCTGAGAAACCGGGTTTTAAGACTCAAGAAACACTTGCTCCGTTTTCTTATGTGTCGGAGTCAATAGTAGTGCACTGTCGGGCTTGTGTGTAGAAAAGTAGGCCCGAAAGTGCTGAAAACTGTTGTGATTCATGACCGATGCTTTTGGGCATGGGTGCAGGCACTTGTGCATTCAGGCTCTAACCTACGAGTCAGTTGTGCTCGGAAAGAACTTTGGGTCGCCCATTTCCAAGCCGGGGGAGCCCACGGGGATACCGGGAACAGCTAGACCAATTCATGGTTTTCTTTCTTTAACGTGGTGTTCAATGGTGCCTGTGATCCTGTGCTGGTGCATCGCTATCTGTTGACGAAAGCCAGAACCACCACACTGTTGCGGCCATCAGGGCAAGCCCTGCGGCATTAACCAGTATTACTTCCATCAGTTCCGCTCCTCTTGTGGCGTTTGGCTTGGCGCTTGAGCCGGTTTATGGCTGGTTTTAAACAGGCGCAGCCGGTTGGCATTGGTCACAACGGTTACTGACGACAGCGACATGGCCGCGCCAGCGAGAATCGGGCTCATCAAAATGCCCCAAACCGGGTACAGCAGGCCGGCGGCAACGGGAATGCCTAGGGTGTTATAAACAAAAGCGCCAAACAGGTTTTGGTGAATGTTTTTCACGGTAGCCCGGGAGATTTCTATGGCATCCGGCACACCGTGCAAAGAGCCCCGCATCAGCGTAATGGCCGCGCTTTCGATGGCGACGTCTGTGCCTGTGCCTATGGCGAAGCCCACATCGGCAGCCGCCAGCGCAGGAGCGTCGTTGATGCCGTCGCCCACCATGGCAACCGTGTAGCCTTTGCCGCGCATTTCATTCACCACATCGGCCTTGTCTTCCGGTAGCACTTCGGCGCGGTAATCGTCGATACCCGCCTTTGCGGCAATGGCTTTGGCTGTGGCGTCTATATCGCCGGTAACCATCATTACCCGTATACCCGCATCGTGTAGGCGCCGAATGGCGGCCTCTGAATCCGCTTTAATCGCATCGGCAACGCCCATAACGCCCAGTAATTCAGTGCCTCGGGCAAGAAGCAAGGGTGTCCCAGCTTGCTCGGTAATGGAGCTCTCTGCATCACTCAGGCTATCCAATGATATGCCTTCGGCCTCCAGCCAGCGGCGGTTACCCAAGCGAATCTTGTCACCTTCATACTCGCCAGCCACGCCTTTGCCATTCAGCGCTTCGAAACCAGTCACTTTAAGCGGCTGTGCGCGTTGTTCCTTTGCTTTGTTAACAATGGCTTCTGCAAGCGGGTGCTCGGAATGCTGCTCCAAGCCCGCAGCTAGTCCCAGAAGCTGTTGTTCATCGCCATTTACCGCATGCACGCTGGTCACCGCCGGATGACCTTCGGTGATGGTGCCGGTTTTGTCTAGAATCACTAAATCCAGCTTGCCAGCTGTTTGCAGGGCATCCCCCTGACGAATCAGGGCGCCGTATTCCGCTGCCTTACCAACACCCACCATCACCGACATAGGTGTAGCCAGCCCCAAAGCACAGGGGCAGGCAATAATCAGTACGGTGGTGGCTGCAACCATCATGTGCGCAACCGCGGGCTCAGGGCCAACGTTGTACCAGACCAGCGCGGCGGCGATGGCAATCAACATAACACTGGGTACGAACACCGATGATATTTTGTCTGCCAGACGCCCGATGGCAGGTTTCGAGCCTTGCGCCTTCTTCACCAAATGAATGATCTGAGCCAGCGCAGTGTCGCTACCCACCCGTGTGGCCTGATAAATAATTCCGCCGTGGGTATTGAGCGTACCGGCAGAAACATCATCATCCACGCCCTTGCTTACCGGCATGGGCTCACCCGTGAGCATGCTCTCGTCTATACGGGTGCTACCTTCAACAACGCGCCCGTCTACGGGCAAATTCTCACCGGGGCGAACCCGAATGTGGTCGCCTTTGCGCACGTCCTCCACCGGAATATCCTGCTCCTGCCCATCACGGATAACCCGCGCGGTTTTTGCCCGCAAATCCAACAGCCGACGCACAGCCTCGGACGTTTTGCCTTTTGCCCGCAGCTCCAAAGCCTGACCCAGATTGATCAAGCCGATAATCATGGAAGAAGCTTCAAAATACACATGCCGAGCCATCTCGGGTAAGGCATTGGGAATACTCACTACCATTATTGAGTACAGCCAGGCAGTCCCTGTACCCAGTGCAATGAGCGTATCCATATTGGCGTTGTGGTGCCGGAAGGCCTTCCAGGCCCCGCTATAGAAATGCCCACCTGTACCTGCCATAACCGCTAAAGTGAGAAACCCCAAACCCAGCCAAATGCCTTGATTCGACTCAGTTACCGTCATGGAGCCAAACCCCATGCCGTAGATCATCATGGCAACGCCTAGCCCCAAGCTAATCGCCATCTTCACCAGTAGAGTTTTATACCGCCTCTTGTCCTCCTCTTGCTTCTTTCCATCTGCGGCATCCGCGTCTTCAATCACACTGGCACCGTAACCAGAACTTTCTACGGCCTTAATCAGAGCCTGTGAATCCGACACCCCGGTTGCCGTAGCCGTGTTATCCGCAAGATTCATATGGGCATGGGTAACACCGGGCACCGATTTCAGTGCCTTCTCAATGGTATTCACACAGGAAGCGCAGGTGGCACCGGTAACAGCCAGATGTACCTCATCATCTCCGCGAGCCGGTTTCGGTTTTTCAGGTGCGCTCTCCGGAGATTTCTCCCGACCGCCTTCATCTACTGCTTTATCTGACGGAGTATCAACGGCGGCAGCCTTATCAACTTTGGACGCGCAGCAACTGGCAGGCCTCTCAGCAGCGGCCACCGGCTCTGCCGGGTACCCAATCTCTGTCACAACCCGGGCCGCCTCTTTGGCATCGACACCCTTCGGCAAGGACACCGTCTGATCCTCCAGACTAACCTCAACCAAATCCACGTCACCGGAGAGCGGCTCCAGAGCATTACGAATCTTCTTGGCGCAGCCCTGACAAGTGGCGCCGGAAATACTCAGAGTAGCTTTCAACACAGATTCTTCGCTCATAGTGATTTACTCCTCAACCTGCTTTGCGGGAGCCTGGTCATCCCAACGCTCAATCAACCGACAGATGGTGTGACCATCCGGCGTACCGTCGGGCATATCCTGCCAAGCGGCCAATGCTGTTTTCATACGCTTGCGCAACTGCTGCAACTCATCAATCTCGCGCTCCACGTCCGCCAGCCGCTGCTGAAACACATCCCGAACCATGGGGCAGGGCGAGTGATGATCATCCGCCTGATCCAAAATCTGCCGAACCTCGGGCAATGAAAACCCCAACTGTCGCGCCTTGCGGGCAAAACGCAAACGGCGAAGATCCTCAGCGTCGTAATGCTGATAATTGTTATCCGGATTCCGAGTAGGTTTGAGCAACCCTTCCCGTGTATAAAAACGCACGGTGTCCGGATTAACCCCAGCAGCAGTAGCAAGTTCTTTAACTTTCATATTTAGCAGCACCGCCAAATTCCAAGGAGCGGCGGTATGGAAGGCCTGTCCGAAAATGCTCGGAGCCAGGGAAGGCGGAGAGCAAGCGTACACGGACGTATTCACAGCGGTTTTCGGACAGGCCTTCCTCACCGTCGCGGCTATCACCGAAGTAGGATAGCTGAGCGTGTAGAAGATTTAAGGATAGCCTAAAACCTATGACCTACTCACAGGTCAAAGGTTTTCAGGAAGAGGAGCCTTTCGCCCGAAGGAAGGTACCGCAACTTTTGCACTGATCAGGCGCCATCAACTTAGCCTGCCAGCCAATCTTCACGCCACAAGCCGGACAGGCCAGACGCAACTGCAAAACAATAATGGGAGTAACCAAAGCCACAAGCAGAAGCCCCAAAGGTCCCCAACTTTCGCCACTGGAAAGCCCAAGCTGACTACTGAATACAAGAATAATAACCAGAGCCACAAACGCAAAAATGAAATAATTCCGATTCCAACGCTCCCAACTGCGAAGTTTGGCATCCTGTTCCGACGTCAAATAACCCGTGGCCATAAAATCTCACCTAAAAAATTCAATCACCGCCAATGCAATGGTGGAGGTCGCAGAAAGCAATTACAAACCTCAATCGACCATCGCACACTTCACAAGCTCACCGCTGGCCAGCGCCTTTTCCAGCTCTGCCGCTGGAACAGGGCGACTGATCAAAAAACCTTGAGCTATATTGCACCCCTGCCCCTTGAGAAAGTCCAACTGAGCCTGAGTCTCTACACCCTCGGCAACCACCTGCAAGCCCAGATTTTGGGCGAGATTAATCACCGCCCGGGTGATCACAGCATCATCGTGGCGCTCAGTCACCTCCGTGATGAACGAACGGTCTATTTTCAGAAGGTCCACGGGGAAGTCTTTCAAATACGCCAGAGAAGAATATCCCACTCCGAAATCATCAATCGCCAGTTGCACCCCTAAGTCATGCAAGCGGAACAACTGATCCCGATTGTGCTCAATGTTCTGAATGAAAATCTCCTCCGTAAGCTCTACTTCCAAATGATCGGCTGCGATACCCTCGCCATTCAGAGTGTCGCGTATGTGATCCACCAAATGGTCATTGTCTAATTCCCGCCCAGACAAGTTCACCGCCACTCGAAGATGCTCAAAAGGTGTGCCCTTCCAGGCTGCTAATTGACGGCAGGCGGCCATCACCACCCAGTGTCCGATGTCGGTAATTCGGCCATTTTCCTCTGCTAGCGGAATGAACTCTCCCGGCGCCAAGAGGCCTCTGCGGGGATGCTCCCAGCGGATAAGCGCCTCGACGCTGTTGACCTTGCTACTGTCCAGATTTAGTTGTGGTTGGTAATGCAGCACAAACTCATTGTTGGCAAGCGCCTGACTCAGGTCCTTTTCCAACTCCAGACGCATGACCTCCCGCTCCTGCATACCCTCGGTATAGAATTGGTAGGTATTGCGGCCCTGATCCTTGGCCCGGTACAGGGCGATATCGGCATTGCGCAACAGAGTATCTGCGTCCAGGCCGCTATGGGGGTAAACGGCAATGCCGAGGGTTGCGGTAATATTGTGAGTTTCGTTCTGGACCACGTAAGGCATTTCAAAACACTGTTTTATCTGGCCCAGTAAGTGGATGGTATCGTCAATATCCTCAACATACTGTTGGCAGATCATAAACTCGTCACCACCGGAATAGGCTACGGTAACGCACTCGTCACTGAGTTGGTTCAGGCGCCCGGCGACCTGAGCCAACAAGGCATCGCCAAACTGGTGCCCCAAAGAGTCGTTCAGCATTTGAAAGCGGTCGAGATCCAGCATCACAAATGCCACTTGCCGCTTATGGCGATCCGCAATAGTTAGCGCATGGGCCAGATCTTCCATAAAAAAGCGACGGTTTGCCA
Source organism: Marinobacter salexigens (assembly GCF_018860765.1). Classification (GTDB taxonomy): domain Bacteria; phylum Pseudomonadota; class Gammaproteobacteria; order Pseudomonadales; family Oleiphilaceae; genus Marinobacter; species Marinobacter salexigens_A. The sequence goes on from NZ_JAHKPV010000001.1 coordinate 786,019, forward strand.
GACCGGTGAGAACGTCGGTGGACTCCAACCGTACCAAGTCTTGCTGTATAGCTTTGCGCTGGGCAATTTCCCCATCCAGCACGCGGCGCGTTGCTAGCAAATCCCGATTGCGTTTGAGTGTGAGTTGCAAGAGGAGTGTTGCGATACTGGCCACCAACCCTGTAAAAACAAGTGTAATGAAGATCCAGCGCGGCCAAGGGCTGGTTTGTTTGCTCACCCATGCCGGTGAAGGCTTAAGTGTTAGCTGCCAGTCCAGAGTTGGTAGGTCGATTGGTACGGTGTAGGACATGGAATCGCCGGTACTTTCAAAAACGCTTAATGCATAAATTTGAGCGCCTTTACTTAAGAGTTCAATGCGGAACATTGCCGGTTCCCGGGTTGCCAGCAGTTCGCTGGCCAGTGTTTCCATCCTAAAGACTGCGGCGATAAAACCATTGTTTTCTGGTCCGGCCCCCACCGGTGCATAGATAACAACGCCTTTGCCGCCTTGACGTAGCTCCAGTACGTCGGAAATATCAATGTCGCCCGAAAGCTTCGCAGTTTCGAGAGCCGTTCTACGTTCTTCGTTGAAGGCAACGTTGAAGCCAAGGATTGCGTTATTCAGTGAAGGGGGCTCGATCCAGCGGATAATATTGTTTCGGTCGATCCACTCGATCACAGAATAAATGCGATAGTCTTCTAAATAATTACGTACATCCTTCCGCCATTCGCTTTCCGGAGTCGTAGGATCCACTGCCAGCCGGTCGGCTATTCGTTGGATGGCTCCGGCATGAGCCAGAAACTCCCGCTCCAGATTGTTGGCCATGAGCTTGGTTTCGTTTTCGAGGTTGGCCTGAATCTGTCCGGTATATTGGTGAATCAGGCCCCAGCGGAGCCCGGATGCCATGGCAAGAAATAAAAGAAAGATCACCCCTGGAAAGATGGGGTGCAGCAACCGTTTTACCAACGATCCGGTTCTTTGGGGTGATTGTTTCAATAAGTGCACCGTTTACCATTAACCCAACGTATTAGTGTATCGGCTGCGAATAGCAAACAATAAGTCAATTTTCGCTAAAGACACGCCCCATTGCATAGCAGTTCAAGCTCTAGAACTTACTGCGGAGATACCCAATCGCGGGATCTCTTGCTTCGGGCACCTGTCCATCACCACCTTTAGCCCAGCCGCTTCCGCCCGCCCGGCTCCGGCTTCGTTGATCACGCCAATCTGCAGCCATACCACCGGGATATTGAGCTCTATCGCCTGATCGATTACTGCGTCCGTGCGCTCTGGTGCTAGAAACAGTTCCACCATATCGACCGGTTCTGGCAAAGAGGCAATGTCGGCGTACACTGTCTCGCCCAGCACTTTTTGACCGGCAAGGCGGGGGTTAACAGGAATCATCCGGTATCCGTGGTGCTGCATATACTCCATGACCTCGTGAGAGGGCCTGTGGGTTTTCTCGCTGGCGCCCACAAGAGCAATGGTGCGAACGCTTTCAAGAATGGCGCGCATTTGATCGGGTTGATTGTTGGGCATGGTGATGGTCCCTATGGTGCGTTAACGGTATTGAATCAACGGTGCGCCTCAAGACACACAGACACAGATTCCGCATAGCGTAACGCGTGGGGCTTGTCGATTTCCACTTGCGCCCACTGCACCGCTCCGTGCTCCATAACGATATTGAGCACCTCGTGAGTCAGGCGCTCCAGCAGTGCAAAGCGGTTGCCGTCCACGTGACCAATAATCTGCTTGGTAATGGTGCGGTAATTGAGCGCCGCAGTGATCTCGTTACGGTTAATTGCCTCTGTTGCATCGTAAGTCAGGCATACATTAATGATCACATCCTGCTGGTTGTTTATTTCCTCTTCCTTGATGCCTATGTAGGCACGCAGCAGCAAATCCTTTATCTGTACTCTTGCCTTGTGGTCGCAGGAAACTTTTGTCATGCCGCCTCCAACAGGCTATCGCGATTAGCGATTGCCGCTGATTAAATTGAAAAACTCTGTGCGTGTTGCTTGAGATTTGCGGAACTGGCCCAGCATCATCGAGGTTTTCATTTTCGAGTTCTGTTTCTCTACACCACGCATCATCATGCACATGTGTTGGGCTTCGATGACAACGGCGACACCTTTGGCACCGGTAACGTTCTCAACCGCTTCAGCGATTTGTCGTGTGAGGTTTTCCTGAATCTGCAGGCGGCGGGCGTACATATCCACAATGCGTGCAAACTTGGACAGGCCCAAAACACGGCCTTGGGGCAGGTAGGCGATGTGACACTTGCCGATAAACGGCAATACGTGGTGCTCGCACATGCTGTAAAGCTCAATGTCTTGCACCACAACCATTTCGTCCATCGTGGATTCAAAGACAGCGTTGTTAACAAGGTCGTTGAGATCTTGCTGGTAACCTTGGGTGAGGAACTGCATGGCTTTCGCGGCGCGCATGGGGGTATCCTGCAGACCTTCACGGTTGGTGTCTTCACCCAGCCCGTTGATGATGGCGCGGTAGTGCCCCGCGAGGTCGTCAAGGAGTTTGGTCATAGTGATATCCGGTTCTCTTAATGGTGCGGAGGTGGGGTATAAGGGCCAAAGCTTAAGTGAATTTGCCCTTTATCTCTACGATTTACGACCATAGGCACGGAAAAGACCGCTGACTGATAGTAGTTTAAAGGTCGCTGCTATGCCGTTCTGGTAGGAGGGGCGGGGTTGTTCTAAAGTCGCAGGCGATGAAGGCGTTATCGGGGACAAGGCATGGACAAGCACAAATCGGGTACTCGGGACCGAGTAGCCTCTGGTTGCGAGGTGATTGCACTTGAAGAATGGCAACAGGGAGGTAAGTGGTTTACCTACGAGGGCCATGCAATATTCAGCCGTATGGCGGGGCAGGGTGAGCCACTGCTCCTGATACATGGGTTTCCCACGGCAAGCTGGGACTGGAATCGGCTATGGCCCATGCTGCTACAGAACAACCATTTGCTGGCTTTGGATATGCTTGGGTTCGGGTTCTCCGATAAGCCCCGCAAGCACGCTTACAGTATCGAAGACCAATCAGATTTGATGCAAGGGTTGCTGGAAGGGCTTGGGCTCAAATCGATACACCTGCTAGCCCATGACTATGGCTGCAGTGTTGCCCAAGAACTGCTGGCCCGTGAACAGGAAGGAGTCTTGCCCTTCGAGATCGCCAGCGTCTGCTTTTTAAATGGGGCGCTGTTTCCTGAAGTGCACAATCCTCTAATGATTCAGAAGTTACTGCGTAGCCCCTTGGGTGGGTTGCTCGGTAGGGGGTTGACCCGGCGCAGCTTCGAACGGAGTTTTCTAAAGCTCTTTGGCAGCAAGAACCGACCAAGCCCTCAAGACACAGACGATTTTTGGCATCTGCTAACCTATAATAATGGCCGCGGTATCTTGCACCAACTTATTCACTTTATGGAGGAGCGCCGGTGCCACCGCCACCGTTGGGTGTCGGCGTTGCAGAATGCCAAACAACCCATGCGCCTTATTTCAGGCGCCGCAGACCCTGTATCGGGCGCGGCCACGGCCCGGCGTTATCAGGAGTTGATTCCCGAACCCGATGTGGTGCAGTTGATGAATGTCGGGCACTACCCGCATTTTGAGAGCTCTTGGGAGGTGTTTGCCGCCTACAGGGAGTTTCGCAAGCGCAAAGCGGGACACTAACTTGCTACCGGTGTTGGGGGGGTACCTAAGCTTTGGTGGTCTGATGGCGGTTGGTTGGTGGCGCTGACAACCTGATTGCGCCCGCTTGATTTAGCCTCGTAAAGCGCCTGATCGGCTCGGTTCAGCCACACAGACCAGGTCTCGCCCTTGCTGACTTCTGCGATACCGGCACTGGCGGTCACTTTAATGTTCTCAAGAAACGGCCGGGCATTGATGCTAGTCAGCAGTTGGTGTGCAAGAAGGTTGCACTCATGCTGGTTGGTTTCAGGTAACAAGATCATGAACTCTTCACCGCCGACCCGGAACAGTCGATCGCTTTCCCGAAGACGTTTGCGCAATCTTAGAACCATCTCTTTCAACACCTTGTCGCCCGCGAGGTGTCCCCATTGATCGTTAATGAGCTTAAAGTGATCGAGATCCAGTAGAATCAGGCTCGACAGCCGTTCATAGCGTTCACGCATCTGGATTTGGCTATTCAGAATATCAGCCAATTGCGATCGGTTGAGGCACCCAGTTAGTGGGTCGGTGGTTGCCACGCGGCTCAGTTCGTTCTGGAGCTTCCCCACCAGCCAAGCAAAAATCATAGAGAACACGCAAGTAAGGCCTAGCGAAAAGGTAATACGCCAGAAATCGGTCTCGGGAAATTTCAGGAAAGAAACCACAGCCATAGTGGTGACAAAAATGATGTTGCTGGCAATGGCTTCCCGTAGAGGCAGCAAGAAAAAAAGCGCGGATGCCGCCGGGTAAGCCCAGTACAGGCCTGAATGCCCGTTAATAGCTGTTGAATAGGCGGCACTCACAACGGCGAGCAGCGGGAATAGTCTGCCTTTTAGGAAATAGGTGTCACGCAGTCGCAACAGGGCGATCACAGCAAGTGCGTTAACACAGAAGAGGATTAACAGGCCGGAGAGTAGAAAATGATGGTGCTGCCATTGCACTACAACAAGCGGAGCCACGGCAATGAATGCCCACAAGTGCAGGTGGTATACCAGTTGACGTTTGAAACCAAGCACGGCGAGGGTTGGGTTAGTGGATGAATGCTCGATAGAAGAAAACGTGTTCACAGAACACTCCAGCTAGGTGTTGTTAAGTCGCCCCGCGTCTGTGACCGGGTCTGTTTCCGAGTTTAACATGGGTAATCCTTTGTACATCTGAACTGTTTGTTTATTGGTAGTATTAGTGTTGTTCAGTTGGCCCCGTATGACCACTCCGTTAAAATATTCTTGTTATCTGGTTATCATTCATGCCGAACCCTGATGGGAAACCCTTATGACCGCCATCCACACTCGCGCTCCCGCACTTACTATCCGGGCGGGTCGACGAACCCTGCAGCGGTTACAGGAAAAGCCCCTAACGCCGGATGATGTACACGTAATACCCGGAGCAGCCGGTGGCCCCAAAGCTCTCGGTCTTAGTGGTTTGGACAAGGCTATTTTCGGTGACTGGCTACCTCGGGTTGAGCAAGAGCGCTCTTTGATCGGTTCGTCTATTGGTAGCTGGCGGTTTGCGGCTATTGCCTCTTCGGACGACCCGAGTGCCCAACTGACCCGGCTAGCGGAGCTGTATACATCCCAAAGGTTTGCGAAAGGTGTCAGTGCTGCCGACGTAACTCGTCAAAGCACTTTGTTTCTCGATGAACTGATCGGTGGGCGGGAGGATTATATCCTTACGCATCCCTGGTATCGCTTGAACGTGGTCGTTGTGCGCAGTTTGGGCATGCTGGAGCCGGATACTAGAGCCCGGCTAAGCTTTGGTTTGATGACTGCCATCGGAGCCAACGCTGTAGGTCGGCGGCATCTGGGGCGATTTATGGAGCGTGGGATACTTCATGACGCCAGACTGAAGGCGCCATTGTCGCCGTTGTCTGACTTTCGCAGCTACGAAGTACCCTTGAGCCGCGAAAACTTGCTGCCTGCCCTTCTTGCATCTGCATCCATTCCTATGGTGATGTCCGGTGTTCGGGATATTCCGGGGGCCCCGAATGGTATATATCGAGATGGCGGGCTGCTGGACTACCACCTTGATTTGCCATACGAGCAGCCGGGCGTGGTTCTATACCCGCACTTTACCAACCGCGTGGTACCCGGGTGGTTTGATAAAACGCTGCCTTGGCGCCGTGGAGATGCAACTCGCTTGCAGGATGTACTGCTAGTGGCACCTTCCACGGACTATCTGGAGCGCCTACCGGACGGCAAGCTGCCAGACCGTAAGGATTTCGAAACCTACTTAGGAAATGACAGCGGTCGGGAACGCGCATGGCGCAGAGCCATTGCCGAGAGCGAGCGCCTGGGAGACGAGTTTCTTGAACTGCTAGAAACAGGCCGTCTGGTGGATGCCCTTCAGCCGTTATGACGGCTGGGCAGCTCGCTGCTCAGGCAGAAGGGCGCGCTGATAACTGGCCAGCGCTGCCATAAACGACTAGAAACGTAGCGAAAGCTGTGACTACAACGGAGGGGCCTGCTGGCGTGTCCAAATGCCACGACAGGCTTAGACCACCTGCCACAGCAATAAATCCGAACAGGACCGCTAGGGCCGCCATTTGTTCCGGGGTATTGGCCAAGCGGCGTGCCGTGGCTGCCGGAATAATCAGCAATGCGGTAATCAGTAGAACCCCCACCATCTTCATGGCAACCGCAATCACGATCGCAAACATCAGCATCAACAGCAGGCGCAGGCGCTCGACAGGTATGCCTTCCACCCGGGCCAACTCTTCGTGGATAGTGCTCATGAGCAAGCCGCGCCAGAGAACGGTTAGCAGCGATAGAATCAAAACAGCACCGCCGTAAATCCACAACAGGTCGTTGCGGGTCATGGCCAGTAGGTCGCCAAACAAAAGGCCAGTCAGATCGATCCGCACGCTCGGCATAAAGCTGAGTGCAACCAAACCGATGGCCAGAGCGCTGTGGGCGAGAATGCCTAAAAGTGTGTCGGTTGCGAGTGTTTTGTTGCGAGAGAACAGCATCAAAGCCATGGCCAAAATTACACTGGTAATGATCACCCCGAGATGCAGCGGAACACTGATCAAAAAGCTCAGGGCTATTCCCAGTAATGCTGAATGGGCCAGAGTATCTCCGAAATACGCCATTCTTCGCCATACCACAAAACAGCCCAAGGGCCCCGCGATCAGCGCCACTCCTAGGCCACCAATAAGCGCCCGCCAGAAGAAGTCATTCAGTAGCGTATCAATGATGCTCATGGCTACACTCCTCATGCCCGGTGGCTGAATGGGATGTGCCCGAGCCAACAACGTTACCGTGCAGGTCATGACTGTGGTTGTGATGGTGGTGGTACACCGCCAGCGAGTCGGCCACTGGTCGGCCAAAGGTTTCAATAAACGCCGGGTCGTGCGAGATGTCCGCGGGATAGCCGCTGCAGCATACGTGTTGGTTCAGGCAGATAACCTTGTCGGTAGCAGCCATAACCAAATGCAGGTCGTGGGATATCATGATAACGCCACAGTTAAGCTCGTCTCTTAGCTGGCGGATAAGATCGTAAAGCGCGGCTTGACCGTTGATATCAACTCCCTGAGCTGGCTCATCAAGCACCAGAAGGTCGGGCTTGCGCACCAAGGCTCTGGCCAGCAGAAGACGCTGTTGCTCGCCCCCGGACAAATGGTGCACCGATGCTTTGAGTAGATGGCTAACGCCGGTTCTTGCCAGTGCAGACTCACACTCTGCAAGCGACTGGCCACTGAGCAACATAAAACGTTTGACGCTCAGGGGGAGGGTTGTTTCCAAACTTAAATGTTGGGGCACATACCCGATAGCCAGATTCTGTGCACGCATGATACGACCGCTGGTAGGTACCTGTATGCCCAGAATGGTTTTGATCAACGTGGTTTTACCCGCACCGTTGGGGCCGATGATGGTAATGATGTCACCCCGGTGCAGCGATAAATTCACCCGATCAACAACCAAACGGTCGCCAAACCTCACAGTAAGGTCTTCGATAGCAACCAGAACTTCACTCATGATGCTGGTTCGCCTGACAACCGGGGCACAGACCTGCTACCTCCAGTGTTATTGCTTCGGGTTGAAAGGCTTCAGCTCTGGCGGCATTCTCGATGGCGGTGGTTACAGATGATTCCATCAACTCGAGTACGTTGCCGCAGGCACGGCAGATAAGGAACATCCCAGTGTGGTGTTCACCGGCATGAGTGCAGCCAGTGAAAGCGTTGAGGGATGCTATCCGGTGCACCAGACCGTATTGCTGAAGAAAATCCAGAGCCCGGTAGACCGTTGGTGGCGCAGCGTTATGGCCCTCGGAGGTCAGCTTTGCCAGCACGTCGTAGGCACCGAGCGGCTTGTGGGATTGCCAGATGAGTTCCAGAACCCGCTCGCGCGTGGGCGTTAGGCGGGCATTCTGTTGTTGGCAAATGGCTCTGGCTTCAGCCAGCGCCTGACTGACACAAGCATCGTGGTTGTGAGGGCGGTACGGGAGCGCGCGGGAAGGCATAATCGGAATCCTGCAAGGTTTGCAACATTATAACATTTGCAGGTGCCCAGATGCCAAGACGACAAATACCCAGAGTTTAGGCCAAAGATTCACTGGCAAGGGTTTCAAGATAGTCTAAATTGGGGATCCAAGCTGTTTCGCCATCAACGTCTACCAGCATTAAATCGGCAGGCCCATTTTCAGCCTCGAGTTGTTTGATCTGCTCTTGCCCAATTCGAACTTGGCTGGGAATGCCCTGAGTAATCAGAGCCAAAAAGCGAAGCTTTTTGTTGGAGCTAACGCTGTTGAGCACCAAAATCCGACCACGGTTTTCACCGGGTACAGTCAAATAGCCGCCATTGGCCGCGTCGTAAGAGATAACCGGTAAGCTCAGCCCTCGCCAATCGAGGTAGCCTGCAAGCCAGTCGGGTGCTCCGGTGCCAGCATCGTTGCTGGCATAGTCCACCACCTCGGCAATGGATACGTTAGGCAGTAAAAGCTGTCGCCCGCTCACGGGTATCATGACGCAGGAGAGGGTTTGGCTGTTCTCGTTCATTGCTTGTGTCCTCAGGCGGAGCCCCGTTTCTGCCTGCCTTTGAGCAAGCAGGATTCTTCGATGGTTTTAACCAGTTCCCGGGCCAGCTGTTCGGGTGTACCGCAGAAGGTGGTACAGCCTGTGGCAGCGACGGAATCCGGCATTGAGCTGTTGCCACAACTGGTGCTTTCTTGCACCCAGATTCGGCTTCCATAAGCTTTTAGTAAAGGTGCTGCGATTGCACCATCATTACCCATGCCGGAAAATAGGATTGCATGGCAGTGAGCGCCATAATGATCGGCCGTATTCAGTAACACCTTATCAATAGAGGGGCTATAGGGCCCGGGCCAAGGTGTGTCCTGTTCTTTTAGTACACCGGTCGTATCAAACTTCCATTCGTGCTCAACCGGCATCAGCACCACATCACCATTCTTCACTCTGTAGTTCTCTTCCGCATGCCGCAGCTTGTAATGGGCATGGCGGCCAAGCACCCGGGTGAGTACCTCGGCAAAATTACCGTCAATATGCTGGGCGTACACGAAACCCACTGGCAGGCCCGGCGGCAGTCTGTCGAGAAAAGCTTTCACCGCGGCAGGGCCACCAAGCGAGGCAGATAACACCCAGATTTCATTGGCCACAGAGCCGGGAACCGCCGGTGTGAGCCACTTTGGCAGCTCGGATGATACCGGGCTTTCCGGAACCCGCACCTCAAGTTCTTCGATGCTGGCTTTGGAGTCCAGCTGGGCAAGATCCCCCAATTGCTGCTCGAGCTTGCCCAGTAACCTCCGCTCCCAGCGAAAGTAATCTGTGGTGCCAGAACTGGGAGCTTGGTCCAGCCCGAACAGAACCGGCGCTTCGGTATTCTCCAGAAGGTAGTCAAACAGCGCCGGGTGGTCTGCTTCATCTTCCAGTGTTACCAGCCAGAGCCCGGCTTCCGGGAAGTCGGGGTGGCCCTGCAACCGCTCCGGGTCTCCGGAGAAACAAACATCAAGGCCGAACTTGGCGGCAGCTGCCTGCAGTCGATGCCGCTGCAGGACAATGTCCGACACGATTCCAACCTGAGCCCGACCGCTTTGGCCGGCCATTACTGCTTACCGGTTAGCCGTTCAATGGTCTTCAGCAACTCGGACTCCTGGAACGGTTTACCGAGATATTCATTGACGCCGATAGCCAGTGCCCGTTCACGGTGCTTTTCGCCGGTTCGGGAGGTGATCATGCAAATTGGCATATCGCGCAGGCTGTCATCGTGCCGCACGAAGCTGGCAACCTCAAAGCCATCCATACGCGGCATTTCAATGTCCAGAAGCATGATGTCCGGCTTGTGATCCTGCAGTTGCGCCACCGCATCCAGACCATCTTTTGCCGTGATAACTTCCATACCGTTACGTTCAAGTAGGCGCGAGGTCACCTTGCGCACGGTAACCGAGTCGTCCACCACCATGACAACGGTGGGCCGTTCTTCAAAGCGGGCGGATTCCCGAACTTTTTCCAGTTCGGTTAGACGCTGGCGCTCGGACAATATATCGGAACGAATCATGGCCGGCAGATCAAGAATCACCACCACGTTACCATCACCCAGAATGGTGGCACCGGATACGCCTCGAACAGTACCGAATTGTGGGCCTAGTGATTTAACAACAATTTCTCGGCTGCCCATCAGGTTGTCTACCTGAAGTGCCATGGGCTGTTCTGCACCACGAACCAGAATCACCGGCAGCGGCAAGGCTTGGCCCTGTAGTTTGGGGTGGTGGTCGCTGTTCAGCAGGCTGCCCAAATACTGCAAGCGGTACTCCTGACCTGCGTATTCGTACATGGGGGCATCCGGCTTGTAATATTCCTCAAGCTCGTACGTGCTAACCCGGACGATACCTTCGATGGTGTTGAGCGGGATGGCGTAAAAATCTTCACCCGTGGATACCATCAGGGCCCGGTTTACCGAAACGGTAAACGGCAGTCGCACAGTAAATACAGTGCCCCGGCCAACCTGTGACTCAATGTCCAGACTGCCGCCAAGTTGTTTGATTTCACTGGCCACCACGTCCATGCCAACCCCGCGACCGGAGATCTGGGTGACATTCTGCGCGGTCGAGAAACCGGGTTGTACGATAAACTGGAGAATCTCACGTTCGGAAAGATCTTCATCCTCACGCAATAGCCCCTGACGAATAGCTTTATCTCGGATGACGTCAGAAGGTATGCCAGCACCGTCATCCACCATGCGCAGGACTACATCGCCGCCTTCGCGGGCCAGAGATAAGGTAACTTCGCCTGCTTCCGTTTTACCCTGCTTCTTACGATCAGCTGGGCTCTCGATACCGTGGTCGATGGCGTTGCGCAACATGTGCTCCAGCGGCGCAATCATACGCTCCAGAATGTTGCGATCCATTTCGCCTTCGGCATTGCGAACATCAAATTCAACTTTCTTGCCCAATTCGCCACTGATCTGACGCACTATCCGGCGTAGGCGCGGGACCATGGAGGCAAACGGAATCATTCGGGTCTTCATCAGACCTTCCTGAAGTTCGGTATTGATACGAGATTGCTGAACCAGCAGCGTTTCTGTATCCCGAACCCTGTCAGCCAGCGTCTCGCGCAAATCCGCAAGGTCTGAGGAGGATTCCGTTAGTGCCCGCGATAACTGCTGGATGGATGAGTATCGGTCCATTTCCAGCGGATCGAAGTCGTCCCCATAATCCGGGCCATGTTCTTTCTCGGCACTGAACAGGATTTGTGCCTCAGTTTCGATTTCCATCCGGCGTAGCTGTTCACGCAAACGCTCGATGGTCGCGGCCATTTCATCCAAGGTATGGCCGAAATCACTGCTTTGCTGTTCTAGTCGGCCACGGGTAATACTGGTTTCACCGGCCAGGTTAACCAGTTCATCCAGCAATGGTGCGGACACCCGTATGGTTTCCTGAGCGGCACGCTGGGCGTCCGCCGCTCTATTTCGAGCCTTAGTTCGGGCAGGCTTGGGAGCCGGTTTAATCTGAACCTCCGGCTGTGCCGGAGGTTGAACCGCAGGTGCCGCTTCGGCCTCGGGTTCAATAGTTGCTGCATTCGATTCATAGCGCCCGCGTATATCCGCAACCAGCGCAATAATGCCATCGTGATACTCGGTAATGGCTTGCCACTGATTGTCATCGGGAGCCTCACCGCCCAGATTAATCAAGCGTGTCTCGAAACTGTGGGCCTTGTCACCCAGCTGGGAGAGCTGGGATAAACGGGCGCCGCCTTTCAGAGTGTGGAGTGCGCGCTGTGCTTCCTGATTGAAATGGCTATTGGCTGGGTCTTTGTGCCAGTCGGCAAGAAGCTGCTCCAACTGGTCCATGATCTCGCCAGCTTCTTCCAGAAATATCTCTAAAATCTCCGGATCGATGGCGTCTTGATCGGCACTTGCCTCTTCTTCCTGAGGCGCATCCTGACTTTCTGTGTCCAGTAACTGTGCGCTGCCGAACGCTGCAAGTAGGTCAGCCTCTGCTACCGGCTCCTTCCCTTGCGCCAGCTCATCAAGCATGGCCTTCAGGTTATCCAGCCCACGCCCGCTTAGAGTGAGCAGAAGCTTCTGGTTGCCCGGGGTCGACATGAGAAGATCAAGTGCGCCTGCCCAGGCTTCTGCCAACTCTGCAATGGGGTCAACATCAGACAGCCGGGCGCCACCTTTGAGGGTGTGCAGTTCTTGCTGAAGCTGCGCAGTGCCATTCATCGCTTGAGGATCGTCACGCCATTGGTCTAGGCATTCGCTGATGGCATCATGGATTTCATGGCCTTCAACCAGAAAAATGTTGGCGATATCGTTGTGTTCATCTTCGGCGTCAGCGTCCGCTGGCGTGATTTCAGGAACGGCTGTAGGAGTCTCAATGTCGGTAGACTCTGCTTCGGTGGGAACAGGTTCGCCACTGAGAATAGCCTCAACCTGATTCACCAAATCGACGGCGGGCGGGCAGGGCTTTTGGGTTGCAACTTGCTCAACCATTTGCGCTAGACGGTCGTGACAGGCAAACAGTACGTCGTTCATGGCACTGCTGGCTTCTAGCTGGCCTTCGGCCACTTTCTCGAATAGATCTTCGAGCACGTGGGTTAGGTCACCAATGGCCTCAACGCCAGCCATGCGAGCGCCACCCTTCAGGGTGTGAACGTCGCGCTGAAGTTCTGCGGCAACTGAACGATTAGATGGATCCTCACTCCAGGTGTGCAGGGCACTGCCTGTTGAATTGATTAGGTCATAGGCCTCTTCAAGGAAGATGCCGATGAGTTCTGGGTCCATGTGTGAGAGATCGGTTCCGACCTCTTCCGTTTCCGGCGCTTCTGTCTCTTCAAGCTCCAGCATCGGCGGCAAGACATCATCGGATTCGATGCTGTTCGGCTCAACGGGTAACGTCACATCTGTAACTGGCCGCGAGCTGTCAGTGTTATCCATGTAAGCGTGGATTTCACTGATGAGATCCGGCGCAGGGTGCGGCAGCTCTTTGGCATCCAGGCTGTCCACCATAGCTGCCAACCGGTCATGGCAACGGAATAGAAGGTCTGACAACTCTTCGTTAACAGACAGCCGTTTTTCGGTTAGCCCTTCAAACAGGTTTTCAAGTTCATGGGCCAAGTCGCCCACTGCTGAAATATCGGCAAGGCGAGCGCCACCCTTCAAGGTGTGAAGGTCCCTCTGCAGCAGGCGCAGTAGGTCTAGATTGCCGGTAGCTTCGCTCCAGCTCTGCAGGGCTTCCGCCGTGCTGTTGATGAGTTCCCGCGCTTCTTCAAGGAAAATCTCTGCGAGTTCGTCATCCAATTCACTGTCAGAGACTTCGGCATCGTCGTCATCTGCCCAGTCGGTTTCAGGAAGAGGTAGATCGGACGTCGACTGCGGCTCTTTGCTGGTTTCATCAGCAACAGAGCGATCAAGCTCGTCCATGTCGAAGCTGAGGTCGATTTCTTCCAGATCTTCTGTGAACTCTTGGTCGAAGGCGCTCGTACTTTCGTCGGCTTCGGAAAGAGATGCGGTCAGTGCTTCAAGCTCGGTCACCAGTTCATCGCCAGATTCGGTGGCCAAACCTGCGGCAACCTGATCCATCATATTGATCAGATGGTCGTGGGCGTTGCGCATGGTTGCGAAGAACGGTTCATCCGGTGTTTCGTTCCGGGCGGCGACGGTCACGTAAACTTCTTGCAAGGCTTCTGACAAAGCTGCGACATCCGGCAGCCCAGCGTCCGATGCAGAGTCGGTAAGCTGTGTCAGCTCTGCTGTGAGGCGCTGAAGCGGATTCTGGTCTTGAGGGTTTTGTGCCCATTCCGCGAGAATAAGATCGGCATCGAGAACGACGTCCAATCCTTCATTTAGGAATAGCTGAACCAGCTGAGAAGGCGCCGGTTGGGTACTACAGCTGGTATCTTCGCTGTAGCTGTGGAGTGTGTCGTTCGAGATGCGCTCCAGCTTTTCCAAAAACTCGTCGGTGCCGGGCAACGAGGCTTGGGGTTGCTTGCGTATCTGGGCCAGTCCTTGTGTCAGGAATTCGCAGGCCGCTTCAATCAGCGAAAGCACGTCACGGTCGGCGCGCAGATTCTGGGCGCGGGACTCTTTTACGAAGCGTTCAAGCGGCGCAATAACCGCTGCAATAGGCCCTATGCCTGCTGTATGCGCGCTGCCTTTGAGAGTATGCAGTGCCCGTGACAGGTTATCGGTGTAGGACACGCTAATTTTGTCGCCAGCAGATACCAGAAACTCTTTGAGGGTTTGCAAATGGGTCTCTGTTTCGCTCTCGAAGATATCCAGTAACACCGGATCGGCAGCTTCATCCTCCTCGTAGTGCTCGGCTTCAGTGTCTTCTATTTCAATCGAGCCAGATACGCCATCGACGTCGGCGACAGGCATGGTGCTGGCATCCGGGATTTCGCCGTTCGCAAGCGCTTTCGCTCGCGCCTCCAGACCTGAAGTATCAAACGAAGGCGGCTGATGGTTTTCAAAATCACTGACCAGAGCCGGGAAAACTTCGGTGGCGTCTTCCAGCAGACGAGCAATGTCGTCGTTCATGAAGGTACTGCCGTCGATCACACGGTTCAGTAGGTTCTCTACCGACCAGGCAAGCTCTCCCACAACCAGAGCACCGACCATACGGCCGCTGCCTTTGAGCGTGTGATAGGCACGGCGGACTTCAGCAAGTGCGCTACGGTCATCGTGTTGGCGTAGCAGCATGGGCAGGTATTCACGGATGGTATCCAGAACCTCGCCCGCTTCTTCGACAAAGATCTCCAGAATTTCGTCGTCGATCAAGTCGTCCTGTTGTTCCGAACTGGCAGCTACTACTGGCTCGGGAGGAGTCTCAACAACGGGCATCTCATGCAGGGTTTCATTGGTTTCTGGCGCTTCAGCCTGTTCGCCTTCGCTGCGGCGGGTTGTTGCCATGGCTTCGCCACGCTCAATCAACTCGGCAACGTCCCCCGTGGTTTGGCCGTCGCGGAACTCATGAATCAACGAGGGAATGCGAGCATTCGCTTCATCAATGTATGAGAACAGGTCGTCGTTAGGCTTGATGCTTTGATCAATGACTCGGTTCAGTAGGTTTTCCACCGACCAGGCAAGTTCGCCAAGGCTGGTAGCGCCAACTAAACGACCACTGCCTTTGAGCGTGTGGTACGCGCGGCGGACCTCGGTCAGTGCCGGACGGTCGTCGTGGTTTTGACGGAGACGCGGGTAAAATTCGTAGATTGTCTCCAGGACTTCTTCGGCTTCTTCTACGAAAATGCCGAGAATTTCGTCGTCCAAAAGTTCTTCATCGGAGCCTTTGGTTTCGGGTTGTTGCACTGTGCCACTTGCGATGGCTGCATCTTCAGCCGTAGCAGGCTCTACAACTGGTATTTCTTCCGCTGCGGGCTCTGTGCCCCAGGTGGGTTCCTCGCCTACCGGGAAGCCAAGGCTTGCAAGGCTCTCTTCTGCGATGCGCAGAATATCTTCGTTATCACTGATGCCTTCTGCCAGTCGCTCAAGGTAGTACTCGATACTGGTGATTGCATCGGCAAGGGTGTCGAGCTGCTTCCAGTCCGGAACGTGTCGGTCACTAAGCAGTACATCTGAAATGTAGCGTTCAGCAGAGGCTAGCATGCTGGCCACGCGCTCCAATGGCACCAAGCTCAGGCCGCCACGAATGCTGTGAAGCAGGCCGGGAACGTGTTCGATTTCCCGAACGTCCCACTGGGAGGCAATAAAGTTGATGACCGATGACTTTACCTGCTCCAGCGTGTTGCGGGATTCCCTCAATAGCGCACTGCTGGCCTCGCCGAGCTCGCGAGAACCCTGAGTGTCTGGTAGATGATCAATGTTGCTTTCGGAAGACTCCGGTTGCCGGTCACTGTCGAGCCCGGCAAGGCTGGCTTCCACGTAAAGTAGAGCCCCGGCTATGTCCATCATGGTGCCGTCATCGACTAATTCATTCTGGACACTCAGTTTTTCTATAAGCTCGATTTGGTCGGTAATAACCTTTCGCGGTATACCTAAGCCCAGTACAGCGAGCGTATTACCCACCTGCACCAAGCCGGGAAGAAGGTCTTCAAGTTCGCTATTTTGGCGCAGCTCTGACCGCACAAACAGGTCTAGCTGGTCTTTAAGTTTGGCAAGCTCTTCGTTGAGCGCGCTGACAACAGAGTGAATCGCTTCACGGCCTGGGCCGGAGACACGGTTTCGGGCAGCGACCACATCGTCGTCAGACGGCAGGGCCTCGCCTAGCTGGTAGCGGTTGCGTAGATCCCGGACGTTTTCGGAATCCAAATCCCGCGCCCGTGCCACGTAATAGAGCAGGTGCTTGAGCAGGGCATCGGGCGCTGGCTGCGCGAGAATGTCTGCGTGCTCATCGGTAAGGCGGCGGATTTCACTATCGAGCTCCCGCAGCAGGGATTTTACCGCTGCGTTAACCGGGTTGGCTTTTGCCTGAAGAGTTTCCACGAAGGCAGCTGCTGCTTTCCAGAGTTCCCCACGCGGAGTTCTCTGGCACAAGCGAATCAGTCTGTGGATAACCTTTTGTAGGTATGCGAACTGGGCGTCGAGATCTTCTTCGCGAACAATACCCGCAAGCGCAAACTGGTACATTTGCCGAAGCTTGCGAATATGGCCAAGCACCGTGGGATCCTGCAGCCGCTGCGAGACACTGCTCGCCACCTTCATGCGTGAGGGGGCCAGATCGGGCTTGAACAGCGACGTGTCTGAAAGCAGGGAATCACCGCGTGCTGCCCGGAGATCGTTCAGCAGAGGTAGCAGCACCATGGGGAAATCATCTTGGCTACTGGCCAGATGCTCCAGATACTGTGGAAGCTGCAGAATGGCCTGCATCAGTACCGCAACGGCTTCGTCCACGCTGGTGACGCTGTTATCCAGTACCGCCTGAGTGAGCTTTTCCATTTCTTCGGTCAGCAGGGCCGCACCGTAAAGCTCAACCATCTGCAGGGTGCCATGCACCTGATGGAGATAATTCAGGCAGAAGCGCAGGCGTGCCGTGTCGTCACGATTTTCGACATACGCTTCAAGCGCATGCTGACCTTGGGTCAGCGTGTCCTGTATTTCGCCCCGAACCCAGTCGAGGGCGATGCTGTCATGGTGATTGCCCATAACCTCTCCGGTTATTCTTCGTCAGTCTGGCGTTTTATCCACGCCAGTACATGTTCCGAGGGTACCTTTTGAAGACCCGGGGGCTGCCAATCGGTCAGCTCTCCCTGGCCCAGAACCAGTAGTCCCCCGGGCGCCAGCCGCTCTGCAAGTCGCCTGACAATGTCCCGCCTGCGCCAGCGACGGAAATAAATCAGCAAGTTCTGGCAGAAAATAATATTCATTCCGTGCATGGGCGCTTTATCCAGATCCAGTACATTTAGTCTGGTAAAGCAGACCCGCTCTCGGATGCTTTCGATAATTTCAACGGTGTTCCGCTCGGCCGGGCGGAAGTACCGGGTTTTCATGTTTTCTTCCATGCCCAGCAGTTTGCGGGCATTGAACTGGCCGGTCCGGGCCTTTTCGATAACCGGTGTACTGATGTCTGAACCGGTTACTCCATACAGTGGTTGCAGCCCCAGTTGCGTCATGCATTCGTTCAGCACCATAGCCAAGGTGTATGGTTCTTCGCCGGACGAGCAACCAACACTCCAGGCCTCAATCGGCCGTTTTCGGAACTGCTCCCTTGGCCGCGTAAGAACGTAGTCGGCAACCAGTCGGAACGCATCAGGATCCCGAAAAAAACGGGTTTCCTGCACCGTAAGTCGGTCAACCAGCGTTGACCATTCCCGTATGGCATCCGGCCCCGAGACAATCGTTTCGTAATAGGCCTGATAGCTGCTGCAGCCTATTTCCCGCATCCGGATAGCCAAATTGGTTTCCAGAAACGAGCGGCGCTCTGCAGGCAGCGTCATGCCGGTACGGTGCTCCAGTAGTGCTTGCCACTGGCTGAACTGCGCCTCGTCCATGTCAGGAAGACGGCGCAGAAACCAGGTGCTCTCGGCAGGTGACGGAGCGTTATGAGGCTCAGACATAAACCGCCATTAGCCTCGGGCTGAAAATCAGCCCACCACCGGAACGTTGCTGTCTTCCTCTTCTTCGTGGCCTGCCAGATCTTCTTCTGGCAACGTAAAGCCGGCAACGGAGGACCGAAGCTCGGAAGCCATTTCCGCCAGATTCCCGATAGACTTCGCAGTAGCGTTGGTACCGGACGATGTCTGGGAGGTGATTTCCTGGATAACGTTCATCGTGTTGGAAATGTGAGCCGCTGAAGACGACTGCTGGCGTGCCGCGTTGGAGATGTTCTGGATCAGCTCCGCAAGGCTCATGGATACGTTCTCGATTTCCTCGAGGGCGATACCCGCGTCTTGTGCCAGACGTGCACCACGTACCACCTCGGCGGTGGTGTGCTCCATCGAGATAACCGCTTCGTTGGTGTCAGACTGGATCGTCTTAACCAGCGCTTCAATCTGCTTGGTTGCAGCAGAGGAACGTTCCGCAAGACGCTGAACTTCGTCCGCAACTACCGCAAAGCCTCGGCCCGCGTCACCGGCCATAGAGGCCTGAATAGCTGCGTTCAAGGACAGAATGTTGGTTTGGTCGGCAATGTCGTTGATCAGGGATACGATGTCACCGATTTCCTGTGAGGACTCACCCAGACGCTTGATACGCTTGGAGGTTTCCTGAATCTGCTCACGAATGTTGTCCATGCCGCGAATGGTGTTCTGTACCACTTCCGCGCCTTTTTTGGCGATGGCAACCGAGCGCTCCGCAACCGCAGACGATTCAGCAGCGTTAGAGGATACTTGGTCGATGGACACGGCCATTTCGTTAACCGCAGCAGAGGCGCCTGCAATTTCTTGCGCCTGATGCTCGGAAGCGTCTGCCAAGTGCATCGCAGTAGACTGGGTTTCCTGGGCAGCAGACGCTACACGTACCGCTGTACCACGAATCGCCTGTACCAGCCCGCGCATCTGGTCGATCGCGTAGTTGATGGAGTCAGCGATGGCACCGGTGAAGTCCTCGGTTACTGTGGCCTCAGTGGTAAGGTCACCGTCAGCCAGATCGGCCAGTTCGTCGAGCAGTCGCAGGATTGCGTTCTGGTTCTGTTCGTTTTGTTCCTGAGTCGTCGCCAGACGAGCTTGAGCTTCCCGATACAGGGCTAGACCGATAAACACAACCATCGCGACCATGGCCGCCAGAATAATAAAGGCTAGGGTCGGGCTTATGAGACGCGAGCCACTTTGGGCGCGGAAGCTCTCGGCAAGAACAGACAGTTCTGAAAGCAGAATTTCTGAGTTCTGGAAAATGTCGCTGGCCGCAGTACGTACCTTGAAGAGGTCGGGAGAGGCTTCAAGGATGGCGTCTACGTTTTGGGAGATGAACTCGAAAAGCTCATCAACCGCTTCAAGACCATAAATGGCATCTTCATCATCAACCTTGGAAATGCCCATGTTGGGATTTCCGGTCAGCTGGCCTTCTAGTACCCGGCCAAACAAGCTGGCGTCACGGCCGAAGCGGTCGGCGGCAATGACGGCATCTTCATCACCGGAGAGTACGTTGTTTACCGAACGCACAATACGCTCTGCAAGCAGCGATTGGCGTTGGGCCAGAGCAATCTGTTCCGCCGGAGCGCCACTATCCAGAAGGATTTGTACGATATCGTCGTACTCCACCTGAAGCTGAGGGATGGTTTCGTTGAGGGTGCGCGCTACTTCGTGCAAGCCCAGCACTGCGTCCCGAGTGGACAGAATGCTGTCGGCGTTCTCGCGAACCGTATTCCAGTGCTGTTGAACGCCGCTTCCGCGGGCCATTTCACTGGCTGGCAGGCCGGTTTCCGGGTTGCCTTCGGTCACGTTGGACCAGAGCTGCTGGAACTCATCGCGGGAACGACGCAACTGGTTAAACGCCTCGGCGGTACCGCCAGCAGCTTCAGTCGCGTTTTTCGCGATTTCCTGTGACAGCACCCTGAGTTCAGCGGCGTTGGCGATATATTCCTGATCGTTCTGGCTATCCCTGTTAATGATAAACAGGACCACAACGAGCAGGACGGTGAGTGCGATCAGTGAGGTAATCAGACCAGCAACAAGCTTGTTGCCCCCCTGACCCATACCGATTCTTCCGGCTCTGTTTTTCATTTTCTGGCTCCCGGCCTCTATCTGGAATTTGGCAAGTTGTTTTTAATTAGGTTTCAGGCAGTCAGGGTGTTTTTCCTGCCACTGTCATCACCCTTACCACTGTGCGACGTCAAGAAAGCGTTCGTCTTCGAGCAGGTCGACGGCGGAGAACACTTTCCAGACTTCTTCGTTTCGTTCATAACCGCCTGCGACAAACGGCTGAACGTTTTCAGGCACACCAGCAGGTGCTGCCTTGAAACTGTCGGTTGCAAAGTACTGCATACCCAATACGGAATCGACGACTAACCCGCTGAAAATATCCCCCTGCTCAATGACAAGAACCCGCCGTTCCCTTTGGTTACGGGAAGAGCGGGGAATGTCGAAGAAGTTGGCGAGGTCAACCAGAGGGAGGAGGCGCCCGCGAACGTTGGCAGCCCCCATGAGAAACGGCCGAACTCCCGGAATATGCGTAAACCGGGGTACGTGCAGTATTTCAGTGACCTCACCCATGGGAGCCACATAGCGCTCGCCTGCAAGAACAAAGCCGATGCCGTTCCAAAGTTCAACGGCTTCTTCCTGTTCGGGTAGGCCAGCTGCCATGGATCGGCTACGTCGGGCGATATCCGTCAGAACGGTAAAAGGGGCGGCCTGTGCGGACATGCTTACTCCACAGTTGGGGATCAGCCAATCAGATTGTTGATTGTTTTGATCAGGTCGTCTTCGTTTACCGGCTTAACCAGATACCCTTTGGCGCCCTGACGGGTGCCCCAAACACGGTCGGTTTCCTGATCCTTGGTGGTGACAATAATCACCGGAATGGAAGCCGTTTCTGGAGCTCGGGTTAGCTGGCGGGTCGCTTGAAAGCCGTTAAGGCCAGGCATAACCACATCCATGAGCACCAGATCTGGAGTCTCAGCGCGAGCCTTGGCAACACCATCTGCGCCGTTGTCGGCTGTAAGCACTTCGTGTTTGTGCTTTTCCAGAATGGTGGAGATTTTCTTAACCTCGGTAGGAGAGTCGTCAACAATCAGAATGCGAGCCATTGGTTCCTCGATGGTTCTTTAGTGTCAGCAGGGTTTACTGTGGCGTCACGGGTATGTAGTGACGAATCGTATTGAGCAGCTCATCCTTGCTGAACGGTTTGGTCAGGTACTGGTCAGAGCCGACGATGCGACCCTTAGCCTTATCGAACAGCCCGTCCTTGCTGGATAGCATGATAACGGGTGTCTTTTTAAATGAGGAATTATTCTTGATGAGCGCACAGGTCTGGTAGCCGTCCAGACGGGGCATCATGATATCCACAAAAATGATGTTCGGCTGCGAATCGGCAATCTTTGCCAGAGCATCAAAACCGTCTGTCGCGGTGATAACCTCACAGCCAACCTTTTTCAGGAGGGTTTCTGCGGTGCGACGGATGGTTTTGCTATCGTCGATCACCATGATCTTCAAGTTCTCGAAGTTGTCATCCATTGTCCAGGTGCCTTGCGCTCAGCGACTGTCATTGTGTTCAAACGAGGGTTTTAACATAAATCTTAAGGTTCTTCTGTAAACCCCGCCCATTTATAGATTATTGATGGCCTGATAAAAAGTATTACTTTGTGACCAAATGTACTTATGCCTGCAACATCACGTAATTTACCAGAGATTTCTCGGGATGCATTCACGGCTCGGGTACAATACCATCTGATTTCCTAGCATAGCACTTATTGTCCGGTTCGCTCTGCAGACCGGTTCTGTTTTTTCACTCCTCAGGAGCGCAAGGGGCACTATGACAGTTCGACTCGGGATAGTGATGGATCCGATTCAGGATATCCACTTCAAAAAAGACAGCTCTTTGGCGATGCTACTGGCAGCGCAAAACCGTGGCTGGGAAATCGAATACATGGAATTGCCTGACCTCTATATGGAAGGTGGCAGGGCTATGGCTTCCACGCGCAGCCTAACGGTCCGAAAAGATCCTGATGACTGGTACAGCTTTGGTGCTGACAGAGATCGCGCGCTTGGCGATCTCGATGTTATCTTGATGCGCAAGGATCCGCCCGTAGATCGTGAATTCCTGATTGCCACCTATATTCTTGAATCTGCCGAACAGCAAGGTGCGTTGGTGGTTAATCCGGCGGCGACTCTGCGAGACTGCAACGAAAAGCTGTTTGCTACGCAGTTCGAGGATTTGACCCCACCTTTGCTGGTAAGCCGCTCATCGAAGCGCTTTCGGGAGTTTTACGCGAAGCATGGCGACATTATTATGAAGCCGGTGGACGGCATGGGCGGCCAGTCTATTTTTCGCGTCAAGGAGAATGACTTCAATTTGGGTGTGATTATTGAAACCCTCACCAACAATGGTGAGTATCAGGCCATGGCCCAGAAGTTCATTCCGGAAATCAGCGACGGTGACAAACGGATTTTGATGATTGAGGGCGAGGCAGTGCCTTATTCCCTTGCGCGAATTCCTTCGCAAGGCGAAAATCGCGGCAATCTTGCGGCCGGTGGCCGAGGTGAAGGTCGTGAGCTGACAGATCGTGACCGCGAAATCTGTGCGCGGGTAGCGCCGGTAATCAAGGAAAAAGGTTTGATGTTTGTTGGACTGGACGTGATCGGCGATTATCTGACCGAAATTAACGTGACCAGTCCGACCTGTATCCGGGAGTTGGACGATACTTTTGGAACAGACATCGGGAGTATGTTGATGGACGCCGTTGAAAAGCGTCTTAACCAGAACTGACGGGTATACCATGGATCAGGGCCAACGACAGAAACGGGCGTATTAATGACGGTGCAGGTGAGCGAGTTCGATAGGTTTTCCTTCACGTTATTCATGGCACTGGTGGTGCATGCGGTTGTGGTGCTGGGAATTACCTTTGCGCCTGAGTCGCCGCGTTCGTCTGCCCAGACCATGGAGATAACCCTGTCGCAGTTTGATGATGAACAGGCACCGGAGAAGGCCGACTTTCTGGCGCAGACCAATCAGCAGGGTAGTGGCACGGAAGAAGAGGTGCTGGAAATGACCACGCCGCAACCCTCTGAGATCAGGCAGCCTGAGGTTGCGCAAGTGCAACCGGAACCAAGGGCACAGGTTGAGCCGGTGCGTCGTCAGGAACGGGCGGTTGTGCAGACTGAAAGCCGCTCAAGCCGACAGGTTCAGCAGCCTGAACAGTCCACCGAACCGGAAGACGAGCCTCTGCCGGTAAGGGAAAAGAAAAGCTTGATGGATCGCAGTCTGGAGATCGCCAGTCTTGAGGCTCGCTTTGATGCCCAGCAACAAGCCTACGCCCGTAAACCCAGAGTTATGCGGGTAACGGCCGCTTCCACCTTAAAGTCCACCAATGCCTGGTATGTGCAGAATTGGGTGAGTAAGGTGACGCGGGTTGGCAATATCAACTATCCCACTGAAGCTCGCCGTGCGGGAGTTTATGGCACCTTGCGTATGCTGGTTTCCATGCAGAAAGATGGCTCCATCAAGGAAGTAGCTATTCTGCAATCGTCAGGAAGCACTCTGCTCGACGATGCGGCGATTCGGATTGTCAGGATGGCTGCACCCTTCGCACCCTTTCCTGACGACATGAAAAAAGACGTGGACGAACTGGAGATCATACGTACTTGGTCGTTCCAGCAACGGGGGCTCTCATCCGGATGACGGCATCTAAACACTCTCCGCACAGTCTTAAACACCACTTTCTGGTGGCCTCACCCTATCTCGCCGACCCTCGGTTTCATGGAGCGGTTGTTTACCTGTGCGAACACTCAGATGATGGCGCGCTTGGTTTAATGATCAACCAGCCTCTGGATATTCATTTGGGAGAAATTCTGGAGCAGCTTGACCTTCAGGGTGGCGAGCTCGATCTACCGGTTTTTAGTGGTGGCCCGGTTGAGCAGGAACGGGGTTTTGTTCTGCACCCACCGGGCGCCAGTTGGCAGAATACGGCCGAGGTGGCCAACGACGCTATGCTCACCACATCCCGCGACATACTTGCGAGCATTGGGCGAAACGAAGGCCCACCAGAGTTTTTGATGGTGCTGGGGTATTCCGGTTGGGGAGAAGGGCAGCTAGAAGAAGAGCTGGGCAGCAATGCCTGGTTGGTTTGCCCGGCAAACACCGAGATTTTGTTTCGAACACCTTGGGCTGATCGCTACAAAGCGGTTCTGGACCTGATTGGCATTGATCTCAACCAGCTTAGCGAAACGGTGGGGCATGCCTAAAGTCGGCCAACGCAGTGTTATGGCATTCGATTTCGGCCTGCGCCGCATTGGTGCGGCTACCGGGCAAGAACTGCTTGGTACAGGTCAGCCTCTCGCCATGATTCCTGCCGATAACGGAACCCCTGATTGGAGCCAGCTTGAGAAACTGCTGGTGGAGTGGCGGCCGGATCTGGTGCTGGTGGGCTTGCCTCTGAATATGGACGACAGCGAAAACGATATGTGTGGCCGTGCCCGCAAGTTTGGCAAGCGCCTGCACGGACGCTTTCATGTTCCAGTAGAAATGGTAGATGAGCGCTTGACCAGCTACGAGGCCAAAGGCCAAGTAATGGCTGCCGGTGGTAGCCGGGATTATGGTCGCCACGGAGTGGATGACCGTGCAGCCGTGCTGATATTGGAAACATGGTGTCGCCTGCAAAGTGAATAACACAGTGAGGATGGAATGAGCGCATTGCTTGATGTAGACCAGCTGATGGATAAGTTGGAAGCGGGGCTACGTGGCCTGCTTAACGAGCGAGGTATTGAGTCGCCGGTGCTTATTGGTATTCGCACGGGTGGTGTCTGGGTCGCGGACATTATTGGTAAGCGCTTGGGAATTGAAGAGCCGTTCGGCGAGTTGGATATTTCCTTCTATCGGGATGATTTCAGCCGAATTGGTCTCAACCCGAAAGTGACGCCCTCAAGCCTGCCTTTCGATACCGAAGGCCGGGACATTATTCTGGTTGATGATGTCATCATGAGCGGCCGCACTATAAGGGCTGCGATGAATGAGCTGTTCGATTATGGTCGCCCAGCCAGTATCATACTCGCCACTTTGATCGATCTAGGTGCCCGTGAACTGCCTATTCAGCCTGATGTGGCCGGGCAGTCGCTGACCTTGGGTGTGCAGCAGCGTGTGAAGCTGCGTGGCCCAGACCCGCTCCGGATAGAGCTTCAGGAAACCGAGCAGTAAACCCCCGAACTCGATAGCAGGCAAATCATGACCGCAAATGCAGCTTCCCCTAATCACTTACAGCTAACCCGGGACGGCCAATTGCGGCATTTCCTGACTCTGGACGGTTTAGGCAGAGAGCTGCTGACCGACATACTCGATACCGCCGACTCTTTTATCGAAGTTGGCGAGCGAAGCATCAAGAAGGTGCCTCTTCTAAGAGGCCGTACAGTGGTCAACTTGTTCTTTGAGGCCAGCACCCGCACGCGCAGCACCTTTGAGCTTGCTGCCAAGCGGCTCTCGGCAGACGTACTCAACCTCGACATTAATACCTCGGCCACCTCTAAAGGCGAATCGCTTTCAGACACGCTTCTCAACCTTGAGGCCATGGCTAGCGACATGTTCGTAGTGCGCCATGCCCAAAGCGGAGCCCCGCACTTTATTGCCCAAAGTGTGACCCCCGGGGTCGCCATTATCAACGCGGGCGATGGTCGCCATGCACATCCCACTCAGGCCATGCTGGATATGTTGACCATCCGGCAACACAAAGGCGGCTTTGAAGGCTTAAAAGTCGCCATAGTGGGGGATATTTTGCACTCTCGGGTGGCTCGCTCCCAGATCCGCGCCCTGAATGAGCTGGGCGCCGAGCAAATACGAGTTATTGCGCCCGGAACCCTCCTGCCAAGAGATGTCGAAAGCCTCGGCTGCACTGTGGAATACGATATGGCCAAGGGTATGAAAGATCTGGATGTCGTTATCATGCTGCGCCTGCAAAAAGAGCGCATGGAGGGGGCGTTACTGCCTAGCGAGCGGGAGTTTTACCGGCTTTATGGGTTGAGCCAAGACAAGTTGGCGCTGGCGCACCCAGAGTGCATCGTGATGCACCCCGGGCCGATTAACCGAGGTGTAGAGATTGAATCAGCGGTCGCGGATGGCCCGCAATCGGTTATTTTGAATCAAGTAACTAATGGCATAGCTATCCGCATGGCGGTGATGTCCATGGCGATGGGTGGGCAGGTCGCCGAGCGCCAGCAAAAATTGAACGAATTGAGCGAGTTGAATGAGAGAGGTCTGGCATGAGCGGCAACACACTATCCTCCAGTGCCAGCCTTAAAATTACCGGCGGCCGCTTACTTGATGGCCATGGCAGTGAAACTCCAAATCGCGCTTTGTTGATACGAAACGGACGCATTGCCGCTACCGGAGAGGCCGCTGAAACTGCCGACGCCGACCAAAGGTTTGATGCCAAAGGCTGCGTGATTACTTCTGGGTTTGTTGATTTGTATTGCAACCTGCGCGAGCCGGGCAATGGCCAGAAGGGCAATATAGTTTCGGAAACAAGAGCCGCTGCCCGAGGCGGCTTTACGACAGTCTGTGCGTCGCCAGAAACCTCGCCCGTTAACGACTCTCGGGCCGTTACTCACCTGATCCAAGATGGTGCCGACGCAGGCTCGCCTATCCGTGTTTTGCCCGTAGGTGCGTTAACTCGAGGCCTTGAGGGCGAGATGCTCAGCGACATGGCGGGTCTAGCCGCCGCTGGCTGTATTGCCTTGGGCAATGGCTCCCGTGGCGTAAGTAATGCCCGAGTGCTGCGCCGCTGTATGGCTTACGCCCAAACGTTTGGACTGACCGTGATGCTGCGCCCGGAAAACCAGTCCTTAGCCGCAGACGGCTATGCCCATGATGGCCTGATAACAGCTCGCCTCGGCTTGCTGGGCATTCCGGAAGTGGCAGAAACTGCATCCGTTATGGAAATGCTACTGCTTGCCGAAGAAACCGGTGTAAAGCTGCATCTGAGTCAACTTTCCTGCGGGCGCAGTGTAGAAATGCTTGCTGACGCGCGCCGCCGGGGGATTTCCGTAACCGCAGACGTAGCCATGCACCAGCTTGTGTTTACAGAAGATGCCCTGTCAGGTTTTGACAGTCGCTTCCACTTGCGCCCACCGCTGCGTTCAGAGACTGACCGTAAGGCATTGGTAGCAGGGGTTCGCGAAGGAGTGATTGATGCCATTGTAAGCCAGCACTTGCCCCATGAAAGTGCTGCCAAGCAGGCGCCGTTACCAGACACTGAACCAGGCCTCTCCAGCATCGAAAGCGTGTTGTCGTTGGGCCTTGGGCTAGTTAAGCGGGGCGAGTTAAGCCTTGCTGAGCTGGTTCGCGGGCTTACATCCGGCCCAGCATCGGTCATCGGCTTACCTGCCTCGATCAGCCAAGATGAGATAGCCGACCTGTGCGTATTCGATCCAGACGCTGATTGGACGCCAAGTAGCCAGTCTTTAGCCTCGGCGGGGCATCATGCGCCTGTACTTGGCCAACCGTTGCCCGGAGTGGTTAGGCTTACGTTGGCCGAGGGTCGAGAGGCGTGGGGCGGAGCTTAAAAACCATACCGCCTGCATAGAAATGCGGCAGGGGTTGGCTAACCTCTGTCGACACCATCACATATTCCAAATTTTTGCTCAAAAAGCCCTTGAGGGAGGGCACCTGTGCCAACGTATTCTTGCGGTTGTCGGCATACTGTTGCCGCAAATAGATGCGGCCCTGCTTGTACAGCGACACACTGGCCAAACAATAATAGCTCAGGAGTTATCCCTTGAAATCAGTAACCTTCCCACAGCGGGTGGCCTTGGCGGCCACTCTGTGTGCTAGCCTCATCCTGCCCTCATTGGGACATGCCCAGACAAGTACTGAAAACAGTGGCGATATTCTGGAGAGAAGCTTCTGTGTGTTTGACCCAGTCGGGGCCAATGGACCGCTATTTGCAATCACCAAGACCTTTCAGCCCGTTGCTCTTAAAAATGGTATCAAGCTGAACCTGAGTGCTTACACTGACGAAAAAGTTGCTGCTGAAGACTTTAAAGCTGGCCAGTGTGATGTCGTGTTGCTTACCGGCACCCGTGCCCGTGAATTCAATAAATTCACCGGCAGTCTGGAAGCCATGGGTGCCGTACCGGGTGAAGAAGAAATGCGCCTGCTATACAACACGCTCAGCCAACCGAACGCTCGCCCTCTACTGAAAGATGGCCCCTATGAAGTGGCCGGAGTATTCCCGGCTGGCGCGATTTACCTTCACTTGCGTGACCGCTCCATTGATTCGGTTGAAGAGCTTCAAGGTAAGCGCGTAGCAACTTTGGATTTCGATGAGGCGTCTGTTCGCATGGTTCGCCATGTAGGCGCGTCAGTGGTCGGCTCCAATTCCGCCAACTTTGCTGGCAAGTTCAACAACGGCAGTGTGGATGTCGCCTACGCGCCAGCGGTGGCGTATTCACCGTTGGAACTGTACAAGGGCGTTGAGCCAAACGGTGGGGTGCTCAAATACGCACTGGCCTACATGAACTTTCAAGTCATTATCCACAGCGATCGCTTCCCCGACACTGCGGGCCAAATGGTGCGTGATGAGGCCATCAAGCGCATTGATGAAGCCTACGAAATTATTGCCCAGGCGGAAGCCGAGATGCCGGAAAACGTATGGATGACTCTGCCGCAGGAAGTGACTGCCGAGTACGACAAAATGCTGCGTACTGTCCGCCTGTCGTTACTTGAAGATGGTGTGTACGACGAACGCGCAATTAAACTGATGAAAGCCATTCGCTGCCGTGTGGATGCCACCCGATCAGAGTGCGCTTCCTGATATTTCTATTGCAACTAACAGCCCCGCCTCAGCAAATTGGGAGGGGCTATTTTGGCCGGTTAGTGAGTGCACACTAGGCTAAGCGGAACGCGTCTTTAAGTGCTTTGCCTGCTTTGAAGCCGACAGTTTTGCTGGCAGGAATATGAAGGGGTGCCCCGGTTTGGGGGTTTCTACCCTCACGCGCATCACGAGTGCGGATGTTGAATGTGCCGAAACCGATCAGGGTTGTGTCTTCTCCTCTGCTAGCGGCAGCTGAGATCTGGTCAGTAAAAGCGGTAATCACTTCGGCGGCTTTTTCTCTTGTTAAGCCTGTGCGTTCAGCGATAGCTGCCGCGAGTTCGGGTTTTCGCATCGAGTACCCCTTTTTGTTTTTTTCGTCGGAACCGCCGCCCAACCGGCTTACGGTTGCTTGAATCTATAGCGGCTTATGACGCTTTGTGCAAATCAGCGGATGGGTAAAAACTGTGTGCATAGGCGTCATTTGCGGCTTCAGTCTCAAAAAGCGCGAACGCTGTAGGCCATAATGCGCGGCTGACAGCGGATTCAGAATAATAATGCAAAAACGTTCAAAAGGTTCAGAAACCATGATGCAAACCACCGGCATTTCATATTCAGAGACGTCCGTCCGGGGCCGTTCACGCCCGTCGTCTTTCAGGCAAAGGTTTAAGCATTCGGCCTCCTGGCTCAAAGGGGTTGCAGTCGCTCTTACCCTCGGGTCGCTGCTGTCAGGTTGTGGTGTCGTGAACCACATGATTTACAAAACCACCGGCGATGTAATGCAGGGCTTTTCTCGCGACCACACAATTCCCTATCTGATGGCCAGCGGTGATCTGGCTATGGGTTGTGCCATGAGCGAGGCTACCGCTCCATTGCTTATGTCCTTCGGCAGGGTGACCAATGAACCCGATCAGTTGGCTGTCATGCTCTATCTTTCGGCTGGTGGCTGTGCGGAAGAACAAGGCCGTGAGCATGAGCTAGCGGCACTGGCTGCCATGTATGAGAGAAAAGGTAATGCAGCAGAAGACGCCATCATCCGCCAAAAGCGGGCTTACTCTCTGGCCGCCAAGCGTTATTTGAAGGGGTGGCAGCATCACAACACCTATTATGGTGAGCCCGGCACCGGAGAGTGCCCGGACTTTGACGATGATATGGATGAGTTTATCTACTTTGCAGGTTTGCTCGCAGGTTTACAGGCGCTTAACTCAGAGATCCAATCCACCTCCTCCATCGGTGTTCCCAAGAACGTAGGTTCTGTTGTAGCCCGCGCCTCGAGCTGCCTTGAAAGTGATAAGTGGTGGGGCGCCCCGATGGCCTTGAAAGCGACCGTTTGGGCAATGATTCCCGGTGCGCAGCCAGAAGGTGAGGATGCCTTTGAGCGCCTCGCCATGACTGACCGTATGGGCGACGAGGCAGGCGTGCGCCTTAGTCATGTATTCCATGCAATTGCCGCCACAAACAAGGGCGATGAAGCAATGGTGAAGTCGGTGGTTCGCCAACACGCCGAGTCGCTGAAAGAGCAGCCAGCCAACGAAGACTGGGCCTTTGTGGATGCTATGGCGACCAACATGATTATCGCAATCTCCGACCGTCTATGGGTAGAAAATACCGGACACCGTACACCGCTGGGCCGGCTTGGCACCTTCTGGGACGACCAGAAGGCAGAAGTTGAGACCATGGACTTGGATGGTCTGCTGTAACCCGTTAACGTTCCAGAGTGTAGAGTCATGTCTAAGGGTAGTTTTCGTCGTAACGGGTTGGAGTGGTTTTCATCACTGCCTGCTTGCCTGCTATTGCTGTCTGTGGTGCTTTTTTCCACAAGCAGCGATATTCACAACCAGATGCTGCGTGGCGGCGAGCAGCTCTGGAGCGGCTACTACAAGCTACGCATGGACCCGGCTGCACCAACCTGTGATGCAAATCGGGATGTTGAAGCTGCTGTGGCCCATGAGCTTGCTCAAAAGCCAGCTGCTGACGACCCCATGGCAGCTCTCTTGGGTGCCCAAGACAAAGACCCTGCCGATGTTCGCCTTGCGATTGAGCGCTCGGTAGCCGAGTGCAAAGCTGCGTTCCAAAGTTATGAGAGTCTTCAGGGCCAACTTACTCCCGGTGTAAAAGCATATCGTGCGGTAGAGCTGTTTATTGCCGATCTCATTGCCTTTGGGCTCGTCTCCCAACGCTACATTTTGGTGATCTTGGTTATGCTGTGTGCTGCCACAGCAACGCTCACACGCCACCATATTGCTATGCGCGCCATGGAAACCCGTTTGGACTATACGGTTTCTCTGACGCTTCAAACCCTTGCCAACGCAATGCTGTTAGGCTCCAGCCTGATTTTCCGCCAGTCCAGTGTGGGCTCAGACGTATCGATATCTTCCGAAGATCTGCTGCTGCATAATTTTTGGGTTGTCGGGTTTGCCTGCCTCACATTGGCCAGCCTCTATAGGCTGATCCGCGCACCCTCAGATCTTGCCCCGGGTGGGCAGTTGAACAAAGCGTTTCTTGCGGTGCCACTGTATACCGTGATGTGTCTGATTTCCGGTACCTACTTCGCGTTGATTGGCCATGCCTCGGGCATTGGTATCTATCTTGGTAAAATGATGGAGTTGGCAGACATGTTCCTTAATGTGGGGCTCTATGTTTGGGTGGGCATGATGCTTAAACAAACACGTCTGGCGACGCTGGTGTTTAATCTATTCCGGCCCTGGCGTATGCCGCCGGAAATGCTCGCTGTTGTTGCGGTGCTTGTGGCCGCCGTTCCCACCGCCTATACCGGCGCCTCCGGGATTTTCGTAATTGCTGCAGGCGCTGTGATCTACAGTGAATTACGCGCTGCCGGTGCGCGTCGTCAGCTTGCGCTTGCGGCCACAGCCATGTCGGGCTCTTTGGGTGTGGTGTTGCGCCCTTGTTTGTTGGTCGTCGTTATTGCTTATCTCAACCGTGAAGTGACCACAGACGACCTGTTCGGATGGGGCATTTGGGTGTTCGTGTTGACCGCCGTCATGTTTAGCGCGGTGGCGCTCACGGTAAACCGCCAGAGTAAGTTTAATCTGGCGCCAGCGGCTGAAGCCATGCCTGCGACACTTCAGGCGTTGCGGTCGTTGATTCCTTATGTACTGGTGATTGTGGGCGTTGTGTTGCTCTACCGCTTTGCCCTAGATGTGCGCATGGATGAGTTTTCGGCACCGCGCCTACTGCCGGTGATTATGTTGTCCATACTGGTGTACGAGCACATTAGCTTTAAGAACAAAAAGGGCAGCGCCTCCGGCGAGATTAACCACCAAGGGTTGGAGCGCAGTGTGCGCGGTGCCACCAATGACACCACAGCGGAAATTGGTGCCTTGCTATTGTTGCTGGGCCTGTCGGTTAGCATCGGTGGTGTGATTGAGCGCTCTGAGATCATGCAGGCATTTCCTCAGGCATTCGACAGCGCATGGTCTGCCATGTTGTTAATGGTGGTTATTCTGGTGATTCTCGGGATGATTATGGACGCCTTCGGTGCCGTCATCCTTGTGACCGCAACAGTAGCAACCATTGCCTATTCCAGCGGCATTCACCCTATCCACTTCTGGATGGTTACGCTGGTGGCTTTTGAGTTGGGTTACCTAAGCCCACCGGTGGCGCTCAACCACCTGTTAACGCGACAAGTAGTGGGTGAAGCCGAGGTTCTAGCTGCCCAGCAGGAAACCGGCACCTTCTACGAGCGCCATGAGCGCATCATTATGCCGCTGATCGCTATGGGTATTTCGCTGGTGCTGGTGGCATTCGTGCCGTTGATGTTTTACGCCTGATCGATGCGGTGCAAATGGCTTTAAACTGAGTGGGAGTGTGCGTTCTTACGTTGTGCCCTAAAGCGTCTCCAGCACACTCCCTGATTGCAAAGAACGCCTGCAATAGCCAATCTCCCACACCACTCTACGAATCTGCTTACATTCGTATCATCCCGCTAAGGATAGGATCTGCGTCCTCTTTTGAAAGTCGACGTGGCCTACATGCTGCAAGATCGCCGAGGCGACCCAGCGGTGAAAGGGCTTTATGAACAGGCTCTGGAATCGCCCACCCTGATGATACGAGCCATTGCGCTTATTGTGCTGCATGGCGATATCGATTTCTGGGATACGGTGATGGTGGATAACGAATTCAATGAGGAAGCCGTTGCTCGGCTTAAAGGCGAGTATTTAAGCCGGGTGGGTTAGGTCTCTTTGCTGCGCGCCGTATTAAAAACAAACGATTAGGAAACATGTATGAAGAACATCTCAAGAGCACTGATATTGGCTATGGCCGCATGGTCGCTGCCAGTGTTTGCCGATAGCCTGCAACAAAGTGATGTAGACCGGTTTATCGCCAAAACACCGGCTGTTTTTACCGTTATTGCCTCCGTGGACCAGCGGCTGAGTAAGCAAGAAAAGAAACGGTTTCAGGCATCTCTGATGAAGATGCATCCCTACACCACCATGGCAGACATGATGGAGGACAAGCCCGATAACCTGTTGCTTGATGGCGTTAGCCAAAAAGTAGGCTATGAAGATTTTCAGCACTACGCGAAAGTGGCCGATCGGTTTTTTTCGGTTGCTATGAGTGCCCAGATGGTTGAGCAGTTGTCCGGCTTAGGGCAAGAAAACCCGGAAAACATCAACAACCTTTTCCGCTATCTTGATGACCCCAGCAAGCCTGAAGAAAAGCAACAACGTTTATATGAGATGTTTGAAAAAATGTGTCAGGAGCGGTGTGTGAACCCTGAAGATGTTGACATCGTCGCCCAGAACTACTTGCCGCTAAGTAAAGTGCTTCGCTTGAAAAAGTAGCCAACTGGCCTTTATAGGGCCACAAATAACTAAATTAAAATCGAACTTCCTACTACCTGCCTAGTTGGTCTAGCCATTATTCCAGCGAATTAAGGCCCGCCACGGCTAGATGCGTTTAGCGCATCAACGTGGTGGCGCGTTTTACCAATGGCTGAGCACGGCTAGTCTGATTTCTGGCCAGTAGAATATCTGCTTGAGAAAGGTACGCCTCGGCCAAGCGTTTCTCTGCTGTTACGATCTTTTCGAAGTCCCCAGGAATAACCTTTTTTAAGGCTTGTATGTCCTCATAAACTGCATCTAGCTGACGACTTGAACGAGCGTTCTTGATGGTAACCGGCCATGTCTCAAATTTCTGAGCATAGAACACAAGTGCCGCACTACTTGGGAAAACCTGATCACCTTCGGCGGCTTTATTGTCTTGGTACTGAGCCAACTCTTTGGCAGCCTCTCCAAGCTTTTCGAGAGCAAGGCGCTGTTCTTTCGTTTCCGGCGACTGCGCGAAGAAGCGATTCCCGATGGTGAGCAATTGTGCTTGTTTTGGAGCATCAAATGCCTTAAATGCCGAATCCACCTGAGAGAGATACTCTTTAACGGCTGCTGGCGATGGATTGGGTGGCTTATTTCCCAAGAATTCAAGGTTAGAGCCTAGTTTTACCAAGGCGTCAGCGCTTTTGGCTCCTTTATAGTTCCCCTGCTCCAGAGTGGATTGGATTTCATTGGCAATGGCACTTTGCAGGGTCTTTTGTCTATTCTCGATTCGGTTTTGAACACTCAAAAGCTCCCCGTCCCTTGGGAAGAGGGTGGTCGCATTCTCAAGCACTGAAAGCGCCTGCACTATGTTTGGTAAACCGTTCCCCTTATTGGGCTCAAGCGCCTTATCAATACGTGATAGGAAGTGGTTGACCAGAGGTGTTTGTTTGAGCTTGAGAAGCCCCGCTTGATCGAGCTCAGACATTCCCGATAACTGTTGCAAAAGCTGCTCAGCAGGGAGGTCTTTTAGTGCCAGATTATGTTGTCTCTGCTCTGTCAGGGCGTCTGCGGTATGCCTTGCTTTGGCAGATTCGGCCGTGCCTATGTGCCAAGCAGCAATACCCGCTGTGATCGCGGCAGTGGTGACCACCGTTTGCCCGACCGCCAGCCAAGGGGTTGGCTTCAGGGCGCTTTCTGTTTTCTGGATAGAAAGCTGCTGAGGGGCTCCGAGCAGTTGCTGCTTCAGAGTTCGCCATGTTTTCAAGGGTAGGTTGCCGGGCCGCTTTAACTTGGCCGATTGCCGCTCCTTCTGTGATGGTGATTGCCGATTGAAGGGGTGCTTGGAGCTCAAAAGCTCGTAACAGATGCAGGCGAGGGCATATATGTCACCCTCGCCAGTAGGCTGCTCACCCTTCGCTATTTCGGGCAGTGTGTAAGCTGGCGTGTACCCGTAAATAGATGTCTCGTCGAGACCGGGATTTAGAAAATCCTCTTGAAGCGGATCGCTCAGTACCCGGGATACGCCAAAATCGAGGAGTTTGACCTGGCCGTTACGCGTAAAGAAAATATTTGAGGGTTTTAGGTCTGCATGCACAACGTTGTTAGCGTGAGCGTATTTCAGTGCGGACACTATCTGCGCGACAATTTCCTTTACCCCTTTCCACTTCAAACCGCTGGGCCGCGAGCGCTGGATCATGCGTGTAAGCGGCTCACCTTCAAGCAGCTCCATGACCATAAAGCAGGTATCACCATCCTGTTGCAGGTCTTGCACCCGGATAATATTGGGATGGCTTAGGCTTTTGGTTTTGGCGGTTTCTCGGGCGAGCACGCCAAGCACACCGTCTTGGGTTAGCATGTCGTGCTTGAGGATTTTGAGCGCGACTTTGCAATCGGCTGCCCCCGCTTGCTCTAGCTGCAAATCCACTGCCCGATACACGTCGCTCATGCCGCCTGAGGCAATGAGAGCTTCAATTCGATAACGCTGGTTTAGTGTTTTATCAAGCCACTTATGTTTATTGCTCTTGCTTTCCACCGTGCTCACCCTCCCGTTAGAACCGTAGGGTTTCCGACGACAATTTTCCCGCCATGAACGGTGGCGTCGCCTAAGCGCGCTACCGGCAGACCGTTTGCGAAGACGGTTCCGGAGCCCTCAACGACAACATCGGGCGGGCCAACGCAAATGAGCTTGTCTGAAAGCCTTGCAATAGGTAGGCCGCCAACAAAAACATTAGGAGATGCTGCGAGGGTGGGGCCACCAACGTGCGGCACGGGGCCTGTTGTGGCGGGGCAGATATGAAAAGCTCCTAGAAAAGCAGTCGGCTTGCTCATGAGCAATACGTCCCTGAAAATAAATCCGTCCATTGGTCTTACAGAGCGTGATATTCGGCGATCCGAAAAGGTAGGTCAACCCCCTTGTGTGATCTTTGCCTACATTAGTGATGTCCGTGTTTAACAGGAATTGACAGTTCCAAGAGGCTAGAATAGTATCCATCAGTCAAGCCGCACTGGCGGTTGTTGAATTGAATGTGATCCGTTCCGACGTTCTTACAAAATTGGTCCAAGGAAGGTGCAGAAACCCGTGTCGTTATGACACAGCTTTCTAGGTTTTAGCTCAAAGGGAAGAGCGAGTGATGTTGTTAGAGCTCACAGTTACCAGCTATCAAAGGCTGTCGCCCTCAGTTACCGGCCAAAAGACGGTTGAGCCCAACGATGTTGTTGTTATTGGGCGAGCTACCGATTGTGACTGGCATTTACCCGATCCGCTAAAAGTACTCTCCTCCCGGCACGCCGAGATTCGTTTCTCTGATGGCCATTATACGGTTACGGATATCTCTACTAACGGCGTGTTTCTGAACGGCGAAGCCTCGGCCATTGGTCGTGGTAGTACTGTGGCGATCAAATCTGGAGATTGCTTGCGCCTTGGTGACTTTGAAGTTGTGGCTTCTGTCGTTGCAACGTCGACAGGGCAGGTTGAGTCCGATTTTTCGAAGCCATTAGAAAACAAGCCACTGGAAAGCCAGCCAGAACAGTTGCCCCCCATTCAAGCTGAAAGCTCTGAGTTGCCTCTGAATAGCAACCGCGTTGCAGGCGACAGCCCTGCAACAGCAGGTGCTTTCGGAGATTTTCTTGCTGCGGGCTTGGGCGAAAGGGTTATGGCAGATAGTCATGTGCCAATGCAAGAGCCCGCGATTCCCGGCGAGTGGCATTGGGGGCGGGGTAGTAGTGAGCAGTCCCAAGGCGCTGCGACAGCACAGGGTCTGCCCGTCTCGTCTCCAGCGCCAAGAGACCATGCCACTGCCACCCCAAGCCAGCAGTCTGATGCGCTAACAGCTCTTGCTGAAGGCCTTGGTCTCCCCTCAGAAAAGCTAGAAGGTGCTGGGCCAGCCGTATACAAGGATCTCGGAAGTCTCACTCGGGTACTGCTAGATCGTCTGTTGGACATGATCCACATGCGAGCCCGCCAGAAGCAGCAATTGCGTGTCGCTCAGACACTTTTTCAGCGGAGTGAAAATAACCCCCTGAAGTTCTCTGCTACACCACAGGATGCGCTGGATAGCCTTCTTATTCGGCCTCACGCTGCTAACTTGGGGCCGGTGGATGCTGTGAACAAGGCGTTTGATGACCTCTTCTCGCATGAGCAGGCACTGCTCAAAGGTGTGGAGTCTGTCGTTCAGGATCTTCTAGCGGATACGCCGAATGTGACTGGCACAAAAAATACAACGGGGCTGTTTGCCCGCCGTAAAGCCTTGGAAACAATTACCCGTCATCGTGCTTGGCAGCGGGACGTATACGGTAGCACCGACAGCATGCTCAGGAGCGACGTATTTGTTGAAGCCTACGAGCAGGCCGTTGGTCAGAACGAGGAGAGTGCCAAAACATGATATATGCCATGCGCTGGGCGATGGTCTTGGTGGCTGCAATAGCTTTAACTGGCTGTGTTGTTGCAAACACCATAGTGACGCCCTACACCGACTTACACTTCGCCTCTCACGGAAACATCAATCCGGATGCGAGCGGGCGATCCTCACCACTGGTAGTAAGAGTTTATGAGCTCAAGTCTGCAGGCAAGTTCAAAGATGCGGGCTTCTTTGAGATCTACGATGATGCAGAAGCGCTACTCGGTGAAGATTTGCTAAGCGACGTTGAGATTATTATTCGGCCAGCTCGGGGGCATGTTCACGAGATGCGATTGCATAAAGATACTACGCACATCGGAATCGTGGCCGCTTTTAGGGATATTGAGAATGCTGAGTGGAAGTTGACGCTCGCAGCAGATCCTCGTGGTTATGACAATCGAAGAATCAGCATAGACAGCCGTGCGATTGCCCGGGAGGACCGCTAACACACTTCGTGTGCGGTCAGTTCAGAATGAATAGCAATGGGTTTTATACATCATGGAACGAATAGCTAAGGTCGCTTGGTCTGAGGGTATGCTGCTTCGGCCACAGCATTTTCAACAGCAGGATCGTTTCTTGTACCAGACGGCGCGAAGCCGACATGCTCGTACCGCTGTGCACGGATACGGCATTTCAGAACTGGAGATGGATTCTCAGGCTCTCGCGCTTGGTCAGGTATCACTGGTTAGGGCGGTAGGCATTCTGCCGGACGGCATGCCTTTCGCCTTCGATCAAACCGATGCACTTGTATTAGAAGTTCCGCCAGATGCCAGAGATGAGCTGGTGTATCTGGTGCTGCCCATGGAAAAGCTATCGGGCACCAATATTGCCGCAGACAGCTCCACCCAGGGAGCTCGATACCGTTTTGAAGAAAACCGCTTGCTAGACGATTCTGCAGAAGATGGTGAGGAAGAGCTTTTGGGCTTGGCGCACCTTAATCCTCGCCTCAAACTCGGGCGTGATGATTTGGCGGGGTTTGCGTGTCTTTCTGTTGCCCGCATTGTGGAGGTGGTAAACGAGAAAGAAGTGAAGCTTGATCGGAGCTTTATTCCGCCGACATTGGATGTGGCAGCTGTTGCCCCTTTGGCGTCATTCCTGCGTGAAATCCTTGGCATGGTTAAGCAAAGGGCCAAGGCGCTAGCGGTACGAATGCAAAAGGGCGCAGAGCAATCATCAACACTGTTTGATGTGTTGATGCTGCAAACGCTGAATCGTTGGCAACCTATGCTAGAGCACCTGAAAGGCGCACCGCAAGTGCACCCGGAGCGCTTCTACGAGTTGGCAATTACCTTGACCGGCGAGCTGGCACTCTTTGCACGCGCAGACAAAATGGTGCCGTCCTTACCCCCGTACCGGCATGAACAATTGACGGAAACCTTTGGCGATTTGGCTGCGTTGCTGAGCCAATCACTGAGTACCGTTCTTGAGCAAACTGCGATTGCTCTGAAGCTGGAAAATGCTCAGTACGGAATCCGAGTTGCGCCATTGCCTGACGGCAGCCTTCTTGAAACCGCTCAATTTGTACTTGCGGTTAAAGCAGACTTGCCAACGGAAGATATCCGCCGTCGCTTGCCAGCGCAGATCAAGCTCGGCGCTGTAGAGCATATTCGTGACCTCGTTAACAACCACTTGCCGGGTATACCGGTAAGTGCGCTGCCCGTGGCGCCAAGACAGATTCCTTACCACGCCGGCTATCACTACTTTTTGCTGGATGGAAAAAGTGAGCGCTGGCAGCACCTCAAGCAGAGCGGCGGATTGGCGGTTCACGTGTCCGGTAATTATCCGGGGCTTGAACTCGAACTCTGGGCCGTCCGGCAGTAGCCGACATACACTTAAGCAGGGATTGCTACATGAACGACAGCACCGTCCTCAAACCGCGACCAGGCGCCCGACAGGCACCCGGCCCAGCACCACATGCTGCTCCCCGCCCGGCAGACGAAACTGTTATAGCTACGCCCGCAAAAAGTGCTTCTGGTTTTAGTCGGTTCAAGTTGCCCCAGACTCGTTTGGGCCCCGTTTGTGATCACGCATCTAAGCTGCTTTCTCTGGCTGTTCGGTTGCCAACCGCAGAATTGGTTGATGATGTTGCAGAGCTTCGCAGGCGTTGTGTAGAGCTGGTTCGTGAGTACCAGACCAGTCTTCAAGCGGACGGCCTCACCGCGGAAACCGTCGAAACAGCGTCGTATTGTGTGTGTGCACTTATTGATGAAATCGTGCTCAACAGCAGTTGGGGCGAAAACGGGCACTGGGCAGCGCATTCACTGCTGTCAGAGTTTCACTCTCAAACTTGGTCCGGCGCCTATTTCTTTGATCTGGTTGCGGCCGCAAGGCGCACGGCAAATACAGATGTTCTGATGCTTCAGTACCTTTGCTTGTCGCTGGGCTTTAAAGGCAAATATCGCGTTGAGTCACGTGGGCAAGAGGAGCTGGATACGCTCAGAGATTGCCTGTATCACGAAATATGTTCTGCCCGTGGTTCCTTAGGCACTCCATTCGAGAAAGCCTGGGAGCAGAAAGTCCTCACCGGTCCCGGCGTGACGCTAGGCGTGCCTGTATGGGTCGGCGCCGCAGTCGCTGCGATGATACTGCTGGTTTTTTATATGGCCTTTTCGCAGCGACTCGATTCTATCGCAGAGCCGGTATTGGCGAATATGGCAACGCTGGCGGTCCCGGAAGTAAGAGTGCCCACGGGTCAGGTAGGGCCGGGACAGGGTGACTACCTCAGACGAGTGCTCCAGACCGAAATCGACAGGGAGCTGGTCACGCTCAACGACAGCGATGGCGGCAAGATTACGCTGAGTATCGGGAATGAATCGCTGTTTGAATCTGGTGCAGCTGTTCTGCGAGAAGATGTGCTGCCACTAATGAATAAGATTGCCCGTGCGCTGGAATCGACAGAGGGAACCGTCATGGTAACCGGACACACCGATAACCAGCCCATCGCAACAAGCCAATACCCCTCTAACTGGCACCTGTCACTCGCCAGAGCGACAGCGGTTTCTGACGAGCTTGCAGGCTCGGCAAACCTGCAAGGCAGATTGTGGCCTGAGGGCCGTGGTGATACGGAACCCCGTTTTGACAATGCTACCTCTGAGGATCGTGCCCGCAATCGGCGCGTTGAAATCAGCTTGGTTCCTGAAGCCCTGAATGATTGATTACGTGAGGTAACCCCATGGCATGGATTCGCCGAATTTGGTCTCGGATAACCACAAGAACAATCTTTATTGTTCTTGGGTTTGTCGCACTTACGGTATTGATATGGTTTGGTGGCCCGCTGCTGGCGATCGCGGACTGGAAGCCATTTGCAAGTAAGTTAGCTCGAATTAGCTTTCTATTGACGCTCGTTGTTCTTTACCTCGGTGTTCAGTTGTGGCGCTCTCGACGTGAGCGTCGTGACAACGAACGCGTTGTTGAAGAAATGATGGCTACCGATCAGGGTGATGAGCTACTTCAGGAGGAGCTGGAAACTCAGCGCAATAACATGCGCAAGGCCCTTGCGCTTGTACGCAAATGGAAGTCTGGGCGCTTTAGTTCCGTCTATCAGTTGCCCTGGTACATGATTGTAGGCGCGCCTGGATCTGGCAAATCCACTGCACTGCTCAACTCGGGCTTGGAGTTTCCGCTCAAAAGTGAAATGGGGTTGGATTCGGTTAAAGGTGTTGGTGGTACCCGTTATTGCGATTGGTGGTTCACTAACCGTGCCGTGATCATTGATACAGCTGGCCGCTATACCACTCAGGAGTCCGGTGATAAACGGGACTCAAAAGGCTGGAATGCATTTCTAGGGCTACTGAAGAAGTATCGGCCCCGCCAACCAATCAATGGGGTGATTGTTGCTGTTAGTGTTGCCGATATGCTGGAACAGACGCCTACGGAACAGGCCATTCATGCAAGGGCGATAAAACAAAGAGTTCAGGAGCTGCGGAATCGTCTGGGCGTTGTTTTCCCGGTCTACGTGATGCTTACCAAGTTTGATCTTTTGGAAGGTTTTGTAGATACCTTCGGGATGCTCTCTGATCAGGAAAGAGAGGATGTTCTTGGTGTCACCTTTGATTTGGGAGCGGTGACCGATCCTGAGAAGTTGCCAACGGCCTTCGAACACGAATTTGATCAACTGCTGAATCGCCTTAGCGGGTTTTTACTGCACAGGCTGAAGCAAGAGCGGGCGCCTGACACTCGCAGTCGAATTTACGAGTTCCCCAAGCAAGTAGCGCTGCTCAGAACACCTTTGTGGAATCTGGTCAAAGATGTGTTTTTCCCCTCGGCTTACGAAGAGGTGCCGTTATTGAGGGGCGTTTACATGGTTTCCTCGGAACAGGGCCAGTCCGGTTTCGATAAAGTGTCTGGCATTGTCGATCAACAGTTCCGGCTCAAGTCATCGAAGGTGGGGAAAAATCACAGCGCTCAACCTAGTGGGGGCTATTTCCAACGGAAACTGTTCGATCAGGTGATCTTCTCTGAGCATGGGCTTGCGGTGACTGATAGCGGCAAAGCTCGGCAGCGAATGTTTGTTCGCCGCATCGCCTTTGCAGCAATGGCTGTTCTGACGGTTGGGCTTGCCGCAACTTGGTATGTTGACTATGCCCGGTCGAGGGACGCCATTGCAGGTTTTGCGGAGCGAACCGGCGGGTTAGCGAATACGCTAAATACGGTTCCAGACAATGCCCAGTGGTTGATGCTCGAAACCGTACTTAATGAATCGGCTGCCCTCTCAGGTGGTAACGAAATTCCAGAGACCCATGGTCTATCGTCTCTTGGCCATTTTCAGATTCAAGCGCTGTATCAGGGTGCCACAGGTGTTTACGGTCGGGTTCTTCAATACCGACTTGCCCAGACGCTGAAGGATGCCTTGGAAGAAGATATACAGTTGCATCTGGATAACCCTGAGTATTTGTATGAGGCGCTGAAAAGCTACCTGATGCTCGGAGATCGTAGCCGCTTCAATCGTGATCAAGTTTCGTTGTGGTTAGCCTATTTGATGGGAAACCATTTGCCCGGAGAGATTAACCGCCCTCATCGAGAAGCGGTGCTGGAGCACTTTG
The DNA here is from genome assembly GCF_018860765.1 of Marinobacter salexigens. Classification (GTDB taxonomy): domain Bacteria; phylum Pseudomonadota; class Gammaproteobacteria; order Pseudomonadales; family Oleiphilaceae; genus Marinobacter; species Marinobacter salexigens_A. Next base: position 828,682 of record NZ_JAHKPV010000001.1, read on the forward strand.
AAGCTTATTTGGATCTTGAACAGCCTCTGCGCGTATCACAGGGTCTTGTGGAGGTCGCGCGGAATGAACTGACCTCCGTGCCGCTTTCGGAACGGGCATATCAGCGTATTCGATTGGATGCTCAGGCAGCAGGTCTTCCTGAATTCCGGTTGCCAATGGTGTTGGGCACAGTTGCTGCAGAGGTTTTTGAGCGGCGCTCGGGTGAAAGCTTACATACGGGTATTCCGGCGCTATATACCAAGGCAGGATACCGCGGCGTTTTTGAGCCGGAGCGGGATCAGATTGTCAGCCATCTACTCGAAGATTCCTGGGTATATGGAGATGATTCAGCTGCCTACCGCAACCTAGACGAGGACAGAATTAAGGCGCTCGTTGAGGATCATTACTTCAGGGATTACATCCATGCATGGGATTCCCTGATGTCTGATCTTAAGATTCGTTCGTTCAGCAGTCCTGAGCAGGGTCGCTATTTGACGGGTTTGCTCAGTGGTCCGGATGCGCCGTTGAATCGATTAGTGTCTGCCGTCAACTACAACACACAGCTGGCCGCCACAGAGACGGAAGGTGCATCAGCCGCAGATGCTGCAAAGGGTCAGGCCATGCGTGAGGCTGGTCGAAAAAGCCGTGCGCTTGATCGGCTGAATCGAATTCTTCCCCTCACAGGTAAAGAGCAGCCCCAGACCACTCTGGTGGACGACACCTTTAAGGTTTTGCATAGCATCAAGGAAGAAACCTTCCAAACGCTACAAAGCAAAACCCGCACAATGTCCCAGTATTTTTCCGAACAGTCGGATGGCGCTAATAGGTTTCAGACGGTTTCTCGTGCTGACTTTAACTCCGCTGTGACTGGTTTCTACGCCACCGTCGGCAACACTCAGTCCACGCATCTTAAATCGATTGTCTCGGACTTTGCGCGCGAATCCAGAGGCTTGGTGCGAAGCTCTGCAACTCAAAAGATCAATGGTCTTTGGCGCAATCAGGTGTATCGAGAGTTTAAATCGGCCATCGCCGGGCTCTATCCTCTGGCACCGAATGCATCAGATGAGGTGAGTTTGGCGGACTTCAGCCAGTTCTTTGGCCACGGCGGCACTATCGACGAATTCTTTGATAAATACCTCGCTGATCATGTGGACACTTCGTCAGATCCTTGGCGGTTATCAACAGACCTCAACATCCGTAGAGACAGTCTGCGTTTTTTCCAGAGGGCGAACCGAATCCGCAACGCGTTCTTTGAGGATGGAACTAAAAATTTGAAAGTGCCCTATGCCGTTCAGCCGGTTTACTTGGACAGTCGCGTAACCCAGTTCTCGATTGAGGCGGGCGGGGATCAAATGCTTTACCGCCATGGTCCAGCCAGAAAACATCACTTTGAGTGGCCGGGCACCGGTGGCGATGTGCGCATTGCAGTAAATCCTGGATCGACATCTGACGCGGTTGTTCAGCGGAAGTTTCAAGGTGAATGGGGCCTTTTCCGGCTACTCGCTGCTTACGGCGGAGTTGGGGGTGAAGGCCGGGATCTTACGTTGGAAATCATGCTCAGTGACTATTTGGCTCGATTGAGAATTGAGCCAGCCTCGGTTAGGCATCCCTTCGCCGACGGGCTGATTGAAAACTTTACTTTGCCGGCACGTCTGTAGGTCAGGGAGCGAGAGCATGTGGGGATATATGGGCAAGGTGCCGGCGCGAGGAGATTTCATCACGGTGGATGTACGCCCGGATGTAAGAGATCTCTTCTTCGAGTGGTGCCAGACCTCGCTTGCTGTAAGCAGAGATCAACTGGAAGGGCAATGGATGGATGCCTACCTCACATCACCGATCTGGCATTTTTGCTCTGCGCCCGGAGGCATGCTTGATTCCGGCTTGTTGGGGACGGTTATTCCGTCGGTTGATCGCGTGGGTCGCCACTTTCCCTTTTTGGTGGTTCGCGAGTTTGCGGGCCAGATGCTTGATGGTTGGCGCCAGCCGGAATGGGCATCGTCTATGGAGAACTGCATTCTCGATGTTTTGGAGGATGGCTGGCATGAAGAAGTTTGGCGGCAACAACTGTCTGCCATTGAGCCTCCAGAGCCCACAAACGCACGAATGCAGTGGCCAGCGGGGGCGGGTAATTTGGTATTCGCCTCATCCGGTAGCGAAACGGATTGGCTAGAGGCCATGTTGCGAAAAGATCGAAGAACAACCATCTGGTGGACTCAGGGTTCAGCCTTTGTAGAGCCAGTAACATTGCTTACCGATGGCCTACCAAAGATTGGCCAGTTTGCTTCGATGATGGTCGGTCAATGGCACAACCATGGCTGGCTGGAAGCTGAATTTATAGGGCAGGGTGCCTGAGATGCGTTATTCCTCGGCTCAGTTCACACATACCGGCGCCGTTCGGGATCATAACGAAGATGCTTATCTGTCGTTTCCCGAGGATGGGCTTTGGGTTGTCGCGGATGGTATGGGTGGGCATCAGGCGGGTGAAGTAGCCAGTCAGTTGATATGCGATACCGTCAGTTTAGAGCGCCAGCGAAGCGGCAGTTCCATGAGCGCGAGTGATTTGGAAAAGGCGATATATCTCGCCAATCAACGTATACGAAAATATGGCGATGAGCAGTTACCCGGTGCCACTTTGGGCTCAACGATGGTGGCACTAAAGATCACCGATGACCGATATAAAATTCTCTGGATTGGCGACAGCCGGGCTTACCTGCTGAGGGAGAGCAAGCTACAGCGGTTGTCAAAAGATCATAGCCAAGTCGCAGACCTTGTAGAGCAAGGGGTTCTCTCAGAAGAGGAGGCCGAGTCTCATCCACTCGCTAACGTGATCACACGTGCGTTGGGTGTAGAGGCAGAGCCTTTGATTGACAGCGTAGAAGGCAAAGTGATGCCCGGAGATCGTTTTCTTTTATGCACGGATGGTATTAGCCGCGAGTTTGAGCGCGAGGAATTGGAGCAGTTTCTTATGGAAGAGCCTATTGAGGATATCAATCAGGCCCTCCGCCATGCGGCTTTGGTGAAGGAGTGTCGGGACAATATCACCTCAATCATTGTACAGGTTGAACCCCCTGTTGAGTTGGCCGGTTTGGCAGACAGCGCCCGAGATTCGACACTTCCGCTGGGCCAATGGAATCTTTAACAGGTGGAGAAGCCAATGACACATGAAGCCAATCGACTGTTTCCGCTCGAGACTCTGCTGGCGGACATATCGCCGGAATTACCCTGTGGGGATGACACTCGGGAGGATAGCTCGCCGGTTTCTCCTTATTTTACGCTTAAGGATCTTAGGAATCAGGCCAGAGCGATAGAGCGCCAAGTGCTTATCGGTGAGGAACCACCGCAAACGCCTCAGTGGCGCCAGCTTCTTGATGAGATTCCGGCCGTATTGGAAAACCGATCTAAGGATCTTGAGTATGTTGCCTGGCTGATTGAGGCCCTATGCAGGGAAAAAGGATTTGAAGGCCTAGCGGAAGGTTTTGAGCTTGCCCGTGAGCTGATCGATCTGCATTGGGAGAACCTCTATCCGCAACCTGACGAAGAAGGCCTAGATACTCGGATAGCGCCGTTGGTTGGCCTGAATGGAACGGATGGCGAAGGCACCCTTATTAAGCCAATCATTTCGGTGCCCTTGTTCTTCGATGGTGATGGGGTTACCTGCTACGCAGCCTGGCACGCTGAGCAGGCTACTGAAGTGGCCCGCCTCGATGAGTCCAAAGCCGAATCAAGAATCCGCAGCGGTGCTATGTCGCCCGACCTCTTGGCAACCGCTGTGCAAGAAACACCGACCGAGCATTTGGTGCAAACCCGGCATGCGCTAGAACGTGCGCATTCTGAGTTTCGCGCTCTGTCAGATGCCATGGACCGAGCCATGGGCGGTGACCCTCAGCCGACGACCAATATTTCAAAGGCTCTTGATCGCTGTTTGATCATGCTTAATCACAATGCCGGTGAACGTATTGATCGGTACTTGGAAGCGCAACAGCAGGAGCTGCATGTCAGTGCGGATCCAGATACACCAAATGAGGATGGCTCACCGAATACGACCGCGAAGCCTGCCGGTATAGACACGGTTAGAGTTGCTATTGAGAGCCGGAAAGAGGCACTGGAGCAGTTACGTAGACTGTCAGATTTTTTTCTCAAGACGGAACCTCACTCGCCGGTTTCTTACGCGATTTTACGGGCAGTTCGATGGAGCGAGCTGTCATTGCCTGAACTTATGGACGAACTGATATCCGACAGTGGAGCCCGGGACGGGTTCTTTAAATTAACCGGTGTGCCTGCCCCCGAGCAGCAGGAATGACCACTGGCAAACCAACAGTGAAGCTCAAAAGGAGACAGCAATATGGAAAGCATCCACAACAAATTGTCCCGGGTTCGCAAGCCCCGGGTACACATAACTTACGATGTGGAAACAGAGGGAGCCCTGGTAAAAAAAGAGCTGCCCTTTGTAGTTGGCGTCATGGGGGATTTTTCTGGCAACAATAATGCCGACGTTAAACCATTAAAAGATCGTCGCTTTATTCAGATTGATCGTGACAACTTTGATGAAGTTATGCGTCGAATGAGCCCGAGCCTGCGGCTTAAAGTTGACAACAAGTTGTCAAATGACGGATCCCAGATCTCTGTGGAATTGGGCTTCAATTCGATGGAAGATTTTCAGCCTGCAGCGATTGTAAATCAGGTCGAGCCTTTGCGGCACCTGATGGAAACCCGCAACAAGCTACGTGATTTGTTAACCAAGGTCGATCGTTCAGAAGAGCTTGAGGAACTGTTGGAGCGAGTGCTTAACAACGCAGACGATCTTCAGGCACTGAGCTCAGATCTGAGCAGCACAGAGGAGGACAAGGGATGAGTCTTGAAACACGCACCGAAGACGCGGTACTAGAGCATGAGGCAGGGTCGGTCAGCTTGCTGGAGCAAGCCATTGGCGCCACAAAGCAAACTGAAAGCAGTCGCGCCGAGGAGCTAATTCGAACGCTGACTGAAGAGGCCATGAAAGGCACGGTGACCTGGAACAAAAATCTGGCCATCACATTCAATCAGGCTATTTCGCGTCTCGACCAGATGATCTCTGGCCAGCTTGCTGAAATTCTGCATCAGGAAGAATTCCAAAAGCTGGAAGGTTCATGGCGTGGTATGCACCATTTGGTGATGAACTCTGAAACCAGTGCTATGTTGAAGATCCGTGTTCTTAACCTGAGCAAGCAGGATTTGCACAAGGATTTGTCGAAGGCGGTTGAGTTCGATCAGAGCCAGATTTTCAAGAAGATTTACGAGTCTGAGTTTGGCACGCCAGGTGGTGAGCCTTACGGCATGATGATTGGCGATTACGAATTTAATAGCCATCCGAATGACATTGAGACCTTGAGCTTGATGTCGAACGTAGCAGCAGCGGGCTTCTGCCCATTTGTGTCCGCTGGGTCTTCTGGCATGTTTGGCTTTGATGACTGGACCGAGCTCTCCAAACCGCGTGACCTTGAAAAAGTATTCGAATCGCTTGAGTACACCAAGTGGCGCTCATTCCGTGACAGTGAAGACTCCCGCTTTGTAACCCTCACGATGCCTCGGGTTCTTGCGCGTCTGCCTTATGGCAAGGCGACCAAGCCGGTCGAAGAGTTTGGATTTGAAGAGCTGGAACTGGATGCCGAAACCGGCATGGCTGTGACGCCAGACCACGATGACTACTGCTGGATGAACGCTTCTTACGTACTTGGCAGCCGCATGACGAATGCGTTTTCCAAATACGGCTTCTGCACGGCGATTCGTGGTGCTGAAGGTGGCGGTAAAGTAGAAGGCCTGCCAGCCCATATCTTCCGCAGCGATGATGGCGACCCCGACCTCAAGTGTCCAACCGAAATCGGCATCACCGATCGGCGTGAGGCTGAGCTGAGCAAACTGGGCTTCTTGCCGCTGTGTCACTACAAGAACACGGACTATGCGGTTTTCTTTGGCGCTCAAAGCTGTCAGAAGCCAAAGATCTACGATAATCCGGATGCAACTGCAAACGCCGCAATATCCGCGCGTCTGCCTTACATGATGGCAACTTCGCGTTTCGCCCACTACCTGAAAGTGATGGCGCGCGACAAGATCGGCTCGTTCATGGAAGCGGATGACGTTGAAAACTGGTTGAACCGCTGGATTATGGGCTACGTCAATGCGTCTGAGGGCGGTGGTCAGGAAATCCGTGCAAAATTCCCCTTGGCAGATGCAAAGGTTCAGGTGCGTGAGATTCCGGGTAGCCCGGGTTCATACAACGCTATTGCCTGGCTGCGCCCATGGTTGCAGATGGAAGAGTTGACTACGTCTTTGCGCCTCGTCGCCAAGATTCCGGAAATCGGTAACTGATGGAGCCTCCCGGGGGAGCTCCGGGAGTGCTTGGAGTTGGCATGAGCTCAGCATTGTCGTTTGTCGAGCAGGATTACATCACCCGCCGTCAGGCTTCTGACAGCACCTCTGCGCCTTCGTGGGGCAGAGGCCTGTCTGAGCGGCTGATTGCCGAGGCTGATGACCAGCAAGCACTGTTACTGTTTCTGAGTCACTATCCCGGCCGAACCAGATGGACACGGGATCAGATTCGGGCGGTATTGGCTGATCGTATTCTGCGTCTAGATCGGCTACTTAATGCACAGCTCAATGCCATACTCCATCATCAGGACCTTAAAGATCTTGAGGCTCATTGGCGCGGGGTCAGCCTTCTGGTTGATCAAGCAGCACAAGATGCGCAGCAGGATCAGGTCAAGATAAAGGTTCTGGATGCGTCGTGGGATGTTGTTTCCGCAGACTTTGCCAGAGCTATCGAGTTTGATCAGTCTAAGCTATTCGCCAAAGTCTATTCTGAGGAATTTGGCAGCCCGGGAGGAGAGCCTTTCGGCCTGCTTCTCGGAACCTACAGCATCAGCCACCGAACTCAGGGTGGCGCGGCAAATTTGGAGACGCTTCGGGAACTGTCGCAGGTGGCGGCGGCCGCATTTGCGCCCTTAATCCTCAATGCCGCTCCAAGCTTTTTTGGTGTGGATCATTACGCGGAACTAACGGGTGTGCGGGATCTGGAGAGCCACTTTTCCCAAGTGGAGCTCAGTGCCTGGCGCTCCCTGCGGGACACCGAAGACTCCCGTTTTCTCGGGTTAGCCGTGCCAAGAATGTTAATGCGACCGCCCCACCGGGAGTTAGGTGAGGGAGCCGAAGCGTTTGGTTTTCTGGAACATCGCAAAATAACCGATAGGGACTATCTTTGGGGCCCTGCCTGCTTTGCTTTTGGAACCGTTGCCATACGTGCGTTTTGCGAATCGGGTTGGTTCTCCCAAATTCGTGGCTTTCGGCCCGGTCGTGTAGCCCATGGCACGGTTGATAACATGCCTGATATTGCCGAAATCAATCCGTCGGGCGTGCTGTTTCCAACACGTCAGGCCGTGGACTGGCAGATTAGTGACCGTATGGAAAAGGCACTATCGGAAGAGGGCTTTCTACCGTTAGTGCCCTTGCCGAACACGCCCATGCTTGTATTCCATTCCGTGCCTTCGATACAGCAGCCAGAACGGCATGAGACAACTGCGGCAGATGTCAGCGCACGGCTCTCCTCCATGCTGCATTACATACTGTGCGTTTCGAGGTTTGCACACTATTTGAAGGTAATGGGGCGAGACCGGATAGGTGGCTATCGAACGCCGGAAGAGTGCGAGGCCCAACTACAACGCTGGATTCACGGTTACACCATGTCCACCGAGAATGCATCAGATGGCCTACGCACAAAGTTCCCGTTACGTGATGCACGTGTGACGGTAAAAGCACGAGCCGGAGAGCCGGGAAAATATTACTCAATCATACACCTCCAGCCTCACTTCCAGCTTGATCAGCTGGTGAGTGGTTTAAGGCTGGTTACTGAACTGACACCCGTGGACGGCCACTGAGCCGGTCACCCAGTTTTATATTCGAACGGAGGAGTAAGAAATGGATGTCATCAAACAGCATTTGGCGAGCGGCAATCTGGCGCAAGCTATCGAGGAAGTTCAGCAACAGGTAAAGGCGCAGCCTGCCGCGGCAGAGCTAAGGGCTTCCTTGATTGAGCTCCTGTGTGTGGCGGGTGACCTAGAGCGCGCCGACGACATGCTGGGCTCTCTCGCCCGTCACCATCCGGAGTGGCTGGCCGGTGCAGCAAACCTTCGCCAGCTCATCCGTGCACAACAGGCCCGGTTGGAGTTTCACCAAGGCAAACTGGCGGAGGATGCAGTGGTGTGCGAGGCCGAAAACCTTCAGACCATCCTAGCCCTGAGGGCCGCTCTGAATGAACAGGACTTCACTGCTGCCGAAGCGGCGGCCATCAGTTTGGAGCAGCAAAGACCAGCAACTGAGTTCCAGCTTGGTGAGGTAAGCGGGGATATACGCGACTGTGACGATAGCTTGTGTGACTTTTTGGAAGCGTTAAGTGCAGAAGGCAAGTTCTATCTATGGCGCTGGTCGGATATCGAATCTATCGATTTTCATCCACCAACCTCGCCAGTCGAGCTGGTATGGCGTCGAGCCGATGTTGAGCTGGCATCCGGTAAACAGGGAGAGGTGTTTGTTCCCCTCGTGTACGCCGCTAGCGACACCGATCATGAGCGCTTGGGGCGTGTGACAGAGTGGCGCGCACATTCTGACGGGTTAGTAACTGGCATAGGCCTCAAACAGTATCTTGTGGGTGACGATGCTGTAGGGCTTGCGGATGTGAAGCGAGTAGAGCGAGTAGCGGCAGTTTATGCAGACTGAACGCAATGTGCGCCTGCAGATGAACCTCTTGGACCGATTGGCAGCGGATCACAACGCTAAAGCGACGGTTACGACCATTCGCCAGTCTGTTCGTCGGGATCTCGAGGCGCTCTTAAATACCAGACGGTCCTGGCTGGTACTTCCGCCTGAGCTGCGGGAGCTCAAACAGTCGGTGCTTGGCTACGGCTTGCCGGACTTCACGGTGATGGATTTGGGAACAGAAGAAGCACGGCAATGGTTGTGTGAGGAAGTGCGCCAGACCATTGTGCGCTTTGAGCCAAGGCTGACGCGCATTGAAGTGATTGCTGAAGAGGGTGACACGCCCCTTGATCGCACCATGAGGCTGCGGATTGATGCCATTTTATTGGTTGATCCGGTACCCGAGCCAGTGGCCTTTCGCTCCGACCTTGAGCCCGTAAATCTCTCCATGACGCTTCAGGAGTGCGCGTGATGAGTGATGAACTCCTTCAGTACTACAACCGTGAACTTGCCTACCTAAGACGACAGGGGGCGGAGTTTGCCAAAGCTTACCCCAAGGTAGCGGGAAATTTGCGCGTCAGTGATGAGTCCGTAGAGGATCCGCACGTCTCGCGGTTGCTTGAGGGTGTCGCATTTATGACCGCCCAGATTCGTCGGCGTCTGGATAACCACTTTCCGGAACTGACAGATATCTTGATGGGCAACCTGTTTCCGGATTATCTGGCCCCGATTCCTTCCATGACGGTCATCCAGCTAAAAGCCGGTGCATCACAGACCCATTGTGCGGCATTGGACAAGCAGCAGCGTTACGAAACAACTGTGGAAGGTTTGCCGCCCTGTGAGTTTCGGTCACCGGCAAGCCACCACTTAGCGCCCGTCGACGTTGTGACCGCAGCGTTTGAGAATGCACCCTTTGATGCGCCAAGGCCTGCGGGTTCGGAGGGCGCACGCAGCGTGATCAAGCTTAGGCTTAAATCGCCTTTGCCATTCAATGAGATCAACCTGCCATCGTTGAGATTCTACCTGCATGGCCAGACTCACCTGAGCAACGAACTCTATGATCTTATCCACCGCTCAGGCATTGGCTTTGCGATTACCCCAACTACAGACACCCGGCAACTGCGGTTCTTCAGTGCCCAGCACATCAAGCCGGCAGGATTCGAGGCTGATGATGCCTTGGTTCCCTACAGTAAGCGCAGCTTCGACGGCTTTCGTTTGTTGACCGAGTTTTTTCTATTCCAAGAGAAATTTTTGTTTGCCGAATTTTCGGGGCTTGAAGGGTTTTGGCCCGAACATGAAGAGGTCGACCTGTTTGTTTATCTAGGCGAGGCTTCTGGCGAACAAGAAAAGAGTTTTGTGCCTGAGCATATGCGTCTTTGGTGCGTGCCTGCCGTAAATCTGTTCGACGAGGCTCTGGAACCGGTTAGCAATGATGACTCTAATCATGAACACCGGCTAGTTTCCCGATTTCGCGGCGCAGACACCTATGAGGTTGTCAGTGTGGAGTCTGCCAGTTTGGTAGAGAACGAAAACGTTCGTGAGATGGCGCCTTTCTATGGTATCGGTCACCCTCGCTGGCAATCGGGCCTGGACGTATTTTGGCATCTGGAAAGACGGGAAGCAGGCTGGGCTGGCGGGCAATATGAGCCTGGGTTTGAAACCTGTCTAACGCTGGTTGATCGCCGTTTCAACCGTCGCGTACTTGAGGATTTGCCTCAAGGCGAGATCTTGATGGTGAATGCTTGGTGCTGCAACCGGAACATTCCCGAGCGGCTGCCCTTCGGCGGTGGAGAACCCCGTTTTCGGGCGATAGGTGAGCCTCTTGTGGAGGAAGCCGTAGCGCTGGTGCCGCCAACACCCACAACCCGGGCAGACCTGTCAGACGGAGCGCGTTGGGAGTTTGTTCAGCAGTTGAATCTTGAACACTTCACTGGCAGCGAAGCTCTTAGTCGTCTCAAGGCGGTGCTGCGGCTACATGATTTCAGGCATACGCCGGAAACCGAAGCGTTGATTGAGGGCATTGAGCAGGTAAAAACTCGTCGAGTTGCCGCCCGAATTGGCAAAGGCGTCCACAGCGGTATATGTCAGGGCACCGAGATTTGTATCACCTTTTCCCGGTCAAACTATGCGGGCACCAGTATTTATCTGTTCTCAGCCATTCTTGACCGCTTTTTTGCCCAGTTTGCTCAGATCAATACCTTTACTCGGGTGCGGATTCGGTTGGAGGGGCATCATCGTGATTATTATCTTTGGCCTGCCCGAGCCGGCGAGCGGGAGTTGTTGTAATGGCAACCTCCACCACCTTGTTCAAAGCGGTCTGGAAAGCAGAGCGCCAGTTAATCAATAACCACGCCGGCTACCACCGAGTTGGCCATGATGGCTGGCCAAATAAAGAGGTGGTGCGCTTTCGCTCCAGCCAAAACCTCGGGTTTGCTGGTCAAGACCTTGTCCGCCTCAAAACCCAGCGGGAAGACGATGGCGCAGTACTGCATGAAATGATGACAGATCTCATGGGGTTGACGGGAGCGCGAGGCGCACTGCCAGCCTGTTTTACCGAGCGAGTGCTTGAGCAGGTAAGGGATAGATCACCTGCTACCCGGGACTTCCTCGACCTGTTCAATCATCGTCTTATTTCGCTGTTCTATCGGAGCTGGGAGAAAACGCAGCCAGCCGTGCATCAGGAACGGTCAGAGGCGGATATTTTCACGCGAATCCTAAAGTCTCTGACCGGCTGTGAGCAGAGTTGGCAACTTTATTACGGCGCTGCTTTCGCCCGCCGCTCGCGCTCCGCCAGTACATTGCGGTCCGTTCTGGAAGATATCGTGGGCATGAGTGTGGAGGTTCGAACGTTAAGGGGGGAGTGGGCGCCCTTGGCTCTGGAAGATCAATCAAGTCTGCCGAGCAGAAAACAGCCTGAGGGCCAATATGCTCGGCTTGGCGGCGTTATGTTGGGGAGCCGAGTATGGATGGCAGACAAGGGGTTGGATGTTGTTTTTCGCCCGAAATCCCGGGAGCAGCTTGTCTCTGTTTTGCCCGGCGGCACCTACAGCAAGACCGTTTCACACGTAGCGCAACAGCTGGTTAGCGGCCAAATGCGTGTTCATTATCGTTTGTCAGCCCGCGCTGCGCACCTGACCCACACTGTGTTGGGGCGTCATGGTCGGCTTGGGGCTGACAGTTTTATTGGAGCTCGGCCAGAGTCCGTAAAAATGGTCGAGGTCAGTTTCAAACCAAGCCAAGGAAAGGACTGAATTCATGTCTGCAATGACACTCAAATCCCTCGTCGAGAAACTCAATGACTCGGGCAAAGAATCGTTGGAAACAGCTGTAGGCCTTTGCTTCCAGCGGACACACCATACGGTTGAGCCAGAGCACCTTCTAAAAAGCATGATTCGTAATGACGACTCTGATCTGAAAGGGGTGCTGCGGTATTTCAACTTGGATATCACCCGTCTAGACGCGCAGCTGGATAGCGGGTTGGAAACGTTCAGAACAGGCAGCGGTGCAACACCGAGTCTTGCACCTAGATTGGTGGATCTATTTCGCCAATGCTGGCTGGATACGTCAATCGAGTTTAACGAGTCAACTATGCGAGGTGCCACCATGCTTTACAGCATGTTGAGCGACCCCGCTATGGCGGCATTGGTAACAAGGCATGCGGGCGAGCTTAATGGTATCGACCCGGCGCGTTTACTTGCCGAATGGCCGGATATTCATGCGACGCTTGCGCAGGAGGCGACCACATCCTCGAAGCCAGCAACCGCACGGGCAGGTAAAGAGCAGCATCTCTCCAAATACACCATCGATCTTACAGCTCAAGCGAACGCAGGGGAGCTAGACCCGGTTATTGGTCGGGACGATGAAATCCGTCAAGTGATTGATATTCTAACCCGCAGACGCCAGAACAATCCGATTCTTACGGGTGAGGCAGGGGTTGGGAAAACCGCAGTTGTTGAGGGGCTAGCCAGACGCATTGCTGAGGGAAATGTGCCGGACGTGCTAAAGCCTGCGCGCCTTTTAACTCTTGATCTTGCGTTGCTGCAGGCAGGCGCGGGTGTAAAAGGGGAATTCGAAAATCGCCTGAAAGGTGTTATCGAAGAAGTTAAAAGCTCTGAGCGGCCAATCATCTTGTTCATTGATGAAGCGCATAACATGGTAGGCGCTGGCGGCCAAGCTGGGCAGAACGATGCGGCGAATTTGCTCAAGCCTGCGTTGGCCCGTGGTGAATTGCGCACCATTGCCGCCACAACTTGGGCGGAGTATCGAAAGTTCTTCGAAAAAGATGCGGCTCTCACGCGTCGTTTCCAAGTAGTGAAGGTGGATGAGCCGGATGAGACAACGGCTATTCAGATACTTCGAGGCTTGGTTCCTACGTTGGAGGCACACCACGGAGTTGCGATTGCAGATGACGCGCTGAAAACAGCCGTGGTGCTTTCAACTCGCTTTTTGGCCAGCCGTCAACTGCCGGATAAGGCTGTAGCCTTGCTCGACACGGCCTGTGCTCGTGTGGCCATGAGTCAGGCAAGCGTGCCTGCTTCTGTAGAGCGGGCAAGGGCTGAGGTAACAGGGATGCAGCAAGAGTTGGCCCTGCTGTCTCGCGAATCCCGCTTAGGCGTTAATCATGGCGACCGGCAAGATGCCCTAGAAACCCAGCTTCATATAGCGGGTGAATCTTTAGCTCAACTAGAAGCTGAATGGGCGGATGAAAAGGCGCTGGTTCAGGAGGCTGCTGCAATCAGCAAGACTCTTCTGGAAGATGAAACCGATGAAGGCAAACAGCGGTTAAACGAAATTCGCGCCAGTCTTGGTGAGCGCGAGCAGGTTATGGTGCACTGGCAAGTGGATACGCAACTGGTCTCCGAGGTGCTGTCTGACTGGACAGGCATTCCCTTTGGCCGCATGCAGTCAGATGAAGTGGCGGGCATATTGAACTTGGCTACAACGCTCAAAACGAGAGTGACGGGTCAGGATCATGCGTTGGATGACATAGCTCGCACTATTCAGGTCGCTCGGGCTGAACTCGCTGATGAGAAGAAGCCCTTGGGTGTGTTTCTACTGGTTGGCCCCAGTGGTGTGGGTAAAACGGAGACCGCCATGGCTCTGGCTGAGCAGGTCTATGGTAGTGAATCCAACATGACCGTCATCAATATGTCGGAGTTTAAAGAAGAGCACAAAGTGTCCCAGTTGGTGGGTTCCCCTCCAGGCTACGTGGGTTACGGCGAAGGTGGCGTATTGACCGAGGCCGTCCGCCGCAAACCCTACAGCGTGATATTGCTCGATGAGATGGAAAAAGCACACCCTGGTGTTCAGGACATTTTTTATCAGGTGTTTGATAAGGGTTCGCTGCGGGATGGCGAAGGACGTGATGTTGATTTCCGGAACACTGTGTTGTTGATGACCTCAAACGCAGCCTCGGAACACATCTCCGACCTGTATGTAGATGAGCTTACCGCGCCAGAACCGGAGGCGCTGAAAGATGTGATCTGGAACGACCTGCTTGCCATCTTCAAACCTGCCTTTTTGGGGCGCACGGTGGTCTTGCCTTATCGGCCCCTTGGAGAGGAGCAGTTACGCACGATCACTCGGATGCAGTTAGAAAGAGTGTGCAAACGGGTTCAGAGGCAGCACGGCATTGCGCTTGAGTATAGCGACGACGTTGTTGAACGTATTGCAGATAGCGGTCATCAGGCCAGTACTGGCGCACGGAATATACAGCAAGTTATACAACGCGAGGTGCTAACAAGGCTGTCAGATGTCTTGCTCAATGCGATAGCAAATGACAAACCTCTGAAAGAGCTTCGAATCACACTCGACGATAATCAGTTCAATATTGGCAGTTAACGGGTGGGTAGGAGAAGCAATATGAAAATAACGGTGTGGTTGCAAAAAGAATTTCGACTTTTGTTAGTTACACCGTTTAAAATTCTGCTACTCCTGTTACTATTTCTAAATGGGTGTGCGTCCCATGGGAAACCAGTCACTCTATATGATACGTATACCGAATATACATATAGAGTGAAAGCTCGAGACTACGCTTATATATTGGATAATTTGATCACTCAATCCATGGGCGATCGAGGTATTAAAAAATCATCAGATTTTCCTGATTATTTTCCGATATTGTCAGATTTGCCGAGTATATTGGTTAAGAAAAAGGAACATTTTGAATTGCGGGATGGCAACTTCGGTTGCTTAACGCTAAATGGTTTCGATCGATTTGATCGACCAGCTGTTATAAAGATGGAGTTTGGAAGGGAGCAGGGAAGCTGGAAGCTGGCTTATGTTTCAGTTGATTACCTCAGTTTGCCGTCAGAATTTACGGGTGCAGCTGTGTGCCCAAAACGACGTGCATAGTAACAGGGCTTGTAACAATGCCGCTGTTCCTCTCTCTTTGTATTGCTATCTAAAAGCTGGACACAAACCCAAGAATCCGAGGTTCTGGCTAAGTGTCAGGACTAGGGTAACCATGTCCTCGTTACAGGACGTAACTTAAAAAGCAAGGAGATACACATGCAAGCGAATACCTACCTGGACTACGAAGGTATTAAGGGTGAAACCACCGCAGAACAGTTCAAGGATATGATCACTGTTCTGACCATGGACTTTAACGTTCATCGGGAGATTTCTTCTTACACCGGTACCGCTATGGACCGTGAAGCCTCTGCTACCCGCCTTGGTGATATTACAATCACTAAACTGCAGGACAATGCTTCTACTGACCTGTTCAAAGAAGCTACTGTTGGTAAGGGTAAAAAAGCAACTTTCCACGTGACCAAACAGGGTGACGCAGTTGAAGAAATCATGAAAATCGAACTAACCGATGCCATGATCTCCAACTACGCCGTTTCTGTTTCCGGTGACCGTCCGATTGAGTCTATTACCATTTCTTACACTGAGATGATGATGACTGTTACTCCGACTGATGACAAAAACAGCATCACTGGGCCGAAAGTATACGGCTACAGCGGTGTTAAAGGTCAGCAGTTCTAATAGCAGGCTCCGAACTAGTAGGGGAAGCCCTTTGGGTTTCCTCTGCTCTTTTTGTTCACCGAAACCAGGAAGGCGCGGCGATTCATGGGCAAGGAAAAGCAGCATCATTTTCTTCAGATTAACAGCTCTCTCGGTAAAGACGCTCTGGTATTGGAGCGGCTGAAAGTGCGTGAGGGCATGTCACGCCTGTTTGAGGTGCGGGTTGGATTTACCGCTAATCAACGTATCGCTGATATGAAGAAGCACATTGGCGAGGGTGTAACCGTTACCCTGAAGGTAGGGTCAAAAGATGGCGGTGGTGAAAAGCACTTCCATGGCCACTTTCTTAGTATGTGGGAATTGGGAAAGCCGCTTCACAACAGCGATGGCCAGCGTTATGAGGCCATTATCGTACCGAAAGCCTGGTCTGCCGCTAATCGCACCAACTGCCGAATTTTCCAAGACAAAACTGTAAAAAAAATTGTTGAGACAATTTTGGGGGAGCATGGAGTTGCGTTCAGCTGGAAGCTGAAAAAAGGACTTTATACCTACCGTTATTGTGTTCAGTACAACGAAACCGACTGGGATTTCGTTTGCCGGCTACTGGCTCACGAAGGTCTGTGTTTCCATTTCGAGCATTCTAGTGGCTCTCACACGATGGTCATTACCGATCATGAAAAGGCTTGGCCTAAGGCTGTTGAGGGTTCCGTTGTATTCTGTTCCAGACCAACCGGTGTGGCACATATTTCTAGCTGGTATGCCGGTTTTAAGGCAACAGCTAACTCCATCATTGAGCATGGCTTCGATTTCGAAACGCCCAAGCAGAAGGTTAAGGCTACCAGTAGCGAACAGGTACCTGGTGGCCCTTTTGGTTCACGCGAGCTGTTTGGGTACTTCGGTGAAGATCGTCCTATCAAGGATGGCGCCAACCTTGCTGCTTTGCACCTAAAAGGCATTGCTCAGGAATCAGAGAGCTATAGGGCTGTATCCGATTACCGCTCTTTTGGTGTTGGCTTAACTTTCTCCTTCAAAGAGCATGAAGACGAAATTCCGCCACATAATGAATTTGTGATCACGGAAGTGGCGATAGAGGCTTCGGTGCCGCTGAATGCGGATAACCAGCCATCAATGGGTAGCTTTTTCTATACCAACAGCTTCCGCTGCATACCAACCAAGGCGCCCTTTGTGCCTCGTAAACTGCCGAAGCCAATGGTGCCCGGTTTGCAAACGGCAACCGTTACCTGCGCTCCCGGCGAAGAAATCTATGTGGATGAACATGGCCGCATTAAGGTTCAGTTCCACTGGGACCGCGAAGGCAAATACGACCAAAAGAGTTCCTGTTGGATTCGTGTGGCTCAATCTTGGGCGGGCGAAAATTGGGGCGCACAGTTTATTCCCCGCGAAGGCCAAGAAGTGCTTGTTGAGTTCCTCAGTGGCGACCCAGATCTGCCGCTGATTACCGGCTCTGTTTATAACGGCAAAAATAAAATGCCGTATGAGCCTTTGTCCAAGAAGAATATTTCAGGGCTGAAAAGCCGGTCTACCACGAAAGGCGGCGGTGCCAACTACAACGAAATCAGTTTCGACGACACCATAGGCAAAGAGCTTTTGCTGATGCACGCCGAAAAAGATCACACGTTGACGGTTGAACACGATCAGACAGATGAAGTTGAGAACGATCGCACCACCACAATTGGCAATGATGACACGCTAACCGTCAAGAACGACCAGACGGATGACATTAAGAACAACCGCACCACGACCGTTGGAAATAACGACACCCTAACGGTCAAAAACAACCAAACGGTTGATATCACCGGTGCTCAAGCGACCACAGCGGGCAGAACCATAACGATTGATGCAGGCCAGAGCATCACATTAAAAACGGGTGCAGCAAGTCTGACAATGGAGGCTTCCGGTGCGATATCGATTAAGGGCACCAGCATTAGCGTGCAAGGTGTCACCATTGATATGAAAGCCGCGAAGATTAGCCTCAACTAATCAAAGGCTTTGCGCCGGAGTGCCCGTTAATGCTTGAAGACTTGCTTAAGCAGCGGCAAGCGCTGCTAGACAATGCGCAATCACCTTTGCAGTTGTTGCGACAGCTCGATAGGCGTTTAGTGCTTTGGTGTGAACAGCATCCGCAAGACTTGGCATTGGATAGTTGGCGAAAGGCACAAGGTGATGCCCCAGTTTTTTGGCCGGGAGCACTGAGGTTGGAGCTGACCATGCGTCTGCATGCTTGCCCGCCGTGGGAGGGCTTCGAGCTGTCGCAGAGTGAAACGGCCAGTGAGTGCAGGGAAGGAAACCACTGGCAAATGCTGGCCTGTCATTCCGGAATGGAACTTCCTAGGGAATGGCCGGAACCTCCGCAACAACAGCTCTGGGCAGCTATGGCGGCCAGCCGCCGAGGGCAAGAAGCCAAAGTAGACGCTTGTTGGCAAGCATGCGTTAGCATGCAGACCGGCGCCATAATGATGAGCGAGCCCGCTGTTAAGAGTTTGTTGTCGGAGTTGTGGCTCGCGGGGGATCCATTTTGGCGAGAGTGGTTTTTCCCGCTGCTATTGGCTGCGTCAGAACAACTGCATCCAGCCATGATTAATGGTTTGGCTGGAAGAGTGAGGGATGCTTCGGTGATTGAAGCTATGGGCATTTCGGGAAGTGATCGCTTTTTGCCGTTGCTTGCAGAGGTTGCTTCCCATGGGGGCGAGCAAGGAGAGGTAGCGAGCGAGGCCTTGCAGCGGAGGAAAGCTCATAGCCAAGACCTTGGTCAGCGGTACCGCCAATGGTGGGCAAGTTGGTTGCGTGTTCAGGGTGCTCCGTGGTCGCTGTTCGGAGGTTGTTGGTGATGGCTGCAAGCGAACGCACCGGAGGCTGGCAGGTCAGCGCCCTAATTGGTGAGATTGCCGGCCGAGGTCTGGCTGACTGGTTTCGGAGCGGGTTTGTTCCCGCAGATGATTCTGAGTCGCGGGAGGCAAACGGCGGGCTGTTAACGCCAGAGCGGCTGCGCCCGTATTTAGATCCAAATTGCCCGGGATGGTTAATACTTCCAGCTGCAGAGCATCAACGTAGAGAGCAGTGGCTGGCGGCATTTACTGACCAGCCTGTGGAGATTGGTTTTGGGCGGGCCGGGTTGGCTTTAGCTGTTCGGGCTGTGGATCGTGCCGGGGTTGCTGCGCAGATACTGGCCGCGGACCTCGAGCCAGAGCTTCAGGTTCTCGCAATGGTTTTGAGCCCGGGGTCTGGTCCTAGCGTGCACTTTAGTGCTCTGGATGGAAGGCTGGAGGGCACTAACGATTTGGCGACTCTGCTGACTAATGCGCAGGCGGCTGTGCCGGAAATAGAAGTGCTGGTATGCCCGGGCACTCCGCAGGAATGTGGCTTTGAGCGGATCATGCCTTTTTTGGCCGGCCTTTCACGTTGGAATCGACCCGCTTTACGTTGGGAGTTTCCTGAGCTGGTGTTGGATGCTCCCGGTGTTTTAGGCGCTCTTTGGGGGCTTTATTGGCTGTTGGATGGCTACAGAGTAGGCGATTGGCAACAACCGGGCGCATTGCTGTTGTTGGATGCGGTTAGCCCTTTGGCGGGAGTGATTGCAGTTAGTTGTAGTGAAACGAGTATGGCCGGTGCAGCGCCTCGGCCAGCCATCAAAAGCCTTGAGCAATACAGGACGGAGAGGGCACGAATCTCAAGTTGATGTCGGAGTTGTCCAGCGGATCATAAGTGATAGGTCACTGTGGATAAACGTACCCGCCGACCGGTTCCAGAGGCGCGTTCGGTACTTGGCGTGAGGCTTATGGAGTTTGAGCACCGGGCAAAACGGAGACAAGCCGTGAGAATGAGTTTTTATTGGAGATGGCTGCCGGTTTTACTGATGTTACCTGTGCTGGCGGAGGCAGGAGGCGTCGCTTCTCCGGTGGTTGACGCCAGAGTGATGGAAGTGGGGGTCGTTCGACACCAAGACACCCTATGGCGCTACGCCCGTTTTAGCAGCGAGAGCGATTACCCGTGCTTGAGGTTTGAAGCGGTTCATCCCGACCAAGGCTGGCGTGTGCTAGAGCGGCTGGATGTATGCGACATCACGCTTCAGGATGATGCCACTCTCGACTTTAGAGATACCGCTTACACGGGTTTCTCGGTGATCGAGTTTAGCCGAGAGCACAGTGCCTTCACTTTTGAGGTGGAGTACATCCGCCGGACGGCAGCGGGTGAGCAGAGTGTGTTTTGCATGTTGCCCGTCTCTCATAACGAGAACTTCGGACATTTAGTGTGCCGGTGATGAATACCAACACCGGAAAGGCCAAGCTGGCCAGATGTTACACCGGACGCATTAAGCAGGGATTGCACAAGTATGGCCAGTCATATCGAATTTAACGGCGCAGATGGCTACAAGTACATTGTTGTTCGGCCAGACACTTACGATGGTCCTCAAGGTCCAGAGAACGCTGAGGGCAATGAAGACTGGAGTCAGTGGCTGCGCAACCGCTTTAGCCCCGGGTTCGCCAATGAAAGCACCCAATGGCTGAGTGTGCTCCAAAGCCATGGTGTTTCACTCCACGTAGCGAGTAATAGCGACTTGCTATTCCGGCATGTTGCTCAGATGCTTCGAGATCGGCAACTGGCTATCTACAAAGTGCCTTTGCACAGCCTGCCGCCAAGTGAAGGCAGTGGCGGTGGAGGCGGCAGCAGCACTGCCCGCACGGGTAACGCCCCGGCAAGTGCCGCATCATCTGCCCCTGCAGGCAGCTCGAAAGCAAAGCAAGCCGATACCGACGACCCCGGAGCCAACACCGCTGACATGCAGTGCCAAGGTGATCCGGTAGCGCCTGTAACGGGTGAAGAAATCCTCGATATTGAGGACTTCGTTATAGAAGGCCCCATGCCCCTTACGTGGACGCGCCGCTACCGCTCAGGATACTGCGAGAGACAGTTGGGCTTCGGAGCAGGCTGGGCCATTACGTGCTTACGGCAGATACATCTTGATGGCGACCACCTCTGGATACTCGATAAAGACAGCCGATCCCTGCGCCTTAAAACACTCGCACCGGGTGAGATAACTTGGCAGGTTCATACCGGACTGAGGGTGGAGCGGCGCCAAGACAACCAAATAGTGTTGACCGAAGCCAACGGGATGGCCTGGATATTGGCCACACAAGACAACAAAACCTGGTTGCCTGTGAGTGTGCAAAACCTGACAGGCCAGCAGTGGCGTTTCCACTATGACGCTGAATTCAGGCTTTCTCATCTGCGGCTGAATGCCCATACCGCCGTGGTGTTCAGCTACAACAAGCATCACCCGGAGCGGGTACACGCCATACACTTGGAAAACGGTGACCAGCGTCGCCTCTTGGCACTTTACAGCTACGATGAACAGGGCAACCTGCTGCGCGCCGAAAGCGATTATGGCACCGAACAGTACCAGTATCAGGGGCACTTGCTCACCCACCGCGAATTACCCACCGGGTACACCTTCCACTTCGAATGGCAAGGTCACGGTGAGCGTGCGCGTTGCCTCCGCAGCCGGGGTGAACAGGGCCACCACGACTTCCAGTTCGACTACCAGCCCGAGCGCTACCTAACACAGGTACGCGATGCCCACGGCAACGTTCAGGTATTTCATTACGACGACAACGGCCGCATCCTAGCCCGGCAAGACCCTGATGGCGCACTCTGGCAGTGGGCCTACGATGGCCTAGGGCGCTTGGTGCAAGAAACCCGGCCCGATGGTGCGCAAACCCAACACCGTTACGATCGCCAAGGCCGTAAAGCTGAAACCATCGAGCCCGACGGCCGCAGCCACCGGTGGCACTTCAACGAGCTGGGCTTCTGTACCGCTGAAACGCACCCGGATGGCCGCACTCACAGGCGCCGTGTTGATTTAGCTGGCCGTTTGCTTAGTGAAGAACGCCCCGATGGCAGCCAGTGGCACTACCAGTACGATGCTGACGGCTGGCCAGTACAGGCTACCAGCACCACCGGAGAAACCACCGAACTGGGCTGTGCCGACACAGGCCACCTTCTGGCGAGCAACCGCAACGGCCAGCTTCAGCGTTTTGCCTTTCACCCGGATGGCCGCGTGGCGGGCAAGCTGGAACAGGGCTTGGTAACCCAATACGACTATCAAGGCCAGCGCCTACTGGCCGTGCACCAATACCCCGAACAAGCACCGGAACAAAAACGCAGCCGCCAGTACCACTACGACAAAGCTGGCCGCCTGACCGACTACACCACGGCCCAAGGCGACCAACACGGCTACGAATACGGCCCTTTGATGCGCCCACTGGCGTACCGCCGACCCGATGGTCACAAGGTTCAGTACCAGTACGACCTCAGAGAACGCCTGACTGCCATCACCCGCGCAGACGGCAAACAGTGGCAACTGGGCTGGAACGCCCAAGGCCACATCGACCGTTGCGCCGCCCCCGACGGCCGCGATATCCATTTTCAGTATAACGCCGCCGGGCACATCACCCACCGTGAACACCCCGGCTTCTGGGCACAACGCACAGAGCGAGACCCCGCTGGCCGGGTACTGACCCAAACCAGCCAAGGCAAAGACCGCAAAGCCGTCACCCGCCACTACCGTTACGACGCCTTTGGCCGCCGCACCCACGCCAGTTGCGCCGACCGCAAACTGCACTGGGCCTATAACACCGTCGGCCAGATCACCGAACACCATCAGGACCGCCACCGCACCACCTACGGCTACGGCCCCGGTGGCCGGATAGACACGATCCAACTGCCCGACGGCAGCACTGTCCATTACCACTACGACCCACAAGGCCGTTGGCACACCCTGAGCGTGAACGGCGACACCCTGATCGAACGCACCTTCGACAGCCAGAACCGGGAAACCACCCGCACAGCGGGCAGCAATACCCAAAGCCAGCTGCACGACCGCTACGGCTGCCTGATCAAACGCAAATGGCAAGGCCAACAAAGTGCCACAAGACGCTACCGCTGGGACGCCGAAAACCGTCTGGAAGCCACCGAAGACAGTCTGGCCGGCAGCACCCACTACCAACGGGACAGCCAAGGCCAACTGACCCAAGAGAACGACACCGAATACCACTACGATCTGGGCGGCAATCGCGTCCCGGAAGGCAGCCAGATTGAGAGCGACCGCCTGATCAACGTTGGCCACAATGACGAGCACACGCAGCCAACAAAACGATCCTACGATGCACTCGGCGCGGAAATCCGCATCACCAGCCAAACCACCGAACACCGAACCTTCGACGCCGAAGGCCAACTCATCGAACTCAAACGCCCCAGCCTGCACATCACCTACGGCTACGACGCACTGGGTAGGCGAGCCTGGCGCAAAACCGACGCAGGCACCACCACCTACCTGTGGCACAACGATGTATTGCTGGGAGAACAGAGCCCAACCGGCCAGTGGCAGTGGTACCTCCGTGACCCACAAACCGATGAGCCGTTAATCACGCTGATCGACAACCAACCCTACTACTACGAACTGGACCACAGAATGATGCCGGTTCGGTTGTGGGACCAAAGCGGCCAAAAGGTTTGGGAGGGGCATGCGGATGCGTGGGGTAAGTGCCGGCCTGAAACGCTCAATAACAGCATCCACCAGCCCTTGAGGTTGCCGGGGCAGTTTGAGGATGAGCTGACGGGGATCGTTCAGAATCGGTTTCGGGATTACGATCCCGCCACTGGGCGGTATCTGACGCCGGATCTTTTGGGAGTGCAGGGCGGCCTCAATACATACCGTTATACTCGGAACCCTTTAGATTATATCGACCCGCTGGGTCTGAGTAGTTGTGAGACTTCCGGCGTAACTCCGGACGATGCGATGAAAGGCGAAGAAGGGCCTGTCGGCGATGATGGACCGGCCTTCCAGAACATTGAGCTGGCTGGCGCTGTTGCTTTGGCCAGAGCGCCCGCTCCGGTTCCAAACCTACCGACATCAACCGTTACCCGTGTGGTAACCGGTGCGGCGGCGAATGATGCAGTGTATGCCGTCGAGCGGTCGTTGTTTTCCAGAGTTCTGCCAGCTCTGGGAACGGCGGCAACGTTTGTGACCGGGATGCTTTATAGCCCGGAACTGGGTGGCGGCCTAGAGCAGATCAGCGCACCGGATGGCACGGTTTACAGTAAGCATGGTGATGAACGAATCTGGAATGCTGCTGGGGTTGATGGTTCTACGTGGCAAACAGACTCGCCGCAGGAGGATATGGAGTATCGCACGTGGTTGGCGAATGGTGGGGATGGGTCGTTTCAGCAGTGGATAGCCAGCGGGAAGCCCACGGAAATTCTGCAACCTAATCTTCCCATAGATACTCACGATTTTGATAGTACGAACAGCGTTAGTCTAGGTGAGTTCTGTGATTCTGTCGAAGAGTTTGATGTCCACGACAAAAAATCTCAAGAAGCTTTCTCGCTATTTAACGATAAGCGGTGGGGAGAGCTTGAGGATATGTTCAACAGCGAAGGAATTAATGGTGGTTGGCCCCCGAATAGAGGAGCCATTAGTTCTATGGAAATCTCACTGGCGCCGGGCCAAAAGGTGGATAGGTACGGTGGTTTTTTCGATAATGATACTGGAGAATTTAGAGACCTAGGCACCTTTACTGCGGCAGCGGATGTACCTTTTGAGAACAGGGCGTTGCCTGAGGCCACTTTAAATAAGCCATACAAAAAATACGAGGTTATTAAAGAGATACCTAACGTTAAGGCAGGAAAAGCTATACCGTGGTTTGGCCAGCCTGGAGAGGGTGTCCAATATGAGTTGCCGGTTTCTATGGAAGAGCTGGTTAAGGGTGGATACGTTCAGGAGATAGAGTAGTATGAATATTGAAAATGACGGGGCCTGTTTAGTTTTTGACGGTGACATTGAAGAAATGCAAAAAATAACTCCTGAAGTTGAAGTTGACGGAGTTAAAGTAGATGTGACTCCAAGTGCGCTCAATAGAGTCGAAGATCTAGAGAAATTTCGTTGTGATATAAGTATTGATCAAATCGCGCATAATTTAGGTTTTAAGGTCACAGTGTTTGATGGAAGAAAGATCTATCATGGCAGTAAGCAAGGACTGAAGCTTTTTTTTATTGCTAAGAGTCTTTCTGGCATTGAAAAGATACTGATGTTCTCTTTTGGAGAGTTTCAGCCGAGGCGATTTATTTGCATATTTGAGGGTGTTTTAGAGGCCTAACTTAAAGAACTTTCGTGAGTATGTTCCAGAATGGGGCGGTATCTGACGCCGGATTCACAAGATATACTGGGCGCGGGATGAACGACTATCTACAAAGGAATGTAACCGTGTCTCATTTAATCGATCGCCTTGTTCAGCGATCCATAGTCGAGCAGTTCTGGGATATCGTGCTCGATACGGATGAAGTACCTTCGCTCCCAAACGAAGAGGCGTTACTGGCGCAGATTGAAGCCGAAACCGATGACGAAGCCAGTGATGAATTATTGTTGCAGTATCTTGATGCGCATGCACGCCACTTCAATACAGCTCCGCTAATAGGTGGGCCATTACCGGATTTCGCCGACATTGTTGAACTTGATGGGGAACCCATCATGGTTGGTCTTGTGGTGCCCTCTTTGCGCACGTTGAAACCTTTCTGTTCCCGAATAGTGACTAAG
Organism: Marinobacter salexigens; assembly: GCF_018860765.1. Taxonomy (GTDB): domain Bacteria; phylum Pseudomonadota; class Gammaproteobacteria; order Pseudomonadales; family Oleiphilaceae; genus Marinobacter; species Marinobacter salexigens_A. The sequence continues at coordinate 853,964 of NZ_JAHKPV010000001.1, forward strand.
ATGAGCGGGCTGGGTATCAAGGTTGGCTTGTTTATCGACGGCCCCATATCACCCGGGTTGACCCGTGAGCAATTGATCCTTGCCGGGAAATCGTTCAGGGAAGATCTGGAAAAAGTGGCTGCGGACGACGAGGTCGCAAGCCTGCTGGAGAATGACACCAAATCAAACCGCAAAGTCAAAAAGAAAAAGAACCAACCTATCGCGATTATTTTTGAACTGATTCAGGTGGGAGACCATATAGACACCCCCGCCGCCCGTGCGACGCTTCGCGAACTTAAGCTTCTCTTTAATCGGAAAGACCGGGTGTTTGTTTGCGGCACCCTCATCGACAGCGTAATTGGCGATACGCACTCGCGAACCGTGACCAACGACCGGCAGACATTCGAGAAGACCTGAGAAACAGCCGTTTCAACTGGAAATTGGTGTTGGTGGCTGTGATGGTGGCGTTAATCGGGACGGGGTTCAGCTACTACTTGCAACTGCAAGGAAGCCCGCGTCCTCTCGTGATGTTTTCAAGTGATATTCTGATTCCCCTCGTGATCATTCTGGGCGCGGTGTCCTTTAACAGGCTTCATAATCAGTCGGCTCGGCAGACCAAGTACTGCCTGATCGGTTATTTCAGCATCTATATCACGGTACTTTGTTGGTTGGTATGGCCCGTTACTTTTGCTTTTGTGCTGTATCTGGCCAAGGTGACGCTGCTGGTGTCATGTATTAGCATGATGGCCAGCACGATGATGGAGTTGGAGTGAGGTATTGGGCAAAGCTGAGAGCCGGTTATCAGCCGGATCAGAATTTGCCGCCATCAAGCCCTGCAATTACTCGCTCAAGGTTTGGCCGAGCTAGTGTCTCAAAGGCATAGTTCGCACTTTGTTCCTCATTATTGTTTTTGTGGGTGTCGTAGATGACGTCGTGATACCAGGTGGCCATCTCGATAGCGTGAAAATTTGTCAGTTGATCTCTGACGCTATCCAAGTGGCGGAGGCACGCGTCAATATGCTGAAAGTTATGGTAGGTACGGCGGGGTTCTGCGTAGTGTGCGCGTAAACGTTTATAAGCGTTCGCCGCTAGGTCTTTTGGGGCTTCAGGGAGCAGTGCTAACCACCGTTCATAGTGCAGGTCTAACATACCTACCCCCTTCGCTCTGCCAGCTTTTCCGAGGCTGTGAAAATGGAGCTAACCTGCTCCCGCATGGCGTGCAAATGCTGGCAGGTTATGTTTTTGTATCAACTCTGAGTAGTCCATTCTCTTCTTCAAAGTCTACCTGCACCTCATCCGGACTAAACTGGTAAAGATAATCAGGAATCTCTCTTCCTTCAAATTGTCGTTGAACAAAGTCGTACACCTGAGGCTCCAGAATAGGGCCGGGGTAGACGTAACCTTGAGCTTCATTCTGTTTAATGAAAACGACAGAGTAGTGGGTGAGGGTAAAACCAAACTCGATCGGGAGTTTGGGGGGCGATGCCTGCGGGTCTAGTGCAAAAAATGCCCAGTGATCACCAGCAGAAGCGGCAAAGTTGTTGAGATAGTGCGCGAAGTCGCCATAAGTCTCGTCGGTGTTGTCAGGATTGGGGCTGGTAGTGATGACGATGGCTTTGCCTGCATGCCAGGCCTCTACCAGTGGATGAGTGGCGGTGTCGGCCGACGCGCAGGCGGATATCAACAGCGCCAGCCCTAGAGTAATTGATGAACGTAGTAGCTTCATGGTCAATTTAGGTTCTTGAGAGGTATCGGGTGATTATTGGCGATGATGCGCTGGTTGAAGAAGAACTTGAATTCATAGGCATCGCCATAGGGGTTCAGCCGTTTGTCGAAGTGGGGCGTATCGGGATTGGAAAAATTTCCGCCCCAGCGGTAACCAGCGTTTTTCATATCGTCGATAAAGTTGGTTGCCCCTTCGGTCTGTCGACCGGCGGCAAAAGTGCGGCTGTTGTTCCAGTTGCTGCCATCAACAATGTTGCAGTCGATAGCGTGGCCAATCAAATGTTGAGAGCGGGTTGCCGGGGTTACTACGGCACCGGAAACCGGTACGCCATTTACCCGAAACGCCTGATTTAGCACTAGCTTCACACAGCGTTCACCGGCTTTTTTGTTGGCAGTGCTGAGCAGGTCAGCGGCAGCTGCGGAAAGCACTACGTCGCCCTCACAAACCGACACGTGGCTCAGTACTCGGAAACCAACGCCGACTTCGACGTGGTCCAGTTGTTTGCTGTCTAACCGTATAAGGTCGCCTGTACTGACATAGCCTTGGGCGATCCATCGGTTAAGCTCACTGGCTGTCTGGGTGTCCAGTCGCCCGCTTAAGGCCTGAGTGACCTTGCAGGTGTCGGTTACTAAAGACTGATTGAATCGCCTGTAGGGGTGCGCCGTGAGGCACCACTGGAACATTTTGAGCGCCTGCTCGGTGCCGGGCCCGAATTGACCATCCACAATGGCTAAGGGAATGTCTACCGCTCGCAGAGCCTCCTGCAATGCGGTGACATAGCTTGCAGCGTTCGGGCGCCGATGGCCGCCAAAAATTTGTTTTTTGTCACTGTCACCACTCTTGAGCTCGAACGGGCCGAAACATGAAGACCTTGCCATTGGATATCCTTATCTCTTTTGGTTCAGAAGCAGAGCCCAGCAATGAGCGAGCTGTAGAATTTTTACGGATACCTACACTTTGACTGGCAGGGAAGAGATTGGCGCGTGCGATCCTTCCATGTGATCTGGGCCGGCATCCTGAGGTGGACAATAGGCGGCACTCTTAAGACTGTCAATGACGCCTTCGGTTGCACATTACTCGTTAATATAAAAATAACGTCTCCAACAATTGACACCCAATACAGCCTACATTAATGTTGATTTTCAAATTAGCCAGGAAGGCGTTACGTTCAGGGATTTAGAACATGTAGTTACTTTCAGTACATCGTTAATTGATTTGAAAGTACCCTGCCTCAAAACACCAATGTTCTTCATCTACTGACTCTGTGCCTTCTGTTCCGGGACGGTGTTGTCTTGTTTAAGCGCTTCTGGATTTTTTCTGTTATTGCATTGGCCGTTTCAACGGCAACGGGAGTTTATGCAGGAATGTTTGGATTTCTAAAAAACTACGATGTTCAGTTATTCCCGCCAGTTGAGGGACGCCTTCTGCATAGTGGGGTGCCTTTAGAGGGAGTGGAAATTATTAGGGAGGCGACATATGACGAAGTGAAAACCGAAACGGTTGTCACCGATGATGATGGGCGTTTTTTTTTCCCTGAATGGGTAACTCGCTCGAATACTCCAGGTAAGCCGTTGATTGAAGTTCGTCTTCGTCAGGTGGTCGCAGCAAAGTATCAGGGTGAGTACTATATTCTATGGCAGTACACAACGGATCAAATTGAGCCAGAGTCAGTGATTACGGAACTTCTGAGCAATCTTGATTGTGATATTACGAACGAGGAAATTGATCACTATTTTCCGATACCGGATAACCCCGACTTCGAGCACATTATTGGTAGCATCTGTAGATGGGAAACCAAATCATAAGGATATGTTATGCAAGCACTTTCGCCACGCCTTGCCGCCGAGTTGGCGGACCTCGTCTATGAAGTTCAGGCGCCAAGCACTATTCCGAATCTTGGCCTAAAAAAGAGTCAAGAGCTTAAAGCCTCGTTTGATATCGATCTCTCCAATGGGCCGATAACCGGTACTACAGGGGGCTTTTTCGGGCTGTTTTCGAAGACTTCGGGGTTTGCTTTGGTCGGTCATGGAAAAGGGCGCTTTCAAGGGCATCAAGTAGTTGCCATACGGGGGACTCAGGATGGTCATGACTGGCTGACTAACGGCAATGTAGGGTATTCAACCTGCTCAAGTGGTTCCACCGTGCACGCAGGCTTTAATCAGGCCTTCGAAAGTATGAGGTCTGGTATCGAGTCGCTGCTGGCCCCACAATTGGCGTCAAGCGGAGTGCAGGGTGTTCACTGTGTTGGGCACAGTCTTGGTGGCGCTCTTGCTTCTCTAACAGCAGATTGGGTTAAAGATCACTATCGCAAGCAAGTTAATGTTTATACCTTTGGGGCGCCGAGGGTCGGACTCGATGGGTTCGCCCAGCACTCTACTCACGCGACAGCGCGAATGTTTCGCTGCACTCACGGTGCGGACCCGGTGCCCAATGTGCCTCTCTGGCCGTTTATTCATGCACCTGTAAACGGTTTTGAATACCGTCTCGATAATGGCTCGGGCATTAGCGTTGATGCTCATGGGATGGGTAAGAACAAGCGGCCTGGTTATCGGAACACTGCTAACACAAATGACTGGTCTAGGCTGCATCAGAGCTCACTGGATTATTTAAAGCAACCTGTTCGGTTGGACTACGAGCGCCGCAATGAGGCCTCATTCTCCGCATATTGGGCGGAACGTATATCTGCTGCATTAATTACTCTTTTGAAAGATGCTGGTTATTATGCAGCTGTGCTTGCACAGGCAACGGTTAGTTCTACCCTTACGTTTTACGATCTGGTTTCAAGAACTATTCAGCAAATTGCCGAGTCGTCATTGAAGTTGGCTGATCAGGCTCGTGGGTTGTTGGGTCATATGTTGGCATTTGCGCGAATGGCGGTAACAACAGTTGGAGAGCTGACTTTTACGTTTATTCGGTGGGTCTTCGATAGAACTGTAGGGGCGCTTTACCGAGCTGTCCAAACTGCCTTACAGAGGACTTAGGAATAATAGCTATGTCGCTAGATGATTCGTTCTATTTGCGTAATGAGTTGAATCAACCAGTGGTTTTTACGGCTACACCGAGGCTTGATGAGTCCGGGGCGCCAGAAAGTGAGGCGTTTTTGCCTCACGCCACTTATGCTAAGGAAGCGTTGCGTACGATTGTTGATGCGCAGCAGGATCCTTTTGCCAATCTGCTTACAGAGTTGTGGCTTTACGCTTACCAAAAGCCGTGGGCTGTACCCGATACCGTGGACAAGATAATTGTGGATATCGCAGACAAAATTGAATGCAGAGAGCTGTTCGTCTATCTGGATTGATCTGCCTTTTTGTGCGGGAAAGCCGGAAGGTGCCGGGCACAAAAAACTCACTCAGAGTCTTTTGTGCCCGATAGTTTTACTGCAGTTTTGGACCGGCTGCGACAATTGAGTCGGAAACATCAAACTTCTTGAAGTTTTCCACGAACTGGTTGATCAGCTCTTCTGCTTTTTTGTCGTACGCGTCTTTGCTAGCCCAAGTGTTGCGTGGGTTCAGTAGGGCGGTATCAACACCCGGTACTTGCTTTGGAACGCTCACGTTGAGGGTGGGCAAGTGTTCGGTTTCGACGTCATCCAAGTCACCGTTTTGAATTCCGCTGATGATCGCACGGGTCGTCGGTATGCTGAAGCGTGTGCCTTCGCCGTAGGAACCGCCAGTCCAGCCGGTGTTTACTAGGAAGACCTTGCTGCCGTATTCGTCGATGCGCTTCATGAGCAGTTCTGCGTAAACGCCTGCCGGGCGCGGGAAGAATGGAGCGCCGAAACATGTAGAGAAGGTGGACTTGAGCTTGGACGATGAACCCATTTCCGTAGAGCCAACCAAGGCAGTGTAGCCGCTTAGGAAGTGGTAGGCAGCGCCTTCACGGCTCAGGATAGACACTGGGGGCAGAACGCCGGTCATGTCGCAAGTCAGGAATACAATGTGCGAGGGCTCACCTGCACGGTTTTCCAGTACGCGTTTTTCGACATGCTCAAGAGGGTAGGCACAGCGTGAGTTTTCGGTTAGTGAAACGTCGGTGTAATCCGGCTCACGGGTTTCTGGATCAATAGTGACGTTTTCAATAATGGCACCGAAGCGGATAGCGTCCCAGATGATGGGTTCGTTCTTCTTGCTTAGGTCGATGCACTTGGCGTAGCAGCCGCCTTCGATATTGAATACAGTGCCCGGGCCCCAGCCGTGTTCATCATCACCGATCAGGAAACGGTGTGGATCGGCCGACAGGGTGGTTTTGCCGGTGCCGGAAAGGCCGAAGAAGAGGCAGGTTTCGCCGTCTTCACCTACGTTGGCAGAGCAGTGCATCGGGAGTACGTCTTTTTCCGGGAGCAGGAAGTTCTGCACGGAGAACATGGCTTTTTTCATCTCGCCTGCGTAATGCATGCCGGCTAGAAGCACTTTGCGACGGGCGAAGTTTATGATCACACAGCCATCGCTATTGGTGCCGTCACGTTCTGGTACGCATTCAAAGTTGGCAGCGTTCAGAATCTGCCATTCTTGCTTATCAGCCTGATTGTAGCTTTCCGGGCGAATGAACAGGTTGCGACCAAACAGGTTTTGCCAAGCGGTCTCGGTGGTCATCTTCACGGGTAAATAGTGCTCAGGGTCTGAGCCTACGTGCACTAGGGAAACAAAGCTGTCTCTTTCAGCAATGTAGGCTTCTACACGATCCCAAAGAGCATCGAATTTATCCGCGTCGAACGGGCGGTTGATCGGCCCCCAGTGGATACTGTCAGAGGTGCTTGGCTCTTCGACAATATAGCGATCCATCGGGGATCTGCCGGTGCGTTCGCCGGTCTTAACGACTAGTGAACCGTTGGAAGCCAGCTGGCCTTCGTTCCGCGCCAGTGCTTGCTCTACCAGCTGTGCTGTACTCAGATCATTATAAGTGTTGCTCACTTCGACCTCGCCCTCGGGATGTCTTAGTGACTGCTCAGGTCGCCTGCCCAAAATTGACGGAAATCTGAACAATCGGGTCAATTCAGGCGCGCTATTATGCCAGAGGCGCCGGTAAAAAACGACTGCTCCGGAAGTCTCAGGATTGCTGACTTCCGGGCGAATTTATAACCAGCCCTAGTGTAGCGTGTGGCCAGAAAAAAGGTGATCTATATCGTTTCTATCGAAGCGATAGTGTTCGTGGCAGAACTGGCAATCCATATCGATGGCGCCCTGTTCCTCCAGTATGCTGTAACACTCGTCTTTGCCTATGGCTTCTAGCGCGACGAGGGTTCTGTCTCTGGAGCAGCTGCACTGAAACGCTACCGCCTCGGCGTCGAAAAGCCGTACTGTTTCTTCGTTAAACAAGCGGTGTAGTAAGGTTTCACTATCTAATTCAAGCAGTTCGGCGGCTTCAACAGTGCGCGCAAGGTGATTGACCCGCTCCCAAAGCTCGTTGTCCTCCTCGGTAGCACCGGGTAGGCGTTGAAGCATTAAGCCAGCAGCGCCGTTTTCATTGGAAAAAAGAAACAGGCTGGTGGGGATTTGCTCCGAGCGCTCAAAATATTCTTCAAGGCAACCGGCGAGGGTTTCGCGCTCCCGGGGCACAACACCCTGATAGCGGTTGCCCTGTCTGGGGGTAATAGTAATCGCCATGCGACCGTCGCCCAGCAGGTTGTGGAAACTGTCTTCACTTATGGCCTGTTCATCAAATCGCGCTAGGCCGCGGATCTTCCGGTCATGACTGCATTCGGCCATGAGTGTCCGCAGCGGGCCTTCGCCTTGCGCCTGAATGGATAGGGTGCCCTCGAACTTTAAACTGCTACTCATTACGATGCTGGCCACCAGCGCCTCGCCAAGCAGTCCGCGAACGGACTCGGGGTAGGGCGCCTGACGGGATATTTCCAGAAAGCTCTCGTTAAGCTGAACCCAGGCTCCGCGCACCTGGCTGTGTTCAAATATAAAACGCTGGAACTGGTCGCGAGATGCCATGGTGGTTCTCCTGAAAACTGGGTGCTTAATTAGATGGGCGACGTCAGATCGATGTGGCTCAAATGCTGTTCTGGTCGCGAAATTTTTGAATATCACGGCGATCTTTCTTGGAAGGCCGACGGGCTGGTGGTAGCTGGGCTGCTTGCATGGTTTTGCGTTGCCACGAGAGGTCTTCCCGCTTTTTTACGCTGTCTTCGGTTTCATGGTAGAGCTTCTGGGCTTCTGGCGCACCGCGCCTGCGCTCACTTATATCGTCAACAATCACGACTTTTTCCATAAAGCCGAGGCGCAGGGTGAGCGTGGCGCCTGACTCAACCAGTCGTCCGGGTTTACAGCGCTGGTTGTTGTAGTGAACTTTGCCGCCTTCAACCGCTTCTTTGGCCAGAGCGCGCGTTTTGTAGAATCGCGCAGCCCAAAGCCATTTGTCGAGTCTTACCCGTTGATCGTCCGAAGTGGATGCCGCCATGTCTCCTCACTTGATGGGCGTTTGACAGCATTATAGCGCTCTCAGCCACTAGATGGCAGAGGCCTTTGCTGGTGAATGGAGGACAGAATTTCATCAAAGTGATGAACGCAGGGGATGTCGGGATGCGTCTCCCGGGCAGCTTGCGTGCTATCAGGAGCCAAAATGCCCAAGCACTGGGCAATGCCTGCGGCTCGAGCACTTTCTAAAACGGGGAAGCTGTCATCCACCATTAGAGTGGTGGCAGCACGGTATGGCGCCAATTGCTGTAGGTCTTGCCAAAAAGCGGTGTCTTCTTTGGGTTTACCCAGTTGGTGGCTAGAAACAATGCAGTCTACAAAACTGTCGAGGCCTGTGCACTGTAGCTTTAGCTCAAGAGGGTCGGGGTGACAGTTAGTTACGATGACCGATCTAAGCCCGGTTTTTTTGAGTGCTTGAAGGAAGTTCGCTACGTGAGGGCGGTAACCAATTCGGTTGCCGACTTCGGACTTTAGGCCAGTGATGTCCATAGCGAGCCGCTCGCTCCAATAATCGGTGCAATACCAGTTCAGGGTGCCTCTCTCGGCCATGATCATGCTGATAAGTTGGTGCTTTGCTTCGTCGGGGTGCAGGTCGTACTGTTCAGCGTAGCGCTGGGGCAGGTGTTCCAGCCAGAAGTGATTGTCGAAGTGCAGATCAAGCAGTGTGCCGTCCATGTCCAGGAACACGGTTTCGAGAGACGTCCAGTTGATCATAAGTATAAACAGCCTGAAGAATTTTCGTCAGGCTGCCGCAGATGCCAACGAGAGGCAAGCCCGAATGTTACTTACCAGACTGCTCGACAGTCTCGGTTTTTTGGCCAGTTGTGGTGCAGCCAAGGCAGCGCACAAACGTCGCTTTCGCCGGGCCTACTACCAACGTTTCTCCAGCTTCAGCGGCATTGCCTCCAAGTAGAGAAAACGGAAGGGATACCAGATAAACGGCGGCTCCAACAACGGTAGTAGCCAGTAGAACGGGGCGCACGAACACTGCGTCACCGGCCATCGCCAAGGCGGACGGGCTTTCATCGATAGCGCGGGCGTGGCCTACGGATGAAAAAGCTAATAAGCAAGCCGTTAGCGTGGCCATCAAGGTGCGTGAAATAGTGCGGGTCATTGTATGTCTCCTGAGTGTTAATCCTCTGTTAACTATGAATCATATTTGCGTATTTTCAAACGAATATTCGCTGAGAGTTGCGCAGTCTCATGGGGTTTAGGCAGGGAGTCGCCAAGAAACTACCTCTGGCATCGAGTGCAGTACACCGTTGACCGGCCGCTCATGCGGATTTCCTTCAAGGGTGTTTCGCACTCTGGGCAGGGCTCTCCTGTTCGGCCATAAACGAGCAAGGATTGAGCAAAGTAGCCCGGTTTGCCATCGCTATTCACGAAGTCCCGCAGAGTCGTGCCGCCCATCAAAATCGCAGCGCTGAGAATTTCGCGAATGGCCTCCGCAAGGCGTTGATAGCGGTCGAGGCTGATGCGGCCAGCTTTGCGTCGGGGGTGAATGCCAGCTTTGAATAAGGCTTCGTTGGCGTATATGTTGCCTACGCCCACAACCACGTGGCTGTCCATAATGAAGGCTTTCACTGGGGTGTTTTTTGAGCGCGAGAGTTGGAAGAGCATTCGACCGTTAAATTCCGGTGATAACGGCTCTGGGCCGAGGCTGGCAATTAATGGGTGCGCCGCAGCAGGGGCGGCCCACAACCAACAACCGAATCGGCGTGGATCATTGAAGCGCAGAGTAACGCCGGAATTCAGCACAAGGTCGATGTGGTCGTGTTTCTGTGCTGGCGCGCTATCCGTGATGATGCGAAGGCTGCCCGACATGCCCAAGTGGATAATGGCTGTACCATGGTCCAGATTCAGGAACAGGTATTTCGCGCGCCTGTCCACTGTTCGGATAATCCGGCCTTCCATTTGTTCAGCAATGTTCTCAGGCACAGGCCACCGCAGGCTGCCATTGCGAACCTTGATTTGATCGATGGTTTGGCCTTCACAGTGCGGCGCAATGCCACGCCGTGTGGTTTCCACTTCAGGTAATTCGGGCACGCAGACTGTCTCCGGTCAAATGTGTGAGCCGTAATATTGCGCAAATGTGAACAGTAACAAATTTGCATTTTAAAGCTGTTGTTCTAGCTAACAGCTGTACGCTAAAGTAATCGTGCCGGTGCCAAAAATTGCAGGCGCCCAAGATTTTGATTTGAGGATAAATTATGTGGTTTAACGGTCTCCTTGACCTATCAGTGATGCAGCTGATTTTAGTTGCTTTGGGTATGACCCATATCACTATCATCAGTGTAACGCTCTATCTGCATCGCCATTCAGCTCACAACTCGTTGGATTTGCACCCTGTACTGAAGCACTTTTTCCGCTTTTGGTTGTGGCTGACCACCGCGCAGAATACCAAAGAATGGACCGCGATCCATCGTAAGCACCACGCCAAGTGCGAAACCGCAGAAGATCCACATAGCCCAGTGGTGCTTGGGATAAAGAAAGTGCTGTTTGAAGGCGCGGAGCTCTATGCGTCGGCGGCTACACCGGAGACTCTTGAACGTTACGGCCAGCGAACTCCCGATGACTGGGTCGAGCGAAACATATATAGCCGCTACAAGATGCTGGGTATTACCCTGATGGCGGTTATTAACTTAGCGTTGTTTGGCGTGCATGGTATTTGGATATGGGCCGTTCAAATGGTCTGGATACCCTTCTGGGCAGCCGGTGTGGTGAACGGAGTTGGCCATTGGATGGGTTACCGTAATTTTGAGTGTGCAGACAATGCCCGCAACATTTCTCCATTAGGCATTTTGATTGGTGGGGAAGAGCTGCACAACAACCACCATACCTACCCGAACTCATCCAAACTCTCGCGTCGTTGGTACGAGGTAGATATCGGCTGGGGTTATATCCGCACTTTCCAGCTGTTTGGTCTAGCTAAGCCCAAAGGATATCGGCCCATTGCGCATTATGTGCCGGGTAAGCAAGACGTCGATGTCGAAACCGTTCAGGCCATTGCCAACAACCGGTTTGATATCATGCGCCAGTATCGCAAGCGTGTAACAGAGCCGGTTCTGCGCCAACAAAAGAGCCTGATGGATGAGGAGATTCGGCCCCGGTACCGAAAGCTCAAGCAGCTTTTGTCCCGGGAAGTCACCCTCATAAAGCCACGTGAGAAAGAAACGCTGGAGTCGGCTCTGGAAAGCAACGCTGTTTTGCGCCAGATCTACGAGATGAGCAACGACTTACAGGCACTTTGGCGCCAGCGTGGCCTCAAACCACAGGACAAGCTCCACGCATTGATGGAGTGGTGCAAGGAGGCTGAAGCCAGCGGCATCCGGTATCTGGAAGAGTTTGCCGCCCATTTGCGGGCCTATTCGTTGCGCCCCGCAGTCTGAGCGACTCGGTATAGACAATAAGTGACCTGTCCTGCGGTTTTTTGCCGGTGCAGTTGCCAGTCGGCGGGTGCAGACGGAGTAGGCAGGTCGCTCTCATGCTCCACATAGACCCAGCCCCCAGACTTAACCCAGCCCTGAGAATCCAGCAACGGAAACAGTGTTGTTAACCAGCCCTGCCGGAATGGCGGGTCCATAAATACGATATCAAACGGCTGCCGCGCCCGCTGGCTGAGATAAGTGTCTACGTTGGTGCAGGTAACCGTGCCAGCCTCGGAGCCAAGAAGCCGAAGGTTGTTGCGCAGCGCCGTTGCCAAAGCGGGGTTGTTGTCAACCAGCGTGGCATGGGCGGCGCCTCTGGAAAGCGCCTCGAAGCCAAGCGCGCCTGAGCCGGAAAACAAATCTAAACAGTCGCTTCCCGCCAAATGAAATGAAAGCCAGTTGAACAGAGTTTCCCGCGTGCGTGCTGGCGTTGGGCGCACCCCTCCCGCGTCAGGGAAGCGGAGTTTACGGCTGCGCCAGTCGCCGCCGATAATGCGCAACTCACCGCCAGCCCCTGGGTTACGGGCGGCTAGTGGCTTGCTTGAAGGCCGCGGGCCTGAGTGTTTTCTTCGCGCCATATCCTAAGCTCCGGAAGCTGACTGGGTTCTTGCTGGCTGGCGTATCTTAGCGGAAAACCGGTGTTCCATGATAATCCACACGACCCTCACTTCCCGGGGACAGTCTGCTAGAATGTGCGCTTTATTTGTCCCGCCCAATCAGACTGACGGTATGACTTTATGATGGCAGAGTGGATTTCAGTCGGCCTTTTGGCCCTTCTTGTATTCGTATTTGTTCTGGATATCGCCAGCAACCGACGTCGGGTTCCGCGGCCGAAGCCCGTGCCCCAGCGCAAACCGGAGGCTCTGAAAGGTCCCGCACCCGCCGCACCGGTTGAGCGCAAAGCTCCGGACGCTACCCCCGAGCCCGTGCCAGAAGAGCCTGCGGAAGCGCCAGCCGCCCCTGCACCGAAGACAGTGGCAGAGCCTGAGCCTGCACCCGAACCAGAAAAGATACCGGAGCCAGAAGCTGCGCCCCAGCTCAGCGTATTCGAGCGCATCAAGCAGGGTTTGGGTAAAACCCGAGCGAGCCTCACCGGTGGTATGGCTGATCTTTTTGCGGTTGGCAAGAAGATCGATGAAGACCTACTGGAGGAAATTGAGACCACTCTGCTGATGGCCGATGTGGGCGTGACTGCCACTTCAGAAATTATTGAATCCCTTACCGACAAACTCCAGCGCAACCAACTAAAAGACGGCGAAGCACTGCGCAAGGCGTTGCGTGATGAATTGCACGGCTTGTTAAAGGATGTCACCAAGCCGCTGACGATTGATGCGGGAACTAAGCCTTATGTCATTTTGATGGTCGGCGTGAACGGCGTAGGCAAGACCACCACAATCGGCAAGCTTACGAAAAAGCTCCAAAGCGAAGGCAAGTCCGTCATGTTGGCGGCAGGTGATACCTTCCGTGCTGCCGCTGTTGAGCAGCTTCAGGTTTGGGGTGAGCGTAATAACGTTCCTGTGGTTGCTCAACATACCGGCGCTGATAGCGCATCGGTGATTTTTGATGCGATCCAGTCAGGTCGGTCCCGTGGCGTAGATGTTGTGATCGCGGATACGGCAGGCCGGTTGCAGAATAAAGATAACCTGATGAGCGAGCTGGAAAAAGTCGTTCGGGTTATGAAAAAACTAGATGACACCGCCCCTCACGAAGTCATGCTGGTCCTGGATGCGGGCACAGGGCAGAACGCACTGAGTCAGGCACAAGTGTTCCAGAAGGCGGTTGGCGTAAGCGGTATCACCTTAACGAAGCTGGACGGTACAGCCAAAGGCGGTATCGTGTTCGCCATTGCTCGCCAGTTGCAGCTTCCTATTCGCTTTATCGGTGTGGGTGAGCAAGTTGATGATCTGCGCAGCTTCGATGCCGAAACCTTTGTGGACGCATTGTTTGCAGAATAGTTTGTCGAGCCACCTGAACTTGTGGAGCAATAGTCCGCCATGATCGAATTTCGTCAGGTTACCAAGCGGTATGACAGCGATCATACTGCATTGCGACAGGTGAATTTTCATCTAGCCCGTGGTGAGCTGGCCTTTCTGACAGGGCATTCTGGTGCGGGCAAAAGTACCCTGCTGAAATTGCTTATGGTTATGGAACGCCCCAGTGCAGGGGAAGTGGTGGTTGGTGGTCAAATATTGAATAGTCTGCCAAGGCGACAAATTCCTTATATACGTCGCCACATTGGCGTAGTGTTTCAAAACCACCAGCTGCTTTTTGATCGTACCGTATTCAACAACGTTGCCATGCCTTTGGAAGTTATGGGCGCTACGCCGCGTGACGTTGGGCGGCGGGTAAGAGCTGCGCTGGATAAGGTTGGCTTGCTGAGCAAAGAAAAAATGAATCCCTTACAGCTCTCGGGCGGTGAACAGCAGCGCGTAGGCATTGCGCGGGCTGTGGTGAACAAGCCACCGCTACTGTTGGCGGATGAGCCCACGGGTAATCTGGACCCAAAACTGTCGGCAGATATCATGAACCTGTTTGCGCAGTTCAGTCAGGTTGGCGTAACCGTGCTCATAGCCAGTCACGACCTTGCTCTGATCAACGAGATGAACCGGCGCACATTAACGCTGGATCACGGTAATCTGGTTGCCGGTGGTAACCCGCTTCAGGGAGGTGCCGGTGGCCGCTGATCCTTCACCCAAGCTCCGTAAGGCAGACGCTGAAAGAGGCGCCAAAACGTCTCGGTCCCCTTGGAGCGAGCAGGCTGAATCCTATTTTACACATCACCGAAAAGTAGCTCGTGACAGCGCAGTTCGCATGTGGCGAACGCCGGTGGCAAGCCTGATGACGTGGACCGTTATGGGCGTGGCTTTGGCTTTGCCGGTTGCGCTTCTATTATTGTTAGCCAGTCTGCAAGGCGTGAGTGCCGGGTGGGAAAGCAGTGCGCGAGTGACTGCCTACATGAAAATGAGCTCTAGTCTTGAGCAGACTCAGGCTCTGGCTAGTGAAATCGACGGAGATGGCCGTGTAGCGGAGCTGGAATTGATTGATCGCGATCGCGCCTTGGCAGAGTTCCGGGCATCGTCGGGCCTGGATGATGCTCTGGACTATTTAGAAGAGAACCCCTTGCCTCACACGTTGCTGGTCACGCCAGAGGAAAGTGCTCGGTCTGCCGACGGTGTTGCGGCTCTGGTAACGTTTATAGAAGGTATGGAGGGAGTTGAGCGGGTGCAGGTGGATCTAGGCTGGTTGCAGCGCCTTAACGCCATGACAGACCTGCTTGCGCGGGCAGTATGGGCGCTTGCCATATTGCTGGCCGCAGCTGTGGTACTGGTGATTGGCAATACCGTGAGGCTGTCCATAGAGAGCCGTCGTGATGAGATCCTGGTCGCCAAACTGGTTGGTGGTACAGACAGTTTTGTGCGCAGGCCTTTTCTTTATACCGGTGCCTGGTTTGGTCTTGGAGGTGGCGCTGTTGCCTTGATACTGCTGCAGCTATCCCTGTGGTGGCTGAGTGGCCCCGTTGAACGCCTCGCTGGATTGTACCGCAGTGACTTCTCACTGAACGGCTTAAGTCTTGATGGTGGGTTTGCGTTGATTATTGCCGCAATGCTGCTAGGCTGGCTGGGCGCTTGGGTAGCGGTAAAGCGCCATCTTGATGACATTGAGCCGGGGGAAATTGCCGGTGGTTGATGATCCGGACTGCGGAAAGACCGTATTGAAGTAAGATGCATTCCGGAGTAGGTTCGTAAGCAGTTAAAGTTAGGGAGAATTCTCCATTTAGTTGATTTGAAACGTTTTACTTGGGGATTCGGGAACTTTTAGGGTTCGTGACGGTCTAATTTTTATTCGTTATATTATGCGACCGTCAGGTTCGGAGGATACAACATGGGTACGAGCTTACAGCTCATTGAAAAACTTGTTCCGGGCGCAAATCTTGAGGCATATATTCAGGCCGCGAGTCGCATTCCGGTACTCACCGTGGATGAAGAACGAGAGTTGGCCGAGAGGCTGCACTACGAAGAAGACGTAGATGCAGCTCGCCAACTGGTGTTGTCCCACTTGCGTTTTGTTATCCATATAGCCCGCAGCTATTCCGGTTATGGATTGGCGCAGGCGGATTTGATTCAGGAAGGTAACGTTGGCTTGATGAAAGCTGTCAAGCGCTTTAACCCGGAATACGGGGTGCGGCTGGTGTCTTTCGCAGTGCACTGGATTAAAGCTGAGATTCATGAGTTCATTCTGCGTAATTGGCGCATTGTGAAAGTGGCGACCACCAAGTCCCAGCGTAAACTGTTTTTCAATTTGCGCAGCCAGAAGAAAAAGCTGGCGTGGTTGAGTCACGATGAACTGCACGCAGTGGCAGACGACTTGGGTGTTGAGCCAAGGGTTGTGCGTGAAATGGAAGGCCGCTTGGCGTCCCACGACACTGCCTTTGATGGCCCGATGGATGATGATGACGATAGCGCCTACAAAGCGCCGGCGTATTATTTAGAAGACCATCGCAGCGACCCAGCCGTTCAACTTGAAAAAGCGGACTGGTCTGAGGACTCTAACGGTCGCTTGATGCAGGCGTTGGAGCTGCTTGATGAGCGCAGTCAAGATATTCTGCGTGAGCGTTGGTTATCCGATAACAAGGCAACACTTCATCAGTTGGCCGACAAGTACGGTATTTCAGCCGAGCGTATTCGCCAGTTGGAAAAGAATGCCATGAAGAAAATCCGCACGCAGATGACGGAAGCTGCCTGATTAAGGTAGAGCATCTGCAAGTGTCCTGAAAACGCCACCACCGGCCACCGGTTGGTGGCGTTTTTGTTTGTGTGGTGTGTAATGCACTCAAGTATAAGAGGCGATTGGGCAGGCGTTTCCAAAACCGTGCGGAGCCATGGATGGCGGAGCCGAGCGTACATGGATGTATTTACAGCGTGTTTTGGAAACGCCTGCCCAATTGCCTCCTCCACCGATGCTGGATAGAGACCCACTCCTATGATCGAAAAACTCCCCCGAATCGCATTTCTTGGCATCGGCCTCATGGGCGCACCCATGACCCGTAATCTGCTGGATGCAGGTTTTTCCATGAATTTATGGAATCGCACCGCCAGCAAGTGTGAGCCGTTTTCTGCCGAGGCAACTGTCGCGGCCACTCCCGCTGACGCAGTGCGAACCGCCGATGTGATTATCACCATGCTGGAAAACAGCGATGTGGTAGAGCAGGTGTTGGTTGCTAGCGGTGCTATAGAAGCCATTAAGCCGGGCGCTCTGGTGATTGATATGAGCTCCATTCAGCCATCGGTGGCTCGTCGGCATGCTGCACTTGCGGCGGAACAGGGTGCTGGGTATGTGGATGCGCCGGTTTCCGGTGGAACTCTGGGGGCAGAGGAAGCACGATTGAGCATTATGGCTGGGGGTTCTGAGGATGATGTTCTTCGGGCGCAACCGATATTCGAGGTGCTGGGCAAGAGCACCCGAATTGGCCCTGTGGGCGCCGGGCAGCTTGCCAAATTGGCTAACCAGGCGATTGTCGGGATTACCATCGGGGCTGTGTCTGAGGCTCTGTTGTTGGCTGCCAAAGGTGGGGCTGATCCGGCAGCTGTGCGGGAGGCGCTTATGGGGGGGTTCGCTGGCAGCCGGATTCTTGAGTTGCATGGTCAGCGCATGATCGACCGAGATTTTACGCCCGGAGCACCAGCGCGTATCCAGTTGAAAGACATGCGGATGATTTTGGATGAAGCCCGCGCTGAAGGATTGACGCTACCCTTGTCACAGCAGGTGCATAATGAATACCTGTCTCTGGTTGCTAATGGTCACAGCGACGCTGATCACAGTGGCTTGCTGCTGGAACTGGAGCATATTAACCGCGCCCGCCTTGGTGCTGCTGACTCGGGATCTAAGGAGTAACTGCCATGCCGCGTTTTGCTGCCAATCTATCGATGCTATTCACCGAAATGCCGTTTACCGAGCGTTTTGCCAAAGCGGCTGAGGCCGGGTTTACTGGCGTGGAGTATCTTTTCCCCTATGAGTGGCCTAAGGACGAGTTGGCCAAGGCGTTGGAAGAAAACGGTTTGACTCAGGTTCTGTTCAATCTACCCCCTGGTGATTGGGATGCCGGGGAACGTGGGATTGCATGCTTGCCGGATAGGGTTCATGAGTTCCGTGCAGGTGTAGAACAGGCAATTGAGTACGCGCGAGCGTTGGGGTGTAAGCGGTTGAACTGCCTGGCTGGATTGAAACCGGTGGAACTGAGTGAAGACACGGCCTGGCAAACGCTGGTGGCGAATGTGGCCTGGGCAGCGGATAAGTTGGAGGATGACGGTATTACGTTGTGTGTTGAGGCAATAAACTCTCGGGTCGATATGCCTCGTTTTTTCCTTGATACGTCTGCTAGAGTCATGGCGCTGATTGAGGATGTGGATGTCGATAACCTGCGCCTGCAATATGACATCTACCATATGCAAATCATGCAGGGCGATCTGGTGCGATCCATGGAGTGCTTGCTGCCATGGATTGGGCATATCCAGTTTGCCGACAACCCGGGCCGGCATGAGCCGGGAACCGGAGAGATTAACTTTTCGAATGTTTTTTCTGCCATCGACAAAATGGGTTATGACGGCTGGGTAAGTGCGGAATATCGGCCCTCTGGCACCACCGCAGATAGCTTGCACTGGTTGCCGATCTAAGGTCGCCCGTCGCCATTAGCGACACCCTCTTACAAGATCGTAACTGGCCGGTGTCCCGAGATATTCGTACTCTGTTGTTAATGTAATCCGCTATCAGGAGGAGATCCGGTGAAAGCGCTGGTAATCGAAGACGATCAGGACGTAGCAAATTATCTTGTTAAAGGGCTGAAGGAATCAGACTTCGTAGTCGATCATGCTGCCGACGGCAAAGACGGCATGATGATGGCCGCCAGTGAAGAGTACGACATCATGATTGTCGACCGTATGCTCCCGGGCATGGACGGGCTCTCTATTATTAAGACGGTCCGCGCCACGGGAAATCAGGTGCCGGTACTTATACTGAGCGCCTTGGGCGATGTTGATGATCGTGTTGAAGGCTTGCGGGGCGGCGGTGATGATTACCTGACCAAACCTTTTTCTTTTACGGAACTTCTCGCCCGAATTGAGTCACTGGTTCGGCGGAACCGCCAGTCTGCAGAAACCGAAACCGTGCTTCGGGTAGCCGATTTGGAAATGGATCTGTTGGCACGAACGGTAAAACGCTCTGGCCAGAACATTGACGTTCAACCCCGTGAGTTCCGGTTGCTGGAGTACTTGATGCGTAATGCTGGTCAAGTGGTCACCCGAACCATGCTGTTGGAGAAAGTCTGGGATTATCATTTTGATCCCCAAACTAATGTGATCGACGTGCACATAAGCCGTCTACGGGCAAAGATCGACAAGGAATTCGAGACCCCCTTACTGCAAACCATTCGTGGTGCAGGATACATGCTTCGTGAAACTACTTAGCCAGCTCAGGACATCGTCCTTCCAGCTTGCCTTGCTGTACATGGTGGTGTTTGCCACCTCGGTATTTTTGTTACTGGCCTTTATTTACTGGCGCACAGCGGGTTTTATGACCGCTCAGACCGACGAGACCATTGAAGCAGAAATCGCCGGGCTGGCGGAGCAGTACAGAGGGCGTGGTGTAAATGGTCTGATCACGATTATTCGTGAGCGGGTTGCCCGCGATCCCAATGCAAAAACGATCTATCTACTGACCACCGAAGATTCTCTCAAACTGGCAGGTAACCTAGAAACCTGGCCGGAAGGCAGCCCCTCAGAGGGCGGCTGGGTTAACTTCACGCTTAGCTCTGCAGTGGGCTGGACAGGGCCGGAACGCTTGGCCCGGGCTCGAATTTTTGAAGTTCAGGGTGGGTTGAGGTTACTGGTCGGCCGAGATGTCGACGAACTCACTAATCTCAAACGAGTGATTGAAACCGCCATTAACTGGGGAATGGGGATCACCCTTGCATTGGCGCTGCTCGGCGGTTACCTGATGAGTCGAAACACCATTCGCCGCATCGAGGTCATCAACAATACCTCCCGACGAATCATGAACGGACACCTCTCACTGCGCATACCCACCCGTGGTACAGAGGATGACTTTGATCAGCTTGCAGAAAACCTGAATCAAATGCTGGACAGGATTGTCTACTTGATGGAAGGCATTCGCCATGTGTCTGACAGCATTGCCCACGACCTTCGCACTCCTCTCACCCGCCTGAGAAACCAACTCGAAAACACCTTGATGTCCGTGGATAACGATGAGGCCCGCGAGCAAGCAGGCCGTGCGGTTGCAGAAGCGGACCAACTACTTGCCACCTTTAATGCTCTTTTGCGTATCGCGCGCTTGGAGACGAAAGGTAATTCTTCTGACATGAAGCGGGTGGCACTGGATGAGTTGGTGTCAGATGCCTGCGAGCTTTATGAAGCCTTGGCGGAAGACAAAGAACAGACGTTTGAGCAGTCCCTTGAGCCCGGTGTAATCATTGAAGGCGACCGAGACCTGTTATTTCAGATGATCAGCAACTTGATTGACAATGCTATCAAATATACGCCCGAGCAGGGTGCCATTGGCGTGGTTGTGAGGAAGGAGGGGGGCGACGCCGTTTTCGAAGTCAGGGACAGCGGTATCGGTATTCCTGACGATGAGAAAGATCAGGTGTTTCAGCGCTTTTACAGGGTTGGCAAGAGCCGTTCGCTTCCCGGCAATGGTCTGGGGCTCAGTTTGGTGAGCGCCGTTGCGGAAATTCACAAAGGGCGGATTGTGCTGAGTGACACGGACGAAGAAGCGCAACCGCCAGGCCTTACGGTCGCGGTGTATATGCCTGCCCCCACTCATGTACGAAAACGCATCAGAGTTAAGCAGGCGGGGCAGGAAAACGAATCTGTTAGTGCTGGCGCAGTTGCGGGACAGAAACCGACCGTATCCGAGTCTTAGTGGCTCGGGCGGAACCGCTTTACCTGTGACATTACTGGAGCGACCAGTGTGTCGGCACGGGTTTCAATTTGTTGGGTAATGCGCTCAAACTGTGAGCGACGAAGGTTCAAGCGAACCTGAATGCTGTCCCACTCACCTTCTAGATGCTTCTGTTCTGACATCAAAAAAGCCGCAATGTTATGGCGGTTAACTTTTCCGGTAATGCCCATCTGGTCAAGGCGGTAACCCACGGCGTCTATGCCTTCTAGAGCTATATTCAGGAGCTTCTGTGTATTCATTGTGCTATCTCCAAAGCTGGAAGCGAATATAAGGTTCGTTGTCCGAAAGCTATAGGCCTTACCTAGAGTGTACAACCTAATTCCCAATACAGAGGCTGACCAAAAGGTAACTCACCGGCAAGGGCTGGGTAATGCAGGGTGTGGAGAATAGGATGGGTAGTTTGAAGCAAGCATGTATAGCCGCTTGTTTCTACCTCCAGCACAGCGCTAGCCTTACCCCGTTTTTACGGGGTTTTTTTATGCTTGATGGAAAAGCTTCAAGAAGAGTGGTTGGCCAGTTGCACTATTTATCGTAAGCAATGCTGTTGATATACCAAGTGATTGTTCCTGCATCGGTTCTTACCTCAGCCTCGTCGCCCACTTGCTTTTTTAGCAGAGCCCGGGCCATGGGCGAATCAATGGAAATGTAATCGTTGCGGTTGAATATCTCATCGTAGCCTACGATTCGGAATTTCAGGGTTTTGCCATCATCGTTTTCGACTTCTACCCAAGCTCCGAAAAAAACCTTCCCTTCTTGCTCTGGATGATGCTCTACCACTTTAAGGTTGTCCAAACAGCGCCTTAAATAACGCACCCGGCGGTCAATTTCCCTAAGCCGCTTCTTGTTGTACTGGTAGTCTGCGTTTTCGCTGCGATCACCAAGACTGGCTGCCCAAGTAACCTTTTTGGTGATCTCCGGGCGTTCAAATCGCCAGAGCTCATCAAGTTCTTTTTGCAGGTCATCGTAGCCCTGTCGGGTGATAAGTGGTGTCTTCAAGACTGCTCCTGTTTTTGCAAAGTGAGTGTGTAGCGGGAACAAAGAGGCTGCAAGCGTGACGATCGAATCATATTCACCAGTGAAAGATGTCACAAAACGGTCAATCTACTGAGAAATACGGACGGTTTGGCGATAGACTGATTAAAATTTGACACATTTAAAACAGGATGTGTCTTGGAGGATGGACGCCATGAATCTGTTACAACGTATTGCTGGATCGCCTGAATCGTTTCGTTCTAGGTGTGTTCCTGCTT
The DNA here is from genome assembly GCF_018860765.1 of Marinobacter salexigens. Taxonomy (GTDB): domain Bacteria; phylum Pseudomonadota; class Gammaproteobacteria; order Pseudomonadales; family Oleiphilaceae; genus Marinobacter; species Marinobacter salexigens_A. The sequence goes on from NZ_JAHKPV010000001.1 coordinate 875,742, forward strand.
TTCTATTACTCATGGTAGCAGGATTGGCAAACGCACAGACCAGTTCCGGCGAGAATGAGGTATTTGAAGTTGAGGAACGCTCCACTCTGGAGACCATCTCTTTTAGCTCAATTGAGGAAGACGCTCTATCAGAAACGGTCATTGAGGGCGCTCTGACAGAGCCAGCCGAGGGTATTCCAGTTCAGCAGGTAGGAAAAGGAGACTTTTATTTAGACCCGCTTGCGTTGCAGCCCGGTGATGGCCGCACCGATCTAGGACGTTCGGAGATCCCAGTCGAGTTTCGCTTCAGTACTCCCAAATCTATCCCCGGGCAAACACACAGCGATAATTTTGTGATTCGCCCGCCGAACAACCGTACTTACGATGCGCTCAATTTGAATGTAACCGACCGTTGAGTGCTTCTTCAGGTTAATCGTTACATAGGCAGAGAAGCGATCCCGGCGGTATCTTCCAAGCCGGGATCGAAGAGCAGCTTGGCTTACTTGAGGGATTCGAGTTTGTCGATGTACTTTTGCATGGCTTCATCTTTTGACATGCCTTTGCACTTTTCCCAGGCGTCATACTTGGCGCGGCCAACAAAATCCATCATGCCCGGGCGCTTGCCCGACACGTCGCCTTCGGTGCCCTGCTTGTACAGTGCGTAAAACTCCAGCTTCATTTCGTTGGACGGCTTGAAATCGCCTTCCGCAGTCTGAATGTAGTTTACCGCCTCGTCGAAACTGGTTTTCAAATCGCTCATATCAATCTTCTCCTTGGTTTTTGTGATAATGCCTTGAGGCTATATATGTGCTTGCAGGAGTATAGCCATCGTGTTGCTTGCCGTCATTGACCGATTTGCTGGCTACTTTGGCCAGTCGGTCACAAGTGTTTGCTCAGGTACAGATGCCTTGATAAAAGTATGCGAACGCTCACAATTCAATGCTCTGTTGGCGGATTTGGTTGAGAAGTCTGGCTTGTCTATGTAGGTTTTTAGTCGGGTAAAAGGAAGATAAACGTTAAGGATTAGACGTATGCAATTGATATGTACATGGGGGTTCATTCCAGCCCTATTTCTACTTTTGATGGGTGCTGCACGTGCCAGTGAGATTGAACCGCCGCTGGTACCTCTCGCCAGCACTTATAAACAGGGAGTTGTCCTAGAGGATTACTGGGTCAGCGAAAAGCTGGACGGTGTAAGGGCTTATTGGAGCGGGCATGTGTTTTTATCCCGTAACGGCAATGTTTATAGGGCACCAGACTGGTTCATCGCTGGCTTGCCTGATATTCCCTTGGATGGTGAGCTATGGATGGGGCGGCAACGCTTTGCGGAGCTGTCCGGTGCAGTTCGTAAGCAGGCGCCCATTGACGTCGAATGGCGCCGTATCCGATTTCATGTATTTGATTTGCCGGGCGCCGGGCCATTTCATGAACGCTATGAGCGGTTGCAGACACTGATAGACAGTGCGGATTCACCCTACCTGAAGCTGGTGCAACAAAAGCCAACTTCCTCACACTCTGCGTTGATGGCTGATTTGGACAGGGTTATCGCTGAAGGTGGTGAAGGCCTCATGTTAAAGCGGCGGGAAAGCTCTTACGAGGCAGGCCGCTCTGATGACCTGTTGAAGGTGAAAGCCTTTGAAGATGCAGAGGCTGTGGTGGTTGAGCGCATAGCAGGCAAAGGGCGCCTGCGGGGCATGATGGGAGCGCTGAAAGTAGAGCTTCCAAATGGCCGCCGTTTTCGCATCGGAACAGGGTTTAATGATGAGATCCGCGCGCACCCGCCCGCACCGGGAACGCATATAACCTTCAAGTACTACGGCTTAACAGCAACCGGCCTGCCACGCTTTGCAAGCTTTTTGCGTATTCGTGACGATGAGCCACCAGGGCCCTAGGTGGCCTCTGGTGACGCATAAAGTCTCAAATTATTGTCTGTAGTTGTTTTCAATTCTATCCAACTCACCGGCTTTGCGGGCCTCGTCTAACGCTCGCTGAAAGGCGGCAACAATAGTGGGGTCAGTGCTGTTACTGAAAGCCAAGTACATGGGGGTTTCTCGAAACACCAGCACCGGCTTTAGGCCGGTTATGCCATGCTCTTCTTTGGCGACCAGTGGGCCGACCAAGCCGTCCGTTACCCACAAATCCGCTTGTCCCAGCATCAGCCGCCGTGTGTTCACGTCGCCTGAAACGGCAGTGAGAACATTGAATCCCTTGTCGATCAGATAATCCGACATTACGTCACCCTTGTAGCCAGCAATCTGTAGATCTTTTGCATCGTCAAGGGAGTTCAGACTGATATCTGAATCTGGAGCTGCAAAAAGCGTCCATTTAATGGATGCTAACGGGCCTACCCATTGGAACTGGCTCTCACGCTCATCCGTTCTGGCGGTGCAAAAAAGACCATGGTTTTCACGTTCCTGAACCCAGTTATAGGCATAGCTCCATGCCCGCATTTTCATAACATAGTCGTAATCCAGCCGGGCGAGGGCGGCTTTAACCATATCGCTACAGATACCGGTAATATCGTTTTCGCCATGGGCAAACGCCTTACCAGAAACAGTATCGTTGTAGGGTGGATACTTCTCGGTAAAGATATACAAACGGTCGTCGGCTGTCGTCGAAGCCGCGAATCCCGATAGTACCAACGACAACAAACCAGTTTTTACGCCGTTTAAAATCTTACGAGAGGTTGAAGTCAGCATAGGCATTAGCTCGTCCTTTGTTTTTGGTTCCGACGCCCCAAGGGGCCGCTGTTTACCGAGGAGTTTTATCATGGCGCGTTCGCATTCAAATGTCAGTGACAAAACGTAGCAGGTTACCCATTACAGGTGCTCCGCTTTCTGCTGGGTTAGTGTACAGTTACGAAGTGGGAACCCTATGCTACAGTAGTTTGCGAGCGGTCTTGCATGGTTATACGTAGCCAGTCTAGCCCAGACCGTCGTCGAATGAACTCAGGAATCGGATCAGGAGACAGCTCATGGAAAAGCAAACAGCAAAAGATGATTATGCCCGCGTTAAAGAAGATCTCCAGCTGCTGCGGGAAGATATGGCATCACTTACCAAGGCTGTTGCAGATGGCCAGAAGGCCAATGCCAGTAACCTGAAAGATGAAATCAGCCGCGAGGCTCAAGCCGTGTTTGATAATCTGCGCAAGCGCGGCGATGCCGCCCTTACTCGCGCTACAGAGGCGGGCTCGCAAACCGTAGAGGGTGTGGAACACAAAATTGAGGAGAGGCCGTTTCTCAGTATCATCCTCATGTTTTTGGCAGGTGTTATCGTAGGCAAAATGCTCGATCGCTAATGCTGCCCGACTCTGCAACGATCCAAAGCACCCTTCGTAAAGTTGTTGCGGCCATCACCGGTGTGGTGTTGGCCTTGGTGCTGCTTACCGCGCTGTTAGTAACCGGCTTTTATTTTTTGGTTAATGCAGCGGCTCTGGCTCTGGCTCCTCTTGTGGGGAAGCCAGCGGCCATGGCGATTACCGGGTTTGCATGCTTGTGCTTGCTCGCACTGTTCTTCTATCGAATGACTCGCCCTGCCAAATCCCGCAAAGATAGCGAGGGCGGCGCGTCAGCCTCTGGTTCCGCATCCCCCGTTGAGGTTTTGCGGTCGCTGATCGCTCAAAATCCACTTGAGGCTGCTGCTTTGGCTTTTGCCGTGGGCGTTGCTGAGCAGGCTGATCCTAGATTGAAAAATCTACTGCTTCAAGGTGGCATGGTTCTGATGCGTCAGGCTCCCAGCTCTGCTACCTCCGAACCTGACGATTCTGCCACATCTTCCGCTGACAAGCCCTCAGCCGAATAGCTTTTTGTTGGCCTTATCAGCTCGAAAAACCTCTTGGAAATCCTTTGTCCTGTACCTTCGAGTAATTGGAGTTTTTGGTGGTTTTGTTCTATCTCTTTGGTTTTCTTTAATTTTTCTTTGAGAATTAAGAGAGTATGAAGAGATTTTAGTTTGGATGTAACCCAAAACTGCCATCAGAGCCACTAGGGTGGGAGCACGTATTTCGGGGGCAGTGAGTGGAATTACTCAGCCACCCGAAGAACGCTATTAACGAATAGAACTCTTAACTAGTGAGGATGATGCATTATGAACTCTAAAGCTCGTATTGCCTGTGCCACGATTTTGTCTGCCAGTGTTTTTGCAGCCCCTGTAGCCTTGGCGCAAGGCTCTTCTGATCGTGACGCCTCCGGTCCATACATTAAGGGTAGTTATGGTGGCTATAAATCGCACGGCGGGGATTTCGATGATTCGAATGATCTTTATGGAGCGGGGTTAGGTTACCAGTTCAACGAGTTCTTTGGCTTGGAAGCGAACTATGTGGACTTCGGCAATTTCGGTAAAGACGACACGAAGGCAAGCTTAAAAGGCGGCGCGCTTGTGGTCATCGGTCGACTACCGCTATCAAGTAGTTTTGGTGTCTACGCCAAAGCGGGTGCATTCGCTGCGGCGCTTGACGTGGACGCTTTTGACGAGGACGAGACCTATGACGATGTAAGCCCCGTTGTAGGTGCAGGTGTTGATTTCCGCATTTCAGAGCACCTGACTACCTTTCTGGAATATAACCGCTATAACGTAGACATTGATGAAAATGATTTTAACGGTCAGCTGAATAACGATGGCCCAGATTTCGATACTGCGCAGGTTGGCCTCAAGTTTCAATTCTGATTAGAGTCAGTCTGACCCTAAAAAACGGCGCAGGGGTTTAACCTCTGCGCCGTTTTTGCTTTTAGCCGCTTCGATAGCCTGCCTATAGCTCGTACCGATATACTGACAACTGGCTTCCCCGGCAGGGAACCGGGAAGCACATCTGTACTCAACGAAACGGGACGAAAGCTTATGACTGAACACCAACCCTTTGATTGGTCATCAACTCCGGCCGCTGTGTGGCGTCGCCACCGCTCGGGCTTGCGCGCCGTTCGAAGGTTAGACCCGGTGCAATGGGGCTCGCTAACGGGTATTGATCGTCAGCAAAAGGCGCTTGCCCGCAACACAGAGCGCTTTCTTGCCGGAGAGCCCTCCAATAACGTGCTGCTTTGGGGAGCCCGAGGAACGGGGAAATCATCCCTTATCAAGGCGCTGCTGAATCGCTACCAAGAGCAGGGTTTGAGAATTATTGAGGTGGATAAGGACGACTTGGTGAACTTGCCGGAGATTGTGGATGACATCTGTGATCTGCCGTTCCGCTTCGTTATCTTCTGTGACGACTTGTCGTTTGATGTGGGTGAGACCGGTTATAAAGCGCTGAAAAGCGTGCTTGAAGGTTCGCTGGAATTACCGCCAGAGAACGTTCGTGTTTATGCCACATCTAATCGCCGTCATTTGATGCCGGAATTTATGTCCGACAATCTCAAGGGTCATACTCAGGATGGCGAAATTCATCCTGCGGAAGCTATTGAAGAGCAGGTTTCTTTGGCTGATCGCTTTGGTTTGCAGTTGTCCTTTTACGCGTTTCCCCAAGAGGGGTATTTGCAGGCAGTGGATACGTTTTTCCCGAGCGTGGTCGACAGGGAACACCTGCACCGTGAAGCCATCCGCTTCGCCACCCAAAAAGGCGTACGAAATGGCCGCACCGCGCAGCAGTTTTACCGACAGTTTGCCGGAGACGAGAGCCTTGGCTAAGGCCTTTTGCTACTGCCGTCTTGCCATGCGGATAAAGTGATGGTGAACAAACCGAATCGCTAGATACACCAGTGCAAGTGTAGCGGGAATGGCAATCCCCAGCGCCAGAGTTTTGTTGAAGATAATCCCTGCTTCGTAAATGGAATCCAACGCTAGCTTCAGAAGACCGATCAGATAGTAGGTGATAGCGACAACCGAGAAGCCTTCAACTGTGTGCTGCATCATCAGTTGGATTTTTGAGCGCCTGTCCATGGAGCTCAGTAGCTGCTGATTCTGGCTTTGGATGGCCAGCTCCACCCGAGTTCGCATCATGTCAGACGCGCGGTCTACCCGACGGGAAAGGTCTTCCAGTCGCACGCTGACGGATTCACAGGTTTTGACAGCAGGGGTTAGTCGGCGAGTCATAAACTCAGAGATAGTGAGATGGCCCGACACTTCGTCTTCTCGCAGCTCTTCAAGGCGGGTCAACACCAGCTGATGGTAGGCTTTGGTGGCGGAAAACCGAAATGTGGAGTGGGCACGAAAGGCTTCGATTTTGGCCGCAATATTCGTGAGTTCGGCCAAAATGGTCTGTTCATTCTGGGTTTCGTTGTCAGCCAATGCCTGAGTGATGACGGTCAGTTGCTGGTCCATATCATTCAGGGCAGGTGTGATTTCGCGGGCAACGGGCAGTGCCAACAGAGACATCAAACGATAGGTTTCGATTTCCATCAACCGTTGAACGAGCCTGCCTAATTGGCTATCCGACATGCTGTAATTGAGCACCATGAAACGGCCGAAGTTATCTGAGTGCAACTGAAAAGTGCCTAATACCCGAGCAGCTCCTTCTTGAGGGCTGCTGCCTACCAAGCGCATGCCCTCAAAATGTCGACGCATAAACGCGGGTTCGTTGCGGGCGTGTTCCACCGACGGGCCAACGTCAATATGAAAGGCGGCAACCACTATGCCTTCGAGTTGTTCGAGCCAGCCATGGGGCAGCGCGCTGACACCCGTTTCCTCAAAGGGCTCGGCATCGGACGGAGCCAGATTGGTAAAAGTGTAAGCGGTAAATTCCAGATGGACCTCGCGGCGAATGCGCAACTGATCAAAAGTTTGCTCGTAACAAGTGACCTCCTCCTCTGGCCAGGGTTGCCCCAGCATTCGGTGTAGGCTTTGCAGATGTTTAAACTGGCTTTTGCGTTGCTCCGATGTGGTCAACACTGCAATGTGGCTTACCCTTGCCTGCGGTGGTAACACCTGAAACGGACGCGAATGCAGCTCCTGATAAAGGTCAGGGCGCAGGGGGTGAAAATCCAGTGCGAGGGTTTGGGCGGTCACGGGTCAGTCCTTGGTTTATCCGGAAGCTTTGGGATGATAACGCGGAAGCAAGCGCCGTCAATGCCATTCAGGCGCTGGTTTTGAGCGTCAACTCGGCCATCGAGAAAGTCGGCAATCAAGCGCACAATTAACAGCCCTTGGCCAAGATGCCCCTCGGTTTTGCCTTCACGCTGGGATACAAACGCCTCGAAAATGTTGACGCCGGAGCTGGTGGGTAAGCTTGAACCTTCGTTAAACACGTCGATCTGGCAGTGTTCCGGGTGTTGGTACAGACGTATTTCAATCCTACCGTTTTCGGGTGTGAAGTCGCGCGCGTTATCGACCAGTTTGTCTAGCATTTGTACTAGTAGTTCTGGGGAGCCCACAAGGTTGATGCCGGCCTCCGGTCCTGTGTAGACAAATTGATGATCTGGATCCAAGGCCTTATAGGCCGCGCTTGCCTGACTGACCACCTCTGCCAGATCGAAGTCTTCCTTGTCGGCGTGATCAAAACTCTGTTCCAAACGGGCTGCTTCGCTCATGCCGTTGAGGATTTGTCGCAAGCGTTCGGTCGCTGTGGCCGCACGCCCGATGTATTGCAAGCGTTCATCTTCGGTTTCGGCGTGAGATAGGTTCTCCAAAGATGAACGTACCACGGCCACGGGGGTTTTGAGTTCGTGGGAGAGACGCTTTGAAAAGCTCTCCAGATAGCGGTTATAGCCGTGCAGCCGGTCTGCCATCTGGGCGAAATGGTTCTGCAATTGGCCCAGCTCATCCTTGGCTCCGGAGCCCGGCAGGGTGCCGATGATTCGACCATCCTGATCAATGGTGGCGCTGACCGCGCGCTGTAAACGGGCAATGCGCCAAGACAGCCAACTGGCGTAGCCCAACAACACTAACGTCAGGCCGATAATAATCAAGGTGCTTCGAGCGATAACTGACCCCAACGCAGAGCCGGATAGCGTTAGTAGCTGATCAAGAGACTGTTCGACGATCAGTGTTCTGCCTCCGAATACGGGCTTGGTGGTCATCAGCCAAATGCTGTCGTCTTCATGCCGTACAAGCCCTTCTTTGGGTAGGGTGTTCATGTCTAGGCGAGTGCGGTTGGCGGTGAGCGTTGCCGGCGTGGGTTGATACAACTGCACCAGTGCTCGCAGGGTGTTAAGGCTTATGTGCTCAATAATTTGCAAGGGGCTGAGTGCCTCAAACTCTGGCGGCGCCTGTCGAGCAGGCGTTGACTGTTGTGCGATGACCCAGCCTGCCGGCTCGATCAGCCGGGTAACTTGCCCTCTGCTCATTCCTGACGTCAGTTGGCGTTCCAATTCGGGTTGGCGTTCGACGAGAGCGGGTAGAGGGTCTATTGATGTGGATGTTTGCGCCGAAGTTGGGTTGTCCTGCCACTGGATAGCAAAGCCTAGGCGACTGTCTGGCGGTGGTTTGGGCAGTTCCAGTTCAAGCTGCCAGCCGTTACCTACGCTGTGCCAATATCCGCTTACACGGTAGTCGGGCTTGCCTTCGCTGTCTCCGTTCGCCGTATCAATGGTGGTTGCGTAGACCTTGCCTGGCGCGGGGGTGCGTATGAGCCATGCTGCGGTTTGGGCGTCGGGGTTCAGTTTAGCGTTTGCGGGCTCTAGCCAGAGCTTTAGTCGATCATGAGACTGCTGGGGCGCGCCGGGGTTGAAGAATACGGGCTGGCGATTGTTGAGGCGTATTAATAAGTACAGGTGGCGTTGGTCGGTTGCGGCTTGCCAGCGCATGGTGGGTTTGCCGATGGTTTCTGTGAGGCGGTCCGGTGATGCAGCAGATTGCCAGGGTTGGAGTCGTTCACTTTCGTCGTAGCCGGGCCAGTCATCGCTGTAGCCGTCCAAATTGATGGGGGACTGTAGGCTTTCTACGTAAATGGCGGGCGCATGAGGCGCTACGACCGGGAGCCCAAGGCTTAGATCACCGGCGGTTTGTGCAAGCCGGTCTGCCTGATCCTGTAGTTGTTGAAGTGCCTGTTGCCGTAAGGCTTGATCCAGTTCCAGCACAAACTGGAGGCCAGCCCATGGGATGAGCAGCATCAGTAGGCTGGCAATAAAAAGCTGGCGTTTGAGAGTCACGAGTCAGAGCTCACGGGCATTCCAGCGGTATCCCATGCCGTAGGCGGTTTGGATTCCGTCGAAGGTGCTATCGATCTGCAGGAATTTGCTGCGGATGCGTTTGATGTGAGAGGTGACGGTGTTGTCGTCCAAATGCGTGCTGGCGGCTTCCATGAGTTGGTCACGGTTGCGTACATGGCCGGGGTGTTGTGCCAATGAGTGCAGCATCCAGAATTCTGTAACAGTGAGGTCTATTGCGTTGTCGTCCCAGGCTACGGTCATGCGATCAACGTTTAAGCTCAGGCGGCCACGGTTTACCACTTCGTCGGGCTTTTGCAGGGCGTCCGCCCAGGCATCTGCCCGGCGTAGCAGCGCGGTTACTCTTGCCAGCAGGTGTTCCATGCTCATGTCCTTGGTGACGTAGTCGTCAGCGCCTAGTCGTAGGCCGTGTACTGAGTCTATGTCGCTGTCGCGAGCGGTTAGGAAGATGATGGGCAGGGTTGCAGACAGTGAGCGTAGGTCTTGGCAGAGGGTGAAGCCGCCTTCGGGTTCGTCGCCTAGGCCGACGTCTATGATGGCGAGGTCGGGGAGGCTTTGGCGCAGTACTTGCCAGGCGGATGATCGGTCGCTGTAGGTGGATACGCGGTAGCTGCGGCGTTCGAAGGCGGCGCGGTAGTTGTCGCGGATAGCGGGTTCGTCTTCTATTAGGACGAGGTGTTTTTTCATGGTTTTTGCTGTTTGTCTGTGGGCGTTAGGGTCTATTTAAACACGGGGGGCGTTTAGAGCAAGGTTAGCTTGCGGTGTTGTCATAATTCATCATTTTTTGTTCGCGGAATGTTGGATTCTGCCATGGGGGTGCCTTTTTGGGTTGGTGAAATGGCTGTGTCTGATTTAGTCATGTAGCCAAAGGATTATTGCCATGATGTTTTCTTCTTTATCCGCTCAACATAGCGCTTTCCCATTTGTCGCGAACCCGCCCTCCCGCAAGGCGGCACCCCCTTCCGAAACACGCTGTGAATACCTCCCTGTACGCTCGGCTCCGCCATCCATGGCTCCGCACGGTTTCGGAAGGGGGTGCCGCCTCACGGGAGGGCTCAGTGCAGGGCGCTCGCTTCGTGTTCGGCGTTTTATGGAGGGGGTTAGTTTGTGGATGGCTATGTTGTTGGTTTTGTTTGTGCAGCCTTTGTATGCAGAGGCCAATACCGGTAATGAGGATTCCGCAGGTGTGCTGCATTTTGTTGACGGTAAAGGCCAATGGCAGGAACCGGCTTTGGTGCTGGGGAGCGATTTTGATGTTCGGGTTAGTGGATTGATTGCAGACAGCAAGCTGGTGCGGACGTTTAAGAACACGAGTGATGATTGGCGTGAAGGAGTGTTTGTGTTTCCTCTGCCGGAGAAAGCCAGTGTTTACGGGCTGACCATGAAGATTGGTGAGCGCACGATTGTAGGGGAGGTTCAGCCCCGTGAGGAAGCGAGGAAGACTTATGAAACGGCTCGGGATGCCGGGCGGCATGCGGCGACGGTTGAGCAGCAGCGGCCGAATCTGTTTACCACTCGGGTAGCGAATATTCCACCGGGGGCTGAGGTGAGTGTAGAGCTGAATTATCAGCAGCTGGTGAGCTATCGGGATGGGGTGTTTGAGTTGAGTGTGCCAACAACTCTGACTCCCCGATATATGCCGGGTGAGCCTTTGGCGGTGGCGCCGCAGCAGTGGCAGGGTGGTTGGGCTGTGCCTACTACCGAGGTGTTGGATGCGAATGCGATCAGTCCGTTCACGGTGGATGTGGACGATGTTGCTGCGGGCAGTCACAGGGCGTCGGTTCGGTTCACTATAGATGCCGGGCTTGCGTTGGCAAATGTGTCTAGCCCTAGTCATCCGGTGGTTACTCAGCAGGATGGTCAGGTGTTTACGGTTGAGCCTCAGGTAGGTGAGGTTGTGATGAATCGGGATTTCGTGTTGCGTTGGCAGGCGTTTGCTGGGCAGGAGCCTGAGGCGGCTGTTTTTCATCAGCGCTGGGCGGATGAGGATTATTTGTTGGCCATGGTGGTGCCGGGGCGGGCGGGTAAAACTCGTTTGCCACGGGAGCTTACGTTTGTGATTGATACCTCCGGTTCTATGGCCGGGGAATCTATTCGGCAGGCGAGGGAAGCGCTGCAATTGGGATTGGAAACGCTGGCACCCGGTGATCGCTTTAACGTGATTCAGTTTAATTCCCAGCCACACGCTCTGTTTATGCAGTCGGAAATGGCAACGGCGAATAATCTGGCCCGGGCGCGGCAGTATGTGAGTGGGTTAAGTGCCGATGGTGGTACGGAAATGGCTCCGGCATTGACTATGGCTCTGCAGAGTCAACGAGCGGCTGGGCGGCTGGTAGCTGCTTCATCTGAGTCAGATTTGGCCCCGAGAGTGCGCCAAGTTGTGTTCATGACGGATGGTGCGGTTGGGAATGAGTCGGCGTTGTTCGATCAAATTCGTCGCCAATTGGGTGATCAACGGCTCTTTACTGTGGCTATAGGGTCAGCGCCCAACATGCATTTTATGCGTGAGGCGGCACGGTGGGGGCGGGGTAGTTACACGTCAGTGCAGGATCCCACGGATATAAGCGGCCCGCTGGCTAAGTTGTTTGCGGCTATGGAGGCACCAGTGCTGACAGATATTAAGGTGAGTTGGCAGGGGCAGTCTGCATCGGCACTGGAAGACAGTTTTCCACGTAGGCCCGGTGATTTGTTTCAAGGTGAACCTTTGTTGCTGGTGGTGCGGGGTGTGTCACCTGCGGGTGAGTTGAGTGTTTCAGGTCGGTTGCCGGGTGGCGGGATGTGGCAACAGCGTTTGGATTTGCAGCAGGCGGCTTCAGGCACAGGGTTGAACCGCTATTGGGCGCGGGAGAAGATAGACAGCCTTCTGGATGACGCGCGGGTTCAGGCGCAAGAGCCGCAGAAGGCCAAGATCACCCAGTTGGCGGTTGAGCACAATCTTATGTCGCCTTATACGAGCTTTGTAGCCGTTGATAAAACACCAGTCAGGGCTCCCGAAAGCGCTTTGTTGAAAGACAATCTGCCAACACTGCTGCCAGCAGGAAGCCAACCCGGCATGGTCCGCTACCCCCAAACAGCAACCTTCGCTCCCTTGTTGATTGCTTTGGGGCTGCTCGGTTTAATGTTCTCGGCCGCTATTACACTGCTTCAACGGAGAGCATACCCGTGAGCCGTTCGTTACTACTGTTAATCACAAGTTCTTCCATGCTATTGCTGTTCGGATTATGGGTTCCTGTAAAAGCAGTGGTGGCTCAGGAGTTGCTGGAAATTGCCTGGGCTGAGAGTCAGGCCCGACAAACAGAATCCCGGCCTTGGCCTTGGGCCGATACCTGGCCGGTGGCAAAGCTGTCTATGCCAGAGCTTGGCAGTTCGATGATTGTATTGGCGGGCGTTCACGGTGAAAGCTTGGCTTTTGGGCCAGGCCAGATGATGGGTGGCGGTGGCCAGCAGAGTGCGGTTGTTATTGCCGGTCATCGAGACACCCATTTCCGGCCTCTGAAACAGCTAGAACCCGGCAATGAACTGCGGCTTCAAAGCCGCGATGGGCGCTGGAAAGAGTATCGGGTGCAAACCACAAGAGTTGTGGATAGTCGTACAGAGCTCATTGATACTCATAAATTGCCCGCAGGTACTCTGTTGCTGGTTACCTGCTATCCCTTCGACAGCATGGATGCCGGTGGCCCGCTGCGCTACGTGGTGGAGGCCCGTGTAGAAGGTGTCGCCCGTGTAGTCAATGTAGAAGGTGATCACAATCAGGTTCTTTATAGTCAGGCCATAATGGACGAAATTGACACTGTTGCAGGCCTATAAACTTGGCGTACACTTGTGCGCCAAAATCCTGGTGCAGAGTTTGTCGTATGGGCTTTATCAGAAGTGTTTTGGCTTGGTTGAGTGTTCCCGTGCTTTGCATACTCGCCCTGCCATTCTTTATTGTTAGGCCGTTCAATCCGGATAATAACCGGCTACTGGCCATTGCATTGGCGCGCACCGGTCGCGCAATACTCGGTATGGAGCGACCGGTGGAAGATGTGGAGAACATGCCTCAGGATCGCCCGGTGGTGGCAATTTGCAATCACCAATACAACGATGATCTTTTTGTGGTGGGAGATCTGGTAGCGCCTCGCACCGTAACCGTGGGCAAGTCCTCACTGGTATGGGTTCCGTTTTTTGGCTGGGCATTCTGGCTCGGCGGCAATGTGATATTGAACCGTGCCCGCTCCCGCAAAGCTGTTGCAGTCATGCAAGCTACCAGCGAGGCGATCACCCGCGAGAATAAAAGCCTGTGGGTTTTTGTGGAAGGCACGCGAAGCAAGGGTCGTGGCCTACAGAAATTCAAAAAAGGTGCCTTCTACGCAGCGGTGACCGCTGGGGCACCCATTGTTATGGTGTGCACAGCCGAGTACCGGAATAAAACAATGGGGTGGCTGGCCCGGCGTGAGCCGGTTACTATGCGGATTCTGCCCCCGATAGAAACCGTAGGCCTTACCACTGAAGACGTTCCTGCTCTGGTCGCACGTTGCCACAATGAAATGGCGGAGGTTATTGCCAGCCTCTAACCTTATTATCGGGTTGCGGCGTACGGGCTGTTTTCAACCAATCTAGGAAGAACCGAATATGATCGTACCTGTTACCGGAGTGTTTGCCGCTGTACTCGGTATATTGATGTTAGTGCTTTCAGGCCATGTGGTTAGGTTTCGCCTGAAATACAAAAAAGGGATGGGAGTTACTGATAACCCTGATTTTCAAGCCGCCGTTCGTGCCCACGGCAATCTTGTAGAGTACGCTCCCATCGGGCTGATTATGTTGGGGATCGCTGAGTTAAACGGTGTGGCAAGCGGATTTATTTACTGGACTGGCATGACTCTGGTCGTTGGTCGCCTTCTGCATGCTTGGGGCATGATCAGTGGCCATGGAGAGGAGCACATAGGACGCGCAATTGGCATTGTAATGACGTGGCTTGCCATTCTTGCAGCAGCCATTCTGTTGTTGTGGAATATTTGGCAGGTAAACGGCTGATTGTCTGAATTAAACCTCTGGGGCCATATTCTCTGACCCCAGACTCTTGGTTCGTTTAGAGAGCTTTCGCCATATCGCTGGTTAAATATTCTATCTCTACCCGGCGATTTGCGGCTCGATCATCCGGCATTGTAAAGGGGCGGGTTGAGCCCCAGCTAGCAACCAGAATGCGCGATTCAGCCACTCCTTCCTGAATCAGAAACCTGACGACAGCGTTAGTTCGTTGTCGGGATAAAAAGCGGTTGTAGTCCTCTGCGCCAAAATTATCAGAATGACCATGAATGCGAACGCTTACAGACGGATGCTGCTTCATGTAGGTCGCATGCTGACGCATGATTGCCGTGTCTGAGCTTTCCAAGGCGTGCTTGTTAAAGCCGTAATGGAACCTCATTCGGTGTGGGCGCTGTGTGTCGGTAAAAAGATCCGCTGTATTAAAGCCTGAGGCCACGGCTGCTTTAGCAATTAACTCCGGGTTGTCCAATACGAGTACAGTCATCTGCAGTGTCCTTGTTCCAGGTCTCTGGTTTTTCTTGTTATTCCCGCTCACTATTACCCAGAGTGGAAATAACGGTAATTGGCGGATGGTCTAGTGTACCTAGACCTTTTCGCTGAAAATCATTAAAGCGCGAAAATAAGACACTGGTATGATAGAAAACAGTTTTTCAGGGACAGATTATGATGAATTGTGACCGCCTATGCTGATTATTCCTGCTGAGAACACCATTAACTGGAAACGCCCCCCCTGGGTGACCCTTGGTTTGATGTTCGCATGCTTGCTGGTATTCCTGTTTTATCAAGGAGGAGACAGTCGCAAACTTGAACAAGCAGTAGATGCTTATGTGGATGCTGGGCTGCCGCAACTGGAAGAGCCAGCTTATGAGGACTACCTGCAACGAAAAATCCGCTTCGAGGGCGACGATGAGCGCGCTCTTGAGTTGCGACAGTTTCAGCAGTTAAGGGAAGAAGGCGAAGACTTCTGGCTCTCGGCGAGCCTGCTTATGGACCGCGAGTTCTATCATTATTTGCTGCAAAATCGCGACATAATCTGGGCGCCTGCAGAGCGTATGCACTGGCTGGAACAGCGCAGCATCATTGAAGAAACCTACATCCAGCGCCTAAGTGCCAACCAACTGGGGCTTATTCCCGCAAAACTGTCGCTGTATACGCTGATTACTTACCAGTTCCTGCACGGCGGCTGGGGCCACATTATTGGCAACTTGCTCTTTCTATTCCTGCTTGGTTTTACGGTAGAAAAAGCGCTTGGGCCGGGTCGGTTCTTGCTGGCTTATCTTGCCTGTGGTGCTTTGTCTGGCGTTGTTTTTACTGCCTTTTCGCTAGGGAGTTTTATTCCCTTGGTGGGGGCTTCCGGCTCTATTTCCGGCCTGATGGGAATGTATGTAGCCATCTATGGTCTGCAGAAAATCCGCTTCTTCTACTTCCTTGGCGTGTATTTTAATTATTTCCGTGCCCCTGCACTGGCCATCTTGCCCGTGTGGCTGGGTAAAGAAATCTACGACTACTGGTTTGCGGGCGCCACGGGAGTTGCCTACATGGCACACGCAGGCGGTTTGCTAGCGGGCGCCGGGCTGGTGTGGCTGCTGGGAAAAAGCTGGTTGCAGGTACGGGAGGAGTTTTTCGAGCCGGAAGAAAGTGAGCAAGACGAACGCTTCACCACCGGTTATGCCCAAGCTATGGCTAGCCTAGGGCGCATGGATTTTGATCTGGCCCGTCGCCAGTTTGAGGCATTGCGTGAGAACTACTCCGACAGGCCTATAGTGCTGGAGCATCTTTATAAGCTCGCCAAGCTGCGCCCGGATTTACCCGAGTACCAGTCCCGCACCCGTGAGTTAATGAACGATGCCCAGAGCCGTAGACAGCCAGAGCAGATGGTTGCTGTGTGGCAGGAATACCTGAGAAAAGGCGAGGAACACCATCCGCTTGCTGCGGAGGACCACAATAGAGTGTTGTTCGCCAGCCTAAAGCAACACGACATGAAGGCGGCAGAAAAGGCTTTTGAGCGTTTGCGTGGTGCTGATGATCCGTTATTGACGTCAGAAGCCTGCCGTTTACTTGTAGAAGAGTTCGAGAAATTGCAGATGGCTCCGAAGGCCCAGCACTACCGTCAGCTGCTTCAGGCAGGCTAAGTCGATGTCGCCCCCACCCTCACAGGCCTTACTCCTGAACCAGAAAGCTAGCCCGAGGCCCCTTAAGCAATTCCCGCTTCTCAGCCTGCGCCAAAAACACCGGAACCTGCTCATGCAGCGGGTGGCTTTCACAGCGCTTCTGAATAAACGTTAAAAATGCCGTCGCCTTCTCCCACTGGTTCAGCCCGTTAGCCAGACTTTGTGCAACAAGGAGATAAGCCGGGGCTAACTCATCGCTGTCCGGGAAACGTTTATGGAAGTCCTGAAGCAGCCGTATAGCTGGCTTGTATTGGCCCCGTTGATATAAACAGCGGGCGCAGCGCACGGCCAGTTCCGGGTCATCCAGTTTAAAGCCCGGCTCCGCCTGCTCCAGCATGCCCAACACCGAGGTTATTCCGTCACCGTCATTGCGGTCTGCCAGCCAACCCAGAATTCTCGGATGGTATTGATAAAGCTCCGTTGTATCATTTCTGGCTTTCAACAACTGGTATAACTGACCAATACGCACAGGGTCGTTGCGGTTATGTTTTAAGGCTTCCTTCAGCATGCCCTGAACCCGGTCATAGTTGCCGTCCTTCAGGTTCATATCAACGTCCGCATCAAAGCGTGCACCGCGATCCCGTTGATGCATGTCCTCGCCAGAGGGTTCATCTTGAAGATCCGAAGCGAAGCCTAACTCTTCCTGATACTGAAATAGCAGGTAACCAAGCATATTGAACAGAATCAGAGTGAAGGTACTGTTCAAAAAGCCTGATAGGGGCTGTGAAAACCAAAAAGGAAAGTGGTTGTAAGCAAAATCTTGAGCCACACCTGAGGCCAGGGTCAGCAGAATAAGGTAACCGTACAAGAGGAAATACGGGGTGCCGATGCGGGAGATGAGCACGGCTAAATTCATCGGGTTGACCGCAGCACCCACAGAACGCTCCATGGCTAACACCATAATGCTCGCGGGCAGTGCGAGAACCACAAAAGCCAGTGCCAGCAGCATTAGTAATGGGCCACCCACCATAGCGGCTGCGCCAACAAGACCGCCCATTACAATGAATACCAGCAATTGGAGAATAACAATGTTAAAGCCGCTGCCAGTGAAGGCCACTGAAACAGAGGGCGGTGCTAAGTGGCCTTCCGCTGTGTGATTGATGACCGCATAGGTGTACTTGAACAGCGCTAATGCCAGCACCAACCAAACCACAATTCCAATTAGATTGGCAGGAGCCAAAAGCGGAACCAATGTGCAGATAGCAATAACAATCAGTGGGTCTGTGTGAAACGGATAACGAAAAAACGATCCAATCCGGTTCCAGAAAGGTACAACCTCCGTCGCTGCACCCAAATACCGCATGGCTTTGCTACATGAAGGGCAAAGCCCACGGCGCTGCCGTGTGTCGGCGTCCGGCATGCAGCGGGTGCAGTAATGCACTTGGCATTCGCCGCAGTGCCATTTCGCCGGGTCGCCGGGATGGTAGTGACAATCGTGTTTCATATTTTGTGGCGATCCTGACACAGTATAAATAGGCTTTATGATCGCAAAAATGATGCTTAAAGAATATGCCGAAATGGCCGTAAATCTCTATGAAGCCCGCAGTCGTTGCAAAAGGCTTGCTTAAACTCCCATGGCGAAACTCACATTATGAAACCTGCCTCCGTCATTCTTATACTGGCAGCCCTCGTGTTGGCCGCTGTTTTACCGTTTTTTCAGGGGTTATCGAGTGAATGGGGCGGAACGTCTGGCTATTACGGTTATAAAACCGATGTGCCTGTACCGCCGTTGCCCGGTGCGGGCGTGCCCAAGAAAGGGTTGAATGTGGTGTTTTTTGGTTATCGGAGTTGCGGCACTGTCTGCCCGCTGCAACTAATTAACCTAAAGGCTTTACACGATCAGTGGCGTGATCGACCTGTAAACTTTGTGTTTGTGACTCTGGACCCTGAAAACGACAGTCAGCGGGAGTTGAATCGGGTGATGGTGGCACTGGGCAAGAATTTTAGGGCGGTACGGCCAACTGATTTTCGGCAAGCTCAGGCGCTGGCTGATCGATATGGTGATTTTGCTGCCCGCGAAGGCGCAGTAACCGGAGAGATCAACCACGGGGCCAGACTCTACGTTGTCACAGAAGGCAACCGTAGACAGCTTTTATATGCCTCGCCCGAGTTGGATTTAGCGCGAGTTAACGACGACCTTGCGCGGCTTATGGAATTGGACCGAAGTTAAGCCATAAACCGAAGGTTTCGAACGAATTTTGTACAAGCCAGCCTAGCGCGTGTTTGGAAGAGAGGTGTACGTATGAATGCAACAAATGACATCCAAGGCCTGCAACAGCAAGATCTGTTGCGAGTAGACCGTCGCATGCTTTGGCTCTTGCTGGCCCAAGTGCCGGTGGTTGGCTTGCTTGTGCCTTGGGGTTATGGAACCTACAGCTTTGCGCTCACAGCATCGTTGGCAATTGGAGCTCTGACCATCGCCGGTTACAGCTTTCTGCGTGGAACCCGTGCGTGCGGTGTGCTTTTTTCTATGTGCCTGATGCTGTTCTCGGGCACCATGATTCAGGCCCAGTTAGGACGCATCGAAATGCATTTTCATATTTTTGCTGCTTTGGCGCTTACGATTGCCTACCGCGATTGGTTACCAGTGCTTGCCGCTGCCGGGTTGATCGCAGTGCACCATTTTGCCTTGACGGCGCTGCAGTTGTCAGAGGCCAGTGTTGGTGGTATCCCAGTGATGCTATTCAATTATGGTTGTAGTTGGTCGATTACAGCATTGCATGCCGTTTTTGTGGTGTTTGAGGCTGGTGTGTTGTCGTTTTTTGCGGTCAAGATGTCGGCTGAGCAAAGGCGTTCGTGGGAAATGATTGCACTGGTTAGTGCGTTTGACGACGAGCATGATCTGCGTGGCCGGCTTGCAAACGCAAATGGCGATCTTGCCGCTACTTCTTTTAATACGATGATGACGAAGTTTGCCGTGTTGATTGAATCTGTTCGGACGCTCTCGGGCCAGTTGCATGCCCGTGCGTCAGATCTCGAGGCAGCTAGTGATTCAACTAACCGTATCATGGATGCACAGCAGGCTCAGACTGATCAAGCTGCCGCGGCCACTAACGAAATGACGGCAACCATTCAGGATGTGGCACGCAACGCTCAGTCTGCAGCTGAATCGGCAACCCACTCAGCGGATGCATCTGCCGAGGGCACGCGCCACATCCAAAGCGCGATTGACATGACGGAAGCCACGAATACAGCGCTGGCAGACTCTTCTCGCATGGTTGCCGAACTGGTAGAAAAGGTTCAGTCCATCGGTACGTTCATTGCTTCAATCAATGACATTTCAGACCAAACTAATTTGCTTGCCCTGAATGCTGCCATTGAAGCAGCGCGTGCGGGTGAGCATGGACGTGGTTTCGCAGTCGTGGCTGATGAAGTTCGGAACTTGTCACGCCGCACTCAGGATTTCACCACCGAAATCCGTGCGACGATGGATGGGTTAGCGCATGTTTCTGAAGCCACTTTGGCAGCCATTGAGATGGGACAGACACGATCAAAAGAAACTCTGGGAGCAATGACTGAGACGGGCAGGGCGATTGCGGATATTGAAGCCGCGATTGCCGAAGTGAATGGCATGAATTTGCAAATAGCCTCGGCGACTGAGCAGCAGGCGGTCGCCTCGGGGCAAATTAACCAGAGCGTTCAACAAGTTGCTGAGCAGAGTCAAGATGTCGTGCAGGAAGCTGCAAAGTCTCAAGCCATAGCTACAGAAATTGGGCGGATGATTGAAGAAGTGGATACATTGATTGCTGGCTACAAAACACGGTAATGAGTTGGCTGAGACGACCTTTAGCGCCCGCTATTCACTGCCTGAATGGTGAACATTATTTGCGGTGAGTTGAAGTCTGCCAAAACGATGCAATAGTAAGAGGATAGGAATTCAATGTAGGAGGTCCTACCGTGTCGAATGATAGCCTTGGCAAAGACAGCCTGAATACCTTAACCAGCCTGAGCGCTGGTGGAAAAACCTTCCATTATTACAGCCTGCCCAAAGCGGCCGAATCGCTTGGCGACATCAACCGTCTACCGTTTTCCCTGAAAGTCCTTTTGGAAAACCTGCTACGCAACGAAGACGGCGTAACCGTGGATCAAAACCACGTGGATGCCATGGTGCAGTGGCTGAAAGACAAACGCTCGGACACTGAGATTCAATTCCGCCCGGCCCGCGTGTTAATGCAAGACTTTACCGGTGTGCCCGGCGTAGTTGATTTGGCCGCCATGCGCGAGGCGGTTAAAAAGGCTGGCGGAGACCCTGCTCTGATCAACCCTCTGTCGCCTGTGGATTTGGTTATTGACCACTCGGTAATGGTTGACAGGTTCGGTAGCTCATCAGCGTTTAACGATAACGTAGCCATTGAAATGCAGCGTAATGAGGAACGTTACGAGTTCCTGCGTTGGGGCCAGCAAGCCTTTGATAACTTCCGCGTGGTTCCACCGGGAACGGGTATTTGCCATCAGGTAAACCTTGAGTACCTCGGCAAAACCGTGTGGCAAAAAGAGCAGGGAGGTAAAACCATCGCCTATCCCGATACGCTGGTGGGTACAGACTCTCACACCACCATGATTAACGGCCTTGGCATTCTTGGCTGGGGTGTTGGTGGTATTGAAGCGGAAGCGGCCATGCTCGGCCAGCCGGTATCCATGCTGATTCCAGAAGTGGTCGGTTTCAAAATGACGGGCAAGTTGCGCGAAGGCATCACCGCTACAGATCTGGTACTGACCGTTGTTGAAATGCTGCGTAAGAAAGGCGTGGTGGGCAAGTTCGTAGAATTCTACGGCGACGGTTTGAAAGATATGCCGATAGCGGATCGTGCCACCATTGCCAACATGGCTCCCGAATACGGCGCGACCTGCGGCTTCTTCCCAGTGGACGAGCAAACCCTCACGTACCTGCGCTTGACTGGCCGCGACGACGAGCAGATCGAGCTTGTGGAAGCTTACGCCAAAGCTCAGGGCTTGTGGCGCCTGCCGGGGCACGAGCCGGTTTACACGGCCACGCTTGAGCTTGATATGGGCGATGTTGAGGCCAGTATGGCTGGGCCGAAACGGCCTCAGGACCGGGTCGCCTTGAAAAACATGAAAGCGGCCTTTGAGTTGCTGATGGAAACCGCCGAAGGTGGGCCGGATGCAGCAGAAAAACGTGACAACGAGCTGGAGTCTGAAGGCGGACAAACAGCTGTGGGTGTCGATAACAGTTATCACCACCCTTGTAGCCGATCGCTGATATTGAACGGACAAGAAACCCGTCTGGATCCCGGCGCGGTGGTGATTGCAGCCATCACCTCCTGTACCAACACATCCAACCCCAGCGTAATGATGGCTGCGGGTCTGGTGGCGCGCAAAGCCGTGCAGAAAGGTTTGAAAACCAAGCCTTGGGTGAAAACCTCTCTGGCACCCGGCTCCAAAGTAGTGACCGATTATCTTGAAGCTGGCGGCTTTCAGGAGGACTTGAACAAGCTGGGCTTTGATCTCGTCGGTTACGGCTGCACCACCTGTATCGGTAACTCCGGCCCGCTGCCGGATGAGGTTGAAAAAGCCATTGCTGATGGCGATATAACGGTTGCATCGGTGTTGTCGGGCAACCGCAACTTTGAAGGCCGCATCCACCCATTAGTGAAAACTAATTGGTTGGCGTCGCCACCCTTGGTTGTAGCCTATGCATTGGCCGGTAACGTGCGTCTGAATCTGGCAGAAGAGCCGCTGGGCGAAGATCAGGACGGTAATCCGGTATACCTGAAAGATCTGTGGCCAAGCCAGCAGGAAGTGGCTGAGGCTGTAGCAAAAGTTAAAACGGAGATGTTCCGCACCGAATACGCTGCCGTGTTTGATGGTGACGCCACATGGCAGGCCTTGGACGTGCCGCAAACCAAAGTGTACACCTGGGCTGAGGACTCCACTTACATCCAGCACCCGCCATTCTTCGAAGGCATGGGGCCGGAGCCTGACCCGATTGAGGATATTGTCGATGCAAATATTCTGGCTTTGCTGGGGGATTCGGTAACCACCGACCATATTTCTCCGGCCGGTTCTTTCAGCGCCGACAGCCCTGCAGGCAAATACTTGCAGGAGCGAGGGGTTGAACCGAAGAACTTCAACTCCTATGGTTCCCGTCGTGGTAACCACGAGGTCATGATGCGTGGCACCTTTGCCAACGTGCGTATCCGCAACGAAATGCTGGATGGCGTTGAAGGTGGTTTCACCAAATTTGTGCCCACTGGGGAGCAAATGCCGGTTTATGACGCCGCCATGAAGTATCAGGAACAGGGAACACCGCTGGTGGTGATTGCCGGTAAGGAATACGGAACTGGCTCAAGTCGCGACTGGGCTGCCAAGGGCACACGCTTGCTGGGCGTTCGTGCGGTGGTGGCGGAGTCTTATGAAAGGATTCACCGCTCCAACCTGATTGGTATGGGTGTAATGCCGTTGCAGTTCCCGGACGGTGCAAGCCGCAAGAGTCTTAAACTCACCGGCGAGGAAACCATCAGCATCAGTGGATTGTCCGGCGATATAATGCCGGGTCAAACCTTGACTATGACGGTAAGCTATAAAGATGGTTCCACGGCAACCTGCGATTTGAAGTCGAGGATCGATACGGCTAACGAGGCAGTGTACTTCCACCACGGTGGAATCCTGCACTATGTGGTGCGTGAAATGCTTAAGTCTGCCTAAGCCAACGGCTTATTTGGTATAGATAAAGAGCAGAGTCGGCAGTCCCTTAAACGGGAGCTGCCGGTTTTTTATGGATTGGAGTCGGCTACCGGAAGGCGAACCCAGAAACTGGCTCCTTGCTCTGGCAAGGATTCAAAGCCGACTTCGCCTCCCATCATCGTAATGAGTTCGCGGGTTATGGCAAGCCCAAGCCCCGTCCCGCCTTGGCTGCGGGTGTCGGAACTGTCTGCTTGGGCAAAGCGCTGAAAAATCTGGTCCCGGAAGGCTTCCGGAACGCCCTTACCGCTGTCGTGGACGGTAATGATAACCGTTGGTTTTCCTTCTGATACCTGCTGTTCAACCGATACGTCGACACGGCCTCGGTCGGGTGAAAATTTTATTGCGTTGGATATCAGGTTATTGAACGCTTGCAATAGTCGTTGGCCGTCTACCATTACGTCGGTTTGTGGTATGTCCTGCGCAAGATGAATGGTGATTTCACGCTGTGCGCCATAAGGCTGGTTTGCATTGACCGCTTGTTCCACTAGCGGCTGTAGGGGTTGCCACAGCATATTGATGTTCAGTTTGCCTGCCATGAGCTTTTCAATGTCCAAAAGGTCGTCGATCAGCGTTGCCAACTGGCGGGCATTGCGCTCGGCGATGTTTATAATATCCAGTGCTTGTGGTGAAAGCTCCCCGGTTGCACCGCCTGCCACTAGCCTGATAGCTCCGGTAAGAGAGGTGAGCGGTGTGCGCAGCTCGTGGCTAACAGTAGACACAAACTGGTTTTTCAGGCGCTCGATTTTTTTGCGCTCGGCAATATCTTCCGCTAGCACCCAAAGTAGTTTGCGCTCTGAGGCGTCATGTATCAGTACACAGTGCACGATTGCCGGATAGCCGCTACCGTTGCGATCGATGATTTCTTGCTCGATGGGCCCGAAATAGCCATTTTTTTCTAATTGCCCCAAAATGTCGGCTCGTAGAGATATCTCCATAGGGGTGAGCAGTTGACGATAGCTCAACTTCAGAAACTCGTCTTTGCGATAGCCTGTTGATTTCAGCATGGCGGCATTTACGTCGATGATTCCACCGGTGTGATAATCCGCAAGAACGATACCCGAGGGTGCCAGCTCGAAAAGGTGTCGCAACTGTTGCTCACTTTCCTGAAGCGCCAGCAAGGCGCGCTTTTTATCGTGAATGTCTTCCAGATAGCCGTGCCAGAGAATACTTCCGTCCGGCAGTTTCTGTGGCGTGGAGTGGCCTTCAATCCAACGTATGTTGCCATCTGGTCGACGTATTCGGAATTGGATAGACCAGGTGCTCAGTTGTCGAGACGATTCCTCGATGGTTGCGGCCACAGCTGAGGCGTCCTCGGGGTCAATCATCGCAAACAGAGCGGCAGCATCCGTTTTGGCTTGAGCTGGGGTGACGCCGAAAGAGCGCTCTACACCCATGCTGCTATAGGGAAAATTCATGCTGCCATCGGGATAGCGGCGAAACTGATACAGCCCGCCTGGCACCATATCCGCAAGCTGTTTGAGCATAGTCAGGGATTCGTTCTGTTCTTCCAGCTCCTGGTCTCGATAGTGAAGGGCTAATGTGCGGGCACTAATCTGCTCCTCCGCACAGTCGGCGAGGTCGCGCAGGCATTCGCGGTCTTCTTCGCTGAGGGTGCGCGGTTTACGGTCCATAACACAGAGTGTGCCGAGGGCATAGCCATCTGCACTGTGCAAAGGCGTACCTACATAAAACCGGATATTCGGATCGCCCGTGACCAGCGGGTTATCGCGGAAGCGTTCATCTTCTTGCGCATCCTCAACCACCAGAGGTTCGTTGTCGAAAAGGGCGTGGCCACAAAAGGAGACGCTTCGCGGGGTTTCACTGGCATCCAACCCCACGCAGGATTTGAACCATTGGCGGTCCCGGTCAACCAGTGAAATCAACGCAATAGGCACATCCAGAAGTCTAGCTGCCATACGGGTAAGCCTGTCAAAGCGTGCTTCTGGTGGGGTATCGAGAATTCGCAAATGATCCAGTGCCGCTTGTCGCTTGCTTTCATCGGCAGGAAATTCAGGAGTTATCATGATGAGGATCCCTCCGCTAACGCGGTGCTGTTCAGGGGCAACTCAACCCAAAAATGCGCTCCATTTTTATTGTAATATCCAACGCTGCCGTTCAGGAGTTTCGCAAGCTCGCGACTGATTGCTAAGCCCAGGCCCGTGCCACTGGTCGCGCGGGTCGTGCCCGTTTCTGCTTGAGCAAAGCGGTTGAAAATCTTCTTTTGAAAACCTCCGGGAACACCTTTGCCTTGATCGCTGACAGTGATACATAGAGTGTTTTGATCGGTTTTTTCGGCACTGAGCGTCACCAGACCACCTTTTGGCGAAAACTTGATGGCATTGCTGACAAAATTATCAAGTATTTGCCGCAACCTGTGACCGTCGGTATCCAAAGACATAGCGGGTATGTCGGGCGCAGCCAGCTTGACATCGAACTCGCGTGCCATTGTTTCATTGTCACCAACGGTTTCGGCAAGCAATGTCTGCAAGTTTTCAGTTTTAACGCTCACACGCAGTTTACCGCTGGAAAGTTTGCTGAAATCGAGCATATCGCCGATGAGCCTTTGCAGGCGTTCACCATTACGCAGAGCTAGCACAGTTAACTCCTTGGCGCGATCAGGCAGTTCGCCTGCAGTGCCAGAGTGTAGCAGGCGCAAGGCGCCATTCATTGAGGTTAAAGGTGTACGCAATTCATGGCTGACATTGGAAACAAAGTTGACTTTGAGCCGGTTGGTGGCATCCCGCTCATCCATTAATTGGTTAAACGCTGCTGCTAAGTCACGTACCTCTGGCGCGCCTTCTTGTTGCAAGCGCCGGGAGGATTCGGGTTTCCGGATCATCGAGCGTATGCGTCGGGTCATTTGGGTGAGGGAGGCGGTTGTAGAGCGAAGAGCGAGATAAGTCAGCAGTAATATCCCCAACGTTAGGCTTACACTGAGCACAAAGAAGCGGCTGAAGGCCTGCTGGGCAGGCGCAGTTGCCAGAGATTTGGGCACCGCACGTATAAACAGCCAGCCCAAACGCTGTAGGTGGCTGGTTGCATAGATGAGTTTCTCGCCCGAATTGGTCTCAACCTCCCCAA
Source organism: Marinobacter salexigens (assembly GCF_018860765.1). Lineage (GTDB taxonomy): Bacteria > Pseudomonadota > Gammaproteobacteria > Pseudomonadales > Oleiphilaceae > Marinobacter > Marinobacter salexigens_A. Next base: position 901,738 of record NZ_JAHKPV010000001.1, read on the forward strand.
AGCTGACGCCTGAGAGGGCGGCATCAATCAGCAAATTCTCTCCGGGGTCTGGAAGGTTCTCTATCGCTTTTCCGGTGGATGAGCCCTCTATAAACAAGAAGTTAGCTGAATCGACTACCAGAAAAATGGCGTCTTCGCTGGCGCTATTTCGAACGCTTTCAGGTATCAGAAGCGACTGGTTCATTTGCAAAGTACCGGTAGCGAAGCCCAGAAGATCTCCGTTATCACTCACTATGGGGGTAATGAATACCATCAACGGAATGCCCGTTGTGCGTCCTATCAATGGGCGGCTGATCACCGGTTTGCGTGTTGTCATGGCTTCCCGCCAGTGGGGTCGATCCGCGTAATTGGTACCTACCCTGTTCGGAACGAATGTGTTTTCAGCAATGAGAGTAGCGTTAGCGTTTGATACGGTAAGGCTATGGGGGAATAGCTCACTCAGTTTTTGCTGTTTTTTTAGAAGGCTTGTGAGTTGTGCTTCAGGTAACAATTGGTCATCGTGGCTTAGGATGGTTGCGAACTGGGCCAGAGCACTGGTTCGGAGCTCAAGATCCTGACTGACCAAACTTGAAATGTGGGCGGTTTCGTTTACCTGTTGCGCGGACAGATTGGTCGCAAAATCCTCCAGTAACGCGGTGTAAGCAACGTAGATAACTGAACCTACGGTTGCGAAGCAACCAAGCATAACAATGATGGCAAAGCGGGTACCTAGAGATAAGTGGGTCAAAACGCGCTCCTGTCTGGCAATTTTCTCCAAAACTTGCTTTGATTGAACAGTAATTGAGCCAGAATTCACAGCGTTTGCGCGCGATATTTAACAACAAGAGCCTTTATGCCTAAAAGCCTCTCTTCCGATGTGCGGAAAAAACTGGAGACCCTTCGCAACCGTTTCCGGGATAAAACGATCGGTGATATTCAAGGGCTGGTTACTAATATCCAGAACGCGTCGCAGCGCTCCGAGGCTGTTAATGAGTTGGTTGCCGCCTATCAACTGCTGCATCGGCTCGCGGGATCGGCCGGCACCTTGGGTTTTACCCAGCTCGGCGAGCAGGCCCGCAAGCTTGAGGTTGCAATAAAGCCCTTAGCGGAGCAGGTAACCGAAGGGGCAGACAGCGAGTGCATTCGGCTTCAGTTACAACAGCTGTTGGATGGCGGCTATGAACACGACATTTCAAGCCTCGGCAGCTTTTTGGGTGTGGCCGAGCCGGTATCAGCCCAGTGGCATAATCCTAAACGAGCGGAGGCCGATCGCCAGTCGGTTGTGTTGACACTGGAGCCGGACCATCAGCTTAACGACTTGATAATGCAGGGTTTGGCGTTGTATGGGTACCAAGTACGCAGTCTGAGCAGCGGCGAACAGTGGCCGGACGGTATGAATGATGTTGATCTGGTGATGATCAGAGACACGCTGTTGCAAAATGAGGGCGAGATCTGGTTGTCTAAGCTGCACAGCTTGCCGGTGATCTGCTTCAGCAGCACCCACGACTTTATTACCCGCTACCGGCTAGCGCGCCTGGGTGTTGATGCGTGTGTTGACGAGCCCCACGATATTCCGGCACTAGTAGACCGGGTAGAGCAGCTTCTGGCAGAAGGGCTGGCGACGCTCACCGGGCGAGTGATGATTGTGGACGATGATAAAGAACTGCTGGAACATTACCGGCTTGTTCTTTCTAGTGGCGGTTTGCAGGTGCGGGCGCTTGATGACCCATCCCGCTTATTGTCAGAACTGGCGGATTTTCGGCCGGATATTCTGTTGATGGATGTACAGATGGGCCAGTACGATGGCCCGGTGTTGGCTCGCATGTTGCGGTTTCAGTCAGAATGGCTGAGCCTGCCCATTATATTCTTTTCGTCCGAAGAAGACCGCGATCTGCAATTGGATGTACTCGCACGGGGCGGTGATGATTTTGTGACCAAACCCGTCTCGGACCAGTTTTTGGTGCGCACAGCGAGAATACGCTGTTATCGTGCCCGGCAGCTCGATAAGCTGGTATCACTCGACAGCCTCACCGGCCTACTAAAGCACGCCCTAGCCAAAACCGAACTCAATCGCGAGCATGCACGCTGCGCCCGCTACGGCCACAGCTCTGTTGTCGCAATGCTGGATTTGGATCATTTTAAGCAGGTTAATGACTCCTACGGCCATGGAACTGGTGATGTAGTGATTAAGGCCTTATCCAACCTTTTGCGCCACCGGCTTCGTAGCACCGACATTATTGGCCGCTACGGAGGCGAGGAGTTTGTGCTGGTGATGCCCGAATGCGTCATGAACGAAGCCGTAGAAATACTCGAAGCACTTTGCCAGGATTTCGCCCGTCTGGTGTTCAATGCCGAAAGTGCGGAGTTTTCGGTAACGTTCAGTGCCGGTGTTGCTGCCCTCAATGCTTATGAGACCGGCGAACAGGCTATTGAAGCCGCTGACAAAGCTCTCTACCAACGCAAGCGCGCCGGGCGGAATGGCGTTACCGTGGCCGCTGGTGACCTATCTTGATGATTAATTACAAACTCAGAGCGTCACTATGTATGTTTTGATTCTCGAAGATGATGAGTTGGTTGGCGATCTACTCGAGACGGTTGTGGCAGGTGCCTACCCCGGTGCGTCTATTAAGCTCTGTACCCTAGTGCAATCGGCAATAAGCAGTTGGCAGGAAAAACCAGCGGACCTAGTGATCGCCGACTGGAACCTGCCGGATGGCTCAGGGCTTGAGTTGATTCGCGTAGTGCGGAATACGAGCAGTGATGTCCCAGTGCTTATGATCAGCGGCCGCGCAGATCGTGACTCCATTTTGGCCGCAGCCCATTTGGGCATCAGCGGTTACGTTAGTAAGCCGTTTCAAGTGGACGTTTTACACCAAAGGCTGACAGCGCTGGTGCCCAGCTCAATCGATCTTGGCGATGCGTCAAGTAATACGCTGGAAGATAAAATGGAAGCAGCCTGCAACTCTGCGATCCAACTGCCCGGTCAGATTGACACTGGTGAAATTCTTGAACTCATAGAAAAGTGTGATGAGCTGGATGCTGTAGCCTTGGCAGAAAGCTGGAAAAAAGAGCCGTCCCTGAGTGCCAAAATGCTGGATGTGGCGAATAGTGCATCTTTTCGCCGTTCTGGTACACCGGTAAAAACACTCAGGGAAGCGATCAGTGTGATCGGCGTTGCAATGGCCCTGAATCAAGCTTTGGCCTTATCTCTGGATATTTCGGGGAAGCTTGCTTGCTCGCGCTTGGCGGAGCGTGCACGTCAAGAACAGGAGCAGGCGTTGCATGTGGCGGAGACTGCCCGGTCCTTGGCCCAACGGATTGGTGATAAACCGGCCATCTACTACACTGCCGGCCTTTTGAGTAAGGCTGGTGAGTTGGCGGCGCTGAAGGTTTTGCAGAACCATTCTGATGAATCCGGAGACCCTCCCGACATAGAGCAGATTGACTCTGCACTTGCCTATTGGGCGGAAAAGCTTGGGAACCGAATCAAAGTGCAGTGGCGCTTACCGCTTGACCTTCGAGAGCTTATTGGTGCCGTATATTTTGTTAGCAGAAGCAACGTTAGTCAGTCTAAGTTGGTTATGCGCACAGCTGCTTTATTGTCAGCTGAACAGGCAGATAGCCCCGAGTGTCGCACATTGTTGCGACGGCTAGGTATTGAACACCGAGAAGACAGTCGAGAGGGCAGTCAAGATGACACCTGAAAGCTTACAACGTATTTTGATGGTTGAAGACGAGCCGGATATCCGAACGGTTGCGGAACTGGCATTGGAGGCTATTGGCGGGTTCGAGCTTACAGCATGTGAGTCGGGGCAACACGCGTTGAAAAAAATAGAAGAATGCCGCCCTCAGTTGATTGTGTTGGATGTGATGATGCCCTGCATGGACGGTCCGGCTACCTTACGGGCGATTCGTGCCATGCCGGGCTACGCTACAGTGCCAGCGGTGTTCATGACTGCAAAAGTCCAAAGTGATGAAGTCCAGAGCTACCTCGCATTGGGCGCGGCCGGTGTTATTCCAAAACCATTTGACCCACTCACACTGGCAGATCAGATCAGAGAGATCTGGAACGAGGCTCATGCTATCGGTTAAGCTTCTTCCGATTTTTACTGTCACCATCGCAAAAGGCTGATATGTCGTCCTCACGCAATAACGATGAAACCAAAGCCAAACTTAATTTGGAAACGTCCCGTATACGCTGGCACGAGTTACAGACCTACTACGCCCGGGGTCAGGTTGTGCGTGTCGGCAAAGCTCTGGATCTGTTAGATGTAGCCTCAGAACTCACCGCTGATAACCGTGCGCTGTTTGAGCAGTGGCTTGCTGCGGGACATGTGGGGGATGTGTCTCCCGATATGGCGCGTGCGTGGTACGACCGTGATGCCGAGCTCTGGGCCGTGGTTGTGGCGCCTTGGGTGCTGGTTCAGGACCGCACGGAAGTTTCTGGGCCCTCAGGGTCTTCCAACCCTTCTGACTCGTCGGTGCATTAGTGCTTACCGACGCTTTATTGATTCTTGCTCCACTGTTTTTGGGCTTCGCTTTGGCGCTGAAAAACCGGCGGCTTATGACTGGAATCCACTACACAGTGGAAGCCCTGGTGTATTTTATTCTGGCATTGCTGGGGTTAGGGCTGGGCCAGATGGAAGGCTTGTCTAGCCAACTTGGCGCCATGGCTAGTCAAATGTCCGTTTTGGTGATTGTCCTGTTCGTGGCTAATATGGCCGGGCTGTGGTTATTTCATCGCTGGCAGCCCATGGTGCCCGAACATCGGAATCAGTCTACCGGAAATACTGGCTATGTGCGGCTTTTCATGGCGGCCCTAAAGCCTTTGCTGGCGGTGTTTGTGGGGCTGATTTTAGGCTATTTCCTGCTCCCCGATCTGCCGCAGGCCGAGCAACTGGCCACCTGGTCTCTTATGTTGCTACTGTTCCTGATTGGCCTGCAATTGCGCAACGCAGGGCTTTCGTTGCGAAAACTGTTGATGAACACGCAAGGCTTAGGGATTGCATTCATGCTCGTGCTCAGCTCTCTGCTAGGTGGAGTGCTGCTGATTCCGGTATTGGGCCTGCCTTGGAACGAGGTGCTGGCACTAGCTTCGGGTTTTGGCTGGTACTCTCTCTCGGGTATTGTGATCGGGGAAGCCCTTGGGCCAGCCTGGGGCGGCGTGGCTTTCCTGAACGATGTATTGCGGGAGATCATTGCCCTTGCCATCATTCCCTTAATGATAGGCAGTCGGCCAGCTATGGCTATTGGTTATGGCGGGGCTACATCCATGGACTTCACATTGCCGGTGATTCGCAGTAGTGGAGGGTTGAGCTGTGTTCCCGTGGCCATTGCATCGGGCTTTTTGCTGTCGTTTTTATCGCCGGTTCTAATGGGTGTTTTGTTATCGCTAAGTTAAGCCGATAGACCAGTCGGGGTCAGCTAAGAAACTTACGCACATCAATGTGGTAATCGTCAGGATCAACAGCCCGTAGAATGCGATCCTGATTACCCGGTTTCGAGAGGTCAATGGTCGTCACTGTAATCGGCATCCGGAATTTCGTGTGGTACATCACCCGCACCACGGGGAGCCGCTGATCTTCCTCGTTGATCTCAACCACAACGCCAAGCCGCCCGCTATCCAGCAAAACAAGAGACCCGACCGGGTACAAACCAATACAGCGGATGAACTGCTTCACCAGTGTTGCGTCCAGATGGTCGCCACTCCATTCCAGAAGTTTTTTCAGGCCTTGTGTCGGCGTCAATCCTTTGTGGTATACACGATCTGCAGTAATTGCGTCATAAACGTCTGTAATGGCCACCATGCGCCCATATACCGAGATCTGCTCGCCCTTTAGGCCCTCCGGATAACCGGAGCCGTCCATTCGTTCGTGATGCTGCGCTGCTGTGATCACCGTCAGCTCACCTATGCCCTCTGTTGCGGACAGGATATCCCGGGAGTGCCGGGCGTGGAGCTTCATTACTTCAAACTCTTCCGGCGAAAGGCGGCCGGGTTTGTGCAACACTTCATCGGGCGTTAGGATTTTGCCAAGGTCGTGGAGCAGGGCGCCAACAACGGTTTGATGCATCACATCTGTGGGAAGTTGGCGATATTGCCCGAAAAGCGTCATCAGCACGCTCAGGTTTACCGAGTGCTCAAGCAAGTAATTGTCTTTTTCGCGAATCCGACCAAGACACCCCAGCGCATTGGCGTTCCGGGATACGGAGCTTTGCAGCTCATCCGCCAGCTTGTGAATGGGGGCTACATCAACAGGTGCGCCCATTTTGGCGCTGCTCATGAAGTTGCTAACCAACTCTTGGGCCTGTGAATGGACTCCCATCGCAATCACGATTTCTTCCGAAAGAGATACCTTAGGTGCAACCCCGGGCTTCTGCTCGCCAGCTTTTTGCAGGGCTGCGTCATTACGCCCATCTACCTCGGCCGCAGGTTCCGAATCCTGACTGTCGATCCCCTTTTGCACATCAATGTAAACAAACTGCACGCCCATCTTGCGGATTTTTTCGATGGTTTCATCCCGTTTGATCACGCCGCGCCTTCGTTGCGTGTTGTGGGGGATCCAGTCGTTGTTCAGGTCGGAGATGTACATGCCGACCTTTAACGCGGAGACGGGAATGCGCTTGATCATGGCGTGGGAAAAAACGTTCTCAGGCTATTGTGGTAGGTTTGGGTGATTACATTGTTCAGCGGTAAGCCTTTTACCTCGGCAATTTTTTCAGCAACGAACGGCAGGTAAAAGGGCGCGTTTTCCTTGCCGCGATAAGGTACGGGCGTAAGGAAAGGCGCGTCGGTCTCTAGAAGGATTTGGCTGATGGGAGCCATACGAACGATATCCCGCACGTTTTCTGCCTTATTGAAGGTCGTAATGCCGTTAAAGCCTAGATTCCAACCCTGATCCAATGCGTATTGGGCAAGACCCGGGCCGGATGTAAAACTGTGGATTACGCCGCGGCGTTTAAGAGACTGCTCAAACTCTTTCAGTATAGCGATAGTTTCTTCATCTGCTTCCCGACTGTGGATAACGACCGGGCGGTCATTGTCGCAGGCAATTTGAAGCTGGCGCCGAAAAACGTCTTGCTGGGTGGCGCGATCGGCTTTGTCATAAAAATAGTCCAGCCCAATTTCGCCAACGGCAACAATCTTTTCGTCGCGTGCGTGGGCGCGAATCTCTGCCTCTACTGCATCGTTATAAGTTTCTGCCTCATGGGGGTGAATGCCCTGAGTGCCGTATAACCATGATGCCTTTGCGCTGAGTTCTCGAACTTTTGCCAGATTGTCCGGAGCCACGGCAATGGTGATTACCCGTTCGATATTCACTTGCCGTGTCTGCGCCAGAGTTTCCTCCAGCGGGCGCTCCTTGAGATAGTCCAGATGGCAGTGGGTTTCGATAATCGGGTGATCGAATACGGGAATCTCGCGACGTTTTTTACTCATGAACAGGTGCTAGGCTCCGGTACAGGCAGTTGGTTTGGCTGCTACTCTTAGGCGTGAAACATGAGAGTTTACCAGTTGTCTGTTTATTGGCCTACGTTCATCCGTAAGGAGTTTCCTTGATGAATGTTGCTGTTCCGGTTTGATTCAGGGTTGGAGGTGCAGATGCACGTTGTCGTAGTTGGTGGTGGCGTTGTGGGTGTAACCACAGCTTGGGAGCTGAGCCGTCGTGGTCATCAGGTGACGGTACTTGAACGCCTTAGCATGGCAGGAAGTGAGACCAGTAAAGGCAATGCAGCGCAACGCTCATACGGCGTGGTTTATCCTTGGGCTGATCCAAGCATGGTGTTTAAGGCGTTGCCCTGGCTTGTTAAGCAGGATGGCCCGTTAAAACTGCGCATGCCGCCATCTCTTGCAGCTGTGAAGTTCATGTTTTCGACTCTGAGGTACGCCTGGTCGCCAGGCCTGTTCGGTTTCAACAAGCGCGCCATGCTTCGTCTTGGTATTCACAGCCGTGAGCGTTTTCTGAAGCTGGAGGAGGAGCTTGATCTGGGGTTTGATGGCGGCCACCGTGGTCTGTTGCACCTTGCTAGTACGCCAGAAGAACTGGAGGTGCATCGAGGTACTCACCGGCTACTCAACGAAATGGGTATTGCTTCTCGGCTGCTGACACCGAAGCAGGTATACGAAGTAGAGCCGGGCATGGCAGAGAACGGCCCTCTTTATGGCGCCCTAAGCTATGACACAGACGGTACTGGCGACTGTCACTTGTTTTCGCTGGCACTGGCTAAAGCCTGCGAAGAGAAGGGCGTGAACTTTCGCTATAACGTCCAAGTGAAGCGGCTGGTGGCCAATAGTCAGGCGGTTGAGTCGGTGGTTTTGCAAAACGAGAACGGCCAACAAGAAACCCTTGAGGCTGACGCCTTTGTGATCAGCGCTGGTTGTTGGTCTGATGAGTTGGTTCGGCCTTTAGGCCTCAAGCTGCCCATCTATCCTATTAAGGGCTACAGCATTACCGTCCCTTTGAAAAGCCCGGATAACGCGCCGGTTTCCACCATTCATGATGACAACTTCAAGGTTGTCTCCACGCGATTGGGCGACCGCTTGCGCTCAACCGGCTTTGTGGAGCTGACGGATTTTAACCGCGACATTCCAGAAGCTCGCATAGCCACTATTCGCAAATCTGTAGAGTCCCGTTTCCCGGGTTGCGCTGATCTGGATGCGGCAGAGACATGGACCGGCTTTCGGCCCATGACACCCGATGGCCCTGCCATCATCGGCCGTGGCCCCCGAGAAAATCTGTACCTGAACACCGGCCACGGTACTTTTGGTTGGACTTTTTCGGCGGGTAGTGCGGATGTGATTGCGCAAGTGTTGGATGGCGAAGAGCCTGCTGTGTGTTTGGATGCCTTCCGTCCGAGGCGCTATCAGGAGTGAATGTTTTCCCGGCCACCGATTCTTTTTACTCGCGATGGAGAGCGCTCAATGATTGGCTGGTGCGGCATCAAACAATCTGGCGGCCAGCTCCGTTTATCGAGCCAGTGCCGGGATGGGTTCAGAGCCATCCTGAGCTGGCGCAACGATTGATAGGGCTTAGCGATGCTGAGTGTGCCGGGTTAGATGGTCAGCCGGCAAAGCTGGCAAATGTGGCGTCCCAATACCTACCAGAACTGGCTCTGTACGCAAATTTGGTGGATGTGCCGGAATTAGCGCCTGAACCTGCGAATGTTGTGGCAGCGACACTGCCCGAAATCCGGGCAACGGATATGCCGGGACGCAAGCGAGAGCAGGCGGGTGCTTTTACAGCCGTATTGAAGCCGCTGCAGCAACCGATTTTGGATTGGTGCTGTGGCAAGGGCCATTTGTCCCGAACGCTCGCCGCACAGAGTCAAAATCAAGTTCAGGGTTATGAGTGGAATTCAAAGCTGGTGGCCGATGGTAACCGGCTAGCGGCCCATTTTGGAGACGCGGTTCAGATCCACTGTCAGGATGTTATGGCGCCGCATGTGCTCCTGCCAGGCGGCACCCACATAGCAGCCCTGCACGCATGCGGGGATCTTCATCGGCAGCTATTGATACAAGGAACTGCGGCAGGGGTGCCGAGATTGAGCCTGTCGCCTTGCTGCTATCACAAAACTGCTGAAGGGCGTTACAAGACGCTTTCAGAGCGTGCAACGACGCACGATGGAAGGCTTGCGCTCAATCGTGATGATATGCGCTTAGCCGTGAGGGAAACGGTAACAGCGCCAACCGGCGTTAGAGAGCAGACAACAACCTTGAGCCAGTGGCGGTTGGGATTTGATGGGCTTCAGCGTTCGCTGCGCGGGGTGAATGAATACCTACCTGTGCCGTCCTACTCCCCAAAGTTAATGCATCAAGGGTTCGCGGCTTTTTGCCATTGGGCGGCCAGTAAAAAGCAGCTTATTTTGCCAGCACACACAGATTTCGATACTTGGCTTGCCCATGGAGTGCAGCGCCAAAAAGATGTACGTCGTTACGAGCTCATCCGACATGTTTTCCGTCGGCCTTTGGAGTTGTGGCTGGCTCTGGATTACGCGGTCTTTTTAGAAGAACAGGGGTATGGTGTGCGGTTCGGCCGCTTCTGTGCTCGATCTCTGACACCCAGAAACCTGTTGCTGGATGCCGTCAAAAAGAAAGGCGCCCGAGAGCGCCTTTCTTAACTTCACTTGTTTGTCTTCAAACCTAACGGCGAATCTGAATGCGCGCTTCAACCCGGCGGTTTTCAGCACGGCCAGCAGCCGTGGCGTTAGATGCAACCGGCTCTGTCTCTCCGTAGCCTTTAGCGCTCACCTTGGTAGGATCTACTCCCAGTGGCCCGGTCAAACGGTCGGCAACGGCTTGGGCTCGGCGTTGTGACAGGGACTGATTGTAGCTTGCCTTGCCGGTGTTGTCGGCGTGGCCAGCGATTTCTACGATGGTTTCAGGATTTTGCTTCAGCGCGTCTGCAACACGGCGGATTTCCGCGTCATAAGCGTTGCCGATGACCGAGCTGTTGAGCGGGAACTGAACCTCAATGGTAAAGGTTTCGATGGTTTCAGTTACGCCTTCGCAACCGGTTTCGTCCACGTCTGCGCCAGCGGTTGTGTTAGGACACAGGTCCTGACTGTCTACGACGCCGTCGTTATCGCCATCAAGTTCGCAGCCACGGCTGTCTACCTTGGCGCCGCGCGGGGTATCGGGGCAGGCATCACGAACATCGGCTACGCCATCGCGATCTGCATCCGGCTCACAGCCGGTGGTGTCAACCATAGCTCCAGCCGGAGTGCCGGGGCACTGATCGCGGGAATCGGGTACGCCGTCTGCATCTGTATCTGCGGGTGTTGGCTTGCCGACTGCGCGGTGAAACGCAAAGCTAATGCCGAGCGATACCTGAGTATCGAAGGTGCTTTCGTCGATGCCGTGGAACTCACGCAAGTCGCCACGTAGAGCAACGGAATCTGACACGTTATAACGGAAGCCAGTACCTACGTTAACGCGGGTTTCGTCATGGTCGGTGCCGGTTGTGCGATAGCTAATGGAATCGTTTACGCCAAAGTCAGCATGCCCAGCGCCCGCAGAAACGTATGGGTTCCATGCTTTATCTTGCCCGGCAAAGTAGTAGATGCCATCGATACGAAGCTCTTCAAATTCAGATGAGCCATCAACATACTTGCGGTCTGCATCAGCGCGGGAGTACAGGGCTTCAACTGCCCAGTTTGGCCGGAACCGGTACTCTAGACCCACACCAAATGTGCCCGTCTCACTCAAGTCCCGATCATCATCAAAAAGCTGAAAGGCGGCAAAAGGATTAATGTAAATGGTTTCCTTGCGCTCGGCCGCTAAGGCCGGGGTGGCAAGAGTAGTGGCGATGGCGATCATCGAAATCGGGCGCATGATGCTCATGCAGAACCTCCAGTTGGACTCGTATTTAGGCTGCTGAGTTACTTAAACCATCAGAATGCATAGTTAGTTTCAACTCAAGCTAAAGAGTTACAAAAAAACAACGAATTGGCAATTCCGGTTACATTAGGAAATGTACGTGCAGAGTGATAGGGGGCTAGTGACAGTGCTTTTATGACAGCGGAACACTGAAATAGAGGTGCGCGCTTTTTTTGCTGAAATTCATTTTTTCGCCGCTGGCAAAGTGTACTTCGAAGGAACTCTCATCTTCCGAAACCACAGTACCAGCACCAAAGATGGAGTGGGTAAGGCGTGGTTGGTGCCACAACGGCGATATATTTGTAGCGTTTGTTTGGGTTTCGCCTTCAAGGGTGACGCTCTCCTGCGCGGCGTAACGTGAGCTGACTGGCGTTAGGGGCGTTTGCAGCTTCAGTACAGGGTTGGTCTCCGGCGTCCACTCATCGAGCAAGCGCCCTAACTCGTCAGCCAACTCAAAACAGAACTCCTCCACGAACCGGCTCGGGCCTTGATCTCCATCTAGATGCGGTTGTGTGCTTACTGGCCGGGAGATTAAGTGCAGTGTTTGCCGCGTTCGAGTCATGGCAACGTACAATAGCCGTCGTTCGCTTTCCAGAGTGGCGCGGGCATCATCTTGAGGCCGTGGGCTGTGGGGCAGGTACTTCTCTTGTAATCCGGGGATGATCACCCTTTGCCATTCCAGTCCCTTGGTGCGGTGAATGGTTGAGAGTAATACACCTCCGCCCGCCTGCTTTTCATTGGCCTGTTGGCGTAGCGCTTTGAGATGTGCAAGAGCTCCCGTAGCGTCCACATTGAGGCCTTTTAGATAGTCGCGGAAGCCGTGAATGGTATCTATACGTTCCTCAGCGCTTTCATGGGTGAGTGCGAGACTGCGAACGCCTTCGTACAAATCCGTATGCTCTGCATACACCGTGATCAGCCCGGCAACGGGGCCGGAATAGCCGCGCAGCTTGTCCAGTACTTCGCCCAGCTTACGCAGTTTACGTGCTGCCATGGGCGCTAGTGCATCGTAATCCAACGCGAGCAATCGTTCGTGCCAGCCATTGGCAAACCCGGCTAGAAATTGTGCTAACTGTTCCAGTTCCGGTTCTTTGAGGCCCACATGGGGAAAGCGCAAAAGCTGGCGGGCCAGCTCTAGCCGGTCGACCTCAGACAATTTCTCAAGCGCTCCAGAAACCAACTTTAACAGTGCTGTGATGGCCTGCACTTCGCGGCTGAACAACGCCCCTTTGCCAGCATCAATGCGATAGGGGATCTGCTGAGCTAGCAATTTTAGTTCAATAGGAACGCTCTGGCTCCAAACCCGGAACAGGATTGCGGTTTGCGCCAAGGGGTCTGCTGCATCCTGACTCAGAATCTGAAGTACCGCATCGGCGTCGTTCTCGGCTCGGTGTAGAGCGATTTCTGTTGCGGGAGTGGATGGATGGGAGTGGCACAAAACATCCTTGCGACCGGTATTATGGCAAATCAGGTGATTGGCAAGCAGCGCCACTCGGTGACCATAGCGGAAGGTGAAGCTTAGAGTCTGTTCCAGAGGGCTTTCAAACTCGTCGCTAAAGCGTTTCAGAATAAATTCGGGCTTGGCGCCTCGGAACTCATAAATGGTTTGGTCCGGGTCACCCACTACCGTTACCCGGGCGCGATCGCCTGCTACATAGCGCAGCAGCAAATGTTGAATCTCGTTGGTGTCTTGGTATTCGTCCACTAAAATAAGATCCATCTTGTTGCCCACCAGTCGTTGCAAGGGTGGGTTCTGATGAATCGCCATCACCGGCTCGTAGAGCATATCGGCAAAGCTGATACGGCTTTGTGCTTTGCGCCATTGTTCAAAGCTGTGGAACAGGTCAATAAGGTATCGGTATTTATCGGAGTAACCCAGGTCTTCAAATACTATCTCGGCCGGTGACAGGGTGGTTTTCACCATGTCGATAAATCCGGTTGCTGTCTCTACAAAATCTTTCTTGTTTCGCCTTATCTCGTCCGCCAAGTCCTCCGGCGCCAGTCGCCGTGTTAATAGCCAAGCTTGAAAACTGATTTCCTGCTCGGTCAGGATCTTTTCAGAGAAGCCCGGCAGGTAGCCTTCACGCACAAAGCGCTTATATAGCCGCAGCCCCATGGCATGGTAGGTTCGGATCTCCGGGAGCGCCAAGCCGCTGTGGTAACACACTTCTTGTAGCTTACGCTCAAAATCTATGCGGGCGCTGCGGTTGAACATAAGCACCAAAACGCGGGCAGGGTCGTGTCCTTGCTGCAGCAAATAGCGAATGCGCCAGGCAAGGGTGGAGGTTTTGCCGCTGCCTGCCACTGCGGTGATGACCGAGTGCTCGTAGCCAGCGGTAATAATCGCTCGCTGTTCGTCGGTGAGAAAGTCAGGTAGATCTAAGGCAGAGGATTCAGGGGTGTTGGTTGGCATGGGTGCTATTGTACTGGTCAACTGGTAGCGCGGGTACCTGTGCCGTTAACATGATTGATTAACTAAGCGAATCCACCTCATTAGTTGGAGGGCAGCGAGGCAGAACCTTCTCCAAAATCGTACGGAGCCATGGGTGAAGAGCGAAAAGCTCTTCACGGGTTGGCCATGGACGGCCAACCCAGGACTTTCACTGCGACGCAGGAGCAATAAGCAGTGGGAGGCGGAGCCGAGCGTACATGGATGTATTTACAGCGTATTTTGGAGAAGGTTCTGCCTCGCTGCTAACTCCCAGAGCCGGAGAGAGTAGAGATGCAAATAGAAGACTCAATTAACGTACTTGGTGAAAAGCTGGAAACCTGTAGCACTGATCCGGAAACCGGCTTTTACCGGGATGGCTGCTGCAATACTGGGCCAGATGATCACGGTTCTCACACCGTATGCGTTGTCATGACGGATGAGTTTCTGGAATTTTCCAAAGCTCGCGGTAATGATTTGAGTACACCCGTGCCTGCATTCGGATTCCCGGGATTAAAAGCTGGCGACGGCTGGTGCCTGTGTGCGGCCCGCTGGCATGAGGCTTTTGAAGCTGGTACTGCGCCGAGAGTGCGGTTGCGTGCTACGCATCAGGGGGCGTTGGAACACTGTGCTCTGGGTGATTTGAAGTCCCATGGAATTGACCTTAGCTAATGAATCCCGAAACCTTGCCTCCCCTGCTGGATACGACAGCTTGGTGCTCGTTGCAATCAAATCTTGCAGCTACCGGACAGCGGCGGCTGGTATTGGTGGAAGGCGCCCGTGAGCTTTCTAGGCAGTGGCTAAAAGCTCTGCTGCCAGCATTGGAGCTGATGAAAGGTGGGCTCTGGATCGGGGACGCAGATGACGCGCCCGATAACCGTTTGGTCAGCATTAAGGCTAATCAGGCACGGCAGTGGCTGGGTCAGGAAACGTCAGTCATTGTATGGGATGGCTGGCGGGGGAATCCTCCGGATGCGTTTGCCGCGCTTTCGGGCACGTTGAAAGCTGGTGGGTTGCTGTTTTGGTTGATGCCATCGCTGGAGAAGTGGGGGAGTTTTGCTGACCCGGATTATTCCAGAACCGGCTTGGAGCACGATCAGCTTCACCCTTTTGCCGAGCGTATGGCGCGCATTCTTGCGCTAGACCCTTCGGTGATACGGGTGCAGTCCGGCGCGCTGGGGGCAGTAGGTCTTCCCGTGCTGACTGAGTCAGTTTCGGAATTCCGGGTGACTACTACGTCGGACCAGCAAGCGTTGATTCACAAGTTGGTGGCTTTTGGGTTGGGGCGTCGGCGTCGGCCAATGGTGGTTACCGCAGATCGTGGGCGCGGTAAATCGGCGGCTCTTGGTATGGCAGCGGCGCAACTGCTGCTGCAAGGGCGTCGGCAGGTGTTGGTGACTGCGCCGGCACGGGATCATGTGAATGCGCTGTTCGCCCACGCGCTGGAAAGCCTTGGTACCGATGTTATAAGGGCTGAGGATAACCGGATAGTAACTGTGACTGGCGCCCAGATACGCTTTTTGCCGGTTCGGGATTTGTTAAAGGATAGGCCGGAAGCTGAAGTGGTTCTGGTGGATGAGGCAGCAGCTATTCCAGTCTCCTTGTTAAAGCAGGTTCTTTTGGGTTGGCCGCGGGTCGCTTTTGCATCTACGGTTCATGGCTATGAAGGCGCTGGCCGTGGGTTTGCTATTCGCTTTCGCCGGATTCTCGATGAGAAAACTCCCCAGTGGCAGGCACACACGCTGTCCAAACCAGTGCGCTGGGCCGAAGGCGATCCGCTGGAGGCGCTGATATCGGAGCTGTTTCTGCTTGGTGCCGATCATGACTCAGCGGTCGGTTTATCGGACGCGGTGGCTGGAAAAGTGGTGATTGAACCCTGGCAACCTGCTCTGGCCTCGGAGGCTGAGTTGACCAGTGCATTTGGTTTGCTGGTGGACGCCCACTATCGAACCACGCCCGCAGATCTTAGACAATGGCTGGACGATCCCGCCGCTAGAAGCTGGCGCGCTCTTGTGAATGGCAAGACGGTGGGTGTGCTTTGGGGGGCAGTAGAAGGTGGTTTGAGTAAGGAGCTGGCAGAACAAGTGGCCAGTGGCAAGCGGCGCATTCGTGGGCACCTTCTGCCGCAGTCTTTGGCCAACCACAGCGGATTTCCCGAAGCGGCTAGCTTGCGTGGTTTGCGGATTGTTCGTGTTGCTGTTTCAGCTCAGGCAAGGCGCCTCGGGATTGGGAATCGGCTAGTTGCTGCAGCGGCTGAGCGGGCAAAGCAGGAGGGTTTGGATTTCACCGGCACCAGCTTTGGCGGCAGTGCCGACTTGTTCGCCTTCTGGGCTTCTTGTGGATTGGAGTTCGTACGCATTGGATTGCAGCAGGAGGCGACCAGTGGTGAGTACCCCTTGCAGATGATGAGTGCGCACAGTGATGAAGCCTCGGCCCTCGTTCAGCAATTGCGGGCTCGTCTGGCGCGGCACTGGCTTACGCTGGTGCCATTGAATTGGAAGGATTTGGAGCCAAAACTGCTGGCCGAGTTAGCCGCTGAGCTGCCTCCATGTTACCGGCCCGATGCGGCAGATATTCAGGACATGAAGAGCTTTGGTGACGGCCACAGAGGCTTCCGGCTAATGGTGCCCGTGTTGCGTGAGTTGAGCATGACTTCAGGGTTTATGAAGTGGCTTGGCGCGCATGAAAGTGCGGCTATTTGGTGTCGGGCTGTGTTGCAAGGCTGGTCTTGGTCGGACTTGCAAAGTGAAGGCTTATGTTCGGGGCAGCGGGGTGGGGAAGATCAATTGCGCGCTGTCATCCGTGAACTTATGCAGAAGGGGCCAAAGCTGTGACGCGCTCGATTTAATTATTGCACACACCTGCTCAGAATAGATGATACCTAACTGACTGAGACTTCTTGATATGGCCAAGGGAACCGGCTTCTCCCATTTTTCGATCCTGTTATACACCCTGCTGCTCGCTGCCAGCGCTACGTTGGTTGGTGGGTGTGCTTCCAAAGAAGCGCCTGCTAACTTGAATCCGCAGGTCGACAGTACCTCGGGCTCGGATCTGTATCGTGCGGCGGAGCAAGGTGATGTTGATGCGGTTAGCAAGCTGACGGAATCAGGAGCCCCCCTGAATACCCTTACGGGTAACGGCACACCGTTAATGGCTGCTGTACGAGCGAAGGCGGATCGGGTTGTATGGTATTTACTCAGTCAGGGGGCGAGTCCGGATCTTGCAGAGAGCGATCAGGTTACCCCGCTGATGGTGGCCTCGGAGCAGGGGGATCGTCGGCTCGCGCGCCTGCTGTTGCATGCTGGCGCCAAAGTGAATGCTACCGACCTTCAGGGCTATACACCGGTCATGCGGGCAGCGGAGAAAGGTCAGCTGTCGGTGGTGAAGATTTTGTTAGCGGCCGGAGCCAACGTCAATGTCAGTCAAAACGGTGAATCACTGCTCATGAAGGTGGTTTCTACCGGCGACCTGCTAACCGCAGAAATGCTTTTGGCAGCGGGTGCCGATGTAAACTACCGCGCAGAGAGCGGTGCCACGGCGCTTGATGTTGCCCGCACCCGCAATCACCAAGACTTGGAGATGCTATTGGTGCAGGCTGGGGCTGAGCTTTAAAGCGCTTGAGTGGGCCCCTATTTCCCAAGCTGCATGGGGTCTGTTTCGTCGTTCCATACGGGTAAGAAGTGGGCGTCGACAACGGATTGGGGCACTTCTTTGATGCCATCATAAGACCACTGCGGGTTCTGGTCGCGGTCTATCAGTCTGGCTCTTATGCCTTCTGTCAGATCGGGCCTGCGCAAGCATTCCCACACCATGGCCAATTCCATTCTGAATACGTCTTTTAGAGTCATCTGTTGGGCTTTCTTAAGCTGATTCCAGATAAGCCAAGCAGATACCGGGCATCCCCCTTTCAGTGTTTTCATGCAGGCTTGCCACCATTCGGATTCGACATGAGCCGCAAGCAGTTGGTCGATGATCTCCGGTAAGCTGATGCCCGCACACAATCTTGCAATATCCCGTTCGTGTAACTCTAAATGACCGGTGGGCAGCGCGGAGTAATCCGGGGTTTCAAATTGGCTCAATAATTGGGTCAGACGGCTGTCATCACTGGCTACACGGCCACTCCAAGCCTCTTCCTGTAAGCTATGAAGCAGGCATTGATGATCACTGTTTGGCAGGGCTATATCCGCTAGTCCGACACGCAGTGCGTCAGTCACGTTCAGACGTGCGCCGGTAAGGCCCATAAACAGACCAAGACGCCCCGGCAGGCGATTCAGGAACCAGCTGGCACCAACGTCTGGAAACAGTCCAATAGACATCTCTGGCATGGCCAGAGTTGCGTCTGGCGTAAGCAACCGATAGCGACAAGCGGAAAACAGGCCCAGCCCACCACCCATAATTATGCCGTGTCCAATACCCACAACCGGCTTGGGAAACCTGTGCAGGGTATAATCCAGTTCATACTCGTGCCGGAAAACGCTAAAGGCCGATTCGGGCTTTTCTGCACCCGTTAATGAGCGGTACAAAAACTGAATGTCACCGCCAGCGCAGAAGCTTTTTGCTCCGGTGCCGCGTATCACTAAGATACAAATGCGGTCGTCTTCAGCCCAGCGTTTTAGGCTACTTCTGATGGTGACGATCATCTCTTCAGTGAGCGCGTTTAGTGTGGAGGGGGTGTTTAGCGTTAGCAAGCCGATATGGCCTTCGCGGCAGGGGAGTTCTTGAACCTCTACAGACATTAACAGTGTCTCCGGGCGATAAATAATCTCTGATGCAATTTTCGTTCGTATCATCTCCTTAACTGACGGAAAGTGAAAGTGAGCGAACGTTGAAAAAACTGCATTGATCTATGGCATTTGCGCTCTGGTATCGCTGTGATATAAGTTCGAAACAGTTATTGTCCGGTTTAAACGCACTAAAGTTTAGGGCACCGGTTTCAAAACTTAAAACGATGATGAGAGGTTAATCATAATGAAACTTAAACACTATGCTGTTGCAGGTCTTTTTGCACTGAGCGCTGCAGTTCCTGCTGCGGCTTCCGCTGCCGGTGATGCCGCTGCGGGTAAGGCAAAAGCAGCTGTTTGCGCTGCTTGCCACGGTCAGAATGGCATTGCCCAGATCCCGATGTACCCTAATCTGGCAGGCCAGCACGAGCAATATTTGGCTTCTTCCCTGAAAGCTTACAAAAACAAGCAGCGTAACGGTGGTCAAGCGGCCATCATGCAGGGACAGGCCGCAGCACTGAGTGATGAAGATATTGCCAATCTGGCGGCTTATTACGCGAGCCTGCCTGCTGGCGGTAAGTAAGCGTTATTTATCAGTACGGCAGCTCAGGCTGCTGTACTGACGATACGGTAGCTCGGACGATATGCGGATGTGCCCGGTAATTTCATGCGGTTCTGGGCCACAAACTGCTCCAACATAGCCTCTAGAGGTTTAATCAGGGTTGGGTCGCCCGCAATTTCAAACGGTCCCTTTTCCTGAATCTGTCGAATACCCCCTTCTTTTACGTTGCCAGCGACAATGCCACTGAAGGCCTTTCGCAGATTTGCCGCAATCAGGTGTACGGGCTGGTCACGGTGTAGTTCCAAAGCAAGCATACTCTTGTGATCCGGCTCGAACGGCTGCTGGAACACTGGGTCGATTTTTAGCATCCAGTTAAAATAGTATGCATCCTGCATGGCACGGCGGAAGGTTTCGACATCGTGCATCCCCTTTTTCATTGCCTGTGCCACCCGCACTGGATCGTCGATGATGATTTCATACTTGTTGGCAGCCTCATCCCCCAGAGCGTTGCGAATGAACTTGTCGATCATCTCGAAATACTCAGCGTTCTCTGGTCGTCCGGTAAATACCACAGGGAAGGGCAGGTCTGCGTTATCCGGGTGCAACAGTATTCCGAGTAGGTAAAGGATTTCCTCTGCGGTACCTACGCCACCGGGGAAAACCACTACGCCATGGCCACAGCGTACGAAGGCTTCTAGCCGCTTTTCGATATCCGGCATTATCACCAGTTCGTTAACAATGGGGTTTGGTGCTTCAGCACCGATAATGCCGGGCTCGGTAATACCAATGTAGCGACCGTTTTTAATGCGCTGTTTGGCGTGGGCGATGGTGGCGCCTTTCATGGGGCCTTTCATAGCACCGGGGCCGCAACCGGTGCAAATGCTCAACTCTCGCAGGCCAAGCTGGTGCCCGACTTCTTTGCTGTACTGGTACTCGTCATGGCTGATCGAGTGCCCGCCCCAGCAAACAATCAGATCAGGCTGGCGACCCGGCTGCAGCACTCTGGCGTTGCGCAGAATGTGAAACACCATGTTGGTTAGGTCTTCCGGCTCTTTGCTCTTCAGAGCCTTTGCAAACTGGGGTGTCGAGTGGCTGTATACAATATCCCGTAACACAGAGAACAGGTGTTCACGAATAGCCCGGAGCATCTCGTTATCCACAAACGCGTGTGCAGGTGCGTTGATCAGTTCCAGTTTTAGGCCCCTGGGCTGGGGGATCAGGCGTATATCAAAGTCCGTATGGGCTTCCATCAAGTCCTGGCAGTCATCGGTCACGACACCTGTGTTCAGAACCGCTAAAGCACATTGTCTGAATAACCGGTACAGGCCACCCTCGCTTCGGTCTTTTAGCAGATTAACTTCGTGATTGGACAGTATTTCCAGACTGCCCTCAGGTGATACAAGGGCATTGATGGTGGGTTCGGTCATTAATGGAAAAGCTCCTGAGTGCTGCGGTAATACCCGATTTTGAGGCATAGAGCCAAAACGTTACACTATGCGCCTCTGTGATCATACACCATCCGACAAAATGCCCACTTATGAAACTGTTAATCCGTCCCGCCCCGGAAGTAGCCATTAAAAGCAAGCCTGTTCGCCGCCGCCAAATGCGCCACCTGCGCCAGAATGTCCGTAAACTTCTGGCCCGGCTGGATCCCGACATTGTGGTCGACGGCAGTTGGGACAGGGTAGATGTGGAAGTACCCGAGGGTCGGAGTTTGAATGGCGTCGTTGTGGATGAGCTTTTGCGCATTCCTGGTATTTCCACCATTCAGGAAATCGCGGCCTTTCCGTTTCTTAGCCTTGAGGATATGGCAGAAAAAGCGGTGGAAGCATTCGCGGGGCGCCTCGACGGTAAATCGTTTGCGGTTCGTGCACGGCGCCACGGTGAACATGACTTCTGCTCAGTAGATCTTCAACGCGCAGTCGGCAGCGCCCTCATGCAATCAGCTTCTGGCGCCAGCGTTGATTTGCGCACGCCTCAAGTGGAAGTGCGTATCGAATTGCGTGATGACCAGTTTCACATTGCCCATCGCAGGCATCGTGGCTTAGGTGGTTACCCGCTGGGCAGTGTAGAGAACGTTATGACTCTGGTATCGGGGGGCTATGATTCATCTGTCGCGGCCTATCTGATGTTGCGCAGAGGTTTACGCAGCCATTTCCTGTTTTTCAATCTGGGTGGCGTGGCGCACGAAGTGGGTGTGCGTCAAGTGGTTCACTATGTGTGGAGTCGCTACGGCGCTTCCCATGGCGCCAAGTTTATCTCCGTGCCTTTTGAGGGCGTGGTGGAAGAAATTATGCGTTCCGTTGGCCACCGGCATTGGGGTGTGGTGCTCAAACGGCAAATGCTAAAGGCCGCCAGCGAAATAGCGCAAAGCAACAACGCTGTTGGTTTGGTAACCGGTGATGCGGTGGCTCAGGTTTCAAGCCAAACCCTAACCAACTTGAATGTGGTTGATCGTGCCAGCGATGAGGTGGTTTTGCGGCCACTGGTCGCCATGGACAAAGAATCCATTATCAAGATTGCCCGGGAAATCGGCACGGAATCCTATGCCAGAAGCATGCCCGAGTACTGCGGCGTTATCTCCCAGAAGCCCGCTACGCGTGCTCGCCTGCATCGGGTAGAGGCTGATGAAGCAGAGATGGACCCGCGGGTTCTGACGCAGGCTATTGAAGCCCGCGAGGAAACACCCGTTGAGGGTTTGCTGGAAAGTACCACCACGCCGGAAGAGGTTGATCTGGTGAAAACGCCAGCGGTAACGGATGTGATTATTGACGTGCGCCATCCGGCGGAGGGCGAATTGTCGCCGCTAGTGCTTACCGGCAATGAAGTGCTTAAAATTCCGTTTTACGAATTGAGCCGAAAGCTTCCAGAGCTACCTTCCACTCGCCAGTATCTGCTGTACTGTGATCGCGGCACTATGAGCCAGATGCACGCTGTAAACCTGAAAGCAGACGGGCACGCAAACGTAAAAGTTTACGCACCAGCCTCTTAATGGTATCAGCCAGCCAGACCCCTGAAGAACTGCTGCACGTTCTCGCTAAGAGTGTCTAGATCGTAGCCGCCTTCCTGCACGACGAGTGTTGGCAGGCCAAGCTGTCGCATGTGGGTGCTAAGTCGGCAGAAGCCTTCTGACGATACCGACACCTTGGCCTGAGGGTCATCTTTGTAGATGTCAAAGCCCAAAGTCAGTATCAGAGCGTCTGGCTGATATAACTTGATGGCCGCTATGGCCTCCTCAAGCTTTTTGAAAAAATCATTCTCGGATGAGCCGTGGGGCATGGGCAGGTTGATGTTGTAGCCGTAGCCCTCGCCTTCGCCGCGCTCATTCTCGAAACCAGACACCACCGGGTAGAAGTTGGTGGGGTCGCCGTGAATGGATATATAGAGCACATCGCTGCGGTCGTAGAAAATTTCTTGAATACCCTGACCATGGTGCATGTCAGTATCTAGAATCACCAAACGCGGAAACCGGGGCTTCATGTGCTCGGCCGCAATGGCGGCGTTGTTGAGGTAGCAAAAACCGCCTGCGGAGTCTTTGCGGGCATGATGTCCAGGTGGGCGGCATACAGCGTAGGCTGTGCGGTCGCCTGCCATGAGAGCATCTGCGGCACCCAGAGCGGTTTGCGCAGACCAGTAGGCAGCCTCCCAAGTGTGCTCGCCTATGGGACTGCTACCGTCGGACTGATAGCGCGCAGCCTCTGCCAGAATGCCTGACAAGTGGTTTGGGGAGCGAACGAAGATATTGGACATGACTTCCTCACCCCAGTCGTCCATCTCTTTCCAGCGTCGGTGAGCCGATTCGAGAAAACGTAAATACCCTAGATCGTGCACCTTGGAAATTGGCCTACCGCCTTGATCTGAAGGCTGCAATACCGGTATCCCCATTTCCTTCAAGCCCTCCAGCATCTGGCTGGTGCGGTCCGGTACCTCTTGAGGCTGACGCATTTGGCCCCGCGTAAAGTATGACTGGGGAGAGTGCTTATCTTGCGCGGGATGGAAAAACGCTTTCATTATCCGACCTCCTGAGTTTCCGGTACTGCTTCGGTACGGTTTCTGTGCTTTTTCTGCACTTTCTTTGTACTACGAATGCAGACACTTTTGATATAGGCATTGGGAGTATAGGCACAGATGAAGAATGGTCAAAAGCCGAGACATCGACTTTACAGGTAGTGATTCAGCATCCACTATGGAAGACAGATTCAACCAACGCAACTGTGCACCTTTGTGGGTGTCGTTACTGACTGAATAGGAGCCGAAATGATCGAGTCACCACTGCTAGGAAAGATGACTGGCTACATCGGCGGTCGCTGGACGGACAATGAGCACGGCAATACCTTTGATGTCTACAACCCGGCAACGGGTGAGGTGATTGCCAAAGTCGCTTCTATGTCTGAAAGTGAGGTGAAGGCGGCGGTCACTGCCGGAAAATCCGCATTACAACTGACCACTCCCTACACCATCGAAACCCGCAGAAAATGGCTGGAAGATATCCGTGATGCACTTAGGGCAAACAAGGAAGAAGTAGGTCGAATACTCTGTTTGGAACACGGTAAGCCGTTGAACGAAGCTCAGGGCGAAGTGGATTACGCTGCTGGTTTCTTTGATTATTGCGCTAAGCACATTCAAGCATTGGACGCCCACACGTTGCCGGAAAAACCGAAAGACTGCACCTGGGCTGTGCACTACCGCCCCATTGGTGTCACCGGGCTTATCACCCCTTGGAATTTCCCTATCGGCATGATTGCGAAAAAGCTTTCAGCCGCTTTGGCAGCGGGTTGTCCGTCTGTAATTAAGCCCGCCAGTGAAACGCCCTTGACCATGATTGCGTTGTTCAAACTGATAGACCAACACGTGAGTCTGCCAGATGGCATGGTGAATCTGGTAATGGGCAAGGCCAGCGTGATTGGCAAGGTTTTGTGTGAAAGCCCCGATGTGCCCATGCTGAGCTTTACCGGTTCCACAGAGGTGGGCCGCAAGCTGGTGGTGGATACCGCCGACCAGATTAAAAAGCTGGCTTTGGAGTTGGGTGGCAACGCACCGTTTATCGTGTTTGAGGATGCGGATCTGGACGTTGCTGCAGACAACCTGATTGCTAACAAATTCCGAGGCGGTGGCCAAACCTGTGTGTGTGCAAACCGGATTTTTGTTCACGAGAAGGTCATAGACTCCTTCGGTGAAAAGCTCGCGGAGCGGGTGAACAAAATGACAGTTGGGGATGGTATTACAGGTGATGTTGACCTTGGTCCGCTCATTAACAAAGCTGGTTTTGACAAGGTGAAGCGCCATTTGGAAGATGCCCTAAGTAAAGGTGCATCATTGGTCGCTGGCAAACAGCCGGGCGATTTGGGCGAGGGGCACTTGTTCTTCCCGCCAACGGTTGTCTCAGGTGTAACGCCAGATATGTGCTGCTCTCGGGAAGAAACCTTCGGACCACTGGTGCCTATGGCTAGCTTCAGTAGCGAGGAAGAGGTCATCGAAGCCGGGAATGATACCGAGTTTGGTTTAGCCTCCTATGTGTTCACCGCCGATGCAGAGCGTGCCCAGCGTGTTGCTGCGGGCTTGCGGTTCGGCCATGTGGGATGGAATACTGGCACCGGACCAACGCCTGAAGCACCTTTTGGTGGCATGAAAGCGTCTGGTACAGGTCGTGAAGGCGGGTTGGAAGGGTTGTTTGAGTTTGTTGAAGCCCAGACCATACCAAGAGGCTTCTGATTTGAAGCTTGGAGTTTAAACAAAGAAGGCGAGCCGTGGCTCGCCTTCTTTGTTTAAGACTGCTGGTTAAGGCTTAAGAATAACCTTTACCGAGCCGTCTACATCGGCTTCATCAATATAGCCAATGCTGCCAGGTGTTGATGCAACCTGAGCTTTCATCGCAGCCGGGCTGGCGGCTTCTGCGGGTGGCTGGCCGCGGCCAGTAAACACCTGCTTAGACCAGAATGCCTTGAGCTGGGCATCGTTCCGCCCTGTGATCTTGTCGTGAAACTGAGCACGCACCGGGCTGCCTTCGGGTAGCTCGAACGGTGTGGCTTTTTGCCCGTCTGGAAGCGCTTTGCTGCGGTTCAGGTACAGGTCGCGCACAAGGTTGTCGGTGAGGTTATCCGGGCCTGCGGGGTTACCAATAATCACAACATCAGCCAATGCGAGGGGGCTGACCAGCAAGCTGGCCGCAAAAATCAGGCTTAGCTTTTTCATGGAGGCCTCCGTTAAAACGCCGAGTCGAGTTTTAGGGTGTAGACGTTGGTGCTTTCAGTATCGTTTGAGAGCATGTACGCGGTGTTCAGGTTGCCATAACCCTTATCCAGCCCACGAACGTGAGTAACGTCTGCTTTAATTGCTACCCCAGGGGTAATGTCCCAGCGTGTACCAACACTATACTCAGTGCGCTGATAGTTGAGGATTGACTCAGGGACAGCGCCGGGAATGAATGCACCTGTCCGCTCGTCATCATCCATGCTTTCTGTCCAACCTGTGGCTATATAGGGCATCCAGTTGCCAAAGCGATGACCAATAGATAGGTAAGCAGAATCAGTGTCGGCAAACTTACCGTCTACTTCTGCCCGGGTGACTTCCGAGACGATCTGCCAGCTGCCGTCATCGTAGCTTGCGCCAATGCCGTAAAAGTTGCCTCGGTCATTTGTGGCCAACTGAGTGATGCCAGCTGGCAGGGTAATACCTTGACTTGCGGCTAGCCTACCAAGGCGTGTGGCGTCAACATAGGTTTCCGCTGTTGCTGCGACACCTCGTAGCGTCCAAACATAGTCAGTCCATGTCAGGTTAAGACCGCCAATATTACGCAGTTGCACATCACCGGAGTTGCCGTCTTCGTCGGTGAAGCCGGTGAAGCCGGTTACTGTGAGCGATGAGTCATCGAAATTGAAGTTATACGTAGCGTCGGCGCCAACATAACTGGTAATCGCAATGGGGCCGTAAACGCTTTGAGGTGGGCGTGCCCAGGGCTGAGCGTAGCCAACTTCAAGGGAGTCGGAGTACATGAAGAACGGGATGCGCATTTTACCCGCTCGCAACTGCAAGTTATTGGTAGGACGGTGGCTTAGGTACGCCCACTCTACCTGTGGCTCCCAGTCATCAGCACCACGGCCGACCAGTTGAAGAACCGCTTGGCTCTTTTCAGTTACATCAAACGTGCCTTGCAGTGCCAGCAAGCTAAGGTCAGCCACGTTTGTTTTTTCAGTGATGCCGGTATAGCCAGCGTCGTTACTCGCCCGTGCTACGCCCGTGCTGAAGAAACCGTTGAAACGTACGCGGTCATTTTTGGCAGCGTTCAACTGTTGTTGCATGGAATTGAGCTGCTGCTGCATGTTGGCTAATGTGTCTTCGGTGCTTTGGGCAGAAGCGGAGCTCGCCGCAATGGCTAAGGCCAGTGGCGCGAGATGTAGCAATCTTTTCATAGGTTTTCTATCCGTACGCTTTCGTGGTTGATTTACACGCGGAACTGGCTGGCAACAGTCTGAAGACCATTGCTGACGCTCTGGATATCGCGGCTAACGCTATCCAGCTCGTCGGTGCTTTCCATGACTGCCTCGGCGTTCCGGTGCATATCCGTCATGTATGTGGTTACTTCATTAAATGTAGTGCTTTGTTCGTAAGTTGCGGCAGCAATCTGTTCGTTCAACTCACTGATCTGCTGCACGTTCTGCAGAATTCGGGAAAGTATTTCGCCGGATTCGGTAGTCGCTTCAACACCTTCATGAGCCTTGCTTACGCTGGATTTCATGGAGGTAACTGCTGAGGAAGAAAGCTTGGAAAGCTCTGAAATGACACCCTGAATTTCTTCGGTTGCTTTGTGTGTGCGCACGGCGAGCCCCCGTACTTCATCGGCGACCACTGCGAAGCCGCGACCATGCTCACCCGCACGGGCTGCTTCAATGGCAGCATTCAAGGCCAACAGGTTGGTTTGCTCTGCGACGGTTTGAATGGTATCGAGTAAGCCGCCGACCCGCGCGGAGAACTCATCAAACTGGTTCACCAAACCTGCCGTATTCTCAATTTCGTTTACCAGCTCGCGGATG
Organism: Marinobacter salexigens; assembly: GCF_018860765.1. GTDB lineage: Bacteria > Pseudomonadota > Gammaproteobacteria > Pseudomonadales > Oleiphilaceae > Marinobacter > Marinobacter salexigens_A. The sequence goes on from NZ_JAHKPV010000001.1 coordinate 928,829, forward strand.
GTTGCGACGTTATTCTGGACCTTCTCCTGCCCCGACTGGGCAAAGCGTGCCGCATCTTGAGTCTGGTCGGATGCACTGGAGGCAAACCCGGCAACTTCTTCAACACTTTTCACCAGTTCATCGACCGAGTTACGTGTAGATGAGATGGCCTGCGCTTGACTGCTAATGCGCTCGAGATTGGCCCGACTAGCGTCAGTTAGGTGTCCGGTGGCTGTATTGAGACCATTCACATCGTCGCTGATGGTGGCAAAGGAATTGTGCAGCTTGGCAACGAACAGGTTGAATTGGTTAACCAGCTCTCGGAGCTCATCCCGGCCTTCATAATTCAAGCGCTGGGTTAGGTCGCCCTCGCCAGAGGCCATGTTTTTTAGGGAGTCAATAATTTGAGTAAGACTGGAAGATATCGAACGCCCGATCACCAAGCTGATTGCGATTAGTACAATCACCGTAACGACGAGAATAATGAGAGCCAAAGTTTGTGCTTGGCTTGAGGCTTCAACGGTTTCAGAAATAGCATCTTGAAACTGGCCGCGATTGGTTTCCAGCATTGTGTTCAGCCCGGCTTGCAGCTGCTCCAGACGCTCGGCGTTACGCGCTGCATCATCGCCGATGCGGCTAAAATCGGCGGTACCATCAATAATCGTGGTCGCTATGCGGGTGGCATTGTTGTAATAGCTATCCAGGTCCCGACTTAGCTTCCGGGCAGTGTCAGTCTGGTTGGGGTTCAGCTCTGCGATTTTATTTAGGTTGGTTGTGATGGTGTCGCGATAAGCTTGGGTTGATTTTAGCTGTTGGTCATCACCCGTGGTCACTGAGCCGCTGATTTGCTGCTCCATCAACTTTAGCTGACCCTCGTTGATTGTGGTCAGTTCCAGTGTTGGGTAGAGGCGATCTTTTACTTCGCTCAGGCGCTCAGAGTTGGACCGCTCGGTCATAAAGGCAAAACCTTGGCTTATCAGGAAGGCCAAGATGGCAATGCTGACAAGTAGACCAAGCTTTTGAGAAATTTTAAGTGCTGACAACATAGTCTCTTCCTGAAGGGACAACCCAAATGCGCAGGGCAAGCTTATAGGTTGCTATTGTTAGACGAAATGCTAATTGTGTTTCGTACTGTTATTTTCTGTTGACGGCCAATGTGAGCGGAACTTGATAGTGAAATGTACGCATCAGCGCAGGTTTGGCGCTGAGTTGTTATAATCCGCAGCCTGAATTCTCAATTCACCGGACTACAGCGATCTGCCCCATGGATGTCTCTCACATTATCGATTCCCTGAATGATGCCCAGCGTGAGGCAGTCACAGCACAGAACGACCATTTGTTAGTGCTGGCCGGTGCAGGGAGTGGCAAAACTCGGGTGCTGGTGCATCGGATTGCGTGGTTGATGCAGGTGGATCGCGTTCCACCGACAGGCATTTTGGCGGTTACCTTCACCAATAAAGCTGCTAAAGAGATGCGTTACCGCATCGAAGAGATGATGAATATCCCGTCGCGGGGCCTTTGGTTTGGCACCTTCCACGGTATTGCCCACCGTTTGCTACGGGCACATTCGAAGGATGCCGGGCTGCCAGAGAACTTTCAGGTGCTGGACAGTGACGATCAGCTGCGCATGGTTAAGCGGGTGATGCGTGAAGCGCAGATTGACGAGAGCAAGTTCCCGCCAAAACAGGCCCAGTGGTTTATCAGCAGTCAGAAAGACGAGGGCCTGCGAGCTGACCATATTCAGGAAAACCCAGCAGATCATTTTACCTCCACCATGTTGAAGGTATACCGCCGCTACGAGCAACTTTGCCAACAAAGCGGGCTGGTAGATTTTGGTGAGCTGCTGTTGCGCTCTCACGAGCTTTGGTTGCATCGCCCGGAGCTTTTGGCGCATTACCAGCAACGTTTTCAGCATATGCTCGTGGATGAGTTTCAGGATACGAACACCATCCAGTACGCATGGCTGCAGGTTCTGGCGGGCAACCGTGTTCCCTTAACAGTGGTAGGTGATGACGACCAATCCATCTACGGCTGGCGCGGCGCCAAAATCGAGAATATCCAGCAATACCAGCGAGACTTTCCCAATGCCCGGTTGGTTCGGCTAGAGCAAAACTACCGCTCCACACAGTTGATTCTGAAAGCTGCTAACTCAGTCATTGCCAATAACCAAGGCCGGTTAGGCAAGGAGCTCTGGACCGATGGCGTAGAAGGCGAACCCGTCAGCCTGTATGCCGCATTCAATGAACAGGACGAAGCCAATTACATTGCCGATAGCATTTCCAGCTGGGTAAGTGAGGGCAATTTGCGCAGCGAATCCGCCATCCTGTACCGCTCCAACGCCCAGTCTAGGGTGTTGGAAGAGTCCTTGATGCGCCAAGGTATCCCGTACCGCGTGTATGGCGGCCTGCGCTTCTATGATCGTCAGGAAATCCGCAACGCTTTGGCGTATTTGCGGCTGGTGCATTATCGCCGAGACGATGCCGCCTTCGAGCGGGTAGTGAACGTGCCGACCCGGGGCATTGGCGCTAAAAGTCTGGCGGAACTGCGTGAGTACGCTACCAACCAAAGCGTATCGCTATGGGAATCCGCAGAGCGCCTGTTGGAAGCTGAACAGGTTAAAGGCCGGGCTAAAACTGGCTTACAAAAGTTCATTAGGGTCATTGAAGAGCTGTCCGTTATGGCCGAGGAAGCATCGCTTCACGGTCTGATGAAACAGACCATTGAAGCCAGCGGTCTTAAGGACTATCACGCCAGCGAGAAAGGAGAAAAGGGTCAGGCCCGAGTTGAAAACCTAGAAGAACTGGTCAACGCCTTATCGGATTTTGAGGTGGAGGAGGGCGTTGATCCGCTCTCGGAATTCATTGCTCAGGCAGCGCTGGATGCTGGCGAGTCTCAGGCGGGTGATCACGAAGATAGCGTGCAGTTGATGACCCTGCATTCCGCCAAGGGTTTGGAGTTCCCTCTCGTGTTTCTTGCCGGTGTCGAAGAGGGGCTATTTCCCCATAGCATGTCTCTGGAAGAGCCGGGGCGTATGGAGGAGGAGCGACGACTGGCCTATGTAGGTATTACTCGTGCCATGAAAAAGTTGGTGATTACTTACGCCGAGTCTCGCAGGCTATATGGGCAAGAAAAGTTCAATGCACTTTCTCGCTTCGTGCGGGAAATTCCCGGTGATTGCCTTCAGGAAGTGCGGTTGCGTAACACGGTGACCCGCCCGGCTATGATGGATCGCCCGAACGAAGGTTTGTTCAGTCAGGATTCTGCTCAGCAGTCCGGATTCAGTTTGGGGCAAAGAGTGCGGCACCCCAAGTTTGGAGAGGGTGTTGTTCTGAATGCCGAAGGCAGTGGCCATCACACGCGGGTGCAGGTGAACTTTGATGAGGGGGCAAAATGGCTGGTGCTTGCCTATGCGCCCCTTGAAGCCTGCTAGTGATAATAACGGACGTTCCTGTCAACGCCTGTTATTTCGCCATAAATAATCTGCCCTTTCAGTCAGCCCCAGCTATTAATGCCGGCACCGGAGTGCCGGCGTATATCATCAGGATGGTGATGTCTTTGGCCTGATTCCTATCTCTTGCTTGCCAGAAGCGACTTTATTGGTTAAATTGCAACGTATGCATAAATGCGCGTATGTGCATTTATAAAGTTGTCTTTCAATATCAGGTGAGTTTATGGAGAAGAACAATTGGGCGGTAGCTCTGGAGGAGCTGCTTCACGTAGGTGGTACTCTGGTTCTCATAATTGCTGTAGTTGTGGTCCTGACGGGCATCATTCGGGAATACATTCCGCAGGAGAAGCTGCAGAAGAAACTGGCAAAGCACGAAAAGCATGGGCCGTTGGTGGGCGCTCTGTTAGGTACTCTTACCCCCTTCTGCAGTGCATCCATGGTTCCAGTTGTCATGGGTATGATTGAGATGAAAGCATCGATGGGGATGGTTTTCGGCTTTCTGATCTCTGCACCTCTGTGCAACTTCGTGGTGGTTGGTCTGATCTTTGCCGTGTTTGGGTGGGAAGTTGCGCTCCTGTACTTTGTTCTGACGCTTGCCGGGGCGGTTCTTGCGGGTTACGTGATTGGTCTGACCCCGCTAAAAACTGCCTTCCGCAGAATCTCCGAAGTGCCTGTAAGTAGCTGTGGTGGTTCAGCGTTGGCAACTGGCCCGGTTGCGACTTCCTCTTGTCAGAGTGGAAACAATACGTTGGATGAGTGTTCTGGCCCTGAGGCGCTGCAAGAGTGTATGGCTACGGCTTGCGCGCCTTATCCCAGCGATGCTGTGGTGACTCACAAGGAACGGTTACGGCTGGCTATGAGGTTCGCCTGGGCACTGTTCAAACGCATTATTCCCTACGTCCTGATTGGTGCCGTCATCAGTGCATTGTCTGCTGGTTTTTTGCCCGCAGAGCTGGTCGAAGAATATATTGGCGACGACAACTGGTACGCCATTCCTGTGGCAGCGGCTATTGGCGTGCCCTTATATTTGCGAATCGAGATGGCTATTCCTCTGCTTCAGGTACTGATCGCCAAAGGTATGGGCATGGGCGCAGCCATGGCCCTGCTAATCGGCGGGACGGGTGCCAGCTTGCCCGAAATCGCGATTATCTCTTCGGTGCTTAAGCCAAAAGCGGTTGTGGCATTTGTGATTACTGTGATCACTCTGGCCATCGTCGGAGGGGTCATTTTCAGTGTCGTCTTTTGATACGTGCTCTGGCTTCGAGCATTCACAGGAACGACCGGTGCGCCTTGGCTTGTTGTTGTGTGGTGATGTGCACACGGCCCTGCAACCGATGTTTGATAATTATGCGGGATGTTTGATTGATCGGCTCCAGTTGCGTAACGCACATATTGAAGTCAGGCTCTGGCATGCGTGGAAAGGCGAGTTGCCAGATAAGGTAACGGATGCAGATGCGTACCTGGTCGGTGGCAGTCCGGCCAGCGTGTTTGACCGGGAGCGCTGGATTGACCAGCTAGGCTCCTTCATCCGGCAGGCTCACAGTGCGCGACGGCGGCTGGTGGGGATCTGTTTTGGCCACCAGATGATTCACCATGCTTTAGGCGGGCGTGTTGAGCGGGCTGATGCCGGGTGGGGGTTGGGGATATATCCCATAAATCTGAGTCGCCAGATACCTGGCCTGTCGAGCAAGAATTCTGTGGCGTTGTATGCAATGCATCAGGATCAGGTTATAACGCCCGCTGAAGGGTTTGAGCTTTTGGGGGGCAGTGAATTCTGCCCCCATTATATGATGAGCCATGCCGACAGGGTTCTGACCATACAGGGACATCCGGAGTTTACCCATAACTTTTTTGCTGAGTTTCTGAAGCTCGCTGAATCCCGATTTGATGAGAAGAGCGTTGCCCGTGCGCGGCTTGGAATGCTGGGTGCTGATGATGGCGAAGCTGTCTGTCAGATGCTCAATGGTTTCGTACTGGGGCGGTCAGTCCTGTAAAGCCTGGCTTATGGTCAGAGTGGCGCGTTAATGGTGTTCGCCGGATTGCTGCGCTGCTACTAATGGCCTAAGATCCGAACCAAACGGAGGTTTGGAAACATAATGATGGATGGTCACTATGTCGAAGGCTTGAAAGCTATAGCGGATCCGAATCGTTTGCGGCTTTTCTGGCTGCTGGTTCAGATTGATGAGCGGATATGCGTAGCCGAAGCGATGGATGTTCTTGGTGAAACCCACTACAACGTTTCTCGCAATCTGAAAATTCTGCAAAAAGCCGGTCTGGTGACGGCGCAGAAGGAAGGGAAATGGGTTTTCTATACTCTCAACAGAAAGGGGACGCCTTTTCATGCCAGACTCCTGGCGGCGGTAAAAAGCATCCCTGAGCAAGAATTTGAAAACGAAATTAAAAAATGCCGTCTGCGTCTGGAGATGCGCGAGAGTGGCCAGTGTGTCCTTGGGCCCGATAGTCAGGAGTGGGCTGCTATTATTCAGGAAAAGGGCTAGCTCAACGAAGCTCGGCGCAATTGTTGGCAGGTAATCTATTGCTCAGGTGAGCAGATTTTACATTAGCAGAACGTAAATGGCCCCGGCCAGAAGGATTCGATAGAGCACGTAGGGCCACATGCCAACTTTATTCAGCCACTTCAGGAAGAAGTGGATGGCGGTAATGGCGATTAAAAATGAAGTGACGCTGCCCACCAGAAAAGCACTCCAATCGACCAAAATCTCCGAGGTTGCCACTTCCAGAAGTTTGACGGCAGAGGCCAACGCAATAATTGGAATGGCCAGAAGAAACGAAAACCGGGAGGCTGTCTCCCGAGACATGCCCAGAAACAGGCCGGCGGTTATGGTTACACCGGAGCGGGATGTGCCGGGAACCAGTGCCAGTGCCTGGGCAATTCCTACCAGTAACGCGTCCTTCCAGTTCAGTGTGTCCATAGTACGCTGGCGCTTGGGCATCCAGTCTGCAATACCCAGTAACAGGCCGAAAATTAGTGTAGTGGCGAAGATGATCTCCACTGCCCGAAGTTCATTGTCGATGATATCCAGCAGCGCAAGGCCCGCGAGGCCTGCGGGAACCGTGCCGATTACAAGGTATAATGCCAGTGCTCCCTGGCCGACGACACGGCGTTGGCCCATGGACATCAGACCGTCTCGGGCAATACCGAACACGTCTGTGCGGAAGTAGAGCACCACCGCCAGCAGAGTGCCCATGTGCACTGCAAGGTCGAAGGCGACGCCCTGATCTACCCAGTCAAAGAAAGCTGGAACCAGAATAAGGTGTGCTGAACTGGAGATAGGCAGAAATTCGGTCAATCCCTGTAGAAGGCCAAGGAAAAGAGCTTGAAGAAAGTCCATTCTAAGGGTTCCGTTAGGGTTTGTTGCGTCACAAGGTTGGGCAGGATGTTAGCAGGGTGGTGGTTGGCTGAACAGGCTTATAACCCCGGGACATTGCCCCGAGGCTATACAAGGACTCAGGGCTGGAACTTGTTTCTGGTGTTGTTGGCAATGCGCACCAGAATTAGCATCAAGGGAACCTCCACTAATACGCCTACTACAGTGGCCAAAGCCGCCCCGGACTGCAGACCGAACAGCGCAATGGCGGAAGCGACGGCCAGTTCAAAGAAATTGCTGGCACCTATCATGGCACCGGGGGCGGCGATGCAGTGGCGCACGTTCCATAGCCTCGCCCAGCCGTAGGCCAGGAAGAAGATAAGAAAGGTCTGGATGATCAGCGGCACCGCAATCAACGCAATATGCAGCGGGTTTTCCAGTATGACTTCGCCCTGAAATGCAAACAACAGCACCAGAGTGATAATCAGCGCTGCCGGGGTTACCGGGCCGAGACGCTTCAGAAATACTTCGTCATACCAGTGCTGGCCTTTGCGGGCAATCAGGCTCCGGCGGGTCAAGTAGCCAGCTGTGAGCGGAATGACAATATATAGTACTACGGACAACACTACGGTATCCCAGGGTACCTGAATATCCGATATGCCCAGCAGGAAAACCACGATTGGGGCGAAGGCAAACAACATAATGATATCGTTCAGGGATACCTGTACCAGAGTATAGGCAGCGTCGCCTTTGGTAAGATAGCTCCAGACAAACACCATGGCTGTGCAGGGAGCTGCGCCCAGCAAAATGGCACCTGCCAGGTATTCACTCGCCAGGTCTGGTTCGATAAACGGCTCAAATACTACCATCAGGAAGAACCAGGCGATGGCGAACATGGTGAAGGGTTTGATCAGCCAGTTCACGATAGTGGTAATGGCCAGTCCTTTCGGTTCTTTCCGTACGCCCACAATGGCGCTGAAATCAATCTGCGCCATCATCGGGAAAATCATTGCCCAGATCAGGATGGCGACAGGAATAGACACCTGAGCGTATTCGAATCGGGACAGAGTTTCGGGAACCGCAGGGGCAAACTGACCCAGTGCCACTCCTACGATAATAGCCAGGGCCACCCAGATCGACAGAAACCGGCCAAACAGGTCCATGCCACCGGGGTCGTTATCACGGTCTACTGCATCGGTGTTGTTGCTCATGGTTTTCCTCAGATGGACCGCTGGTTTACGCGTTTCGACAACTCTGCCGCGCTTTCCTTTCGCTCGGAATAGCGATCGGTGAGGTAATCACTGCGATCGCGAACCAACAGAGTAAACTTAATCAGCTCTTCCATCACATCCACAATGCGGTCGTAATAAGGTGAGGGCTTCATGCGGTCATTGTCATCGAACTCCATGTAGGCCTTGGGCACCGAAGACTGGTTGGGGATGGTCAGCATCCGCATCCACCGGCCCAGCACCCGCAACTGATTCACCACATTGAATGACTGGGAACCGCCGCATACCTGCATAACGGCCAGAGTCTTGCCCTGAGTGGGGCGAACGGCTCCCATGGATAGCGGAATCCAGTCGATCTGGGTTTTCATGATGCCAGTCATCGCCCCGTGGCGCTCAGGGGAGCACCACACCATACCCTCTGCCCATTGCGCCAGATCCCGCAGTTCCTGGACTTTGGGGTGCGACGCATCTTCCGCATCGGCCAGCGGCAGGCCGCGCGGATTAAAGATGCGGGTTTCCGCGCCCATGGCCTCCAGTAAACGAGCCGCCTCTTCAACGGCCAGACGGCTGAATGAGCGCTCACGTAGCGAGCCATACAGCAGCAGAATACGCGGTGCGTGATTTGCTGGCTCCGTTGCGAATACCTGTTCTGTGGTCGGTGGCTGGAACAGGTCTGCGTTGATATTCGGTGTGTCGGTCGGCTTCATAGTGCGATTCGGAATCCCTGATAAATGTGTTTAGCTAAGGTGTTTCTTGATGTCTGCCGGGCTGGCCACTTTGCCCTCCACTATAATGTCATTGTTTAAAGCCAGAGCCGGTGTGCGCATGATGCCGGCGTCGATAATCGCATTCACGTCGGTGACCTTTTCCACTTCGTAACTCAGGCCCAACTCATTAGCGGCTTCCTCGGCGTTGGCTGTAAGCTGTTTGCATTTGGCACAGCCACTTCCATAGATTGTCATTTTCATAGTGATTTCCTTCCGGTGTTGGGGGTACGTATGAGGGCGGGTATCAGGCGGACACCCACCAGTTACCATAGGCAAAGCCGGTGATCGTAGCCATCACTACAACCAGAGCGCAGTAAACCAGTGTTTTCTGCGTGCCCAGAATGGTGCGAATAACCAGCATGTTGGGTAATGACAGAGCTGGGCCAGCCAAAAGCAGCGCAAGGGCCGGGCCTTTGCCCATACCGGAACCCATCAGAGCTTCCACTATGGGCACTTCGGTCAGCGTAGAGAAATACATTAAAGCACCCAGCACCGAGGCAAGTATGGTGGAAAGCAGTGAGTTGTCACCAACCGCTATGGCTACCCATTCAGATGGAATCATGCCTTCGTGGCCGGGTCTGCCCAGCGCAAAACCCGCAACGAACACGCCAGCCAGCAGTAGCGGCAGGATCTGTTTTGCGAAATCCCAGCTCTGCACCGGCCATTCCCGGTCGTCTTCCCGCAGCATGGCAATCAGCATCAGCCCGCCGATGCCGATCACAAATGGTAGCTCGGGCATGCCGGGTGCCATTATGGCGATAACAGCAATGACGGCGCCCAGAGTCAGTAGTTGCACTGGGGGCCAGTTCCAGCGCCAGATCAGCAAACCACCTAAAGCTGCAGCCAGTGCGGCAGTGATCGGCCATTTGAGAGCGTGAATGGCCATCCAGGTATCGCTGTCTGCCGCCGCCCAGTTGGCGAATACAAGAATGCCGACCATAAGGGCAAAGAACAGGGCAATGATACCAACAGGTTTTTCTGCACTGTCGTCACCAAAGCCTCGAGCATTTGAGACTGAACGCTGGGCTTCTTCCTTGCGATAGATCAGGTGCATGATGCCACCAATCACTATGGCAAAAACGATAGCGCCGACGGCCCGGGCAAGGCCGATTTCAGCACCCAGTACCTTGGCGGTCACCACAATGGCCATGATGTTGATGGCAGGGCCGGAATATAGAAAGGCTACTGCAGCTCCCAGGCCTGCGCCGCGACGATAGATACCGCCAAACAGCGGCAGCACGGTGCAGGAGCAGACGGCCAGCAAGGTGCCGGACACAGATGCCACAGTAAAGGCAACGGGCTTGGGGGCGGCGGGGCCGAGATAACGCATCACCGAACCCTGACTGATATATACCGCCATGGCGCCGGCAATCAGGAATGCTGGCAGCAGGCACAGGATAACGTGTTCGCGGGCGTACCAGTTGGTCAGACGAAAAGCTTCAAGGATGGCGTTATCAAAGCGCTCGGTGCCGGCGGGTATGAAATAAATAGCCAGAAACACCAGTATCATGAAGAACAGCAGGTTGCCTTCCCGCTGATTGCTCCGGTATATCGCTAGTAGTTTTTCTGTCATGTCGGGTTCCGGTTCCTTGGGTGATGCGTGTAGGCAACCATAGAAGATAAGAAGACTATGTCATTCAGGTGTCTTTACTTTGTAACTTTCAACACCTATTATCGCTAAAAACAGATATATGGCAACTTGTATATGCGAAAAATCATATGAAAAGAAAAGTTCTGTTCATCTGCACCGCAAACAGCGCCCGTTCATTGATGGCGGAGGCACTGTTGAGACACATGGCCGGAGATCAGTTTGAGGTGGCCAGTGCCGGTACTCAGCCTTCTGAGCCCAATTCCCTGGCTTTGCAGGTTTTGCAGGAGGCGGGAATACCCACCGAGGGTCTCCAGAGTAAATCGTTGGCGCATTTTCAGAATGAACACTGGGATTATGTGATCACTCTTTGTGAAAAAGCCGCCCGTGAGTGTGTGGCTTTTAGCCAGGGAGCCCAGCAAATCGCCTGGGATTTTCCAGACCCGGCCGCCAGTAACCGCCATGTAATATTTTCACTGACTCTGAAAGAGCTTAAAGAGCGGATAGGTCTGTTCACTCTGGTACATCAGAAAGGGACAGCCCTGAAACCCGAAGTTTATAAACCCGTGACTATATTTAAGGCTCTGGGTGACGATTTGCGGTTGGCTGCCCTGTTGTTGATCCGGGATCAGGCCAGACTTTGCGTGTGCGAATTGACCGAGGCTTTTGGGTTGGCACAGCCGAAAGTCAGCCGCCATCTGGCGATTCTTCGGGATGCAGGGTTGGTCGAAACGGAGCGTCGTGGTCAGTGGGTCTACTATTACCTTAACCCCCGGCTACCCGCCTGGGTTTCGCGGGTTGTGGATGAAACCGCCCGGAACAATGGCGCATTGATTGAAATGCCCCTGATGCAACTGCAGGCCATGGCTGATCGCCCGGCGGTGCAGTGCCCCTGATTATCAATCAGATACACGGATTACGAACCTATTGAGGAGTCCGCCATGAGCAAGATCAAAGTAGGCATTAACGGATTTGGCCGCATTGGCCGACTGGCTCTGAGGGCAGCTTGGGGCTGGCCAGAGCTGGAGTTTGTCGCCATTAACGATCCGGGGGCGGATACCCACACTCTGGCGCACCTGTTGAACTTCGACAGTGTTCACGGTGTCTGGAGTCGCGAGGCTTCAGCCAGTGACGATGAGATGGTAATCGACGGCAAGCGCATTTCAGTTACCCATAACAAGGCCATCGGTGACACTGACTGGTCGGGCTGTGATGTGGTGATTGAAGCCAGTGGGGTCAACAAGAAGGTCGCGGTGCTTCAGGCATACCTGGATCAGGGCGTGAAACGTGTGGTGGCTACGGCACCAGTGAAAGAGGTCGGAGCTAAAAACATCGTTCTGGGTGTGAATGAGCATATTTTCGACCCGGCTCAGGACCGCATTCTCACCGCAGCCTCGTGCACCACGAATTGCCTGGCACCTGTGGTTAAGGTTATCCACGAGAAACTCGGCATCAAACATGGCTCTATCACCACTATTCACAGCCTGACCAATACTCAGACCATCCTCGATGCGCCTCATAAAGACCTGCGTAGAGCCAGAGCCTGTGGCAGTTCGCTGATTCCCACCAGTACCGGTTCTGCAACCGCAATTATCGAGATCTTTCCGGAGCTGAAAGGGCGGTTGGATGGCCATGCCGTACGGATACCGCTTACCAATGCCTCGTTGACCGACTGTGTGTTTGAAGTGGAGACGCCAACAGATCGGGACACCGTGAACAGGTTGCTGAAAGAAGCCGCCGAGGGCGAACTGAAGGATATTCTGGGTTATGAAGAGCGCCCTTTGGTATCCATTGATTACAAGACGGATCCGCGCTCATCCATTGTCGATGCCTTATCCACGCTGGTTATCAATGGCACTCAGGTAAAAATCTACGCCTGGTATGACAATGAATGGGGTTACGCCAACCGCACCGTAGAGTTGGTGCGCAAGGTAGGTTCTGCCTGATATGAGCGCGGCCATTCGTCAATATCTAGTGATTACAGGCAACTACTGGGCCTTCACTCTGACGGATGGCGCGCTGCGTATGTTGGTGGTGCTGCACTTCCATCAGCTGGGTTATTCGCCTCTGGAAATTGCCCTTTTGTTCATTTTTTACGAATTCTTCGGGGTTGTGACTAATTTGGTAGGCGGCTATCTGGGTGCCCGCATGGGGCTGAATCGCACCATGAATATCGGGCTATTCTTGCAGATTGCCGCTCTGGCCATGCTAGCAGTGCCAGCAGCCTTGCTGACCGTACCCTGGGTGATGGCGGCGCAGGCTGTGTCTGGCATTGCCAAAGACTTGAACAAAATGTCCGCCAAAAGCGGTATTAAGTCGCTGGTGCCAGATGCCCAGCAGGGCACTCTGTACAAATGGGTAGCCATACTGACCGGCTCGAAGAATACCCTGAAGGGTGTAGGTTTTTTCCTGGGTGGCGTATTGCTGATGTCGGCCGGTTTTACTGGCGCGGTGATAGTCATGGCCGTGGCGCTTGGTCTCGTGTGGTTGGCGAGCCTGTTCTTGCTCAAGCAGGAGCTGGGTAAGAGCAAGGCCAAGCCCAAGTTCAGTGAAATTTTGTCGAAAAGCCGGGCTATTAACGTGCTATCTGCAGCCCGGATGTTTCTATTCGGTGCTCGGGATGTCTGGTTTGTGGTGGCCCTGCCGGTCTACCTCCATACAGTCTTCGGCTGGGATTTCTGGAAGGTGGGGGGCTTTATGGCCACCTGGGTCATTGGCTATGGCTTTATCCAGACGGTCGCTCCCCGAATTACCGGCAATTTGGACAATAAACAGTCCGCCGTGCTCTGGGCCGCTGCCTTGGCGCTGATTCCCGCTGCTATTGCCACTGGCCTGATGCTGAATTGGTCACCGCAGGTCGTTATTGTTGGTGGCTTGCTGTTGTTCGGTGTGCTCTTTGCCATTAATTCCTCCCTGCACAGCTACCTGATTGTCAGCTATGCCAGGGGTGATGGTGTCTCGCTGGATGTGGGTTTCTACTACATGTCCAATGCGGCGGGTCGGCTGCTGGGAACTGTCTTGTCCGGTTGGGTCTATCAGAGTTATGGCTTGGGGGCCTGCCTTTGGATTTCGGCAGGGCTTGTGGCCATAGCTGCTTTGTTTTCGTTGATGCTTCCCCAAAGGCAGGAAGCCCTGGCCTGACGCTTGATGACGCGTTAAAACCTCAGCACCAAACCAGCACCGGCTTCAACCTGAAGATAGCCACTGCTGCTATAGGTGAGCTTGCAACCTCCGGAGCAGAACACCGAGCCACCGGAATCCAGTGCGGTATAAACACCTCGCAGGTCAAGCCGCAGGCGCAGTTGCTCACTAATGAAAAATTGATAGCCGCCGCCGAGGGACAGGGCAATGCGGTGGTGGGTATCGAATGCCGAATTGTTTGGTTCTAGGCGGGTTACGCCCAGTACGCCGGACGCAAAACCGCCGTAGGTTTTGCCGCCCGGAAAGTAAAGACCACCGAACTGTAGCTGGTAAATTGTTATGTCGATGGATTCTGTGCCCGGAGCAAACAGGCCGTTGTCGAGCTTTGCCGAGGTTTGCTGACGGCCGAAATATAACTCTCCCTGCTTGCCTGCCTCCTGTAGATCGAAGTTCAATGCCAGCCCCTGACTCACCGTGTCCTCAAACCGGATTTGATCTTTGGTGTTGGTACCGGAGGATTCGATATCGATCGAGCTACTTGCGCGAAAGCCTGCGAAAGGTGCGATGCTAACGTCGGCCACCACCGGTGACGCGAACAAGGCAAGACTTAACCCCCATGTAATTAACGGCTTAACGTTCACGGTTTCCGAGTTCCTGTTGTCGCGTTCTGGCGGAGTAGGGCCTTATGGTATAACGCATAAAAGTTGGGGGCGACCTTGCCAATCTGCGAGGTTGATCCATGAGCACGATCAAAACGGAGGTGTTTCGTATGCCTGAACTCAGACTAGCAGTAACCACTGGAGCCAATCGGAGTTCGAAGAATACCGGTTCTTTCTGGCGCAGCAATGATGAAGGGCTGCCTTGGTGAGTATCAAACCCCGCATATTGCTCCTGTCGGCTTACGATGCCGCCAGTCATAAACGTTGGCGGGAGCAACTCGTTCAACTCTTGCCGGACTATCACTGGCATACCTTGGCACTAGCCCCACGATTTTTTCAGTGGCGTATCCGCGGCAACGCTCTGAGTTGGCTTAACGAGCCTAGTTTTCAAGAATCCTGGGATTTGGTGGTTGCTACATCCATGGTGGACCTCGCAACCTTACGGGGGCTGCACCCACAACTGGCGAACACGCCTTGTTTGTTATACATGCATGAGAATCAGTTTGCCTTCCCCGTAAGCCATCAGCAGCAGGGGCGCGTAGAGCCTCAAATGGTGAACCTCTATGGCGCTATGGCTGCAGACTGTGTGGCATTCAACAGTGCCTGGAATCGAGACAGCTTTTTGCAAGGGGCGGGGGCGTTTTTGAACAAAATGCCGGATGCGGTGCCGAGCGGGCTGGTTGACAACCTGAAGCGTAAATCCGAGGTGCTGCCGGTGCCTATCGAAGACGCATTGTTTGAGGGCACACCAACGCCCTTGAATCGAGAGTGCCCGCATCTGCTCTGGAACCACCGTTGGGAATACGATAAAGGGCCAGACAGGCTGCTTAACTTTCTGGACGTGTTAGAAAGGCAGCAACAGCCGTATCGTCTGAGCGTGGTCGGAGAGAGTTTCCGTAACCATCCAAGCGCCTTTGCCCAGATAGCGACAAGGTTCCGTGATCGCATAGAAAATTGGGGGTTTCTGGAGAGCCGAACTAAATACGACAGACTGCTACGCAAAGCAGATGTTGTTCTATCAACGGCGCTTCATGATTTTCAGGGCTTGTCGATGCTGGAGGCTATGGCCGCTGGGTGCGCCCCATTGGCGCCGGATAGGTTGGCTTATCGGGAGTACGTGCCTCACAGCTGTCGTTACGACAGCCATGAAGAGGATGCTGATACGGAAGCTAAGGCTGCAGTCGGTTGCTTGCAGCGGCTTATCGAAAAGCCGCCACCTTGCTGCCAACCCGATGCCTGGAGTGCGTCGGTACTTGCAGGGAGGTATCGATCCCTGTTTGACCGGCTCATCAAGATCGCGCCTAAGCCTGAACCTTCAAGTGATTCGATTGGATCAATGCAGTAAGGCTTGGCGAGCAGGGTCGATTGATGGTCAGGCTTTCTGTTCGGGAACTTCTCGAATACGGCCTTGTTCATCAATGGCCACGTAGACAAACCTGCCTTCGGTGACTTTGCGCGGATTTTTTGCCGTGCGGTCAAGGGTCCATACTTCCACATTAATTTTCATGGAGCTGCGGCCTATGTCTACTAATTCGCAGTAACAGCCGACTTGGGAGCCGACTCGTAACGGAGAGAGAAATTCCATCCCGTCCATGGCCACGGTAGCGTTGCGGCCCAAAGAAATACGCCCAGCGACGGTAGCTGCGGCAATATCCATCTGTTTGACCAGCCAACCGGCGAAGACATCGCCATTGGCGTTTGTATCCTGAGGTAATGGAACGATCTGAAGGGTTAAGTCGCCCCGGGGCTGGGGTTTATCGTCATCGTATGCAGTCATGGATCACGCCTTTTGTTATCTAGAATTATTTTCTTAGCATGTTAACGGGATGGCGACTCTCTGCAAGGGTATTTTCTCAATGAAGCCTATATTCCATCGACTGTAACAAAGTTGTCACAGAGCGTTCGTAGGATGCACTCATCGGAAACGCACATCCGACATAACGTCCTAAACTGAAACCGGAGACTCGACGTGATAAAACTCAATAAAACATTCGCTACATTGGCGCTGGCTGGCACCGTCGCTGTCATGTCCGCACCGGCGATGGCTCGTGACACTATCAGTATTGTGGGATCATCCACGGTTTACCCGTTCGCTACTGTTGTGGCTGAGCGTTTTGGCTCCAACACAGATTTCTCTACGCCGAAAATGGAATCCACAGGTTCCGGCGGTGGCATGAAGATTTTTTGTCAGGGTATCGGTACACAGAACCCTGATATCACCAATGCTTCCCGTCGTATGAAGAGCTCTGAGTTCGAGCTTTGCCAGAGCAACGGCGTGAAAGACATTGTTGAATTCCGTATTGGTTCTGACGGCATCGTGATTGCCAGCTCGCAGGAAGCAGATCACATGGATCTGACCCTGAAGCAGCTGTTCCTGGCCCTGGGTGAGAAAGTACCGCAGAATGGCGAGTGGGTTGCTAACCCCAATAAAAACTGGAGCGATGTTGACTCCAGCTTGCCAAACAAGCCTATCCGCGTAATGGGACCGCCTCCGACTTCCGGTACCCGTGATTCATTCAATGAACTGGCGTTGGAAGGTGGTTGTGATCAGCTACAGGAAGCCGAAAGCCTGAGCAAAGATGAGCACAAGGCGATCTGCCAGAGTATTCGTGAAGACGGAGCCTTCATCGAAGCGGGTGAGAACGATAACCTGATTGTTCAGAAACTCATCGGTGACAAAGACATGTACGGTGTGTTCGGTTACAGCTTCCTGGAAGAGAATGCTGACCGTTTGCAGGCGGCCTCCCTCAACGGTGTTGAGCCTACTCAGGCAAACATCGCAGAAGATAAGTACCCGGTTGCACGCTCTTTGTTCTTCTACGTGAAGAAGGCTCACGTGGGCGTGGTTCCTGGTATCGTTGAGTACGCTTCCGAGTTCGTCAGCCCCCGTGCCATGGGCCCGAACGGTTACCTGAAAGATGTGGGTCTCATCGTACCGACTCGCGAAGCTTTGATGGAGCTTCAGGACAAGGTAGAAAATATGCCTAACCTGACTCTGAATGAGCTGAAGTAAACCGGAATATTTCGGTTAATGCAGGGTGCAGGCGTACACGAGCCTGCACCCTTCTGTGTAGTTGAAGACAGGAATTCTCATGCAACCGTTAAACCTGCTTTTATTGACGATGCTGCTGGCCGCAGTCGCCTATGTGCTGGGCTCCGCGCGCTCCCGCACATTGGCTATGCCGCTCGGCGGTGTGCGTCACCTGAAATCACTGCCCGGGTATTATGGCGTTCGTGCAGCCATCTGGTGCGGAGTACCTGCGCTCGTTATCCTTGGATTGTGGGCAGCGTTTGAAGGCAAGATGATCCAGTCAATCGTGGTCGGTACCCTGCCTGATACCATGATTCCGGATACGGCAGGTGAAGCCAGCCTTCTGATGAGTAAAATTGGCAATGTTGCCAATGGCTCCTTACCACCTGGCTTTGTGGAGGAGCCGGTAGCTAAGGCGGCCGAATTACTGCAGGTACTTCAGGTACAGAGCAAGATTTACATGACGGGCCTTGTTCTTGCTGTTGCGCTGTTGGCGGGATTTGTGGGTTGGGTGAGGATTCGCCCATTACTGAATGCTCGTGAGCAAGTCGAAGCCATTTTGCGCTGGTTCTTTTTTGCCTGTGCCGGCGTTGCAGTTTTGACAACGGTAGGTATCGTTTTTTCGGTGGTGTTTGAAACCATCCGATTTTTCGAGCAAGTGCCATTTTTTGAGTTCTTCTTTGGCACATCCTGGAGCCCCCAGCTGGCCCTGAGAACCGATCAGGTGGGCTCGGAGGGAGCCTTCGGTATGATCCCGCTGTTCACCGGGACTTTGTTGATTTCGTTTATTGCGATGTTGATCGCAGCGCCTGTTGGTTTGCTATCGGCAATTTACCTCTCTGAATACGCCAACAAACGGGTTCGCAGCACCGTCAAGCCCTTACTGGAAATGCTGGCAGGTATTCCCACGGTGGTGTATGGCTTTTTCGCGGCCTTGACGGTCGCGCCGTTCATCAGTGATCTGGCCAGTGCAATTGGCGTGGAGGCCTCTTCACAGAGTGCTCTCGCAGCGGGGTTGGTCATGGGTATCATGATTATCCCGTTCGTGTCCTCGCTTTCAGACGATGTTATTAACGCTGTTCCCCAGACACTTCGTGATGGCTCCCTTGCTCTGGGTGCCACTCAATCTGAAACCATGAAGAAAGTTATTTTCCCGGCGGCATTGCCGGGCATCATGGGTGGCCTTTTGCTGGCCGTGTCCAGGGCCATTGGCGAAACCATGATTGTAGTAATGGCTGCTGGTCTGGCGGCTAACCTCACTGCCAATCCTCTGGAAACGGTAACCACCGTGACGGTACAGATTGTCACTCTGCTGGTTGGTGATCAGGAGTTTGACAGTGCCAAGACTCTGGCTGCGTTTGCACTGGGTGCGATGTTGTTTATCTCTACCCTGTTGCTCAACGTTATTGCTTTGAAAATTGTTCGAAAATACCGGGAACAATATGACTGATCATACTTCACAAGCGGAACTGGTTCGCCGGTCCCTCAAAGGCAGATATCGCAAAGAACGCCGTTTCCGGGCTTATGGAATCGTGGCTATTGCAATAGCCCTCGCTGCTCTGGTTACTCTGTTTACCGATATTGTAGGCAAGGGGTACACCGGATTCCTGAAAACAACGATCACTCTGGAAGTGACCATGGATCCGGATCTGATGTATTTGGATGACCCTACAGATCCGAAACAGGTCCGTATGGCGGACTTCGTTGCACCTCTGGTAGCTGCTGTGGGTAGGGCTCTGCCGAGTGCAACTCAAGATGATCAGGACGCCTTACGCCGGTTGATCAACCCATACGCTTCCAGTGAGCTTCGAGACGCGCTGATTGAAAATCCGGAATGGATGGGGACAACGCGAACCATGTCTTTTCTGGCGCACAGTAACGTTGATGTGTATGTGAAGCACAAAGGCGATGCAGCATACTCGATCAAGCTAACGGACCAGCAACAGGCCTGGGTGGATGACCTCAGAGCGCGCGAGCTTGTAGAGACCAGCTTCAACGATGTGTTTTTCACCAGCGGTGATTCAAGGGATCCTGCCAAGGCGGGTGTTCTGGGGGCGATCGTTGGCTCTTTGCTGACGATGATCATTACTCTGGTACTGGCGTTCCCCATTGGTGTCGCTGCCGCTATCTACCTGGAAGAATTCGCCCCGAGGAACAAGCTGACGGATTTCATTGAGGTGAACATTAATAATCTGGCTGCGGTACCGTCTATCATTTTCGGTTTGCTGGGCCTTGCGATTTTCATCAACCTGTTCGGCATGCCGCGTTCAGTGCCGGTGGTAGGTGGCTTGGTACTGACCTTGATGACCCTGCCTACCATCATTATTTCCAGCCGCGCAGCAATCAAGAGTGTACCGCCTTCGGTACGCGAAGCTGCTGAAGGTATTGGAGCTTCGAAAATGCAAGTCGTGTTGCACCATGTGCTTCCGTTGGCCTTACCGGGCATGTTGACCGGCTCGATCATCGGTATGGCTCAGGCGCTGGGCGAAACCGCACCACTTCTGTTGATAGGCATGGTCGCGTTTATTGTCGAAGTCCCGGAAGGGCTTTTTGATGCCGCAACTGTTTTGCCCGTTCAGGTGTTTCTGTGGGCTGGCAGCCCTGAGCTGGCATTTATTGAACGTGCTTCAGCTGCGATTATGGTCTTGTTGGCTTTTTTGATGAGTATGAACGCATTGGCTATTTGGCTGCGTAAACGTCTTGAGCGCCGGTGGTAAGGAGAATAGATATGAGTACTGTTAGTTCGACGATAACCAACAAAATGCAGGCGCCAGATGATAAGGCCATGCCGGTAACAGAGGATAAGGTCATGCCGGTAACAGAGGCAAAGCCCGAACAAACGGTGTTGGAGGAGGGCGTGACGGTTGGTACGCCCTTCGCGGACGACCCCAAGTTCAAACTGCGGGATGTGGAGGTGTTTTACGGTGAAACACAGGCCATAAAAAATATCAGTCTGGACGTCGCCCGGAATGAGGTTATCGCCTTTATCGGGCCTTCCGGTTGCGGCAAATCCACCTTTTTGCGCTGTTTGAACCGCATGAACGATAGCATTGATAGCTGCCGGATCAAAGGTTCATTGCTGTTGGATGGGCAGAACATCTATGACTCAAAGCGAGACGTAGTTGAGCTGCGCGCTCGTGTTGGCATGGTTTTCCAGAAGCCCAACCCCTTCCCAAAATCTATCTACGACAATGTCGCCTATGGCCCGCGGATTCATGGTTTGGCCAATCGCAAGTCTGATCTGGACGACATTGTAGAAAACAGTCTACGCAAGGCAGGCCTTTGGAACGAGGTGAAGGATCGCCTTGATGCCATGGCAACCGGCATGTCAGGGGGGCAGCAACAGCGGCTGTGTATCGCAAGAGCCATCGCCGTCAGCCCCGAAGTGGTGCTGATGGATGAGCCCTGTTCGGCGCTGGATCCTATTGCTACTGCCAGAATTGAAGAGCTCATTACTGAGATGTCCGAGAGCTACACCATTGTGATCGTGACCCACTCCATGCAGCAGGCCGCGCGAGTGTCCAACCGCACCGCCTACTTCCATATGGGGCACCTTGTGGAAGTAAACGATACCAGCAAGGTGTTCACTACGCCGGAACACGAGCTGACCGAATCCTACATTACCGGTCGTTTTGGTTAATCCCGGTGCGCAGAACAAAAGAGGAATACAGCATGCCTACGAATAAAGACGACGTTTACGGGGACCATATATCTAACAGTTTCAACGACGAATTGCTGGCATTGAAAACCCGATTTCTAAAAATGGGTGGTCTGGTGGAAACTCAGATCGAAAGTGCTTTGAAGGCGTTGGTTGACAGTGATGGGTATTTGGCGGAAGAAATTCGAGCCAACGACCGAATGGTTGACCGGATGGAAATGGACATCGACGAGGAGGCGATGCTCATTATCGCCCGCCGTCAGCCTACTGCCCGAGATCTGCGACTGGTTATTTCAGTTATCCGAATGGTTGCGGATTTGGAGCGAGTTGGCGACGAAGCCAAAAAAATTGCCAAGTTTGCCATTAAACTCACCGAAGAAGGGCAGACTCCCCAAGGATATGGGGAGATTCGCCACATTGGGGCTCACGTCATGGCCATGCTCCATGATTCGTTGGATGCCTTTGCTAGACTGGATTCCGAACAGGCCTTGCGGGTGATGAAGGAAGATAAACGAGTAGATGAAGAGTATCAGGCTGCGGCCCGCACTTTGCTGACCTTCATGATGGAAGATGCTCGCAATATTTCACGCTGCATGTCGGTAATGTGGGTTCTGCGGTCGTTGGAGCGGGTGGGCGATCACGCCTGCAACATTGCCGAAAACGTGATCTTCATGGTGAAAGGCGAAGACGTGCGCCACACACCAATGGAAGAAGCCGAGCGGGTGGTGGGGCGCTAAAGCCCCACGCTATCCAAGTTTTGGTTTCTCAGGCCTGCTTCATTTTGTCGGTATACGGCGGCCAGCCTAGAGGTTTGCCTGCCAATAGATGCAGATGAATGTGGAATACGGTCTGGCCGGAGTTTTCACCGCAATTCATCACCGTGCGATAGCCGTCATCGGCAAAGCCCATCTCTTTCGCGAGCTTGGCGGCTACCCAGTAAAGGTGGCCGACCAGTTCTCGGTCCATCTCCTCGATATCATTGATGGTAGCAATCAGCTTTTTGGGGATGATCAGTAGGTGTACCGGTGCTTGCGGATTGATATCGCGAAACGCCAAGCTGATGTCGTCTTCATAAACGATATCCGCCGGGATTTCGCGATTAATGATCTTGGTGAAAAGCGTTTCTGACATTTTGGCTTCCTTTTGTTTATCGTTGTCCAAATATTCAAAGCTGGCTCAGCCCCGGCAACCGGGCTGTTAATTGCCGGATAACCGCTGGGAGCTCATCGTCGATTCCCATGGCATAGCGTGCTACCCGATTGCGTGCGAAGGGCAGGGCACGGACGGTGCCCAAGCCGAGGTTCCGGAGCAAATGAAGCGGCGGGATCTGGTTGCTAAACAGATGATAAAACGCATCCATGGCGAACATCATACGCCTGTTCGCAGGTCGCCGTTGCTGCTCATAGCTGGCCAGCCATGAGGGCTTGGCCAGGTCGTCCCCGGCTCTCTTGGCTTCTTTCAAAAGACTCTGCAAACACTGGGCATCCTGAAAACCAAGGTTTACGCCCTGTCCCGCTAAGGGATTGATGGTGTGAGCGGCGTCTCCCACTAGCACAATACGCCCCGCCGAGTAGTGTTTGGCGTGTTGGCGGGCGATGGGAAAGCTGGCGCGATCTTCAATATGGGTAAGCTGTGGCAGTTCGGCCGGAAAGCCCTTCTGTATCTCCACCATCAAAGCTTCAGTGTTCAGGGTTTTCAGTCGGGCGATTTCTTCTGGCGAGTCGTACCACACCAGTGAAGCGCGGCTTTCCCCAGAATGACTGGCGCCTACGTTATAAAGTGGCAGAAAGGCTCTGGGACCGGACGGGTAAAACCCCTGCCAGGTGATATCTTGCACTGGCCCCTGATAACGCACAGAAATAACCATGGCCTGCTGATCGTACTGGTTCCGGGTAACACCGATGCCCGCCCTGTCCCGCACCCGGGATTGCGCACCGTCGGCACCAATAATGAGTGCGGCGGTCAGTTCCTCGCCACCCTCAAGCACAACTTTGACCTGAGCATCAGTCTGGGTAATGCCAGTGACGCCCTTGCCTGCCAGTATGGTAACCGAGGGCTCGGCTTGTGCAGCTTGCCAAAGGCCCTGCTGGGTTACGGAGTTTTCAACAATATGGCCTAGGTGAGGAGCGTTCAGCCCGGCGGCATCAAATTCCACCTGATTGGACGTGCGCGGTAGCAAGTTGCTTAATGGATGAGGGGTTTCGTCCCATACCGCTAGGCGGCGATAGGGTGTTGCGCGCATATTTAGGATATGGTCCCAAGCGCCCAGACTTCGCAGATAGCGTTCGCTTCCAGCGCTTAGGGCAGAAACGCGTATATCGGGGGCCGAGCCCGGATCGAACTTGGGTGCAGGGGCGCGATCAACCATCGCGACACTGAAGCCTTCCTGCCCAAGGCCAGTAGCCAGTGCGGCGCCAACCATGCCAGCGCCGACAATCACAATATCAAATGCTTGAGTCATATCGGTTTCCTGTCTGATGCCCACAGTTTACGCGATGGCAACAATCAGACAAGCGACCGGGGTCAAGCCGAGTACAATAGCAGCATTAACCTAGCACCCCAGATACCTGTTGTTCCGAGTGCTCCCCATGCTGGCGTCGGCCTTTCAGTAACCAAGCTGGCTTGGGAGCACCGGGCTTGTTAAAGCCTCGATTGAGCACCATGGGCTGAACCAGGTTCAGAAAATCCCGGGTTTTCATGTGCAGGGTTTCTGTATGGCTGCCTGCGGCAAAGGCCAGCTCGGATTGTTCTGTTAGCGGTTCGGCGCAGTAAACGGTCATCCCGAACAGGTTGCCGAAAGGCGGCATGGCCCCGACTTCACAGTCTGGGAAGCGATCCTGAAATGCCTGCTCGTCGGCAAGGTCAACAAAGTCGGTATCCAAAATGCGGGAAAGGCTCTCCCAGCGCACGCGCCAGGTTGCTGGCATAACCAGCATCGCCATTTTTCCATCCAGTTCGATAATGACAGTTTTAACGACCTTATCACCCGCAATTTTTACGTGGTGGGCAAGATCCTGAGCGGTAAATGCGGGAGGGTGAGTGAGGCACATGTATTCAACATTGGCCTCATCAAGAAACTCTTTTAGCTGCTGTATCGGCATAGAGAAAGCCTCCTACCAGCAATGACAACTATCCGAAGCGGTCGGCATGTGTAGCTTGCTCCGGCGACGTTCTGACGGGGCCCCAAGGGCCCCGTCATTATTGGTCAGCTTAGCTTAGGTTGTGCTGTTTGCGAGTAACGGGTTGTATCTATGTGATACGGATTGCTATTTCACTCGGTTTTGTACATGTGAACGTCGCGCTGAGGAAAGGGAATGGAGATACCTTCCGCATCAAAGGCTTTTTTCACACGCTCTTGCATGTCCCAGTAGAACGGCCATAGGTCCCCAGACTTTGTCCAGGCCCGAACAGTAAGATCAACAGAGCTGTCTCCAAGACCACCCACCACAATCAGCGGCTCGGGATCTTTTAGCGCGCGCTCATCTTCTTCGATAAGCCGTTTGCAAATGCTCTTGGCTTTATCGATATCGTCGTTGTATCCAATGCCGAATGTCATGTCGCAGCGGCGGGTATCGTAGACGCTCATGTTGGTTAGGCTGGAGTTGGATAGCTGGCCGTTGGGGATCACTACGCGACGATTATCGAAGGTGTCGACAACCGTGTAGAGAATGCTGATTTCACGAACCGAGCCCAGAAAGCCCTGAGCTTCGATCACATCGCCCACTTTGAAGGGCTTGAAAAGCAGAATCAGCACACCACCTGCAAAGTTGCCCAGACTGCCCTGCAGTGCAAGGCCAACAGCCAGACCTGCAGCACCAATGATAGCGACAAAGGAAGTCGTGGCGATGCCTACCATGGAAGCAACAGAGATCAGCAGCAGAATCTTGAGAATCGCGCCAGTCAACCCACACAAAAACTTGTTAAGGGTAGGATCCTTTTTCCCAAGTTTTGCATCCAAAACGTTCACAAAACGATTGATCAGCCACATACCGATAATCAGCGTAATAATGGCCAACAGAACTTTAGGGGCATAAGTCATGACCAGTGCAATGGCCTGATCTATGTATTCAGAACCGCGCCCGTCAGCGCTAAATAGGTCTTCCATAGGGACTCCTTGAGATTACTGTTCTTAGTTAATTATCATTTTCTGTGTGGTTCCGGTGTAGCCGGATGAGTTTACCGCATTTTATAGCAGACAAGGCGCCCGGGGTATATCGGAGTTGCAGCGGGCGCTCACATTACTTGTGTAGAGCTATCGTCGCTCGCCCAAGCAATTACGGTATCTGCGCCGCCTCGAATAAGAATTTGTCCCTGCTTCTGGCTAAGTTGGTAGTCGTACATGGGGTCGTAGTAGTTCTGCAGCAAAGGCTGGATCCAGGCGTCATGGCTGTAAACGTCACCCCGGTTTTCCTGTTGCTGCAGGGCTTGCTCCATAAGACCGCGCAACTGGCTGTGACGTTCGCCGCCCAGACGTTTGCTTATGCGTTCGAGCGCGCCAAGCAGGTAGTCGCGGAAGTTCAGCCAGCCTGCTTCTTCTCCGTCTCGGTTCATGTAATCGGCGCACATACCCTCTACGTAGTCTTCTCGGATAATGCGTATGCGCTCTTCTAAAGATTGTTCGAGGATAAGAAGTGGTGCGCGAGCCATGCGTTCTTTCAGTGCATCGGGCAAGGCACAGCGGCCGACCAGACGGCTTTCATCTTCAAGATATATCGAGCCACCCGTAAGGTGGTGTGCTTTGAGCATGGCAACGGCCAGTCTGTTTTCAAAGTCTATTTGCGAGGGCTGCGGTGTTACCTGACGTCCGAAGCTGGAGCCTCTATGATTTGCCAACCCCTCCAAATCTACTGGGTTAGGGAGTTGCTGCAGCACGCGCGTTTTGCCGGTACCTGTGCGCCCGCTGAGAATGCGGAAATCGCCGGGCTCAATGAGATTGTTGAGGCTGTCGATAAGAAACCGGCGTAAAGCCTTGTAGCCACCCTTGATGAGAGGGTAATCAATACCGGCGTCTTTGATCCACTGCTGCGTAAGTCTGGACCGCAAGCCACCCCGGAAACAGAATAAGTAACCCTCGGGATGGTTTGCTATAAACCGTTTCCAGGCTTCGATTCTCTGTGCCTGAATATCGCCCGAAACCAAATGGTGCCCAAGCCGGATGGCTTCATCCTGCCCCTTCTCCTTGTAACAGATCCCCACCCGGTGCCGCTCTTCGTCATTCATCAGGGGAGCGTTCTGAGCACACGGGAAGCTGCCTTTGGCGAATTCTACGGGTGCCCGTACATCCATCAACGGGGTGTCGTTTAGGAATAGGGGGAGATAATTATCGGTATCGGGTCTGCTTGCCATGACAGGGCTCAGTCGCTTGCCAGAATGAGGCAGCAGTATAACGGATGGGACACGGAATAAAAAAAGGGCAGCCCTAGGGCTGCCCTTTACCGGAACAGGTCGGCGCATCCTTGCGCTGAGTGCAACAGCCTTGTTGCGAATCCATTTGCCACTCCGTGGTGCCAGCATCCGAGCCAGCCATCCGAATAGTTATCCCTTAAGCCAGATATCCATGTATCCCTGCTTCTCCCAGCACTCCGTGCCGGGGTGCATCCAGTGCGTCGTCCGTTTCCTTGCCATCCCTGACGAAGTCACTATACCAATGGTTGATGATAGAAACCTGCGGGTTCTAGCCTGTCTTTGCTAGTAGGGTTGACGGTTGGAGTTAATAAAGATTAATAGTATCAGTGTATTAGGGTATTCTGGTGTGGCAGTATGGCCTCTGCGCACGTCAGATCACTGCAAGATCTCACATGCTTGTGAGATATATCTCACATGGAATTGGGCGAATCTCTCAAGCCCTGATGGCTCACTTTGCGTAGTCCCGGCCAGAGTAGGAGTCCGATTAGAATGCCTCCGCCATTGGCGGCGACGTCCAGCAGCGAAAAGTCTCTGTATGGCAGGTTGGCCTGTACGGCCTCGATGCCCAGTCCAAACGCCAGTAAAACCGGTGCGTACCAGATGGCTCGTAGCTGTGGCCAAGCTAGTCGAGTGAGAATGGTGAGTTCAACAAAGGCGATCAGGTGGTTCACTTTGTCGCTGGGAGCGGAAGGTATCGGGTAACTGTTGTTAGTGGTTGCCAGAAAGCCGATAGCAACAACGGATAGCACCAGGGCAAGGCGCCACAGCGGGCGGCAGTGCAACAAAACGGTCAGTTGGTGTCTCAGTGTTGCCATTAGTGAAATCCGTCAGAGTTCTCTGGCTGTGTGAAGGTTTTCAACATGATATGCTTTGCGCCCCGTCACTGTCATTGAAGCGGAGGGCCAATCGGCGATGCTCAGAGGTAATTTTTTTCGTGGACTGGGCTATTTGGGTGAAGGCTTTCGCCTGATTCGCCAGCCTGGTTTGCGGCTATTCGTTGTCATTCCGCTTGTAATCAATATTTTTCTCTTCGGACTGCTGTTTTATTTTCTGGGCGAACTGTTCGGCGTATTGATTGCGACCGCGATGGACTGGCTGCCCGACTGGGCCTGGTTGCAGGCGTTGGACTGGTTGTTCTGGATTCTCTATGGCGCTGTAATCTTGCTCATGTTGGCTTACGGTTTTGTGATTATCGCAAACCTTATTGGCTCGCCATTCTATGGTTACTTGGCAGAACTGACGGAGAAGCATCTTACCGGTCAGGAAGTTAGCACCGATGACGGCTGGGCAACCATCATAAAAGACATTCCTCGGGCGCTTTGGCGCGAGGTCCAGAAGATCGCCTATTACCTACCCCGAGCTTTGGGCCTGTTTATTATCGGCATCATTCCAGTGGTCAACGTGGTTGCAGCCGTGCTGTGGTTTTTGTTCAACAGCTGGATGATGGCGCTGCAGTATGTAGATTACCCAGCGGATAATCATAAGGTGAGTTTTAAGGCGTTGCGCCAGTTGCTTGCCGATACTCGCCTGTCAGCTTTGGGCTTCGGGCTCCCAGTGGCATTGGCCGCTATGGTGCCGGTTCTTAATTTGGTCGTAGTTCCAGCCGCAGTTTGCGGCGCGACCGCCTATTGGGTGCGCGAGAAAGGCGCAACACGAAACTAAAGAGTCTGGAGGTTTTTTGGACGCATCGGATTTTGCTATAGGTCAGCGCTGGGTCAGCCACAGTGATACAGCGCTTGGCCTAGGAATAGTGACAGATATTTCTGGTCGACGGATTACCCTAGGGTTTCCAGCGGCAGACGAAGAGCGCACCTACGCTATTGATAACGCGCCGCTTTCTCGCATCGTGTATCAGCTAGGTGAAGAAATCGAGACCTTCGACGGTTCCAGATATCTGGTGCGCGCGGTTGAAGACCTCAGTGGCGTACTGCTTTATCACGGCGAGGCGGTAGGTGATGGCGAGCAACTTGAAACGGATTTAGAGCAGATATCCGAAGTGAAGCTCGCGGGTTCCGTTAATTTTTCTGCGCCGCACCAGCGCCTCTTTGCTGGCCAGTTTGATCGCAACGGGGCCTTTCGCCTGCGCTTCGCCACACTGCAACACATGGACCGCCTGCGTGCGTCCCCCGCACGCGGGCTAATCGGCGCCCGCACGCAGCATTTGCAGCATCAGGTTTACATTGCCCATGAAGTTGCGAAACGCCATGCGCCACGGGTGCTTTTGGCCGATGAGGTGGGCCTTGGTAAAACCATTGAGGCTGGCCTAATCCTGCATTACCAACTGCAGACCGGGCGAGCCCGGCGGGCGCTGATTGTGGTTCCGGATTCGCTGATACACCAGTGGCTGGTGGAGATGCTAAGGCGCTTCAATCTGCGTTTCTCTATTGTGGATCAGAGCCGCTACGATGCCTTAAAAGACTCCGAAGACGATGTCGACGCTTTGATGAATCACATCTTCGGTGAGGAATCGTCCGTTAACCCGTTTGAAAGCGATCAGTTGGTGCTATGCAGTCTCGATTTTCTGGTTAATAGCAAAAAAGCCAGAACCGACGCATTGAAGGCAGGTTGGGACCTGATGATTGTCGATGAGGCCCATCACCTAGCTTGGAGTCCGGAGGAGGTTAGCCCTGAGTACCAGTTAGTAGAAGAGCTCTCTGGAGTAAGTGAAGGCTTACTACTATTAACAGCAACGCCGGAGCAGGTGGGTGTGGCCAGCCACTTTGCCCGGCTGCGACTGCTCGACCCTGCACGGTTTCATGATTTACAGGCGTTTCAGGACGAAGAGCACCAATACGAAGCGATTAACGACGTAGTGCGGCGTATACAAGATGAGAGCTCGGAGATCCAAGGGGAGGACCGTAAGGCCTTGGAGCTCTGGTTGGGCGATGAGGTGGCGCAATTGTTGGCAGGGGACTCCCCACGCCAATCTATTATAGACGCACTGCTGGACCGTCATGGCACTGGCCGGGTTTTGTTCCGTAATACTCGCGCTGCCATTCAGGGCTTTCCGGAGCGCCGGGCCAATGCGGTGCCTCTGGATTGCCCGGCCATGTATCAAGATCAAGCCTTTGGCTAC
This sequence comes from Marinobacter salexigens, assembly GCF_018860765.1. Taxonomy (GTDB): domain Bacteria; phylum Pseudomonadota; class Gammaproteobacteria; order Pseudomonadales; family Oleiphilaceae; genus Marinobacter; species Marinobacter salexigens_A. The sequence goes on from NZ_JAHKPV010000001.1 coordinate 958,140, forward strand.
CCCGGCTTGGCTCCTGAGCAGTCGGTGCCGGAAGAGCAATGGCTTGCAGATGATCCGAGAGTTGTCTGGCTAGAGAAAAAACTAGCCAGCTTGCGTCCCGCGAAAGTGGTGGTGATCTGCGCCATGGCTGAAACGGCCATGGCTCTGGAAACGTATTTGCAGCTCCGGGCAGGCATTCGCAGTGCCGCCTTCCATGAACACTTGAGCCTCTTGGAGCGCGACCGAGCCGCCGCCTACTTTGCTGACGACGAACAAGGCGCTCAGGCATTGATTTGTTCCGAGATTGGCAGCGAAGGTCGCAACTTCCAGTTTGCGCACCATCTAGTGTTGTTCGATTTGCCCGCAAACCCCGACTTGCTCGAACAGCGTATTGGGCGACTTGACCGCATCGGGCAGAAGGAAACCATCGATATTCACATTCCTTACCTTAGAAACACGTCGCAGGAGGTCCAATACCGCTGGTTCCATGAAGGTTTGAATGCGTTTTCTGAAAGTTGCGCTGTGGGCGTGGCGGTACAGGAGAAAGTTAGCGAGCAGTGGAATAGCGCCATCGAAGGCGATTTATCCGTACTGGACAACCTGGTTGAAGCGTCGGCGGCAGAGACTGATCGCTTGAAAACGCTGCTACAGAATGGTCGAGATGCGCTGATTGAACTTAACTCCTGTCGCCGGGATATTGCGGATACGCTGATTGCCGGTATTGAAGAGGAAGAAGGCTCCGTTCAGGTGCGCGACTACATGATGGATGCCTTCGATATTCTCGGCGTGGATGTGGAAGACCACTCTGAGCATGCAGACATTCTGCGCCCCGGCGAGCAATATCAGGCTGGCCACGTTGCTGAGTTGCCGGAAGATGGTGTAACCGTTACCTGGGAGCGCCAGCATGCTCTGGAGCGGGAAGACATAGGGTTTATGAGCTGGGAGCACCCTATGGTTACCGGCGTGATGGACTCGGTGACCAGTTCCGGGCTGGGCAAAGCGGCACTGGCAAGCTTGTCAGTGAAGGCATTGCCAGCAGGAACCTTGCTTATGGAAGCCCTGTTTACGGTGCACTGCCCGGCGCCCGAAGCCTTGCAGTTGACGCGTTATTTGCCGGTTTCACCCTTACGGTTGCTGGTGGATGTGAACGGTAAAGAGCTTTCTGGTGCACTGCCCCATGATCGACTGAATGATCTGTGCTCCAATATCCGGCGGCGCACCGCGCAGGCGATTGTGCCGCAGATTCGGCCACAGGTGGAAACGATGGTAGACCATGTGGAGCGCTTGTCTGCTCCGCATCTGGAGCCCATGAAACAAAAGGCTCTTGAGCAGTTAGCGGCAAACTTTGAGCCGGAAATTCGCCGACTGGAAGCCCTGAAGGAAGTGAATCCGGCGATCCGCGAAGAGGAAATTGATTATTTTCGCAGTCAGCTAACGGCCGCACAGGAAGCCATTGGGCGCGCGAGTCTGGCTTTGGAAGGGATTCGGGTGATCGTCACAGCTTAGAGCTGTTTTTTGAGATACCCTTGAGTAAACTTTTTTCAATTGACCCATGGATAACAGAGAGACCCTATGATGACTTTGATTCTGTTTCTAGTGGCACTGGCAGGCTTGCTAGTTGTTATGCGACGTGAATCCGGTGCCAAACCGGCTATCGGTGTAATGCTTGTGGTTGGCATTCTATCGTTGGTGTTTGCGTCAGGATGGCTGGCTTTGATTCTCTTTATTGGCGCTGCTGCTACTGCTGCTGCCGGGTTGCCGGGCTTGCGTCAGGGCTGGCTCACACCGCGCATTTTCGCCATGTTCAAGAAAGTGGCTCCAAAAGTATCGGCTACCGAGAAAGTGGCGCTTGAAGCTGGCACCGTGGGTTGGGACGGTGAGCTATTTACTGGGCAGCCGGATTGGCACAACCTGCTGATCAATCGGCACACCGGCCTAAGCGAAGAGGAGCAGGCCTTTGTAGATAACCAGTGCGTTCAGGCGGTCTCTATGTGTAATGCATGGGATATCGCGGTAGAGCGCGCCGATCTTCCGAAAGAACTGTGGGACTTCCTCAAGAAAGAGAAGTTCTTCGGAATGATAATCCCCAAAGAGTACGGCGGGCTTGGTTTTTCTGCAAAAGCCCAGACTGCAGTACTGCAAAAGATTGCCGCCAACGAGATGTTGATGGTTTCCGTAGGCGTACCCAATTCTCTTGGGCCAGGCGAGTTGCTGCTCAAGTACGGTACGGATGAACAAAAAGACCACTATTTACCGCGATTGGCTGATGGCCGTGAAATTCCATGCTTTGGGCTCACGGGCCCTCGTGCTGGCTCGGATGCCACCTCTTTGCCGGATGTGGGCACCGTGTGCAAACAAGACATAGACGGTAAAGAAGTTATTGGTATAAAGCTCAACTTTGAAAAGCGCTGGATCACCCTTGCGCCCATCGCGACGGTGGTGGGGCTGGCGTTCCGCATGTTTGACCCGGACGGCCTGCTTGGTGACACCAAAGACTATGGCATTACCTGTGCGCTGATTCCCCGGAACACTAAAGGTATGGAAATCGGCCGCCGCCATTGCCCTATCGGTAGCCCCTTCCTGAATGGCCCGATCATCGGTAAGGACGTATTCATCCCGCTGGATTACATTATCGGTGGTATGGAAATGGCTGGCCAAGGTTGGCGCATGCTGGTCGAGTGCCTCTCTGTTGGCCGCTGCATCACGCTGCCCTCAGGTGCGGCAGGCTCCGCTGCCTACGCTGTGGGTACTGCTGGCGGCTTTACCCGCATCCGCCGCCAGTTTAACACGCCGGTGGCAGACATGGAGGGCGTACAGGAGCCCTTGGCTCGCATTGCAGCTAAAACCTACATCTCTCAGGCCGCAGTTAACCACACAGCTAACATGATTGATAAGGGCGAGAAGCCAGCTGTGCCATCGGCGATCCTCAAGTATCACCTGACTGAATTCCAGCGCGGCATTTTGGCAGATGCCATGGATGTTCACGGTGGCAAAACGGTGACTCTGGGGCCGCGTAACTATCTGGGTATAGGCTATAGCGGCTCACCTGTTTCCATTACGGTGGAAGGTGCCAACATCATGACCCGGAGCCTGATGATCTTCGGGCAGGGCGCGATTCGTTGCCATCCTTATGTACTTAAAGAGTTGGCCGCTAAAGATAATGACGACATCAATGCATTTGACGACGCCTTCTTTAGCCATGCAGGTTTGATTTTCGGTAACGCAGCTCGTGCCTTTACTCAGGCGCTTAGCATTGGCCGCGCCGATGTTCCGTTTGACAGTGCCAGCAGAAAGTACGCTCAGGCGGTTGCCCGGTTCAGTGCCGCTTTTGGCCTCTGTTCCGACGCCGCTATGACGACGCTAGGCAGTGAATTGAAAATGCGTGAGTTGATCTCTGCACGGCTCGGCGACATGCTCTCCAATTTGTACCTCGCTTCCATGGTGCTCAAGAACTGGCACGAAACCCAACCAGTGGAAGGTGAAAAAGAGGTGATGCAATACAGCCTTGAGTTGCTTCTGCATCGCACAGAGGAGGCCTTGGATGGGTTTCTACAAAACCTGCCGAATCGTGCGGTAGCGCTGGCTCTGCGCGCAATCACCCTGCCTCTGGGTAGGCGTTGGGGTAACCCCCATGATGATCTTGCTCGCAAACTTGCTCGATTTATTTCCACCGATACGCCGATTCGTCACAAACTGCTTGTTGGCACTTGGACGACAGAAGGCGAAGGTGCGGTGGAGAATCCGGTCGCTCGTTACAATGGCTTGCTGAAAGACTACGACAAAGCCGAACAGCTCTATCGGAAAGCTACGAAGGCCTATGCCAAAGGTGAGCTCCCGGCCACTGCGCTGCACCCGGAAGAGCGCTTTGAAGCGGCATTAGAAGCTGACATCTACACCAAAGAGGAAGCCCAGTTTATGCGTGAGTATGAATCTGTGGTGCTTGAAATGCTCACTGTGGACGATTTCCCGTTTGATGAGTTTGCACGCAACAAGGAAACCTTGATTGATCACAACCCAGCGTAAGCAGGTAAGCGGCTGACCATGTGGTTATCGCTCATTGCAGTCAGCGCAGGTGCCGTTGTCGGCGCTAACCTGCGCTGGCTGCTTGGGCTTTGGTTGAATACAAGCTATCACGCGATTCCATTTGGAACCCTTGCCGCCAACTTAGGTGGTGGTTGGTTGGTTGGGTTGTTACTTGGCTATTTCAGCCAGAGCAGTTCGCTGGCGCCTGAGTGGCGTTTGTTTGCCATTACCGGCTTGTGTGGTGCGCTGACAACATTTTCTACCTTTTCTCTCGAGATGTTTGCTGCGATTCAAGACGGCAAATGGGCGATGGCCATAACGGGCATTCTCGCCCATGTTGTTGGCTCTATACTCATGACTGCATTGGGTATTTATACCTTTGGTGTATTGAAAGGCTGATGGGTATGGCTACCTAGGCGATTTATTTTAAATCTACTTGGCAAGCCGATGATTCAGTAGTAGAGTGTTTTGGAAGGAAAGATTCAGTAAAGCATTTCATGAATATGACGTACTCCGCAGTTAGTAGTGACCGTCCTGTTTTTGATCCCGCGAGTTCTGTATTTCCGTAAAACGCTGACCAGCCACATTCAGTGAATGGCAGCAGATAATATGATTGATTTCAGGAAGTTTAAGTATGTCTACTACTACCGGTACTGTTAAGTTCTTCAACGAAGCTAAAGGCTTTGGCTTTATCACTCGTGAAGGCGGCCCGGACGTTTTTGTTCACTACAGCGCAATTCAGGGCAGCGGTTTCAAGACTCTGGCAGAAGGCCAGCAAGTTGAGTTCACCGTTACTCAGGGCCAGAAAGGTCCTCAGGCGGAGAACGTTACTCCTCTCTAATCCCGTTCGGATAGAGTAGTAACCGCCAAAAGGCAGCTTCGGCTGCCTTTTTTCGTTATAAGGATTAGGTTATTTTCCTGTGTTACGGGATTGTTGTGGTACATTTTCAGCTAGGCACTGTGTTATTGGAAAGTGTCTTTAAAGGGTTACACAACCGGAGAGTTTATGAAGCTGTTTGGATCAACTACCTCGCCCTATGTCCGGCGCATCCGCATTCTGCTTGATGAGGAACGCTACGACTTCGTTAATCTGGATATTTACGGAGAAGACCGTGACGAAATCAGGCGCAACAATCCGGCGCTGAAAATACCTGTACTTGAAAGCGACGGTCAGGAAATCTACGATTCCCGGATAATTTCCCGCTATATCAGTTCAAAGCAGGGCCGCGACCCTCTTACTTGGGATCAGCAGAATCAGCTTACCCTGATTGACGGTGCTAATGATTCAGCCGTTATTTTGCTATTGGCAAAGCGCTCCGGACTGGATGTGGACACGCCTGGCGTGTTGTTTTTTGATCTGCAGCGCGAGCGCATTATGACAACCCTGCGTACACTCGCCGCTCAGGTTGAAGACGGACAGTTCGAGGAGTGGAATTACCCGGCCATGTGCCTGTATTGTTTGGTGGACTGGTTCGATTTTCGCGACCTTGCTGACTTCTCGGGCGTCGAGAGCCTGCTTGCCTTCCGTGACAGCCGCAAAGACCTCCCTTGGGTAGCTGAAACCGACCCTCGCCAGCCTTGATCGTTCGCTAGTAAGGTGCCCTTCAGGTCGGGCACCTGCTGCTTTAACCAACGCCCCTATCCCTTCTTTCGTTGTTTTTCATTCCTGCTATTGCTCATTGATTTGCTCACTTGTCGTAATTTGACAGGGTGTTGTCGCAATTCGGTAGTGCGTTATTCACACAAGCGGATTAGTTTCTAAGTTGGCGCCATAAAAGTTGCGTGCTGTTGTGTTTCGGGCATTAGGTGCTCGACCTCTCCCGACTTCCAAGAATTTAAAGGAACCTATAACAATGACGAAACTGACGAGACGGGACTTCCTGAAGGCGTCTGCCATGGGCATGGGCGCAGTGGTTGTTTCGACTGGCTTAGCTGGCTGTGTATTTGATAGTGACGACAACCGCTCTACAGAGTTTACTCACGGTGTAGCCAGTGGCGACCCCTTGGCCGACGGGGTGGTTCTCTGGACCCGGGTAGTACCGAGCAAAGAGTTTGAGAGAGCCGTTAGCGTGGCTTGGGAAGTGGCTACGGACTCTGGTTTTGAAAACCTCATTCACTCAGGTACGGCTGAGGCCAGAAACGCCCATGATTTTACGGTTAAAGTCGACGTTCGTGGTCTTGCCTCTGGCCAGACCTATTACTACCGGTTCCGTACGTCCGACAGCCAGTCCTCCGCGGGTAAAACCCGAACGTTACCGGAGGGCGGCGTGGATTCGGTTCGATTGGCAGTGGTGTCTTGTGCAAACTACCCCGCGGGTTACTTCAACGTCTATCGTGAAATCAGCAAGCGCGAAGACCTAGATGCGGTTGTGCATCTGGGTGATTATATCTACGAGTACAGCAGTGAAGCGGGCAGTTACGCTGCGGCTGACGCAGCTGCGCTTGGCCGCACCTTCCCAGCAGATAACGATGTGGAGTTGATAACGCTGAAGGATTATCGACGCCGCTACGACATTTACCGGTCGGATGCAGACCTGCAGGCGCTGCACGAGAAAGTACCGTTTATAGTTGTTTGGGACGATCATGAAGTCGCAAACGACGCTTGGCAAAACGGCGCAGAAAACCACAATGCCGACGAGGGCGACTACGGCACCCGTAAGCTCGAAGCCCTGCAGGCATACTTTGAGTGGATGCCCATACGTCCGGTGTTTGAGGGGAATGACGAGGCGATATTCCGCACTTTCCGGTTTGGTGATTTGGTGGACCTGCACATGCTGGATACCCGGCATATGGGGCGAGATGAACCGCTGGACTATCTGGATTACTTTTCATCGGATGGCAGTCTCAATCAGGCTCAGTTTATTGCGGACGTTGGCAGCCAGAGTCGCACCTTGTTGGGTGCCGAGCAACTGCTCTGGCTTCAGTCCTCAATGGGATATTCCACGGCCAAGTGGCAGGTGTTGGGTCAACAAATACTCATGGGGCGCATGAACCTTCCGGCCGAGTTACTGGTTGCTATAGCAACGGAGAATTTTGCGGGCTTGCCTCAGGCACTTGGAGAGTTAGCGCAGCTCAAAGGCCGAAAGTTGGCAGGAGACCCCACACTCACAGCCGCAGAGTTGGCGCGGATAGAAACTGCTGCACCTTATAACCTCGATGCGTGGGACGGCTACCAGTATGAGCGGGAAGTTGTTCTGGGTACCGCAAAGCAGTTGAACAAGAATCTTGTGGTGCTGGCGGGGGATACCCACAACGCTTGGGCCAATAACTTGAAAGACTTTAATGGCGATCAAATAGGCGTGGAGTTTGCCACGTCGTCGGTGTCATCGCCGGGCTTGGAGGAGTATCTGCAATTGCAGGCGGATCAGGTTGCTGGAGCCGAGCAAGGCATTAGTTTGCTGGCGGATGATCTGGATTACCTGAACCTCAATCAAAGAGGCTACATGATGGTCACCTTCACAGCGGATGAGGCGCGGGCTGACTGGTGCTTTGTGGACACTATCAAGGCTCGTGATTACGCTATTGATGCTACTCGCAGCACGAGCCGGAGAGTCCGGCCCGGCATGGGTAACCGCCGTTTGGAGTCTGTTCCGTCCTGACGGTTATGGCAGGCCGCGAGTGATCAAAGTAGGGTCGCCGCGGCCTTCAACGGCTGCCAATTCGGCACTCGATAGCCACTCTCCGGGTGGCTTGTTTAATGCGTTGGCGCAAGCGGCCAGAGCGTGGCCCCAAGAGCAACGATTGGCAAACAGCATGCCTGCCTCGTTCAAGGTGCCGCCGCGATTGATGTAACCCAATATTCTACTTTGACTGGGGTTTGGGAACAGTGTGTGCATGTGCCCGCGAAACACCTCCGGTCGCATGTGAGTCAGCGCAACTCGCCGATGCAAACGGCTAGGAAACAACCGTTCCCGTTCAATCTCCGGCATGCAGATTTCTGCTTCAAACGTGTCTCTCGGCTCGCGGAAACGCCCGGGTTCCTGCACGTAGACCAGTCGGAAAGATGTGCCTGTTTCACGCAGGCGCTCGCAAGCGCGAATGGCTTCTGAAAGCTGGTAGGCTCCGTTGGCGATCAACAGGACTGGCTCGTTGCCAGATGTGTCCTCGTCCACTACCAACGCGCCATGCCGTGCAAGAGCCTCGGCTTCGTGGGTATCGAACACGCAAGGCCGGTTTCGTTTGGGTATGACCATGCAACTGATGGTTCCGCGCCCTGTGAAAACCGAAGGAAGAACCGCCAGAGTGCTGTTGTAATCCGCTGGGAAAAGAACCCGGGACACATCGCTCATTTCACCCAGCAGGCTTTCACAAAAGGTGGTGTCTTGATGCGATTGTTCGTTCTTGCCGTTTTCCCAAGTGTGGGAAGTGGCAATCACCGGCAGGCCAAGCCAGCGAGCAGAGCGGCCAACAGCTTTCTGGTGACGCGCAAAAATCAGCTCTTGGCGGATTGCGCCAAGCATTTTTACGCAGAAGGCTTCGTAGCTGGCGACCAGATTGACCCCGGCTTTGTTGGCCAGACAAGCAGACACAACGGCTTCTTCGTTCAGTGCGGTGATGATCTTGCCATCAACCGACTCCGAGTCATTCTCGGGATCGTTAACCCGGTGTTTGAGGTCTTCCAAAACCCCTGTCAGGCGATTGCTTGCAAGCTCATCGGGGTTGCCCACACGCGCCCTGAGCTCTGGGTTTTGCGTCACCAGAGCCCGGAAGAAGTCGTCAACTGCCCGCATGGGAGAAACTGACTCGTGGCATGCGGCAATGACTGGAATAGCTAAGTCTGGCGGATTGCGCTTCGCCAGAGGATGGTCGCGTTCCAAGGGGCGGGACTGTTGTTCATGCTCTTTTAGCCGCAACACGCTTTGTGCAAGTTCCTGCGGAGCTACCCAAAGGCGCGATGCGTGTTCCTGAAATAATTCCCGAGCCCGAACGTCCAGTCGCGGGTTGCCGGGTAGTGGCAAATTGTGTGCTGGGTTTAATCCCGCGCCATAAAAGCCAAAACCTTTCACCGTTTCGGCAATGCCGTAGGGAATGCGAACCGGATAACTCAGCTCGCCTTCCAGCGCACTGTCACGCCGGTACTGGAGAGAGTTTTCCATTTCGGCAAGCGCACAAACAAAGGCCGCCGGATCGCGGCCATCAAATCTGAAAGGATCAAAGCCCAGAGCTGCAAGGCGTGCCTCAAACCTTTCAAGCCCCTTGCGGGTGCCCAGTTCAGTACGCTGTTCAATACGCCGACCATTGGCGATCATTACTGGCATCACCAGACCGCAGTCGGCTGCCCGCCACCAACGAGGGATCCAGTCACTGCCGCGCTGCTCTTCAGCTGCGCCATCAGACAAAAAGGCGATGAGTGATTCGTCAGGCAGCGGCATGTGGGCGTACTGAAGCTCGGCAAAGCCTAAGTAACCGCCTTCAATAATACCGCCCGCCGTGTATGGGTTAACATGACTTCCCAATGGGGCTGCTGTACTGCCATCCGGCTTTTGCTGGTAGCTGTAAAAATCCGCTACCATCCGTGACAGCCCATCCGTTCCGGTGTAGCGTTTATGCTGTTCCGGCAGAAGGTTGCTGGTGAGTACGTTCAGCGCATCGATGGCGGCTACGCAATGCCCTTGGCCCATCAGCCAGCTTCGGGTTCGCCCTGTCAGGTTATTTAGAGCCATGTAGGCTGCATAGGCTGGGACCATGTTCAACGCGCCGCCAGTATGGCCTTCGGGATTGCACTTGAAGTCCTTTGCAGCCAAAGGGGCGCCAGAGCTGTCTACGCGGTTTGCATAAGTCATGTGTACGACCAACCACATGCCAGCGCTGGTTAGCCGGTCTAGGTCCGCCAGCTTGCGGTAGACTGTAGCGGTATCAGGTTGGAGGCCTGCGGCAACAAGACGAGAAGCAAGAATTTGAACATGCTCGCAAGTGGTGTCGGTATGCTCGATGACGCCATAGCCGCGGCGCCAGAGTTCGTACTCTGGGCAAACCGTTGATGGCGAAATGGGTGATGACATAGCTTGCCTCCAAGGCATAATTATTGTGCAACGATTGTAAGAGGCACTCGCATTGCGCCGTTTGATTCAGGTCAGGCGAACAGGCTTCTCACGACAACTGCGTTTTGTAACCGTTTTAAAGGAGAAACTGATGACCGATGACAAACGCCGCCGTTATTCCGCCCCTGTGGTGGATGGTGTGGGTAAGTCCGCTAGCCGGGCTATGCTGCGGGCTGTCGGTTTTACCGATGAGGATTTCCGTAAGCCGCAGATCGGCATTGCCTCCACCTGGAGTAATTTGACGCCCTGTAACATGCACATTCACGAGTTGGCCGAAGCTTCCTCGGCGGGCGCTGATTCAGCTGGCGGCAAGTCATTGATCTTCAATACCATCACGGTTTCTGATGGCATTGCCAATGGCACGCTCGGCATGAAGTATTCGCTTGTGTCGCGGGAGGTTATCGCTGATTCCATAGAAACTGTGGCAGGTTGCGAAGGGTTTGATGGGCTGGTTGCCATTGGGGGGTGTGACAAAAACATGCCAGGCTGCCTAATAGGGCTGGCCCGACTGAACCGGCCATCGGTGTTTGTGTACGGCGGCACCATTCTGCCCGGTGAGAACCATACGGACATTGTGTCGGTATTCGAGGCGGTGGGGGCTCACGCTCGGGGCGATCTCGATTTAATTGAAGTTAAACAAATTGAAGAAACAGCCATTCCCGGCCCGGGTTCCTGTGGCGGTATGTACACTGCCAACACCATGGCATCGGCTATTGAAGCTATGGGAATGAGCCTGCCGGGAAGTTCCGCACAGAATGCGGTATCCAATAACAAACTGGATGACTGCCGTGCCGCGGGTGCAGCGGTTTTGAGTCTTCTGGATAAAAACATCAAGCCTTCAGACATCATGACCCGAGCGGCGTTCGAGAATGCGATTACCGTTGTGATTGCTTTGGGTGGCTCAACCAACGCAGTTCTGCACCTTTTGGCAATGGCCAGCACGGTTGATGTGGAGCTGAGTCTGGAAGACTTCGTAGAGATTGGTAAGCGCGTACCTGTTCTTGCTGACTTGCGTCCTAGCGGCCACTACATGATGTCTGAGTTGGTGGCGATTGGTGGCATACAACCTCTGATGAAGATGTTGCTCGATCGAGGCTTGTTGCATGGAGACTGCCTGACTGTAACCGGCCACACGCTGGCGGAAAACCTGGCTAAAGTAGAGCCTTATGCCGAAGGTCAGGACATTATCCGTGCGTTCGACAATCCTGTGAAAGCTGACAGCCACTTGCGCATTCTCTATGGCAACCTGGCACCGGAAGGCGCTGTTGCAAAGATCACCGGTAAAGAAGGTACTCATTTTTCCGGGCGTGCCCGGGTGTTCCATTCCGAAGAAGAAGCGCAAGCGCGGATTATCGACGGAACCGTGGTTGCCGGTGATGTGTTGGTGATTCGATACGAAGGCCCGAAGGGTGGCCCGGGCATGCGTGAAATGCTTACGCCGACATCGGCAATTATGGGTAAGGGCCTTGGCAACGATGTAGCCTTGATCACGGATGGTCGTTTTTCCGGAGGCAGCCACGGCTTTGTCGTTGGGCATATAAGCCCGGAAGCTGCAGAGGGTGGCCCCATTGCGCTGGTTGAGGATGGCGATACAATTACCATCGATGCGGTGGCAAACACCATGGTATTGGATGTGCCTGACCAAGAGCTTAAACGCCGACGCAAAGCTTGGGTTGGTCCCGAACCACGATTCACGCGTGGCGTGCTTGCCAAATACGCTCGCACAGTAAGTTCTGCGTCCACTGGCGCGGTTACCGACCTGCCATGATGCATCAATAACGCAGAGACAGAACGCACATGCATAAAGTGAACATCGCGCGGATGCTATTGTGGCTGGTGTTATGCCTGCCACTAGCAGTAAGTGCGCAGCAGAAGAGCGCCAGCGTGGCTGGTGCTCAGAACTTGAATTTGGCATCGGTCAATGCGGCCGTGGCGATGGCTGGTAGCAACGAACTGGTGTTTGGTCGAAATGCTGACCGACCTGTACCAATCGCTTCCATAACCAAAGTGATGACAGCTCTAGTGGTGCTGGACTCCGGCGCCGCGCTGAATGAGTGGTTGGTATTCCAGAAACGCCACACGGTTGCCGCAGCCAATGCCTACACCCGCATCCGGATAGGTTCGAAGATGCGCCGTGCCGATGTGCTTCGTATTGCGCTCATGTCGTCTGAAAACTTTGCGGCCTACACCTTGGCCCGAAGCCATCCGGGTGGCTTCGATGCATTTATTGACGCGATGAATGCCAAGGCAAAAGCTCTTGGTATGAGCGGCACCCGCTTTGTGGACCCGACGGGTCTTTCGGCAGAGAACCTATCCACAGCAGGGGATTTGGTGAAGCTTATTAATGCTGCGGCAAAGCATCCGGAGATTCGGGAGTATTCCACCACTGGCTATTTTCGTGGCAACTTCCGGAACCCCCGTTACAGCTTGTCGTTTGGTAACACCAATGCTCTGGTGCACCGGGAAAGTTGGGGAGTGGAACTGAGCAAAACCGGCTATCTTTCGGAGGCCGGGCGCTGCTTGGTAATGATTTCTGAAATGAACGGCAAACAGGTGGTCACAGTACTTTTAGACTCTTTGGGAACTCGGTCTCCAATGGGGGATGCAGGGCGCATCAAACGCTGGCTGGATACCGGTGCCGAAGGGCGGGTGGCGAAAGCTGCAAAGCAATATGCACAGGAGAAGAACGCGGCCTACAACGCAATGGCCCACGGCCCCGCAACTACCGCGCTCAAGTAACGTCTACACAAAGTCGCGCCATACCCTGAACAGGGCAGGAAGGTCATGATCCAGATTTTTACCACCGGCGGTACCATCGATAAGGTGTATTTCGATGCCAACAGCGAATTTGAGATTGGCGAGTCTCTGGTGCCGGAATTGCTGGCGGAATCCAACATCCACAAAGGCTATAGCCTGCGGGGGTTGTTGCGTAAAGACAGTCTGGAAATGGACGATGCAGATCGTGCGTTGGTTCTTGATGCCGTTACCGCCAGTGACAGTAATCGTATACTGATCACCCACGGAACGGACACCATGGCTGAAACGGCTCAAGTGCTGTCACCTCTGAGTGGTAAAACCATCGTTCTTACAGGCGCAATGCAGCCTGCTCGAATGCGTCGAAGCGATGCAGTGTTCAACATAGGGTTTGCTTGGGCAGCGTTACAGCTTCTGCCCTCAGGCGTTTATATTGCGATGAATGGCGAGGTGTTCGAGGCTGGTGCTGTGCGTAAAAACCTGAAGGCTCAGCGCTTCGAGCGCGCCTGAGCTCAAGCAATTGAAGCGATTTCTTGCTCCGTCAGCTCTCGATACTCGCCCGGCCTCAGTGCCGGGTCGAGTGAGACGGCACCAATGCTCTGTCTGTGCAGGGCTTCCACATGGTTCCCCACCGCTGCAAGCATGCGTTTGACCTGATGATAGCGCCCTTCTGAAATGGTCAGCTCAATCAATTGTGGCTCCACAACGTTGACCTGCGCCGGCTTTGTGGGCATCGCTTCGTTGTGAAGCACAATGCCTTTCTCCAGTTCTTCGATGGCGGACTCTGAAATGGGTGTGGTCAAAGTTACCCTGTAAGTTTTTGGGCAGTCTACTTTGGGGGAGGTGACTCGGTGAGACCACTTTCCATCGGTTGTCAGTAACAGTAAGCCTGTGGTGTCGGCATCTAATCGCCCGGCAATGTGCAGGTCTCGAGTTAGTTCCGCAGGAAGAAGATCCAGCGCAGTTGGATGATCACTGTCGCGGGTTGCACTGACAACGCCCGCAGGCTTGTTCAGCATCAGATAGCGTTCACCCTGAATGGTCAGTTGCGCGCCATCCAGAGAGATGTCTGCATCTGCAGGGACGTGCTTTCCCGTGTCTTTCCAAACCTCCGTATTAACCTCAACTCTCCCTGCATGTATGGCGCGTCTGGCCTCTTTACGAGAAAGTGGTGAGCTTGTGGAAATAAACTGATCAAGGCGCATAGTTGTTAACACTCCTGGCCAGAGGCTGGCGTTGCAAGGCTGGCAAGACACAGTATTGGAATTGCGCCGGTGGTGCGGGCCCAAAGTAAAGGCAGGGCTCCGGTGTTCATTACGGGGCGTGGCGCTCGAGCACCATTGCCGGGAATAACGGCTCCATCTTGCTGATTCGCGAGAATGAAGGTGAACGGGTGTGCACCGGGAATGCCAAGCCGAACGTCGGTTGCGGTGATTTCCTCGCCGTTAGTTTTGTAGTCTAGGAAGCCGCGGGTAAACCACTCCAGACGGCGTGTCTCGGGTAATTGCGAGACAGCCTTGGCCAACTCTGGCTGACGCGGGAAATGCTCAAGTGTTAAAGGTGCGTCGCCATCCAGAAAGCCGGTTACGATTTCAACGCGATGCTGGTCAGTCATGGCTGTGGCACGCCAGAGTACTGTGTTGAACGGCATTGGCTGTACAAGCAATTCAGCGTCTTGAAAGCCGGCGTCTGCAAGCGCGGGCTGCACCCGCTCGGTGATGGTTTGCTGGGCTACAAACGACCAACCGAGATACGCAGTGGAGAGAACCAGCCCCGTTGCCACGGCGCGCATCGCCGGAGGGCGTATTAGAAAGGCGATGCAGCCTGCCAAAAGCGGAAGTGTATAGAGAGGATCGATGATAAAAATGCTGCTTATGGCAAGCGGCCTACCAATCGGCCAGAAAAGCTGGGTTCCGTAGGTGGTGAAAGTGTCTAGTAGCGGGTGCGTCATTAACACCAGTGCAGTCAGTAACAGCCAGCGCGGAAACCCCGGCTCCGGTTTCCAGCGCCAAAGCAAAGCTGCTAATAGCAGTGATAGAGGTGCAAGTACAAACAGTGAGTGGCTAAAGCCTCTATGCTGCGTAAAGTTCGCAACCGCCGTTCCATAGTCAATTAGCACATCGAGATCGGGCAGAGTGGCTAGTAGCGCGCCGGTGAGCAGAACAGGTCGTCCGAGGGTTTTACCTGCCAAAAGACCCGCGATGGAGGCGCCCAGAGCAGCTTGGGTGATTGAGTCCATGAATTCCGTAAAAGTAGAAAGTGTTGGTGAGTATTATGCTTGGAATGCGGGCTCAGATCACGGCAAGAAAGGTGTGGTTCAACAACGAGGGTGTTAAAAAAGCTGACACCCCGAGCTTGGTGCAAGCGCAGGGTGTCAGCTTTGTACTCGTTTATATTCTGTGCACTACAGGGTTAAGGTGCTCCTGTTAGTGCGCCAGCCACTCAGGCTTTGCGGCGACGTGCCATGCCGAGACCAGCCAGACCAAGGCCGAGCAGGGCTAGGGTACCGGGCTCTGGGACTGAAACCGGCAGGGCTGTTGCGTTTAGTCTGGCCCAAAGGTTGTAGTCCTGAACCGTGTTTTCGGGAGTGCTGCCATCCGCGCTCAAGCCCAGCAGTTCAAGTGAGTACTCGACCCCCCCGAGAATAAAGTCCGAACTGGTGACTGATGCGCCAGTCTGAGTGATTGTGTCGTCAACGTCACCCGTAAATGATCCAAACCAGCAAATGCCTAGAAACAGGGTACCGGTGCATGCGGTATCGGGAGTTTCATTATGGGTAAAGACAAACTCGCCTTCACCAGCACCAGTGATTCCAGCAGCTGAAAAACCAAGAGTGACCGCGAGATCTGCAGATGTCAGAGTTCCACCGGATACTTGGTTGTTCGTATGTGTCAACATCCCAAGAACAAATGCCGAATCGTCATTGATTACCGGCAGTGGTGTTGCGCCCGTGAACTCGTAACTACTCTGGATGCCGTTACCCCAAGAGATCAAACTTGTACCGTTACCATTCACTCCGTTTCCGGTAGTGTTTTCAAACGTGCCGTCAATCGACGTTACGTTAACTGGAAATGCTGCTGCGCTCATAGCTGCTGCCAGCAACAGTGCACCGATAGACCCTTTCGCCAACATCTTCATGTACTTCTCCTAGCTTTATAATCATGAAATGACAAAATTTCATTTATGTCGTTAGTTACGACTGTTAAGCTAGTTTTGTGCCAATCTAAAATCATCTTTAATTACAGACTGTTATAGTTTCTTGAGTTTTTGGTTTGTAAAGAAAGCTGACGACCTGAGCTAGTTGTCTATCTCAAGCCGGTCAAGCAACTCCTGCCCCGGAAATCCATCCGCGATCATCCCTTCATCGTGCTGAAACTTACGAATCGCAGAGCGGGTTGCGGGCCCGGTGATACCATCCGGTTTTCCAGCATCGTATCCGCGCTCACTGAGAGCGGACTGCAGTTCAAGAACTGTGTTTCTGGACAACGCCGGTGCATCTTCCGGCGGCGGGTTCTGTAGCATTCCAGCCCCGGCGATGCGGTCAGCCAGATGGCCTACTGCTATGGCGTAAAACTCCGACCGGTTCCAACCCATGATCACTTTGAAGTTGTGGTAGGCCAAAAAAGCTGGTCCCTCATGGCCTGCCGGGACGACCAGAGCTGCGGTGATATTTTCTCGGCCAAGAGGTTTACCGAACGCATCGGTAATGCCCAGCTTGCGCCATTTATCCAATTCAAGACGTCGGCCGTCGGCCATTGCGTAGTCGAAGTTTTCTGGCAGCAAGACTTCCCGGCCCCAGCGATACTCTCCGTCCCAATTCATGGATTCCAGAAAGCGCCCTGCAGACATCATGGCGTCTGGCAGGCTGTTCCAGAGATCGCGCCGGCCGTCGCCATCCGCGTCGACAGCGTGTTTCAGAAATACCGTGGGCATAAACTGCACGTGACCCATGGCGCCAGCCCAAGACCCTTCCATTTGCTCTACAGGAATAGCCCCTTCATCGATAATGCGTAGCGCGGCGATCAGTTGTTCAGTAAAGAAACTGCTTCGGCGGGTATCGCACGCGAGAGTTGTTAGGGAATCGGGCACAGACATTTTTCCGAAGTAGCTGCCGAAATTGGTTTCCAGCCCCCAGAAAGCGACAAGGTATGGGGCGGGTACGCCGGTTTCTCTGGTCACCCGTGCTAGCAACTCGCTGTGCTCCTTAATCAGTTCACGGCCCTTGCTCACCCTGCTGTCATTAACCCGACGATTCAGGTAATCCGCAAATGTGGTGGTGAACTCGGGTTGCCTGCGGTCCAGCTCGATTACCCGGTCTATATGCTTCACTCCGGTCATAACGTCTTGGGCCGTTTTGGCGCTAACGCCGGCGGCAATAGCTTTTTCTTGCAACTGTAGCTTGCACTCTTCAAAGCCGTCGGACGATGCCAGTACGGCGTCGTTGTCTGCTACCGCTGATATGGCGGGCAGTGAAGCGGTTGCCAAAAAGGCAGATACAGAAAGACGGCACGCCATGCGCCGGTTAGGCAGAATCCTTGCAAGCTTGGTCAGCACGCGAAACCTCGGTCATTAAAGAAAGAGTGAACGTTAAAGGGTAGGGGCATGGTAGCGTGTTTTCAGTCTGTTGAAACACCTTACGGGGCTGTTGGGGGTGACAGTTCTTTAACCTCAACGTTTTGGAGGCCACACAACAGGCTTTTTATCTGTTTTAAGGTTGAAGTTTGTGGTTTTTTGTAGCTTGCAGGTTTCCCGCGCGGGCCTTTGTTCTATAGTTGGGGCATACATTCCTAAGAGTTTGAGACATGGCAACGCTGAAAGCGCTGGTGGTTGATGACGCCAGTTTTGTAAGGGATTTGGTTAAGCGGACGATACGTCAGCGTTTTCCCGTTATCGAGACGACCGACGCGCAGAATGGTCGTAGGGCGCAATCGCTTATGTCCCGAGCGAGTTTTGATCTGATTTTATGTGATTGGGAAATGCCCGAAATGTCAGGCCTTGAACTGCTGCAGTGGATGCGCCAGCAGCCACAGTACGAGAAAGTGCCTTTCATTATGATTACCAGTCGCGGCGATAAAGATCATGTGATCGAAGCAGTGAAGGAGGGTGTGTCCGAGTATTTGGGCAAGCCTTTCAGCCCGGAAGGCCTGAGTAAAAAAATTATCAAGGTGATGGGTAGCACGCTGAGTAATGCGATGGGCCGAAGTGGCAAGTCGATGGCTGGCCCTGCCGATGCGTTTAAAGAGTCGGCGGCGCTGCTCACGCAAAAAAGGGAACCGGCGTCGCCGGCGGCGGAACAGCCTACGTCAGCACTCGGAGCGCTCGCACCCTCGGCCCCGGCAAGCCCAAAACCCGCAGCGGCGAAGGGCAGTATGAGCCTTGCTTCAGTGCGCTTTGCCGAGAGCACACTGAAATCTGTGGTTAAGGATATCAACCTAACCGAGGTGCGGGTTATTGCCAAGCGTGATCAGTCATTTCCGGGGATTTTGGATCAAGCAGTCGTGGATATAGAAACTGGCGAGGGGCAGATGGCACGGTTGAACGGCTATGTACATCAGCTGCAAGCTGTGGATAAGCGTCGGGATACGGACTTTGTGAGCGTCACCATTCGCTTTGTAGATGAGGATCCGAAAAAAATGGAAGACCTGTCTCGCTTCGTTGCGCGCTTTCGGGCCGGTAAGCGCTAAGCTTTGTCCTCATCGGATGTTTGGTGGGTCGGTGCAGCTAAGGCGGACGTCACCAGACGCTCCGCTGGAAAGTGGCAGATAAACTCGCTACCTTCACCAAGTTCGCTGCGTATCTCCAGATTGCCATCGTGATTGATCAGCACATGCTTAACAATAGCCAGCCCCAATCCAGTCCCGCCGGTATCTTTATGTCTGCTGGGATCGGCTCGGTAAAAACGCTCAGTTAGGCGAGGGATATGAATCTGGTCAATACCCGCGCCTGTATCTTTTACCGAAAGGTGGCCTCCGTGACTATCGACGCTCCAGGAAACGGAGATTGTACCTCCGGCTGGGGTGTATTTAACGGCGTTGAATATCAGGTTGGAAAAAGCGCTGCGCAGTTGGTTTTCATCACCGTCTAGCCATTGCTGGCTGCTAGCCTCAAAGCGAATGTCATGCTGGCTTTTGCCACTCAATGTGCGGGCGTCTTGGCAGACTTGCTGCACGAGGCTGTCCACGTTCGTTGGTGCGTCATTCGCGGCGTGTTCGCCGGTTTCTATTCGGGACAATAGAATAAGATCGGTAATCAGTGTTTCCATGCGAACCGACTGTGTTGCCATTGTGTTGATGGCTCGCCGCCATTTCGCAGGCAAGTCATCGGCGTTGTCTGCTAGAGTTTCCAAATAGCCGCTGATAACCGTTAGGGGGGTTCGCATCTCGTGGGATACGTTGCTTACAAAGTCTCTGCGCATCTGCTCTAGTTGGTACAGGCGCGTAATATCCTTGGCGACGATAAGGCGATCGTCTTCTCCGAATAGACTGATCTGGATTTGCAGATGAATATGAGGCTTCGCGGGCGAGTGCAGCTCTAGAGGCTCGCGGTAGTCCTTGGCATCAAAGTAGGATTTAAAGGCCGGGGTGCGGATGAGGTTATAAATAAACTGGCCCTGATCGGTCGTTCGGCGAAAGCCCAGTAAGTGCTCTGCTGAACCGTTCCACCACTCCAGACCCCCGCGTGCGTCGGTCATAATCACGCCGTCACGCATGGCGTTGGTAGACTCCTGTATGCGGTCGATGCGCGTTCGCAGCCTATCCTGTGTGTGTAGATAGTTCTGGTTGAGTTTGTGCAATTTTTCAAAAAATTCACCCCAGATGCCTGTGCTTTGGGGTGCCTCGTCTGCAGTAATCGGGTCTGTTAACCACTGCGACAAGCGGCGAGTTTGGTAAAGCGTCCAGAGTAAGTAGAGGCTCAAGCCCGCAATCAGACCGTAAACCGGATACCCCAAATAAAACCCCAAAAACGCGGAGCCTGCGAGGCCTGCAAGCGTGTAACGCAGATGTCGCGACCAGATTTTCTGCATGGAAGATTGCCTTGTATGCCTCTGGTGAGTTACGCGTTAGGCGGGTTGGGTAGAGAACCTGTAACCTGCGCCTCTCACTGTCTGAATGAGATAGTCGTGTTGCTCCCCTAAAGCCTTGCGTAACCGTCGGATGTGCACATCAACCGTTCGCTCCTCAACGTAAACATTGCCACCCCACACCTGATCCAAAAGCTGTGATCGGGTGTAAACTCGTTCCTGATGCGTCATGAAAAACTGCAGAAGCCGATACTCCGTTGGTCCGATGTTCAAGGAGCTGTCGTTTGCGGTGACGCGATGGCTTGACGGGTCTAATATTAGCCCATCCACTTCAATGGGGCTGTCGATACCTGGCGGTGTTGCCCTGCGGAGAACAGCCTTTAAGCGGGCTACGAGTTCTCTGGGGCTAAAAGGCTTGGTAATGTAATCATCCGCACCAACCTCTAGACCGCGGATTTTGTTATCTTCTTCAACCTTGGCCGTTAGCATAATAATGGGGATGTCTGAGGTGGTCTCTTCTTTTTTCAGGCGTCTTGCCAGCTCTATGCCGCTGGTGCCCGGCAACATCCAGTCCAACAGAATAATATCTGGTTGTTTGTCGATAATTAGGGCATGAGCTTCGCGAGCGTCTGCAGCTTCCATGCTGTGGTAGTCGGCCATTTCAAGAGCAACGGCGATCATTTCGCGGATGGCGGGTTCGTCGTCGACTATCAGGACGGTTTTTCCAGACATATTCTATAACCTGTTTCAGACCATGATTTGTTACTGACCTATTACAATGCCTGAGTGTTACAGCTGTGTGACAGGCTTGATTTTGAGTAACTCTCGCTGTGTGAAAAGTAATGACACTGTTGCGCCAGAAGGCTTCGCCTCTTCTGGCACTGACGGCAAACAGTTAGCTCAGGCGACGATCAGGTCTATAACCAGCCCGGCAAACACCGCAAACCCCGCCCAGTTATTGTTCAGGAAGGCCTTGAAGCATCCGTCGCGCTCGCGGTCCTTGGCTAGATATTGCTGGTAGATAAACAGGCAAGCCATCGCAACCAATCCTAAGTGATAGAAACTCCCGAGCTCATAACGGCTGCCGATGATTATCAGGATAAGCACTACCATGGCCTGAAGTACACCGATAATGGCCCGGTCAGCATCGCCGAAAAGGATGGCCGTGGATTTGATGCCCACTTTGAGGTCGTCGTCGCGATCCACCATGGCATAGAAGGTGTCGTAAGCCACTGTCCAGAGCACATTGGCCGTAAATAGCAGCCAAGTCACCTGACTAAGTTCGCCAGCCTCTGCGGCCCACGCCATGGGAATCGCCCAGGAAAAGGCAGCGCCAAGAAACAGCTGGGGTAAGTGCGTAAAGCGTTTGGAGAAGGGGTATATAAACGCCAGCAATGCGCCGCCAAAGGAAAGGTAAAGTGTGAAGGTGTTGGTAAAAAGCACCACCATCAAAAAAGAAATAATGCATAGACCACCAAACAGAGCGACGGCCTCCCACGCTTTTACTCGGCCGGTGGTCAGTGGGCGATCTTTGGTGCGTTTTACGTGCTTGTCCCAATCCCTGTCCGCAAAGTCGTTGATGGCACACCCAGCGGCGCGCATGAAAAACACGCCCAATGTGAAAACGATGATATTGCCGATGCTTGGGCTACCGTCACTGGCAAGCCAAAGCGCCCAGTATGTAGGCCAAAGCAGGAGTAGTGTGCCAATAGGACGGTTGATGCGCAGCAACTGGGCGTAATCGGCTAATCGACTCCGTATATTTTCTGGTACGGCATTAAGTAACATGGGTCTATCCGGTTGAAGCATGGAAAACGAGACACTGGTGAGTAGAAAGTACAGGGATTATAGCCAGTGGGTGAGCAGGGGTAAAAGTTGGCGGTTTTCTGCGGGGCGCCTCAGTACTGACGATAGAGGATTGGGAGTAGATATTCGCCCACAAGCAGGGCGCTGTTTTTGTTGCTGAACAGTGAGCGGCGGGCAAGTAGGGGCTGGCTGGCATTCGAGGGTCTTTGGCTTTCGTGGTTGCAGAGTCCTGTTTCAAGTGGCCCCCGCTTCCAGTTGCGGCTACTGAACAGAAAGGCGCCTAGAGGCTTGCTGCCGAGATATAGAAGCCGCCTACCTTCGCCTGTCAGGCAGGCAAGTGGAATAACTGTGCGTGCGAGAACCCATGGTTTACCGTCTCCGCACAGGCGAACCTCGCGAATCCATGACCGTTGGCGATGCGGGATGCCGAGGCGCATGGCTTCTTCAGGGGTGGGCGTGGCGAAGCCTTCTCGCTGAACTTCAACGTGAAATGAACGAGCACAATGGTTTTGCAGGGCCCGGGTAAAGGAGCCCTCTACCTTTAGCCAGTAACGCGCAGGGCCATGAACCTCGGGGTTGCGCAGCCCTGCAGCAGCGAAAGAACTGTACCAATCGGTTGGCGGAATTATCAGGCTGGAGCTGGCGTCCGACGTGTTGATGTCAGAGGCCTTTAACGGCATAAATCCCGGGCGCATTGCGCCAGTAACCCTTGTAATCCATGCCGTAGCCAAACAGGAAACGGTCTTCCACATCCAACCCAGTAAAATCTGCTTTTAGATCCGGCCGGGCTTTGCGATCGTGCTGCTTGTCGACCAATACAGCTGTTAACACTTGCTTTGCGCCATGGGCCAGACAATAGTCCGCGATGGCACAAAGGGTGGTGCCTTCATCAAGAATGTCGTCAATAATTAGCACGGTGCGGTCTTTCATGTCTGCCTGAGGCTGGAGCTTCCACTCCAAAATGCCACCGGTAGTTTCCTGCCGGTAGCGCGTCGCATGAAGATATTCTGCCTGCACCGGGAACTTGAGCTGTGGTAGCAGTTGGCCGGTGAAGATCAGGCCGCCGTTCATCACACAAAACAGCAGGGGGTTGCTGTCTTTGAGGCGGCCGGTAATGTCGTCGGCTAGATTGCGGATGGCAGCCTGCACCTGTTGCTCATCAATCAGGCAGTCAGCTTCGGCCATAACCTGATTCATTTCGGCGACGGTATCGGTCATAACGGTCGGTCCTGTCATAAAACCGGCGATTATACCGGAGAGGACCGGTCGAGGGGAGGGGGTGTTCTATCAACTATTGGCAGAAAAACCCGGTTGAGTGCGTCTTTGCTGGCATTGGTGAATCCTGAAGGGCCGGGTATTATTGTGTCGCATCGCAGACAGGTGCGTGGGACGCTAGGGTTTTTGGGTGCCTGTGCAAAGAACTTATTTTGATGTATTGTTCGACAATTATCATGGCGACCGCAAGTGTGTGGTGGAGAGATTGTTTATGAAGAAGTGGCAGTGCGTAGTGTGTGGTCTGGTTTATGACGAAGTAGAAGGTTGGCCAGAAGATGGTATTGAGCCCGGGACTGCTTGGGACGATGTGCCCGACGATTGGGTTTGTCCCGATTGTGGAGTGGGCAAGGAAGATTTTGAAATGATCGAGATAGGTTGACCCCTAACGGAGCATGGCTATGACAGAGCAGAACCCCATCGTTATTATCGGGACCGGTTTGGCGGGGTACTCTCTCGCGAGGGAAATCCGTAAGCAGGATAAGGATATACGGATTGTGATGGTAACCGCTGATGATGGCGTCAGCTACTCTAAGCCCATGCTGTCGACGGGTTTTACCAAAGGCAAAGATGCTGACGGTCTGGCTCAGGCGGCCACTGATGCCATGGCGGAGCAACTGAATCTGGAGTTGCGGACTTTCACCACCGTTACCGGTATAGATACCGATGGCCACAGGTTGCTGCTGGGCGACGAAAGCCTTTCTTACAGCAAGCTGGTGCTGGCCTGGGGCGCGGATGTTATTCGCTTGACTATTCCTGGTGATGGGCAGGAGCGGGTGTTCCCGATTAACGATTTGGAAGATTACCGGGTGTTCCGGACAGCGTTGAAGCCGGGAGGCCGGGTGGCCATTATGGGAGCCGGGCTTATTGGTTGTGAGTTTGCGAATGATCTACGCAATGGCGGTTATGAAGTAGAGGTAATCGCGCCCTCCGATGCGGTTATGCCAAGCCTATTGCCTCCGGTTGCCGCCAAGGCTGTGCAGGAAGAGCTAGAAACGCTGGGTGTGCGCTTTCATCTTGAAACTCTGGTTGAGCGGGTTGAACCGGCGAGCGCGGGGGTAACCTTGTTCCTCGCCAACGGTGAAAGCTTGCAGGCGGACCTTGTGATTTCCGCAGTGGGGCTGCGGCCCCGAACGCAACTGGCCCGTGCCGCCGGAATCGACACTGGTCGTGGAATCAAGGTCAACAGATTACTGGAGACCTCGGCCTCGGATGTTTATGCTCTGGGTGATTGCGCGGAGGTAGACGGCCACGTATTGCTTTATGTGCTGCCTTTGATGGCTTGCGCTCGTGCTTTGGCAAAAACCCTGACCGGAGAGCCCACCGAGGTGACATACGGCACCATGCCTGTGATGATCAAAACTCCCTGTTGTCCAGCTGCGGTGTGCCCGCCGCCTTCAAACGCTGAGGGTAGTTGGGAAACCGAGCAGGATGGCACTCATGTAAAAACCTTGTTTAAGAATGCCAGCGGCGAGGTTTTAGGCTTTGCGGTTACTGGCCGGTTTGCGCTGGAAAAACAGGCGTTGTCTAAAGTTGTGCCGCCTATTCACGCTTGAATATCCAGCAGCTGCCAGCATTTCTCTATTCCGCTTAGCGGGTTGGGGCGATTTTTCGTTGCGGATGGGATCTGCTTAGGGTAGAAACTCTTCGTGTGCTAACGAATCAACAGGAGCAGGCATGCTTGATGTTACAAAGAACCTGATTGAGTTGCTGTATCTGGAGCCAACGGGTGAAGGCCATTATCGTGGCGACAGTCAGGACTTAGGGTTTCCCCATGTGTTTGGAGGGCAAGTCCTCGGGCAGGCTTTGATGGCGGCCAGTCATACAGTTGAGGGCCGTCTCTGCCATTCTTTGCACGCTTATTTTCTGCGCCCCGGCAACCAGCATATGCCTATCGACTATGAAGTTCAGCGGGTGCGCGATGGCCGCAGTTTTGCAGTTCGCCGGGTTATCGCCCGACAAGATGGCAAGGAAATTCTAACGGGAACCATGTCGTTTCATGTGCCTGAAGAAGGCTTTGAGCATCAGGCGGATATGCCAGACGCACCAGATCCTGACACTCTGCGGTCTGAGCAGGAATGGGGCAAAATCATGGCGGCACAAGCGCCGGAAAAATTGCGGGAGATCATGACCCGCGACCGTCCCATTGAAATCCGCCCGGTCAATCCGGTGAATCCGTTTGCGCCGGAGAAACGCCCGCCGCACAAACAAAACTGGATCCGTGCGCTGGGACCATTGCCGGATGATCCGGTTTTGCACCGCTGCCTACTCATATACGCATCAGACTTTTCGTTTCTAGGAACCTCGCTCAGCCCCCATGGCGTATCGTTTATGAATAAAGGGTTGCAGGTTGCAAGCTTGGATCATGCGATATGGTTTCATCGGAATTTTCGAATGGAGGATTGGCTACTTTATGACAAGGACAGTCCGAGCGCTTCTTCTGGGCGTGGGTTCAATCGTGGCAACTTCTTCAATGAAAAAGGTGTTCTTGTTGCGTCCACAACGCAGGAAGCGTTGATTCGTCTGCGCTAAAGCCTGCTGTCATCCCGAGCGGTGTTGGATGGCAGCGGTTTCGTGCCACTCTGTTAGCCAGGTGAGCATTTGCTCAAACGGGAGCGGTCGGCTCAGCAGGTAGCCCTGAATCATATCGCACCCCATTCCTTTTAGTAGGCTGGCAGTTGCCTCATCTTCCACACCTTCGGCTACAACACGGTAGCCAAGGCTGTGGCACATGTCGATGGTGGTTTGAACGATCACCCGGTCCGCCTCTCCGGTGGCCAAGTCTGTGATAAGCGATCGGTCGATTTTAATCTCGCTGGCGGGTAACTGTTTGATATAGGAAAGCGACGAGTAGCCCGAGCCAAAATCGTCAATAGAGATGGGAATGCCAGCGCTCGCCAATGAGTTAAGAGCCTTCAGCGCGTTAACCGGATCCTGCATCATGGATGTTTCTGTCACTTCAAAGGTGATGGCACCTTGATGCTGGGTGTTGGCACTTGTCAGCCGTTTTACGAACAGCGGGAAATCTTGCTCCCTCAGATTGTTCGGCGAGATGTTCACCGAAATGTCCAGTTGATAACCGTGCTCAAGAAAGCGGCTGCGAAGTTGTAGCGACTCCTCCAGTACCCATCGGGTCAACGGCTTAATAAGCCCGGTTTGCTCGGCAAGAAGGATGATCTCATCCGCAGGTACAGGGTGCTCCCTCCCGGGCCAACGAATGAGTGCCTCCATGCTAGAAATTCTTCCGGTTTTGCAATCCAGCTTTGGCTGCAGATGAAGAGCAAGGCCTTCACTCGCCAGTGCTTGCTGTAACTCGGACACCATCGTAAGTCGGCTAGCGCTGTAGGAGTCTATGGAAGGGTCGTAATAGGCTATGCCCCGTTCATGGGCACGCTCGGAACTCTCCGCGATGGCAGCCTTGCGAATCAAGGATGTGGCATCTGCGCCATGGGCTGGTGAAACGGCAACGCCCAGCTGGGCATTAAGCGGGATTTGCATACCCAGATAATCAACTGGGCTGCGGATAGCGTCCAATTTACGCAGTATTTCTTTGGGGACCTGCTCTGCTACGTTGACATCCACCACGCAGGCAAAGGTCTCCGGATCCAGCGAGGCTAGAAAAAAGTTGCGACCGTTGTGCTGGCCTAAAGAAATAATACCCGGCATCTCGCGAACCGTTGCATTCAGGCTTTTCGAGGCCAACTCCAGAATGCGGTCACTGTTCTGGTGTCCCAGAGTTTTTGTAACAGACTGTAGGTTGTTCAGGTGAATGACAACGATGCCATGGCGCCTATGCGGCGATTGGAGAATCAGGTCGTTTACCTGCATTTCAAAATTGGTGCGATTCGGCAGGCCGGTAAGCGAGTTGTGCAGGGCGTTCTCAATTAACTTGAGTTCGGCTGAGCGCCGGGCAGTCATGGCTTTCAGCTCTGCTTCCCGGGCTTCCACCTTTTCATGCCGTTCTTGGTAAAGGCGGGTAGCTAAGGCCAAAGTAAGCAGCATTGCTTCAAGTGCTGAGCCAATCTCCATGCCGTAGAAGGTAATGAAATTGTTGGGCAGCAGGCCGTACTTGTTGGCTGCCGTAATAGCGCTGCCAAGAGATAGCGCGCTCCAAGCCAGAGTGTAATAGACGGCTTGGGGTTTCCCCCGTATCCATTGCAGCGGGCCAATCACGGTGAGTAGTAGTGTGCTTGGGATGGCCATAGCGACGGTGATGCGGACGGCGCTGCTGTAATCCAGAACACCCGTCACCAGAGTCATGATGACGTTTACCGTAATAAAGCCAAGCACAATGCTGTTGAGGATGGGGGCTGTTTGTTTCAGCCTCAGAAAAGAGCGAGAGAATAATAGAGTGAATATAACAGCCAACGGAATCGTGAGCAGCATGGAGCGATTTTGAATTTCGGGGCTTTCTGGCCAAAGCAGTTGAAAAGCTGTGCCATTGAGATTGCCTATCAGAAGGAGATAGCCCGCTGTCGACAGCACGTAAAGTAGATAAACGGGCTCTCTCAGGGCAAGAAAGACCAGCAAGTTGAAGAATATAACGCTAATGAGTATGCCGTAGTAAACCGCATGCAGCTGCTCTTCAACCGACGCATGCTCAAAAAACTCCTGAGTGCTCCATAGCGCCATGGGTACCTGAAGTGTACCTCCGGTGCTGATTTCCAGAAGAATTTGCCGGTTTTCGCTAGTGTCCGGGCTGAACGGAAACAAGAAATGACGGTTGAGAATAGGGCGCTTTGAAAAGGGATGGCGATCCCCAGAAACGACGGTGTCTACAAGCTTTCCGTTATCAATGAGATAGAAGGTGACATGGTCAAGCTGGGAGTAGGCTACCTCTAATAAATCGATCCGAGGGTTGGCAGGAACCTTAAAGCGAAACCACGCCGTATCTTGTGTATAACCAAAATTCGGGCTGCTTTTGTTAAGTGGTTGCCAGTCATCAGAGGCGGAAGCTTCGATGGGCGACAATTGTACGCCGGGCGGAATACGCAAAAACTCTACACTGGGAAAACGAAATGCCTCCGCTCCCTGACAGCTAAACGCCAGAGGCAGGAGTAACATCAGTGCTGCCAGAATGCGAGACCATTGGTACCTTGTCACGATTCACCGCTTATTGTAGTTATCGTCTGAATCAGTATGAGCTGTAGCCTATAGCGACTCAAGTCGCTCTTATACGAATACAGCAGCTACCCATTCACGCACCCAGGGTAAAGCCTCGCTTTCCGGCTCTTGGGTTTCTAGCGCATCAATGCACAGGGTTTCGCCAACCTTGCGGGCGGCGGTTTCATACAGTGCTTCTTCCATCAGTTCGCCCGCGCCACAAAAAGTATCGCCATAGGAGCTGTCACCCAAAACGATAATACCAAAAGGGCGGCCTGGCTGTTGTGGCAGCTGTTCACGTAAAGCTACATAAAAAGGCAGCAGGTTGCCTGGAACCTCTCCCTGCCCCGTGGTGGATGTGCAGACCAGCAAAGGCGATGTGTCAGACGTTATATCGCTGAGCACCGGGTTCTCCAAAACCTGTACCGAGTAACCTTCTGTATCTAATGTTTGTTTGATGGCTCTAGCGGTCATCAGAGCGCCGCCGTAGACGCTGCCCACGAGAATACGTATGTCTTTCATATCAATCCTTGTTTAATACCAAGCACAGTGCAGGGCTTTCGAGGCGCTAAATAATAACGGCAGGGTCAGCTGGCCTCAAACGCTAGGTTCGCTTTGGGTATCTGCCGTGTGGCTGCGCACTCTAGGTATAACCCTGTTTCGTCCTGCTTCTTTTGCACTGTATAAATGCGCATCTGCTTGCTTAAGCATAGTTTCAATTGAGTCCACCTGAGCGACGGAGCAAACGCCCGCGCTCATAGTGATCGGTAGCTCCTGACCGTGATAGCTAAAGCGATCTTGCTCCACTTTGCTACGCAAGCGCTCAGCCAAAGTGAGGGCGGGAATCAACGAGGTGTCAGGTAGTAGCAGAAGGAATTCCTCGCCACCCCAGCGAGCCGCTACATCTGTTTGGCGGATCACGGATTGCACCAGTTTGGCAAATTGCTTTAGAGCCGCATCGCCCGCGTTGTGGCCGTATTGGTCATTGATGTTCTTAAACAGGTCCAGATCAATCAGGACGATTGAAAAGTGATGTCCTGCGCGCTTATGCCTAGAAAATTCCTCCGATAAACGATTCAGGATGTCGCGTCGGTTGGAGAGCCCGGTGAGTTCATCGGTTTTGGCGGCATGCTCGTGGGTCAGGGCTAAATCCAGAAGTTCGTTGCGGGCTTTCAGCCTGCTTGCTTCCAGTACAAAACAGAAAATTGACTCAAACGCCAGAGTAACGAAAAAACGGATTATGAAGTCGTTTTCGTACTCCGCAAACACAAATGGCAGATTAGGGAACTGGAATACAATAACGGCTACCAGATAAACCAGCAGAAGAATCATGGTGCCGGTTTTTAGGTTGGTTAGAAAAAACAGTAAAGGAGGGAAGACATAGAACCAGAGAGGGCCGGTGTTTCCCTCGCCGCCCGAGGCGATTAGATAAGTGAAAAGCACACTGACAACAACCAGAAGGCCGGTTTTTTGCACGTCACGATTGCCCGTGCGGGCATACCAGACCATGTTGGCCAGCACGGGCAGTATAAAGCCCCATAGGGTCAGGGCGTGGGTGATATGGTCTGAATGCCAAGCTTTGGCGCCAATACTTGCAAGGCACAGCGCCGCTGCTAGGGATAGCCACGTCAACACCCGTGAAACCTGAGCCTCTTCACGTTCACGCGCAGCCTCGTAACCCAAGGAAGAATCTTTGATCATAACGGCCCTATTCCGTGGCTCACTGGTTTTCGCCCATTATGAATCAGACAATGGTAGGTGTGCATCTATTGTGAGTGTATTGTGTGACCAAGTTGTACAGATGCACATTTGTTTCAATTTAAAGGCAAAAAATTTATAGTTGCGCGCAGCACAGCGGTTCGTTCTCCATTTCGACCAAATGAGACCTTTTCTGTTATGGCCCGTTCAAGCGGATTTCTGGATACCCTTCTCACCAGCGACTCTACCGAGCGATACCGGATTGGCTTCAGCCTGCTATTCCTGTTGGGCGTTTGGCTCGTTGTTGGCGCCTTCAGCGAAGGTATGCCCAACAGCACGCTGCTAATGGCTGCAGCGGTTATTGGCGGCTATATGGCTATTAATATAGGTGCTAATGATGTTGCTAACAATGTTGGCCCCGCCGTTGGTTCTGGAGCCCTGTCTTTGGGTGCTGCGGTTATTCTCGCAGGCATATTTGAGTCGGCGGGAGCGCTGATTGCTGGAGGCGATGTTGTCTCCACCATCAAAGGGGGAATCATCGACCCCACAAGCTTGGAAGATGGCCGAGCCTTCGTTTGGCTGATGACTGCAGCACTGCTGGCTGGTGCGCTTTGGTTAAATCTTGCTACTTGGATGGGCGCGCCGGTATCCACTACCCACTCAATTGTGGGCGGTGTGCTCGGGGCGGGTATTGCTGCGGGGGGCTGGGGCATTGCTGACTGGGGTGTCATGGCCAAGATTGCTGGCAGTTGGGTTATTTCGCCGGTTCTAGGCGGCGCTTTGGCCGCCCTACTGCTGTACATAATCAACAAAACGGTTTTGTATCGTAAAAACGTGATACCCGCAGCTCGCACGTTTGTGCCCTGGCTTGTAGCGATCATGGCCTGGGCCTTCGGTACCTACCTGATGATCAAGGGTGTAAAGAAGATCATCAAGGTGGACTTTCTTGAAGCCTCACTCGTTGGTCTTGCCGCCGCTGTTATAGCTTTTTTCGTTGTTCGCACTTTGGTGTCCCGTCGAGCGGCCACTATGGAAAACAGTGCGGGTGGTGTGAACACACTGTTTACTTGGCCGCTGATATTCGCAGCTGCTCTGTTGAGCTTTGCCCATGGCGCAAACGATGTAGCCAACGCCATTGGTCCGCTGGCGGCAATTAACGATGCGCTATCCAACGGAGCGATCGTGACTGCATCTAGTATCCCCGTGTGGGTGATGATGATTGGCGCTCTGGGCTTGACCGTTGGCCTTATGTTGTTTGGGCCTCGCTTAATCAAAACCGTCGGTAGTGAAATTACCGAACTGGATAAAACCCGCGCGTTTTGTATTGCTCTGTCGGCAGCATTGACTGTGATTCTTGCGTCGCAACTAGGCTTGCCTGTTAGCTCTACTCACATCGCTATTGGTGGCGTGTTCGGAGTTGGCTTTCTGCGCGAATACCTGAAATCCAACTATGCGACCCAGCTGCATAAGATCATGGAAGAGCGTGATGAAGATGATCGAGAATTACTCAAACCTTTCTTAGATGATTTCCGCAACGCCTCCGTTGAGGAAATGGAAAAGCTATTGAAGCGCGCCAAGAAAAAGAAACACGTGCCTCTGACCAAGTCGGATCGCAAGCGCCTCAAAAAAATCTATAAAGAAGAAATGGTCAAACGATCGCACCTCGTGCGCATCGCGGCAGCCTGGATTATCACGGTGCCCGCCTCGGCAATTATGGCGGCTCTATTGTTTTTCACCTTGCGCGGACTTTTTGTATAAGGTGCTGGCTGGTTGTAACGCGCGGGTTTGGTCATACTGTACGTCTACCGAAGGAGCTGCATGCTCCCTAAGAACTTATTTGCCCGGAGGGTGAGTTATGAGTACGCCAATTGAAAGCCGTCAGGCTAGGGTGATTGATGAGCTGCGCGTTTTCATCAAGAAGGTACTGAGCGATCCGACCATTGCGGTTAAATCCATCGACATTGCCCGAAAGTATCGATCTGAGCCAGATTCCGACGAGCTGATTGCGCGGGAAATCAGCGCTAACACCACCATCCGTATTCCGGAGAAGTGGAGTGAGGCGGATCGGATGTTTTTGGACATTATTGACGAAGTGCTGGATGACGAAGAGGCTTTGTACTGAGTCAGGCCTCGGTGGAGCGAGCGGGACGGCGCGGTTTCTGAAACCGCGCCGTCCCGCGCACCGAATCTTTTGAGTTTGTCTTCTTCAGGCGTGATTTAGGCCCTGCCCGTGCTGATTAAGCACCGCATCCGCCATCTGGTGCAGTATTCCGATTTCGTCCTGAATGCCTTCCTCCCCTGAAAGCTCTCTTTGCTCTTCCAGAATGTCCGCCAATATTTTTGGCGTGGTCAGGGGATTTGCAAGAACCACCCGGAAAACAATGCACGGGAAGTTGTAGTAACGGGCAGGCTCCAAACGGGTTCTTGAAACAAAAGCCTTGCCGCGCTCCCGTTGGGTTTTCTGGATAAATTTAGTGATTCTGTTCAGGCAGGCGTTAAGTTTTTCCGCCTGCAGGGGGTCTGCCAGAGCCAAGGCTTGCTGCACGTTTTCCGGGCAATAGCGGTAAGTAAGAATGTTAAGTTCCGGCCGGGTGACCAGTTCAAAATCCGGCTGGGCTGAAATCATATCAGCGAATGTCGCTGCCTTTTCGATACCCTGATCAATCAGTATCTCGTAACCTTCTCTGGCCAGAATTTTCAGGCCGGAATGAATCAGCATAGACATACCGGGGCGTGAGCCTTCCAAGGTAGTGGTACCGAGATCCCGTGAGCCTTTGCGGATGATGTATTGGGCGTGATGCTCAACGGCATTGGCCAAGCTAGGGTCTTTGAACACGACCAGCCCAGCGCCCATGGGCACATATAACTGTTTATGGGCATCGAAGGTAACGGAGTCTGCCTTCTCTATACCACGCAACAAGTGCCGGTAGGTTCTGGAGAACAGTGTAGGCCCGCCCCAGGCTGCATCCACGTGGAAGTGGGCGCCGAATTCCCGAGCGGTATCTGCCATGGCGTCCAGCGGGTCAACGTTACCGGTTTCGGTAGTACCTGCAACCCCGCAGATCGCCAGTATCTTGATTTTTTGTTTCTGCAACTCCAGACACTTGTCGCGCAACGCATCGGTTTGAATCCGGTTGGTGTCGTCGGTGTCCACCGCAACCAAAGATTCGCGGCCCAGGCCTAGTACATCCGCCGCCTTACCTAGAGAGTAGTGGCCGCGGCGCGATACGACGATGGCAGCGCCTTCGTAGCCGTAATACTTGAGCGCGCGAAACAAGCCTTCCTGATGCAACCCCCGGAAACTGCCTTCAGCCGGAAATGCCCGATTGCGAGCTACCCAGAGTGCGGTCAAATTTGCAACGGTTCCGCCAGAACACATGGCGCCAAGAGCGTAGCGAGCGTCGTGCATCCATTTCCGGTAAAAGGCGCCATCCTCTTCGTACACCAGCCGATGAATCATGCCAAGAACCTGACGCTCCATGGGGGTAAACGCTTTGGAGGTTTCGGTTTTTACCAGATTCTGGTTGAGGGCAATCATGATCTTCGACAGCGGCAACATAAAGTAAGGCAGCGCTGAGGTCATGTGGCCTATAAAGGCTGGAGATGCTGTGTGAACGGAGTTGGCAACCAGCTTGTCGAGCAGGAACTGGGCTTGTTCCGAAACGAACACGGGTTTTTCAGGGATAGCGTAGTCCGAGAAGTTTTTCTCGACATCTGCGAGATCCCGTTCGACGGCAACGATGTGCTCCTGCAGAAAGCCTGCAAGGTTGCTGGAAATATTCTGGTCAATACGGCTAAGCGTAGATTCCGGTGCTTCTGGCACAGTGAACACGCGATACATGGCCTCGATGGAAGCCTGAGCCGTTTTTTTCTTACCGGTCATAGATACCACACACAATCAGTGGTCATCCGCAGGGTCGGTTCCGGATACCCGACGGATACAGCCGGGATTTGTTCCGGCATTGGTTACTTGTCGCCTGTTGGTTACAGGCACGCTGGCATCCCTGAGGTGGCGTAGTATACGGGCTGCTTTGATGTTGTGCCATAGAGCTTTTTTAGAGGACTTCGCGGTGAATGTCGAGTATTGCAGCGTCGATTTCTCGCGAGTGGGACATAGATAGCTGTCAGCCCGTTGGCATTTCCAAAAAAGTTGGTTTAAAGTTTGCGCGCTAGAGTTCTAGGATGAACGCGGAGTTATCAATACAAGGAGTGTATATGTGTCCAAATCCAACTAATCATATAAATCGTGCCCGTGAATTGGCGGAAGAACGCCACTTGCGCGCAAGCCTGAATGAGCAACTTGCAGCTAATCGAATCGATGTTTACGTATTGAGTGCGAGTGAGCTTACAGATGTCTGGGTTAATGCCCAGAAAGCAGGTGGTCGATCAGATTCTGAAGTAGAGTCTCTCTACGAGCAGATTACGGGTTTTGCCTTGGGCACCATTCGTGACCACACAGGTACTGTTTCTTCTTCTATTGTATTAGCTAAACTTGGCGCCGACATGCATCGCTCGGGGACTTTGTTTGCGACTTATCGTGTTATTTTACGTGAGGGTAAAAGCTTCATTGTGCTTTCTGGATATGCTGGCTTACGAAGGTATCTAACTGCACCAGTTTATGGTGTGAGAAATCCGAAAGTTATCAAAATGGGGATAGGGCAGGTAGCAGCGAAGGCGGCGTTAAAATCTGGTGCAGTACTAACATTGATCCTCAGTCCGGCCGTGCGAACTCTAGAGTGGCTTTTTACCGATGAGCTGAAAACGATGGAGGCAATGCTGGCCCACATAGCGACAGACATTGCGAAAGGCTTTATTGCTGCAGGCGCTGCTTATTTTGCTTCAGGGGTCCTGCCTGCTATCGCTGTCTCTATGGGGGCATCGGTGGTAGCGGTTATTCCGGTTGTGGCAGGGATAGCTGTAGCCATTGCTGCAGGCATGCTCCTTAACTTGGTGGATGACAAGTCGGTGTTAACAGAGAAACTTGTCGATGCGCTGGTTCAACATAAAGAGTCATGGGCTACGGCTATGAAAGAAAATAAAAGAAGTGTTGAGCTGGTCAGGAGAGAAGCCAATTATTATTTCGGTAGTACGCGAGGTAACCTCGATTTTATTCGTCGTTTTGGTGGTTTTTGATGGGTGCGACTATTGATTCATTGCCACCCATCAATCGCCCCATTGCATTTTGGGGCGGGGTGCTTGTACTAGGTATGGGTGTTGGCCTGACAGCTTTGTCTGTCTGGGCTCTTTTGGTCAATCATAGAGACTATGATGAGGCTGTTCAGGCGGGAGTACCTATCCTTCTGGAAAATACAGGGATTACAGTTATGTATCTTGCCCCGATCGCTTATTTGGGGCTTGCTATGTTTGGTACGTTTGGAATCGTTGTTGCGATTCGAGGTAAAGCTTTCGCAATAGCAGTGTCTGACAAACTGAACAAAATAGTGGCGGTGGTGCTTATTGTCGGCGTTTTGGGGATGTTTTTTGGCTCTTATGTCGCGAATAAACTGTGGGCTGAGCACTTCGAGAGTCAGGGATACTTGGAGTGTTCGCAACCATTCAGAATGACCAGCAAATGGTTCACAGCGGTGTGGGTTGATTCGATATCGTTGTGTGACGATAGAAGAGTTCTGAAGATGTTTGGTTCCGGCAAGCGCGTTTCGTATATCAATAGCGTTATTGAGGAAAGCCGACACTAAGAGCCAGCAGCCGCGAGGGTTTTGGCTAGGTTTGGGTGCGGTTAAATTATTTCCCGGTGGACATCGAGTATCGCCGCATCGATTTTTTCCTGAATGGCTTTCTCTATTTGGTCTAGACGTTGGGTGATCAGTTGCGAGGATGTGCCAAGTGCCGCAATGCTCCAAGTTGCACAATCTAGGGCTTCTAGGTCGGCGGTTTCTGCTATGGCTAAGTCGGGTTCTTTGCCCCATACGGCGCGCAGTGGGGTGAAGACTTTGCGCTTGGCTTTGAGGTCTTCGCAACCGTAGAGTTGGAAGTGTAGGGTGAGCACGCCTACGTGGGGTGTTATCGCGGCATGTTGTTGAGGTGCATTGCCTTCTTTGAGTAGTTTTCTGAGTGCTTCAGACATGGCTCTTCCGGTTTGGGTGCAGGAACCGGCGAGGGCAGACTGCCCAAAACACGCTCCTTGCGGCACATCCCTGTTGACGCTTGGGCTCCGCCATCCTTGGCTCCGCACAGTTTTGGGCAGTCCACCCTCGCCGGTTCTCGGACAATTCAAGGGGAGTCCACATAGTTTCAGAAGCTGCTCCCCTAAGCTGCTAGTAGGTTTTGTTCAGCCTACTACAGGCGTAGCCCTCTTGATAATAGCCGCGGCATCGGTGCCGGAAGGTAGGTTGCCGTAGTTCATACCGCCGTTGGACTCCAGTCGGGAGGCGCAGAAGGCGTCTGCTACGGCTTTGTCGCCGTTGCGAAGCAGCAAGGATGCCTGCATGGCTAAGGCCATTCTGTCTACCAAATTGCGAGCGCGGTATTGGAAGTCGCTGATGTCGGCGAAGTCGTTTTGCAACTGCGCTAGGAACTGGTCAAAGCGGCGATCCGCGCCTTTGGCTTCGGCGGTTTCGTGGAAGAAGGCGTCGAGGGTTTCCGGTTCTTTTTGGATGGCGCGTAGGGTATCCAGGCACTGGACGTTGCCGCTGCCTTCCCAGATGGCGTTTACCGGGGATTCGCGGAACAGGCGGGGCATGATGCAGTCTTCCATTACGCCGCTGCCACCGATGCACTCCATGGATTCGTAGGCATGGTTCGGTGTGCGCTTGCAAATCCAGTATTTGCCGACGGGGGTGGCCAAGCGGGCCAACAAGCGTTCGTGTTCCTGATCTTGGTTGTCCAGAGCGCGGGCGATTCGCAGGGTGTAGGTGAGGGCGGCTTCGTTTTCCAGAGCCAAGTCTGCAAGCACATTTTGCATTAGCGGTTGGTCGCTTAAACGGTTGCCGAAGGCGCTCCGGTGGCGGCAGTGATGCGTTGCCTGAGCGACGGCTTGACGCATACCAGCAGAGCTGCCGATCATACAGTCGAAGCGGGTCATGGCGACCATTTCTATAATGGTGGGTACGCCTCGGCCTTCTTCACCAATCATCCAAGCCAGCGCGCCGCGCAGCTCTACTTCGCTGGAAGCGTTGGCAACGTTGCCCATTTTGTTTTTCAGGCGCTGTATCTGCCATGGGTTTTTGGTGCCGTCCGGGCGCCAGCGCGGCATCAGGAAGCAGGACAAACCGCCGGGCGCCTGAGCCAGTACCAGAAAGGCATCGCACATGGGGGCGGAAACAAACCACTTGTGACCGACTAATTCATAGGCCTGACCCGGTCCTTTGCTTCCTATTGGGTAAGCCAGAGTGCTGTTGGCGCGTACGTCGCTGCCGCCTTGCTTTTCTGTCATCGCCATACCGATGGTTACAGAGCTCTTTTCTGTGTCTGGAACGTTGCGGGCGTCATAGCTGTTAGCGAGTACACGGGATTCCCATAGGGCCGCCAGCTCTGGTTGCTTACGGATAGAAGGAATTGCAGCAAACGTCATGGTAACCGGGCAGCAGTGCGCGGCTTCCACTTGCGAGTGCATGTAATACTTTGCAGCGCGAGTTACATGCGCGCCTTTGCCCGGGTTTGTCCACGGGCTACTGTGCAGGCCGTTTTCAAAGGCGATGCTCATCAGTTCGTGGTACGAAGGGTGAAAGTCTACTTCGTCGATACGGTGGCCAAACCGGTCGTGGGTGTTGAACACCGGTTTGTTACTATTGGCTCGAAAGCCTAGGTCGATAGTTTCCGCATTGCCGGCAAGTGCGCCATAAGTCTTTAGATCGCTTTGAGCATCCCCGGCACCCTCTCGTTTTACCGCTTCTTGAAGAGCCATATCTTCGTCGTACAGGTTGTAGTTTTCCAGCGCTGGCGGCTGATTGACTACTTCGTGGGTGACCGCCAAGTAACGGTCGCCATGACCTCCTGAAGCTATTTGGTGTTTGGGTTGCGGGGTGTTCATAGCTATCTCCTAGTGCCGGTCAACCCCTGTATGCAAAAGCGGATGATAGTGTTGGCCAGCGGGTCGTTGTTGTCAGTTGCTGTTGTAGTTGCCTGTTCGTTCTGGGTTGGCGACAAGGGGCCCACCAAACTCTCTGCAATAGCACCAACCAGACATGTACTGCTCTGGCGGGCGTTTTGATCCGGAATGCACCCTTCTTTGATGCCTTCTCGAATCGCTTGTTCAAATAAGTCGGCATAGGCCTTTCGATACGCTAGCCGCTCTTCTTCAACTTTCGGGTCTACAGGTTCGGCAATAAGCGACCAGGCCATAACAGGGCCTTTCAATGCGCGCTCGGCAAATTGTTGCAAGGCTTTTTCCAGTCGCTCTATTGCGCTACCCGGTGTTGCCAGCGATTCCACAACTTTGTCTATTTCGCGCTGCGTGGCGATGCGGAATATTTCGGCAAACAAGTCTTCCTTTGACTCGAAATGGCGATAAATCGACCCTGTAGCGACACCTGCAAGCTGAGCAATGCGCGTAATCTTTGCATTGCGAAAACCTCCCTCCGCAACGCATTGATAGGTGCATTCAGCGATACGCTGACGCGCGGCGGCTTTGCGCAGTCGCATCTTTTCAGTTTCACGATAAGCCATTTCGGGCCTCTGCAATTAGTGAATATTGATTCATTCTTTACCTTGATGCAAATGCTTATTCTCGGATTTTATTTAATCTTTTAAATTCATGGAGTTAGTCAGCGTTACAAATATTCACGAAAAAGTTATTGTCAGATAATAGCGCTGTCACGAAAAGCAGATTATAAAGACGCCAAGACGTTGCCGCAGTAGCGGCTGGTCGAGACGGAGCTTGGTATCTCTTATGGGTATA
The DNA here is from genome assembly GCF_018860765.1 of Marinobacter salexigens. Taxonomy (GTDB): domain Bacteria; phylum Pseudomonadota; class Gammaproteobacteria; order Pseudomonadales; family Oleiphilaceae; genus Marinobacter; species Marinobacter salexigens_A. The sequence continues at coordinate 996,694 of NZ_JAHKPV010000001.1, forward strand.
CCTCGCTTGTAACACTGTTTTCGTTGATGGAGAGAGCCATGAGTGAGTTCGACGAAAGCAATTTTGAACAATCCGGGAACTGGGCGAATGCGAGTAGTGACGTCGACGACACCCATTCGATCGCAGGCAGGGCACGGGTGCGCGAGCAACTGCAGCAAGATATTGACGCTTTCCTGAGCCAAGGCGGTACCATTCAGGAAGTTGAGACATCTTTTCGCGTTAGCTCTCCTCGTAAGGTGGATACCGGCTTTAACAACCGCGCTCTTTGAGCATCGCCTTTGCAGGCCGGGGTATTCACCTTGGCCTGTTTTTGCGGTCTGTCTCGGTCAAAAGCCTTATTTCCCTTTAACATTGCTCGTGCAAAGTGTCTAAATCCCTCGCTATGGGGTTTTAGTCAAGCCACCCACGGCCGGACCCATCCATTATCATGAAACCTGCTTCCAGACACTCCTTTATCGTTCCTGTGATCATAGCAGTTGTGATTGCACTCTGGTTGCTTGCTGATGGTGCTCAAAACCGGCCTGCATCTGCTCACCACGACGACAAGTCAGCCGATGTAAAAGCCAAGGACGCCGACTTTTCCGAAGCCCGCCAGCTACCCCCTTCTAAACTGGTCTCCGAGGTCTCCGAGGTAGACGTTTCGGGTTTGCCAGCGTCTCTGGCAGGCACCTCGGAACCGGGTGGCTGGGCCATAACGGATCGTTTTGGCAACCTTATCCCTACAAGCGAGTTGCGACAGCTGTTCGAATATTACCTGTCGGCTTTGGGCGAGGAGTCCCTGTCGCAGCTCGTGGCGAGAATCCGGCTTGTTCTTTCGGCATTGGATGAGCCTGCAAGAGGGCAGGCCCTTGATACCCTTGGCCGTTATCTGGACTACAAGCTAGCGCTATCAGATTTGGAAGCCGCTTACGGAGAAGCCGGGACCTCTGGCCCGGGGGAAATGGAGCGGCGAATGTTGGAAATTCAGGCTTTACGTAGGACGTGGTTGGATGCAGATACAGCAGAGGCATTCTTCGCAGACGAAGAAGCGATAGACCGCTTCCAGCTAAAAAAGCGAAGCCTCAGCAGGGACAGCAGCCTAACCGACGAGCAGCGTGAAGAAGCTCTTGCAGAGGCTGAAATGGCGTTACCTGAGCCTGTGCGGCGGGCCCGGCAGCAGACTCGTAAGTTTGCCCGTTATGAGCAGGTGCGGGAGGCCATGGCCAACGATCCAGAGGCACTGCGCGCCTGGCGGCGCCAAGAATTCGGCGAAGAAGCTGCCCAAAGATTGGAGAATCTGGATGCCGAGCAAAAGGATTGGAACAAACGGTGGCAGTCTTATGCCAAAGAGCGGGATGCCTTGAAGGCCTCGGGTCTGGCGGAGCCAGAGCGCGAAGAGAGTTTGAACCAACTGCGCGAGAAGTATTTCAGCGAGACTGAGCGCATTCGCGCCAAGGCGTTGGATTCTATTCAGTAGCTTTTCAGTAGCCTGCAACCAAAGCCCCTTGAGGTGTATGATGGTGCAAACGGTGCCTTTCGGGCACCCGGATTTTCGGTTCAACTCGTTGTCGTGCCACTCAGGAGGTTTTCCGTGCCTTTATCAACACCCCGCACCTTTCCCGGTACCCGTTTGCGTCGCAATCGCGCCAGTGATTTTTCTCGCCGGCTGGCGAGGGAAAACCAGCTCACACCAGATAACCTGATCTATCCGGTTTTTGTGCTTGAAGGTGAAGGGCAACGCGAGCAAGTGTCATCCATGCCGGGTGTCGATCGCCTCAGCATTGATCTGTTGGTTGAACAAGCGGCGGAACTGGTAGAGCTCGGCATTCCAGCAATAGCCTTATTCCCGGTGGTCGCGGCGGACAAAAAGAATTTGTCTGGCTCAGGTGCCTGGGACTCGGATGGTCTTGCACAGCGCGCTGTACGAGCGCTAAAAAAAGCGTATCCCGAATTGGGTGTTATCACAGACGTAGCGCTGGATCCCTTCACCACCCATGGTCAGGATGGCATCATCGATAATGACGGCTACGTACTGAACGATGTCACCGTTGAAGCGCTGGTCAATCAAGCGCTGTCCCATGCCGATGCCGGTGCGGATGTTGTTGCTCCTTCCGATATGATGGATGGCCGTGTTGCCGCCATCCGCGAAGCTCTGGAATCTGCAGGGCATGTGAATACTCGCATTTTGGCTTATTCAGCGAAGTATGCATCTGCTTATTACGGCCCATTCCGGGACGCAGTCGGCTCTGCCGCAAACCTCGGTAAAAGCAACAAGTCGACCTACCAAATGGATCCGGCCAACAGCAACGAAGCAATTCATGAAGTGATGATGGACCTTGCTGAAGGGGCAGACATGGTGATGATCAAACCCGGCATGCCGTATCTAGACATAGTGCACCGGGTGAAAACCGAACTACAGGTGCCAACCTTCGTATATCAAGTCAGTGGCGAATACGCCATGCATATGGCTGCGGAGCAGAACGGCTGGCTTGATGGTGATGCCGTGGTTATGGAAAGTTTGATGTCTATGCGCCGTGCCGGCGCGGACGGAATCCTGACTTACTTCGCTGTGCGAGCGGCCCGCCTGATGCGGGATCAGAGACGCTAGAATCGCTGCTGGACTATCCTCCGCGGGACTATCCACCGCCGGAAGTTGGCCTGCGGTAAATCAGACAGGAACTGAATACCATGAGAACGGAAATCGCCAGAAATCTGACAGCGGAAGGGGAGCAAAGTGTACCCGCTCCGATAGAAATTCCGCCGGTGGGTGAAGTGATCAACTTGGATGCCAGCGAAAACTACTTCAACCGAGAGTTGAGCCAGCTTCAGTTCAATTATCGGGTGTTGAAGCAGGCGCTTGATACCACCCATCCGCTGATTAACCGGTTGATTTTTTGCTGCATTTTTAGCAGCAACATGGATGAGTTCTTCGAGATACGAGTAGCTGGCTTGCGTCAGCAGATTAAGTACGGCCGGGAAACTCTGGGCGCTGACGGCATCATGCCTGAACAAGCACTGAGCGAGATTAGCCGTGTTGCTCATGAGTACATTGATGAGCAGTACGACATTCTGAATCACGTGCTGATTCCGGAGATGGAAAAACAGAATATTCACTTTGTGCGGCGCCGGGAATGGACGCCAGAGCAAGCAGAGTGGGTGCGCAACTATTTTGAGGATGAAATTCTGCCGGTGGTGAGCCCTATCGGGTTGGACCCATCGCACCCGTTTCCCCGTCTGGTGAACAAGAGTTTAAACTTTATTGTTGAGCTTGATGGCAAGGACGCGTTTGGTCGTGAAACCGGTATGGCCATCGTGCCAGCGCCGCGTTCGCTGCCAAGACTCGTGCGCCTGCCGGATGACGTCTGTAGCGGCGGCGAAAATCTGGTGTTTCTGTCGTCGATGATTCACGCCCACACCGACGAGCTTTTCCCAGGCATGGAGGTAAAAGGTTGCTATCAATTCCGGCTAACCCGCAACGCCGATCTGGAGCTGGAAGACGACCTTGAAGATTTGGCGTCTGCTCTGCGCGGTGAGTTGCTCAGCCGTCGTTTTGGCGACGGAGTACGGCTGGAAGTGGCGGATAACTGCCCTCAGGAGTTGGTGCAGTTTTTGTTGACAGAATTCGGCCTTGGGCAACGAGATCTGTATCAGGTAAACGGGCCGGTCAACCTCACACGGTTGATGGCCGTGACCGGCTTGGTTGATCGCCAAGATCTGCTGTATTCCAGCTTTTCGCCCACCATACCGCGGCAAATTCGTAGCAGAGAAACGTTGTTCGACGCCATTCGAAAACGGCCGATTTTGCTGCATCATCCGTTTCAGAATTTCAGCCCGGTAGTGGATTTTCTGCGTCAGGCCGCGAAGGATCCGCAGGTGCTGGCAATTCGTCAAACGCTCTACCGCACAGGCGCCAACTCCGAGATTGTTGAAGCTTTGGCCGATGCCGCGAAGCGGGGCAAGGAAGTAACGGCGGTTGTTGAGCTGAGGGCACGATTTAGTGAGGCAGAAAACCTGGAACTGGCAAGCCGGTTGCAGGAGGCCGGGGTGATCGTGGTCTACGGCGTTGTTGGGTACAAAACCCACGCCAAGATGATTCTTATTGTGCGCCGGGAGGAAGGTCGCCTACGTCGTTATGTGCATTTAGGGACGGGCAATTACCATGCGGTCAACGCGCGGCTGTATACCGATTACAGCTACATGACGTGTGACGAATCCATTGGTGATGATGTCAATAAGCTGTTCCAGCAGTTAACCGGTATGGGCAAGGCTTTGAAGATTAAAAAGCTGTTCCATGCGCCGTTTACGCTCCACAAACGATTGCTCAGTCTTATTGAGCGTGAAGCAGAGCTCGGTGAAAAAGGGCGCATCATTATCAAGATCAATGCCCTCACCGAAATTCAGCTTATTAAGGCGCTGTACAGGGCCTCTCAGGCCGGGGTACAGGTAGACTTGATAGTGCGTGGTATTTGCAGCATCAGGCCCGGGGTTCCGGGGCTTTCGGATAACATTCGTGTGCGCTCCGTTGTGGGGCGGTTTCTGGAGCATACCCGAGCCTACTATTTTGGTAACGAGGGTAAGCCAGACGTTTACTGTTCAAGCGCGGATTGTATGGAGCGCAACTTGTTAAGCCGAGTTGAAACTGCCTTCCCTATAGAAGATCCGGAGCTTATAGCGCGAGTGAAGGAAGACTTGGATACCTATCTTGCAGACAACTGTCAGTCCTGGGTGTTGCAACCAGATGGTGGCTACATTCAGAACCAGCCAGCCGAGGGTGAGGAGCGAGTGGCCTCACAGGTGGTGCTGTTGGAACGCCTGACTGGCAAAACCTGACATTTTCTAAATGGAGAGAGTACTTGAAAGCAAAGTGGATAATTGCCGGTGCAGGTGTACTGGTTGTCGCTGGTGCAATGCCATGGGTCGTGGGGTATGTAACTGAGCAGCAGTGGCAGCAGGTGAATCAGGAGTTAAATCAGGCGCAGCCGTTTTTACAGATGCAAACAGAAGACTACCGCCGAGGGTTCCTTAGTTCGAACTTGAACGGCGCTATAACTGTGTTGAACCCCGAAACCGGCGAGACTCGCCGTATAGACTACCGTGCCGATGTAACCCATGGCATTACCGGTAGCTTTATGGACTTTGAGCCAGTTGACGGCTGGGCGCCTGAAGGCGCGGACTGGTTTCAAGAGCGACCAAGGCTAACTCTCGAAACGCGCCTTTGGGGTGTTGCCATACTTGAGTTGGAAGCACCGGCTATTGCGATCAACAATCCTGACAGCGGTGAGTCGTTTAGAACCAGTGGCGGTGTTGCACGTATTGAAATCAATGATACTGGATCTCAAGCGGAGGCACTGATTGTTTGGCCGCAACTTAGCCTCTCCGGCCCTGAGATGAGTGTTCGCGTTAATGGGTTCCGTGTAGAGCAGAGCATGGCCCATCTGGAAGGGGATGTTTGGACAGGAAGCATGGAGGCGTCCATAGATTCTGTTGCTTTAACGTCTCCCGAAATGTCCCCGCTAACCATAGAAGGTGTCTTTGCCCACAGCAGCACCGAAGCAAAACGGGACGGGCAGCGCCTAGATTCGAAAATGACGATTGAGGCGGAGAAGGTTCTGTTTGAAGACGAGGTTTACGGCCCGCATAAACTGGCATTCGCACTCGATAATCTGGACGTAGCGAGTTGGAATATTCTGACTTCAAGCATGACAGACCTGCAAAGTTTGACTTTAGCGCCTACTTCCAGCGGCCCTGAAATGTTTGAGAAACAGATGGCGGCCATGGGGCAAGTTACTACGGCTATGCGTGATCTGGCGGCTGCAGGGTTTTCCGTGGGCTTCTCCGAGCTGACTATGGATACACCTGAGGGCGAGATAACGGGCCATGCAGTTATTCGCCACCCGGAACTCACAGCAGATGAGAAAGCGGGAATGCTGTTGGTGATGCAGCAGCTAGCCGGGGAAATGAGCTTGAGCGTGCCTTCTGTGCTGGTAGATGACTACCCAGCGGTGCGCTTGCAACTTGCGCCGCTTGTTAAGCAGGGCTTGTTGGTGCCCGATGGTGACAGGTTGGTGCTGGCGGCTAAGCTGAATGACATGATGGTTGACGTTAACGGCCAGAAAATTCCGTTGCCGCCGCTGTTCTAAGGTAGCGTCAAGAAAAAAGCCCCTGCTTGGGGCTTTTTTCTTATACGGCGTTAGGCCTAAGCCCCTCTGAATTTCTCTTTCAAGGCAGCCCCTACTACCGGGTCAACAAATTCAGACACATCCCCGCTTAAAGAGGCGATTTCGCGGATAAGGCTGGAAGAAATATAGGACAGGTGGTTCGACGGTGTTAAAAATACGCTTTCCAGCTCTGGCGCCAAGCGACGGTTCATATCTGCAAGTTGAAATTCGTATTCGAAATCGGAGACGGCCCGCAGGCCACGAAGAATCACCGTGGCGCCTTGGTCACGAACAAAATCGGCGAGTAAATAGCTAAAGCCTGTCACGCTGACATTTGGGATGCCGGTGGTTGCCTGCCGCACCAACTCGCAGCGCTCTTCCAGATCAAATAATGGCTGTTTCTTCGAGTTATAGGCAACGGCTACCACAACCTCATCAAACATGCGGCTGGCACGTTTTATAAGATCCGTGTGGCCATTGGTGATGGGATCAAAGGTGCCAGGATAAATGACTTTAGGCATGCATAGCTCCTCATTTTAATAGGCGCCCAGAATATCAGCATTTCAGCGCATTCTGTAGACCGACTGAAAGTCCTCCTGCGCCGGTACGTAGCGCTGAGAGTTTCCGTTCGGGCGTTTTACGCTTTGAGCCTTTGGGCCAATCGCGTGCTGTTTCGTGCAGCCAAGGCATACACAGACAGTTGTGGATTGGCGCCTATGCTGGTGGGGAATATCGAGGCGTCGTGTACGCTGAGGTTGCTAACCTGATGGTGCTCGCCAAACCCATTGACCACAGATTCTTCAGGGTTGCTTCCCATTCCGCAACCGCCCATTTGGTGTGCGGTGAACAAGCGAACCCGGTGGGGCTTCATGGAAAAGCCATCGATGGCCGCTTTGGCATCGGCCCAGCTGGAGTACCAGTCAGAGTCCAAATGCATCAACCGTACTTTTTTGGCGCCAGCGGCAAATTGAATTTCCGCCATGGTGTAGAACGCGTTGCGCAGCCCCTTCCAAAGATAATCACTGATCGGGTAATCCAGCATCGGGCTGCCATCGTCTCGCAAAGATACTGTGCCGCCGGTGCTGTTTTCGTGAAACCCGTCCCGCACCAGTGCGATAACCGACTGCATCCAGGGTAAGCTAGCCAGATTTTTAGTCTGTTCGTCGCCATGCCCGGGTACAACACCGGCAGACATGGCCGGGTGCAGCGGTGGCACTTCCAACTTGTAACCTGCGTCCCCATCTACGCCGTCGCGGAAGTTGAACTCGTCGGAATAAACCGACTGCGGCGCACCGTAAAACGGATCTACCAATTTCGGCATTTGTGCAACGCTGGCGTTCACCGGGTGAATAAAGGATCGCTTTCCCAAGCGCTCGTAGGGGTCGGGCAGTTTGGAGCGCAGCAGTAGGCCGGGGGAGCCTATCGCACTGGCGGCAACCACAAAGTGCTTGGCTTTAAGCGTAACGGTTATATTGGTGGGCGTAATCCCATCGCTGGCCATTGCTATGGCTTGCAAGGCATCAATTTTGTCCTGTTTCATCACCAGCCGCTCGGCGCGCAGCCCGTGGTATAGGGTGGCATTATTATCTAGCGCACCGGGAATGGTGGTCATTAATGCACCTTGTTTGGCGTTGGTTGGGCAACCCACGCCACAGTAGCCCAGATTCCAGCAGCCTTTGACGTTACGCGGGATCACCTGCCAGCTAAAGCCCAGCTTTTCGCAACCTTGGCGCAATATGTCGTTATTAAGATTGGGCGCCATTTCCCAAGGTGACATGGAGTGCCGTGCTTCACGGCCTTCAAACCAGGGTGCCATAGCCTGTGGGCTCAGTGCCTCTAGGCCAAACTGCTTAACCCAATAGCTGAGCGTTGCATCCGGGGTGCGAAAACTGCTGGTCCAGTTCACCGTGGTCGAGCCGCCTACGCAGCGGCCTTGCAAAATCGCAATGGCACCGTCTTTAGTCGTGCGGCTCATGCCCTCCTGATAGAGATTGGCATAGGACGTAAGTTCGTCCATTTTGAAGTCTTTTTGGTAGTACAGGCGACCCTCTTCTACCAAAATAACGGAGAGGCCGCTCTTGGCGAGAATTTCTGCGGTGGTTCCGCCACCTGCGCCCGTACCGACAATAACCACATCCGCTTCTGCCGTGTGGTTCTCGGTCAGCGTGGCGCCGTCGATGACGTTCCAGCCGGATTCCAGCCCCTGGGCAATGCGATCGTTGAACGACATGATTGGTGGTTTCCCTTTAATAAAAATAACAGCGGGCTTAATCCGCAGGCTGAAGATCAGGCTTTACGGAATTGCGGCAGGGCTTGAACCGCCCACTCGGGTGGGCCTGGGTAACCGGAAAGGTGCCAGTTCTCCTGGTAGCCGTAAAACGCCACGTTGCTGATTTTGGTCAGGGCCATGTAGCCATTATTGAACAACCCGATACTGCTTGAGCGCCAGCGTTCGAGAAATCCGTTGGCCTGTTTCGTGGTGACATTCGGCCAAGGTGACCAAAGCCGTGCGATGGTGACCCGGGTAACGCCTAAGTTGAGCAGATCAAACAGTTGTCTGAGCTCTTTTTGGTTGGCAGGCCCGAATTTTTGGATACCTGCGTCAATACGCTCGACGGTGCTGGCAATAACCATGCGTCGGGCATTGGCTGGCTCCGGTAGGGCGGAACCGAGAATGGCCGGTAGCAGAGCTTCGAAGAGTTTGATGTCGTCCGCTGTCAGGAACTGGAACTTGTACCGTGCATCCATGCGTGTTTCAACAGCGCCTAACCGCCCAGCTGGTGAAGTTGCGCAGCCGCTTAGGCCTGCAGTTACACTAATGGTGCCCAAAAATAAGGCGCCACCCAGCCCGGTACGAAGGAAGCTGCGCCGGTCCAAAGATATCGAGTCCTGCCCTTCGGGTAGGGTGAGGGGGTCGGTCATAATTGGCTCACTCTTATTTTTAGTATGGCGATTACCGGGGCTCTATAGCCCCGGCTGCAATGCAAGGCGCTTAGCGGATAAAGAATTTGTAGATCATTTTATGGGCGGATGTCCCATAAGGAGGATAAACAAATTTGCCGCTGTTGAACTTCTGTTTGGCAAAAATAGCTCGTTGGTGCGAGAAGGTCAGGAAGCCTTCCTTGCCATGGTAGTGACCCATGCCTGAATCGCCTACGCCACCGAAGGGAAGGTCGTCCTGGGCTACGTGCATCAGGGAATCGTTAATGCACATACCCCCCGAGAGAGTGTGATCGATCACTTGCTTTTGCTGGTCGCGGTCGTAGCCAAAAAAGTACAGGGCCAGAGGTCGCGGGCGGTCGTTAATGAACTGAATCGCCTCATCAAAGTTGCCGTAACTCACAATCGGCAGGATAGGCCCGAAGATTTCATCCTGCATCAGCTTCATGTCCGGCGTGGTTTTCAATACCAGTGTTACCGGAATCTTATGGGTGCCGTCGCCCATGTTTTCCTGTGCAGGGTTCATCTCAATCAGCTCGGCGCCTTTAGCTTTGGCGTCCTCAAGATAACCCTTCAGACGCTTGTACTGGCGCTCATTGATAATGGCCGTGTAGTCATCGTTATCCCGCAGGGAAGGGTACATTTCCGCAAACTGGGCGCGGAACTCGTCTACGAAAGCCTGAGTGCGGCCGGCCGGGCAAAGTACGTAATCCGGCGCCACACAGGTTTGACCTGCGTTGAATGCCTTGCCGAATGCAATACGCTGCGCCGCATCCTCCAAAGGCACGTCTGGAGAAACAATAGCGGGTGATTTGCCGCCCAGCTCCAGAGTTACGGGTGTTAGGTTCTCGGAAGCGGCCCGCATCACTAACTTGCCTACAGATGTGGAACCGGTGAACAGCATGTGATCGAAAGGCCGTGCGGAAAAGTCAGCCGCAACGTCGGCTTCGCCATTGATTACGGCCACTAGATCTTCCGGAAAAGTGGCTTCAATTAGTTCTTTGAACAGAGCTGATGTATGTGGCGTGAATTCGGACATTTTGATCATGGTGCGGTTTCCCGCGGCGAGAGAGGCAACAAGAGGCCCCACAGCCAGATACAGCGGGTAATTCCAAGGCACAATCACGCCAACAACGCCTTTCGGCTGGTAGCAGACCTTATTGCTGGCAGGCCGGAAGAGAATGGATACGTGCCGGCGAGAAGGCTTCATCCAGCCTTCGAGGTTTTTCAAGGTGTAATTAATACCTTGAATGGAAGGCATGACTTCTGCAATGAGTGATTCGTCCCGGGAGCGGCAGGAAAAATCCCGGTCAATGGCATCCACAATGCGATCCTGATAGGACAGCAGGGCTTGTTTGAGCCGATTCAGGTTTTCCTGACGCTCCGCCAGCGACGGCGTAGGGTGGTCGTGAAACGCCTTTTTTTGTACTCCAAACACCCGGTGGGTCTGCTGAATGTGACTATTGCTCTCTGTGAGCTGAACTGCGCTGGCACCCATGGTGTCCTCCCTTTGGCTCCGCCGTTTAGCGGCGATAGCCTGATGTATTGTTATGGCGAAAAAACGCTCAATTTGCACTGGAAGGTATTATTAGAGTATATACTCTAGTGAGTCAAGCAGCTCCAATGGCGAATCAGGCCATCTGTGAGCTGTAAAACAACAAACGCCGATGAGCCTATGAAAACCAGAGACAAAATATTGCTGTCGAGTCTTGAGCTGTTTAATGAGCAGGGCGAGCGAAACGTAACAACCAATCACATTGCGGCGCATTTGGCGATATCGCCGGGCAACCTCTATTACCACTTTCGCAACAAGTCCGACATTATTTACGAGATATTTCAGGAATACGAAAAACTGGTGGACTACTACCTTGATATTCCTGAGGGCCGAGTGCTGACGCTGGACGACATGACGTTTTATCTAGAATCGGTGTTTGATGGTCTTTGGAGTTACCGGTTTTTTCATCGAGATCTGGAATACTTGTTAGATAGGGATTCACGTTTGCGCGACGACTACCGCGAATTTACCAACCGGTGCCTCGCGGCCATAAGCCTTATTTTCGAAAAGCTGGCAGATGGCGGCATTTTGGAGCCCCAGCCAGAAAGCCTCCGTTCAGCCATGTCGCTGAATGTTTGGTTGGTTATTACCAATTGGATGGCGTTTCTGAAAACAGCTCATGGGGAGAAAGCGTCCGCCTGCCTGACATTGCGGGAGCTTAAGCAGGGTATTTATCAGGTATTAACGCTCGAAATACCCTACCTGACGCCAGCGTACCGTGAGCAGGTTATGACGTTGCGGGAAAAATACCGGCCAAAGATGCCTGAACAGGAAGGTGCGAGTGAAACTTCGGTGGGTTGACTAAGGGTGTACGGGTACTGGGGGGGCAGTGTTGCAACTTTCTGGCTCGGAACTTTTTCAGCAGGGGGGTGTCACAATGGTCGGCGCAGGGAATTCGGACATTTCCAGCGCCTCCTGAGGGAGTTCTCAGGTTTTAGCACGTCGCAAACCCTGATGTTTTACCGGCCTGACTTTTTTTCAGGCCGGTTTTTTCATTCCTATCGAAGATCTTCACTGGCGTTTTCCAGCCAGTCTGTCAGTGCCGCCCGGCACTCATCAACACCGCGTTTTGATGTTGATGAAAACATAACCAAGTGCTCGACACAGGTAAATTCCTGAAGCTTTTTGGAAATTTCCAGCATGGTGGTTTTGGCTTGCCCGAATTTAAGTTTGTCGGCTTTTGTGGCCAGAATCATCAGCGGCAACTTGTTATGTTCGCACCATTCCACCATCATTTGGTCAAATTCGGTAAGTGGGTGGCGGATATCCATTACCAAAACCAGACCGCGTAAACACTGACGGTCGTTCAGGTATTGCCCGAGGTGTTTTTGCCAGTCATCTTTCATGTCTCGGGAGACTTTCGCGTAGCCGTATCCCGGCAGGTCTACTAGCCGAGCATTTTCGCGGTTTAGGGAAAAAAAGTTGATTAAACGCGTGCGCCCTGGCGTTTTACTGGTGCGGGCGAGTTTGCCGTTGGCAGTAATTGCGTTCATGGCGCTGGACTTTCCTGCGTTTGAGCGTCCGGCGAAAGCCACTTCTGCGCCAGTGTCAGGCGGGCAGTCTTCCAGTCGGGGCGCGCTTATTAGGAAGCGAGCGCTGTTAAAAGAGATGCTTTTTTGAGTCAGGTCAGAGTCCACAGCGGTTGGCTTTCCTTTGGATTTCAGTTATCAGGGATTAATGTATAATGCTACACCAATTCCGGGCGGTACGCTTGGCGTAACCGCTGTCAGCCTTGGTCTTGAGCCTGACTGAACAGCGCCTGCCAGCTGCAAACTAAGAATATTTTCGAGATGAGAGAAGCGGAGCGAGCATGAAGAAACTGATCGCAGGATTTGTTTTCGGCCTTGGCCTTACAGCTATGGCGCACGGAGCAGGGGATCCTGAAGCAGGCAAGCAAGCGGCGGCAGCCTGTCAGGCATGTCACGGCCAGGGTGGAGCCAAGCCAATTATGGGTGCCTATCCGAAAATATCCGGGCTGGGCGAAAAGTATTTGTACAACCAGTTAGTGGCGATCCAAGAAGATGCTCGTCCGATCCCAGAGATGACCGGCCAGCTTACGGGAAAGTCAAAACAGGAGCTTGAGGATCTTGCAGCTTACTTTGCGAGCCAAGAGATGGTTGTAAGTCAGGCTGACCCAGAATTGGTAGAGAAAGGCGCTGCGCTTTATCGCGGTGGCAATATGGCCTCTGGCGTTCCAGCCTGTGCGGCGTGCCATAACCCGCAGGGTAAGGGTAACGGGCCTGCCGGCTATCCGCATATTGGTGGCCAGAATGCAGAGTATCTAGCTAAGCAGCTAGAAGCCTACCGCGATGGTACTCGGGCGAACGGCGCTAATGCGGCGATCATGATGGACGTATCTGCCAGATTGACCGATGCGGAAATTGAAGCGGTTTCCAGCTACATTTCTGGTCTGAACTGATATAGGCCTTCTCAGCTTGACGAAAAACCCCGCCTTGCGCGGGGTTTTTCGTCTGTCGATCCTGTAATCCACAAACTGTGGAACTTTTCAGGCTCGGTTGGTCATAATATCCCCTATAACGACACTTATGAATTTTGGAGATACTTCATGTTTCGAGCACTTAGATCGGTTGGCTTGTTTTTGGTGGTTCTGACCGTATTTGGTCAAGCCAATGCGGCAGACTGGCAGGAAGGAACGCATTACAAAAAGCTCGACACCCCGGTGCGGACAGATACTGATTCAGGTATCGAGGTTGCAGAGGTTTTCTGGTACGGCTGCCCGCACTGCTATAACTTCAAGCCGCTAGCTGAGAGCTGGGAAGCCAAAGCTCCGGATGATGTAAATTATGTACGCATTCCTGCGGCTCTGGGGCGCTCCTGGGTTCCCCATGCTCAAGCCTTCTATGCGCTTGAGGCCATGAACTCGTTAGATAAAGTGCACGATGCCCTGTTTGAAGCATTGGCGGGCCAGCGTCGGCCACTAAATGACGGAGAGTCTCTGGCGAATTTTGTTGCGGGTCATGGAGTCGATCGTGAGGAGTTTCTGAATAACTTCAACGGTTTTGGTGTCAATGCACGTATGCAGCAGGCTCAGTCCAAAATTCGTGGTGCGCGCATTACGGGCACACCGACTATGCTGGTGAATGGCAAGTACACGGTTAGTGCGTCCATGGCCGGTAGTCTGGAGGCAGTGCTGGCGGTAGTGGATTATTTGGTAGAGAAAGAGCGCTCTGCAGCTAAATAACAGCAACACTATGTATAAACGCTTCAGGAAGCAGCTTAATGGCATTCTCAGCGCCCGAGATGAGTCGAAAGGCTCAAACTCGGGCCTTGAGCATGTGCCCGAGTTTGAGCCCCAGCGTCACCTCCGGTTGCTTACGTTTAATATACAAGTGGGTATCAACACCTCCTCTTACCGTCACTATCTAACCAGAAGCTGGCAGCACTTCCTTCCCCACCGCAATCGCATCGAGAATTTGGATCGCATAGCCTCGTTGCTTAGCAACTACGATGTAGTGGCGCTGCAGGAGTGTGACGGAGGGAGTTTACGCAGCGGTCATATCAATCAGGTTCAGTATCTCGCCGAAGCGGCGGGTATTCCTTACTGGCATCAACAGTTGAATCGTAACTTGGGCCAGATTGCCCAGCATAGCAACGGCTTGCTGAGCCGGTTCCGGCCCTTGGATGTAAAAGAGTACAAGTTGCCGGGTCGGCTTCCCGGAAGAGGTGCGATTGTAGCCCGCTATGGCACTGAAGAAGATCCGCTGGTTTTGGTGATGATGCACCTCGCACTGAGTAAGTCGGGGCAGCAGCGCCAGCTGGGCTTTATCAGCGAGTTGATATCAAAGTACCGGCATGTGGTGTTGATGGGTGATATGAATGCCCATGCTGAGCAGCTGTTAACCCAGACCCCGTTGAAAGAGACAGACCTGATACCTCTGCCGGACAGTGCCCACAGCTTTCCAAGCTGGCGGCCCGAGAAGGCGCTGGATCATATTCTGGTGAGTCCAAGTTTGCAGATAAGAAACTCGGAAGTGGTGAGCTATCCCATGTCCGATCACTTGCCGATTGCTATGGATATAGCGTTGCCAGACGGGTACCTGAAAAAGTTCTGACAAAATCGAAGCACATACAAAAAAACTCGGCAGTGCCGAGTTTTTTTGTGGATCCAAGATCAGAAATTACTTGATCTTGGCTTCCTTGTACGCAACGTGCTTGCGGACAACCGGATCGTACTTTTTGATCTCGATTTTTTCCGGAGTGTTACGCTTATTCTTCATGGTCGTGTAGAAGTGACCCGTGCCTGCTGATGAAACCAGCTTGATTTTTTCGCGCATGATGCGGCTCCTTATACTTTCTCGCCGCGGGCACGAAGATCGGCCAATACAGCGTCAATACCATTTTTATCGATGATGCGCATACCCTTGGTAGAGGTGCGCAGCCTTACGAAACGCTTTTCAGACTCAACCCAAAAGCGCTTGCTTTGCAGGTTAGGCAGAAAGCGACGACGGGTGTGGTTCATCGCGTGAGAAACATTGTTACCGGAAACCGGACGCTTACCGGTTACCTGACAAACTCTGGACATACTTGCCTCCGACCTGAGCAATGGTCTTAATAAATACGAATTCGATTTTAATGCGTCTCTGGTTGCCGAGGAACGGTTAAGTTCCCGTTTGCGCCCCTGAACTGAACGCTGCTCGCCAGACGCCGCCAGAAAGGGACGCTTTTATACCAGAACCAGCCCCCCAACGCAAAAAATTGTTGGGAATTTGGCCAGTTTTCCTGCATTCGCCTAGGATGGCTTACATCAATCCACGTTCTGCGAGCGATATTACCTCACCGTGGCCCACTACCATATGGTCAAGAACCCTGATATCCACAAGGCCAAGCGCTTCTTTTAAGCGTCTGGTTAGGGAAATATCAGCCTGACTGGGTTCGGCGACGCCGGAAGGGTGGTTGTGGGCAAAGATAACGGCGGCGGCATTATCTTCCAAAGCTTGACGTACAACCTCCCGAGGATATACGGCGGCTCCGTCAATGGTGCCCCGAAACAACTCTCGGTACTGGATAACCCGGTGCCTGTTGTCCAGAAATAGACCCGCGAAAACTTCGTGGGGGTAGGTGCCCAGCCGGCTTGTGAGAAAGCGCCGGGTATCCTCTGGTGAGCGCAACGGGTCACCTTGGCGCAAGGGTTCATCCATTACTCGCCGGGCCATTTCCATAGCAGCTTGAACCTGTGAGTATTTCGCGGTGCCTAGCCCTTTTACGTCGCAAAACTGTCTGCGGGAGGCCGTCAGTAGCCCGCGCAAGCCGGAAAATTCCTGCAAAAGAAAGCGTGAGAGCTCCATAACTGGCATACCGCTTGTGCCGGTGCGTAGAAAAATAGCCAGTAGCTCTGCGTCAGAGAGGCTTTCGGCGCCGTGGGCGAGCAATCGTTCACGGGGGCGCTCATCCATGGGCCAGATGGTATCGGTCATTTTGGCTTCCTTGCATAGTGATTGAAGGGGTTAGCGCTTCCTGTGCGCTTTCCATTTACACAGATTACTCCAAAAAGTAACAATCGGTAAACGTGCGGAGGGTCATGCAGGCTGTCGGTATGGCCAGAGCATGCTATCTTATAAGCCTTTCATTTTAAGCGGATACGGAGCCTTTATGGCCGTCAGAAACATCCTGCTGGGCATAACCGGCGGCATTGCAGCCTATAAAAGTGCCGAACTTGTGCGCCTGCTTAAAAAGGCTGGCTACGGGGTGAGGGTAGTTATGACCCAAGGGGCGGAAGCCTTCGTGACGCCTCTGACTTTTCAGGCCCTCAGTGGTGAGCCGGTGCGTACGTCTTTGCTTGACCCAGAAGCCGAAGCTGGTATGGGGCATATAGAACTGGCGAAATGGGCTGATCAGGTGGTTATTGCACCTGCCTCCGCAGATTTTATCGCAAGGCTCGCTCAAGGAATGGCTAACGACCTGCTAACGACGGTCTGTTGTGCAACCGTCGCCCCAATTGCCGTCGCGCCAGCCATGAATCAGGCAATGTGGAGCAACGAGCGCACCCAGCGCAATATTCGTTTGCTGGCGAGCGATTCGCAAATTACGCTCTGGGGGCCGGATCAAGGTGAGCAAGCCTGCGGCGATAATGGGCCAGGGCGCATGATTGAGGCCGCAATGATTGCTGACCTGATTATGGACAAGCAACATGGTGATAAAGGGCTTGCAGGAAAGCGTGTCGTTATCACCGCAGGCCCAACCCGTGAGCCGATCGATCCGGTGCGCTATATCAGCAACCACAGTTCGGGCAAGATGGGCTACGCACTGGCGGTGGCTGCAAGAGATGCTGGTGCCAAGGTTGTTCTGGTTAGCGGGCCGGTCAACTTGGAGTCTCCGGCGGGTGTCGACGTTCGCGCTGTAATTACAGCCGAGGATATGTTGAAGGCAGCTTCGTTAGCCGTTGATGAAGGCTGCGATTTGTTTGTCGCAACTGCGGCAGTGGCGGATTATCGGCCTGAAAATTGCGCCAGCGACAAGATCAAAAAGTCCAGTGAGACCATGGCCCTACCTCTCACGCGTAATCCCGACACATTAGCGACTATTGCAGGGCGCTCAGATGCGCCATTCACGGTGGGCTTTGCCGCTGAGACCTCCGACGTTGCTCATTACGCCAAAGACAAAATGCAGCGCAAAAATTTGCGCATGATTGTTGCCAACGATGTGTCGGCGCCGGGGTTAGGCTTTAACAGTGATGACAACGCGGTGACGGTATTCTGGTCGGGTGGGCAGGAAACGATAGGCCCAGACACTAAAAAACGTATTGCCTCACGCTTAATAGAGCTTATTGGCGAACGGCTGAAGCAGGAATAATATGAGCAAAAAGAATTTACAGGTGCGCATTCTCGATGACCGGATTGGTAACGACATTGCTTTCCCCGAGTACGCCACAAAAGGCTCTGCCGGTCTCGATTTGCGGGCCTGCCTCGATAGCCCTATTACATTAGCGCCAGGCGAAACAACATTAATTCAAACCGGGCTTTCCATCCACATTGCCGACCCATCTCTGGCCGCGATGATTCTGCCCCGAAGTGGGCTGGGGCACAAACACGGTATTGTGCTGGGTAATTTGGTAGGTTTGATTGATTCCGATTATCAGGGTGAGTTGATGGTGTCCTGTTGGAATCGTGGCAATGCAGCCTTTACGGTAGAAGTTGGGGAACGCATAGCCCAGCTGGTGCTGGTGCCGGTCATTCAAGCCGACTTTGAAATAGTTTCGGAGTTTGATGCCAGTTTAAGGGGTGAGGGCGGATTTGGTTCTACCGGAACCCGGTAACCTTAAGCCTTAACGCAGAAACCTGTCGCGGCGTCTATACTTTGCCGATACGTGCTTGTCCAGGACAAAAAGATAATTCGCAGGATGAACTATGAAGCTGGGTAAGAAGAAGTCGTCTGAAGCAACTGCTGATGAGCAACCGGCTACCAAAGCAGAAAAAAAACCGAAAGCCCGGGCTACTGCAGGCTCTAAGCTGAAACACCTTGGCTCGACGGCTATAAAGCAGTCGTTGGTTGTTTTTGCGGCGGGACTGGTTGCTGTGGTTCTAATACATTTTCTGGTGTTGCAGCCAGCTGGCGACAAGCGTTTTAACGCTTGGAAAAGTGTAGAAGCCGACGCTGCCGCTCAGCGCATAGGCCAATACCTGACATTGATGCAGCAGAGCGTCAATGGTTTGGCAACCCAACCTCACGTGGTGGGCGCGCTAATTGGAGGTGGGAATTCCGGGGCCGTTCAGCAGAGGCTAGCCACCGCTTTGCCGGGCGTGCAGGCGGTGTTCCTGTTCCCCTATCGCCAAGTTCCGCGGACCGGCAGCGATCTGCTTGGCTTCGCCGGGCTAGAGTTGGCCCGACGGGCTGAAAATAGCCAGCCCTTGCACCCGGATGCCTTCCCCCGTGAAAACCGCTGGTATGTGCAAATGGCAGCGCCAGTGCGCAATCCGTCCAGCAAGGCTATTGTAGGTAGCCTTCTGGTGGTTTTTGATGCCTCTGTGCTGCAGCCACTGCTTTCCGTGGTTAATACGCAGCTAGGGGGTGAGCTGGCGTTGATACAAACCGTTTCCGGCGCCCCCCGTACGTTTGTCAGTAGCGGCACAAGTACAGGCGTAGCCGCAAGCGCTGCGGAGACCAGAGTCCTCGCTAACCCCGATTGGAGCATTACCTATAAGCCGGGTGCTTTGCCAGCGCCACCGGTTAACATTCTACTACTCGCACTGCTAGTTGGGGTGCCTGTACTCATAGCCGCCATAGTGGTTTGGGTGTTGTTGGTTAGTGCTCAAAAGAGCCTGCGTCACGAAGTAACCAGCCTCGTTCAGTGGGCCCACAAAGTATTTAGTGGTGAACGACAAAAACTGCCCAATTTCCAGTGGGGTATAGTGGGATCCACCTCGGAGGTGCTTTACAGGTTGTCGCAAGTTGTGGATAAACGTCTGGCGAAGTCTTCCGAGAAGACCAAACCAATGCCTGCTGCTCCTGCAAAGGGTGCAAGAGTGGTTGAAACAGACGATGCCGAACCGCTGTTTCAAGATAAAGAGCTGCCAGACATTGATATGCTCGATGGTGATGAAGATGTCTTAGGCTTTGGCAGCAGTAGTGACGAAAGCTCATTTTTTAGCGACGAAGATATACTGGGAGTTGAAGAGTCCAGCGAGCCCGCTATTGAAATATCGCCCAATATATTCCGGGCTTACGATATCCGTGGCATCGTTGGGGAGACGCTTTCGGCAGCCATTGTCGAGAGAATTGGCGCCGCTATAGGCTCAGAAGCTATAAGCCGCGGTCTGGCATCGCTATGCATAGGTTACGATGGTCGACACTCAAGTCCTGAGCTGGCGGATGCGCTCGCCAGAGGGGTTATGGCATCGGGCTGTAACGTTATCCATGTGGGTGCGGTACCGACACCTGTGTTGTATTTCGCAACCCATCATCTTGAGAACGGCTCGGGTGTGATGGTAACGGGCAGTCACAACCCGGCAAACTACAACGGCCTCAAAATCATGTTGGGGGGCGAAACCCTCTCCGGCGACGCAATCATGTCTCTGTTCCAACGCATAAAGTCGGGTAATCTCGCCGCTGGCCGGGGCACTCAATCGTCTGAGGATGTGCGTCGGGCGTATCTTGATCGCATCGTGGGTGATATTGCCGTTGCTGCACCACTCAAAGTGGTTGTCGATGCAGGTAATGGTATTGCAGGCGAGCTGGGCCCCATGCTGATTGAAGAGCTTGGTTGCGAAGTGGTCCCGCTGTACTGTGAAGTTGATGGAGATTTCCCAAATCATCACCCGGATCCCGGCAAGCCAGCCAACCTTGCAGACTTGATTGAAAGAGTCAAAGCGGAAGGTGCAGATCTTGGTGTGGCCTTTGATGGCGATGGTGACCGCCTGGGTCTGGTGACCAATACTGGCAAGATTATCTGGCCGGACCGTTTGTTGATGCTGTTTGCCCGTGATGTGGTTTCACGGAACCCCGGCGCGGATGTGCTGTACGATGTGAAATGCAGCCGTCGGCTTGCCGGCGTGATTTCGGAATCTGGCGGGCGTCCCATTATGTGGAAGACCGGCCATTCACTGATGAAGGCCAAAATGAAAGAAACCGGTGCCCTGTTGGCCGGTGAGATGAGTGGCCATATTTTCTTTGCAGAGCGCTGGTACGGCTTTGATGACGGACTATACGCTGCCGCCAGACTTCTTGAGATACTGGGTATTGAGGACCGTCACAGTGAAGAAGTGTTTGAAGACTTCCCTGAGGACATCAGTACACCGGAGCTCAATGTAGAGGTCACCGAAAGCAGCAAGTTCTCGATTATGGAGAAGCTGGGCCAAGAGGGAGAATTTGGCGACGGCAATATCAGCACCATAGACGGCATTCGAGTGGATTATGCAGACGGCTGGGGATTATGTCGGGCTTCTAATACTACGCCAGTTTTAGTGCTTCGCTTCGAAGCCGAAACAGAAGAAGCTCTGTCGCGGATAAAAAACATTTTCCGGAGCCAGCTACAAAAGGTAGCACCGGACCTTATGGCTGAGTTCTGATGCTTAACCCCTAAGGCTTTTTATTTTGATTTTGATCTATTAAGGCAACAAAATGACGCTGGATCGTGAAACGGCAATGCAGGTGGCCACCGTACTTAGCCGAGGCTTACCTTATATTCAAAGGTTTACCGGCAAGACAGTGGTTATCAAGTACGGCGGCAACGCAATGGAAAACGAAGAGCTTAAAAGCAGCTTCGCCCGTGATGTTGTGCTTATGAAACTGGTGGGCATCAATCCGATTGTTGTTCATGGCGGTGGTCCGCAAATTGGTGAACTCCTGCAGCGTTTGAATATTCAGTCCCGCTTTGTGAATGGCATGCGTGTGACCGATGCAGCAACCATGGATGTAGTGGAAATGGTATTGGGTGGTCAGGTGAACAAGGAAATCGTGTCCTTGATCAACGCCCAAGGTGGCACTGCCATCGGCCTCACTGGAAAAGATGCCAACCTCATTCGCGCTCGCAAGCTCGAAGTGGTAGATCGCTCACCAGAGTTGGAACGCGCTGAGATTATAGATATCGGGCGTGTGGGCGAGGTTTCCAGTATTAATGTGGATGTGATTGATATGCTCACCCGGAGCAATGTAATTCCGGTCATTGCGCCTATTGGCGTTGGGCCGGATGGCGCCTCTTACAATATCAATGCGGATCTCGTGGCAGGCAAGGTTGCAGAAGCCATGAAGGCTGAAAAGCTAATGCTTCTGACCAATGTGTCTGGACTCAAGAGCAAGGAAGACAAAGTGCTCACCGGGTTAACAGCGCAGCAGGTGAACGACCTAATCGAGGACGGCACCATCCACGGCGGCATGCTGCCGAAAATTCGGTGTGCGTTAAGTGCGGTGGAGAACGGCGTGCGCACCTCCCATATTATTGATGGCCGAGTGGCACATGCATGCTTGTTGGAAATCTTTACCGATGAGGGTGTGGGTACACTTATTTCCCGCAACTGACGGCGCCGCTTAAGGAATTTTTGGATGAAACGCCTGTTCACAACTCTGGTACTGGCTGCTCTGATTGGATTTGTCGCATTCAAGGCCGGAGTTTGGTGGCTGGCGGATCAACGTATGGCGGAAGCGCGTCAGGCGCTCAGCGAGACCGGTGTTTTAGAGCGTGGTAAAATTGGCTCGGGCATCGAAGGCCGTCTGGTTTTATCCGGAGCCGCTTGGCAAGGTTTTGAGCTTACCCAGCCGCTGGTCATTGGCCGCGCGGAATTCGACGCCGGCTCCCCTGTTACTTTGCTCGAAGCACTTGTTAATCCAGCTAACTTGCCAGCCAATTGGTCGTTGCAAGCTGAAGGATTGGAATTGGTGCTTGAGGCAACCATGTTCCGCAACTGGGTAACGGCAGGAGGCGTAGAGGGTCGCGAACACGCAGCCTTGTTCGCACTTCCTTGTGCGCCAGATCCGCGCCAGCAGCTGGGTAGTGGCGACCTTTTGCGCATGGGCATCACCCGCTTGACCGGCGAGTTGGTTCTGAGCCAGACACCCGAACAGCTTCATCTTGAACTAAATTCGGCCAATACCGGCAGTCTGGAGATTAACTGGCCGGGCGCCCGTATCAGTTTAGTGTCTCCTGAAACGACTTTAACGAGTTCGACCCAACCCCTAGAAGTTACTCTACGAGACGGCGGGCTTATGCGCCGGGTTGCAGCTTATTGCGCCAGAGAGGCGGGGCTAGAGGCATCGCAATGGGCGGGACGAGCGCTGGCAACATTTGAAGGTGGATTGAAAGCTCGAGGCTGGCGCCCCAGCAGTCAATTATTGGCGCTCTACCGGCAGTGGTTGCTTGAGGGCGGAGAAATAACAGCCTCTGTGCAATCGGGCTCTGAAACCCTCGGAGTACCCGTACGCGCAATGGGTGAAAGTGCGGACGGCGCTTTGGCCTGGGCAGTGGAATACAATGGTGCCATGGTACCGGATGTGTTTCTGCAAAAAGCGGAACCCGCTGTACAGGAACCACCCAAAGCGGCGTTAGAGCCAGTTGTCCCAAGCGAAAACTCAAATGTTGCTAGCTGGCACCCGGAAAACCTTGAGACGGCAACTGCATGGGTTGGCCGTGTGGTTCGGGTGACGCTTTCGAACGGTAATTTGGTGAAAGGCCGCTTGGCGAGTGCTGACGAACAGGAACTGGAAGTTGCCCGTGAAATGGCGGGTGGTGAGGTGGGCTACCCCATTGCTATTCGAGCAATTACAGCATTTGAAGTCTGGCGGCGCGGCCAGACACAGTAACGCTCTGGCCCGGAACGAGGAGACATAATGCCGCAGTTTGGCAATGATGATGGTCGTAAGGTAATCAACAGAGCTGAAACAGTCCCCGATGTGCGGGAAATGCTAACTACGCTTATCTCGCTGCCATCTATCAGCAGCGCATCCGCTGAATGGGATCACAGCAACGAGCCAGTAGTGCGAACACTTGGCGAGTGGCTGGAGGCACTGGGTTTCTCTGTAGAATTGCTGGCGGTGCCAGAAATGCCTGGCAAGTATAACCTCATTGCAACGCTGGGCAGTGGCTCCGGCGGGTTGGTGCTTGCTGGCCATACGGATACGGTTCCTTTTGATGACAAACGCTGGCAGAGCGACCCATTTACCCTAACCGAACGCGACAACCGCTGGTACGGTTTGGGCACCTGCGACATGAAAGGCTTTTTCCCTCTAGCCATCGAAGCCGCCCGAGAGTTCGCTGCTGCTGACCTAAAGGAGCCGCTGATCATTCTCGCCACCGCTGATGAAGAAACCTCCATGAATGGCGCCAGAGCGCTTGCGGAAGCGGGCAAGCCGAAAGCCCGGTACGCAGTTATCGGTGAACCTACGAGCCTTCGGCCCGTGCGCATGCACAAAGGGATCATGATGGAGCGACTTATCTTTGAGGGGCAGTCCGGCCACTCCTCGGACCCGAGTTTAGGCCGCAACGCCCTTGAAGGCATGCACGAAGCCCTCGGTGAACTTCTGACCCTGCGCGCTGATTGGCAGGCACAGTACACCAACCCGAATTTCGATGTGCAAGTGCCAACACTTAACCTTGGTTGCATCCACGGTGGCGATAACCCCAACCGCATTTGCGCTCGGTGCGAGCTGCACTTTGACTTGCGTCCGTTGCCCGGAATGAGCATGGAAAATCTGCGTCAGGATATTCTACATCGGCTTCAGCCATTGGCGGAGCGTCGTGAATTGGCGATGGAGTTTGAGCCGCTGTTTGATGGTGTGCCTCCATTTGAGACGCCAGCCGATGCGGCGCTGGTGAAGGCCTGTGAACAACTTACTGGTCACACTGCGCATGCCGTTGCCTTTGCGACTGAAGCTCCCTGGCTGCAAAAACTTGGTATGGAAACTCTGGTTCTTGGCCCGGGTTCAATTGACCAAGCTCACCAGCCAGATGAGTTTATAGAACTCTCGCAACTGGAACCTACGGTGAAAATACTAAAGAGTCTAATCAGACAGTTCTGTCTTTGAGCAACTTGGCGCTCCACGGTTTTGGAGTGGGTGCCTGACAGCGCTCTCCGAGTATGCGGGCGCACGAAAAAAACATGGAAAATACGATTGGGGAACACCATTTGAAAACCAACGGCTGGCTGCATTCATTCCGCCACTCATCGCCTTATATCAACGCACACCGTGGCCGTACGGTGGTGTTGACCCTGCCCGGTGATGCGTTTGAGCATGAAAACTTTATCAACATCGTTCACGACATCGCCTTGTTGAGCAGTCTGGGCGTGCGACTGGTTGTTGCCTTTGGTTCACGCCCGCAAATTCAGAAGCGTCTGGACGAGGCTGGCCTAGAATCGTCGTTTTCCCGCAATTTGCGCATCACTCCTGAAAACCATTTACCACTGGCTATGGAGGCAACGGGCGGTTTGCGAGCATACCTTGAAAGCCAGCTGTCTATGGGGCTTGTGAATTCCCCTATGCACAATGCGCGCATTCGGGTTAGCAGTGGCAATTATGTAACCGCGAAACCAGTCGGTGTGCTGGATGGCGTCGATTTCGGCTACACGGGCAAAGTGCGCCGTGTAGACGTAGCTGGCATTGAAAAGTTACTGGAGCAGGGCCATATCGTTTTGCTGCCGCCTATGGGTTATTCGCCCACTGGAGACGCTTTTAATTTGTCCTACGAAGATGTGGGCAGTCAGGTTGCCGCCGCACTGCAGGCAGAAAAACTAATGGTGTTTATTGATGACCAAGGCTTGCTGGAGCAGGATGGCTCTTTGATTCGCGAGCTTTCAGCTAGGCAAGCTCCCGAGCGGCTGAGCGACGGCACGGTAACCGGGCATGACGCTGACTTGTTGCGAGCCGCCTGCGATGCCTGTGTAAAGGGTGTCCGGCGGGCGCACTTTATCAGCTACGTGAACGATGGCGCTTTGCTCGAGGAACTGTTTACCCGCGATGGTACAGGGACTCTGGTCAGCGGGGATCACTATGAACAGATCCGTCAGGCTAGGGCGGAAGATATCGGCGGTATTTTGGGGCTGATCGAGCCACTGGAAGAGCAGGGTATTCTCGTACGGCGGTCGCGGGAAATGCTGGAAACCGATATTGAACATTTTGTTGTTGCCGAGCGTGACGGCACCATCGTGGGCTGCGCTGCCTTGCACAATTATCCGGATGAAGGTGCGGGTGAGCTCTCCTGCTTCGCAGTGGATTCCGCCTATCGCCGTGCAGGTCGTGGCGATGATATTTTGCTGATGGTGGAAAAGCACGCCCGCAGCCAAGGCATCCACAAGCTGTTTGTGCTAACCACACAAACCGAACACTGGTTTCGTGAGCGCGGCTTCCAGCCCAGTACTGTTCAGTCGTTGCCCGGGCCTAAGCTTGCGGCCTACAACACGCAGCGTAACTCAAAAGTTTTTTTCAAACCGCTCTGATAGTGCGTCCAGCGTTGGCTGTCGATTTTCTTCCGGTTGTTCGGAGAGAGATTCAACGGCACGATAGAAAGCCGGAAAATCGTAACCGGTCTCTTTCAGTAGTTGTCGAAAGGCAGGTACGTGCTGGTTGTATTGGGTGAAAAGAGCCACGCGGGCGTTGTTGAAGTTGACAGGAGGATGGCCGAATGGGCCAGTTTTGTTTTCGGTCTCGCTGGCTAGCAAGCGTTCATAGTTTGTGTTGAGTTCGTCAAATAGGTGCTGCTTGCGCTTGCGCAAGCTTTCCTCAGAAAGCACATCTTGTTGCTGGAAGAGGCGCTTCAGTTTGGCATTTGTATTTGCCACCAGAGCGTGGGTGCGATTGCGGAGTTCAAGCCGTATTAACGCCCTCTTAAAGGCTGCTGGGTCGCCTTTTTGCGTTAGCCACAGCTTTAAACCTTCGAGCTCGACTGCGGTGGCAAAACTCTCGTTGAAGGCAGTGTCGCCTTTGATGTACACCACCCGATGGGCCAGTTCGTGGAACATTAGAGCCACCATGCGATCATTGGCAAGATTGGTAAAGCTGGAGTGCAATGGGTCGTCAAACCAGCCCAGCGTTGAGTAAGCAGTAACGCCACCAAGGAAGGTGTCGTAACCTTCAGCACGAAATTTCGCTTCTTCTTTTCGAGCATCTTCAAGGTGAAAATACCCGCGGTATGCCTGACACCCCAGAATTGGGTAGCACCACTGGTGCGGTTGCAGCGAGAATTCGGGTACGGCAACAAGGTTAACCACAACCCAGGGCTGCTCTAGAACTACGTAGTCCGTGAAGGCATCCCCGGGCGAGAGCCCCAAGAACTCGTCTGCAAACCGCAGGGCCTGTCGGGATAGAATCAGCTTGTCACGGAGCTCTGGAGAGGTGTCTTCGCTGTTGATAAAGCTGTCTACCGGTTTACCGGCTATCGTCAAAGCCAAGTGGCCGCGAATGGCCTGTGAATAGTAGCTGAAAGTCGTACAGCCACTCAGTAGTGTCACCAGTAGTAAAACCGTATAGATCTGACTAAGCTGTTTCATAGGTACGATGTTATAGCTTTGCGGATAGTGTGTCTGCGATGGGTCTCTATAGTACACTTATGGTTTGAGTTATAAGCTTAATACTCCGGTTTTGCGCAACATCAGGTAATCCATGGATCCGAGAGAACGTCGAAGCAGCCCCCGCAAACCTATCAAGCTTGCTGCCCAGATTGACCTGGGCACAGGTGAATCTTGGCCGTGCCAAGTGGCGGATTTCTGCCCGGAGGGCTTGTTTGTCCGCTACTCGGGCGAAACCTCCCGCAAGCTTGATCGAGCTTTTGCCACCGCTAACCCCTCCGAGTTAATCGTGCGTTTCCGGGATCTGGATGGAAAGCGTCGGCATGAGCTTCACGTTAGTGTTGTTCGGCGCATCGACGGCGCCATGGGTGTGAATTTTACCCGCAACAATCCCGAAGCTGTTGCATCTATGCTGCAACAGTGCGGAGGTTCCGGCGGTCAAGCGCCGGCCTCCTTACGCGCCCCGAGTGAGCGGGTTCAGTTTGTCCTCCATCAGTCGGCGCGAGCCGTTGTTCAGCATATTGAACCACTTATGGACGCCTGTTTCGTGCAAATGGCCGATGCTCTGAAGACGGCTGCACAGAAAGCCACGAACGATCAGCAGGCAAACGAGCTAATGGACTTTTCGGGTCAGGTTCAGGCGCGGCAGCGGGTCATTTGGCACCAAATCGCCCGCAGTCTCGAATCGCCGCTCAAACCAGCCCCCAAAGGTTTCCCCGGATCAGAACTCTCTGTCGTCGACAAAGGCGAGTTTGAAGACTGGCTGACTATTCGGGTAATGGTTACCAAGGCTGATACCCACTACCGTAAAGATCTCCTGCAGCTTAAGCTGCGCCTAGACAAGTTGGGCATTGCCAATGCCACCGGGCATCATAACCCTCTTGGGCCATCATTAGTGGCTGAATCTTTCCATGCAGGTCTGAGCCAACTGAAAGCTTCCAGAGATGTTGAGAAGATTTGCCTGAAGGTGTTTGAAAAGTCCGTTCTGCAGCACCTTGGGCCGCTTTATAACGAGCTCAATAACATTCTGATCCGCCACGGAGTACTGCCAGATCTTGACCTCAGCAAGTACCTGAGTGAGCAAGCTGTCGGCAGTAATCCAAGCAAACCAGAACCGAAAATAAGCAAACAAACGCCGCTCTCTGAAGAGGTTAAACGAGCGAATCAGCAGAGCGCGGAACGGGTTGACACTAACGCGACTCCGCCGCCACCTATTGGCACTGGCGCAGGAAAAAATCGCTCCGGAAGCGAGTTTCGAGGCTATGCTCAGGCTGCCCAAACAGCTTTTGCTACCGTGCGCAGCCTACTTGGGACACTTGCGGCCAACCGCGCAACACGAGGTAAAGCTGAGCCCGCTCCTTTTCCCGCCAATGCACGGTCCATGTCGCCCGGTGAGCTGCAGCGCGAGCTTCAGCAACTGCAAACAGAACCAGCTAGTTCCAAGAGCAATGTTATTCCGCTGCGAGAGCGTGTTGTAGAGAAAGTTCGAGAGGCAGACGGAAAAAAACTCGATGAAGAGCAACAGGGTACGCTGGATGTTGTAGATCGGTTTTTCAACTCTGTGACTGAGAGCCCGAAGCTCAGTGAGTACGCTCAGGAGCGGATGCGCCAGCTTGAAGTGCCGGTTTTGAAAGTGGTGATGCGCGACCCTGCTTTTTTTGACGATAAGAATAGCCCCGTTCGGGGAGTTATGAATCGGTTGGCCCAATTGGGCGTTAAAGGCGGTCGTTTGAACCCGGTGGTGCAGCGCAAAGTGGATGAACTTATCCAGCGTATCACCACCGACTTTGAGCAGGATACCGGCGTTTTTGAGCGCACGGTTCATGAACTCGATGGCCTCATTGATCGCCAGAATCTGGTGTATCGTCGTAATGTCGAGCGCGTAACCGCTGCTGCTGAAGGCGCCCAGAAGGTTGCCGAGTCCAAAACCGCCGTGGCGGAGGTGCTGAACCGGAGGCTGGAGGGGCGAAAAGTCCCGAAAGCTATTATTAGCTTGCTGGAGGGCGGCTGGAAGGATTTGTTGTCGTTAACTTGGATTCGTCAGGGGCCGGATAGCCAGATTTGGCAAGACTACCTTGCCGTGGTTGACTCCTTGCTGGCGTTTGCAGAAGACCGAGACATTGCCGTGAATCTACCGGAATTGCTCCGGGTGATTCAGGATGGTTTGGCGTCTATTTCCAGCAACCACATGCCTTCGTCCCAGATACGGGACGAACTGAAACGATTTTTGGTGCGCAGCCCCGATAGTCCACCAGAAATGGTGGAAGTTCCTAAAGTTCAACCCGTTGAGGATCTAAAAAAGTCGCTGTCTGAGCGTGAACAGCGCAGTTTGCAGCGTTGGATCAATCGCGCCCAAAGGTTGCGCACCGGCGATTGGTTGCGGGATCAAGCAAAACCTGACGAGCCCCAGTACATTAGGTTGGTTTGGGTAGCGCGCGGGTTTACCCGGTTTGTTTTCGTGAACCATCAGGGCATGCGGGTTGTGGAAGTTGAACTTGACGCTTTGGCCCGCCAGATGCGCAAGGGCATAATCGTGCCGGACAGCCAGTACGAGAGGCCTCTGGTGGATGAGAGTATCGACCGCATGGTGCGCAAGGTTTATGACCAGTTGTCCTGGGCATCCACCCATGACGAACTGACAGGCCTTCTGAGTCGTCGTGAGTTTGAGCGCATGCTTGACCAGCAGTTGGCCCGGCGTGAGGACGAGCGGTCGTTGCTTAGGTTGGATCTGCGCAAGTTCCGTTTGTTGAATGACACTGCTGGCTACCAAGCAGGTGACGACGCACTCAAACGTGTGGCCGATCTATTGCGCAACCACGTAGGGGACGGTATGCCTCTTGCGCGGCTGGCGGGTAACGAGTTTGGTATGTTGGTGCCGTCTGAGAACGCAATAGGCGCGGCTCAGGATCTGATTGCTGCCGTAGAGGATGCCGAGTTCGTTTATGGAGGGCGTCACTATCAACTATCTGCGTGTGTTGGCGTGGTGCCGGAGTTGCCGGGCTTAATCAGCGCTGAACTCTGGTTAAGGGCGTCTGAACAGGCATTAAGTCATGCCCGAGCGAAAGGTCTCGGCAAGCTGGCGGAGTACACCCTGAACCCCGGAGATCAGGCTCGTCAAGAGCAGATAGCGGCCAAGGTTGCCAGTCTCGGTGATCTGGACGAGGAGCGCATGTTGTTGCGCTGCCAGAAGATTATCCCGCTGCACGGCCGGACGAAAATGGCAGCTCAATATGAAGTGTTGATCAGCATGTACGATGATGCCGGAACACTCATTACCGGTCGCGACTTTGTTCGTATGGCGGAGCGTTATGATCGCATGCAGGCCGTTGATCACTGGGTGGTTGGGCACATGCTGGACTGGTTGAGGGTGCAGGCGCCAGACCCGCGTCATCTGGGCGGAGTGTGTATCAACCTCTCGGGTTACTCCTTGAATGATCAATCGTTGCTGGAATACATTTACGAAAAACTCAGTGAAAAAGATGCGCCCATCGAGCGCCTTTGGTTTGAAGTAACCGAAGCTTCGGCCATTAATGATGTACAGGCAGTGGCTGACTTTATTATCGAGATGAAAGAGCTTGGCTGTCGGTTCTGCCTCGGGAACTTTGGTAGTGGCCCCAGTTCGTTTGAATTCATGCGCTCGCTGCCGGTGGATTTGATCAAGATCGACAGCGCATTCACTGGCCAACTTAATACCAGCGAAACCGACCGCGCCATGGTGCAGTCGATGGTCGATATGGCGCATTATATGGACAGGGAGGTTATCGCTAGTCAGGTTGAATCACGCGCGGTTCTGGATACACTAAGGCAACTTGGAGTGGATTATGCACAAGGTTTTGTAATTGAGAAGCCCCGCTCGCTCGATAGTCTTACCTGACGTTTCTCGTTTCTTTTCAACCTCTGGCGCACCTCAGCTATGTCAAAACGACACCCTATAATTGCGGTCACCGGCTCGTCTGGCGCTGGCACAAGCACCACAGGACAGATTTTTCGGCGCATGTTTGCAAACGAAGGGCTCTCGGCTGCCATGGTGAGTGGTGATAGTTTTCACCGGTATAACCGTGAGCAAATGGCACGTCTGGCAGCCAAGGGCCAGTTTGGTGAGCGTAACCACTTCGCGCTTGCCGCCAACCACATAGATAAACTGGAAGCGTTATTTTACGACTATGGCCATACGGGGAATGGCCGGTATCGCCAGTATGTTCATGACGAAGATCGTGAACTACAGGCTGAGGGCCACAAGCCGGGCACATTCACTGCCTGGGGCTCTTTGCAGCCCGACACAGACATACTGTTTTATGAAGGGCTACATGGGGCGGTTGTGAGTGAGGCGTACAACATTGCCCAGTATGTTGACTTGCTCATTGGTGTAGTGCCCATCGTTAATCTGGAGTGGATTCAGAAAATACATCGAGACACCCACCAGCGTGGTTACAGTCAGGAAGCCGTGGTCGCCACCATCATCAATCGAATGGACGATTACGTTCACGATATAGTGCCGCAGTTTTCGCACACCCATATTAATTTCCAGCGCATACCGCTTGTAGACACGTCCAACCCCTTTGTTGTTCGGGACGTACCTACTGAAGATGAGAGCATGTTGGTGATTCGGTTTCGGGATGCCTCAGACGTGGATTTTGCTTACTTGCTGCAAGCAATACAGAACAGCACACTTTCCCGCCATGACACTCTGGTTATTCCGGGCACAAAAATGGCGCTGGCCATGGATCTGATAGTGAGACCTATGGTGCAGCGCCTGATTGCCCAGAAATCGTTTGCCTGAGCCTTGTAGGCTCCCTTTACCGGGTAATCCTTACTCCATGTTGCGGGAGTAGAATATCTCCAGCTTTTCGCGCTTTAGGCGCTCTTCAATAGATTGAGCAATTTCAGGGTCCAGATCTTCGGCATTTTCACCAAAAACGTGGTTGTCGAGATTGAACTCTTTCACCATCATCTTGGTATGAAAAAGGTTTTCTTGATAAACGTTCACATCGATCATCTGATAGGCGTTTTGCGTATCTTCGGTCAGATAGTTCTGAATCGAGTTGATATCGTGGTCAATGTAATGCTTGGTGCCGTCGATATCGCGGGTAAAGCCGCGCACACGGTAGTCAACGGTAACCACGTCAGAGTCAAAGCTGTGAATCAGGTAGTTCAACACTTTCAAAGGCGAGATCAAGCCGCAGGTGGACACGTCAATGTCTGCCCGGAAGGTGCTGATACCCTCGTGAGGATGGCTTTCGGGATAGGTGTGCACGGTCACATGACTCTTGTCCAAGTGAGCCACGATGGTATCGGGTAGTGGGCCGGGGGATTCTTCGTTGTCTGGCTCTTCGCCACTGGTTAGCTCATGCTCGGCGATGAGCATGGTAACCGACGCCCCGTGGGGTTCGTAATCTTGCCGAGCGATATTGAGAACATTGGCGCCGATGATTTTGACGACATCAGTCAAGATCTGGGTAAGACGCTCTGCGTTATACATCTCATCGATGTAATCAATATATCCTTCACGCTGTTCTTCAGTCTGCGCATAACAGATGTCGTAAATATTGAAGCTCAGAGATTTGGTCAGGTTGTTGAAACCGTGCAACTGGAGTTTTGGTTCCATGCTCAGCCCCTCCGATTTATGGAGATGAATGACAGCAGAGCAGCAGTTGTGCGCTCTGCGGAGGCCGCCACCGATGACTGACCAGGTTGTTCACCTTTTGCGCAGACCGGCGGAGAAAGGGCGATATTATGCACACAGCGGGGGGCGTTGAATAGTCGTTGGGGTGCAGGTTATTCCGCACTGTGAATTTCATGGCTGTGGGTGATTTCTACACCGGCTTTTTCAAGCATGATTGAAGCCGAGCAGTATTTTTCGGCAGATAGGCTTACTGCGCGTTTTACCTGATTTTCCTTGAGGTCGCGGCCGGTCACTACAAAGTGCAGGTGGATCTTGGTAAACACCGATGGCACGGCATCCGCTCGCTCCGCTTCGAGTTCTGCGTGGCAAGCGGTAACGTCCTGACGGCTCTTTTTCAGAATACTCATTACATCAAATGACGAGCAGCCTCCAAGGCCCATGAGCAGCATTTCCATCGGGCGGGGGCCAAGGTTCTCGCCACCATGATCGGGTGGGCCGTCCAGTTGCACAGAGTGCCCAGTGCCACTGGTGGCCCTGAAGCTGGCATTGCCTGTCCAGTCGACGCTTGCTTTCATAAAGGGTGCTCTCCTGTTGCTCAGTGGCAGGCATAAGGCTGCCCGGAAATAACGTAAAGGAGCAGAATGCTAGCACAACCGGTGTGATCTGGCAGTTGGTGCTACATGCTCGAGATGCATCCCGCATACGGTTAGCGGTTGCTCGACGAAGGTCTTCTTGCTATAAGTTGTTCTGTTTTGTAGCAAAAGTAAGCGAACCCGCAGGGACAGCCGGGTGAACAACAAGCATCGGATCCCGCCAGTATTTTAGGAGGCACCACTCGCACTATGGCCACTATCGTCAATCCAGTTGAGCAGAAAACCAAGCATCTCGACTATTTTCTATCGCAGTGTCACCGCCGCCGGTATCCGGCCAAGAGCACTATTATTTATGCCGGTGACAAAAGTGACTCCCTCTTTTACATCGTTAAGGGGTCCGTGACGGTTATCATCGAAGACGACGATGGCCGTGAGATGATCATGGCTTACCTCAATGCTGGAGACTTTTTCGGCGAGATGGGTCTGTTCGACAACATGGACTCCCGCAGTGCCTGGGTAAAGGCGAAAACCGAATGTGAAGTGGCTGAGATCAGCTACCCAAAATTCCGGGAAATTGCCCAGCAGGATCTCGGAGTTCTCTACTTTATTGGCGAGCAAATGGCCTCACGGCTGCGCCAGACCACCCGCAAAGTTGGTGATTTGGCATTTCTGGACGTTACTGGCCGGGTTGCCCGCACCTTGCTGGACTTGTGCAAAGAGCCAGACGCCATGACACATCCGGATGGCATGCAGATTAAGATCACCAGACAGGAAATTGGCCGTATCGTCGGCTGCTCCCGAGAGATGGTTGGCCGGGTGCTAAAGACGTTGGAAGATCAAGGGCTTGTGATGGTAAAAGGCAAAACAATGGTGGTTTACGGAACCCGCTGAGGGTAAGTAAAGTTGCGAACCGCACTGGCAATGACCTCTGGCTCTGTAAGAGGGGCCCAGTGCGGGGCATTTATCTGCACTCGTGTTAGTTTTTCTACCCATTGGTCTAAACCGCAGAATATATCTTCACCTACGTAGTTATCATACTTAGGAATTATTAGTTGTACGGGACAGGTTGCGAATCTTGGTTGAGGCCGTAGCAGGCGAGGTAAAACATTCGCCCGATACAACCGCACACCAAAGCGCCCGTCATCTTTTTGTAACTTGCTGGAACAGGCATCGACAATACCCTCGCGCTTCTTCAGAAAAGCGGGCCATTGCTTGTAAAGGCCCATGTTCCAAATAGCTTCTGGTATGGCTGGTACTTGAAACAAAAATACGTACCAGGATTTAACTAATTGTTTGGTAACTCGGGCGAATCCGTGGCGTGTAAAGCTTGACGCCTGCGCTGTTAACCAGCTCGCCATATGGTCGAGACAAGGACCAGAAATAGACGTAAAGGAAAGAATCCTCTCCTGCAATGGGCCTGCACCAACCGACTCCCAACTCTGAATGGAGCCCCAGTCGTGGGCGAGTATATGAAACTTGCGATCTGGCAATAACTGACCGACGACAGCTTCAAGATCTTTTGCCAATAGTGATAGCCGGTAGTCTCGCGTATGCAGAGGTTTATCAGAAAGACCGGCACCTCGGACATCGTAGCGTATGAGAAAGTACTCTTGTTCCAGAGCGTCGACTACTTTGTCCCAAACGCTGTGGTTGTCTGGGTACCCGTGAACTAACACCAGAGGAATGCCGTCTGGATTTCCTTGGGTTACAGCATGTAGGCAAATTTTTCCGCTGGTAACGCGGTGAGTGTTGAGCGTCATGAGGGGGGGCCGTGATCAAGTCATTGAGTGGTTCCTGCTAGGCAGCATACTTGTCAGCGGCAGAACGAGCTTTGTTCAAAAGGGCCATAAGCCGGTCTAGTTGATCAGTCAACAATAGCGACCGACTTAACCTGCATCCACACCTGCTGGCCGGGAGCGATGTCGAGACTGTGCACCGCTCTGCTGGTCAGGCGAGACAGGAACGGTGTTGGCCCCGCTAGCAATCGCACCATAGAGGTTCCCGGGCTCACCTCTAAGGCTATTTCGTTAATGGTGGCAGGCAGGGTGTTTTGGATGCTCTGATCAGCCTGTTCGCTGAGGGCCAGGCTGATATCCTTTGCCAGTACCTGTACGCGGACTCGTTGACCGATTGCCAGATTCTCATCGGCACGAAGCCACAGATGTCCTCCTGCAAAATCTGCCCGGCACAGATGCCACCGTTTATCACGTTCCGAGAGGGTAGCGTCAAGAATGACTCCGGCATCGTCCTCCAGCCCAAAAGGCTGATCTGTGCGTGCCATAATCTGTTGCAGTGGCCCTTGAGCAATTACCTGCCCTTTATCCATCATCACAATATGGTCCGCCAGCCGTGCAACCTCCGCGGTAGAGTGGGACACATAGAGCATGGGGATGGCGAGGTTATCCCGCAGGGCCTCCAGATACGGCATAATCTCCCGTTTGCTGCTTTGGTCCAGAGCAGACAAAGGCTCGTCCATCAGCAGGAGCTTGGGGCTTGTGAGCAGAGCTCGGGCAATCGCGACACGCTGACGCTCTCCACCAGAGAGCTTTTCCGGCATGCGGTTAATCAAGTGACTGAGCCCCAGCCATTCAATCGCTTGGTCGAAGGTTATTTGGCGTTCGCTTTGAGGAATGCGCCGGTATCCGTACATCAAGTTGCGTTTTACTGAAAGGTGAGGGAATAGGCTGGTTTCCTGAAACACGTAGGCAAGCGGCCGCTGGTGAACGGGGCGGCTTCCGGACTCGCTCTGCCACTCGTCACCTTTAACGCGCATGATGCCGCGCGCCTGTTGTAAGCCCGCCATACAGCGCAGCAGCGTTGTTTTACCGCAACCGGAATGTCCGAACAAAGCGGTGAGCCCGCTACCGGGTAGGTCTAAATCGACATCCAGTGAAAATGTTCCAACTTTGCAGGCGAATCGCGCTTTTATTCCGGTTGCCGCCATTATTTCACCAGTCCAGATTGCAGCCGCCCGTTGAGGGAATAAAGGGTTACCAGCACCACAAAGGAGAACACAACCATACCTGCCGCTAGCCAGTGAGCCTGAGCGTATTCCAAAGATTCCACATGATCGTAGATAGCGACCGAGAGTACCTTGGTTTCGCCGGGTATGTTGCCACCAATCATTAGCACTACACCAAACTCACCGATGGTATGGGCAAAAGTAAGCACGCCTGCGGTAAGAAATCCTGGTCGAGCCAGTGGGAGCACTATGGAAAAAAAGCGATCCCGGGGTGAGGCCCGAAGCGTGGATGCGACCTCAAGAAACTGCTCGTTGATGGAAGCGAAGGCGTTTTGCAGGGGTTGCACGGTGAACGGCAGGGAATAGATGACCGACGCAATGACCAAGCCTTCGAAAGTGAAGGGCAATAGGCCCAACCCCAGTTGCTCTGTGAACTGGCCGACCATACCTTTAGGGCCCATCAGAACTAAGAGATAAAACCCCAGAACGGTAGGCGGCAATACCAAAGGTAGAGCGACAATAGCGGCAATAGGCTGGCGCACCCAATGAGTGCTGCGGGCCAACCACCAGGCAACGGGCGTACCCACCACCAGAAGCAAAACTGTAGTTAAACCTGCAAGCTTCAGTGTGAGCCACACGGGCTCCCAGTATATGTCCATGGTGTCGGCCGGGTTATATCTCAGTTTTGGGTTTCATAGCCGAACTCTTCAATAATGTTTTTAGCTGTATCGCTGCGCAAAAATTCTATCCATTGATGCGCAGCCCGATTGCTTTCGCTACGAGTCAGAAGAATAGCTTGTTGATTAATGGGGGAATAGTAGCTTTGTGGAATCATCCAGAGTGAGCCGTCTTGACTGTCCCAAGCTCGTACTTGTGAGAGTGCCACAAAACCAGACTGGGCATTGGTGGTTGCGACAAATTGAAAGGTTTGAGCAATGGAGTCCCCGCGTACCAAGCGGTCTTGCAAAGGCTCCCAAAGGTCCAGCTTGGTAAGCACTTCTTGAGCAGCCAGACCGTAAGGGGCTGTTTTGGGGTTCGCAATGGCGAGCCGGGCGAAGTCGCCGGACTTAAGCCAGATTTTTGGGTCTTCAAACGTGTCGGGTGTGGGGCTCCAAAGTGCCAACTTACCGCGGGCGTATGTGAACCGGGTGCTGGCTACACCTTGGCCATTCTCTTCAAGTAGCTCTGGCCGACGGGTGTCTGCGGCCAAAAACACGTCGAATGGTGCGCCATTATCTATTTGTGCGTAGAGCTTTCCGGTAGAGCCATAGCTTGCGACGGCTTCTAAGCCGGTGGCTTCGTGAAATGCCACAATCAAGTTGCGAGTTGTGTCGGTGAAGTTGGCGGCTACTGCAATGCGAACATCGGCGGCGTAGGCCTTGCTGCCGAATGCTAGTGACAAGCAGAGCGCTAGGTAAAGCGCTATCACTTGGCGATAGCGTCGCTTGAGTATAAACATGGCCACTCTCCTTATATCCGTATGTATATAGCGGTACGGATAGTATAGTTGCTTGCCGTTGGAAACAAGGGTTGTTGTTTTGCTGTTTTAGGTGTTTTTGCTAAGCAAGCTTGCTAACTCTGTGAGTTCGGGACGCTCTGACACGGCGTTTTCGTACTGCCGATAGAGTGCGAGCACTTTTAGTCCCTCATCTGAAAGCTCAGCACCACCGCCCTGATTACCACCTGTGGCAGTGAGCACCAAAGGGTTTTCAAAGCAGGTGTTCATAGTATCTACCAATAACCAGGCTCTTCTGTAGCTCATCTTCATAGCTCTGGCGGCAGCAGAAATTGAACGGTGTTGCTGGATTAACTCAAGCAACTGAGCTTTGCCGGGGCCCAGAGCGATGGTATCGCCAGCCTTCAGTCTCAATCTGGGGGTGAGGCAGGTGTTGCTGTCAGGCATTAGGCTGATTTCCATGGGAAAGCAGAGAGAGTACGTGTTCCCGAACTTCCTCTATGTTGGTTTCATTAAGCATTTCATGCCGACCGCCCTCGAACAGCCGAAGACTGGTTTCTTTTACTCCGGCTTGGCGAATGTCCTCTAAGTGGCGGGAAACCCCTTTGCCCATTTCGCCCACGGGGTCATCGGAACCGGAGAAGAGGTGAACCGGAAGGTCCTTTCTCCAAGTTGATGGCCTAATACTAAGCATCCCTTGAATAAAATCTTTCCATAGACCTATCGAGCATTCGAATCCGCATAGGGGGTCTGCAATGTATAGGTCTACCTGTGCCGTATCGCGACTCAACCAATCGCAATCCGTGCGGTTGGGCCGAAACATGCGATTAAACTTCCCGAAAGACATTTTAGCAATGGTTGGGCTTCGGTGATGTTTGCCGTGAATTCTGCGAATTGCGCCTATTAAGATGCCGGAAACCCATAGTTCAGTTTTAGGGATGCGGTTGGTTGCGCTGAGTATCAGCCTATCCAGAGATTCGGGATGCTGCTGCGCGCAGCTTTGAGCGATGAACGACCCCATGCTGTGCCCGAGCAAGGTCAGTGGAATAGAGGGGAAGCGTTCCCGGGTATCAAGCAGTACCCGGTTTAGGTCGTCGACTACCTTGCTCCAGCCATCCGCATCACTGTAGTGGCCAAGCTGGTCGGGTTCACAGTCAGGGCCGTGGCCTCGATGATTCAGTGTAACAACGGCAATATCCCGTTCGGCCAGCCAGCGGGCGAAATTTGTATAGCGCCCAGCGTGTTCTGCCATGCCGTGGGCGATAACCAAAACGGAGTAAGGTTTATGCGGGGAAAAAACGGTACCCGATATGATGTGATTATTCTGACCGTTCAGGCTCAGGGGTTGTTCTTGCATGGCGTGTTCCGGAAGCTATTGGAGTCGGACGTTCCCACTCTGGCGGTTTCCAGAGGTGGTTCATTCGAGAGGCTAGTCTACCCGGGCGGGCCATGTCGCGGAACAGATCCACGTATTCATGTGTCCACAGCACGAACAGGTTGTTTGATGGCGCCGGGCGGGTAATACCGTACTCCACGGGTATTTCGGCATCTTCAGCTGTAAAGGTTCCGAATAGGCGGTCCCATATGATGAGGGTGCCTCCGTAATTTCGGTCAATGTATTCCGGGTTGCGGCCGTGATGAACACGGTGATGGCTTGGGGTATTGAATATGTGTTCGGCCCATTCTGGAAGTTGCCCAACCAGAGTGGTGTGAACGAAAAATTGATAGACAAGAGACAATGCGTAGGCGATACCAATCCAAACTGGGTTGAAACCCAACAACGCCAAGGGTAGGTAAAAGGCCCAGCCGCCGTTAAAAATGTTGGTAGCGTTCTGACGCATAGCTGTAGAAAAGTTCATTCGCTCTGAGGAATGATGGACAACGTGGGCGGCCCAAAACCAGCGTATGCGATGGCTGGCTCGGTGCATCCAGTAGAAACAGAAATCAACGCCCAGGAAGGTAAGAATGCCGGTGAACCAGTTCAGTTCAAGCTCAAGCAAGCGGTATCTGTAGCACAGCGCATAAACCGGAAAGGCAATAATGCCAGCAAATAATAGCTCGGTGGCCTGATAACCCGCCCCCAGAGTGAAGTTGCGAATAGCTTCGCGGGTGTCCATTAGCTTCAGATTGTGCCTTATTTTTACGTACTCAAAGGCCGCTACTGCTATGAAAACCGGTGTTGCAATAACAAATATAAGTTGCCGCTCATCCAGTGCCAGCCAAGGGGAAACGGCTTG
This sequence comes from Marinobacter salexigens, assembly GCF_018860765.1. GTDB lineage: Bacteria > Pseudomonadota > Gammaproteobacteria > Pseudomonadales > Oleiphilaceae > Marinobacter > Marinobacter salexigens_A. Next base: position 1,036,144 of record NZ_JAHKPV010000001.1, read on the forward strand.
CCAAAGTGGCAGTAAGCCACTTTCCTCAAGTACGGTGAGCATCATTTCGGTAAGAGACACCGGCTATCCCCTCTCTTTTGGATTCCTCAGCATTCTGGCATGAACCTGCGGAATCGGGAGAGTCGTATCGCGTCACTGAGAGTAGCGATTTACGCCAAGGAGCTATCTATTATCACCGTACACTTTGGCGAGCACCTGCAGTTGAGGTTGCCATTCCGTCAGCCAACTCTGAATATCCCTCGGAATTCGCGCAGGTTTTGGCCAGGGTACCGGGTAGGCTTCTGGTTGAAACAAAGGCGCAAAGAGCGCTGCGGCTGTGAGGTCTGCACGGGAGAAGGCGTCACCCGCTAGAAACGGCTGTTTGCTGTAGGTTTCTACAAGCTCTGTTAACAGGCCTTCCATAACCTTTCGGGATTCTTCCGCTGTTTTCTCGTTGATTTTCATCCAATTCCGCATCACTTCGTTTACCCGGCTAAAGGCTAAACTGAGCAGGATACGATTGTAAAAGGGTGTGCCCGCGGTCAGTAGTGGCACCACTATTTTCGGACGCTGCAGGAAGTGGTGGTAGGAGTAACATCGCACAGCCGGACCAGCCTCGTCATCCAAACGTTTCTCCCATGCTAGAGCCTGTGCTTTTGCAGGCTCATCAAGCGGGGTGAGGGGGTTGTCGGGAAAAGTTTTATCAAGGTAGTCGAGAATGTCCGATGAACCTTGAACAACTTCACCGTCATGCTCCAGTACGGGTACAGATGCGCCCGCACCTTTGGTGAGCTTTTTGATGGTTTTTATATGCTGTCCCGGCAACAGGTTTGTGGTTTCGTAGTTGAGATTTTTGTAATCCAGTGCCCAGCGTATTTTCTCGCAGTAGTGGGAAATGGCGAATTGGTAAAGTCTGAGAGCCATGGGGTGTCTCCTAAATGATGGGCACTAGCATAGCCTTGCGCCTGAAGGATAAAAAGCGTTAGGGCCACATAAGTTGCGTGTTTGTAACGGTTTTGCAGGCACCACGATTGGTTTTTACTCAGGCTTGTCTTTAATATGCCTGTAATCTTTTACGTTACAAACATAGGTTGTATCCATGTATTTACAGCGGGTTTTGATGACAGCTGCAGTGGCGGCTACTGGGCTTTTTCTAACAGCATGTGCCACGGGGCCAGAGTCGAGAGATGTCACGAACAGTTATCAGTGCGGTCAGCTAGACGTTCATGTCACTTCCTTGGGCAATGGTGACCACTTAGAGGTGGATTACAAGGGCGAGCGTTTGCAGCTAGAGCGTAAAGTCAGCGCTTCTGGTGCACGTTACGAAGCGCCTGATGACGAGAAAACCCAGTTTTGGAGCAAGGGTGAGTGGGCAATGTTCTCAGTAAAAGGGCAGGCGTATCCCGACTGTCTGCAGGCTGGTGCTCTGGAAACACCATTTGAAGCTACCGGTAATGAGCCATTCTGGGACATGCGCTTAATGCATCAACAGATGGAGCTGAATCGTCTCGATGATACCGGTGAGCCTAAAAAGGTTACGCTTGAAACAACCGTTTCCAATCAAAACGGCCGTGAATTCCGTGGCAAGCTAGACGGCCAGCCGTTATCCCTCAAGGTGGACCGGCAGTTGTGTGAAGACACTATGTCTGGAGCGCAGTTCCCGGCTCAGGTTCGCCTTGAGCTGAATGGTGAGGTGCTCGAAGGCTGCGGTGGTGACCCTGAACGTTTATTCCGTGGGGTCGAGTGGGTGGTTGAAGACTTGGCCGGTGCAGGCATTATTGATAGCTCCCGCATGACCGTTGAGTTTTTTGATGAGAACCGTCTTGCGGGCCGGGCTTCCTGTAATCGCTACGGCGGCCAGTATGAGCTTACTGCAGAGGGAATGACTTTTGACTATATGTTCTCAACAAAAATGGCCTGTGCTCCGGCCCTGATGAATCAGGAAGGCCGTTTTCTGGAACTCATGTCGAACGTAAAGCGTGCGGAGATCGGCCCCAACGGAAAGCTGGTGCTAACAACCTCTGCGAACGAAGAAATTACCGCTTATAAGGCAACTTATTAACCGATAAAATCAGGAAGTGTTCGCCTTTGGGTCGGTTGTTTTCCGGCTTGAGGGCCGAAGTTGAAAAACGGGCCTTACAATGAGGCCCCTTCAGTTTTTGTGGATCACCCCTTGTGGTTATTTGGGGGTGATACGCCAGTAGGAACCAGTGCGCGGGTCAGGTCTTTCATGCAGAGACTGCCTACCATCTCACCTTTTCGAACCACTCTGAACACCTTGTCTGTGTCGCCACCTGACCGTGAAAGCACGGTCTCCAGATTGTCCCTCTCGGAGATGTCACCGGCATACTCAGCGTCGTTATCCACGTGCTTTTTCATAATCGAGCGAACCCGAAGTACCCGGGCGCGGTTGATGTCGTTTATAAAGGCAACAATGTAGGGATCGTTGGGGTTGAGCAGGATGTCCTGAGGATCTCCCTGTTGAACCACTTCTCCATCTTTGAGAATCACCAGATGGTCTGATAGCTTCAGTGCTTCGTCCAGATCGTGGGTGATGAAGACGATGGTTTTTTGAAGTTCATCCTGAAGCTCCAGTAGCAAATCCTGCATGTCGGACCGGATTAGTGGGTCCAAAGCGGAGAAGGCTTCGTCCATCAACATGACCGGGGAGTTCGAGACCAGCGCGCGAGCTATGCCTACCCGTTGCTGCATGCCGCCGGATAGCTGGTGGGGATACTGCTGTTCATTGCCTTCAAGACCCACACGGCCCAGCCATTTCACCGCTTCTTGCTCAAAGTCTGCGACGTCTGAGCCACGAATATTGAGGGCCATGCCCGCGTTCTCAAGCACGGTTTTATGGGGCAGCAGGGCGAACTTCTGAAACACCATAGACATTTGTTCCCGCCGCAGTTGGCGTAGCTGCTCTTCGTTCAGCTCCAGAACATCTTTGCCATCAAGCCGGATTTCACCGGCGGTGGGCTCAATGAGTCGGTTAAGGTGCCGGATCAGTGTTGACTTGCCCGAGCCCGAAAGACCCATAATGACGGTGATTTTGCCATCGAGGATATCTACGTTGATATCCCGAAGTCCAAGAACGTGATTTTGCTGATCCAACAAATCAGCCTTGTTCATGCCCCGTTTAACGTATTCAAGCGCCACGTCGGGTGTTGGCCCGAAAATCTTATAGAGGTTTTTTATGGAAATTTTAACGTCGTTTGCCACTTGATATCCTCACTGATTCTGGCTGGCGTTGATGCGCGCTAGGGATGCTTTGGTTACTCGGTCTAAAATGACCGCTAAGATGACAATGCCAAGGCCGGAAACAAGCCCGACGCCGAGCTCCAAGTTACGGATGCCTCTAAGTACCAAAACACCAAGACCGGGCGCCGAAACAAGCGAGGCGATCACAACCATGGCAAGGCTCATCATGATGGTCTGGTTTACGCCCGCCATAATGTTAGGCAGTGCCAGAGGTATCTGAACCTTGAACAGTTTCTGGCGTGGAGTCATGCCGAAGGCGTCTGCCGCTTCAATCACATCTTTATCTACCAACCGTATGCCAAGATTGGTTAGCCGCACCACAGGCACTATGGCATAGAGAATAATAGCGATACCGTAGAGCTTGGATTCGGTTACGCTGAACAGGAATATCAGCGGAATCAGGTACACGAATGGCGGTAATGTCTGCAGCATGTCGAGCACCGGAATCATTATCCTTTGCAGGGTGTTACTCCGGGCCATGGCGATACCTATGGGCACCCCAAGCAGAACGCAAAGAAACGCGCAGACAAAAATAATCGCAAGTGTCTGCATGGCGTATTCGTAGTAATCAATGAATGCCAGCAGACCAATGCTGATACCTACGAACAGCACCAGCTTCCAGGATTTGGTGACCACGAAAACAACCGCCAACATGATCGGGATGACAATCCACCAGGGCGTGTTCAGCATGCCGTAGAGGGCGCTATCCAGAAACCAGCTCAGGGGCTGGGTCAGTGGGTCGAGCATCAGGCTAAGATTGTCTTTTATCGCAAGAAAACCCTGTTCAAGACCTTTGGTGAGCTCCCGCGATTGCGGGAAAGCGGCACAGGATTCATTGAGTGTGTCCATGGACGGAAAAGGGAGGTCCCACAGAGATTCCGGCTCTGCATCGCTGCCCTTGGTTTTTGCGAGCAGGTCAGCCATCGACATCGGGCCGTCTGATTTACCTTCCGCGCACCACTCTTTTAATCCCAGTGTCGAAAAAAGGGAGTCGTAGGTTGCCATTAGTGTTCAGCCTCTTGTGCGCATGGGTGGCCATACGCCATCGAAATCAGTTGCTATTACTATCGGGCGTGCCCGGGGCAGCATCGTTGCTGATGCAGCCCCGGGTCAGGGTGGGTCAATCAGTTTTCAAGAAGAGCTGAGAGCTTCTTCCTGGCGTCGTCGTTCAGCCAGTCGGACCATTCATCCCGGTTATTGCTCAGGAAATAGACGGCAGCTTCTTCGGCGGAAGCGTTGTTGGAATCCATCCATGCTAGAAGTGAGCTCATGGTGTTCGTCTTGAAGGTCATGTTGCTGAGCATCTCGGTGACTTCCGGTTCGCGCTCTTTGAAGTCGGTGGTAACAGAGGTAAGAACCGTCGCTGCGGGGAATTCGGATACACCCGGATTGTCCGCGTTAGCAGTCTGGTTCTTCTGGTGAACCTCTTGCTTGTACTCGCCCAGCTCCACTCGTGTCATATCGTATTTGCCCAGAGGCACGGTCGGGCCCCAGTAGTAGCCAAACCAGGGTTCTTCATCCTGTACGGCAGACGCCATTGAAGAGGCGAGAGTTTCACCAGATCCATGGTTAAAGACCTTGATGCCGGACGCTTCCAGATCCAAAGCACGAACCAGATTGTCGCTGACAACTCTGCAGCCCCATCCGTCAGGACAGTTGTTGAAGCGTGCGCCAACCAACTCGGGATTAGCCATTATGCCTTCGATAGTCTTGAGCTCAGGGTGTTTTTCCGCCAGATAGGTGGGAATCCACCAGCCTTCTACCCCGCCGGGATCCAGCACTTTGGCTAGCCGTTCAATCTTGCCTTCTTCCTCAAGGCGCAGGTAGGCCTCGCCGGCAGAGTTCAGCCACAGTTCGGTAACAATGTCCGGCTCGCCGTTTTCCGCAACAGAGGTCACGGCAGGAACCGTGTCGGAGGGGATAACCGACACATCGCAGCCATAACCCTGTTCCATAATAAATTTGGCTACGTTGGTGACCACTGTGTTAGACGCCCAGTTCATTTCTGTGATGGACACTTCACCACAGTTTGCCTGTGCCATGGCGGGCACTGATAGCGCACATAGCAGTGCGGCAGACGTAAGCTTTCGCATAGTCACTTCTCCGTTCGGGGTTTGGTGAATTTTGGTATCAGTTGATTTACTGGTTGTTTTAATACTGACACGAGGTAACCGGCAAAGGCTCTCTGGTTTGCGGTTTTCTGGGAATTCTGAAAGTCGGGCAAAACGGCTTGTCTCGGTTACCACCTACTATTTAGCATAAGGATCCTGAGCTCAGTTACAAGGTTTTAACGAAAATGGGCGATATTTGAAGACGTATTGAAGCAGCTCACGGGTATTCTGAACAGTTGCTTGACGCAACCCTTTATTCGGGCCAGTCTTTCGGGGCTGAAATTCTGACCCACACCAAATCATCCGGAACGGAGCTGATAAAAATGAAGATTTTCGAAACAAAAACCGCACCGAATCCTCGACGTGTACGTATGTTCATGGCGGAAAAAGGCTTGCTTGAGAAGGCTGAGTTCATAGAAATTGACTTACAGAAAGGTGAGAACCTGACGCCGGAGTACAGAGCACGTAATCCCATGAAAAAAGTACCGGTTATGGAGCTGGATGATGGAACCTGCATCTCCGAGACCATGGCCATTTGCCGCTACTTCGAAGAAAGTTATCCGGAAGCCCCCACTCTTCTGGGAGATACACCTGTAGAGAAAGCTCTGATCGAGCAATGGGTCAGGTGGGTTGAGTTCTACTTCTTTATGCCGACGGGCATGTGCTTTCAGCATACCAGTGGTTACTTCAAGGATCGGATGAACCCTATCAAGGAATGGGGTGAGGATTGCGGCAAGAGCGTTACCAAGTTCATGGCGTTTCTCGATAATCACCTTGCCGAGCGAGACTACATTTGTTGCGATCGCTTTACCGCTGCTGACATCAATGCATTTACAACGGTTGCGTTCGCGCGGGTAGTAAATATTCGTATCTCCCCGGAGCATGCGAACCTTCAGGCTTGGTACGACCGCATAAAAACGCGTGCGTCGGCGCAGGTCTGATAACCTCGATCGCTGGCGCATATCGTCACTGGTTCGGTGAACTATATGCCCTGGCGATCAGTAACGGCATACTCGGATTGCGGTGGCGCGATAACCTCTGTGCGGTTACGGCCACCGTCTTTCGCTTTATAGAGGGCTTCATCGGCCCGTTTGATGGCGTTTTCAATAGCGTCCCGCCCCCGGCAACTGGTGACTCCAAGGCTGATGGTCTGGGGTATGAGATGTTCGCCGGCACGCATAGGCTCCCCGGCAATAGATAAGCGGAGTTTTTCCGCCAGATGCAGAGCGCCCTTCAGGTCGGTTTCGGGTAACAGAATCAGGATTTCCTCGCCACCCCATCGACAGAGAACGTCCTGAGCCCTCATTTGGCTGCTCAGCCTTTGTGCTGTTTCTTTCAGCACAATATCGCCACTGTCGTGCCCGTGATCATCATTTACCCGCTTGAATCGGTCGAGATCCCCGAGGATCAGGCTGTGTGTGGTGCCGTAGCGCTGCGCTTGTCACTACCCCGATGGTTACCATCACCAGAGGGTCAAACATGAAGGGGAGCAGTTCTGGAAGTGCCAGACCCCGCGCCCAAGCCACCAGCGCAAAGATTGTGAGGGGCAGGGCGAACATTAACCACCACTCTCGTGACCCTCTTACCGAGAGAATGGCCACGCCGAAAAAGCTTATAACCATGCCGTTGGTTATCTGATAGGTGTCGGCAGTCCGTCCGTTGTAGTGAATCAGAAATAGCCCAAGTATCATGAACATTACCGAAATTCCCATCACTCTGAGCAAGTGACGGCTCTGGCATCGAGGGGTGCTGGTATAGTGGGAGAGCAGCGTTAACAACGTGCTGAGCAGAACCGGTAGCCGGAAAAGAAGCTCCGTTAACCAGAGATCCGGGTGGTGGTGGGCGAGGCGCAGTTCATGGGAGAACTGGTAGAAGATCACGGTGATCAGAAGTACCCAGGCAGCAACAATGGCCACGTGTCCTTCTACCGTCCGTATGTATGCCTCATAGGCGGGCAGCCATTTGAGTGGTACCTTTTTGTATGGCGGTTTGAGGTCTGAAGTTCTCACCATAATCATAATCCGGCTGCCAGTAGTTATAATCATCAGTCAATATGACGCCAGACACAATAACTCCTGAGGGGTAATTGTGTCGCAAAAGGAGACAGTATGGAGTGTGGATCTGTGAAGTGTGCTCTGGATGCGATCGACAGTGCAAATCGCGCGGATCCCAATATGGATGCTATGGCTGGCGAGCTCCTGCCCAGAGAGTACGTTTATAGCCTGCACATGACGCGATGGCTGTATGAGTTGGAGCCTGTGCCATCGGACCGGATGCAGATCGCCTGTCGTGCCCAGCACCTTGAGCGCTGGAAAATGCCCCGCAGCGATTACCCGGAAGGCCGAAAATCCTATTATGAATGGCGTCAGGCCTGTGGGCGTATGCATGGCCGCAGGGCGGCCGAGATTATGGCCGACTGCGGATATCCCGAAAGTGAATGTGAGCGGGTGGAGGTAATTCTGACCAAGCGGGAGCTGCGCAAAGACGCGGACACTCAGCTGCTCGAAGATGTCGCCTGCATGGTGTTTCTGGAAAAATACTTTGCGCAGTTCTATGCCGACAACGCGGAGTACGAGCGGGAGAAGTGGCTGAGAATCGTGCGTCGTACCTGGGGTAAAATGTCGCCACGCGCTCATGAGCAGGCGCTGGCGTTGTCGTCAAAGCTGCCAGAGCATTTGCAGCTGCTGTTGCAGGAAGCTTTGAGGGACCCAGCCTGACTTGTGCAGGCAGGTCTGGGTTTTATGTCTCATTTCGCGCTGGGTTAGGTTAGCTGGGGAAGAAGAGTTCCTGCAGCTTTGCGCCGGGATTAGCAGCGCGCATGAAGGATTCGCCCACGAGAAAACCGTAGATGCCCCGGCCGCTCATGGCTTCCACGTCGGCACGGGTCATGATGCCGCTTTCGGTAATCGCCATGCGCTCTGGACCTATGCGTTGGTGCAAGTTAAAAGTGGTGTCCAGAGAAACGTCGAAGCTGTGCAGGTCGCGGTTGTTAATGCCCACCAACGGCGTGCTCAGCGTCAGTGCTTCGTCCATTTCTTCGCTATTGTGCACTTCGACCAGTACGTCCATGCCTGTTTCATGTGCGATGCCTTCCAGTTCCTGCATCTGGTCTTTGGTGAGACAGGCGGCAATCAGGAGTATGCAGTCGGCGCCGATGGTGCGCGCTTCGTACACCTGATAGGGAGCCACCATGAAGTCTTTGCGGATAACCGGGAGGCTGCAGGCGTTGCGGGCTGCTATCAGGTAGTCTTCGTGGCCCTGAAAGAAGTCGTGGTCAGTGAGTACTGACAAGCAGGCGGCACCGCCTTTTTCGTAGCTTTCGGCGATTTCGGCGGGCTCAAAGGGGTCGCGCAGTATGCCTTTGCTGGGTGAGGCTTTCTTGATTTCGGCGATGACAGCGGGTTTGCTGGCTTCTATGCGTTGGCGTAGGGCGTTGGCAAAGCCGCGGGTTTCGGGTTGGTCGCCAGCCTGAGCTTTGAGGTCTTCTAGGCTTTTTTGCCGTTTGCGGGTGCCTATTTCTTCCCACTTTCTTTCTACGATGTTGCGCAGGATGGTTGGGGTCTTGTCGTTTTGCTTGTTCATTGTGTGATTCAGTCCGTGCCTGAGCGTGCCGCTAATCGCTTCTCAAAACACGCCCGTGAATACGTCCATGTAGGGCTTGGCTGCAGTCATCCTTGGCTGCAGACAGTTTTGAGAAGCGATTAGCGGCACGCTCTCAGAGTTTGGTGAAGCCTGCCAAAAGCTAAAAGCAAAGCTTTGTGTGCTGCCCGGTAAGCCAGAGCCTGTTTTTTTTCTCAGAAACAGTGTGAAAAATCCGCCAGTTCTGCGAGTTTTCCAGCCGCAAGGCCAGAGCCCATGGCATCGAGGGCCATTTCCACGCCTGCTTTAGCTGTTGGCGCCAGACCGGATACGTAAATAGCTGCGCCTGCGTTGAGAGCGATCAGGTCCCGGGCTTTTTCCGCCATGTCATCGTGGCCGCGGCCGAAGGCGGCTTTGATCAGATTCAGGGAGTCTTCGGCATTATTTACGGACAAGCCTACAAGGCTCTGGCTTTTAATACCCAGGTCTTCCGGGGTGATGTCATATTCGGTGATCTCGCCATTTTTCAGTTCAGCTACATGAGTGGCGCTGGCGAGGCTGATTTCGTCGAGACCATCGTTGGATGCTACTACCATGATGTGTTCAGAACCGAGTTTTTGCAGCACTTCTGCCATAGGGCGGCAGAGGGCTTTACTGAATACACCCAGAAGTTGGCGTTTTACGCCTGCAGGATTGGTCATGGGGCCGAGAATGTTGAACAGGGTGCGGCAACCCATTTCCTTGCGTGGGCCTACGGCATGCTTCATGGCGCCGTGGTGGGCCGGGGCAAACATGAAGCCGACACCAATCTGCTCTACGCAGCGGGCGACCTGTTCCGGCGTCAGGTTGAGGTTGATACCGGCCTGTTCAATCAGATCGGCACTGCCGCTTTTGGAAGAAACCGCACGGTTACCATGCTTGGCCACAAAGCCGCCAGCCGCTGCAACCACAAACGCCGAGGCTGAAGAAACGTTGAACAGGTTAGAGCCATCTCCGCCAGTGCCTACGATATCCACCAAAGGTTCGGCTTTAATGGTTACGCCGGAAACCAGTTCGCGCATGACCTCCACGGCACCAGTGATTTCGTCGACGGTTTCGCTTTTGAGGCGCAGGCCCATAAGCAGGGCGCCAATCTGGGCATCGGTCGCTTCGCCGTTCATGACGATGCGCATCACACTTTTCATTTCTTCCCGGGACATGTCCAGGTTTTCGGCCACCCGGTTCAGTGCGTCTTTCATATTCATTGGTTGTGCCTTTTTATTGGGTTCGCAGGAAGTTGCGCAGCAGTTCGTGGCCCTGTTCGCTCATGATGGATTCAGGGTGGAACTGCACCCCTTCGATGGCCATGGTTTTGTGGCGCACCCCCATGATTTCTTCCACGCTACCGTCGCTGTTGCGGGTCCAGGCGGTCATTTCCAGACAGTCCGGCAGGCTGGCTTGTTCAATGACAAGGCTGTGATAGCGGGTAGCTTGCACAGGGTTGTTGAGGCCTCGGAATACGCCTGTGTTCTGGTGGTAAACAGGGGAAACTTTGCCGTGCATTACTCGCCCTGCGCGGATGATGTTGCCGCCGAATACCTGACCGATGGCTTGATGGCCGAGGCAGATGCCGAGGATGGGTATCTTGCCAGCAAAGTGGCGGATGGCTTCCATGGACACCCCGGCTTCATTTGGCGTGCAGGGGCCGGGGGAAACCACGAGCCTTTCGGGGTTCAGGGCTTCAATCTGTTCCACGGTGATTTCGTCGTTTCGGTGTACGTGTACGTCGGCACCCAGTTCCGCGAGATATTGCACCACGTTGTAGGTGAAGGAATCGTAGTTGTCGATCATTAATAGCATGATGTTTCCCTCGCCTCAGTGGTCAAAGTCGTTGTAGGTCATGGCCACCGCGCGGAAGATAGCGCGGCCCTTGTTCATGGTTTCTTTCCATTCAAGGCGAGGTACAGAGTCGGCAACAATGCCAGCGCCAGCCTGTATGTGCAGGGTTTTGTCTTTGATCACGGCAGTTCGGATAGCGATGGCGGTATCCATGTTGCCGTTAAACGAGAGGTAGCCCACGGCACCGCCGTACACACCGCGTTTGACCGGTTCCAGTTCGTCGATGATCTCCATGGCCCGGGTTTTCGGGGCTCCGCTCAGAGTACCTGCGGGCAGGGTGGCTTTGAGTACGTCCAGGCAGCTGGTGCCGTCTTTTACTTGGCCGGTTACGTTGGACACTATGTGCATCACGTGGGAGTACCGCTCCACGGCCATTTTTTCAGTGAGTCTTACGGTGCCGGTTTCCGATACGCGACCGGCATCGTTGCGACCCAGATCAATCAGCATCAGGTGCTCGGCAATTTCTTTCGGGTCTGCCAAGAGCTCGGCTTCCAGAGCCCGGTCTTCCGCATCTGTGGCACCACGTTTGCGGGTGCCCGCGATGGGGCGAACGGTGACTTCTCTATCTTCCATGCGCGCCAGAATTTCTGGCGATGAGCCTACGATGTGGAAGTCGTCTAGATCCAAAAAGTACATGTACGGCGATGGGTTCAATACCCGTAGTGAGCGGTACAAGTTTAGGGGTGGAGCTTCAAACGGAATGGACATGCGCTGAGAGATGACGGTTTGCATCACGTCGCCGTCCAGCACGTAGTCTTTGATTTTATCCACCGCTGCTTCGAACTTTTCTTGACTGAAGCCAGACACAAACTCGCTTTCATCCACGGTTTTTCCGCGCAGATGCATTGGCGTTTGCGGAGCATTGGCGGTCTGTCGGTGCAGCTTCTGTTCGAGTTCGTCGAGTCTGGTTTGGGCCAGTTCGTAACCGCCTTGGTCTGCTGGATCCACGTGCACAATCAGGTGCAGTTTGCCGCGCAGGTTATCGAACACCACCAGCTCGTTGGATACCATCAGCAGTATGTCGGGCGTGCCGATTCGGTCCGGGGGGCAGCTAGACGCAAGGCGCTTTTCGATATAGCGCACAGTGTCGTAGCCGAAGTAGCCCACCAGACCACCGTTGAACCGCGGCAGCTCTTCCAGATCAGGCGCATTGAAGCGTGCCTGGTAATTGGCCACAAACGCCAGCGGGTCATCCACTTCAGCGCTTTCAACCAGTTCCCCATGACGGCGAATCTCTACCCGATGGTTGAATACCTTGAGCACTTCCTGACTGGGCAGGCCGATGATGGAGTACCGGCCCCATTTTTCGCCGCCCTGAACGGATTCAAACAGGTACGAGTAAGGCCCGCTGGCGAGCTTGAGGTAGGTGCTTAAAGGAGTATCCATGTCCGCAAGGACTTCGCGATACACGGGGATACGGTTGAAGCCAGCTTGGGCCAGCTTACGGAATTGTTCGGAGTTCATGGTCGGGCTTCCTGAGATCTGATCTGCGTTCGAGCAGGCCATTGGCAATACTGGCCGGTCCTGTCGAGTGGTGGCGTCAAGCGGGCATGCGCGCGCTATTCGCCGAGCTGAGTATTTTCAGCCGGTACGCCATCGCCACCATCGTGTTGCGCGGGTCGTGAGGATGCCTCGCGCTGCAGTCAGATTCAGTCCCTGCACGGCAGGAATCTCCCGAATTGATAAGAATGAATGTACAAGATCTGAGAGGTTACAAAAGCTCGCTCAGGGAATCAACCACAGCGTCTGCTCCCAGTGCCTGTATCGAGCGTCCAAAATTGTAGCCATAGGTGACAGCGACGCAAGGAATACCCGCAGCTTGAGCGGCGCTGACATCTGCAGCAGAGTCGCCAACCATTACCGTGGTGCCGCGGCTGCCGTTTAGAGCTTTCATGGCATGGAGCAAAGGACCCGGGTCTGGCTTTCTGGTGTCCAGTGAATCGCCACCGACCACCAGTTTGAAGTGGTGGTCCAGCTCCAGTTGTTTCAGAAGTGGGCTTACAAACTGTTCCGGCTTGTTGGTCACCACAGCCATGGGGCAACCCCGTTTACTTAAGGATTCAAGGCAGGCTTTTACTCCGGGGTACACTACAGCGTGCTTGCCGTTGAGTTGCCGGTAATTGTTGTAAAACAACGTTAGAGCATCGTCAAACAAGGCGTCGTCTGCAGCGCTCGCGGGTTCCCAATCGGCTTTGCCAGCTAAGGCTCGGCGCATCAAAACGGGAGAACCGTGGCCCACCCACTCTCGCACCTGTTCAAGGCCAGCGGGTTTGCGCCCCAGCTGTTCAAGGGTGCAATCAACTGCAGCAGCAAGATCCGGAGCGCTGTCTACCAGAGTGCCGTCAAGATCAAACAGGGCAACGCCGGGCCAGCGCTGGTTAAACAGGCCTGCTAGGCTCACTGACCCGTTACCGTATGGCCTAGCGCCATGCGAGCTTGTTCGAGCTCTAGCCGCATGGCATCAATAGTGGCTTTGTAGTCGTCAGTATTGAAAATAGCTGAGCCGGCAACGAAGGTATCTGCACCGGCTTCCGCAATTTCACGAATATTATCGGTTTTCACGCCTCCGTCTATTTCCAAACGGATATTGTAATTGCTAGCGTCGATACGTTTTCGGGCCTCTCTAAGCTTATCAAGGGTGCCGGGGATAAATTTCTGGCCACCGAACCCGGGATTAACTGACATCATCAGCACCATATCGAGCTTGTCCATCACATGATCCATGTGGTGCAGCGGTGTGGCCGGGTTAAACACCAAGCCCGCCTTGCAGCCTCCCTCTCGAATCAGTTGGAGGGAACGATCAATGTGTTGGGATGCTTCCGGGTGGAAAGTTATGTAGCTCGCGCCAGCGTCGATGAACATGCGAATTAGGTCGTCAACCGGCGATACCATAAGGTGTACGTCGATGGGCGCGGTAACGCCGTGTTTGCGCAGAGCTTCGCAAACCATCGGCCCGATGGTCAGATTGGGCACGTAGTGGTTGTCCATAACGTCAAAGTGCACCACGTCTGCGCCTGCGGCCAGAACGTTATCTACCTCTTCGCCCAAACGGGCAAAATCGGCAGATAGAATGGATGGGGCAATCAGATAAGGATTCATCACGGGTCTCGCAAACAATTGGCAGCTATTAATAATAATGACAGTCTAACAGCACAGGACAGTGTTTTCGTAGCCAGAGGAGTAGGAACTGTGCGCCGATTCAGAACAATAAGCCAAAGCCCTTACCTCATGAGCATTTCCGGATGGCTTGTGGCCGGGATCATGTTAGGCACTGCTGTGCCAGTATTGGCACAGGATGAAGCAGTTATCTCGCCGACTCCGAATGAAGTGCGTAGCGGTGTGTCTTCCGGTTTGGGTGAGTGGGGGTTGAACCACAGATTTCCGGATTCTGCGTTGTGGCTGGAACTTGAAGACGGCGCTCGCACGCTGGCGCTGTTTTGGCCCGAAACGAAAACTCCCGCAAGAGGTGCGGTCATTATTTTGGCGGATGAGGGGGAGAACGCAGCGTCTGGGCTTACTGGTACTTTGGCGCGAGAATTGGCCAATCGTAAATTGGCGGTGCTTAGTTTAGGCCTTGAGCCGCCGTCGGAGGCCCTTCAACGGATTCTTGAGCGACCGCTCGTTGCGCCCGAGCCAAAACCGGAAGCTGAGGGGCAGAGCCCGGGGGTGCCAAGTTCAGCTGCGATTGATGTTTTGGCGGCGGAAGCCCCAAGCGATCTGGAGACTGCCTACCGCAAACGCATTCTCGATGAACTCGCGGCGGCGGCTGCGGAGCTTAAAAACCGTGAATATGAGCTGACAGCGTTAGTAGGAATAGGGCGGGGAAGTAATCACGTTGTGGCCTATGCAGCTGAATTAGCAGCACCTACTGCGCTGATATGGGGTGGCCCAAAATTCTATCCGCGTGATGCAAAGCAGTTGGCGGAAAACGTAAACAAAGCTTCCGTACCTCGTATTTTGGAGTTGTCTTTATCCGATGCAAGCGGGCAGCGCAAGGCGGATTTGGAGCGGGCCGGTGTGCAAGGGTTTAGTCGGCAAAATGTGGGGGCAGACATCGACTTTATGCCACGAGATGGCAAGGCAGTTGCGAGCAGGATATCCGCATGGTTAAAGCGGGATGATCGTCAATAGTGACTAATGATTGTCAGGCAGCACCCACCAAATAATTAGCGTTTACTTGTAGTGTCGCCGGATTAGCTCCCAGGCCTGTTGGTAGCGCAGAAGGCGTTCTTTGGCCAACGCATGCTCAGCGGCGCTGAGTTGCTGTTGCAGTAGCTTGTCGGGATGGCACTCAGAGACTTTTTTCCGGTATGCCCGCTTGATTGTTGCAATAGGGTCGCGCCTTGTTACGCCAAGCAATGCGCAGGCCTGCTCGAGATTGACTGGTGCAGAGGGTGCGCCGCTGATGTCGCCCCATACCCGGCTGGCGTAGCTGTCAAAAATGTCTTCGCTGATGGTAACTGGCATGCCAATCTGATCAATCGTATCTTCGCAGCGATAACGACGGGGCTTACTCGGTCGGCCTTTCAGTTGGGCAGCGTGACACAGACAAATAGCCATCTTTAGTGCCGGGGTAGGCCATATTCGATGGCTGAGCCTCAGTGTGAGCCCAATGAGCGGCGGCAGGGTTTCAGAGGCTTTGCCTTTTTGGAAGCTGTTAATGGCTTTGTGTCTTTGTCGCTTCGACAGCTTTAGAGCTTTGATCAGATTTTCTGCAAAACCTATATCTTGCTCCGAAACCCTACCTTCTGCTTTTGCAATATAGCCTAGAAAGAAAAACAGTGGGCGTCTGCACCATCGGGGCAGGCTGGTTTGGCCTATCAGCTTGTGTGCCTGATGGTTGGAGGCGGAAAGCTTGGCCAATAGGCCGGAGAAGGCGGCCTCCATTCTAGGAGGTAAGGCCGGTTGCGCAGAGCGAGTCGCCATCGCACTAGGGCTCCTGAATGGCCAGTTGTCGGTCTAATTCCCGCAACCGCTCAGGCGTTCCGACATCAACCCAACGCCCGAAGTGATGCAGCCCAGCCACCCGACCCTTTGCCATGGCTGTGCGCAGAACCGGCCCGAGCTTTCCGGCTTGGTCGGTCAGCCCTTCAAACAGCCTTCTATGTAGCAGGCTGATGCCAGTGAAGGTTAGTTTCTCGCCTTCTTTCCCAGCACATTCCTCGGAGAGTAGGCCGTTGTGGTTCAAACAAAAATCGCCTTTGCGGTGGTGTGTGGGGTTGTCTGTCATCACCAGAATGGCATCGAGAACGGAGTGAGAATCAGAGGTTGGAGGTTGTAGCCGGTTTAAGTCGAAGTCGGTCCAAATATCGCCGTTTATAACCATGAACCAATCGGTCTCGTTCGATGTAAGCATCGGCAGGGCGCGGACAATGCCTCCGGCGGTTTCTAAAGGCTCACCTTCTCTGGAATACCGCAGCGATAAGCCGAAGCGCTCGCCCCCTCCCAAGGTGTACTCAATCTGCTCCCCGAGCCAGGCATGATTGATCACCACCTCCCGAAAACCAGCACGATTGAGATGCTCAAGGTGATGCTCAATGAGTGGCTTTCCACCGGCGCTGAGCAGGGGCTTTGGCGTGGTAAGGGTGAGCGGCCGCATACGCTCACCCTTACCAGCGGCAAGAATCATCGCTTTCACGCTGTGTGCTCCTGCGCAGGAAGTGGGCCAATCAATTCTTCCGCTTTTGGCACAGCGACCGTTGCCAGCCAGTCATGGAAGTGCCTCAGTGCAGGCTGGCGTTTGCTGGCGGCTAGTAAGTACCCAAGAGTGCGGGGAATGTCGTCCAAATAGCGCCGCTTTCCGTCGCGCATGGCCAGACGGGCAAAAATCCCTGCTGCTTTGAGGTGCCGTTGAATGCCCATAAGTTCAAACCAGTGGCGGAAGGTGTCGCAGTCTGCGCGGTGAAGACCCGCCTCCAAAGACTGTTTTCGGAAAGCTTCCAGCCAGTCGTAAATACGTTCTTCAGGCCACTGTATGTAGCAGTCCTTGAGCAGCGAAACGACGTCGTAAGTAATGGGCCCGGTCACCGCATCCTGAAAGTCGATAACTCCGGGGCGGCTATGTTGTTCGCGCACCAGTAAATTTCTGGAGTGGTAATCCCGGTGCACGGTCACTGCCGGTTGCGCCAGAGCGCTTTCACGAAGCAGGGCAAAGGTGGTGTCGAGCATGGATTTTTCGATGTTGTCCAGTTCCAGCCCTAGATAGCTTTCTAGCAGCCAGTCCCGGAATAAGCCCATTTCGCGGTTCAGTAAGGCCGCGTCGTATGCGGGTAGCGGGTAGTCGGGATGAGCGGGAACCTGCTGAATAAGGAAGAGTTCATCCAGCGCGCTTTGGTACAGGGAATCTACCGTATCCGGGGTTAGCTGGCCTAGCATTAACCGGTCGCCGAAGTCTTCCAACAAGAGAAAACCGTGCGCTGGGTCGGCTTCAATAATCTTCGGAACCATAATGCCTGAATCAAGCCAATGCTGACCAATGTGAATAAACGGCCTGCAGTCCTCCAGCTCTGGCGGTGAGTCCATAACAATAAAGGATTCTTCGCTGCCGTTGGTGTCCGTGTTATGTACCCGGAAGTAACTCCGGAAACTGGCGTCGCCGGAAACGGGAATGGCTTCGGCGTTCTCGAAACCGGGAAACTGGCTGACCCAAGTAGTCAGCATCTGCAGTCGGTTATCCATAGCTCGGGCAATTGTCCTGGCGTTATTAAAGTGCATTGATGTCAAAACAGTGTACAAGCCATGAGCACGTGTACTGTTCAGGTGCTGTTATCACGGCTCCTTTGCAAGGAGTATAAAGAGGGTAACGCGCTTTTGCAGCGGAGTTTCGTGTATCCGGCTCCGTTTCCGTTAACAAGCCTCAGAGGCATGTGTAAACTAGGCCGCTGTTGTTTGTGTATTGGTGCCCGTTGCGTCATGCACACTCCTTCATGCAACTGGAACAGGAACCTTGCCATCGTGCCAATGCCCGACAGCTATCTGCAAGAGCAGAACGGCACATTGCTGCGCCGGCTTGTGGGCCTGCTTGCCGGATGCGTCCTAATGTCGGTGGCTGGTTTGTCCTCCGGTGAAGAAGCACCTTCTGCCGCTGAAATGGATTGGCGCCCGAAAAGCCAGCTTCCGGATGCTGTCAGACATTCGCTACCGGCGTTTTGCGCTGGCGGATACTTGCCGTCTGGCTCCGAAGAGGGCGGTTCGGGGTTGTTTGGTGAAACGGCTGGCGAGGCGGCTGCCTTGCAGGCGAGCGGCTTGAGCGCCCGCTATGAAATTGATCAAGAACTGTACCTCCAAGGCGATGTTCAAGTGCGACAGGGGAGCTTCCGAGTGTCGGGTTCCGAAGCGCGGTATCGCCAGAATATTGGCCGGCTATCGATTGAAGGCCCTTTGGTCAGCCGCGGTAACGGCTTTTTGCTGACTGGGGAGCGGGCAGAATACGATGTGGATTCAGGGCGCTTTGATATCAACACCGCGACCTTCCTTCTGCACGAGCCGGAAATGCGCGGTAGGGCGGGAAGTCTATCTCGGCTAGACGACTCTTTGGTAGAAATTCGCGATGGCATGCTAACCACATGCGGTCCTCAGCAAAACGATTGGGCTATTGTTGCTTCCGAGATTGAATTGGATCAGAGCGAGGGTTTCGGAACAGCGAAACATGTTCGTCTTGAGGTTTTAGATGTACCGGTGTTTTACTGGCCTTACGCCAGCTTTCCCATTGATGATCGCCGCAAAACTGGCTTCCTTTATCCGCAATTTGGTTCTTCCAGCGCAGGTAGCGGAGTCTTCATGGCGGCCCCTTATTACCTGAACTTGGCCCCCCATTACGATGCCACTCTAACGCCGCAGTACATTCATGGCCGTGGGCTGTTCAACGAGGTTGAGGGTCGTTACCTAAGCGATTTTGGCCAAACAACCCTTCAGCTTGGCTATATAGATAATGATTCCGACTACGAAGATGAGAACCCTGGGGAGTCTGGCCAGCGTTGGGGGTTGGATGCGTCCACGCGGGCGGCCTTAGGCAGTGGTTGGACGGGGTACGGCGATTTTTCAGTAGTCAGTGACGAGGATTACCTGAGCGACCTGAACCGTAGTTTGGAAATTGACCAGACCACGCATCTGCAGCGCAAAGGCGGTGTGCGCTATCAAGGGTCGAATCAGTTTTTTGATATATATCTTAACGACTACCAGACCGTCAGCGACCGAATTGCACAGGCGGATAGGCCTTACGCCCAATTGCCAGAAATGATTTACGCTGGCAGTACCGAGGCAGGATGGTTAGAAGCCGGGCTAGAAAGTCAGTACAGCTGGTTCTACCGAGACAATGACACGTTAACAGGGCTCGATAAGGCCAACGGTCAGCGTTTTCTGGCTCGCCCTGAATTGGCGTTGCCAATGCGTGCACTTTGGGGCTTCAGTCGCCCTTCGGTCAGTCTGGATTACACCCGTTACGAGCTGGAAGATTACAGCGCCGGTAGTGACAGTTTCGATCGTACCGTTCCAGTGGTGGAGTGGGACAACGGCCTGTACTTTGATCGCCAATCTACCTTGTTTGATGTGCCCTACAACCAAACTCTTGAGCCCCGTCTATATTACGCTTGGGCTGATGCGGAAGCGGACCAGAACGACATTCCCTCGTTTGATACCGCCTTGCAGACCTTCCGCTTTGAGCAGTTATTTCGGCCAGACCGCTTTGTTGGAGGCGATCGGGTAGGTGATGCAAACCAGTTAGCGGTGGCCTTGACTAGCCGCTTTAATGATCTGGTGACCGGCTCCGAGCGGGCCCGTTTCAGTATCGGCCAGATTCAGTATCTTGATGATCGTGAGGTGACTCTGTTCGGCGAGGGCGGGGGTGATCGCAGTCGCTCGCCGCTCGCGGGCGAAGTGGTGTTAAGCCCTCTACAAAACCTGCAGGTTCGGTCTTCAGGGCTCTGGGACCCCGATACCGGCGATACTGAAGAGGGGCGCAGCCAGCTAATTTTTCATTCTCGGGACTACCGGTATTTGGCGAGTATTGGCCATACCTACAGCAAGGGAGAGTTGGAGCAATCGGATATTGCGGCGGTTATTCCGGCAACAGACCGTGTTAGCCTAATCGGCCGCTGGGTGTACGATTCGGATTTGGATCGCACCGTTGGTTCACTTGCCGGGATCGAGTACAACAACTGTTGCTGGAGCATCCAAGTGGTTCACCAGAATTATTTGACGGATGATCAAACTCTGGATAGCCGTTTGCTTTTCCAGGTTCAGCTAAAAGGTCTGGGCGGCAGTGGCGGCGCATCCACATCGATCTCTAAGGCAATTTATGGTTTTGACGAGCGTGAGCGGCGTCGTTTCTGAGCCGTCTGATTAACGTTGCTATTTAGCACCCCCTGACGGCAACTGTGCCATTCCGGTACCCTATCCGCAGGCTTATTTCTTCATTAAGAGGTGATTATGAAGGCGACGATTCGCCAGGGTTTACAAACATTGCTGATGTTGTTGGCAGTGGTGCTTTCTTTTGCGGCTCAGGCCGAGCGCAAGCTGCTTGATCAGGTTGTGGCCATTGTTGATGATGATGTGGTCCTACAGACTGAACTGGAGGCCAGAATTAACACAATCACCGGGCGTCTCAGTGCCCAAGGAACTGGCCTGCCGCCCCGTCGCCTCCTTGAAGAACGGGTTCTGGAACAGCTGATTACCGAATCGGTCCAGCTGCAGATGGCGGATAGAATGGGTATGCGCATCAGCGATAACGAGCTGAACGAAACCATCGCCAACATTGCTGAGCGAAATGGTCTTAGCTTAGCCGAGTTTGAAAACCAGCTTGCCGTTGAGGGCGTAAGCTATCGGCAGGCTCGGGAGCAGATCCGTCAGGAAATGCTTACTGGGCGCGTCCAGCAGCGACAGGTTGGCAACCGGGTTCGCGTTACCGACCGTGAGGTTCAAAACTACCTGCAAGCGTTGGAATCCACGGGTGGTAACGATGCTGAATACCGGCTTGCTTATATTTTTATCGAACTGGATAACCCTGCTGATGATGCAGCTGTTGACGCCACCCGCGAGAAAGCAGAAGAACTTCGTACTGCCATTCTCGACGGTCGTGATTTTCGCGAGGTAGCGGTAGCTGAATCTGATGCCAGCAATGCCCTTGAAGGCGGAGATATGGGGTGGCGTAGCGAGCGCCAGTTACCGTCACTGGTGGCGCCAGTTGTACCAGATCTTGAGGTTGGTATTCCTTCCGAGGTTCTGGAGAACAACAGTGGCTTTCACATGGTTATGGTGATGGAGAAGCGCGGGGGCACCCAAAAGCAGGTTATCCAGCAAAACCGCGTGCGCCATCTTCTGATTCGCCCGTCTGAAGCCATAACCGATACCGAGGCGGAAGCGACCATTCGTGAACTGTCTCAACAGCTTAAAGACGGTGCTGATTTTGCCGTGTTGGCGCGACAGTACTCAGACGACCCAGTTTCTGGCTCTGACGGTGGCAATCTGGGCTGGGTAAGCCCGGGTCAAATGGTGCCCGCGTTTGAACAGGCTATGCAGGAGGCTAGTGTCGGCGAATATAAAGGGCCGTTCCGCTCGCAATTTGGCTGGCATATTCTTCAGGTTGAAGAGCGCCGCCAGAAAGACATCAGTACAGATGTGAAAGAGGCCGAAGCCCGTCAGGCCATTTATCGCCGTAAGTTCGAAACCGAGCTGCAAAACTGGCTTAGAGAAATCCGGGATGAAGCCTTTGTCGAGTTCAAAGGTGAGTATGCAGACGATGAGTCTGCCAATGCGCAGGAAACTGCAAAATAATGGCTGAAGAGATTGTTCTCGCACTGACTGCCGGAGAGCCGGCAGGCATTGGTCCCGAGCTATGTCTAGAGTTGGCCGCAGCGCAGCGTGATGTGGGCGTGGTCGTGATTGCCAGCCAGCCAATGCTGGCGGCGCGAGCCGGACTTCTAGGGCTCGACGTAAAGCTACATTCTTGGCGGCCAGGGTCGGCGCCAAGAAAGGGTGTGGGCGAGCTTTCCGTATTGCATGTAGAAGGTTGTATTTCGCACCAAGCGGGCGAGCTCGACACGGCTAACAGTCGCTATGTTTTGGACACTCTCACCGTTGCAGCCAAAGGCTGTCTTGAGGGTGATTTCGACGGCATGGTTACGGCGCCGGTTCACAAAGGCGTGATCAATGAAGCAGGTATCGAATTCAGTGGTCATACTGAATTTTTGCAGGAGCTCTGTGGCGTTGAACGGGTGGTTATGATGCTGGCTACCGAAGAGCTGCGAGTAGCCTTGGTAACCACTCACTTACCCCTCAAAGACGTATCCGCTGCGATTACGCCCGAGCGTTTGACGCAAGTTGCCACCATTTTAAACGCCGATCTGAAAACATTTTTCGGAATTGCGCAGCCGAAAATTCTGGTTGCGGGGCTAAACCCCCACGCAGGTGAAGGGGGCCACCTTGGCCGGGAAGAAATTGACGTGATTGAGCCAACCCTTGAGACCCTCCGCGGCCAAGGAATACAGCTGGTTGGGCCCCTACCGGCAGACACGCTGTTCACGCCCCATTGGTTAGACGACGCCGATGCCGCCTTGGCCATGTATCACGACCAGGGCTTACCAGTGCTTAAATTTCAGGGCTTTGGGCGCGCGGTAAATATCACCCTTGGGTTACCCATTGTGCGCACATCCGTGGATCACGGCACGGCTCTGGACCTCGCTGGCACAGGCAAGGCCGATGCGGGCAGTTTGCATACCGCTATTCGAGTGGGCGAGCAAATGGCGCGCTCCCTCAAATCCGCTAAAAAGAGAGAAACCTGAGTGAGCAAAAAAGCCGGCCATCAGGCCAGAAAACGGTTTGGCCAGAATTTTCTTCACGATCCTGGCGTGATTGAGCGCATTATTCGCTCCATTCACCCGAAGGCAGACGACGCCATTGTCGAAATTGGCCCGGGGCTTGGCGCAATAACAGAGGAAATTTTAGCGGTTAACCCGAAACTTCAGGTGGTGGAGCTAGACCGCGATCTCATTCCTGTGCTGCGTACCAAGTTTTTCAACTATCCCGATTTTCATATCCACGAAGCCGACGCACTGAAGTTTGACTTCAGCCAGCTTGTGGATGAGAAGCCTCTGCGCATCATTGGCAACTTGCCTTATAACATCTCCACTCCCTTAATTTTTCACTTGCTGTCCCAGTCAGGCGTGGTGCAAGACATGCACTTCATGTTGCAAAAAGAAGTAGTACAGCGGATGGCAGCGGTACCCGGCGATAACAATTACGGCCGGTTGGGCATCATGACCCAGTATTTCTGCAAAGTTCAGCCCTTGTTTGAAGTAGGCCCCGGCGCCTTCCGGCCCGCGCCAAAAGTAGACTCTGCCATTGTGCGGCTAGTACCTCATGCAGAGCTTCCGCACCCTGCAAAGGATCTTGTCACCCTGCAGGCTGTGGTAAGAACAGCGTTTAACGCTCGCCGAAAAACCCTGCGCAAAGCTTTGGCGGGACTGGTAACGGTTGAGCAACTGCAAGCTTTGGGCATCAATGACGGCCTGCGGCCGGAAAACCTCAGCTTGGCCGACTACGTCAGCATTGCGGATGCGCTAACAGACGAAAAAAGCCGAGCCCAGCCCGGTGAGGGAAGCGTAGGAGACGTGTCTGGAGACAGCCATGACTGATTACGCCATAGGCGATATTCAGGGCTGTTATGACCGCTTGAAGGATGTTCTGGCCAAGGTGGATTTTTCGCCTTCCCGTGACCGCCTTTGGGTGGCGGGTGATTTGATTAACCGGGGGCCATCCTCCCTGAAAACCTTGCGTTATATTGAAAGCTTGGGCAGTGCCGCTGTGGTGGTTCTGGGTAATCACGATCTGCATCTGCTGGCAGTGGCTCTCGGTGGCCATGCGCCGAAGCGCAAAGATACTCTGACAGGGATACTGAACGCGCCAGATTGCGATAAGTTAGTGAGTTGGCTACGGCAGCAAAATCTGTGTGTGTATGATTGTGAACGCAACATCATGATGGCCCACGCAGGTATTCCTCATATTTGGAGTATCCAGCAGGCCCTTGCTAGTGCGCGGGAAGTAGAAGATGTTATTCGTGGAGAGCAGGCTTCGGAATACTTTGCGCATATGTACGGCAACAAGCCAGAAGGCTGGAATGAAAAGCTCACCGGCATGGATCGTTGGCGGGTCATCACCAACTATTTCACCCGAATGCGTTTTATTGCCAAAGACGGCAGGCTAGAGCTGACTGTAAAAGAGTCGGCAGGCAAGGCGCCTAAGGGGTTTACGCCCTGGTTTGAATTTCCGCGTACTGATGATTTAAAAGTGATTTTCGGGCATTGGGCGGCCATCGAAGGTGAGACAGGTAGTACGCAGTTTATTGGTTTAGATACTGGCTGCGTTTGGGGTGGAGCCCTCACGATGATGAATCTGGACACTGGGGAGAAAATCCACTGTGACTGCTGAATCTATAGAGTCGCATCCAACAGGCGTTATGCGTCTTCCCATCATTACAGGCGCTTTTTTTGCGGTTACAGCGGTTATGGCTGGAGCTTTCGGTGCTCACGGCCTACGCAATATCGTAAGTGAGCGTAGTTTAGAGGTGTTTCAAACAGCCGTTACCTATCAGATGTATCACGCCATTGCGCTGGTGCTGGTTGCCCTGTTATCTGGCTTTGGTCTTTCACGACGGCGACTGAGCTTAGCCGCTGGCTTCTTTTTTTCGGGCGTCCTGCTATTCAGTGGCAGCCTCTATACGCTAGTGCTGACCGACATACGCTGGGTTGGCCCGATTACGCCCCTTGGCGGTATATGTTTTATGATTGGCTGGGCACTGCTGCTGACCGTTGGCCTTCGCCAGAATACGACTCAAAACAGAGGTTAAGAATGCTATGCAGGTTCAGGTAAATGGCGAAGCCATGGAGCTGCCAGAAGGGGCCACGGTTGCCGCATTGTTAGAAAAAATGGCTATCGCCGGTAAGCGACTGGCAGTGGAGGTAAATGAAAACATAGTACCCCGTAGCCAACATGCCGAATTTGCCTTAAGTAATGGTGATCGCGTGGAAGTTGTTCATGCGATTGGAGGCGGTTAAAACCCGTCTGCCCGCAATTCTTTTAGCTGTGAATTTACATCACTACGTTTTATCAATCCGGAAACACTATGACCGACACGCCTAAGATTGAGCTGCCTGAAGACAAACCTCTTGAAATTGCTGGTCGCACTTACCAGTCGCGGTTGCTGGTTGGCACCGGCAAATATCGCGACCTGATGGAAACTGGTCATGCCATTGAAATGAGCGGTGCTGACATTGTGACCGTGGCGGTTCGCCGCACTAACTTGGGCCAGAACCCAGACGAGCCAAATCTACTGGATGTGATCTCCCCGGAACACTACACCATCCTTCCCAACACAGCTGGTTGCTACACCGCCAAAGATGCAGTGCGCACCTGCAAACTAGCAAGAGAACTGCTTGACGGTCGCGATTTGGTGAAGCTGGAAGTGTTGGGTGAACACAAAACGCTATACCCGAATATGCCGGAAACTTTGGTGGCTGCCGAAGAGCTGATTAAAGATGGCTTCAAGGTAATGGTCTACTGCTCCGACGACCCCTTATTGGCCATGCGTCTTGAGGAAATGGGCTGTATCGCGATTATGCCATTGGGCGCACCCATAGGTTCCGGGCTGGGTATTCAGAACCGTTACAACATTCGGCTGATCGTCGAAAATGCCAAGGTGCCCGTATTGGTGGATGCCGGTGTCGGCACGGCCTCTGATGCCACCATTGCCATGGAATTGGGCTGCGACGGCGTACTGATGAACACCGCCATCGCTCAGGCCAAAGATCCTATTAAAATGGCCAATGCGATGCGTCTTGCCATTGAAGCAGGTCGCGAAGCTTATCTCGCTGGACGGATGCCCAAAAAGCTCTATGCAAGTGCTTCTTCGCCCCTTGATGGTACTTTTTTCTGAGTCAACGTCTGATTAAGAGCGCTGTAGTATGGCCATAACCGATCAGAAACCCAGCCGCCGAGAAGCGATTCTCCGCGCTCTATTGGAGCTTCTGGAAAAGGATCCGGGCGCCAGAATCACGACTTCTGTTCTGGCCAAGTCTGTTGGTGTAACAGAGGCGGCGCTTTACCGCCATTTCCCTAGCAAGCGTAAAATGTTTGAAGCGCTGCTGGAATTTGCGGAAGAAGCGGTATTTTCTCGTTGTCAGGTTATTCTGCAGGATCAGGAAGACGTGCAGGTTCGTTTGCAGCAAGTGGTGCACTTGGTTCTGGTTTTCGCGGAGCGTAATCCGGGGTTATGTTGTGTTCTCACTGGTGATGCGTTGGTGGGCGAAAACGAGGCTTTACGCAAGCGTGCCTCGCAGTTCTTCGAGCGCTTGGAAACGCAGGTGCGGCAAACCCTGAAAGAAGGCGAAATCCGCCAGAGCTTGCGGTCACGTACCAGTGCCACACGGGCGGCGGATTTTGTTCTGGTATTCATGGAAGGCCGAATCCAGCGGTTTATCCGCTCGTCGTTCTCCCGACTGCCCACGGCTGATTTTGACGAGAGTTGGGGGTTGGTTGCTGAGGGTGTTTGGGGCTAGTTGGGAGTTTTCTTGCCCTTGTAGCCTGCTTGTTATGGTGCAGCCGGTTGATGGGGTTGGTCTGCACAGAACCGCTACGAGCACGTCCATGTGCGCTTGTTTCCGGCCATCCTTGGCCTCCAACATTCTGTGCAGACCAACCCCACCAACCTCGTTCACGCAGCTAAGATATATCGGGCCTCTGCTCGTCTTTTTTGATGAGATCTCAAGTTAGCCAGGTGGCACAGTCAGGAAGGCCCTTTCTGGGTGTGCCTGCCCCGAACTTTGAAGGCTGCAAAGGTGGCGGGCGCCGGATCAAGCGCTTTAGTCGTACCCAGAGGCCGAACGAAGAATTTCACGAATAGGCTCCCAGATTGCAGGCGCCGAAATCAGAATGTCGCGACCCCAGAGGTCGGCAGGGTAACCCTCCGGAACCTCACTGAAGTGGCCAACCGTTGCTCCGGCTTCCAAAGCGATTAAGCGAGCAGCCGCGAAATCCCATGGGCTGACGTTTTCGTAGTAGATGTCCAAACGGCCGCAGGCCACCCAGCAGATATCCAGAGCCGCCGAGCCGATGCGGCGTAGGTCTCGGCATTGGTGAATCATTGCATTCAGGCGGTTAACCAGCGGCGCCAGATTGTCTTTGGTGTAGGGGAAACCAGTTGCGAAGAGTGAATCCCTTGGAACTGTCGCGCCACTGTGATGGATGGGATTACCGTTGAGCGTAGCGCCGTCACCGAGTGTGGCGCGGAAGGTCTCGCCGGGGAACGGTGCATGCACCACACCCGCTTGCACGCGACCGTTTTCAGCATAAGCAATAGACACAGCAACCTGCGGGTGACCGTAAGCGTAGTTTACCGTGCCATCAATGGGATCTACGATCCATAGCGGAGTTTCCAGCTCCTCAGCTTGACTGAGATCCGGCATGGATTCTTCCGATAGGATGCGGTGTTCAGGGAAGCGCTTACGAATCGCATTGGTGATATATTCATCAGCCATAACGTCGGCGTGGGTGACTAGCTCAGTCTGCGCTTTGTATTCGGTGCGCAGAGTGTTGTTTTCACGCTCCCGACGAATCAGCTCCCCGGCTTCCCGGGCTAGATCTTCTGTAAAATCAGTGATGTCCCGTAGGGAAAAAGAGTCAGACATGGCGCCCCCGCTATTATCTCTGAAGAGTGAGGGCGCCAGTCTAGCATGGCAAGATCAGAGGCTGTTCAGCCATGCCTCCATCTTATCCATCGCTTTCACCAGACGCGGACATGCTTTGTCGACAAAGTTGTCATCAAGCTCCTTGTCTGCATAGTCTTCCCCTGCCAACTGCAGAGACTCGGCTCCGTCGAAGTCTACGAACGCCAAACGGGCACCCAGATGATCCGGAACGAACCCGAAGTCACTGGCTGGTAGAATGGCCACGCCTGTATTTTCCAACAATGCCTGACAAAACGCTTGGCTGGTTTTGATGTCCTTTCTTGCTAGCTGGTCGCGGAAGCTGTCGAAGTTAGGGAACAGGTAAAACGCGCCTTCGGGCTTCTGAACAACGGCGCCCATGTCGCTCAGACGTCGGTGCATATACTCGCCAATCACTTTCAGCACACGACGAGACTGGTTCAAATACTCGTCTATGTCATCGCCGCCGTTAAAGGCAGTAATCGCAGCGTGCTGTATGGGTGCGCTGGTAGCTGTGTAGGTTTCGCTGGCGATGATAGCCATGGCGTCCTGCAGAGGGCGAAGTTCTTTTGGGAAAATGAACGTTCCCAAGCGCCAACCTCCAGCGCCAGCCCACTTGCTAAGCCCGGTGCTAATAATAGTACCCTCTGGGTAGTAGCGTGCGATGGACTTGTGTTTGCCCTCAAAGTGCACTTCGCCGTAGATCTCGTCGGAGAGCAAAATGATCTTGTATTTACGGGCAACGTTGGCAATAGCCAATAGCTGGTCGTCAGTGTAAGTGCAACCGGTGGGGTTGGACGGGTAGTTCAAAATTAGAATGCGCGGGCGAGATACATCGTCCCGGCAGATGATGTCCAGCTCTTCAGCAGTAAGCTGCCAGTTGTTCTCTGCATGGGTAGGTAGCCAATGTACCGAGCGGCCAATAATACGTGCCTGTGGCGCATAGGAGACCCAGCTTGGGCGTGGAATCAGTAGATCACCGTAGTAGGCCAGTTGCAGAATGAATAACAGCTCCTTGGAGCCGGGGCCGATTAATACGTCCTCCCAAGTGCAGCGCATGCGCTCGCTTCGGTTGATGTAACCGGCGATGGATTCACGCAGGCTTTTGAGGCCTTTGACTGGCAGATAGTCCTTTTCGTGCGCATGCTCTTTCAGGGCATCGACAACACGCGCTGGAACAGGGAAGGGAGACTGTCCCAGCCCAAGCTTAATAATGTCCTTCCCTTCGGATCTTAGCTGATTGCTCAGCTCATTGATTCGAAGGGTAGCTGAAGGCTGGATGCCGCGAACGTTTAGGTTGATTGCAAAGCGCTGGTCGTTATGGATATCCATTGTCTCGGTCTGTTAGTGGAGAGTGGCAGCGACAGTATAGGAAACCCAAACATAGTTGTGTGCGCTATGCGGATAAGTGATTGCCGAAGGGGCGTTATTTATTAGCGATTACGAACCCAAACTTCAACTCGCCCGTTGCGCTTCTCTCCACTCGTACCTCCGGACATACCTACTGGCATGTAGTGACCATAACCGGTGTAGCGAACATCGTGAACGCCAAGGTTGGAGAGTGCCTTGCGCACTGACAGTGCCCTTAGCTCTGATATAATTTGGGCTCGTAATTCGTTGGTTTGTTGGTCTGCAAAGCCAATGAGCATTAGATCGTCCGCTTCGCGATTTTCCCTACTGAGGTAGTCGGCAACTCGGAACAAGTCCCTTTTCGCTTTGTTGTCCAGCTTGGTACGTCCCTCCGAGAAGCGGAAGTTAACGGTCAGTCGATTATAGTTCTGTGTCAGCAATTTGAACGAGGATGGTGTGCTACCGGCCAAATCGGGTTTAACTGCTAGGGGATTTTGGGAAACAAACCCTGACTTAGAGACAAGGCTCTGGCCTTCTGCCCCTAGTACGAATTCGATAAAGTCTTTCGCTAGGATCTTTGTAGCATCGCCGGATGTATACATGAATAAGCGTCGGGAAAGCGGGTAGTCTTCGCTGGCAACCGTTAGTACGGATGGTTTCAGCGCGGGAGCTTCGCCATCTGAAATCGCCAGCACCTTGCTATTACGAATTGAAGCCAGTCCAGAAAAGCCAATGCCTCCGGGGTCGGCACTCACATCGTCTGAGAGTTGGTCGTTTGATTCATAGCGTTTGGCCGAAGCATGAAGTGGGTAGGCATTGCCCAAAACCAGACTCTTAAAGGTGTCCCAGGTTCCTGAGCGGTCATCCCGCGCATACAGGTTAATGGGCCGGTCAGCGCCACCGACTTCAGACCAGTTACGAACTTCACCTGAAAATATGCTAGCCAGTGTATCGATACTGAGTTGATTGATTAGATTTGAAGAATGAACCAATACCGCTAGGCCATCTATTGCAATAACATGCTCGCTTTCAAGATCTTCGAGGTTGGCGCGTTCCGCCATTTGCTCTACTTCCGTCGGCTTGACAGGGCGGGAGGAAGCCCAGATATCTGCACGTTTGGCCTTCAACGCTTTGAACCCAGTACTGGAACCGTGGGCAGCGACCAAAATTCGAAGAGGCGCACCACTCTGGCTTCCTATCAAGAGTTGCTCGTTGTGTTTGCCGTTGCCAAGGGTTTGGACGGATTCATTGCCGCGACTGTTAAGGAAACCTTCGACCAGCATAGGTGCCAGTACCGCACCGATTGTGTTGGAGCCGTGAATCTCCATCTCTTCAGCGCGGCTGCTGGACATACTGAACATTAAAATCAGACACAATAAGCCCGGCAGGGCGCTCTGCTGAGTGAGGTGTGAACGGTGTTGTATCATGATAAATCCCTATGGCAACAAACAGTTAGCGTTGCGGGAAGAATGAGGCAGAATTATTACAGGAATGTTTCAGTAACCAAAAAGTGGCAACGGGAGCCGGCTAACTCGGGGTATTAAGAAAAGCGGTGAGGGTCTAGTTCCATGTTCAATATTCGAGGCCCAAGCATGATAACTCGGCCGCTATAGCGCTCTTCACCAGTAGAAGTGAAATCGAACAGAAAGCGGCGCCAAACGCGAACTTGGCCTTGATCATCTCGTTTGAACCAGATGCCGCGCAAATAGATGGCATCATCAAGCAGCATAACGTCCATGGTTTTGCAGTAGCGGTGAACGGCTTGAAGTACCGAGTCTTTAATAGCCTTGGCACGCCACCAGTACCAAATGGCAAAGGCGGCGATAAAGAGCCAGAACAGCGTTCCCAGAGTCATGATGAAAGCAGTTTTTCCAAAGAAATAACAAGTTAGAAGCCAGCCTACCTTATTGTGATAGATTGGGGAATTGCTGTGCTATCCGTCTATACTAAATGGGTGTGCATATTTGATAAATGCGGATTGAAGTTTCAGGAGCGTGTAATTCATGCAATTTGAGCAGCCGCTAGATTTCAGAGCGTTGGCGGATCAGTACCCACGCGCCATCATGATTGCCACCAAAGAACCGAGAATTATCTATGTAAACAGCATGTTCCATTCCGTCACCGGATATGAGGCGGATGAGGTGATGGGCAACTCCCCTTCTGTGCTTAGTGCAGGGCTCCATGCACGAGAATTCTATCAATCTATGTGGCAATCTCTGGCAACAGATGGCCTCTGGGAAGGACTAGTCTGGAACCGAAAGAAAAGCGGTGAAGTCTACCCGCAGTGGCTCAGTATTTTCTCCGTGGAGTACGAAGGCCAGCAGGTTTATGTCGGGATGTTTATGGACATGAGCGAGAGAACCGGTGCGGATGAACGTCTGGCCTCGCTTGCCTATTATGACGCGCTTACAGAGCTGCCCAATCGCTCATTGTTTCAGGAATTTTTGAATGCCCGCGTTAGCCAGTATGTTCGAGGCGATGCGCGCTTTGCGGTGCTTTTTATTAATTTGGATTTCTTTAAAACAATCAACAGCCTGCACGGGCATGAGCGGGGCGATGGCGTGCTTAAGCAGGCAGCACTTTGTATTCAAAGTGTAGTGCATAAGGATGACATAGTAGCCCGACTTTCCGGTGACGAATTTGCTGTCATTGTAGAGTTGCAAGAGTGTGCCGAATTGGAAGAGGTCTGCCAGCGCATGGTTCAGGCCTTCCGAGCGCCGGTCATTGTTGGTGATCGAGAGTGCTTTATATCGGCATCGGCAGGCGCGGCGGTTTATCCCCTGCACGGAAAGAGTGGAGCAGAACTCTTACATAAGGCAGATCGCGCCTTGCACATGGCGAAGCTGGCAGGACGCTCCTGCTACCGCATATACAGCCAAGCAGATGATGAGCAGGGTCGGGGTGAGCAACAACTGTCTGAAGCTTTGACGGTGTCTCTGAAAACCTCTCCGGATGAATTCTATGTTGTTTATCAACCTCAATACGAACTCAGTTCCGGGCAAGTAGTTGGCATGGAGGCCCTATTGCGCTGGCAGCATCCAGAATTTGGAGCTGTATCCCCGGGCGATTTTGTGCCTTTAGCAGAGCGTCGTGGCCAGATTCATGAAATAACCCAGCAATTGGTTCGAGGGATTTTGGCGGATTTAGAAAAAACAAAACCGGCTGTGCAGGGGCATCTGGGGTTGGCGATTAATATTTCTGCCCGCCAAATTACTGATGCTCGGCTGGACGTCGCGATTGGCCCGCTGTTCGAGCGTATCCGCGAGATGGGCTGGCGTCCGGAAATAGAGATCACAGAAACTCACGTTATGAATCTCTCCGGTCCTTGTTTAGAGAAACTGAGAGGGTTTAGAGAGCAAGGTGTAGGAATAGCAATTGACGACTTTGGAACCGGTTATTCTTCTCTGGCCTACCTGCAAAACCTTCCGGTGCAAGTGCTGAAGATTGATCGTCAATTCATCAGCCGTCTTGGTGGGGAAACGGGCGGTTCAAGAATTGTGTCTGCGATCCTTGGGATAGCAGAGGCGCTTGGGCTTGAGGTTGTGGCTGAGGGCGTCGAAAATCAGGCCCAGTATCAGGAGCTTCGTGAGCTGAATTGCCAGCGGGGGCAGGGCTTTTTGATGGCAAGGCCACAGCGCTGGCAGGAGGTACAAGAAACCATCGCTTATCCCTACCGAAATGGCGATGACTGAACTCTAGTTCCATCGGTGTCTTACGAATTCACTACCCTCAAATGCTGCCCATTAAAAAACCCGGCTCATGATTAGTGAGCCGGGTTTTTAGTTATAGCTGTTAGCCTTTATGAACTTACGGGCACCGGCTCTGAATGACCATCCTGTTCGTCGTTTCCTTCGTTGTGATCGCGAGCCAGCAGAATGTAGAACGCTGGTAACACGAATACCGTGAACAGGGTGCCAATGCCCAAGCCGGCACTGATGGTCAAGCCAATGGCGAAGCGGCTTTCTGCACCCGGTCCAGCTGCGATAAGCAGCGGTACCATGGCGAAGATCAGCGCCAATGAGGTCATTATGATGGGCCGCAGACGAATGGCTGCTGCTTCAATAACCGCTTCTGTTTTGTTCATGCCTTTATCTTTCTGCAGCTGGTTGGCGAACTCCACGATCAGTATGCCGTTTTTAGAGACAACCCCGATCAGGGTAATCAGACCTACCTGCGTGTAGATATTCATGGTCGCAAAGCCAAGAACGATAAATGCCATGGCACCAGCCACCGACATGGGGACTGACACTAGGATGATGAACGGATCGCGCCAGCTTTCGAACTGTGCCGCAAGCACCAGATAAATCACCAGCAGCGACAGGAAGAAAGTGACGATTAGAGCGCTGCCCTGATTGGCCAGCTGCCGACTCTGACCTGTGTAGTCGTATGTGAAACCTTGCGGAAACACTTCGTCGGCAGATTGTTCCATGAATTCCATAGCTGTGCCCGCAGCGACACCGGGCATAACGACGCCTTGCAGAGTGAGCGAGTTTTGCTGGTTAAACTGTGTACGGTTGGACGGTTCAACATCGTGTGTAAAGCTCACAACACTGCCCAATGGCACTAAATCGCCATTGCCTGTGCGGATATAATAATCGTTCAGCGCTTGCTCATCCAAACGGAACTTCTGATCCACCTGCGGGATAACTTGATAGGAGCGGCCTTCCATGCTGAAACGGTTGATATAACCGCCACCAAGCATGCTGGAAAGCGATTGCCCCACGTCTTGCATTGAAAGCCCAAGGTCCGCCACCCGGTCACGATCAACATTGATGCGGGTAACCGGCCGATCAAAGTTGATCGACTTCTGGAGGAACATAAAGTTACCGCTACCCATAGCCTTGCCCAACAGCTCACTTGCTACCTGATCAAGCTGCTCGTAACTGCTGCCAGTGGTGATCACGAACTGGAAGGGCAGACCACCGCCTGAACCGGGTAGGGCTGGTGGAGCGAATACCGCAGTCTGCAGCCCGGTCACTTTTTTAAGTTCGCCATCAAGCTGAGGCTGGATTTCGAACTGGCTAAGCTCCCGCTTGCTCCAGGGTTCCATCTTGAAGCCACCAAATACAGCGTTGGGGGCGGTGATGCCCACAATCATGAAGTCTTCTGCATAGCCGGGTGTGGAAGCCAGACGCCCCTGAACTTCGTCACCGTGTTCAAGCAGGTAGTCTAGAGTGGCTGTTTGGGGGCCAAGGCCCTGATAGAACAAGATGCCCTGATCTTCCGTGGGCGCCAGTTCGTTTTGGCTCATCATCGCCATGAAGTAAATGGAGCCAAGTACCACCAGCGCAAAAAACACCACCACAGATTTGGTTTGCATCAAAGAGGCAAGCGCTGATTTATAACCCGACGAAATGCCGTTGAACGTGCGCTCTACTAGCCTTTCGAATTTACCTGGGTTGCCATGAGGCTTCAGAACCATGCCGGACAACATAGGCGAAAGCGTAAGAGCCACAATGCCCGAGATTACGACGGTACCGGCCAGCGTGAAGGCGAACTCGGTAAACAGGGAGCCTACAAGACCACCCATAAACCCGATCGGCGCGTACACGGCCACCAAGGTGGTGGTCATGGCAATGATGGGTACAGCCATCTCTCTGGCGCCGTGCAGGGCAGCTTCAAACCGTGACTCACCCTCCTCGATGTGTCTGTGTACGTTCTCGACCATAATAATGGCGTCGTCTACTACCAGACCGATGGCAAGAACCATAGACAGCAGAGTGAGTAGGTTCAGGGAGAACCCGAACATCAACATAATGAAAGCGCCACCAATCAGTGACAGTGGGACTGCTACAGAGGGCACAATAGATGCGCGAATAGAGCCTAGGCACAAGAAAACCACCACAAGAACGATACCCATCGCTTCAATTAGGGTACGGATCACTTCGTTGATGGAATCTTCAATAAAGTCCGATGCGTCATAAGCTAGGCGCACGTCCATTTCGCCCGGCAACTGGCTTTTGATATCCGGAAGATCATCTTTAACCAGACCAGCTACCGTGAGCGGGTTGGCGCCCGGCGCGAGCTCAATAGCCACGTAGGTTGCGGGTTGACCTTTATACAGCGCTAGCGCACTGTAGGTTTGTGACCCCAGTTCAACGCGGGCAATGTCCTGCAATCGAATCTGGGTTCCGTTAACCTGCTTGACCACCAGATTGTTGAACTCGTCTGGATCCGCGACATCTGTGTCACTGGTCATGCTTATTTCAGTGTAGGCGCCCTTGGTGTTGCCCACTGCCGCCTGATAGTTGTTGGCGCGCAGTTTGGCGACCACTTCTCCGGGCGTCATGTCCACCGCCGCAAGGCGCTCAGGGTCCAGCCACACCCGCAGGGCGAACTCGCGCCCAAGAAGTTGTGCTTTACCTACGCCAGAAAGCGCCTGCAATCTAGGCTGCACTACCCGAGTCAGGTAATCGGTAATCTGAGGAACGGCCATCTCGGTGCTGTAAAAAGCAATGTACATCAGCGCCGTGGAATCACCCGTGGTGGAGGTGATTACCGGGTCCTGCGCATCAGCCGGGAGTACGTTGCGCTGGCTAGCCACCTTGGCCTGAATTTCAGCCAGTGCCGCGTTGGCGTCGTAGTTCAGCACCATCTTGGCCTCGATGGTCGACTTACCCTGCGAGCTGGTGGATGTCAGGTAATCGATACCGCTGGCTTCGGCAATCGCTTGTTGCAGAGGTGTGGTTATGAAGCCTTTGATGAGGTCTGAACTAGCGCCCGGGTAGGCCGTTGTGACCGTAACCGTTGTGCTTTCGAGTTCCGGGTATTGCCGGATCTCCATCTCCATAGCGGCTCGGGCACCGAGCAGCAGGATGAGTAGGCTAACCACCGTCGCCAAAACGGGACGATGGATGAAAATGTCGGTGAATCGCATTATTCAGAGGCCTCCTGCGGCTGCTTTTTCTGGCTCTGGCCAGAGCTCTCGTCAGAGTTCTCTTCTTGAATCTTGACCTTTTGGCCAGCGCGGAGTCTCAGCAATGCTTTGGAAACGACTTTCTCGCCTGCTTCGAGGCCAGAGAGAATAGCAACGCGCTTGTCACGGGTTTGGCCCGCTGTGACGCTGCGGCGATTGACAACCAGATCGCCGTCATCGTTTTCCTCAATCACAAACACGAAATCGCCATAGGTGTTGTAGGAGACGGCCGTGCGGGGAACCGTAACCACTTTGTCATCCTTCGGCTGCAAGGTACGGATGGTTGCGAACATGCCCGGTCTGAGCAGCTTCTGTGGATTGCTCAGAGTGGCGCGCACACGCACAGTGCGGGTTTCGGGGTTCACGGATGTGTTGATGGCGCTGACTTTGCCTTTGAACTCCTGCTCAGGAACCGCAGCAACGGTAGCAACCACTGAGTATTCCCGTGCAACGTCCTGTAGATTCTTCTCAGACAAGGTGAAATCTACGTAGATCGGATCAAGCATGTTGATTTCAACGATCGGCGTGCCCGTGGCAATGTACTCACCCTGATCCACCATACGAATGCCCAGAGTGCCATCGAAGGGTGCGCGGATAACTTTTTTACTGAGCTGGGCATCCGCCTCGTTAACGCGGGCTTGGGCTGCGTCGAAGTTGGCTTTGGACTCATCAAATTGGGACTGGGACACAGCACGCTTTGGCAGTAGGTCGGAGATACGTTTGAACTCCTGCTCCGCAAGTTGAGCTTCCGCTCTACGGGTGCGCACGGCGGCTTCGTCAATTGCCGTATTCAGGCGAATGAGAATGTCACCTTTTTTCACGGTATCGCCCGATTCGAAATTAATGCTCGAAATAACGCCAGGAACCTCGTTGGCAACTTCAATGCCGTTGACCGCATTAACACTGCCCACGGCTTTAATACTTGGGGTCCAGCTCTCAGTGCGAGCTTCGGTGGCAGATACCTCTGCAGGCGGTTGCGGTTGGGACAGCATTTCTTTCATCTGGCCAAACTGGTAAAACTTATAGCCAAAGATGCCGCCAAGCACCACGCCGAGGAAAATAATTGCGATCAGGAAGCGGGAAGCAGTGCGCATAGTTCAGGTCCTGGGAATCTCTATTTGGATGCGGGAATGATAAATTCGCGACAAAGCGTAGCATCCTACAAAATTCAGGGTGCACTTGTCACCGGGTTGTAGGTATTTTTGGCTAGCTTTGCCGTTACACTGGGTGCCAGAATTACGCTCTTTCAGCAGCAAAGGATCAATCATGCATTGGATACTTGGAATTGCGCTGGCGGCAACCGTCTTTGTGATTCTAAAACAGTGGGGTGGATTGTCGGCGGAAAAGAAAAAAGCTGCAACCTGGAAGCTTGTCTTTGTTGCTGGCGGCCTCTTTTTGTTGGTGATGGTTTTAACCGGCCGAGTGCATGTATTGACCGCCGGAATCGCGGCGTTGATACCTCTTTTGCGCAAACTGCCGGAACTTGCCCGGTTCTTCCCCGCCTTGAACCGACTTTTCTCGGGCAAAGACAATGCTGGGCCTGCCGGTGGCGCCGAGTCGGGGCAGCCGCAAGGCACCGGAATGACTGAGCGAGAAGCCTGCGAAATACTGGGTGTTACCGAAGACTGTACAAAAGAAGACGTTGTTTTGGCGCACCGCCGCTTAATCCAGAAGCTGCACCCGGATCGTGGTGGCAGCGACTATCTGGCTGCGAAGATCAACGAAGCCAAAAGCGTTCTGCTCCATAGTAGAGCTTGAGGGTTAATGGATAACGTCGACCTTAACTTCAAAACTGCGATTGTCTGAGCGGCTGCTTTTCACGCTGTAAGCAATGCCTGATTGTTCGCGGGTGGATTGAGTAGACGCACTGCCTAATGAGACCCATTGGCCGGGCTCTACACGGCGAATGGTCACCAGAGCCTGCGTTTCATAACCTTCTAGCTCGGCAGGGTCGACCTCAAAAGATACAATGTTAAGTTCCACTGCCTGATCTGAAATAACCTGAGGGCTAACAACAAACCCGCTGCGTGTTTCGACCTGAGTTAAAATAGCCGCCGGGTTCCTACCGCCACGCACAGCGAAGGGCAGGGTACGCACCTGACCTGATGTAATATGGGCAGATTGCCCGTCCATAACTACAAGGCTCCGTTCCCGCGAGCCGCTGGTGCTGGTAACGCGACGTTCTACGGTAACGCCAACTGTGTTTCTGGTTGTAGTAATGCCGCCGCCGGAGCCTTTGCCGCCAATATCTTCTGTAGAACGCACTGTGATTCGCAGCTGGGCTTGGGCTACATCAAGGGTTTCAACCAAGGTGCCGATTTCATCTAGCATTGACTGTGTTCCGCGAACCACAATCTGTTGGCCCCTAGCAGTAACTGCTAAGGATTCGCCCTGATACAGCTCCCGAATCTGCGCAGCAACGTCTTCAGCTGGCCGATTGTTGAGTTGATAAGCGCGGGAGTCCGCGTGTGCAGCGCCGGAGCCTGAGACGAGCGCCAGAGCAACGATAAAAACGAGGTGAGAGGTGAGGTTTCGTAGGCTCAATGACATATTTTGGCTCCCATTTTCCCGATAAACGCGGTTTGCCTGATAAAAAAGTCCGGTTTACGGGTTGCCAAGGTGAAAACCCGGGGTATATATTGATAAGCATGAAGACGACACAAGCGATCTGTCAATTGAATGTTCTGCAAGCTTTCAGCCAAAAGGCGAAAGATGCGGTCGCTGCTGTGTTTTTTTGGTGGTTTGGTTATGGCTTTTATTTTAGCCAGCGTCTGGGCCGCCCATAGCATCTTCAACAAACGAATAACGAGGATGGCAGCCCGGGGAAAACCAGGCTGCCGTCGGACTCAGAAAGCCCCGACTGGTAGCCCAGCCGGGGCTTTTTTGATTCTGATACAGGGAAACGGGAAAACAGATATGAACATGCCTTTGAACGCCGCCGGGAAAGATCAGGCCCTAAGTGCAGCCGCAACTCACCGTGAGGAGACCGCGCTACCTACGCCAGCTGAGCTACGCCAGCGCTTGCCTTTGGATGAGCGGCTTGCCCGACAGGTGAGCAGGCACCGGCAAGCGATTCGCAATATTTTGCACGGCTCAGATGAGCGCACGTTGATCGTCGTCGGCCCCTGTTCGATTCACGATGAAGTAGCCGCGTTGGAGTATGGTGAAAAACTCAAAGCACTGGCAGACGCCGTCAGCGACCGCTGTCTAATTGTGATGCGCGCCTATCTGGAAAAGCCCAGAACAACCGTAGGGTGGAAGGGTTTGTTGTACGACCCCGAGCGCACAGGCACGGGCGATCTTAACGAAGGCTTGCTCCGTTCACGACGCTTGCTTCTTAACTTAGCCGAGATGGGGTTGCCATTGGCCACTGAAGCCTTGAGCCCTTTTGCCATGGATTACTTGGGGGACTTGGTGAGTTGGACTGCCATCGGAGCCCGCACCACCGAATCCCAGATTCACCGCGAGATGGTCAGTGGGCTGCCGATGCCCGCAGGTTTTAAAAATGGCACTGACGGTGGTATCAGCGTTGCGATTAATGCGATGAAGTCGGGAGCCCACCCGCATCACCACCTAGGGGTATCCAGTCATGGCGCGCCGGTTATGGTTAGTACCCGGGGTAACCCAGACACCCATCTTGTGCTGCGCGGCGGCAGGGGAATCACCAATTACGATGAAGTCAGCATTCAGCATGCCGTGAAGAGTCTGTCTGAAGCAGAGCTGTGCGCAGCCATTATGGTAGATTGCAGCCACGATAACGCCTGCAAACAGGCTGAGCGGCAGATCGATGTAGCCCGTGAAGTGATGCGCCAGAAGCATTCGGGTACCGCTGGTATTCGTGGGCTGATGCTAGAGAGTTTTTTAGAGGCAGGCCGACAAAACGACGGTGACGACCTGCGCTATGGATGCTCTATTACTGACCCATGCCTGAGCTGGGATCAGACGGAGGCTCTGCTCCGCTCACTGTAGAGAGTAAGAGGTGGCCTGCCAGTAATAGCAGAACACCACCCATGAGCCGGTCTAGCCAATGGCCAAACCGGTTAAAACCTTTGCGAACGGCGGGCAGGGTGAAGAATATGGCAACCAGAACGAACCAAACCCCTGTAGCCAGCGCCATATAAGCGCCATAGCTTGCCTGAATCGCTACTGGAGTGCCCGGGCTGATCACTACCGAAAACAGCGAAACAAAGAACAGGGTCGCTTTGGGGTTCAGAGCATTGGTTAAGAACCCCAGACGTAGTGCGGCAAAACTGGACTGCAATGTGTGCGGCTCGGTTTCCACATGAATTCCGCCCGCTCGGGCCCTGAGGCACTGCACAGCAATCCAGATTAAATACAAAGCCCCGGCAATCTTAAGTATGGTAAATAGCAGTATCGATTGCTGAATAATCAACCCAATACCCAGCAGCGAATAGCTTACGTGCACCAGAATGCCAGCACCGATACCTATGGCAGTGAGTAGCGCATTCCGGCGGCTTTGGCACAGCGCCTGTCGGATCATTACCGCAAGGTCTGGTCCCGGGCTGGCAACAGCCAGCAGATGCACAAGCGCCACAGTGAAAAATTCCGGCCAATAATTGTTCATACCTAAGGTTCTCGTTAACTATCAGAATTACGGGTAAAGGCTTATGGATAAAAATGCAGAGATTGCCAGAGTCTGTATAGGGCTGTCAGCATAAACCCAGTCGCCGGTTTTTTCACCTACCGCACAAAACAATCCCGGCCTCTATACTGGCGTATACTCGATTGAAGATTTCATCCACTTTCCCGGGCTTCGGGAGTATCGGTTTGGAGACTAATTTATGGAAAAGCGCGAAGTTGACGTTGCCATTATCGGTGCGGGCACTGCAGGAATGGTCGCCTATAGCCGCGTACGAAAAGTCACGGATAAGGTTGTGTTGATCGAAAGCGACCAGTACGGCACTACCTGTGCGAGAGTGGGCTGTATGCCAAGTAAACTTCTGCTTGCAGCTGCGAATAGCGCTTACCAGATGGCTCAGGCAGATCTTTTCGGAGTGTCTGCGGGCAAGATTACCGTAGACGGCAAAGCAGTTATGGCGCGAGTGCGCTCGGAGCGCGACCGGTTTGTCGGTTCGGTTCTCCGCTCCGTAGAAAAATTCTCTGAAGAGCACAAAATCAAAGGCCATGCTCGCTTTGCAGGGCCAAACCGCCTCATTGTCGACAACGATATCGAAATAAACGCCAAGCGTATCGTTATCGCTACCGGCTCTCGCCCCAACATTCCGGGGTTTTTGAAAGAAGCAAAAGACCGTTTGGTAGTAAATGACGATATTTTCGAATGGCAGGATTTGCCCGAATCGGTGGTGGTCTTTGGCCCAGGTGTGATCGGCTTGGAGCTAGGCCAGGCACTCAGCCGTCTAGGTGTTCGGGTAAGAATGTTCGGTGTGGGTGGCGCCGTTGGGCCGATTCAGGACGACAGTATCCGTGCCTATGCACTCAAGCGCTTCAATGAGGAGTTCCCGCTGGATCCGGATGGCGATGTGAAGCGGATTGAGCGCGTGGATGGAGGTGTGGCGGTTACATTCATTGATGGCAGCGCGGGCGAGAAAACCGAAACATTCGAATATTTGCTCGCGGCGACGGGGCGCAGGCCAAATGTCGACGGCTTGGATATACAAAATGCGGACATTGAATTAGACGACAAAGGCATGCCCCTTTATGACCCGCATACACTTCAGTGCGGGCAAAGCCACATATTCATTGCGGGTGATGCGAACAACCATTTGCCTCTGTTGCACGAAGCCGCAGATGAAGGTCAGATTGCTGGTAATAATGCGGCGTCTTACCCGGAAGTAAGAGCAGGCAAAAGAAACACCCCCCTTGCAGTTGTGTTTACCGACCCCCAGATAGTTAGTGTAGGGTTAACGATTAATGAAGTGGATGAGCGTTGTGGCGGCTGCTTTGCAGTAGGCGAAGTGTCGTTTGAAAATCAGGGGCGTAGCCGTGTGATGGGTAAAAACAGTGGCTTGCTGCGGGTATACGGCGAGCATGGAAGCGGGTTATTTATGGGTGCAGAAATGTTTGGCCCGGCGGCCGAGCACATAGCCCACTTGCTGGCATGGTCAGCGCAGCGCCGGTTAACCGTTAGCGAAATGCTGGAGATGCCGTTTTATCACCCGGTAATTGAGGAGGGCGTAAGAACGGCTCTAAGAGACCTCAACCGAAACCTAAATATAGGTCCGGCTCCGGAGGGTGATTGCACGGATTGTGGCCCTGGTGTTTAAACGCCCTAGAGATAAATTTCTGCTATGACCTAAATGGGATAACTCAACTTCACGAGAGCCTGAAGTTTTCGCTATTGTTAATTCAGGTTGAATTTTACAGCCACCAAGGAGGCATGTAATGAGCAAAAACTTTATTGGTCTAGATAAAGAAAAAACGGTAAAGCTGGCCGATTCTCTCAACGATCTGCTGTCCAACTATCAAATTTTTTACATGAATGTGCGCGGTTATCATTGGAACATCAAAGGCGATAACTTTTTTGAGCTGCATGTGAAATTTGAAGAGCTGTACGACGATCTGTTGTTAAAGATTGATGAGATCGCTGAGCGCGTTCTCACGTTGGGCCATCGCCCTTCTCATGCATACAGCACTTACATCGAGCGCTCGGAAATTCCTGAGCAGAAAAATGTTGCGGATGGCAAAGAGGCCATGAACAACATTGTCGATAGCTTTGCCAAGTTGATCGGCAAGCAGCGGGACTTGCTAAGCCTTGCAGGCGATGCAGAAGATGAAGGCACCGTTGCTTTGATGAGTGATTACATTTCCCAGCAGGAAAAAACGGTCTGGATGTATCGCAGCTATTTGGGCCACTAAGTCCCGGAAGCAATAAAAAGGCGGCCCGACGGCCGCCTTTTTTATATCTGCATGAAATGTGCGCGTTACGAATTCGCGGCTAGAGCTGGCACGTCTTGATGCAGAAACCACTTTTCTGTGATCACCTTGCGCGTAAACCAGTGTGATCGCATTAGCGTGGCGGCCAAGGGCATTTTGACCCAGCCCGGCACTTGAAAACCATCCTCGGTAACCGAGCCTCGATGGCCAAAACGCTCCGCAATAGCATCGGCGTAGGCCTGCAAGGAAGTGGCAGAAAAGTCTGGCGCTTGCAGGATTACGTCAGCCGCCAATAATGCAGATTCAACGGCCGGGCGAATCCCTTCACCGCTTTGGGTATAAGCAAGCCCCGCAGCATCGCCAATGAGCAAAAGGCCGTCGTCGAGCAGCGCTCGCCCGGCATGGTCATAGAGCAAATAAGCGTGACCTTTGAAACGGCTGGGCAGGTCTGCTGGAACCTTGCCTTTAGTTTTCATGGCCTCCACAAAATCCTGCAAATGGTCCGTCAGTTTGTGGTTGTCTTCCCGCCCGAGGCCAACGTTTAAGTAGTTACCCTTGCGGAAGACCCAAGCGTAACCTTTTAGGTCTTTGCAAAACCAAAGCTCGGGCGTGTCTCCTCGAGCTTCGCAGGCCTTTGCTTGTTCGTGAGTCATTTCAAACTCGATTTCTTTGGCGGCCACGACGGTCTCGTGGCTGCCCGGGCCGTTGCCAACCAGCCTGGCAACCGGGCAGAAGTGCCCGCCTGCGCCAACAATTAATGGCGCCGACCAGGTATCGTTGACCACCCAGTTGCCCTCTTTGCGAGTAATCGTTTTAACGGGTGTGCCAAGCTGTTTAGGGGTAGTTGTGCGCTTCAGTAGATAATCATCGAACTCGCAGCGCCTTATGCCATAGCTGACGACACTGCCATGATCATTTTCAACCGCCGTTTGCCCCATCATGCCGATCCGGAAACGGCGTATGGGTTGAAGCGTCCGCCCATTACCGTAATCGGCAAGGTTGATGTCCAAAGTTTCAATCACAGAGGGTGTCACCCAGCCTGCGCAGGTTTTGTCCCGGGGGAAAGCGTGTTTGTCGATCAGCAGGGCACACTTGCCGCTACCCTCAAGGGCTTTCGCGAGAGTAGATCCTGCCGGGCCAGCGCCAACAATAATCAGGTCATACGTTTCCATGTGCGATAACCTCAAAC
This sequence comes from Marinobacter salexigens, assembly GCF_018860765.1. Taxonomy (GTDB): domain Bacteria; phylum Pseudomonadota; class Gammaproteobacteria; order Pseudomonadales; family Oleiphilaceae; genus Marinobacter; species Marinobacter salexigens_A. Next base: position 1,079,956 of record NZ_JAHKPV010000001.1, read on the forward strand.
GCTTTCAGGTGCTGCGGGGAAGGTGTAAAGGTCCTGACGAGTTACAGGTAGCTGATTACTATCGCCATGGGTAAATACAACCTGAAATAGCTGCAGAGACCCCGCCCGAAAAGCGGCAATAGAGCCTGCCAGATACATGCGCCAAGCTCGGGTAAAATACTCGTCGTACATCTCAGTGATTGCGCTTTGCGCCCCATCAAAGCGTTCCATCCAAACGCTCAAAGTGCGGGCATAGTGGAGCCTCAGGTTCTCTACATCGAGCACACAAAAATCGCTGTGCTCACACAGGCCCATTATCTCGCCGATACTAGGGGGGTAAGCGCCGGGGAAGATGCGCTTTTCTATCCATGCGTTCATCAACATGGGCCTGTTGCGGCCAATGCTGTGAATGAGTGCTATGCCATTGGGCTTTAGTGAGCGTTTAATCAGCTCTGACAACTCAGTGAAATTATCTTTGCCCACATGCTCTAACATGCCAACCGACACAAAGGCATCGTACTGGCCATGAATGTTTCGGTAGTCGTCTTTAATATACTCAATTTGTGTGTGCAGCCCTTGCTTGCGGGCCTGCGCTTGAGCATAAGCAATTTGCTCCTCCGAAATATTGTAGGCGTGAACCTTAACTCCGTAATGTCGTGCCATGTAACGCGCCAGACCACCCCAGCCGCAACCGGCTTCAACGACGGTCATGCCGGGTTTGAGTCTGAGCTTTCTGCAAATATACTCCAGCTTTGCCAACTGTGCTTGCTCTAAACTCAGTTCCGGGCGCTCATAGTAGGCGCAGGTGTACTGCATTTCGGCCTGATCAAGCCAAAGCCGATAGAAGTCGTTGCCTAGATCGTAGTGGTGGCGAATGTTTTCCGGTGCTTCCGAAGGACCTGTTGAGCGGGGCGCATGGTTCCGCCATAGAGCCTCAAGCCAACGTGGCCACTTTTGGCGAGCCTGATGAATAGTCCGGTAGAGCGATTCCATCAGCTCGGGCAGATCGCCCTCCACATCTAGGCGCCCGGCACTGTATAGGTCGCCAAAAGCGAGATTAGGGTTGGCGACCAACGCGTATAGCGCTTTTGGGTCGGCTAGATAAACGGTAAACAGTGCAGGTTGCCCATGGGGTTCAATTTCATCGTTGTTCCATAAGCGGAATCGAATGGGAGGAGACCCTGCCATGCGCATGAGCTTGGCTACCAGCCAACGCTCGTGGGAATGTGGTTCGCGAGTTACCTGAGTGTCCTGCAGGGGCAGGTTTAGGACGTGGGATTGGTGGGTGAGGCTGTGCTGGGGGGCGCTTTTTCGAGCGCTATTCTTATTCACGGACTCTGCTCCCTTTTTTACCCTAACATTGCTGTTCAGGCTGGCGATTGTGCGCCGAGGCTTATCCCGAATACTTGTCTGAGAATTGTTGGTTACTTACTAAGTATAGAGAGTGTTTTGTGTTTGTCAGGTATGCAGTCGCAGCCGGGCTTGGCGACCCGGCTGCGCCACAAGTCAGTAAGAGGAGCTCATGCCGAACCACTCGGGGAATACCACGATCAGCGCCAGCACAAACACCTGAAGGAAGATAAACGGCAACACGCCTTTGTAGATATCGACCGTTCGCACTTCCGGCGGTGCCACCCCTTTTAGGTAGAACAAAGAGAACCCGAAAGGTGGTGTGAGGAAGCTGGTTTGCAAATTCATGGCGATGAGAATGGCGAACCAGAGCATGTTGATGCCCAAAGCTTCAGCCACGGGCGCCAGAATTGGCACGATGATAAATGAGATTTCCACAAAATCGATGAAAAAGCCCAGAATCATAATCACCAACATGGCGAGGATGATAAAGCCCCACTTCTCACCCGGTAGCGCCAGCATCCACTCTTCCAAAAGATAGTCGCCACCTGTGTAGCTAAAGACCATGGAGAAAGCCGTAGCACCGATCAAGATGGCAAACACCATGGCGGTTACCTTGACCGTATCTTTCGATGCATCCCAAACCATTTGGAACGAGAACTGACGGTAGATGATGGCCAGAACAATCGCGCCAACACCACCCAGAGCGGAAGATTCTGTAGGTGTGGCAATGCCAGTAAAGATTGAACCGAGAACGATAACAATCAACGCCAATGGCGGAATGATCGCCAGCAGCGCATTCATAACTTCCTTTTTACGGGAAATGCTGTCGTCTTTTGGCATCGCTGGTGCCGTTTCGGGCTTGAAGCGGGTCATGATCAGGATATAAGCGATATAAAGCCCGATAAGTACCACGCCAGGCCCGACGGCAGCTTTGAACAGGTCGCCAACAGGAAGCCCGAGCACATCACCCAGAATGATCAGAATGATCGAGGGCGGAACAATCTGCCCTAGAGTGCCCGCCGCACATATGGTGCCAGTTGCAAGGCGCTTGTCATACTTGTGGGCTAGCATAACCGGTAAGGAAATCAGGCCCATGGCTACTACGCTTGCGCCCACAACGCCGGTGGAAGCCGCGAGCAAAGCGCCCACAAGAATCGTAGATATGGCCAAGCCGCCGGGTAGCCCGCCAAACAGTCTGCCCATGGAGGTTAATAATTGCTCTGCGAGGCGGGTGCGCTGCAAAATAACGCCCATAAAAATAAACAGGGGCACAGCCATCAGGACGGTGTTTTGCATAACGCTCATGATGCGGTAAGGCATGAAGGCAAATAAATCCATGCCCTCTGCGAACACACCAAAGAACAAAGCAACGCCACCAAAGGTGAAGGCAACGGGGAAGCCCAACATCAGCATGAATAGGGCAACCAAAAACATAATCATACCGATCATGCGAGACCTCCTCCGCTGTGCTCACCTTCGTACTGTTTCTCACCAGCCATAACTCGCAGAGCGTAGGTAGCCATGTTGAGACCAGCTGTAGCGATAAAAAAGGCGGTGATCGGGATAATAGATTTAATGATCCAGCGTTGGGGTAACCCGCCGGGGTCGCCGCTGCCTTCGCCCATCTCGTAAGCATTCACGGCGAAATCGTAACCATAGATGCCAATCAAGTAGGCAAACGGAATTACAAATATCAGCGCACCTATGAGGTTTACCCAGGCCTTGGCTTTGCCGCTCCAACGCGTATAAAAAACGTCAACCCGTACGTGGCCATCGGTGCGCAAGGCATATGGAATCCCGAATAGGAATACCACCGAATACAGGTGCCATTCCATCTCCTGCATACCGATAGAAACTTCGTTAAACGCATAACGGGCAACAACGTCGTAAAAAACATTACCAGCCATCAGCAACATCGCGACACAGGCAACCCAGCCACAAAGAGCGGACAAACGGGCAAGGCCTTCGTCCAGTTTTATAATCCACTGCATTTACTATCCTCCGCCAAGGGCTGGCTTTTTGCTATTGCTATATACAACAAAGCCGGGACCACCTCCGAAGCGATCCCGGCTCCATTACAGCCTCTATCTTACTCTACTGTACCCATGGTGTTCAGGTATGCGCGCTCAGAAATATCGGTATATGCGCGGCTCTGCTCCAAATAATCTTGCTGCGATTTTACAATTCGAGCAGCCTGCTCGTTGCTTTCAGATGCTTCTTTCAGCAGCTTTTTGTTGGCGTCGAACATAGCCTGGAAAATATCCTGCGGGAACTGCTTAATCTGCACGTTCGGGTAGTCTTTCTTGATGTTGGCCCAGGCTTCCGCATTTGCATGCTGAGAAAGAACCAGCATGTCGTAAGAAGCTGTGCGCATTGCTACTCGCATGATTTCTTGCAGGTCGGCTGGCAACTTTTCCCAAACCTTCTTGTTGATCAAGAATTGCAGTTCAGTGGATGGCTCGTGCCAGCCTGTGTAGTAGTAGTCAGCAATCTGTTGAAAGCCAAGACGCAAATCCAAAGCTGGGCCTACCCACTCAACCGCATCAATGGTGTTGCGCTCAAGAGCGGTGTATAGCTCACCCGGTGCAATGTTGGTGGGGTTAACGCCTACTTCAGCGAAGACTTCACCAGCGAAGCCAGGGATGCGCATCTTCAGGCCTTTCAGATCGTCCAGTGATTTGATCTCTTCACGGAACCAACCGCCCATTTGAACGCCCGTGTTGCCACCTGGGAAGGAGAGCATGTTATGAGGCGAATAGACTTCCTGCATAAGCTCCATGCCGCCGCCGTGATAGAACCATGCATACTGTTCCATGGCGTTCATGCCAAAAGGCATGCTGGTGAAGAACAGAGTCTCGGGAACCTTGCCCTTCCAGTAGTAGGAGGCGGAGTGGCCCATGTCGTACTGGCCAGCCTTAACCATATCAAACACGCCTAGCGGCGCTTTATGCTTGTTGGCAGAATCGATACGGATTTTTATGCGCCCGTTTGACATGGTCTCTACGGACTTGGCGAAGTTCTTGGTAGTGTCACCAAAAATCGGGAAGTTAGGGCCCCAGGTTTCGGCCATTTTGAGAGTAAAGGTATCTTCAGCGAATGCTTGCGCAGAAGTGAAAGTAGCGGCCACGGTGATTAACGCCGCAGAGAGAACGGAACGAATCTTCATTGCTCTTGTGTCCTTTTGTCATTTTTATAGGTCTAGCCTGAGCTTCTTTCGAGAGGCCTTACGACTCGTTCACATTATCAAGTATCTTGTGCGTCAGTAAAATGAAAAAACGCCCTGTTACGACATAGGTCGTAGACCGAATCAAAGGTCGTTCATTCTGCCAATCTGGCTGGACAGCTGCATGGCTTCGTGTTGCTCAAGGGACAAGAGGTCTTCAAGCAGTGTTTTTGCGCCTTCGATTTCTGCCTTGCCGATGAGTGTTTTGTACAGATCCATCACTTGGTCGTGGAAGGCAAAGATCTCTTTGGCTATGTCATCAAAGCTCATTGTCGTAAACCTCGGGTCGCAGGCCGCGCCAGGTTTGAGCGGTTTGTGATTTTGGTAATCATAAAGCCGCGTTTGTAAAACCTTGGGGTTAGCCTGCTTCTCAAACTCCGTCACGGTTTTTGCCAGCATAGCTTCGTGGCTAGCAACGTAGTCCATAAGCGCACTGGTGCGCTCATTGTTGTGCTTCTCAGCAGCGTCGTGCAGGCACCTTGCCAAATGAGCATGCAGTTGGCGGGTCCAGTCAATCAGGTCTTCAAAGGTTTTTATTTCCATGGCTAAACTCCGTCAATCGAGTGTTTATTCAGCTTAATGATCACAGATTAGTCTATTTAGCGGCTTTTGCTGCTGAGCCTATTGTTTGAGCCGTTTCAGCGCGGCTGCGCCAGCTTCGGAACCGGTGCAGTGCCGGTTTCTCCACAGTGTAATGAATCAGCGAGGCGAGAAGAAAGGCTGTGCCAAGCGCTAGGCTAACGCCCAACCATCCCGGCAGGCCTACGCTGTAGCCCCAGCTAATCACGCCATAACCAATGTTTTGGTGCACCAGATAAAGGCTGTATGAAAGACTGCCTAACCACAGCAAGGGGCGGTTTGCTAGCCAGTTGAGGCGCCCGGAAACGGCCAGTGCAAATACTGTGAAACACCCGAGTACGAACAAACTGTAAGGCAGTTTATAGGCAAAGAGCCCGTGGCCTACCGCAAGAGCCAGCAATGCTGAGTCTGCCATTATCGGTCGGCCGTAACGGTAAATACGGTATATCAGCATGCCACCAATAAACAGCGGAGCGTACTTCACGAACATCAGGTCTTTGACCAGAAATTCCACGCCTTCAGGTATTTGCTTCCACCAAATTACACCAGCGTAGCTCGCCAGCATCCAAACCCAGAACGCCAAGCGAAGTTTTGACCAGTCGCGCAACGTATAAAACAACAGTGCCATCCAGCTATAGAAAGTGACTTCTACAACGAGGCTCCAATAAGCGCCGTCTACATGCTCGGCACCAAAGTATTCGTGCAGCAAGGTGGCGTTGAGCAACGCGGTCTCAAAACTTACCGCCCGGCTCTCCGGGCCCAGAAGGTGCACGGATACGAACGTTAGAATAATACCTGTCCACAGTGCCGGTAAAAGCCGAACCGCTCTTGCCAATCCAAACCAAGCGGCGTTGCGAGTGCGCTCAAGGGTCATGAAAATGACAAAACCACTGAGTATGAAAAACAAGTGAACGCCGTATCGACCGAAGAGGAGCGTGTCTGTTAATAGCTGGGGAATGTCGAACCCATGGCCGAAAAGCTTGTCGTAATAGGGCAGGTAATGAAAAAGCACGACCCCCAAAGCAGCGAGGCCACGCAATGCATCAAGACTGCCCAGCCTTGTCTGAGAAGGACTCATAGCGGTTTCCGTAGGAATTTTCTCTATAGTAGCCTGCTTTGGCTGCAGGCAGTACGGGTGGGATATACCATTCGCTTGCCGTAGGTATACCATGTGGTAATAAACAGGGAGAGCGCCATGAGCACAACGCTGGGGATTATTGAAGGGTTCTATGGGCCGGTATGGAGCTGGCAAGAGCGGCAACAACTGGTACGTGCGTTGGCCCCGCATGGCTATGGCTTTTATTTGTATGCGCCTAAGGCCGATGCTTTTCTGCGTCGGCGCTGGCAAGAGCCTCATCCACCGGAAATGACATCGGAGCTTGCCGAGTTCGGCCGGTTTTGCCGTAAGCAGGGGCTGCGGTTTGGTATAGGGCTGAGCCCCTTTGAAATCTTTAATTGTTTTGACGAAGCTGCCCGCACTGCGCTCGCCGCGAAGCTAGAACTGCTTGACCGCATTGGTATTGATGAACTGGCCATTTTGTTCGACGACATGAAGGCCGACACGCCCGCGCTTGCGGAAACTCAAGCGGAAATCATGCACTGGATTCGCGAACGCACTCAGGTTCGCATTCTTTCAATATGCCCCAGCTACTATTCCGATGATCCGGTTCTGGACCGGGTGTTTGGTGAGCGCCCATCAGACTATCTGGAAACCCTTGGCCGACTTCTGCACCACGACATTCAAGTTTTCTGGACAGGCGAGGAAGTCTGCTCAAGAGAGATTTCTCCCGGCCACCTAAAGCGCGTCGGCGACCGGCTTGGCCGTAAGCCAGTGCTCTGGGATAACTACCCAGTGAACGACGGCGACCGCATGTCGCGGCATTTGCACTTGCGGGCATTTACCGGCCGCCCAGCGGCGAATGCGGCCTATCTGGCAGGCCATGGCATCAACCCAGCCTTGCAACCAACATTAACCACGATTCCCGCAATTACTCTGGCCGAATCCTATCGACAGGGGCCGGAATACCAATATGGGCAGGCGTTTCGCCATGCCGCAAAGGAAGTGCTTGGGCGGGAATTTGCAGACCAACTTCATGCTGACCTACTGGTGTTGCAAGATGCGGGCTTGGGGCGCATCAGCGAGGAAAAACGACAAAGCCTAATACGCACCTACGACGCCTATGACCACCCTGCAGCTGGCGAAATCCTCCGCTGGCTGGTGGGGGAGTATCAGGTGACGGATGAGATGGTGCAGACTCAGTGAGGTGTTCCCTTGCAATGCTAGCTCGAAGGTCCATAGCTCGCAGTGAGACATAACGGCATGAGGTGTTTCTCCTTTTCTTTGTTGGTAGCGGCACTTTTGCAGGCTGGCTGTAGTTACGCGGGGCAACCGCTGAACACTGAAGCGCTTGATGCGCAGCAGCGTTTTTTACAAAAAAGCGTAGTGCAAACCCAATTTAGCGCCGTGGTGCGTGTGTACAGTGTTAGTAGTGTAGCCATTGCCAATAGTCCAAACATGGTGTGGCATATTTACCGTGCCGAGATCATCACTCCTATCCGGGGTCGACAGCGTGGTGATATTAGCTATGCAATGGCGGTAGAAAAAGGCGAGGAAACGGTGATTCCCGAAGAGCCGGTGTTGCTAACATTGTGCGTGAATAACGATGATGCCCTTGTTGCTGACTTCTATTGGCCAGGCACCGGGGCCGAGTTTGTGGTTACGCCAGCGCTGATACAAGTTGCTCAGTTGGCTGCTGCAAGTAGCGATAAGGGCCAAAGTCAGTTTGCTATGTGTGACTAAGCAATAGCGCAACACGCTATGGAAGGGAAAGTTTCTTCTGGTGAGAGTGGCGACTGGTATATTTTTCGAGTTGGTGATTTGGTCTCGTTTGTTTCAGAAAGAAATGGGGCTACCTGTTCCGGCAGCTGTTACTTTCCGAGGGTGCGAAGAGCATTGTTTTGGGAGTTAAAATGAAAAAGGCTTTATTGCTTTGCGCTGTTGTTGCCCAGAGTGCATGTGCCAATGCTGATCGCTCAGGCACTCCAATGTACCCTCCGGAAATCATTTTTAGAAATTACGCCTTGAGCACCTGTCTTGCTGATGCGTTCGAAGGCGCCGAATTAAGGAAGGATGCCAGCGCTACCGCTGCTGGTTTTCTTGAGTTTGGAACGGGCCCTATCGAAGCCTATACAGAGGCTACTTTGATGGGGCGCGATTTCCTGAAAAAGAACTATGATGGCAAGGCTCCGGTTGAGTTCAATACAAAGAAATGCATTGATTTTTTCCATAGTGAGGAACTCGATAGGCTAGTCGAACGGTATATCGCGAATTAGCGTGACGACTGTGCCCAAAAGCTCCACGAAACAGGTAAAACACCGGGGCAAAAGGCAGAAGTGCTTGGGGCAAGCCGTAATCGCGGATATGGATAAAATTCATCCGTGACTCCTGATTTTTTGTTCATAGTGCTCGCGGAGTAAGGGTGAGCTTGCATCGCGTACTGCGAGGCTTTGTTAATTCAATATTTCAATGTACCACTTGGGCTTGATGCGCCCGAAATCCTTACGGGTATTGGATTTCAGTGCCTTTTTTGAGTCCAGTACCTTCGCCTCGCCGTGCTCCCTGATGAAAACAACCCAGTGCCAAAAGGGCTTACCTTGTTCGATGCGCCATTTGATGGCCATAAGAGCCCTATCTGGTAGACACTCCCAAGCTTCAAAAGGTGTTTCTTTGGGCGAAACAGAGATGCCGAGTTCACGAAGTAATGTCCGAACGTGCTCTGTTTCTGACCAAAGTGTTGAGTCTGTCGCGTAAATGCCTAGTGCATTTGCTTTTTGCTGGGCTTCTGCGTAGCTGACACCGGCAAGAGCGGCACATGCCGCAATACCGCAGCCGGTTAATTCTTCTTGAATCACAGGTTCCATAGCTTTACCAATTAACGGCTGGGCTTGGGTCTTTGTGCAACAACAACTGCAGCTCTTCAGGTTCTTCCGTGAAGGTTGCATTCGTAATTTCTGGCTCCAGAGCTTATATCTATTGCAATCTCTGCGAGATCTCGAAGGCTGTCATGCCAGTAAGACACGTCGTTTACGAACTTCTGGCACATGGTTATGAATGTTCCGGCCACATCCCATCCATCATAACTGGATAGGTAATCGGCTTATAATGGGTAAATTCAATATCTCGGACGTGGGTGAAACCACTCCAAAGCATCCTCGCGCCCTTCATCCATTGAGATGGCTTAACCCGTTTCTCTATCTTCTCGACTTCCTCAGCCGTAGCTCCGGGGCCGGAACGAACCGGAGCTAATGGTTAGGCTTTTGCATCCCACTGTTCTCGTCGTAACCGATAAAGTACATGCGGCCGCAACAGACTATCCTCGGGTAAACTGGGATGTTCGAACTCGCAACTGTAGTTCATGCCGATGCGCTCCATGACACGGCGCGACCGCCGATTGCCTACGGTGGTAAAGGAGACAATCTCAGGTAGCGCCAGCCGGTGAAACGCAACATTGAGCGAGCCAAGTGCAGCCTCTGATGCATAGCCTTTTCCCCAGTGGGCTGACGATAATCGCCAACCAATCTCGACACACGGCGAAAAAGGCAAGCTTGCTGTAGGTACGTGTAGCCCACAAAAACCAATAAAGGGCACGACACCCTTAACCTCTAGTGCCCAGAACCCCCAACTGCGCCGCGCAATGAGCGAGCGAATTTTGTCCGCCATCTCATTACTCGCCTGACGACCCAACGGTTCGGGAAAGAACTCCATAACCTGTGGGTCAGCGTTAAGTGCTGCGAACGGCTCGAAATCACTTTCTCGCCATTGCCGCAAACGCAGTCTCTCAGTCTCGAATTCTAATAATTCTGCCATAGTAGGGTGTGCCTTGCCTCGGAAGCGTTATAAGGCTATAGAAAAAAACTAGCCGCTTTACTCGGTGACGCTCCTAAGTGAAATCCGGGTGTGTTTTCGATGATGACGGCGCCCGACCAGAGCACCCGGTGAGGGGCTTCGGCCCGGAACAACCTTGATGACCTTGCTGTGCGGCAGGTTCAGATTCAACATCAACCACATCAGGGCTCTACCCTTTTCTTTTGCTTCGTTGCCGCCACTCGATGGCCACCTCGCCCATCGTTTTGGGCTCTCCGTTCTTTATCCAAGCCATAAATTCCCGGTCAAACCTGAAATCAGATCCGCAACACCCTTGCAGAAATCGGCGCACATTCTGCGTATTCCGATAGGTGCTCGTCACCGGAGTACTTTCAGTAATGTGATCACTGTGCCAGTCAAAAGCACTCTCTCGCACTGTCAACTTTCGATCCCTCATAAAGCGTGCATAAGCGGCGCCATTCGACTGCGTACTGATGCGGATGGTTATATCTTTTGATTGACTTTGTTGATGGTTCCTTGGGCAACCGCAACTGTGCGCTCACCATCGCCGCCAATCGCAATGACGTGACACTGGCAAACCGCCTGATTTTTGCCCGACGACAATACCGTAGCCTTAGCTACTAGTTTTTCGCCCAAGGCGGGACGTAGGTAATTAATCTTGTACTCGGAAGTAACTGAATCACCCAAAACAGATCCACCCGCATAAGTTAATGCGTTGTCGGCGAGGTAGCTGACAACCCCGCCATGAACGAACCCGTGTTGCTGTTTCAGCTCATCACGCACAACCAGTGTAAGAACAGCCGTACCTGGTTCAAATATTTCAAGCTCAGTACCGAGCATGGTGCTGAAGGGCTGACTCGCCAATATCGCCTTACCAAACTCAAACAGCTCACTCATTACTCGCAGATCCTATAGATATAACGCCCGGCTTTGCGGAGCGCCAGCGCATCCGACAACAGCCACTGGTTAAGCTGCTTCGAAGTCCAGACGGTGAATGAATTCATCAGGATGCGGCGGATTATGCATAGTCATTAGTGATAGTCTCCATAATCAAGAATGTAGGCGTTGCCGTCCTGAAATTCGAACGTCATCCGCCAATTTCCGTTAACCCAAATCGACCAACGCCCTTTGTCTTGACCCTTCAATGGATGAAGCCGAAAGCCAGAGATGTCCGCGGTCACTTGTTATACCTGCCCCGGTGTAATACGGGCAATGGAGCGGAACTCTCTTGTCATATGAGCCTGATCGCAGAATCCGAATTGTTGGGCGACATCGGCCAGGTTGACATTCTCTCGCATCCGTAAAAAGCTGATTGCTTTTCTTATTCTTAATATACGCTGATAACGCTTGGGCGGCATCCCCAGCCAGAGCTTGAACAAACGTTCGATCTGTCGCTGGCTCAGGTCATTGCTTTGACTCAATTGCCCCGGAGCTTTGTCTTGCTCGATACACGCCAGTGCCTTCTGCAGAGGATCCGGAATAACCTTGGTGACATCCAGAGTTGTGTCGGCCCATCGGTGCAGAGCATCAACCTTGCGTTCGTTACTTTTTTGCATCCGGAGTTCAGCATAGACCCGATAGAGGCGATATAGCTGATCGTGTTCTGGTGACAATAACGTGGGCTTGTCATAGTGTTGCCCCAAGACGCCATAACCCACCGCTGGATGGAAACGAATACCGGCTAGCTGCGCCCCGGAAGCCAGCACAATGGTCTCCGCCCTGGTGCTTATCGGAAGCAGGATCACACCTTCCGGCAAAGCTTCCTCGCCAATCGCCACATCACCCGCAAGATTAAAAATAATGCCACTGCCGGCATCCGAGTACAGTGGTTTCCTTACCAAACCCGGCCAGGGTACAGAAGCGGACCAAACCGCCTGGACAAATGCAGCCAGCTGCCCCGAGGGTTGAGACAGCTGAAACTCGAATGCCTGTTTAACGGAAGCTTGCTGGTTTATAACTGCCCACCTCTGGCGTAAATGCTTTTACCATCCGGTTCCAGCTGTTGATGGCGTTAATGGCTATGGTCAAATCGACAACCGCTTGTTCGCCCAATACGTCGATTACCTTCTGATAGCTCGTGTCGTCCACCCGTTTACCAGAGGTGACATGCTCTGCCCAATTTAGTGCAGTACGCTCTGCGTCTGAATACAGAGGCATATCTCGCCACGCGCTTAAGCCAATGATACGTTTATGAGTTTCACCCTGAGTTAGCGCATCTTTGCTGTGCATATCGATACAGAAAGCACACTGGTTAATTTGCGACACTCGCAGTTTAACCAATTCCCAGACCACGGTTGTCACTGTGTCTGAAGCGTTAAATTGCTCACGTAAATAGCTTTCCTGATTCATCAGGATTTGCATCGCTTTGGATGCGAGGTCGAAGTAGTTTGCCCGTAAAGCCATCGCCTATTTCCTCAGTGGTTGCTTCAGGCAATAAGGTATGAAATAGGTCTCGGCGGGTATTGAATATTTCCGACATGCCATCGGTTCCGAGAGAGGCGTCGCCGCGCCTGCATTGGTTAAAACCTACCATCAGGAACCTCCGAGGTTAGCCAGCCGCACCGCAACGTTGTTGTGTTGCGATCCAGTTTCATTCTCATGCTGCGAGCCGAAAAGATTGACCCACTGCCCCTGAGCCAACACCAACTCCCCGGTGCCAACACTGCTCCCATTGCTTGTAGTGTAATTGCCAGCATAGTTGAACTGAAATTGGCCGGACGAGCCCATGATTGGCTTGAGTTCATAACCTATGGACAACTCACTGGAAGAGGCAAAGCCTTTATCCTTGCTCGATACGCTAACCCTTAAAAGTCTCGATTCTTCCAGAAAGCTTGGCAATAAATCAGAGGGTAAGCTATCCGATTGTGTAGCCTGACACTCACAATACCGAATCTCCAACACCAGCGGTTTATTGGCGAGATAGTCTTCAGGAGCCGAGTTGTCGGCAAGAGCAATGCTAGGAATCAAGGATAGAAAGAGCAGATTAACCCGCAGAGTAATTTGTGTTGCGATCCGTTGCATGTGACCTCCTGTATTTACGTATTAACGCGTTGGCTTTGCGGCGTGCCGGAGCGCTAGCGTAGGTGCGTCCGACAACAGCCATTTGTTATGTTTACAATAAAGCAGAAAGGTCAACTGTATATCCTGCTTCCCTTAACTCCTTTGCTAGATCAAGCTTCCAAGCACCTCTAAGGTCTAGATCAATGTAGACGACACCGCTTATATCATTAGGCGCTTCAACACCATCTACTAACAAAGCCGAAACTCTTGGGCGCCCCAGCCGACCTATAAAGTATCCATGCTCGAATACAACATTTTGCCTGGCTCTAGATTTTAGTTCAGGGGATTCGGATTTCTTGGCACCTATGTCACACGGTGTATACAAGATAACTGCATATCCAACGTCACTATTTGCCTCAATCTTCTCAATAATCGTTCGGCTTGAACTTGTTTGCTCGTGCAGCACGATTGGTTCCAAGTTCGCCTTTTCGAGAAAACGAGCCATTTCTGATTTAGCTGCGCTATCGTGACCATGAACAACAAAAACTTTCTTATTGTCCGACGCCAAATTAACTGGCGGAGCTTCCTTTTTCGACTCGTTAGCGACAGAGTCTTTTACTTCCTTTATTAAATTACGCGTTAAATCAGTTGTGTAGCCATCGCCACTTATTACATCTTCGGTAGACAGAAACACAATGAAATTTGGAGGAATGTTACTGTTCGCTACATCAGCCGTGCCTGAAGCGTCCCTCTCTGTTTGCTTAATCTTGAGCGAACGTATCTTGCTAAATTCAAGGTAGGCGCCGTCAACAAGGATTTCATCTCTTAGCACGTAAGGTCGGATTATTTCATCTCTAATTTCTTCTAGGTCCGTGCGGTCACATTCAATAACCTTGATGAAGTGTCCATTTTTGTTCTTTTCATTGGTTTCAACAACAATATGAAAAAAGCTCATGATATTCCTTCAAAGATCCAGCAAGACTTTCTACGGCGCGGAAACATAACAGCGTGTTAGGCGGAAGTAACTTTTACGGCACAAACGTGACTTCCATAATTTACTCCGCTCTAACCTGATTTCGCCAAAAAATATTGTTTAATAACAATGTCTTATGGGGTCTTAAGCTGTCGAGCTTTGTAATCGCGTGACGTCTTCATTGTTGCAATAACTCCGCATCACTCGCTTTTTCGGCTGACGCAGCCGCCTTGAGCAATCTCTGTAACAGGTGCCATCACTCACAGTAAAACAGAGTCCAATAAAGCCGGAAAAAACTCAACGTAAAATTAGAAGGCGCTTCCGCTTTACGTATTTTCATCACCGACGCCTCAGGTTTTTGAAGTATCGTATCATTGCGCGGACAACCTGCCTCCGGGCTTGGATTTGATCCTGTCTCACCCGTTCAATATCAACGCCGCTTTGCCCATTCCTGTATCTGGCGTGGAATGACTCTGAAACGGTTCTTTCGATTGTGACTGCAGGGTCACTGTCTGGCACCTCTATAAGCTATCGCAAATAGTACTCAACGGTAGAAACTACCCGCACGGTCTTTACCGGATGTTGTTGCTCTGAAACCCCCGGAGCCTGATCCCTGGCCAGTATTTGGAACACGCCTTGATTGGCTCGGCGTAGGTCGCCCAGTTCGGTTTTAGCATCTTCGGCAAATTGGCTGGCGGCTTCTCGGGCAGATGCCGTGGCTTCAGCAATCATGTCTGGTTTGATGTCGTTCAGGCCGTTGAACAAGTAGGTTGGGCCGCTTGGGCCATAGTCGGAAGAGAGCACCACGCCAGAATCCACCAGTTCGCTTACGCCTTGTGCGGCTTGGCGGATTTTCTCGATATCTTCACTGCGCACCATCAGAGTCTGGCTGATGATAAATTTCTGTTGGCTATTGTTGTCCTGATAAGGGTTGGCTCGGGTGTCGGTCACATCCAGCCGTTGCAGTTCCACGGCGCTATCGCCGATGGCCTGCAGTTTCAGGAATGCCATGATGGCGTTGCGGCTGCTGCGGGCTTTGTCCTGAGCTTCGCTTAGGCTAACCCCGGTGGCAACAAAGCGGATTGGCCACAGGGCTAGGTCGGCATTTACTTCCCGTTCTGCAACACCTTTGACCGTTACGTAGCGATCACCGGTACGCAGGTCGGTGAGGCCATCGCTAATCAGCGAGGCTGACATGATGGCACTTAAGCCCAGAATTAGGGCAGCTATGACTTTCATGGAGAGTCTCCCGGGCAGGTGTCATCAGAGGGGCGTTTGAACCTTGCAGACATTGCTTTGTGTTCGCGGTCTTCATCAACGAACTCTGTCGGCAAAGGCTGGATAAAATAAAGAAAATCGCCTTTGTTTTGGTTCTCATGCAGTGGTGCTGTCTCGGCATCTGCCGGCCATACTACCGGTGAAATCACGGCAACCGAAATATTCGGCGCCCGTTGCTTCAGCAAGGCGACGGTGCCCAGATGTTCTTCGCTGTGAAATGTGCCGGTGGTGTGGATGATCTGGGCCTGAGGGTGGGCTTTCCGGGCAGCGAGTATGCGGCTTGCCATGGTGTTGTCTCGCAGCAGTTGGGCATGGTAGGTGTTGTTCATGCGTTCGCGCATGGCGTCGTCTGCTGCGCCGTGGCTGCTGGTAAGGGTGGCGTCGAATTTTTCCCGGTAGGCGGGCGTGTCCATGAATGGATTGTTGGGTAGTTGCGCCTGTTCGTTGGTTGGCAGCTGATTAAGATGCTCCGGCCCTGTGCGGCCGACACAGCGCACCATGGCTGCGGGGGCGTTGGCGGCAATAACTGGCAGGCCATGTTGCCGTGCAAATTCCACCAGTGGGCGGTAGGAGGCGCGGTAATTCGGCCAGGCATCGCTGTCTTCTATAAATTCGGTTTCACCGGTTTTGCCACTCAGGTAGGCGTCGACAGCCGCTTGGTTATCCAGATTAAACTGCTCCATAGACAGCACCTGCTGCGGCTGCTGGCGGTAAAGAGCTGTTTGAATTTGCGATTGCAGTAGGTGTGCGGCTTGATGCCCATGGTATTCACCTATGACCACTACGTCAGCCCGAGACAGCTTTTGGGCAAGTGCTTCTAGGCTCAATACCATACCTGTGCTGGCATCGCTCAAACGCCACTCATAAAGGGTTTCTGGCCTTGTATCCGCATTATCTTTGCTGGAAAAAAGCATGGTTGCACACCCCGTGAGGCTGCCAATCAATAAAGCCAGCGTGGCGATGGATAAACTTTTCATGGCGAAATTATATATGATGTAGGGCCTCGCTACTTGCATGTATTCTCAGACACGAGGTCAGTATGCCCCATCGCGCTCATCTTTTTTCATTGCGGCTTGCCCACGCCTTCCGTGAAGCCTGTATTGATCAGCCCTATAACAGCCGCCGCTTTCTACGGGATTTAATGGCCGGTGTTACGGTGGGCATTATTGCAATACCGTTGGCCATGGCGTTGGCGATTGCAAGCGGCGTTGCGCCACAGTATGGCCTCTACACGGCGTTTATTGCCGGGTTTATTATAGCGCTAACGGGCGGTAGCCGGTTCAGTGTCTCCGGCCCTACGGCGGCTTTTGTCGTTATCCTTTACCCCATCGCGCAATCATACGGTCTTGGTGGCCTATTGCTGGCAACCCTGATGTCCGGGGTGTTGTTAATCGTTATGGCGCTCATGCGGCTGGGGCGCTTCATTGAATACATCCCCGAATCCGTCACCCTTGGGTTTACAGGTGGTATTGCAGTGGTCATTGCAACGCTACAGGTGAAAGACTTCTTTGGCTTGTCTGTGGAGAGTATGCCAGAGCATTACTGGGACAAGCTGGCGGTGCTGGCGCAGAATCTTCCGGCGTTGGATAGTATGAGTGCTCTGGTTGCGGTGGTTACGCTTGTGGTCATGCTGCTTTGGCCGCGCCTGAAAACGCCTGTTCCACCGCATTTGCCAGCGGTGATCATTGGTAGCCTGTTAGCGGCTTGGCTGAACGCCAATGGTGCCGCAGTGGATACCATTGGCTCGCGCTTCAGCTATTTGTTGCCTGGAGGTGGCGTTGGTGCAGGTATTCCGCCTTTTTTGCCGGAGTTTTCTTGGCCCTGGCAGCAGGCTGACGTGAACGGTAACCCTCTTGGGTTTTCGTGGAGTATGGTGCGCGAGTTGCTACCGGCGGCTTTTGCCATTGCGATGCTGGGCGCCATCGAGTCCCTGCTTTGTGCCGTTGTGCTTGATGGCATGACCGGCAAGCGCCACAGTGCTAACAGCGAACTGATGGGGCAGGGGTTAGGTAATATCATTGTTCCCTTCTTCGGAGGCATTACCGCTACGGCTGCCATTGCCCGGTCTGCTGCCAATTACCGGGCTGGTGCGGAATCGCCGGTTGCCGCTATGATCCATGCGCTTGTGGTGTTGTTGGCGCTGGTGTCACTGGCCGGCGTACTCGCTTATTTGCCCATGCCTGCCATGGCTTCTTTGCTGATTATGGTGGCGTGGAACATGAGTGAGGCACCCAAGGCTGTGCATCTTCTAAAAACCGCACCGCGCAGCGATGTATTGGTCTTCCTTACCTGCTTTTCCCTTACTGTGGCTCTGGATATGGTGATTGCCATCACCACAGGTGTTCTGTTGGCCGCCGTGCTGTTCATGCGGGAAATGGCGGAGATGACGAAAGTAACCGATATCACAACCGGTAAGCGGGTGAGCGATGAAAATCTTCCCTCTGGCTGGAAGGTTTTCAAAATCAACGGCCCGCTGTTTTTTGCGGCGGCCGACCGTATTTTTGGAGAGCTAGCGGAGCTGTCTCGCAACGTGGACGGGTTTATTCTATATATGGATGGCGTTACCGTTCTGGATGCGGGTGGACTGTCTGCCCTCAATAAGTTGGTAGCAACCTGCCAGAACAACGGCACCCGTATTGTGATTGCAGATCTGCAGTCCCAGCCCCAGCGCACACTAGCCCGAGGTGGTTTGGGCCCAGTGGACGGGGTTCTACAATTTACTTCGTCGCTGCGGGAAGCACTGGCACTGCCATTGTCATCTATCGCCCCACAAAGCTCATCGCCTTCCGAACCCAACTCAGTGCACATCGGACCTAACTGATGAAAAAAACCGCCATGCTGCCGTTTCGCGTCGTCGACCGTGTGAAGTTTATTGTTGAGCGACAGCTGGTAAAGGGTGCAGGCTTCCAACTTCTGGTGGTAGGTATTTTTATCGGCCTTATCTCGCTCATCGGGGGGCTGCTGGTGGTTCCGCAGGGCGGTGAGTTTGATGATCCGGGCTCTGCTGTCTGGTGGGCTTTTTTAAGGCTCACTGATCCCGGCTACTTGGGTGACGATATTGGTGTCTGGCAGCGAATCGTCTCAACGGCGTTGACGATTCTGGGCTACGTAGTGTTCATGGGCACTCTGGTGGCTATTCTGACTCGCTGGTTGATTGCCAAGATGGAAGAGCTAGAGCGTGGGCTGACGCCGGTCACTCTGAAAAATCATGTTGTCGTGCTGGGTTGGACGGCCCAGACGCCGCCATTGGTGTCAGAATTGTTTGGGGCGTCTGGGCGTATGCAGCGATTCCTCGAAAAACACGCCACCCAAAAACTGCGCTTGGTGGTGCTGGCGGAAGAGGCCAGCGCAGCACAGTTGCACGAGTTGCAAAACGAGCCGGGGGTGGGCCGCCGTGCCCGCGAGGTCATACTGCGAAGTGGTTCCGCCATTCAGCCGGATGCCCTGCACCGGGTGGCGTGTCTGGACGCAGCCGCAGTCATTGTGCCCAGCCAGACCCATCACGCTGGCAGTCTGGTAACCTCCGATATCGAAACGGTAAAAGCTCTATTGTCTATTGCGGCCCAGGCCCGGCACCTGAGTGCGCCGCTACCCTATGTGGTTGCTGAAATTCAGGATATGCGCAAATTGTCGGTGATTGAACGAGCCTACCCCGGTGCTGTGGAAGTAGTGGCTGGCGACGCCACCATCAGCAGGCTCATGGTACAGAACGTCCTTCATCCCAACCTTTCGGAAGTCTACAACGAGTTGCTGACTGCAGGTGAGGGTAGCGAAATCTTCGTGCGCGGTGGTGAAACTGCAGAGGGCCTTACCCTGTCGGAGTTGGCAACTCAAAGACCCCATGCGGTTGTACTGGGTCTTTTACACCCTGCTGAATGCGGCGGTTGGAAAGTGAATTTGTTGGCGTCGTCAGACACGCTCATTCG
Organism: Marinobacter salexigens; assembly: GCF_018860765.1. Taxonomy (GTDB): domain Bacteria; phylum Pseudomonadota; class Gammaproteobacteria; order Pseudomonadales; family Oleiphilaceae; genus Marinobacter; species Marinobacter salexigens_A. The sequence goes on from NZ_JAHKPV010000001.1 coordinate 1,099,152, forward strand.
AAATGAAGATCGAGTTGTCTTGCTCGCTAGCGATTATCAGCACACCAGTGCCGACCCGAAAGCACAGCCTCTGGCTAGCATCAAGCGGACAAGTGCACAGGCTGTTGAGCGGCCGGAATCCAACACTCACCGGGTGCTGGTGCTTGGCTGGAATCGCCGAGTACCCAGTTTGTCTACGGAATTTGGCAGCTACAATGGTCGTCACTTTCAACTGGACATGGTGTCGTCCATACCCCTGGAAGAGCGCCAATGGGAAATTGCTCGTTATGGTGTTGATCTGGGCAAGATTAACGGTCGCCTGCTGGAAGCCGATTACATGGTGGAAGAGGACTTAAGAAATCTGGACCCTGCCAGTTACGATACTGTCATGCTACTTAGCAGCGACCGTATCGGTTCCGATGAAGAGGCGGACGCCCGCGCCATGGTGGGCTATCTGCAACTGGAGGATATTTTGGCTCAATCACCGCGCAGGCCTCAGGTGATTTTGGAGTTGAGCGATCCCGACAATCGGCATCTGTTGTATGGCCATCAGAGTGAAATGTTGATCAGCCCGATGATTCTGAGTCATGTGCTGGCTCAAGTCGCCCTGCGTCGAGAATTTCGGGTGGTTCTGGATGAGTTGTTTACCGTGGGTGGCGCCGAAATTCAATTCCGTGACCCGCACGATTACCCGTTGCCTGCTAGTGCTGATTTCAAACTGCTCGAAAAAATTGTCGCCGAGCGAGGAGAGATTGCACTAGGTGTATTCCGGACAAATGCCGACGAGCGGGGGCGGCACCTGATGTTGAATCCGCCCCGGGATCACTATCTGGAGTTGCAATCAGGCGACCAGCTTGTGGTTTTGTCCGCCAGTTGAAGCCCCGTGCTGGGTACCTGATGCTATTCCACTTGCTCCAGAAAGGCCGTCATGATGTCGTCCATGGTGACAAAGCCTAGCAACTCGTTGTCCTCCAGGACCAAAATACGCTTCACTTTATGCTCAGTCATCAGTGCCGCTACCTGACGCACGGCAAGGCTTTTGCCGACACTTAGTGCCGGTTTTGCGCAGGCGTCGTATACGTTCAGCAAGTCGATATCATTCGCTTCTGCAATGACGGTTTTCAGTACATTGGTGTAGGTAATCAAGCCGTAACCGTCGTTGGGGTGCTGTTTTTCAACAACCAGTGACTTGACGTTGTGCCTCTTCATCAGGCTTAGGGCTTCCCGCAGCTTGGCAAAGGGAGACACACAAACTACATCACTAATCATTACGTCTTTGACCAGTTTCATGCCTGAAATTCCTTAGATATCTTCTTTTAAGTGCTGTTCAAATTTCTGGAACTGGGACATGTCGATGCCGCCAAGATGTTCCAATGGAAGGGAAAATACCATGCCTCGGGAGTCGTTTTCCGCTGGCATTAATAGCCTCTGAATGGCTTTCAAAATCTGCAGGGATAAGCGCTTTTCAAGCACCATCAACAGAACGCTTTGGCTGCCGTCGTAGGCTAGGCCGAAGAACGTCTTTTTGGCGTTGTTGCTGATCCCTCGGCCGGACATCACCGTGATGCCGCCGGCACCGAGCTCGCGGGCGGAATCAATACATTCCTGCTCCTGTTCTTCTGGAACTATAGCAACGAGAACGGAAAACTTCATGTGTGCACCTCTCTGCGATCTGCTCGCCATTGCATGATAATGGCGTAGAGCATCACGGTAACAATAGGAAAGATAGAAGCGAAAGCAATGAGGCCGAAACCGTCAATCAGGACACTGCGACCCTCAATGTTGGCGGCCAGACCAATGCCTAGTGCGGTTACTAAGGGCACGGTCACCTCTGAGGTGGTGACGCCGCCCAAGTCGTAGGCCAGAGCAACGATGTAGTTGGGTGCCAAGGCTGTGAGTATAATCACCATGGTGTAAGCACCCATAATGAAATAGTGCATGGAACCACCGACGATGATTCTATGCACCCCGATGCTGATGCCAATAGCGACGCCGAGGGCAACAAGAAGCCGGATTACGTTGCCATTGATGCCCCCGGATGCGGCTTCTTCCGCTTGCTTACCGACTGCCAATAAGGCCGGCTCCGCCATGGTGGTGGCAAAGCCGATCATAAAAGCAAACAGGTAGACAAAACCGAACTGTTCCAGATTGATCAATTGCTCTGCCATGCTGGTGCCAATCGGGAACAGGCCCATTTTTAGGCCGACTACGAAGGCATAGAGGCCGAAGATCACCAGTAGGAAGCCAAACAGAATTTTTGGTGGGTTGGATAACCCGCGTTTCAGCACAATGTACTGGAAGAACAGAATGGTGATAATGATTGGCAGAACGTCTCGGACCATGCTGGCTATATCCAGCAACACATTTAACGGGGCCGAGAGGGTCGGATCGCTGGTCTGTACGGTCGCTTCCACAGCTTCGCCAGCGCCGCCGCTGTAAACGAAAATGCCATACAGTTGTACAGTTATCATCGGCACCATCACCGCCAGAGCCACCAGACCAAAGCCGTCAGTTAGCGGGTTGCGGCCCCGGATGGATGCGGCCAGACCTATACCTAAAGCGGCAATCAGGGGCACTGTTACAATGTTGGTGGTAACCCCGCCGGAGTCGTAGGCTAGGCCGATAATTTCTTCAGGGGCAAACCAGGTGACGACAACCACGATGATGTATCCGGTTATCATGAACCAGTGCAGCGGATAGCCGATGATGGTGCGGAATACGCCGAGTGCTATGACCATGCCCACTGAGGTGGCCACCAGTAAACGAAGGGTGAGCGCGTCGACCTTGCCGTTACTGATATCTTGGGCTTGCTGGGCCACGGCAATCAGAGCCGGCTCGGCCACCACGGCTGAAAATCCCATGGCAAAGCCAAAAGAGAGCAAGATGGGCACAGATCCTTTTTTGGCAAACTGGTTAGACAAGCTTTTGCCAACGGGGAAGATGCTTAGCTCCAGACCCTGAAGAAACAGCGCTACGCCAACTGCCACAACCAGCAAACCAATGGCCATATTCAGTGTGTTGTCGGGAATCTGCTGTAAAACCACCAACTGAAAAAAGGCAACCACCACCACGATCGGCAGCAGATTTTTCAGCGCGTGCAGCAGTGAATGGCCGAAAGCGCGGATATAGAACACTCAATACCTCTGGTATCTGTGGGTGTTTGCATCTGTGATATCAATCAAGTGATTGAATCATAGCATGTTGCTGTGGGGTGAAAATGATCAGCTTCAAGAGAGCTTTCAGCTTAAGTTGCGCGCATCCTTCATCATTCATATTGGAAATGCCGAAAATACATAATATAAATTTCAATTATGAATTTGAAGCTAATAACATAGTCGAAAAATCAGGCAAGCCATAGGTCGCATTGCCCGGAAACCAGTCATCACAACCGTCGTTCACACAAAGGATCGAGATTATGCCTTACGCAAAAGACATCGATAGCATTGCTTCCATTGTGAAGCAAAACCCGACTTGGCACGCCATCAACCCTAAGCACGCCGCACGTATGCGCGCCCAGAACAAGTTCAAGACTGGTCTGGACATCGCTAAGTACACTGCAAAGGTTATGCGTGAAGATATGGCTGCCTACGATGCCGATTCTTCCAAGTACACCCAGTCTCTGGGTTGCTGGCACGGTTTTATCGGCCAGCAGAAAATGATTGCTATCAAAAAGCACTTTGGTAACACCAAGCGTCGCTACTTGTACCTGTCTGGCTGGATGGTTGCCGCTCTGCGTTCCGAGTTCGGTCCTCTGCCTGACCAGTCCATGCACGAGAAAACCGCTGTTTCTGGCCTGATCGAAGAGCTGTACACTTTCCTGCGTCAAGCAGATGCTTGGGAACTGAACCACCTGTTCCGCGATCTGGAAGCTGCTGAAAAAGCGGGCGACACTGCCAAGGCAGAAGAGCTGATCAAGCAGATCGACAACCACGAAACTCACGTTGTACCTATCATTGCAGACATCGACGCCGGTTTCGGTAACGATGAAGCAACCTACCTGCTTGCCAAGCAGATGATCGAAGCGGGTGCTTGCTGCATCCAGATCGAAAACCAGGTTTCTGATGAGAAACAGTGTGGTCACCAGGACGGTAAAGTAACCGTTCCTCACGCCGACTTCCTGTCCAAGATCAACGCTGTACGCCTGGCGTTCCTTGAGCTGGGTGTGGACGACGGTGTTATCGTTGCTCGTACCGACTCTCTGGGTGCTGGCCTGACCAAGCAAATCGCTGTAACCAACGAGCCGGGTGACCTGGGTGACCAGTACAACAGCTTCATCGATGGTGAGTACATCGAAGACGCTTCCCAGATCGAGAACGGCGACGTTGTTATCAAGTCTAACGGCAAGCTGCTGAAGCCTAAGCGTTTGGCTTCCGGCCTGTTCCAGTTCAAAGAAGGTTCTGGTGAAGATCGCGTTGTTCTGGACTGCATCACTAGCTTGAAGAACGGTGCAGACATGCTGTGGATTGAAACCGAGAAGCCGCACGTTGGCCAGATCGCTGCCATGGTTAACCGCATCAAGGCAGAAGTTCCTGATGCTAAGCTGGTTTACAACAACAGCCCGTCTTTCAACTGGACTCTGAACTTCCGTCAGCAGGTATTTGATGCCATGCAGGAAGAAGGCAAAGATGTATCTGCCTACGACCGCGCCAAGCTGATGAGCGCAGAGTACGACAACACTGAGCTGGGCAAACTGGCTGACGAGTGGACTGCTAACTTCCAGCGTGACGCTGCACGTGAAGCGGGTGTATTCCACCACTTGATCACTCTGCCGACTTACCACACTGCGGCCCTGTCTACCGACAACCTGGCCAAAGGCTACTTCGGCGACGAAGGCATGCTGGCCTACGTTAAAGGTGTTCAGCGTGAAGAGATCCGTCAGGGTATCGCCACAGTTAAGCACCAGGATATGGCTGGTTCTAACATCGGTGACGACCACAAGGAATTCTTCGCAGGTGATGCTGCGCTGAAAGCTGGTGGTGCTGATAACACTATGAACCAGTTCGGTTAATCGAACGGTTAATAGCACCCGCTCCCGGAGTTGTTCCGGGAGTACAAAAACCCCGCAACTGGAGACAGTTCGCGGGGTTTTTGTTTTGGGCTTTGCTATATTCAGTTACTCGTAAAGGAACAGGAGATCGACCTTGAGTATCGAGCAAGGCATTGTATTTGCGGTGCTCGGAATCACCCTTGCCATGTTTGTGTGGAACCGCCTGCGCTTTGATGTGGTTGCCATGCTGGCGCTCTTGGCGGTGGCAGTGACCGGGTTGGTGCCCACGGAAGAGTTGTTTGCCGGTTTTGGCCATCCTGCTGTGATCACCGTGGCGGCGGTGCCGGTTATTATGCTGGTTTGGACATGACCGTTTAAAATGAATCAAGCTTGGGAGCCATGATGAAAGCGGAGCACATGCACAAGGCTGAATTGCTGGCGGCGCTTGCGCACACGCGACGACGAACGCGAGAACTCATTACATCATTGAGTGAACGGCAGCTTGAGGTACCTTATCACCCAGGCGTGAACCCACCGCTGTGGGAAATGGGCCACGCTGCTTTTTTCTATGAAGTGTTTGTGTTCAATCTTCTGGATGGCGATGCCAGCTTTGACCCTTCCATGGATGATCTATGGGACTCCTTCCATATTGATCACCGAGATCGCTGGCGCAAAGATCTGTTTCCCGGCCTTGAAAAAACCTTGGCCTATTTTGATCATGTGTACGACAAAATGGCGAAGCGGATTGAGCTCAACCCGCTGACAGACCGTGAGCTTTACCTATATCGATACGCCATCTTTCACCAGAACATGCACATAGAGTCGCTAGTGTGGTGCCGCCAGACGGTTGGTTACGAGCCGCCACCCAGTGCAGATTTCAAGCGCCCTGCACCGGGTGAGCTGCAAGCCAGCACAGCGCAGCGTGATGTTACTGTTCTCGCCGGTAACTGGCACATTGGCATGCCGGGGGACTCGCCGCAGTATGCCATGGAGGATTTTGCTTTCGATGCGGAAAAACCCCGCCACCTAGTGCGTTTGGGCGAGTTTTCGATTTCCCGTTTTCTGGTAAGCAACCGTGAGTTTATGGCGTTTGTAGAGGATGGTGGTTACCAAAAAACCGAGCTTTGGTCGTTTGGTGGCCAGAAATGGCTGAGAACAGACGTTGATGTGGCGCTGGTTCACGGGGTGGCAGCCCCGATGATACAAGCACCTCGGCACCCGCTTTATTGGCGCTGGAATGATGGCCAATGGCAGGAGCGCTTATTTGACCGCTGGCAGCCACTGAACCCGGAGGCCCCAGTAACCCACGTTAGCTATTGGGAAGCAGAAGCCTATTGTCGGTGGGCGGGGCGGCGCCTGCCTACCGAGCAAGAATGGGAGGCCGCAGCGCTCGGGAATCGCGAAGGTGAGCGATTCAGTAAGTACCCTTGGGGCAACACACTTCCTGATGCCTTGCATGCAGATATGAATGCTAGCGGTATGGCACAGAACCCTATAACCGATTATCCGGAGGGCGACAGCCCTTTTGGTTGCCGCCAAATGATCGGCACAGTGTGGGAGTGGACCAGTAGTCAGTTTTTGCCTTATGACGGCTTTCGCGTAGACATGTATCCGTTCATGTCCACGCTGCAGTTCGGGGGCCACAAGGTGAGCCGGGGTGGCAGTTGTGCCTCTTCATCCAGCCTGATTCGTGGCACCTACCGTCAGGCATACTTACCCCAGAGAAACGACGTCTTTGTCGGCTTTCGAACATGTGCTCTGAAATAAAAGCAACTGAGTTCAGCTTGCTTTTTCAGAATGCAAAGCCGGTGCCTGAGTTATCCTGCTCAGAAGGTGGCTGGCCAAGGCGACCCCGGTCTCACTCATAGTTAGATACGTATTGTCTGCGCCAGCTTCACATATGCGTTCGGCCTCGTCGGCAAACATGGTGTGAGCAACAATGTAGCCGGTAAAGCCAAGTTTGCGCAGCATCCGTGCGGCAATCAGTTTGGCTTCTATATCGCTCATGGCGAGTACAACCGCTTCGACAGCGGGCATGTGTAGTGCTTCCCAGAAGGTATTGTCTTCAGCGTCTGCATAAACAACATTGCGTCCTTGTGCCTGATGTCGCTCTACCTTCGCAAGGTCAGAATCCAAAGCCATCAGCCTTGCTTCTGTGGTTTGCAGCCAGTCATAAGCAGCCGTGCCGGTTCGCCCCATACCCATTACCAAAATGCGAGTGTCGCCTAGAGAAATAGGGAGTTCATCCGGATGTCGCTTTTGGCTTTCAAAGCGCACAAGGCGAGGGCTTAGCCGCTCGTAAAGTGGATGCGCAAGCCGGTTCAGTGGCGCCGAAATTAAAAAAGACAATGCTACTGTGATCGCTAGGGGCACCAACCACTCGGGTAGTGCAATACTGGCAACAATTAACCCAAATTCACTGTAGTTGGTGAGTGCCAGCGAAGTGAGAAAGCCACTGCGGGCACGCAGGCGGAACAGTAACATCAGGAAGAAGAAGAGAATGCCCTTAATCGGCAGCACAAGTGCAGCCACTATAGCAAACACAATGGCATCGGTGTCTGGTAGACCTCCTATGCCGATTTGCAGAAAGAAGCCGACCAGAAAGATCTCTTTCACACTCCAAAGCGATTTGGCCAACTCTTGACTGCGGGGGTGGTTTGCAAGAATGGCACCGAAAATCAGGGCGCCCAGCTCAGAACTGAGGCCGACCGCTTCAAAACCTAGGCCTCCAAGAACCAATGCCAGTAGCATGCCCAAAAGAACCAGTAGCTCATCATGCCCGCTAGCATCCAGCAGTTTGAACAGTAGTGGCCGTAGCAGTGGCAAGCCAAAGACGATCAACGCCCATCCCGAAGGCGTTTGGCCTGCAGCCAGACTCATCACCAGAAGGGCGATCAAGTCTTGCATGATCAGAATGCCGATAGACACCCGGCCGTGAAAAGCTCTGAGCTCACGCTTGTTTTCCAGTACCTTGGCTGCCAGCACGGTAGATGAGAATGACAGGGCAACGGCCAGCATAAAGGCCACGTACCATGTGATATCCAATAGCAGGTAAAGACCGGGTGCAAACACCAGACAGGTGATGCCAAAGTGCAACAGGCTGCCACCGATCACTTCTGGCCTGATTACCGACCTTAGCTTGAGCTTCAGGCCGACGGTAAAAAGCATGAGCAGAACACCCAGATGTGCGATGTGGGCGAGTGCCGCTGTAGGTTCTGGATAGAGAGGAATGGAAGGAGTGGCCGCAATAGCGCTGAGAACGAACCCCGCGCCCAAGTAGCCGATTAACGGCGGCAAGCCAATGCTCTTGATTAGAAGGCCAAGAACAAAGGCCAAGGAAATCCAGATAGCTTCAGGCATGAGGGGTTCTTTAAGAGGACAGATAAAACGAGTTAGCTTCTCTGTAAGGCTACCTTGTTTTCCTCGGTCATTGAAGACAATGAAGGCATAATCTCTTGCCCTTTTGTCTCAGCTCGCCTTCAAAATACGTGCCTTGGCAAATTCAATGAACAGTCGTGCGGACTCTTCTGGCGCTTCGATCATTGGTGCATGGCCAATGCCTTCCATTATTACCAATTGCGAGTCGGGAATAGCCTGTTGAAAGGCCTCGCCGTTGCGGTAGTCAAGTATGCGATCTTCTTTACCCCAAACAATGAGCACAGGATCTTCAATGCGGTTTATCGCGTCGCGGAAATCCGATGTGATGCCAACCTCTTTTATGGCGGCAAAGATCACTTTGTTTACTTCTTGGTTGGCGATGGCTTTTTCTTCTAATACGCTCAGTATCGGCCATGGAATAAAGGGCCTTTCTTCCATGGCAAAATCCATTAGGCGTTCGAAATCACCGGGTTTGCTGGGGATGAGTGGATTGTCGCCAGCGAGCACCATGCCGACCATGTCGTTCTCGTAGTCCAAAATTCCAGCGGGGTCGAACAAAACGGCTGTTTTGATTTGCTCCGGGTAAGTGGCTGCGTACAAAGCGGTTATTCCACCCCCCATGGAATTGCCCATCATGTGCATCTCGTTGATATCAAGAGCCTCGAGAATGCGGGCAAGATGGCCAACTTGTTCCTCAATACGGTACCCCAAATCCAGAGGCTTGCTACTTTCACCGTGCCCGGGCAAGTCTATGACATAAACATTGAAGTCGTCCGTGAGCTCGCGGGCGATGCGGTTCCAGTTATCTTTATTGGCGCCAAACCCGTGCACCAGAACAATGGTGTCGCCTTCGTTGGCTTCGGCGTTTTTTAGGTAGGCGATGCTAAGCTCACCCACGGTAATCATGTCTGCTTCAAGCCCGGCGGCGGAGCGTTCGTAGCCGATGGCGGTGTCATAGATGCTATGGCGTGAGCAAGCGCTTACCATCAATATTGATAGAAGTATAAAAATGGCAGTGTAGGGAGATTTTTTCAGCATTTGGGCGGTTCCAGATTGTTTGTATTTTACACCCTATGGGCGAGCTCGCTTACATTAACCCATAAAAAAGCCCGGTCATTGGCCGGGCTTTAGCATACTGAGCGTCGTTACGATTTTTCTCTGGCAATGGCGCGATACGCAATGTCGTTGCGGTAAAACGCACCATCCCAACTGATGGTTTTAGCGAGCTGGTAAGCTCGGCTCTGGGCTTCTGTTACCGTATTGCCCAGTGCCGTTGCGCACAGCACGCGGCCGCCACTAGTTACCACCTGACCGTCTTTTAGGGCGGTTCCTGCATGGAACGCCTTCTCGCCTTCGGTTTCGGTTTCCGGTAAGCCCGAAATGGCATCGCCTTTGTTGTAGTTGCCGGGATAGCCTCCGGCTGCCAGAACAATACCTACGGCGGCGCGTTCGTCCCAATCAGAACTGCACTGGTCCAGTTTGCCGTCGATGGCTGCCTGGCAAAGCTCTACGATATCTGACTTCATGCGCAGCAGGATCGGCTGTGTTTCGGGATCACCAAAGCGGCAATTGAACTCGATGACTTTCGGTGCGCCCTTGGGGTCGATCATCAGGCCAGCATACAGGAAGCCTTTGTAAGGATGACTTTCCGCTGCCATGCCGCGCACAGTTGGGTAGATTACCTCGTCCATAATGCGTTGGTGCACGTCAGCGGTTACCACGGGGGCAGGGGAATAGGCGCCCATGCCACCGGTATTCGGGCCGGTATCACCGTCGCCCACGCGCTTGTGGTCCTGTGAAGTGGCCATGGGGAGAACATTTTCGCCATCCACCATCACAATAAAGCTGGCTTCTTCACCGTCGAGGAATTCCTCAACCACAACACGGCTGCCTGCTTCGCCAAAGGCGTTACCTGCCAACATATCGCGGATGGCGGTTTCGGCCTCGTCGAGGGTCATAGCCACGATGACCCCTTTGCCTGCGGCAAGGCCGTCAGCCTTAACCACAATCGGCGCGCCTTGTTTGCGAACGTAAGCCAGAGCTTCGTCTACGTCAGTGAAGTTGCCATAGCCCGCGGTTGGAATGTTCTGGCGAGCCAGAAAATCCTTGGTGAAGGCTTTGGAGCCTTCCAGTTGGGCAGCACCAGCACTGGGGCCGAATACGCGCAGGTCGCGTTCTTCGAAAAGATCTACAATTCCTGCCACCAAAGGTGCTTCCGGGCCAACAATGGTAAGGCCAACTTGGTTGTCGGCGGCAAATTTGGCCAGCCCTTCAAGGTCCAGAACGTCAATGTTGACGTTCTCAACACCCGGCTCGCGAGCAGTGCCAGCATTGCCCGGCGCCACAAAAACTGTGTCTGCATCCGGAGACTGAGCGGCCTTCCAGGCCAGAGCGTGTTCGCGGCCGCCGCTGCCGATTACCAGAATATTCATATCTTGTTGCCCCGTATGTTTAAAAAAGAGCTGCCTAAAGAGGTTTCGTTAGTGCCGGAAATGGCGCATGCCAGTGAATACCATAGCAATGCCGTGCTCGTTGGCTGCGTCGATGACTTCCTGATCCCGCATAGAACCACCAGGCTGAATCACGGCGGTAATACCGGCTTCGGCAGCGGCATCAATGCCATCCCGGAAGGGGAAAAAGGCATCCGAAGCCATGACAGAACCTTCCACTTCCAGATTCTCGTCTGCTGCTTTGATGCCAGCAATTCTGGCGCTGTAAACGCGGCTCATCTGGCCTGCACCAACACCAATGGTGCGGCCCGCGCGAGCGTAGACAATGGCGTTGGATTTCACGTATTTCGCTACTTCCCAAGCGAACAGTAGGTCGTTTAATTCCTGTTCTGTGGGCTCGCGTGTGGTGACAACCTTCACATCGGCCATGGCAACCATGCCTAAATCGCGATCCTGAACCAAGAGACCGCCGGTTACGCGTTTGTAGTCCATGGATTGGGCGCGTTCACCTTTGATATCACCGCAGGCTAACAACCTGACATTCTTCTTCGCGGAAACCAGTTCTACCGCTTCCGGTGCAATGGTTGGTGCAATAATGACCTCGACAAACTGGCGGTCGATAATCGCCTTGGCGGTTTTTGCATCCAGCTCACGGTTGAACGCAATGATGCCGCCAAATGCAGAGGTGGGGTCGGTGGCAAAAGCCAAGTCGTAGGCTTGGAGAATGTCAGCACCGATAGCAACACCGCAGGGGTTGGCATGCTTGACGATCACGCAGGCCGGGTCGGCAAACGGCTTAACGCATTCCAGAGCCGCGTCGGTATCTGCCACATTGTTGTAGGACAGCGCTTTGCCCTGAAGCTGTTTCGCCGTGGCAACACTGGCTTCCTTCGGGCTGCGCTCGGCATAGAAGGCTGCACGTTGGTGCGGGTTTTCGCCGTAGCGCATGTCCTGAACTTTTACGAACTGGGCGTTAAAGGTACGGGGGAAGTCAGCATTGTCGTTGTCTGCGGTGCGTCCACCCAAGTAGTTGGCAATGGCGCCGTCGTAGCCAGCGGTATGCTCAAATGCCTTCACTGCAAGATCAAAGCGGGTGGCGTGGCGGAGGTGGCCGTCGTTATCGTCGAGCTCCTTCAGAACCCGGCTGTAGTCCGAGGCGTTAACCACGATGGCTACGTCGTTGTGGTTCTTGGCTGCGGCGCGAACCATGGTGGGTCCGCCGATATCAATGTTTTCAATAGCAGTAGCAAGATCGCAGTCTGGGTTAGCAACGGTGGACTCGAAGGGGTAAAGATTTACCACAACCATATCAATCGGATTGATACCGTGCTCGCCCATGATGGCGTCGTCTGTGCCCCGGCGGCCCAGAATGCCACCGTGGATTTTCGGGTGCAGGGTTTTAACCCGGCCGTCCATCATCTCGGGAAACCCGGTGTAGTCAGAGACTTCGGTAACGGGAACCTTGTTTTCTTTCAGGAGACGGAAGGTGCCTCCGGTGGAAAGTAGTTCGATACCGCGGTCGGTGAGGGCGCGTCCGAACTCGACGATGCCGGATTTATCACTAACGCTGATCAGTGCGCGACGGACGGGGGTATTAGCCTGGTTTGCCATGGGGTCACATTCTTCACTTGGGGTGAACGAACAAGGGCCTCGCGAAGGGTATCCGGGAGGCCCTCTTCAAGTCAGGGTTTCTCGATTATAGCAGCCCGTACTGCTTGAGCTTTTTACGCAAGGTTCCGCGGTTCAGGCCGAGCATGGTTGATGCCTTAGTCTGGTTGTTGCGGGTGTACTTCATTACCTGCTCCAGCAAAGGTGCTTCCACTTCAGAAAGTACCAGTTGGTACACCTCTGTAACGGGGGCTCCATCAAGCTGGGCAAAGTAGTTTTTCAGAGCCACTTCAACGTTATCACGCAGGGTAACGGTGTTGCCGCTGCTGTTCACCGTTTGCAGTTGGTGAATATCATCGTTGGCCGGGGCGTTCAGGGTGTTGTTTGCCAAAGTCTCAGCGGTCATGCTGCGAATACCTCTCCATTTCGTAAGCCTGAAAAATACTGTTGAATACTGTTTTTCTGCTCTAGTGCATCGTCGAGCGCATTGAAGCAGTTTCGAAACTGTTTGCCGGGGTCGTGTGACTGCAAGTACCAGCCCACGTGTTTTCTAGCAATACGCACGCCCATGAGCTCGCCATAGAAGCTATGTAGGGCATTTAGGTGTTCGCTTAAAATCTGTTCCACTTCGCTCAGCGGCGGTGCCGGAAGGTGTTGCCCGGTTTCAAGGAAATGCAGTATTTCCCGAAAGATCCATGGGCTGCCTTGAGCGGCGCGGCCAATGAGCAGGCCGTCTGCGCCTGTATGCTCCAAAACGGTGCGGGCTTTCTCCGGCGATGTAATGTCGCCATTTGCAAACACCGGAATGCCAACGCTGGCTTTTACTTCGGCAATGGTGTCGTACTCCGCATCGCCGTTGTATTTATCAGCTCGGGTGCGGCCATGCACGGCCAGCGCCTGAATGCCGATGTCTTCAGCCATGCGGGCGATGGTTGGGGCGTTGCGATAGTTTTGATCCCAGCCGGTACGCATTTTTAGCGTAACGGGGATGTCCACTGCGCTGACAACCGCTTCCAAAATGTCCCGTACCAGACGCTCGTCTTTCATCAGCGCTGAACCAGCCGCTTTGTTGCAGACTTTTTTGGCCGGGCAACCCATATTGATATCAATAATTTGGGCGCCTGATTCGGCATTAAGCCGGGCCGCATTGGCGAGCATGTCAGGGTCGCCCCCTGCAATTTGCACCGATCTTGGTTCCGGCTCACCGGCATGATCCATGCGGGTTCGGGATTTACGCGTGTGCCAAAGCTTGCTGTCTGCTATCACCATTTCCGAGACTGCCAGACCCGCACCCATTCTTCGGCAGAGCAGCCGAAAAGGGCGATCTGTTACACCTGCCATGGGTGCAACAATCAGCGGATTGGGCAGGGTGTACGGCCCGATTTTTGCCGTTGGCAACATGGTTTGAATCCGTATCACAGCAGAGTAAGCAAAGGTCGGAGCTGTTCGGTTGATTAATAAATAACCGATGGCAGTTCCGAAGGGCGCTAATGATACCGCTGGGGGCACCATGATTGAAGGGGCAAGGGAGCGAAAAAACTGATTATTTTTCGCTCTTTCTGGTTGACTTTTGTCCTACGAGATGGGGGCTGGGGTGTCGGGGTGGTTGCCTCCGGCAGTCAGGTTTAAGGCGCGTAGGGTTGGAATATTATGTTGTAGTTAACTGCGTCCCGACCAGGGTCGCGGATACTAATGGCAATGCGCACAGGGGTCTCGACGGGCATACTTTTGAGCGCTTCGGCTTCGCCAGCAAGGTATTCTTCAGGTGTGAAAATACTCTGTGCGACAACGTCTCCGTTCAAATTGGAGAAGGTAAGCGCGATAGCCGGGAAAGGTTGCTGGAAATCCGCACGGTTAATGATGACAGCATCCACCACTAACTGATTGCGGTTTTCTGGATCGGTACGAACCACAAGTTTGCGGCTTTGGATGGCATCGACGTTGATTATAGGTTCCAACTCACAGCCTGCTAGTTCGCAGCCCTTTTCATAAAACGGTCGCAATTCGGGTATCGCCGACAGTCGGTCAAACTGGAACCAGGTGATTTGTGCAACCAACACACCGATAAGGCCAAGCACAATGACCGACCAAACCGCAGTGCGTAGCCAACCTCTATTGTTGCCACCTAAGGATACCGGCTCGTGCCTAAGATCACCGAAAGGTGCTTCAGCTGCGAAGCGCTCACCTTTGAGTGGGCGCTCGGGCTCTAGCTCTGTGTCCTGCTCTTGGTCAAAAGACTCAAGTGCTAGGCTGGATTGATCATCATCGAAAAAGTCCGATGTGTCTTTGTGTCCCTTGTTATCTGGGGTTTGAGCGGGTACCTCCGGATCCGGTGCAGGTTCAAGAGGTGGCTGTAGCTCATATTCCAGCTCCGCATCGGCTTGCTTCTCTGGTTCCGCCTTTACTGGCGGTTTGTCCGAATCAGGAGTGGTATCCGCGCTTTTTTCCGGTGCATTGTCCTCTTGAAGGATGGCTTCAGCCCAGCTCTCATCGACGCCTTCTGAGATATCGTCGTCGACGGTGTCATCTTGGGCGGAAGGTGCCCGGTCGTCGAAGCTACGAAAGCTGTCGCTCAGCTCGTCATCCGAAAAGGTCAGTTTGGTGCCTGCATAGCGACCTTCTTCGGCATCTTCTTCGGGATTGTCTGCGAAGACGAAGTTGTCTTCGGTTGTATCGCTGGAAAAACCGCTGGCAGGTTGATTCGGTTGCGTACCCTCTGAGGGCTTTTTGCTGCTTATCTCAGAGGGCGTTTTCGGAGTGGCAACTGTTGCGCTTGTTACCTTGTGCTCAATCGCATTAAAAACATCCATGCAGTGGCCACAACGCACCTTACCCTTGGCAACGCCAAGCTGCTCATCGGTCACCCTGAAACGGGTAAGACATTTTGGGCACTGGGTTTGCAGGCTACTTTGGGTCATGCTTCGTTCCTGAAAGCGACTGGGCTACGAACTAAAAGAAGAGCTGAGAGTTTAGTCTTTAAGTCGCCCTTCGTCATCTGTCGTTGCGTCGTCCGGTTAGGCGCACCCATTCTTCGCGCTGTTCCGGTTCGTCCATAACGAACCAGGGTTCGTAGGCTGCCATGACCTCGCGGGCCTGATTCGACAGTATTCCCGAAAGCACCAGATCACCTCCTTGATTGGTTAGCGCGGCAAGATGCGGCGCCAGACTAATCAATGGCTGTGCGAGAATGTTCGCCAGCATGACATCTGCCTTGGTGTCCGGCTCATTTTCCGGAAGGTAGAGGTCCAGTTTGGATTCGTCTACGCCGTTGCGACGAGCGTTCTCACGGCTTGCTTCCAGCGCCTGAGGGTCGGTATCCACGCCCACAACGTGGTGGGCACCCAGAAGCAGTGCCGCCAGGCCGAGTATGCCCGAGCCGCAGCCGTAATCAGTAACCTGTTTGCCACTCACATCCATGCCATCTAGCCATTCCAGACAGAGCGCGGTGGTGGGGTGTGTGCCTGTGCCAAAGGCCAGCCCGGGGTCGAGCATGAGATTAGCGGCATTTGGGTCTGGTGCTTCATGCCAGCTTGGCACTATCCACAAGCGCTCGCCGAACTGCAGTGGATGAAAGTCATCCATCCAGGCTCGCTCCCAGTCTTTGTCCTCCACCAGAGTAACGTCGATTTCTGAGAGGGATTGCTGGGTTTGCTGGTGCCAAGCGTTGCGCACGTCTGCACACAGCTGGTCTATGTCACGGTCGGACTGAAAAAGCCCGGTTACCGTTGTTTGGCTCCACAAGGGCGTGGTGCCGGGGTCGGGCTCGTATAGGGGTTGGTCTGCAGCATCTTCCATGGAGACGGCGTCTGCGCCCATCTCCATAAGCAGATCTTCAAGCTGATCCGCAGTATCGGGATCAGCAGGGATCTGAAGTTGTATCCAGGGCATAAGTCTTCCCGCATTGAGATGCAGGAGGTTAGTCCCGCATCAGTTTTTCAAGGTAATGGATGGTGAAGTCTACCGTTTTAAAGCCACCATCGCGTATCAGTTTTCGGTGAAGAGGCTGGTTGGTCTTTATGCCTTCAACCAAAAGTTCGTCCAGAGCGTTCTTCATTCGTCTCCGGGCTATCTGTCGGTCGTCGCCCCAAGTAATCAGCTTGGCGATCAACGAATCGTAAAACGGAGGTACGGTATAGCCGCTATAAAGGTGTGAGTCTACCCGCACACCATAACCACCGGGAGCATGGAAGTGCTTCACTGTACCCGGGCTGGGCACAAAGGTCGCCGGATCTTCCGCGTTAATGCGGCACTCTATTGCGTGGCCTCGGATGTGAATGTCTTCCTGTTTATATTGAAGTGGTAGGCCACTGGCAATCCGCAGCTGTTCACGAACAATATCGACACCCGTTACCATTTCCGAGACAGGATGCTCTACCTGAACACGCGTGTTCATCTCAATAAAGAAAAACTCGCCGTCTTGGTACAGAAATTCAAAGGTGCCAGCGCCGACATAGCCGATTTCCTTGCAGGCATCCACGCATGCCTTGAGGGTGTGCTCGCGGGCTTCGGGCTCAATATTCGGGGCTGGAGCCTCTTCGATAACCTTTTGGTTCCGGCGCTGCATGGAGCAGTCCCGATCGCCCAGATGAATGCAGTTGCCGTGCATGTCGGCCAGCACTTGAATTTCTACGTGACGAGGGGCTTCCAGAAACTTTTCCAGATAAACCGTTGGGTCGCCGAAGGCGTTCCGGGCTTCAGTCTGGGTGATTTGTACGGCCTTGAGCAGTGCTGCTTCGGAATGCACCACCTGCATGCCACGGCCGCCGCCGCCCGAGGCCGCTTTAATCATTACGGGGTAGCCGATTTTACGTGCAATTTGCAAGGTGCGGTCGTCGTCATCCGTTAACGGGCCGTCTGAGCCCGGCACAGTAGGAACGCCTGCGCGAATCATCGCGTTAATAGCAGAAACCTTGTTGCCCATCAGGCGAATGGTCTCCGCTCTGGGGCCGATAAAGCGGAAGCCGCTTTTCTCAACCTGCTCGGCAAAGTCGGCGTTCTCCGCCATGAAGCCGTAACCCGGGTGTATACCCACGGAATCTGTTACTTCTGCTGCACTGATGATGGCAGGTATATTGAGGTAACTTTCCAGAGGGCTGTTGGGGCCGATACAGACGGATTCATCAGCCAGACGCACGTGCATCAAGTCGCGGTCAACTTGTGAGTGAACCGCTACGGTTTTGATACCGAGCTCTTTACAGGCACGCAAGATCCGGAGGGCTATTTCACCTCGGTTTGCGATCAGAACTTTTTCTAACATGGCCATGAGT
Source organism: Marinobacter salexigens (assembly GCF_018860765.1). GTDB lineage: Bacteria > Pseudomonadota > Gammaproteobacteria > Pseudomonadales > Oleiphilaceae > Marinobacter > Marinobacter salexigens_A. Next base: position 1,116,821 of record NZ_JAHKPV010000001.1, read on the forward strand.
AGCTATCACCGGGTTCAGGAAATGATTAACAGCGGCTGGTCAAACTCTACGGGCTGACCGTTATCAACCAGAATTTCAGTGATTGTGCCGCTCTTGTCGGCTTCAATCTGGTTCATCATTTTCATGGCTTCTACAATGCAGACAACATCGCCAGCTTTAACCTGCTGGCCGACTTCTGCAAAAGAATCTGCAGTGGGAGACGGTGCCCGGTAAAAGGTTCCCACCATCGGAGAGCGCAGGGCATGTCCGTTGTGTACGGGTTGTTGTGAGCTGTCTTCCTGAACAGGGCCCGGAGTTTCCGGAGCAGGAGCGTATTGGGGTTGCTGGGGCGGTGCGTAGTGGCTCATGTATTGAGCACCTGAGGCCTGCTCACGACGGCGGGAAATGCGAACAGAGTCATCTCCCTCGTGAATCTCAAGCTCTTCGACGTCAGACTCCTCAAGCAATTCGATCAGTTTTTTGATTTTGCGAATATCCATAGTCAATCCAGTCCCGTGTTGTCAGTTCTATCGGTGAATTTGTTGTATGGCTGCCTGGAGCGCGAGCTCGTATCCTTGGCTGCCTAATCCGCAGATAACGCCTTGGGCGATATCAGAAAAATATGAGTGATGGCGAAAAGCTTCTCGCGCATGCACGTTAGAAAGATGTACTTCTATAAACGGAATGCCTGACGCCAATATGGCATCCCGCAGGGCAACACTGGTGTGCGTAAAGGCAGCAGGATTAATAATGATGAAATCTACACCTTCTGCCCGAGCTTCATGGATTCTATCAATCAATTCATATTCCGCGTTTGACTGTAGGTGTAACAAGTGATGGCCGTGCTCTGCAGCTTGTTCGCTTAGTCGCGCATCAATATCTGCCAGTGTTTCATGGCCATAGACCTCTGGCTCGCGGGTGCCGAGCATGTTCAGGTTGGGGCCGTGGAGCACGAGAATTGTCGACATGATAGCGTTTGCCTTTATGACTGTAATAACAGGATCGCCGAATTTATTGGCATTTTCCACCCATCGTGTGTGCTTTTATCCCTCAGATCAACACTAATTGACAATGTTGTTTATTGCACACAAGTGGCGACTGAGGACAGAAGAACGGAAATGGGGCCTGCTGATAGCAATCATTGTCGTGAACGGTGGGGGTGACTTCTATACGACGATGGTTTCATACGAGCAGCCAGCGCTGGCTGCCCCGTCTATTTTGCTTGTGTTGGTCAGTTATCTGCCAGCGTGACGCAATTCCGGCCGTGTTCCTTGGAGGTGTAAAGAGCGCGGTCGGCACGCTCGCAAAGAGTTTGCGAGGGCTCGTTGTTCCAAGACGCCACGCCACAACTAAAGGTCACGTTGAACTCTCGGTCTCCGGCGGGCTGCTGTAGCTCGGCAAAGCGTTCACGGATCTCATTCAGAACGTTTCGGGCGTCACTTGGGCGTGTGTTGGGCAGAATAATAGCGAACTCTTCGCCACCGTAGCGGCCAATGTGATCGGTTTTACGCAGGCGCTGTTTCAGGAACATTGAAAGGCTGCGGAGAACCCGGTCGCCAATTGGGTGTCCGAAGGTATCGTTCACCTTCTTGAAGTAGTCAATATCAATCATTGCAAAGCACAGGGGTTGGTCTTTCTGCTGTGCCCGTACGATCTCCTGATCTAGCAAATACAGTGTATGGGTGTGATTGTAGAGGCCGGTTAGGCTATCGCGAATCATTAACGCCAGTAGCGAACGGGCGCGTCGGCCACGATTATGAAGCGTTGCGATAAGGTGTTTCGGGTCAATTGGCTTGGTTAGGAAATCGTCACCTCCAAGGCTCATAGCATGCAGTTGCTTGGTAACGTCATCTTCTGCCGAAAGGTAGATGATGGGAACGCTGTGGAAACGGTCCTGTTGCCGGATTACTCGCGCAACTTCCATGCCGGTGCAGCCGGGCATGTACATATCGAGAATGATGATTTCCGGCGAAAATATATCCAGTGCGTGGATTATCTCCATGGGGTCGGTAATGATGTGGGCTGTCATGCCCGCCTTTCTTAGAACCGTCTCCATGAATTTTGCCTGTGCTCTGGAGTCGTCCAGAACAAGCACCCGGTATGGCTCAACGGTGTTGCCGTGCGTATAGGTTTCTATCTTCTCAATCAGCTGACCAGGATCAACGGCTGGGTAGAAAAACTCTTCGCCGCCACATCTGGAAGCCCTAAGACGGGTTTCAATGGTTCCGTCTTCATCACTCATAAAGATAATTGGAACCGGTGTGTCGTGGCGTTCCTGAAGGCGCTCGATGGTGGCGATGCCGGCATTCTTGCTGCCGCCAAAGTTGACATCCATCAGGATAGTTTCTGGCTTGTGCAGGGCACAGGCCTCGGCTAGCTCCTCTGCTGAATCAAAAGCCGCAGCACGAAAGCCAAAAAACTCAAGCTGGCGGATCAGCCGAGAGGCCATTTCAACGTTTGCGAGTGCGATGTATACAGGCGTGCGCCGGAACTGGTGGGGAGCTTCTGTGTGGGTTTGGTCTGTTCGCCTGAGAGTGCTTCGGGCGAGTGCGTCAAGGGCATCTTGAAGATGCCGTTCGGTGGCGTCGTTCAGTGGCGTATCGTCAGGCCAGCTGCGGACAATCTCGAGAATTTTATTGCCAGCATCGGCATGGCCCGCCATTTCGAAGCGCTTCGCATATCGTACCAGCTTTTCGGAAGCCGACAGCAGTTCTTCGCGGTGCGTGGAAAAGGGTTCACTATTGGCGTGGACTTTTTGCCAGATGTCTAGAACAACCCGTGCTTGAGTTGTAACGCGGCGTGCAAAGTGCTGCCTGAGTTTTTCTTTCTGGCTTGCGTCGCTCATTATTCTCCGGATTGCCTCTTCTCATTGTGGGCCGTTCTTTGCGGCGAGGACGTTTATCCCAACTTTAGTCTGTTTCTGGAGTCTATAGTGTTTAGAGTTGTCGGGGTAAGTTGCACTGTGTAATTGTTTGTGAATTCTGCGGTGTGTATATAGAACGCGCCATAGGTTAGGATCTGTAAGACCGTTTGCACAGTCAATTAACAGACAAGGGGCTCAACGTAATATGCCAGGCAAAATCAAACAGTATTTCAGAGACAAGAAAGAAGACGCTCAGGATTATGCTGGTAACAACGGTATGATCGGCAAGTTTTTAGCCGTTGTCTTGCTGGTATACCTGCTGGTAACCGTGGTACTGGGCATATATTGGAGTAGTGAGCCGGAGGCCTTCTCCGTACGTGAACATACCCGGGCGGTCGCGAATGAGATGCAGCGAGAGCCGATCACTGGTTTTGCTACAACGGTGACCATGATCCGTATAGCAGAAACACTTTTGGACAAGCCCGGCGGATATATTTCAAATGATATCTTCCCCCCAGGGCTTTGGTTGGACAACCAGCCAAGCTGGGAGTACGGCGTGCTCGTGCAGTTGCGCGATCTTTCACGCGCCATGCGCAAAGACATTAGCCGGTCACAGAGCCAGTCTGCGGAAGACCCTGATCTGACGATCGCCGAGCCGCAGTTCCACTTTGATAGTGCTAGCTGGGCGATTCCTTCCACAGAGGCCGAGTATCGCCGGGGTATTACCGCACTGAAGCGCTACCTTAACCGACTTTCAAGCCCTGAGCAGGCCAACGCTCAATTCTTTGCGCGGGCAGACAACCTGAGTAATTGGCTTGGCGATCTGGAAACTCGTCTGGGCAGTCTTTCTCGGACGTTGGGTGAGAGCGTGGGTAAGGCATCTGTGTCAGAAGCTGTAGCCAATGTGGACTCAGATAACCCGTTGAATGAAGAAGCTGGCGGCGGTGACATCAAAACCGATTGGACCAAGATTGACAACGTGTTTTATGAAGCCCGCGGTAGCTCTTGGGCGTTGTTGCATATTTTCCGCGCCATTGAAGTGGATTTCCGTAAGGTGCTGCAGGATAAAAATGCGGTTTCTAGTGTTAAGCAGGTGATTATTGAGCTTGAGGGCGCGCAAGGCGGAATGTGGAGCCCGGTTATTCTTAATGGTAGTGGGTTTGGAGTTTTGGCGAACCACTCACTGACCATGGCGGCGTATCTTTCCCGCGCCAACGCAGCCATCAGTGATATGCGTGATCTGCTGTCACGAGGTTAGAGGTTTCAAGCGGGCACAAAAAACGGGCCGTAGCGGCCCGTTTTTTGTTAATTGATTTAGCCGGTGTAGGCATTGATCGATTCGACAATGGCCTTCTTCGCCGCAGCGGCGTTATCCCAGCCCTGAACTTTGACCCACTTGCCCGGCTCAAGGGTTTTGTAGTTTTCAAAGAAGTGACGAATCTGGTCGCGCAGTAGCGTTGGCAGATCTTCTACTTCGTTCACATCGTTATAGGCATTGGTCAACTTGTGGTGAGGTACAGCTACCAGCTTAGCATCACCGCCGGCTTCATCTTCCATGTTTAGAACGCCGACCGGACGGCAGCGAATTACTGAGCCAGCTTGAAGTGGGTAAGGGGTAACAACCAAAACGTCTAGCGGGTCGCCGTCATCGGCTAGAGTATGAGGAATAAACCCGTAGTTGGCTGGGTAGAACATAGGCGTTGCCATGAAGCGATCTACTAGCAGGGCGCCCATGTCTTTGTCGAGTTCGTACTTGACCGGGGAGCTGTTAGCCGGGATTTCGATGGCTACGTAGATGTCTTCTGGCGGGTTTTTGCCAGCGGGAATGTTATCGAATTGCATGAGAGTTCCTTCCTGATACGTTAGGTTCGTTTAACTGTGCTTGAAAAGTGAGCGCAATTATACGGGACTCTACTGTCATTCGAAACTAAACCTTGGTAGGCAGGTTTTGGTGCAAGCTGCCCTCTGCCGGCAGAGGGCAGCCCGAGCATCTGAGTAAATCTGATTTTGAAGCCTATAGCCGGATTTGCTTGGCAATCAGTTCCTTCATGATTTCTGTAGTGCCGCCGCCAATCGACAGGATTTTTGCGTCCCGGTACAAGCGATCAACCACAGATTCCCTCATGTATCCCATGCCTCCAAACAGTTGCACGGCTTCGCGGGTGACTTTTTCGCAAACATCCACAGAGAAGTTCTTAGCCATGGCTACTTGCTTGATCGGGTTTTTGCCTGCTTGCATCAGTGCAGCGCAACGGTAGGTGTATTCCCGGGCCACGTCGATTTGGGTGGCCATGTCGACCAGTTTGTGGCGAGTGACTTGGAAGCCCGAAACCGGGCGGCCGAAGGCCTGACGTTGTTTTGTGTATTCCATGGCTGCCTCATAGGCCAATTGGGCGGTCATGTAGGCCATTATGGACAAGCTGAGACGTTCAGCTAGAAAGTTACTCATGATGGCAATAAAGCCCGCGTTCTCTGCGCCAATCAACCGGTCTGCAGGTACTCGGCAGTCTTCAAAGAACAGCTCGGCGGTATCGCTGGCCCACCAGCCCATTTTTCGAAGCTTTTTACCGTTAGAGAAACCGGGCATGTCGCGGTCGATTAGCAATAAGCTGATGCCCGCGTGGCCTTCGCCACCGGTGCGCACGGCTACGGTGAAGTGGTCGGCCCGGGTGCCGCTGGTGATGAAGGTTTTGCTGCCGTTTACGATGTAGTGATCGCCGTCTTTCACTGCGCGAGTTTTTAGGCTGGCAACGTCTGAACCGCCGCCGGGTTCTGTGACTGCAAGGGCGGCAATTTTTTCACCGCGTAATACCGGCGGCACGACTTCTTCACGGATGTCTTTTTTAGCCCATTTAGCAACGGGCGGTAGACCGATATCCAGAGAGCCTATGCTGGCGACAAAGCCACCCGAGGTGGAGCGCATGAGCTCTTCGGAAACCGCTACCTTCATAAAGATATCGCCTTCGCCCACACCACCTAGAGCCTCAGGGAACCCAATGCCAAGAAGGCCCGCGTCTCCGGCTCTTTGATAAATCTCCCGCGGAAACTCACCAGCTTCTTCCCAGTCATCAATATGAGGGGCGACGTGAGTCTCAATAAATTTTCGGGCGGTTAGTCGCACCTGCTCGTGGGTTTCGTTGAAGAAATCGGACACGGTAACAAACCTCTATTCTGAGTTAATGAGAGGTAGTGTCGCGCAATTTCAATTGCCAAGCAAGCGCTTGGTTTATATCTGGCTTAGCACAAAAAAACTGGCTTGAGGTGCCAGTTTTTTTGTAGATCATTGCAGATTATGAGTCTTTCCGAGCGATGCTCTCGACTCCGCGACTGGTTCCGAGGAGCAGTAGGTCCGCTGGGCGACGAGCGAATAGCCCGTTGGTAACAACGCCCACAATGTTGTTTAACCGTTCTTCGATCTGAATCGGGCGGGAAATATCCATGTTGTAGATGTCTAGAATGATGTTGCCATTGTCGGTTGTGAATCCGTCTCGATAGACGGGGTCGCCGCCTAGCTTTACGATCTCGCGGCCAACAAGGCTCCGTGCCATGGGGATAACCTCTACCGGCAAGGGGAACTCGCCCAACACGCCGACTTTTTTGGATTCGTCTGCAATGCAGATGAATGTCTTGGCAACTTCTGCAACGATCTTCTCGCGAGTCAGTGCTCCGCCGCCGCCTTTGATCAGTTCAAGGTGCTCATTGGTTTCGTCGGCACCGTCTACATAAAACTCCAGCTCGCCAGCACTATTCAGATCGTAAACCGGAATGCCGTGGCTTTTTAATCGCTCGGCGGTTGCTTCTGAACTGGCCACAGCGCCGTCAAACTCGTTTTTAAGCTCAGCTAGCATGTCGATGAAGAAGTTGGCTGTGCTGCCGGTGCCAACGCCAACAACGCTATCGCGCTCCAAGCGCGGTGCAATGTAGTCCACTGCAGCTTTGGCAACGGCTTTCTTGAGTTCGTCCTGAGTCATTGAGCGCTCCGAGTTCAAATCTTGTGGGTTCAGCGAACCATTATAGCGCTTATGAGTGGCCAGCTTATAGACGACAGCCGTGCAAAGTTCCTACACTGTAGGTTTTCCCCGACCACTCACCAGCAACCGGAACCAACATGCCGCAACGCTACATCAAAAAGATCCTCGATGCGCGCGTCTATGACGTGGCCATCGAAACACCCCTCACTGAAGCCCGCAGCCTGTCCAAGCGCTTTGGCAATAATATTATGCTCAAGCGGGAAGACCTTCAGCCGGTGTTTTCTTTTAAGATTCGCGGCGCGTACAACCGGCTTGTCCAGTTGTCGGAGGAGCAGAAATCCAAAGGGGTTATCTGTGCTTCTGCGGGCAACCACGCTCAAGGTGTGGCACTCGCAGCGAAGGAATTGGGTATCAAGGCGGTTATCGTGATGCCGCAAACCACGCCTGAGATCAAAGTGCGCTCAGTGCGGGCTCATGGGGCGCGTGTCGTACTTAAGGGTGATGCTTTTGACGAAGCCGCCGCCCAAGCTCAGGAGTTGGTGGAGAAACACGGGTATACCTACATCCCTCCTTATGACGACCCGGATGTCATCGCAGGGCAGGGCACGGTTGCCATGGAAATGCTGTGGCAGTTCAGCAAACCCATTCACGCGGTATTCATTTGTGTGGGTGGTGGTGGCCTGATTGCCGGTATGGCAGCCTACATCAAATACCTACGTCCTGAAATCAAGGTGATTGGCGTTGAGCCCGACGATTCCAACTGCCTGCAAGCTGCCATGAAAGCAGGCAAGCGGGTGGTTCTGGATGAAGTGGGCATTTTTGCAGATGGCGTAGCGGTGAAGCAGATCGGTAAATACCCGTGGGAAATCTGCAAAGACCATGTGGATGAGGTGATCACCGTCTCCACCGATGAGATCTGTGCAGCAATCAAAGACATTTTTGAAGACACGCGCTCAATCGCCGAGCCAGCTGGGGCGCTGGGTGTTGCCGGTATCAAGAAGTACATTGAGCGGGAAAACATCGAGAATGAAAACTTGGTGGCTACTTTGAGTGGCGCCAATATGAACTTTGACCGCTTGCGCTACATCTCTGAGCGCACAGAAATCGGGGAGAAGCGAGAGGCGATCCTTGCGGTTACCATCCCAGAAAAGCCGGGGGCCTTTAAGACCTTTATCAACGCTCTGCACAAGCGCAACATCACCGAGTTTAACTATCGCTATGCCGATGCGAGCAAGGCGACCATTTTTGTGGGCGTTCAGGTTCAGGCTGGCGGTTTGGGTAGGGACGAGTTGGTGCAGGATCTCCGTGAAAATGGCTACTCTGTTCTCGATCTCACGGAAAGTGACATGGCCAAACAGCACATTCGTCATATGGTCGGTGGCCACGCGCCCACGATTGCCAATGAAAAGGTGTTTCAGTTTGAGTTCCCGGAGCGCCCGGGGGCTTTGCTGAAGCTGCTTATGTCGCTAGGCACACGCTGGAATATCTCTATGTTCCATTACCGCAATCACGGTGCCGCATACAGCCGCGTGCTACTAGGCGCACAAGTAGATAATGATGAAGAGAAAGACTTTGAAACCATGCTCGGAAAAGTAGGCTTCCGCTATGAAAACATGACGGATAACGAGGCTTACCAGCTGTTTTTAGGTGCTGGCAACGGCAAGGCATCCTAAGCCGCTCAGTTAGCCAGCCCGGGCAATAGCGCCGGGCTGGTTCTTCGCAGTTATGACCCTGAGGTACTCCCCGTTAGCCATTGTTTTTCTTACTGAACTTTAATCTGTTAAAAATTGTAAAATTCAAGATGCGTGTTAGTCTTTCGTCTAATTCTTGAAAACAAGAATAGCTAACTGATTTTCCGCAGATTTAATCTTATTTTTGAACAGGGATACGCATCATGGGTGGCAAGCCAGATATTATCCGGGCTGTTGTGCTGATTTTTGCTGTCGGCCTCGTAATTACCGGATTTACCTCGCTTCAGGCCTCGGAAGAGCGTTCCTCGTCCACCACAAAAAGCTCTGTCTCAGCCGACTCCGAGTACATGGCCAAAGCGCCGTTAAATCGGTAACAGCGTCCTCGCTATTTAACTCGATATACCTGTTTGTCTGTCACCACGCTATGGAGTGGCACATCCCAAGGCTCAACCGGTAATCTTTCCACTTTTTGAAAGTCATGAGCCAAGCCAACCAGCTTTGGCGCCAATCTGGGTCGCAAGCGGCTGAACGCAAACGTGCGATCATAAAAGCCGCCTCCCATCCCCAGTCTTCCACCTTGCTCGTCAAACCCCACCAACGGAAACAGCACAGCGTCTAGTGCCCAAACAGGCCGCTTAAGCCCTTTGCTAAAGGCCGGTTCGGGTATGCCAAAGCGATTGGCGGTTAGTTCAACGCCATCGTAATAGGGGCTGAAGACCAATCTTCCGGGATGGATGGGGTGTAGTACCGGTAGGTAGAAGTGAATGCCTTTGAGCCGGGCCATAGTGACATAAAGGTGTGGGTCGATTTCACCGTCATTGGCCAGATAAACGGCGATGTGTTTGGCCCTGTGCAGATCCTGATTGTTCAAGAGGCATAGTGCGAGCTGTTCTGAGGCCCGTCGTTGTTGCTCTGTAGAAAGTGTCTGGCGGCACTGGCGCAGATGCTTGCGCAGTTGGCTGCGAGACAGTTTGTCCGGATGGCGGGTAAACGGTTGGGGGGTAAGAAACTGGCTCAAAATGAAGCCTCTCAGACGACCGTTCTTGTTGCTAGCGGATATATCATCCCAGCCCGTCGCAACTTCATCAAGTAGCGGGTGAAGTTGCGCCCGACCATAGCTTTAAGTTGCTGGTCGTATTCAGTTGTCGAGAGGTGGCAAGCATATACGAATGCGCTGCCAAGGCTCGCGGCAAGGCAGTGGCAAGGTTGGAGCATGGTAGGTGAGATATTCAATGGTATTTCCTAGGAATTGACTGCGGCTCCAAATGATCCTTACCTCGCCAGCATAGTTTGCTTTTATCAGAATTCCGTTGTTATCAGTATCCTCTGCGGTAATATTCGTTGGGGGCTGTTCGGGAACCTGTAATACCCAGCTCCACGGCGCGGTGGCGGGCTTATTGACAATATGGCGTGCAAACGCTTGAGGATCCTCGAATCCCTGAACTTTTTCGGCGTACTCGAACCGCGCGGAGAAGGGTTTAGGTGGCTCGATCCCGTTGATGGAATATCGGAGCTCCGCGCTACTCCCGTCAGGATAAAAACTATGCCATTCAGCAGTCGGAAGCCCCGATGGCATCAGGCCAACTGTTTTTGATGCAGGAGCTAACGCAAATGTTGTGCGGGTTCGTCGTTCAGGAAACCTTGTTTCCCATGGTGCTTCTGTCTTAGCAAGCTGTTGCTGCAGAGCTTTAGCCATAGCCGTAACTTTAGGGGGCGAAGGGAAGTGGCGCGAATCTGCAGGAAACATTAACAAGCCTAGAGGAAGGGCGATTAGCCATCCGGCGAAATACATTAAGAGGGTGCTCCGGCGGGCTTTCTGCTTTTTAGTGTTCTTGGTGAGATAGCAATACCAGGTCAAGGGCATCGCAATTAAAAATAGAGTTAGAACGGTAAAAACTAACGCTGCGGAGTTTACGAAGAAGGCGCCAAAGCCACTGCCCCACTCTGCCCACCAGTAGAACACAGCAAGCCCGGATGTAACGCCCGCTGCAACAATCACCGCAGACACCACTGGCAGGTAGAGAGAGTGGTCCTTGCTACGGGAGCGATCAGGCTTGCTGTTATTTTGAATACTGTTTATGGCTGCCTCTCAAGCAATTCGTGCAGTTCTGCGGCCTGATTTAATAAGCGCTCAGCAGTACTTTGCGGAAGGGAAAGATTAAACCCAGACGGTTCTCGCAAAGTAATTGAGCTTGAAGTGATGGTTAAACTTGGTGCTGAGAGCAGTGAGCTAAGAAAATAAAGCTTCCCGAGCTGCCGTTATCGGATGTGGCCCTTGAACCCAAAGTTCAAGGTCGGTGGCCGCTGTGACATATTAGGCTTTCCCCCTGCGGGGACATGCTCACAATGCCCTAGAGTAGCCACCTGGGTAAAGCGCATCGGCTCGAGGACGAATCCGACTTGCGAACAGCCCAGGAAGTGTTTCCATTATAGGGCCAGTTCCGGGGCCGATTGCAATACCTATCGGGGGATCCTTAAAAACTCAGTGGTTTGACTGTTCTCCGAGAGCGTTTTCCAGCTTGCTGTCCATGGCTTTGAGTAGAGTGCTGGTGGCATCGGACATGGTGTCCCGCTCAAGTAATTCATGGGTCATATTAAGAGCGGCCATCACGGCGATTCGTTCTGTTCCGAACACTTTGCCACCGGTGCGAATTTCACGCATTTTACTGTCCAGATGTCTGGCCGCACGTATGAGGGCTTCCTGTTCTTCCGCAGGGCAAGCGACCAGATATTCTTTGTCGAGAATTTTCACCTCAACGGTGGTGGATGGCTTAGACATCAATGGTGCTCCAGCGCTCGAAGGCGGCCGATCATGGCTTCGATCTTGTTTTTGGCAAGATCATTTTTTTGAATAAGCTGGCTCCGTTCCCGGTTCCAGTCATCCTGCAACTGCCTCAAATTCGCATTATCCCGCTCAAGTTTTTGGCAGTGTTCGATCAGCTTGTCCAGCTTGTCCGCTAACGCTTGTACTTCGGACTGTTCCATGACGTGCCCAGCATAGGTTGAAGTTATTGCGACTAACTATAAGTGTGTGTGCCATACCGGTCAATTTACAGGCGTGTCATAAGTTGTGAATTGCCGTTCTTCGTGTTCCGTACAGCAACCTGAAGGTGTCTTGGAAGCGCCTGAATGCTAGGATGGGGCCTTAACTCCACAACACAGGATTGTCTTGGTTCATGTCAGAAACCGACACTGCCAATGCGGCCCATGCCGCTGAATTTGAGCGCTGGGCAAATGTTTATACGGCCCACAAAGCGTTTAGTCACCCTTCCGAACTTCATGGCGCACTTTGCGGTCGGTTAGCTGCTGGCTCTCGCATAGAGGAAGATGAGTGGTTGGCCATGGTATGTGAGCATATGGGGCTTCCGGAAACCGCAGTCGAAGAGAGCGAAGACCTATCAGTCTTCATGAACGAGGCTTACGAACAGGCGCTGGCGTTTTTGAAGTCGGCGGATATGAGCTTTCATCCTTTGCTGCCTGATGATGATTATGCGATTGATCAGCGTCTTGAGGCTCTGGTGGCCTGGGTGCGTGGCTTTCTCGAAGGCATGGCCCTCTCTGCCGGAGAGTCGTTGGGCGAGGCCCCAGAGGAAATCCGCGAGCTTATCGGAGACATGGTCGCGATCAGTCAGGTTTCTGAAGATCAAGAGTCTGATCAGGAAAGCGAACAGCAATTGTTAGAAATAACCGAGTACATCCGGCTGGGGGCTTTGGCCGTATTCACCGAGTTCAATCCGCCGGAAAAGCCGGCATCACAAGCGCCAACGCTGCACTGATTATGTCACACACTGCGGGAGACCCTATGCCGTCCATTATACCCGTCAAGGAATTCGCTGAGCGCCGCCGCAAGTTGATGGAGCGCATGGCGCCAGACAGCATTGCCATTATTCCGGCTGCACCCGAGCGTGTTCGCAATCGCGACGTATTGCATCCGTTTCGCCAAGACAGCGACTTCCAGTATCTCACCGGTTTCGGGGAGCCTGAGGCAGTTTTGGCGCTGATCCCCGGCCGTGAGCACGGAGAGTCTGTTCTGTTTTGCAAAGAGCGAAATCCCGAGAAAGAGCTGTGGGATGGCTTTCTTGTAGGCCCTGAGGGCGCGATAGAGCGCTACGGTTTGGATGATGCTTTCCCGATTTCAGATATCGACGACATTTTGCCCGGCATGATCGAAGGCCGCAGCCGCGTGTATTATCCGTTAGGCAAAGATCAGGGCTTCGATACTCGGGTAATGGACTGGGTTAAGGTGCTTCGCAGCAAGGTTAAAAGTGGTGCGCACCCGCCGGGTGAGTTTGTGTCTCTGGAGCATCTTCTGCACGACCTCCGGCTTTATAAAAGCAGCTGTGAAATCAAGGCGATGGCCAAAGCTGGCCAGATCAGCGCTGAAGCCCATTGCCGTGCTATGAAGCGTGCCCGTAAGGGTGGTTATGAGTACAACCTTGAGGCGGAGCTGATTCATACCTTTATGGATCATGGGGCCCGTTCCACGGCCTACCCGTCTATTGTTGGTGGTGGGGCGAATGGCTGTATTTTGCATTACATCGAAAACATAGCACCACTCAAAGACGGCGAGCTAGTTCTAATCGACGCAGGTTGTGAGGTTGAGTGTTACGCCTCTGATATTACCCGCACCTTCCCGGTAAGTGGTAAGTTCAGCCCCGAGCAGCGAGCAGTTTACGATGTGGTGCTGGAGGCGCAGTACGCGGCCATTGATGCCGTTCGCCCGGGCAATCACTGGAATCACCCCCACGAAGCAGCCTTGAGGGTGCTCACCGGCGGCTTGATCGATCTGGGTATCTTGTCTGGCACGGTTGATGACGCCATCGCCAGCGAAGCCTTTAAACCGTTCTTTATGCACCGAACCGGCCATTGGCTGGGATTGGATGTGCACGATGTGGGCGACTACAAAGTAGGGGATGCATGGCGGCTACTTGAGCCGGGCATGGCGCTTACCGTTGAGCCGGGTTTGTATATCGCACCGGATAATACCGATGTAGATGAAAAGTGGCGCGGCATTGGTATTCGTATCGAAGACGATGTGGTGGTTACAAAAGAGGGCTGCCGGGTACTGACGGACGGCGTGCCCAAGACCGTGGAAGATATTGAAGCCCTGATGGCGGATTAAGCCTGTGAAACATTCCGATACCGATGTGATCATTGCCGGTGGTGGGCTGGCGGGTGCGACCTTAGCTTTGGCTTTGACCAGAGTAGCGCCTGCGCTGAGCGTAACCGTGGTTGAGGCTTTCCCGCTCTCGGCGGATGCTTTGCCGGATTCCTATCAGCCCAGTTACGATGCCCGTTCCACCGCATTGGCTTGGGGCTCCCGACTGATTTTTGAAGAGCTTGGGCTTTGGCATCGGATATCGGAGCATGCGACACCCATTCAGCATATTCACGTATCGGATAGAGGCCGTTTCGGCGCCACTCGCTTAAATGCCCAAGAGTATGAGCAGCGAGCTCTGGGTTACGTGATGGATAACCGCTGGATGGGGCTTTGTTTAATGCGGGAGTTGCTCGAAACAAAGGTTCAGTGGCAAGCGCCAGCAGACGTCATCGATATGACGCCCTGCGAGCAAGGCGTGAGCGTTAGCCTAAAGATCGGCAACGAAACCAGCCGATTAAAAGCGCAATGTTTGATTGTGGCTGATGGTGGCCGTTCCGGGTTGCGAGAAAAGCTCGGCTTCCAGCCAAGCCATCACGGCTACAATCAGAATGCACTTATTGCCAACGTATCCACCAGTGACAGCCATGAGTTCACGGCATTTGAGCGTTTTACCGAAGCGGGCCCCATGGCCATGTTGCCCCATGGGTCGCCATCCAGAGCGGGGCATGAGTCTGCGCTGGTATGGACCTTGAACGATCAAGAACTCAAGCAGGTTCTGGCGATGTCCGATAGCGACAAATGTTTGCGGCTCCAAGAGCGCTTTGGCTGGCGCCTAGGGCGGTTTACCAGAATAGGTGAGTGTAACTATTACCCGCTGACACTCACGACTGTAGCCGAGCCTGTAAGGCCCGGGGTGGCGCTCGTGGGCAATGCCGCGCACGCTTTGCATCCGGTTGCAGGGCAGGGTTTTAATCTGGCATTGCGGGGGTTGATGACTCTGGTGGAACAGTTCCGGTTGGCGGCAGAGCAGGGGCGGTCACCGGGCGATTTTCAGATATTGCGCCGCTATCACGAGTTGCACAGTCCGGATTGGCAGCAAACCGTGCAGTTCTCGGATTCGCTGATTCGTATTTTTGGCCACTCATTGGCACCTGTTGCCACAGCCAGAGATGCCGGGTTAGTGGGCCTAGACTTGTTGCCCAGCGCCAAGCGGCTGTTTGCGCGCAAAGCCATGGGAACAGGCGGGCGCAGAGCGGTTATCAATGGGCCAGCGGCGAGTGATAAACAATGAGTGATGCCAAAGTGTTCGACATTCTCGTGGTTGGCGGTGGTATGACGGGTACCGCGCTGGCTATCGGCTTGTCGAAGCAAGGTTGGACGGTTGGCTTGGTTGAGGGCAGTGATCGTGCCGTGCTGCTAAAACAACCTGATCCCGTTGAAGGCGTAATGGATTTCGAACCTCGAGTTAGCGCCATTTCTGTGGCCAGCCAACAGCTGCTTGAATCTTTGGGTGCTTGGCGCGGCGTAGCGACCGGGCGTCACTGTCCCTATCAAGGTATGACTGTATGGGATGGCGACGGTACTGGGCGAATTCATTTCGACGCTGCCGAATTACAAGCCCGAGCCTTGGGGACGATTGTCGAAAACCGCAGTTTGGTCAGGGCCCTGTTCGAGATAGTAGAAACCAGCGGTGTTGACCTGATTGATGGTGTGCAGGTTACCGCTTGCACTCAAGACGACGACCTACGCAGCATTGAGCTTGCCGATGGACGTAAACTCGGCGCCCAACTCGTGATTGCGGCTGATGGCGCCAATTCCAGATTACGGCAATGGGTTGGCTTGCCTACCCGCGAATGGGATTATGATCAGCAGGCGATTGTATGTACCGTGCGCACAGCCCAAAGCCATAAATACACAGCCTGGCAAAGGTTTTCGCAAACCGGACCTTTGGCGTTTTTGCCGCTGGCAGCCGAAAACGGTGATGAGCATTATTGCTCCATCGTTTGGTCACAAGATACCGAAGAAGCCCGCCGTCTGATGGCGCTGGATGATGCAACTTTCTCCGCCGAACTAGAGCGCGCCATCGAAAGAGAGCTTGGTACGATTGAGTCGGTTTCCAAGCGCTTTGCATTCCCACTGCGTCAGCGTCACGCTAAAGACTACACTGCGCCCGGCTTCGCTTTAATCGGTGACGCAGCCCACACCATTCATCCCTTAGCTGGTCAGGGTGCCAACCTCGGATACGGTGATGTTCGGGTAATGCTGGAGGAGTTATCCAGCGCCAAAAGGTCTGGTTTAAGCCCGGCGAACGAGCTGGTTCTTGCGCGCTACCAACGTCGTCGAAAAGGCGAGAACCTAACCATGATGATGGCGATGGAAGGTTTTAAACAGCTATTTGGTCGCGATGAGTTGCCTTTCAGGCTTCTCAGAAATACCGGTATGCGCTGGCTTGATGGGCTAGGGCCGGTAAAAAACCGTGTTGCAGCAGAGGCCATGGGCCTTAATCTATAAACCGCCACCACCACACAGGATACTCACAGATGGCAGGAGCCAGTCTACTCACACTTCTCGATGATATTGCAGCGTTGCTCGACGACATTTCTTTGATGACAAAAGCCGCGACAAAGAAAACAGCGGGCGTGCTAGGGGACGACCTTGCCCTGAACGCGCAACAGGTTACCGGTGTAAGGCCTGCCCGGGAGTTGCCGGTAGTTTGGGCGGTTGCCAAGGGGTCGATGGTGAACAAGGTGATACTTGTGCCGGCTGCCGTCGCTATCAGTTTCTTTATGCCTTGGTTGGTTACGCCTTTGCTGATGCTTGGCGGTGGCTTCCTATGCTTTGAAGGCGTTGAAAAGCTGGCCCATAAATTTTTGCATGCCAAGGAGGACGAACAACATAAAAAGGAGCGCCGTGAGGCTCTGAAACAACCGGGCGTGGATTTGAGGGTATTGGAGAGGGAAAAGATAAAAGGCGCCATTCGAACAGACTTTATTCTCTCTGCTGAGATAATAGCAATTACTCTCGGCGTGGTAGCCAGCGCTAGCATAGGTATGCAGTTTGCTGTTCTTTCTGTGGTGGCCGTGGGCGTTACTGTCGTTGTTTACGGATTGGTGGCAGGGATTGTAAAGCTGGACGATCTTGGCCTCTACCTGAGCCAGAGAAACGGTGAGTTGGCGCAAAAGGTTGGTGACGGTATTCTCTGGCTTGCACCATACCTTATGAAAGCCTTATCGATTGTCGGCACTCTCGCTATGTTCTTGGTGGGAGGTGGCATTCTTGTGCACGGCGTACCGCCCGTTTACAACGCTATTGAACTCTTCGCTGCGGATTATAGCGGTCTGTGGGCCATGCTGATTCCTGTGCTAGCCAATGGCTTGGTCGGGGTTGTCGCGGGGGCTGTGCTGGTAGCTGTGATTACCCCCCTTATACGGCTGTGGGAAGCGAGATCAAAGACAGCTTGAGATTAAAGACAGGCGTTAAATAGCCGGCTGGTAAGAACCGGAACGGCGGTTTCTACTCGCAATATGCGCGGCCCCAAGTGAACGCTTTGGCACCCTGCCTCTTCCAACTTGCCCACTTCGTAAGGCGTGAATCCGCCCTCCGGCCCGATACACAGCGCAGCTGGCCTGTTTAAGTGTGTAGGGCAGGGCGTGGGTGTGCCCGGGTGTGCAACTAGTGCTTCTTTGTCTTCTAGGAGGGCGGGCAGTTCGTCTTCTACAAAAGGTTTGAATAGTTTGCGAATATGCACTCTCGGCATAGCGGTGTCTTTTGCTTGCTCTAGCCCAAGAGTAAGGTTTTCTCGCAGGTTATCGTCTGATAGCCATGGCGTTTGCCAAAAGCTTTTTTCCACCTTGTAGCTGTTGATCAGCCAAATGTCTTTGATGCCCAATGTGGCGCTGGTTTGCAGGATGCGGCGGAACATTTTTGGTCGGGGCATGGCCAGAATCAGAGTAAGAGGCAAGGGGCGAGGTGGCTGCTGATCCAGCTTAATAATCAATTCAGCTTCGGAGTTTGTGAGCGAAATTACTTCTCCCAGCCCCATCAAACCATTCACTCGACCAACGGGCAGTCGATCACCAATAGCAGCACCGAGTATCGATTTTATATGCTCCAGCCTGCGGCCCCGAAGTACCACGCGATCGGGGGCAACAAAATCCTCGTCAAACAGTAAGGCTAGATTCATTCAGAAGGCGACTCGTCCGTTTCTGCGACTTCGCGCACGGCCAGCCTGCCAAACAAAATGCCCAGTTCGAACAGAATCCACATGGGTACAGCCAAAAGTGTCTGGGAGATAATATCTGGTGGCGTAAGCATCATGCCAATAACAAAGCAGCCCACCACCACATAAGGCCGTTTTGCTGCTAAATCGGCAGGTGTTGTTACGCCACTGAGAATCAGCAAGATGGTGGCAATGGGAATCTCGAAAGCGACTCCGAACGCAAAAAACATTTTCAGCACGAAATTGAGATAACTGCTGATATCCGGCAGCTCAACAATGCCTTCGGGGCCTATGGCGGTGAAAAAGCCAAACACCAGCGGGAACACCACGAAATATGCAAAAGCGGCGCCTAGATAGAAGAGAATGACTGACGTAAAGAGCAACGGAAAGGCGAGCCGTTTTTCATGGGCATAAAGCCCCGGCGCAACAAAGCTCCAAAGCTGATAGAGAATGATTGGAATGGCGGCGAAAACCGATAAAAAAAGCGCCAGTTTCAAGGGCGCGAAAAACGGCGAAGTGATGTCCGTTGCGATCATTGTCTGGCCAATGGGTAGCAATGACCGAATAGGCTCTGATAACCAAAGGTACAATTCGTTAGCAAAGGGGTAAATGGCCGCAAAACAAATAACCACCGCCAGAACCATCTTCAGTAGCCGGTTACGAAGTTCCAACAGGTGCTCAACAAGAGGCATCTCCGGCTGCTGGGCCGTGGTGCTTTGATGGCTTGGCTTTTCGCCATCTGTATTAGCATTCATGAAGGCTTATCCGACGGTTTTTGCACAGTATCTGACGGAACCGATTGGTTCTCTTCGGGAGCGGCTAGGGTCTCGTTTTTCGGAGTCTCATCCGTCGCGGTTTTTGGGGTGGCCGCTGATTTGCCTGCGGGCTTGTCCGACATGATCATGTGTTCGTACTTTTTGGCTTCATCCAGAGCGCCGCGCACCGTTTTCTGCACGTCATCCAACCCTACATCGCCCGCATCCCGCAGCTCTTTTCTGAGCTCTTCGGCTTTTAACTGACGGTCAAGCTCGGAAGTGAACTGACTAACCATACGGCGCGCACCGCCAACCCAGCGCCCAGCAGCCCGCGCAGCCGTAGGGAGCCGTTCAGGGCCGAGCACCAACAGCGCAATAACACCACAAATAAGCAGCTCTAAAAAGCCGATATCAAACATTCTGCTTGGTCTCAGCTTTTGGTTTTATCCTTGGGCTTATCGTCAGCCGCTTGCCGAGCTTGTGCTTCTTTTGTGTTTTCCAATGAGTCCGGATCGTCGGTTTTGCCATCTTCGTCGTTCATGGATTTCTTGAATCCACGTATGGCGCCGCCTAGATCAGTGCCAATGTTGCGTAGTTTTTTGGTCCCGAACAGCAGAATTACGATGCCCAGTACAATAAGAAGTTGCCAAATACTGATGCCCATTAAGGGATCCTCGTTTTTGATGTTTCTGTTGGGCGATATTGTACGCCACCAAAGTAGGTTCGCGGAAACCCTCGTAAGGGGTATTACCGGATTATTCGCTTCGGGAAGCCTTCTCGTCGAGCCCTGAAAGATTAAAGCGGCTAGACAACTCATCCAGAACATCCTTCTGGCTAAGGCCTAGGCTAGAAAGCATAACCATGCTGTGAAACCAAAGGTCTGCCGTTTCACTAATCACCGCACGGGTCTCTCCAGTGTGCTCGGCATCCTTGGCAGCCAATAGGGTCTCGGTGCACTCTTCGCCAACCTTTTCCAGAATTTTGTTCAAGCCTTTGGCGTGCAGGCTAGCGACGTAGGATTTCTCCGGGTCGGCTGATTTACGGGCTTCCAGAACCCGGGTCAGGTTTTCCAGAACATCACTCAATGGGCGCTCTCCTCAGTTACTGCCATAAATGGCATCAGGATCTTTAATTACGGGCTCAACACCGACCCACTGGCCATCCTTCAGAGAGCGGTAGAAACAGCTGCGTCGGCCAGTGTGGCAGGCAATGCCACCTTTTTGTTCAACTTTCAGCAATATTACGTCCTCATCACAGTCAAGGCGGATATCCTTAACAACCTGCTGGTGCCCGGAGGTCTCGCCCTTGCGCCAGAGCTTACCCCGAGACCGTGACCAGTAAACCGCTTGACCTTCTTCAGCCGTTAGGCGAAGTGATTCCCGGTTCATCCAAGCCATCATGAGAATGTCACCTGTGGCGGAATCCTGAGCGATAGCCGGAACCAAGCCGTCAGCTGTCCAGCGAATGGCTTCAAGCCAATCAGTGCCGTTTACAGTATTGGACATATCTTTCATTTATGTGAATCCTGAGCTGCGCGCCGTGTTGCGGCGCCTCCTTGTCTGTTAGCGCTATGCTACCAGAACACCCGCCTCTATTTCGCCCGAAGCAGGCTTAAACCAAGACCTATATACACAAGCCCTGTGACTTTGCCTATAACCTGAGACAGGCGAGGGTTTGCTCTGACTACGCCATGCTTGGATGCCGAGAAAGATTAAGTAGGTGGCGCCTAGGAGTTTGACCACCGAAAATGCCAGCGCGGAGGTAGCCAATATAACTGGTGTGGCGTTCTTTTCGCCAGAGCGTTCCTGTCGGAGTGCCTATTGTTCAAGCGTAATATCAGGGGGTCAGACCTGCCAAGTATGAATTAATCGCAACTCGGAAAGCGTTGTCAAAGAAACCTTCCTATGTGAAGGTTATTGCCGATGTCACGGATTGCCGTGTACACAGCAAATGAAATATTCCTTTTACATTGGCGGCGATCAGTTTTTTACGCTGCCCATTTAACGCGAGGAAATATGCTATGAATAACGACATCATTGAAGGTAACTGGAAACAGCTTAAAGGTAAGGTACGCGAGAATTGGGGCAAGTTAACAGACGACGATGTAGATGAAATCGCCGGCCGCCGCGACCACTTTATCGGTAAGGTTCAAGAGAAGTACGGCATGAAAAAGGATGAAGCAGAGAAAGAGTGGGAAAAGCTAAAGAACTCCTAAACCCCTAGTGCCGTTATGATCATCAAAAGCCGGTACCTACTTTTCCATAGGTACCGGCTTTTGGGTTACAGACCTCGGAAACCTTCGTGTGAAAAATCAAAAGCGACGAGTTAATGCTCATTTAATGCCTGATCGCAAAGGCCTCCACTCGAAAAATCTGCACAAGCACGGCTATGATTTTTCATCGCTGGTAGAAAGTTATCCGCCGCTCGCCCCCCATGTAAAAGAAAACGCCCATGGCAACCCTTCTATAGAGTTTGCAGATCCGCAGGCCGTGAAGTCTCTAAACGCCGCACTATTGACTCACCATTACGATATTGCTGGTTGGGATATTCCTGAGGGGGCACTTTGCCCGCCCATTCCGGGCAGGGCAGACTATATTCATCACATCGCCGAACTGGTTGGCCCTTCCAAGACCCAAATCAACTTGCTTGATATAGGAACCGGAGCAAACGGGATATACCCGATTTTGGCATGTCAGATCTACGGCTGGCGCTGTGTGGGTAGTGATATCAATGCTCGCTCACTTGAAAACGTTGCGGTGATTGTTGATCGAAACCCTCACCTGAAAGGCAGCCTCACACTGCGCATGCAACAGGATCAAAACCAGATGTTCGAAGGCATTATCCAGAAGGGAGAGTTCTTTGATGTCAGTGTGTGCAATCCGCCATTTCATGCTTCTCAAGATGAAGCAAACAAAGGCTGCCAGCTAAAGCTTAAAAACCTTGCCCGTAATCGTGGTGAGCAACGTACCCAGCCAACATCGCCCACTTTGAATTTTGGTGGCTTAGAGGCGGAGCTCTGGTGTAAAGGCGGCGAACGGTTGTTTCTTAAAAAAATGATAAAGGAAAGCAAGACGTTTTCAAGCCAATGCCGCTGGTTTACAAGTCTGGTTTCAAAAGCTGACAACGTAAAACCGGCAATCAAACTGATCCGTAAGCTAGGGGCGACGGAGGTCCGGGAAATAGAGATGAAGCAGGGGAATAAAATTACGAGGATATTGGCTTGGACATTTACTGGCGTGGGAGGATGATTTTGTACGGGCTAGCATCCCCCGCCACGTTCGGCAGTGCGCGCTATTTAAAGCTTACGGGCTTCTCTATCTCGTAAATTGTATCCACGATTTCTTCGACTTTTGTGGAAATAATGGATTGGGCATCGCGCAGTCCCTTGTTGTAAAACAACACGCCAAGTTCTTTCTCGAAAAAATCAATCAAGAATTCGGCATCAAAGCCTCCGATCTCGTGATTGAGCTTTTCGGAAAAATATGACTTCAATTTTTCGACCATGACCTCTTTTTCTGCTCTGCTGAAATCGATCTTGGACAAACCAAACTCCTCCATTAGTTTATGGCGCTGCCTGATGAGTGCAGACTGTGCTACAAATACTGATTATTTGATGCCCAATCATCGCGTGTCATTCGATATAAACGCACCGGCCTGCTGTGAAACTCCCGGGCAGTATAGTCCCGGAATCCTGCCTTCTCAGTTACCCTGATGGAAGCAGTGTGCTTTGGTTCGATAATGGCGACTACTGACTCACAATTTTGTTGTTCAAAGGCATACTGCATCACGCCTTTGACTGCTTCCGATGCAAGCCCCTGATTCCAAAATCTGCGCGCCAATCGGTACCCTAGATTAGTTTCCTCAAACTCGCCGACCAACTCCGGCCCAACACCACAGAAACCTATAAGGTCACCTGAAGCCTTCTCGGATAATGCCCATGGGCCGATTCCGTGGGATGCGTAACACTCCATACACCAGTTGATAAATTGTCGGGTGGCTTCTTCGTCGCAAACCCCGCGAACGGAATACTCCATTACAGCTGGATCGCTCAGAATTTCAGTGAGCGCTGGGAGGTCTGCAAAGGATAGCTGCCTTACGACTAAGCGCTGTGTTTCAAATAGTTGCACTGAACACTCCTTGTTCATAATGGTGAATTTTTCCCAATGAAATGCATGTGTCGCAATAGATAAACGTTAATCAACCGAAACCACGAAAGCTAGAATCATATAGACAATTACACCCCATAAATGGGCCTTATACATAATTGGGCTCTTATCACGCGTATAAACGGCATGCTGGCCAAGGGCGTATCCGGTTTTATGAACCATGAGGGCGTAATAGCCAGCAAAAGGTATGGAAACCGGGAAAACCCAAGCGAATATGCCTTCGAGCACGAAGTTTAACGCCAACAAAAAAAGGATTGCGAATAGAAACAAGTGTTGGGCAAATCTTACCGGTTCAGCTTCTGGGGGAAGCTTCTGCTTTGAAAACAGCGGCTGTTTTTTGATACTGCTTTCTTCTTTTGCTTTGGCTTTCTGAATTGTGAGCCAATCCGCATAGTCCTTCCCGCATTGGGCGCAGCGCCAGTTATGGCTCTCCCGATAGTCGGATGCGGCGAATCCACAAAATGGGCATGGCGCGCTCATTTAAGCCCTCTCACTGAACGAACTTGATTGACATGGCTACATGTCATCGCGCCAGCCCCTGTGCTTTCGCACCCCCTCGTACTCAAGCCATGGCTCGTCATGTGAAGCCCAAATATGGGCCTCTGGCCGCAATTCAGGGTCATCATCCAGAGTAGCTACCCGAACGATTACATGCGGTTGCACCGGCCTTTCTGCCACCAAATGAGACCCGCAGCATTTGCAAAAATGACGTAATTTCCCGGGAGAGGACTCGAACGTAGAAATAGACCCCACGCCCTTGAGCCAACGGAAATTCTCGCGCTTTATGCCAGCTGTAGAGGCAAACGGGGCAGCGTGGGCTTTACGGCAAGTTTTGCAGTGGCAATGCACAATGGGCATATCCACAGAGTCTATTTCGTAGCTTACCTCGCCACACAAACAGCTTCCCTTCAGCCCCATGGGGGTCTCCTTCTTTATATATGCATAGGCAACCAGCACCGGAGCGCCCTCAAAGGGAACCAATAAGCGGTATGGCTTTGTTGATTGATTAGCCGTCTGGCTACGCATTGCTAACCAACCAGGCTGCAAAAAACAATGCGCCACTGATGCCGAATGTGAGTACCGCTAACCCTTTAGGTATCTTTATCTTATCTCTTGCCAATCCTCTGATGGTGCCATGCAAAAGAACTAAGATGAAGAATGATACGATGACCCATGTGCCCAGAGAGATCAAACGATCGAAAGGGTCAGTGTTGTGTATAAAAATCGTCACCGCCATCGCGGCCATGATCAGTACAAAACCAGTCATCACAATGGCGTCAAAAGCAGAGTATCGATTGTTCATGTCAGTGGCACATAACGAGTTTTCGGTCTCTTTCACAGCTTCCTGCTTGATGCATTAGTTAGATTCATTTCCTATGCCCGGCCGCCACCTGAATGCTGCCCCACTGAAACTGTTTGTAGATGGTATAGGGCAGAACCAATGTGTCTGCTACTGCACATGCCATTGAGTCAAGCACGTACCCACCAATTTCGAATGAGTTATAGAGGGATCCGTTCGTCCGTGATGCAAACAGAGCAAAACATGCGTTGTGTGCCAATCCGCTGTAGACACGAGGCAGCGAGTTGCAATTTGTCTTGCTGTTCCAGTAGTTATCCGATGTCGCGCCATTTTCTGCGACACTGATAGTCTTGGTGGTGGCGCACCCGCCACATGCTAATACCAGAAGGGTGATTCCCGCCTTAAATTTCCTCATCAAAAGGTTCCCTCCCTGCGTTGAGCCTACGGTGCCGTAAAACCTAACCGCCAATGATAGACGATGCCCTGATAAGGGCATCCGGTGTAGGCCGCAGGCCGGAATGACCCTAATTGGTTGCAGTCTCGGTTTACGCCAGTGGCCGAAGGCTCGCTCCACACCAAAAGCAATTTCGCCGCGTTTTCTTAACTTGCCGCCCACAGTCCGGGCAATCAGCCCCTTGAACGGGGTCGTATTTCCCGTCTTCCCTACCATCCCGAAGAAGCCGGCGGGGCTCTTCGGGCCACGTACTGCTTGGGCTTTTTATAAATTGAATTCAAAAACCTGTTGTTGCTTCAATAACTTGAAACCTTGCGCCTGGTAAAAGTTATGGGTGGCAGCACGCTTTGAATTGCTGCGAACCCGGACGGCAACCCCGATTGACTTCGCCCAGACGACAGCTTCCGCCACTAACTCAGAACCAATTCCTTCACTTCGGTGTTGCTCATCAACTATGAGGCCAGCTATTTCAATAAATGGTGCAACTCCAACTCGCACCGCTAAATATGCATGTAGCCAACCAACAACCACATCGCCTAGGTCCGCTACCCATATCCGATGGCCGTCTGAGTTCAAGAGCAGGTCCAGGGCATCGCCAGATTGATGCTTTGATTCAGCGGCAGGCGTCAGCACATGCGCTAAACGCTCGATCCCATGCTTATCTGCAAACACTGCTGGTCTGATGTTCACACATTCTCCGGAAAGGATTTATGGCGCTGAATGAAGAGACGCATCTTTTCGTGTCTGCGCAAATGGCGTTTGCTATTGTACTGCCATCTACGGAAACTAGTATCCCCACCACATAGTCATCCTTAAAATACAATGCACAGGTATCCGGCGCCGGAGCGCCATGCTACACATTCACCGTGTACTTGAGGTCACGCGCCTCGTCACCAGTCATACCTCGAAAACCCCAACAGTGAGCAGGTTGCTCCTTAATTGTTACTTCGACATCGACTGGTGATATACCGACCACCGTTTCGATCTTGTTGAAGAGTTCCTTGATCAAAGTTTTTTGGGTCTCTGGAGTTCGCCCCTGCATCATGTTGATCTCTATGACGGTATAAGCTGGCGTCCTGCCGCCCGGATAATAGAAGTCCTCGGCATCTAGTGGGATGAAGCGGTGGGCCCGCTTGTCTTCCGGCAGGCCGAGTACGGACTGCATGCACCCGTGAATGACCTCGGAGAGTTGAGCTTTAATCGGGTTCAGGTGTTCCTTGATGCCATAAATGATAATCACGATGCCTCCTGCAATGTGTAAGGTTTGGAGTTTGGTTGATCAATCCTAAAAGGTACCGGAAGCCACCTTTATCTTTTAGCGACTACCCCGCATAACCAGTACGCCCGCTCCAGCAAGCAGCGCCCATGTCCAGATTGGCGCATTCTCTGCCCATTCGCGAGCTTCTGGTTGGGTTCCGATAATGGCTGCTGCGATAAGGGCTACGGCGGCGATGCCCCGGCGCCAGCGTCGGTCGGTTCTACGTTGTTGTTCCCGAAGCAAGGCTAGGGTGTCTTGGTTTTGTTTCTCGGTGGGGCCTGCGCCGCGTAGTTGTAGCAGTGCGTCGTGAACCAGTTGCGGCATTTCTGGTGATTGTTCTAGCCAAGCGGGTAGGTGGGTCTGTAGGGATTTGATTAGGCCAGAGGGGCCAATCCGCTTGCGCATCCATTTTTCTAAGAACGGCTGGGCGGTGCTCCACAGGTCAAGTTCTGGGTACAGCTGGCGGCCTAGGCCTTCTACGTTAAGCAAGGTTTTTTGCAGTAGAACCAGTTGCGGCTGCACTTCCATATCAAACCGCCGAGCGGTCTGGAACAGGCGTAGCAGAAAGTGGCCGAAGGAAATGTCCTTCAGTGGCTTTTCGAATATCGGTTCGCACACAGTTCGAATGGCGGCTTCGAATTCGTTCACTCGTGTCTCTGGTGGAACCCAGCCAGATTGAATGTGAAGCTGCGCCACCTGCCTGTAATCCCGGCGGAAGAAGGCCAGCAGGTTGCGCGCTAGGTAGCTTTGGTCATCCGGCGCTAAGGTGCCCACAATGCCAAAGTCGATGGCGATGTATTTCGGATCGGCCGGGTTGGAAACGTCTACAAAGATGTTGCCGGGGTGCATGTCAGCGTGGAAAAAGCTGTCTCGGAATACTTGAGTAAAGAAAATCTCGACGCCTTTTTCTGCCAGCACTTTGAGATCCACACCCGCAGCCTTTAGCGCTGGAACATCGGCAATGGGTATGCCGTGTATACGTTCCATCACCATGACGGTTTTGCGGGTGTAATCCCAGTCGATGAAGGGAATGTAGATCAGCGAGGAACTCTCGAAGTTACGACGCAACTGGCTCGCGTTGGCGGCTTCCCGTTGTAAATCCAGCTCGTCGTGAATGGTGGAGTCGTAATCCGCTACCACTTCGACCGGGTGTAAGCGCTTACCTTCTGTCCAGTATTTCTCCAGCAGGTTGGCCATCAGGTACATCAAGGCTAGGTCTTGCCGAATCACTTTTTCGATACCGGGGCGTAGCACTTTCACTACAACGTCTTGGCCGTTCATAAGCGTAGCGGCATGCACTTGTGCCACAGAAGCCGAGGCTAGCGGGTCTGCGCTGAATTCTTTGAACAGTTCCTCTACCGGGGCCCCGAGGGAGGTTTCAATAATGTTGCGGGCCACATCGCTGGGGAACGGTGGCACGCGGTCCTGAAGGGTTTTCAGCGATTCTGCCATGTCGTCGGGTAACAGATCACGGCGAGTGGACAGTATTTGGCCGAACTTCACGAATACCGGGCCAAGCTCTTCCAAAGCCAAGCGCAGGCGATCACCGCGACTAAGCTTGGGTTGCGGGAATAGGTGCCAGGGGGCCAGTAGGAAAAATACTTTCAGCGGTGCGGGAAGCTCCGACATGGGCAAGAATGTGTCTAGCCTGTAGCGGCAGAATACCCAGGAAATGCGAATCAGGCGTTGCAGGCGGGTCACGGAGTCTCCGATTTGTCAGTATTGCTACGGCTTTCAATCTGGCTTACGCGAGCTTCAAGGCGCTCAAGGTGTAGGCTGAGAGAATCGATGTCCTCAAAGGTGGCCTCCAATTCGCGGCGGCCGGGCAAAGCTCGGCTTTCTTCGTGCACGTATTCCTCAATGTTGGCGTTCAGTGTCGTGAATGCCTGACGGCTCCAGACCACTGCGTTGCGAATACGTTTGCCGATAAAGTGGGCTGGTACATCACCGATGTGCCTCGCCATGGCCGCTTCCCAGTCTGGGTTGAGCTGGTCCAGTGCGCGTTGAAACTGGTGCGCCAGTGCGGTATCGCCGACCACATCGAGGCGGTTATCCGTGAACACACGGTTGTCACCTGTAGCCAGTGCCGCAAAAGCCAGTGGTTTGCCGCTGATTTCTAGAGCCGGGCTATCGGCTGGCTGGCTGTGTACTTGCACTCGATTGCCTACTCTGTGAAGCGAACAGGTTAGAGCAATTGGGTCGGTGATGCGGAACTGTACCGACCCTTCAAGGGCATCCAATAGCGATTTCTGGCCGGCGGGATCCAGTTCAAGCGCGTGGTTCAGTGCCCGCTCGATTATGGCGGTTATCGCCGTAAGCAGGGTCGGGCCGGGAAACATCAGGGTTTAATCCCCACATGCAGGGCAACAATGCCGCCAGTCATGTTGTAGTACTTGCAGTTCACCAGACCTGCGTCTTCCATCATGCTTTTTAGGGTGTCTTGGTCTGGGTGCATGCGGATGGACTCGGCCAGATACTTGTAGCTTTCACTGTCGCCGACGATGAGCTGACCGATCAGGGGCAGGGCGGTAAACGAGTAAGTGTCGTAGGCTTTGCTGAGCAGCGGATTGGTGGGTTTTGAGAACTCCAACACCATCAGTTTTCCGCCGGGCTTGAGTACGCGGGCCATATCCCGCAGAGCCTGATCCTTATCAGTTACGTTACGCAGGCCAAAGGCAATGGATACGGCGTTGAAGTTGTTGTCCGGAAAGGGCAGGTGTTCCGCATCGGCTTGTACATACTCAATGTTGCCAGCGTAACCTCGGTCGGTTAGGCGGCTGCGCCCAACTTGCAGCATGGAGGCGTTAATATCGGCAAGCACCACTTTGCCGTCGCGACCTACCAAGTCAGAGAACTTCATGGTCAGATCGCCGGTGCCGCCCGCAATATCCAGCACTTGATGGCCTGGACGCACGCCGGAAAGCTCAATGGTAAAGCGCTTCCATAGCCGGTGGACGCCCATAGACATTAGGTCGTTCATCAGGTCGTATTTGCCCGCGACACTGTGAAATACTTCGGCTACCTGACTGGCTTTTTGACTTTTGGCCACATTGCGAAAACCAAAATGGGTAACGTCGTCTTGGCCATTACCGGGAGTGGTAGGCGTTTGTTGCTCGCTCATTGGGCGTGTCCTGTCAGAAACTGAATCTCGTATTCTAACGCTTGGCGGGGTTGCTACAAGGGTGGCTACAGGTTAAATACCGCCTTACACTGTAAAACTGTTTAATTTTGAAGAGAAAACTGACTCATGTCCGTAATCGATGTACATCGCGCCCACACTCTTGATAAAGAACATGCCCGCGAAGCGGCCGAATCTCTCGCTGAGGACCTCTCCAGCAAGTTCGAGCTTAATTACCAGTGGGAAGGTGATCAGCTCAAGTTCAAACGCTCGGGTGTTAAAGGCCATTTGAATATTACCAACGACGACCTACACGTGCATTTGGAGCTGGGCATGCTGCTGCGACCCTTCAAATCACGAATTGAGCAAGAGATTCATAGCCAGTTGGATCAGATTTTAAAAGCCTAAAGCGCCTGCTGTTGTTTTATAGGTCGCCCGGGAGCGTAAAGGGCTGCGGGTGACCGTTCAGGATATTGTTCATAACCCGCTGCTCTCGGGTTACCAGTCGATCAATCAGTACGTCCACGTTATCCATTTTCCGGAATGCTGAATAACCCCGGTGAAGGAAGTTGTGCAGATCGCTCAGGTCGGCCATCTCCGCAGGCGTTCGGCTTATTGAAAGGAGCCAGCCCAGAGTTCGGTTACGCACGTAGCGGTCAAGCTTTTGCCCCACCTCAGCGACCAGCATCACTTGTTTTTTGCGCTGTTCCAGCTTTTGACTGGCGCGGTATACCTCGCAGTAGTGTTCTGCGGTGACAGATCTTGCGGGGATATTGCGTTCTTCAAACAATTCCGCCAATTCGAGATCCAGCTGCTGGGTAATTAAGTTGAGTTCTACCAGACCGGCAAGCACTTCAAGTTGTTGGTCTGGTAGCCACTTGACCATTTTGGGGAACACACGGTCTATATTGTCGTCACGGCGCGTCATGCTGGCGGGTGCGTATAGGTCGGTGAGCAGAAATTCCAGCCCTTCGTGGTAGCCGGGGTGCTGATACAAATCCAGATGGGTGAATTTCAGGCGCTCGGCTTGCCAAGCGGCAATCACGAAGGTGTTGTCGAGCAACCGATGCTTTGCTTTATGTTGCCGGAAATCGTGATATTCCAATAAAAGCTGCTGCAAGCGATAGGCGCTTTCTGAGCGCACGTCTGTGCCAACAAGGCGCTCACGATACATGGTGACAACTCCGGTCGTTCTGCGTAAAGGCGCATAGTTTACCGGAGGGAGGATGTGTGTGCAGCTGACCGGTCATTGCCGGGCGCTGATTTTAGTGGCTTGCTCGGTTTTAGCCTTGAGCGGCAGCGGGCAAGGACTCAAAGCCCGGTAACCATTCTTTGCTGTCGAGGGTTATAAAATGGCTAGGTGCCTGAGTTTCGATAATGCGCATGGATGTGGGGCTCTGGCGCGCACTGGCGAACATTGCCTGTCGATCCAGAATCCGATCTACGCCTGGTATCAAAAAGGTACCGTGGCGCACATGCTTGTATACATCGGTATCGGTGCGCTGCATCCAATCAAGTATATTCTCTATGTTGCGCACGATGGTGAGATGATCACGAGTTGAATAAAACAGCTTACCCAGTAGTTGTCTTTTGCGAGGGTTCATTTTTCCGAAGAAGGTTTGGCCGTAGGCAGACGAAGGTGCGCTGTTGATCAAGCGGATCAACCAAGGCCACATGCCGTGGCTTACGGGTTCCAGAAGTGCTGATACCAGTGGGTGAATTTTGCCTTGAGGCAGGACTGGTGCTTCAAGAACTACTTCTAAGTCTTCGTACAGTTCCGGGCGCTGCTTAATTGCTTCAAGAATCACAGCACCGCCTCGCGAGTGGCCGTGAATGCGCACGTTTTGAGTGCTCGGAAGGTTGGTTAGGGCCTGATTCAGAATGCAGGCATCGTACTCAATAGTGCCTTCCAGACGTTTGATCGGCACTTCCCATTCGGGCGTTTCGGGCGTCACACCGTTTACCGGGATATGGTAGTTGCTGCAGGTGAGCAGGATTAACTCGGTTGTTGGTGCGTCGTAGGTCTGGGTGAAATAGCAATGATTTTCCAGAAAGCCATGCACGCCAATAACTGTGTGCTTTGCCTCGCCGCTGTGATTGCGAACAGAAACCGCACCTTCGCCAACACGGTATACTCGCCCTGAGAACATCTCTGAATAGGCGCTATCGATCGGTCTGATCAGCTTGCGAATATGGCTTGCTTTCATACTACATCTCCTCCCAGCACGGCGGTTGCCTGTTATTAGAGTTAGGTCTTTTGACCTTGGTTGTGCTGGCGATCTAAGTTGTACCCTCATTCGACCCGATCGTTATTGGCGCTGGCAACGGAGCATTTGCTGTTCCATGGCCAACCGGGAACCGCTGGGGTCTTGTAATAACTATTACATCAAGTCTTATAACCAGTATAGGGCTACGGCATATCTAAGTGTAAAATATTGTAATATTGCGCGTTGTGGAGCCGCTGGAGTATGTCTGGCACAATGCCTGATTCTGTATTTTTCACTTCACCACTTCCGGGGATGTTTGGGTTTGAGTCACGAGCAAACGCACCTCATGCTTCCTACGGATTCAGCCTGGCTGGCGCTGGAAAACCCTCGGAACCCCATGACTATTACGGTCATGATGAGAGCCGATGGGTTAACCTCGCCCCGAATGCGAGAGTTCTTACGGGTTTACTGGATGGCCTGGGAGCGCTTTGGGTGCATGCCGGTTAAACGGGCGCCTGGTTGGTGGTGGGAGCAAGATCCGGTTTTTGATCTGGGGCATCATCTTGATGTAGTGCTTGACCGCTTCACAGAATCCGAACTGCAGGACTGGGTTTCTGCGAGAATAAACCAGCCTTTACCTGCTTACCGTCCCCTTTGGAAATTCTGGTTGGCGCCCAATGCTGAGGGCGGCTCTGCACTCTTGCTCCGAATACATCACTGTTATGCCGACGGAGTTTCATTAACGGGCATTTTTGACAGCCTTTGCCCAGCTTCGCCGCAGCAGCACCCCGCCATATACGGAGCGCATCAAACTGAGGACTTTGCCCCTTGGATGGCCGCAGCAAAAGGCCGACTTGAAGGCATGGTATCGGGTGGTACGAGCTCAGGCTCTGTCGCCGAAGAGCCGATTAGCGCAGACGGTAAGCGTCGGGAGCGCACTGGTTGTTGGTTGGACCAGCTGACTCGCACCGGTTTGAAGCTGGTTAACGAGGTCACGGACTTTTTAGCGGAACCCGAGGATACGCCATCCGACCTCAAACGCCCGTTATTGGGACAGCGCCATTGCCGCTGGTCGGTGCCGGTTCCACTCGATCGGTTTCGGTCTATCGCCAAAACGATGAATGTCACTATCAACGATGTACTCCTCAGTTGCGTGGCGGCTGCTGTGCGGCCTCGGCTTGGGGTTTCCGGTACGACACTGGATGATGCTGTGATGCACGCTGCCGTTCCCATCGATATTCGTAGCCGCTTACCCGATGACCTGCAGCCTGAGCCTGACGCTCTTGGTAATTATTTCGGCACGGTGTTTGTGCCTCTACCGGTGGATGGCGAAAGTGCTCCGGAACGGGTTTATCGCATTAAGCAAGAAACCCGTCGGCTTAAGAAAAGTTGGCAGCCCGGGATAGCCTGGGGCGTTGCCGCTTGTGCCTCGTTGATTCCCGAACCCCTGCGCCAGCCGTTGTCGGATGTTTTTTATCGTAAAGCCAGTGCCGTGGTATCAAACGTTCCCGGCACGCCTGAAGCACGCTATATAGCTGGCTGTCGTATTAAAGAGCAAATGTTCTGGGTGCCACAGGCTGGTGATATTGGGCTGGGGATCAGCATTGTGAGCTATGCCGGGCAGGTTCAGTTTGGCGTTGTGGCAGACGAAGCCGTTCTGGACGACGCGCAAGGGTTTCTAAAAGACTGCCTACAAGAACTATCAGACCTCTCAGGGCGCCCCTAGATTTTCGTCACCCTCTCTTAACACCCAAACGATTCACCTTTTACTATTTCAAGTCTACAGTGAATGGGCAAACGCGCATGGCCGCGTAGTCATTCACAAGCAAAACAAAAGGTGACGATCATGATTTATGCACAACCTGGCAAGGACGGCTCCGTTGTTTCTTTCAAGTCCCGTTACGGAAACTATATTGGCGGTGAATGGGTTGCTCCGGTTAAAGGGGAGTATTTTGAAAACATAACGCCAGTAACTGGCGCTACCATTTGTGAAATTCCTCGCTCCTCCGCCGAAGATATCGATCAGGCACTCGATGCTGCGCACAAAGCTGCACCGGCTTGGGGTAGAACCTCCCCGGCAGAGCGCTCAAATATTCTGCTTAAAATTGCTGACCGAATTGAAGCGAATCTCGAAAAATTGGCAGTTGCGGAAACTTGGGATAATGGCAAGGCAGTTCGTGAAACCCTAAATGCGGATATACCTCTGGCGGCAGACCACTTCCGCTATTTTGCCGGTTGTATCCGGGCACAAGAAGGGCACATGGGTGAGATTGACCACAACACGGTGGCCTATCATTTCCATGAACCCCTTGGTGTGGTTGGCCAGATTATTCCGTGGAACTTCCCCATATTGATGGCGGCGTGGAAGCTTGGCCCTTGCTTGGCGGCTGGTAACTGCACTGTACTCAAGCCAGCAGAGCAGACGCCAGCCAGTATTTTGGTATTGATGGAGATCATTGGTGATCTGTTGCCACCGGGCGTTATCAATATTGTAAACGGTTACGGTATCGAGGCGGGTGAGGCGCTAGCGACCAGCAAGCGTATAGCCAAGATTGCCTTCACGGGCTCTACTCCGGTTGGTTCGCACATTCTCAAGTGCGCTGCAGAAAACATCATTCCTTCAACAGTCGAGTTGGGTGGCAAGTCCCCCAATATCTATTTCTCGGATGTTATGAAGGCCGAGCCCGAATTTGTGAATAAGTGTGTAGAAGGTCTTGTTCTGGCGTTTTTCAACCAGGGCGAAGTGTGCACCTGCCCTTCTCGCGCGCTGGTGCAGGAGGATATGTTCGAAGAGTTTATGCAGAAGGTGGTTGAACGCACTAAGACTATCAAACGCGGTAACCCGCTGGATACCGATGTGCAGGTGGGTGCTCAGGCCAGTAAGGAACAGTACGACAAGATCATGTCTTACCTTGAAATTGGCAAGCAGGAGGGTGCTGTTGTACTTACCGGTGGGGCCAAGGAAGACATGGGTGCAGAGTTCAAAGACGGCTTCTACATCCAGCCCACCCTGTTTAAGGGTGATAACAAAATGCGTGTATTCCAAGAAGAAATTTTTGGCCCAGTGGTCGGTGTAACCACGTTTAAAACCGAAGAAGAGGCCGTGGCCATTGCCAACGACACAGACTTCGGTTTGGGTGCCGGTGTTTGGACCCGCGATACCAACCGCGCCTATCGCGTGGGCCGCAACATTCAGGCTGGCCGCGTATGGATGAACTGCTATCACGCCTACCCGGCGCACGCAGCCTTTGGTGGTTACAAGAAGTCCGGCGTAGGCCGGGAAACCCACAAGATGGCGCTGGACCACTACCAGCAAACCAAGTGCATGCTAACCAGTTACGACATCAACCCGCTCGGGTTCTTCTGATCCAGAAGCAGTGTCAGGCCCTGAGCAAAAGGGGCCCGACGCTGGTCCCTTTATAACGCCTCTTCTGAGGCGTTTTCTCTTTTTAGTAGACGCTCGGTCATAAATATGCATAATTAATTAGACGATTGGTCTAAATAAAGGGCGATGTGTGGAAAGTACACCAGTTAAACGCAAGCGTGGCCGGCCGCCCAAAAGCCAGAATGCCGGCTATCAGGACACCCGCCAGGCGCTGATCCGGGTGGGTTTGGCGGCATTGACCGAGAAGGGGTACTCCTATACCGGGCTTGACGAAATTCTGCGCCAGGCCAGCGTGCCAAAGGGCTCCTTCTACCATTATTTCGAGAACAAAGAGGCTTTCGGGAAAGCGTTGATCGAAGCCTACGGGCATTTTTTTGCCGTAAAGCTGGAGCGTTCACTTTCTGACACTTCCCTTCAGCCACTGGCACGGATTCAGGCTTTCGTTGATGACGCGAAAGCCGGCATGCAGAAGTTTGATTATCGGCGCGGATGCCTGATCGGCAACCTGGGGCAGGAAATGGCGGCCTTGCCTGAGAGCTTTCGCGATCTGTTGCGTGAAACCTTCCAGGATTGGGAGGCGCGGATCGCTCGGGTGCTGGGGGAAGCTCAGCACGTCGGTGAGATGTCGGGCAAGGTGTCGCCGGGCTCGATGGCACAATTCTTCTGGATAGGCTGGGAAGGCGCGGTACTTCGCGCAAAACTCGAAAAAAGTTCACAACCGCTGGATCAGTTTGCCGAAGGTTTTATGGCACTGGTGCGCAGCTCCTGATGCAAACACATGAGTTCAACTCATAAGGCGAAATCATTGGAGGCAATATGTTCAAAGGTATTTTGATTGAGGGCAGTCGGAGCGACCAACAGGTGTCCTTGAAAACGATTGACGAGGCCCAGTTGCCAGAAGGCGATGTCACTGTAGATGTCGCCTACACCACACTTAACTACAAGGATGCGCTTGCCATTACCGGGCGCGCTCCCATCGCGAAAAGTTACCCGATGGTTCCGGGGATCGACCTGGCAGGAGTGGTAACCGAATCTTCAAATTCAGAGTTTAAAGCCGGAGACGAAGTTGTCCTGAATGGCTGGGGTGTCGGCGAAAAACACTGGGGCGGCCTTGCGCAGAAAGCGCGGCTGTCTGGTGACTGGCTGATCCCATTGCAGGCACCTTTCACCGCTCGCCAGGCTATGGCTATTGGCACCGCAGGTTATACCGCGATGCTTTGCGTGATGGCACTGGAGACGCACGGCGTAACTCCGGATTCGGGCGACATTCTGGTGACTGGCGCAACAGGCGGGGTTGGTAGCGTTGCGGTCGCGGTGCTGGCCAAACTGGGTTATTCGGTGATCGCTGTCACGGGCAGGCCCGAAGAGGAAGGCTACCTGAAGTCTTTGGGCGCAAAGCAGATTCTGGACAGGGCAGAATTGACTGAGCCGGGCAAGCCGTTGGCACGGGAAACCTGGGCCGGGGCAATTGACGTGGCCGGTGGCCAGGTTCTGGCGAACGTATGTGCTGGCATGAAGTATCGGGGTGTTGTCGCGGCATGTGGCCTGGCAGCCGGAATGGATTTCCCTTCTACGGTTGCGCCCTTCATTCTGCGGGGCGTAACCCTGTGTGGCGTGGACAGCGTCATGGCACCGAAAAAAGACCGGGTGCACGCATGGAAACGGCTGGCGCAGGACCTTTCGCCGGAACTGCTGGACAGCATGATTACCGAAGTGCCCTTTGATGAGGCAATCGATGCCGCGGGCCGGCTCATGGACGGCAAAATCCGGGGTCGTGTGGTGATTTCCGTAGCCGACTAATTCGGGCGTTTACTAAGCTGAATAACAAAACAGAGGACATGAAATGACGGTACAAACAGAACAAGCCATCAGCCGTTTCCCGGTGCCAGAACTGGACGCCATGCCTGAGGATATCCGTAACCGGATTCTGGCAGTGCAGGAAAAATCAGGCTTTATCCCCAATGTTTTTCTGGTACTTGCTCATCGGCCAGCCGAGTTCCGGGCTTTCTTCGATTATCACGATGCCCTGATGGAAAAAGACAGCAATCTCACCAAGGGTGAGCGCGAAATGATCGTGGTGGCCACAAGCAATCTGAACCAGTGCCAATATTGCGTGGTGGCTCATGGTGCGATTTTGCGGATTCGGGAGAAGAACCCGTTGATTGCGGATCAGGTGGCGGTTAACTACCGCAAGGCGGATATAAGTGACCGCCAGAAAGCGATGCTGGATTTTGCCGTCAAGGTCTCCCGGCGAGCCGAGGAAGTCGGTGATGAGGACTTCGCAGTACTGCATCACCATGGCTTTACCGACGAAGACATATGGGATATTTCGGGGGTTGCGTCGTTTTTCGGGCTATCCAACCGAATGGCGAATGTGACAAGCATGCGCCCGAATGCGGAGTTTTACGCATTGGGTCGCTAAGCCTGACCTGAGAGCCTCCTGACGAGCTACACTTATCCTGAACCGTTTGGTGATGATAATGCAGAGCAGGAGGCGGCAGTGAGTGATTATCGAATAGAAACCGACAGCCTGGGCGACGTACAAGTGCCTGTCGGCGCGCTTTGGGGTGCCCACACTTAGCGCGCAATCAACAACTTCCCGGTCAGTGGCCAGCCCATGCACATGCGTGGGCCTTTCATTGATTTGACCTCCCTTTTTTGAAGCCCTCCGCGTAAGACTTTCTTACAGACAATAATGCCCCTCCCCGGAATACTGCTCTCAATCGGTTTTACAGCCGGTCTGGTTTCAAGCATCTGCGGGAGTAACGGATGAAAACAAAAATCAATGAGTACGGCAGTGGCCGAATAACAGTCAAGCTTGGGGCGCTAGCCATGCTGTTGCCGCTTTTTGCTGCGTGTGGTGGTGATGGTTCCACAGAGGTGTCTGATCCGGGAGATTTGGAGGCTCCGAGAGAGTCTGTGAATTTGGGGGGTGAGGGTGATCTGTACGCACCCAACCGGCTGTTGGAGGTTAGCGTCTCCATGGATGCAAGCGAGTTTAACCAGCTTCGCTCGGAAGGCAGAACACTGGCTAGCACCGCGCGCGAGTGCCTAACGGACTACGAGTACAGCGAGTTTACAGCCAGCGTTACCATTGATGGCGTTGCCATGGAGGACGTGGTAGTCCGCAAGAAAGGTTACATAGGGTCGCTGAGCCCCAGTACCCCCTCTCTCAAGCTGGATTTCAATGATTTATGGGACGGCAGAACCTACCAGAACAGCAAAGGGATAACCCTGAACAACAATCGTCAGGATCCGTCTAACGCGCGCCAGTGCTTGGCCTATGAGCAGTTTCGGCAAGCAGGCATTGCCGCTCCGCGATGTAACTACGCCAGAGTTCGCGTGAATGGCGAGGACCTTGGCATCTTCACCAATGTAGAGCCCATCAAAAAACCGTTTCTCGCCCGTGCATTCGGTGATGATGAAGGTAATCAATACGAAGCACAAACAGCGGACTTTGGCACTTGGTTGAGCCAGAGGTTCGAGAAAAAAACCAATGAGAGAGAAAACGACCGCAGTGATTTGCAATCGGTTACCGATGCGCTGGCATTGCCCGATGATCAATTGATGAATGTGCTCCCACAACTTGTAGATGTAGACGAGTTCATTCGCTTTTGGGCCGTTGAGACTTTAGTTGGCGCGTGGGACTCCGCCACCGGCAACGCTAATAACTTTCATATTTATCGTGCTCCTGATACCGGCCGGTTCCATTTTATTCCCTGGGGTGCTGACACGGCTTTCCGCGGAGAGCATCCGCTCAAACCTGATACAGGCGTGTTATACCGAAACTTTTCTCTAGCCGACCGCCTGTTCAATATTCCGCAATACCGAGCCCAATACCAAGCTGAGTTAGAGGGCTTGTTGGCCACTCAATGGAACGAAAGCCAGCTGTTGCAGAATCTTGAGCAGATTCGTGAACTGACGGGTACCTCTGAAGCCGGCGTGGCCAGCCTCAAAGCTTTTATTGAAGGTAAAGGCACACCCACTGACCCTGACTACCGCTTGCCGCGTAGAGCGGCTCTAGAGCAGGCGTTGACGGCAGAGACAGCCTCCGGCTCGGTATACCGCCTCGCAGATGTCCAGCCAGATTGCAGCGCACCTGTTACCACCCCATTAACCGGCAGTGTGTCTGCCGTGAACGGCACCGATAGCGGGTCCTTTAGCTTTACGTTGCCAGATGGACGGCCGGTAGATGCCAGCCTAACGTTCGCAGCTTTTGAGGTGGATAGTTTGGTGTACTCAATTGACACCGAATCGTCTCCAGAAGTGGTCAGCCTGCTGATGATTGGTGTGGATGCGAGCAACAGCTTTAAGCCTTACGTTCTGCAACTGTTCATCGAAGCACCGGACTATGTGCCCGGCACCCATGAATTTCACGGCTTTGCCACCAATGCTTTGTTGTTCGAGGTAGATGAAAGCCTGCCGGGTGATGTGCGAACGTTGGCACTTGGTGCGACGGGCAGCGTGATTCTTACCAGTGTAGGCACAGGATCCAGCGCGGGCGATGTGGAGCTGACTCTGGATGCCATTCTCGAATACGGGCCTGATGTGCAATGAATATGGCCGTTCTTAGCCCCTTGGCCAGCTTTTGTGGGCATGGTCTGACTGATCAGGCGCGGGTTGCCTTGATGAGTCGAGTCGATTCCAAGTTTGTGGTGCGGCCCGAGCTGTTGAATGCTTGCCTGTCTACTCTTGGCGACGCGTACACGGTTCTGGATATGGGCGGGTGTCGGCGCTTTGGCTACGACACCCTGTACTTTGACAGTCCCGACCGGCGTCTGTTTTTGGATCACCACAACGGCAAACTTAACCGGTTCAAGATTCGGTTACGGCACTACCGACATGGTGAAATCATGTTTTTTGAGGTCAAGAAAAAAACCAACCGGCAGCGCACTGTGAAAACCCGGATGCCGGTAACGTTTGATTCCTTTGTGGATGGTTCCACCGCAAAGTTTCTGAAAGAGCAATCAGGCCTGCCGGCAGCAGGGATGCAGCCGGCTCTTTTTGTCTCCTATCAACGGACAACGCTGATTGACCCGCAGGGCGCCGAGCGTATCACTCTGGATACCCAGCTTGCTTTTCATTCTCCCGACCGGCAACGCTCCGTAGAGCTGCCGGGCGTGGCGATTGTAGAAGTAAAGCATGAGCGCCACTCGGGTTTTTCACCCATGTTGCAAGCCTTGGCCAGACTGGGCGCGCGCTCCGTGCCCTTTAGTAAATACTGTGTGGGCAGCAGCCTACTCTTTGAGCCTTACCTGAAAACCAACCGTTTTAAACCGTTGTTAAGGAGTCTGTATGGAATCCGCAGTTGATCTCCATTTTCTTATTCGGCTAATTATAAATACCGCCTCTGTTTTTATTCTTATTCGCTGCTACTACGCGTTTTCTCGCCACAGGGAGAATGCAGCCTCGTTCATTCTCTTCGGAGTTGGTGTCTTTTTAGTAACGTCATTGCTGCACTCGGTTACTGTCACTATGGGATTCGCGTTCGGACTGTTCGCAGTGTTTTCTATGTTGCGATACCGAACTGAAGCTCTTGGTATCAAAGAGATGACCTACCTATTTCTAGTGATCGCCATGGCACTGCTGGCGGCAGTGGGTAGCATGCAACACTACGAACTCGCGGGGTTGAACCTTCTAGTTATTGCTTTGGCCTTGGTTCTTGAAACCCGAGTGATACTGCCTCGACATGGAGAAAAAGAGGTCGAGTACGAGCTCATCGAGAACGTACACGCCCGGCAGCAGGATGTGTTGATTGCAGATCTGCGCCAACGAACCGGCCTAGATGTGTTTCGAGTTGATGTGGTGTCTATCAGTTACTTGCGCGATACCGCCATGCTTCGGATGCACTTCCGTCTGGACGGACACCATGCGTGATCAAGTTCGTTGGGCTGGTTTGGTCGCGTGGCTGACGCTACTTTTTCTTCTGCAACCGCTGATGCTGCAGGCTGAGCCACTTGAGCTGGACTTTAGTGGATATATTGCGGCGGGTGTTGATCACTATGGCGCTTTCTACGATGAGAAGGGCGAGCCTCACACCACTCATGGCGTGCTGCGGAATGCCAAGCTGGAGCTTGAGCTGGACTGGGGACGGTTTTGGTCGGCGGAAATCGATGGTAGCTATGAAGTTCGTGATGACAAACGCGAAGCCGAGCTGGGTGACGCCTATGTACAGTATGAGACTAGCGATCGCTACAAAATTACACTCGGGCGGTTCAAAGAGCCCTTCGGTTTTGAACGCTTAAGCAGCTACTCCACCATTAATACAAGTGAGCGTTCGCTCGTGACTTCGGCTTTTGCGCCGGGCCGTTCGCAAGGTTTGACGGTAGGACGGTTTAGAAAATCCACTACCTGGGTTTTGGGCGTATTTACGAACGAACCAGAGGGCGAATCAACCCGGGCTGTGACAGGGCGCTATACTCTTGCTCCTATTCGAGCCGATGGGCGCGTACTGCATCTTGGCATTGCGGCATCCTGGCGTGATTTGGGAGATGAACGATTTCAGATTAAAGAAAGAGGCGAGGTATTCAGTGCCGACAATGTTATTCGTAGCCCGCGCTTCGATGCCCGGGAAGGCACCTTGCTTGGGCTGGAAGGTGCATGGTTGTCGGGCCGGTTATCGTTGGTAGCCGAGGCTATGGCGCAGCAGGTGACGCGCGTGAATGGAGAGCATTGGTGGTTCACCGGGGCCTACGTGCAAGCAGGCGTTTTTCTCACCAACGACCACCGGCGCTATAAGCGTGGCGAATTCAAGCGGCCTGAACCGACAAGCCGGGCGGGGGCCATTGAATTGGTAGCCCGCTACAGCGCTATCGACCTGCAGGATCAAAAGCTGGGTGCACAGGCAGAAGTTGCTCTGCTTGGTGCGAACTATTATTGGGATGACCGGCTACAGCTTCGACTGAACTGGCTAATGCCTGGAATAGAAGGCAACGTTTTGACGCCAGAGCCAGAGGGTAACGCACTCACATTTAGAGTGCTCTTTCGATACTAGGTTGTAGGTGTGGGCAGCTTAAGAACAACCTGAGTCCACTCACCCAGCTCGCTGCGAATATCCATATGGCCTTGGTGGTGGCGGATGATGGTCTGACAGATGCTGAGCCCGAGGCCTAAATTGTCCGGTGTTTTGCTGGTGGAGTAGAAGGGGTCGGTCAGCCGTTTAATGTCCTCCGGAGCTATGCCATGACCGTTGTCTTGGATAGATACCTCTAAGCTGCCGTTTTCGGAAACAGCCCGAATATCGATACGTTTTGATGTTTGGCTTTTTTCTTTCCCCAGTGCCGACGTGGCATTCAAAAGCAAGTTAACAAAAACTTGAGTCAGCGCGGATGGATAACACGCCACGGAAACGTTGGCCGGAATAGATAGACGCACATCCGTGCCGCGGAGCTGGTGTTTGCAGAAGCGCAATGCTGTTTCAACAAGGGAGCCCACGTCGGCTTTCTCGATGCTGTGATCCGGCTCTGGCCGTGAGAATTCGATCAGATCCGACACTATGTCGGAGATGCGTTTTTGGTGGAGTGTCGCGTCATCTAATGCCTCTGACAGCTCACTGTCGCGATTTATGGATCTGGCGTAGTCCACTGCCTGGCTGGCGCAATTCAGAGGGTTCATGATTTCGTGCAGAAGGCCTTTGGCCATATGGCTTAGGGCTTGATGTTTTTGTTCTAGGGCTAAGCGGTCTTCTGTGGCCTCCAAAGTGTATAGCGTTCGTGACAATGCGCGGTTTCGATCCTTCAGTAAAAATTGCAGCGCTAGCAAATTTCGTAAAAACATACGGAAAAAATAGGCGGATATCGGTGCAATGAGTATGCACATGAGAACCAGCCAGTTAGTTAGAGTGGCGGTTATTGCGCTTCCGAAGCTGGCGGCTGGAACGGCCAATGCTGTAGCGGTGGCCAACAGGATCAGGTTAATCAGTAGAATGGTGATTGTATGAGCCATCGAGAGGGTGATGATTCCGACGGAACTCATGAACAGAAGTAACCCTACAATCGGTGCCAGCGTGGCTCCCGAGAGGATATAGCCCAGATAGCTGAACAGCGCCATGTGAAAAAAGACCAGATACACAATTAGAGGCGACATCCGCCTTAGTCGGGTAAAGCGATGGGCGGCAATCAATACCGCAAGTACAGCGGTGTAGAACAGGTGAGTGCCGGTGACCCCTGGTTCTGCTGGAGACAATGCGAGCCCTAACAAGAAGATGAGGGTTCCAATGAACGTAATGCCCAGAGACACATCAGCAAAGACCGGCAACACTAGGAATCGCGACTGACTGC
Source organism: Marinobacter salexigens (assembly GCF_018860765.1). Classification (GTDB taxonomy): domain Bacteria; phylum Pseudomonadota; class Gammaproteobacteria; order Pseudomonadales; family Oleiphilaceae; genus Marinobacter; species Marinobacter salexigens_A. The sequence continues at coordinate 1,159,567 of NZ_JAHKPV010000001.1, forward strand.
GGTAGAAGCGTTCGTAGCGTTGTTGTTGAACTACCGACAACTGACGAACCTGATCTATGCCAGAGAGCAGCGTCATGCGGCGGCTCCGTTATGGTGACGCTTCATGAACAAGATTAGCTCCGGCAATCGTTCGAACCCGAGTTTGATGAAAATTCTATCTTTGTAGGAGTGAACCGTCTTGCAGGAGACGCCTAACTGCGCGGCGATTTCTTTAATCGGCGTACGGCTCGCTATCATCTGTGCGACCTCCCGTTCCCGGCCAGACAGCGCATGATAAGCATTAACCAGCCCTTGCGAAGGTGTGTCTGGCTTGTTCCAAGCGCCCACATACACTTGCCCGTTGCGGATACAGAACAGAGTTTTAACGAGATCTTGGATGGGCTGGTGTTTCGACACGACAGCCTTGATACCTGCCTCCAGATAAATCCCTAGCCGGCTTGCGCTAACAGGGGTATCAGAAATGAGCAGAATTGAGAGAGTAGGGTGCATGCTGAGAGCGTTCTCGGCAATGGTTAAGCCATCGTTATCCAACAAGTTTTCTTCAATGATTAAGACCCCGGGCTTGGCTGATTCAAGCCGGTTCAGTGTGTCTATTCCGGATTCAGATTCGCCTACCAGATCAATATCGCTGTGCAGTAGTAGCTGGAACAATAAGCTGTCCCGGAACAGGCGTTGGCCAATGGTCACGTAGAGTCGCAGTTTGCGATTGCTCTGCGACATCAGGCCTCCGGCGAGTTAGCCAGCGGTAATGCCAGCACCAGATTGTAGGACTGTGTCGCGCCGCGTATCTGTAGCTCACCTCCCAACCGGTACGTAGATACGAAAAGCAAAAGAAGAGCTACCTGTTGGTCCAAAAACGGACGGGAAAGCCTAGTGAGTGGCGCTAACAGGTGAGCGTACAGCTTCAACGGAGCTTCGCAGGATAGAATCAGACTGTGTTCGGAGGTTTGGTTCAAATTCAGGCTGCGCCAGCTCAGCCCGGAAGCCGTGAGAAGAGTCGTGAGCGCCTCACAGAGCATGAGCAGTATCGAGGAGGCTGGTGCGTTGCTGCCATGTTCATACTCGGGCTCTTCAGAACGCTGCAATGCCGCACGAATAGCCGCCCCATCAATCTCGGTGTGCATGGATGCGGCTACCTGCAAGCGCTTTAGTTGCCTGTGCACCTGTTCGTCAAACTGTTGAATAAGATCGTTTTCAAGGCTGGTCTCCAAGCTCGCCCTGAGGTGTGATGTGTTGGCAAACAAGCATGGAATGGTGTCCAGAGCTTGTAAGAAACGTGACATTACCGGGGCGCCAGCGGCTGTATCCACAGGTTCTGAAAGGTTGCTCAACAGCAATTCGCGGCGTTTGTCGCGCAACCCGTTGAACTGATGTTCCAGCTGCGAGAGCGTGTTTTCCCGTGCGGACGCCAAGGTTAAGTGTCGAGCGATGGCCTCTTGAAAGAGCGGCAACAGCTCCGTCGCTCGCCAAGGTTTTTTCTGATATCGAAAAATGCCGCCCTCGTTAACGGCGTCAAGCGCAACATTTACCTCGCCGTAAGCCGAGGTCAGAATGCGAACGGTTGCTGGGTGGGACTGTTTAAGTTCATCGAGAAGCTCTTTACCCTGCATGCCCGGCATGCGCTGGTCTGTCATTATCACCGCGAGCGTTCCGGAAATGGATTGAATGAGCTTGAGGGCCTGCTCAGCACTGTCGGCGCACAGCACACGAAAGTCATTCTGCATTCGCTCCAGCTGGCGGGCGAGATACTTGGTGGCTGTGGGTTCATCGTCGACTATTAAAACCGTTGGAACTTCGGAGGCAGCTTTAGGCTTTACCTCTGGCATAACGTATTCATTGCTCTTGCGGGCGAGTGCTGAGGTTAAAACATGCGAGCGCACTAGGTCCGGGTCCAATGGCTGTTCGAAACAGCGATCAATCAGGCGTTTTTCCAGCAGAGAAACCAATACGTCCAACGGAACTGCATCGCTAATGAGAATTTTCAGTAGGTCTGGGTGTGTATCGCGTGCATGGGTCAAAAGTGGGGAGTTGGTTTGGCTCGACGGCTGGCTCGTTAGAATAAACAGTGCATGCGGTAGCACGGAGCGCTCTTTAAGGGCCGCGATAGCAGCCTGATCGGTTTCAAATGCGTCAATTTTAAGCTTGTTGCCAAGCTCTCCCTCCAACGCTGCGAGAGCCTGCTTGCTTTCGTAGCGAAGGAAAATCTGTGGTTCTTCCGTAATGGCCATGCTGGGTGCAATCCTGAAAATCCGCTTAATAAGGAGATTAGCAACGTGCGCAAAATTTGTTGTAGGAATTTCCTACAAATGTGCCGAAAGCCCGAATCGCTAGTGGATTATGTGAGCCTGTTAGCGCTTTCGTCCTAAGATAATGTTTAGACCGCTGGTTGATACACAATCTATGTCGTGTCATACAGATGTATGGCTTGATATATAAACGGATGCACAGGAGGGAATATGAGCGAATTCAGGACAGAAACCGACAGCTTAGGCGACGTACAGGTGCCTGCTGGCGCGCTCTGGGGCGCCCAAACCCAACGCGCCGTTGATAACTTTCCGGTAAGTGGTCTAACAATGCCACCAACGTTTATCTCGGCAGTCGCCCGAGTCAAGCAGGCCGCTGCAGAGGCTAACGCTAGCTTGGGGCTTTTGGATAACCGCTTGTGTGATGCCATTACCGATGCGTGTCAGGCGCTTGTTCAAGGGGAGCATGCGGATCAATTTCCTATTGATCGTTACCAGACTGGCTCAGGCACTAGCACCAATATGAACGTCAATGAGGTGGTTTCGGCTATAGCCGCCAGCAATGGGGTACAAGTGCATCCTAATGATGACGTGAATATGAGCCAGAGCTCCAATGATGTGATCCCCACCGCCATTCATGTGAGTTCTGTGATCGGCGTGAGAGAGCGACTGCTTCCAGCACTGACGCACTTGCGGGGAGTTATTTACGAGCGTGAGGCCCTATTCTCTGACCAAGTCAAAACCGGGCGAACTCACCTTATGGACGCCATGCCGATTACCCTTGGCCAAGAGCTGCGCACCTGGCGTGAACAGATACTTGCGGTGGAGAAGCGTTTAGATACTGTTGTAGAGGAATTACTCGCAGTGCCTCAGGGCGGTACTGCTGTAGGCACCGGCGTGAATGCGTTACCGGAATTTTCGGGTCAGTTTGTGAAGTTTCTGAAGGCCAACACCGGTTACCCATTCCGCCCTATGGAGCATAAGTTTGTAGGGCTGAGCGCACAAGATGGGCCTGTCGCGCTTTCGTCTCAGTTGCGTGGGCTTGGCATTGTGCTTACAAAAATAGCTAATGATCTGCGCTGGATGAACAGTGGCCCGATTCATGGGCTTGCGGAGATCAGCCTGCCAGCCTTACAGCCAGGTAGCAGTATTATGCCGGGCAAGGTAAACCCTGTTATCCCCGAGTCAGTCGCGATGGTGGGTGCTCAGGTTATGGGGCTCGACAGTGCCAACGCTATTGCAGGGCAGTCGGGCAACTTTCAGCTAAACGTCATGTTGCCACTCATTGGCGGCAATCTATTGGATATGATCGGCTTACTCAGCAATGCAACCAGCATGCTGGCGGACAAGGCCATCCGGGGCTTCACTGTGCACACCGACACTTTGGATGCGAGCGTTGGCCGTAACCCGGTGCTGGTGACGGCACTGAACCCCGAAATCGGTTACAGCCTAGCCTCCGAGATTGCCAAGGAAGCCTATAAAACCGGCCGTCCGGTTATCGACGTAGCAGAGGAACGGAGCGGTCTTAGCCGCGGGCGTCTGGAAGAACTTATGGACCCGCTAAAACTGACTCGAGGGGGCGACGCCTGATGGCCGACTGCCGATTGGAAAACTGATCTGTTTGCGCCCACAATCTGTAGATTGTAGACATTCAACTCACAGAAGAGGTCACTATGACATCATCTTGCAGCATTCCCGGTTTGAACGTTCCCCGGACCCGCTTTCCGCAGCCGGAGCAGGATTTACCGATGGAGGAAGGCGAGCAGCGGGTGGTGCTCGCTGGCGGCTGCTTCTGGTGTGTGGAGGCAGTAATTCTGGCAATGGATGGTGTAACCCGTGTGGAGTCTGGTTACGCAGGGGGGGCGCCGGAAACTGCTAATTACGAAGCTGTGTGCACGGGCACGACAGGCCATGCCGAAGTGATCGACGTGCATTATGATCCCGCCAAGGTGAGCTTCGGCGAGCTACTGCGTGTATTTTTCTCCGTAGCTCACGATCCAACCCAGCTGAATCGGCAGGGTAATGATCGGGGTACCCAATATCGCTCTGCCGTGTTTTATGAAACCCTGGAACAGAAACAGGTTGTAGAGTCCTATATCCGTCAACTTGGTGAAGCCGGGGTATACTCTGACCCCATAGTCACTACGCTGGAGCCGTTGGAAGCCTTTTATCCAGCCGAAGCTCATCACCAGAATTTTGCAGCGCGGAACCCGTACCAGCCCTACATCATGGCCGTCGCTGCCCCGAAAATGGAAAAACTGATAGACGGATTCAGTGACCGGCTAAAGCCGGAATACACTGATTCCAACGACAATTTAGCCTGAGGAGAGATAGTGTATGACCCAATCTGCTGCAGGTTATGACCTGACGCCCCTAACGGAAGCCCAGATTCAAGAGAAGGCAGCCAGCCTGACTCCGGAGGAGCGCGAAGTGCTTTTGGATCATGGAACCGAGCACCCGTTCTGCGGCACCTTGTTGGATAACAAGTTGTCGGGTGCTTATCATTGCAGGCTTTGCGATCTACCGCTGTTTAGTTCAAACGCGAAGTTTGACTCTGGCACCGGGTGGCCGAGCTTTTTCCAGCCGTTCGATAAAGACCATATCCGCTACATTGAAGATACGAGCTTGGGGATGGCCCGTACAGAAATACGCTGTATCCGCTGCGACAGTCATCTGGGGCACGTGTTTCCGGACGGCCCTCCGCCAACCGGGCAGCGCTATTGCCTGAACTCCATTGCCATGGAGTTTCAGGTAAACAGTTAAAGCTGCCAGCAGGAATAAATAGAGAGTGAAAGCGTCGCTGTCAGCTTGTGCTGGCAGCGACCACTGTAGAGAGCAAGTAACCGGTATAGGCCACATAAACCAGTAGCAGAATAGAGCCGTCGAATCGGCTTATCACTTTTCGCCAGCCAGTCAGCCCAAACCCCATCACCAGTAAGCCAACCGTCAGCGCCAGCATGAGCGTCCAGTCACGGTATAGCACCTCTGAATCCACCGACAGCGGCTGTATAACCGCTGCCAACCCGACGACAGCCAGTGTGTTGAATATGCCCGAACCAAGGATGTTGCCGAGAATTAGGTCGTGCTCGTTCTTACGCACGGCAGCTAAGGCTGAGGCCAGCTCCGGCAGAGACGTACCGATGGCTACGATAGTCAGGCCGATGACCAGATCACTGACCCCAAGACTCTGGGCAATAGTTACTGCCCCCCACACCAGGAGCCGGGAGCTGACAACCAAAAGAACAAGGCCGACAACCAGCCACATGATGGCTGTTTTCATCGGCATAAGATCCGGGCCCATCTGAGAGTCGGTTTCACCTGCCAGAGAGTCGCCTTTTCCTCGCATTCCCTGAAAAATCGACCAGCCCATCACGGCCGTAAACACACCCAGTAGCACCCAGCCGTCTAGCCGCGTTAACTCGCCATCCAGTAATTGCGCCCCGGCAATCAGGGTAAGAATAACTAATAGCGGGAGCTCTTTACGGATAACCTGAGAATGCACCGCAATGGGCGCAATCACCGCAGTAAGGCCCACAATGAGCGCAATATTGGTGATGTTGGAGCCATAGCCATTGCCCAGTGCAAGCCCAGGGTTACCATCGGCAGCTGCCATAGCGGAAACAGCCAGCTCCGGCGCGGAAGTGCCGAATCCTATGATGACCATGCCAATCAACAGCGTGGGCATGCCCAGATGTTTGGCGGTCGCAGCTGCACCTTCCACGAACTTGTCTGCACTCCAGACCAGCAATATAAGGCCGGCGATGATAGCGCCAATAGCCATTCCCATAAGTTAGCCCCAGTCATGTTGCATCTGCCCGGTGCACGACAACCTCGAGAACCCCGAGGTACAAGCACCGGAAAGGTGTGCAAGATACCGCATAAGGGCAGCTGAGGTCAGCCCCTTTCGAATCAAGTGGCGCTCTTGCGGTCGTACCGAGGCGTGAGACTAAAGTTGCGGTGATATTCTGTGCTAAAGAAGAGAGAATTCGGAAAAGTGTGCTCTGCGCGTGTCGGGATTATTACCTATAACTCCGCGCAAGCCACTGTTCGTATGCTAACGAAACAACCGCTAGACTTAGAAGCAGATCATGCTCCGATGCGTCTCCATTGATGATCGCAATGTATATTTCTGCGAAAATCCGGATAATTGCTCTCATATTCAGAACGGACGCACAAGGCAACGCCATTTACCATGCGACTTGCCCGCATCCGATACACCTCTTCGCTGATCGTGGAGGGGGGACAGGCTCAAAACTAGCTAGGATGAAAACCAATGGCCGTTAAACAGGCAGATGTAGTATTGGTCGGTGGTGGCGTCATGAGCGCTACCCTCGGCGTGATGCTAAGGCAGCTGGACCCGTCGATGAACATTGTCATGCTGGAGCGTTTAGACCACGTTGCCCATGAAAGTACGGATGGCTGGAACAACGCAGGAACAGGTCACGCTGGCTACTGTGAGCTTAACTACACGCCCGAAACCGACGATGGCGATGTTGCTATCGAGCGTGCGCTTCAGATCAATGCGCAATATGAGGTGTCGTTGCAGCTCTGGTCGCATTTGGTAGAGCAGGGCATGTTGCCCGAACCCTCAAAGTTTATAAATCGCACACCGCACCAGAGCTTTGTTTGGGGCGAAAAAGACGTGGCGTTTCTCAAGCGTCGATTCGAGCGCTTGAGTGGCCATCACCTGTTTAGCGAAATGGAATACACCGAGTCCCCTCGGGAGCTGGAAAGCTGGATGCCTCTGGTCGTAGAGGGCCGTGACCCGATGCAGCGTGTTGCCGCAACCCGAATTAGCCATGGCTCGGATGTGGATTTTGGTTCTTTGACCCGCAGTATGGTTGAGTACCTGCAGAGCCAGCCCAATTTCGAGTTGATGCTCGGTTGCCCGGTGCATTACATAGACCAGCGCGACAACGGCCGCTGGAAAATCCGGGTTAAAAACCAGCATACCGGCGAGTTAACCAAGCTGGAAACCGAGTTTGTATTCCTCGGTGCTGGCGGCGGTGCTTTGCCTTTGCTGCAAAAATCCGGAATTGCAGAAGCTCGCGGCTACGGCGGCTTTCCTGTTAGCGGCCAATGGCTGGTATGCCGTAAGCCTGATGTTGTAAAACAGCACCATGCCAAGGTGTACGGTAAGGCGCCTATTGGCGCACCGCCCATGTCGGTACCGCATTTGGACACTCGAATTATCAATGGCGAGCCGGCTTTGCTATTTGGTCCGTTTGCGGGCTTCACGACACGCTTCCTCAAGCAGGGCTCAATCTTCGATTTGTTTGGCTCGGTACGCACCTCCAATCTCAAGCCCATGTTGTCTGTGAGCAAGAGCAATATGGACCTTACCCGCTACCTGATCGGGGAGGTATTCCAATCGCACAGCGATCGCGTAGAAGCGCTACGCAATTTCTTCCCGGAAGCTGAAGAAGACAACTGGGAACTGCGGAATGCAGGCCAGCGCGTACAGATTATCAAGCAAGCTGAAGGTGGCGGCGGCAAGCTGGAGTTCGGGACAGAAATTGTGGCCTCAAAAGACGGTACCTTGGCCGCGCTACTCGGTGCATCACCGGGCGCGTCTACAGCCGCAAATGCGATGATCAATGTCATTGAACGCTGCTTCCCGACCAAGGTCCAGACACCAGAGTGGCAAGAGCGCATGAAGGTAATGGTGCCCTCTTACGGCCAGTCGCTGGTTAACGACGAGGCGTTGTTGAAAAAAGTTCGGGAAAGAACCCTTGCTACCTTGAAGTTGGGTTAATATTTGCGATTCTCACACATCGGCGTAGGGTGAAAGGACATTCGAAAGCAAGGATAGAGCCGATGAGCGAGCACAAATATAACCCGGATAAGGGCTATGTCGCACTGCTGGGCTGGAGCCTCAACGCTGTAGAAGCTGCTGACAAGTTTGATCGTCGTTATGTGGTCGTGGCGCCAGATTGGGCCGAGCCTTACTGCCAAGAGCACGATATACCCTACGTGCCTTGGAACTTTGAGCGCCTGAACGACCGCTCTGTGGAAATAGCCCAAACCCTTAAAGACATGGGCGTGGACGTTGCCATTCCTTTGTTTGAAGAAACGGTTGAATGGGCGGGCGCGATTAACTCAGTGCTGATGGACAAACCGCGGCTGTTTGGCCAAGCCATGCTATTGCGTGACAAGGCTCTGATGAAGCGCCGTGCCCAGCTCGGAGGTATCCGGGTGGGTATTTTTGAAGAGGCCCACGACAAAGGCGACGTTATCCGCTTTCTCAAGCGAGTGAATCAAACCCTACTCAAGCTTGATGGCGACCCCAACGACCCGATTCACCTGAAAGCTTTCGATAAGGCCGGCTGCCTTGGCCATCGAGTCATTCGTACTCCAGACGAAGTGGACTCAATTCCAGACGAAGAATTTCCTGTGCTTATGGAATCCCATCTCGACGGCTGGGAGTTTGCCGTAGAAGCGTGGGTTCATAACGGCAAGATCGCCTTTCTGAACATCTCTGAGTACGTCACGCTGGGTTACTCGGTATTTGTGCCCGCAACACCGGATCTTGAAAAGTACCGTGACCAGATTCGCGGCGAAATCGAAAAGCTGATCAAGACGTTTGATATCGATTTCGGCTTTGTGCACCCGGAATACTTCGTAACCAGCGACAGTACCATGTACTTCGGCGAAGTCGCCTATCGTCCTCCCGGGTTCAAGGTGTTCGAGCTACTTGAGACAGCCTACGGCTTCAATGCTTATCAGGGTCTTATACTGTCTTTTGATCCCAAGACTACGGAAGAAGAAATCAAAGCCTTCTTCCCGAAAGAAGTGGTGGACGCCAAAGGCTACGCCGGATGCTTTGGCGTATACCCGCGCCGCCGGGTTGTAAGCAAGCTCGAAATTCCCGAGGAAACCGAGAACCACGAGTACTTCGAATCCCACGAATTGACGCCGCCACTTGAAGAAACTGTTACCAAACGGACGGCATTCGGTACCCACTGGGGCTTGGTGTATTTCTTTGGTGAAGACCCATATGTAATGCGGGACTTGCTGAAGCATCAGGAAGACCTGGATTTCTATGTATAATCGGGCGATGCATTAACAACTATAGGGCCTGATGCAGGCTCTGAGGAACATCGTTTGAACGATCATAAATCGGGCAATGTGGTTCCGGCTGTGAACTTGGAAAAGCTGGCGCAAAGACTGGTTGAGGCAACTCGCGTTCTGGACGAAAGCCGGGCTTTTGCCAAACTTGGCAAACTGCCGAGAGTTTTTGATCTAGCTCGCCGTATTCTGATGCAGCCGGAAGGCTGCGCAGTGATTGAGGCGCGTGCAGAGCAGTTAGAAAAAGCAGGTGTGTTTGAGGGTACAGATTGGGCGGAGCCTGCCACCCTGCTACCCTCCTTAACAACGCACTCGCTGCAAAGCCCTAATGCAGATACGGTCGTTATCGAAGCACTCAGTGAGCTCCGCCTGCTATCGGTTGTTCGCGGCACCTATCTACACCCCTCTGTGTCCGCGGAACAAGCCCATCACTACCTGACTCAAGTTTTGGCGATCAACCTCGGACTGCTGTTCGGTATGACGGGTGAAGCCGAGCGGGAGCAGGGCAAGTTGGCCCTTATCAGTCAACATGTTGTGCAGCATGTGGCTCAACATATTGGCTACGAGCATGTCATCGACAGCCTAATTGAGGAAATTTGGCGAATTTTGCAGCAGCGCCCGATTCAAGTGGGCGATGTGCGCAAAATGATTACCCAGATCGCCATTTGCCGGGCAGAACCGAATGCTGATCTTGGCAGTGCAGGGCGGGGTGCGGATCGGCTGATATCGAGCTTATACGGTCCAACTCGTGGGTGCAGTGAAGATCCGGGCACCGTTGTATACCAGCAACGGCTCGAATCTATGGATGCCCAGACGCTACAAAATGAAGCCACCGGCTTTGCGCGTTCCATGCACGACACCGGGTTGGTCTCTCCTTATCATGCGTGTTTTGTGCGTTACATTTTGGAAGGTCAGGATAATTTGCTCAGCGAAGCCTTAGGGCTATCAAGCACCGGCAGGGATTGCCTTATGTGCTACCGGGAGCTGGTGCATCTGCTGATCACCGAGGGCATTTTCCCCGAGACAGCGCAGGGCCTATATGGCCTCGCACTTATGCTTGAGCGGGGCATTCTTTACCAGCCACCGGTGGCGCCAGCACTCTGGCGCCAAGCTAGGCTTAACCTCTGCCCACAAGCCCGTGAGCGCCTTCAGCTGGCCTATGGCTACCAACCGCAGGCGGGTGCTTGGTTGATTCAGGGTGTGCTCAATATGTTGGGGCAACCTTTAGGTGTTGGTCAGGGGAACAACCCAACTTGTCAGTCTGCGCGTGCATTGTCTATGTGGGCCTATAACGATCCTGACTACCTATTGCAGATGGTTGCATGGGCAGCCAGAGATAATGAAATTGTTATGCATTTCGAGGGACAACCGGTCTCCTCGGTGCAAAGTCTTGGTGGCGTTGCATCGGAGGTCACTCTGGATCTTGATCCGGTTTCGTTGGTTGTAGTGCCCCATCTCGATAGAATTTACGGTGAAATGGGCCGCATGTGCATAGGCCGCGAAGGCGATCCACACCGTTGGGTGAACCCGGAATTTCACGGCTGGTCTGCCGGGCGAGGGTTTGCAATCAACGTGGATGTAGCTACAGGCAATCTGGAAGACTTAGAAGGATTTATTCGCCATTTCTATGCCAGCTATCACCCTTATTACAACGGCAACCAACCACTGATACACCCTCAGCCAGCAGGTATTGCGGTAACCGATAGGGCTGCGCGGTTCATTGGCTGGCATGCGATTACCATATTGCGGGTGGCTTTGGACCCTGAAGGTGAGATGCGCGCGTATTTCTACAACCCAAACAATGACAGCGGTCAAAGTTGGGGTGATGACGTAAACGTGAGCACGGACGGCAAGGGGGAAAGATTTGGCGAGGCATCGCTGCCCTTTGAGCAGTTTGCGTCCAGACTGTACATCTTCCACTTCGACCCGCTTGAGCGAGGCGAGCCTGCAGATGTCGGGGAGGAAGAGCTCCAGCGGGTAGTGTCGCGGGTGTATCGAAGCTGGGGTGAAAACCGCGTACCCGCTAAAGAGTTACAGGCCGAACCACCACAGGCTGAGTAGTCCTCTCGTGCTGCCTATTGCTCAGAGTGACGGGCGCCTCTGAGCATGGCGTGTAGCAATTCATCTGCATCAAATTTTGTTAGAGCTTCGTTTGCGCCCACTTGATTGGCGTAGCTCAGGCTCATTTCGCTGTTCAGGGATGTGTGCAGAATAATGTAAGGTTGCTTTAGAGTGCCATTATCCCGCACGTTAAAAGCCAACTCGTAGCCATCCAGACCTGGCATCTCAATATCGCTCACTAGAATATCAATGGGCTTCCCACGTTCATTGCTATTAAGCAGGATCTGCTGGGCTTCATCGCCGTTGGTGGTCACTTGATATGAAATATCCTTGGCATCCAACACGTCGCATAGCTGTTTGCGGGCAACCCTTGAATCATCTACCAAAAGGATGTTTAAGGCTTTTAGCGCTTCGCTCTGTACGTCGGTCAGCACCACATCCCGGGTGTCCAATGAGTCTGGGTATACATTTGCCAGCAGTAGCTCAACATCCAGTAGCTGAATAAGCTCGCCTTCCATATTCAATAAGCCGGTTATAAACGCTTTGTCTCCTAGTGCTGAGGGTGGCGACTTGACCTTTTTCCAATCCGTTTCGATGATTTTCTGTACATCACGCACTAGAAATCCAGTTTCCTGACGCTGAACATCGGTAATTATAATAGACGCTGTTTTTCGTTCCTCCGCAGTCAAGGGCGGATAGCCAACAGCCGCGGCCATATCAATCACCGGCACCGCTGAACCTCGGAAGTTCATGGTGCCAATAACGGCGTAATGGCTATGGGGCATTTTAATGAGGGGCTTGAACGGCAGTATTTCACGAATTTTCAGCGTGCCAATCCCGAACAGGCGGGAGCCTGACAAGCTGAATAATAACAGTTTTTGAGTTTGCTTGGCTTTGCTGCTCATAACACCGGATCCTTACAAATAGCCCCTACCATCATATAGCTAGGTAGCTTCAAGGGGGCAAATCAAACTAGATAAGGGTTAACGATAGCAAGCTTACTGGCTGTTGCCAGCAAATAAGTCAAAGCCTTGCTATAAATAAGTGTTTCTGGCTCAAGGTACAGCCGCCTAGGCGAGGATTTCCACCGGCATTTCTTCTCGGGCGAATCCGGACACTTCAGGCTGATAATGAGTAGTGCTTACTCAGGGATCAGCTTCTGTTCCCGCGCCATGGCATAAGCTGCTTTGGGTCCGAGCCACAGCGAGGGCAGCAAGATCAGCGACACCGGAATAGCGGTGATCACAATGAACTGCTGAAGCACACTGATCTGCCCCGCACCCATGTACAGCAGAATGCCTGCCATACCTGCCATTGCCAACCCCCAGAACGCCCGTACAAAGGTATTCGGTTGGTCGTGTCCAGTGCTCACAACGGCAATGGAGTAGCTCATGGAGTCACCGGTAGTGGCAACAAAAACAGTGGTTAGTATCAGAATGGCCAGAGCCATAAAGCTGCCACCCGGTAGAGACTGCGCAACCGTTATAGTCGCCACATCAAAGCGGAAGCTGTTCAGCGCTTCAGTCAGATCAATTACGCCGGTCATTTGGTAGTAAATGCCAGAGCCGCCCAGCAGGGTAAACCAGATGGTAGTGGCAACAGGTGCCATAACCGCTACGGCCAAGATCATTTCACGAATGCTTCTGCCGCGAGAAATACGGGCAACAAAAATGGCCATTAGTGGTGCATAGCCAATAAACCAGGCAAAGAAGAACACTGTCCACCACTGCATCCACCAGTCAGGAGATGTATCCGCAGTCATGGTTGCCATAGCCATAAAGGAAGAAACGTATTGGCCCATGCTTTGGAGATAGGTGTTGGTCAGAAACAAGGTGGGGCCGAAGACGAAAATAATGGCTCCGATGGCCAGCGCCAGAAACACGTTCATCCGGCTCAAAAACTGAATGCCACGGTGAACGCCGGTTGCTGCTGAGGTCACGTAAATCATAGCCAAAGCAATTAGGATAGCCATTTGTGTTACCAGACCATCAGTCAGACCAAACAGTTCGCTCAGACCAAAACTCATTTGGGTTGCGAGAAAGCCAATCGGGCCAACGGTGCCAGCTACAATGGCAATGACGCAGCAAGCGTCTACAACACTGCCTAACCAGCCACTCATGATGCGTTCACCGAACACCGGGTATAGTAATGTGCGTGGTTGCAAAGGTTTGCCCTGTACATAGTGGGCATGTGCCAGAATGATCGCAGCCAAGGTGCCCAGAACAGCCCAAGCCAAAAAGCCCCAGTGCATGAATGATTGCGCCATAGCATTGGAGACCGCAGCAGCGGTGCCGGGTTCTGATGTAAACGCAGGTGGCGTCACAACAAAGTGATAGATCGGCTCACCAGCGGCAAAGAACACACCGCCTCCGGCCAGCAATGTGCACATAATGATAGAGAGCCAGCGGAAAGTGCTCATCTCCGGCTTGGCCAGATTCCCAATTTTGGCTTTGGCTGCCGGAGTGCAAGCCAGACCAATAGCAATAAAGAATGTAGCCAACAACAACATCTGGAAGTAGGTGCCGAAGACCTTGGCCGTCCAGGCAAAGCCGCTGCCAATCAGCTCGGCTACGCCTTTGGTGTCAAATAGAGAGAAGCCAACAAATAACGCAATAAAGCCAACGCTGAGAGTGAGCACTACAGGGTCGCCAAGCTGAGCTATGGAGTAGTCTCCGCCTGATTTGTCGTTGCCCTTAATCATAAACTAAACCTTTTTTAATAATCGCAGGCGCGCGACAGTGCCACAAAGTGTCTGTTAATACCAATGTACAAGGGAATTTTCTGCCGACATCCTAAGTGAACGTCAGTGCTTGCAGTCTGTTCTCTTCCACCGGCACAAACTCAGCCCGAGGCCGTAGCTGGTCTGGCCGGTTGGCAGTGAGCTCCTGAGCACTTGGCTCTGCTGGGTTCGTAATCTTAATGACGTTATCTTGCGGTTCAATTACCACTGTACCTTGGCAGCAGTCCTAATAGGCACTGCGGGTATGTTCGGCCATCAGAGCGAGCCCGAGAGATGCGAAAGAGGCAATCAGTATTGGCGCTGTTGGGTTTATACTGTTGGCATGACGCATCCAGACATTAACCTACACTTACGAACCTACGATGGGGAGGGAAGAAGTCACTCCCACGATCACCACCAACTTGTTTTGCCTCTCGCCGGCACGCTGTGGTTGTCTGTGGATTCAGTTGAAGGGAAGGTGGTTAATCAGCGAGCCGCGATCATTCCATCCGGACGTGATCACGGATTTCTGGCGACGGAAGAGAACCAATTTTTGGTGGCAGATGTTCCTGAAGGTTTGGCACCATCGCTGGACAGATTGCCCTGTTTTGTTGAGCTGGATTCGGCACTGCTTCATTACGTAAAGTTCCTGCACAGTCAGATTCGTGAAGGGAACGGATCTGCGTACACCCAGCACCAAATGCTACTCCTGCTTATCCAGCTTCTTCAGGAGCGGCATGGCAGTGAGTTGAGGCTGGATCGCCGGGTTGTTGTTGCCAAACAGTATCTGGACGATCGTTATTGTCAGGCGATATCGGCTTCGGAGCTATCCGGCACCGCTCACCTGAGCACCCGGCAATTGAATGACCTTTTTCGCAAGCAGATAGGCATGACACCACACCAATACCTCACCGAATTGCGAATGAAAGAAGCCTGGCGACTGTTGGAGCAGTCGGATCTCAGTATCCAGCGGGTTGCGGATGCGGTCGGTTATACCTCTCTTTCATCGTTCAGTGATCGCTTCAGGGGCCACTTTGGGCATGCCCCCAGTTACTTCCGCCGAAAATCGAAATAATCCCGCCATAACCTGAAAGCTATCTCTGGGGTGGAAGCATAGTCTGCCATGATCATTTAGCCGTTGAGATATTTGGGAGAAATACCATGGCATCTGTTAACGGAGCCACCTGGATAGGGTCGGTTTCTATCCTGCTCTGGGGCACTCTGGCGCTCTTGACGAAGTTGTCTGGCGGCGAGATTCCGGAGTTCCAGTTAATGGCGATGACTTTCGGCATTGCCTTTGTGTTGATGTGTGTTCGCTGGTTCCGGGCGGGGCACGCGGGCGTAAAATACCTGCGACAGTCACCGCTGGCTTGGGCCATTGGGGTTGTCGGTTTGTTCGGTTACCACTTCGCCTATTTCAAGGCCATGACTCTCGCGCCGGCAGTGGAAGTCAGTCTGCTGGCTTATCTTTGGCCGTTGTTGATCGTGCTGCTGTCTGCGCTTTTGCCCGGTGAATCCCTTCGCGCACAGCACATTGTTGGAGCCCTGTTGGCATTGGCGGGTTGTTGGCTGCTGATTGGCAAAAATGCCGATGGGTTTGTTTGGGAAAACTTGCCTGGCTATTTCGTGGCATTGCTCTGTGCCCTGATCTGGTCCTGCTATTCAGTGCTCAGTCGGTTGGTCCGCTCGGTGCCGACAGATGCGGTGGGGTGGTTTTGCGGTGTCACCGCCATTTTGGCCCTGATCTGCCATCTTCTGTGGGAGCAAACAGTATGGCCTCAGGGACTGGTTCAATGGGTTGGTGTGATAGGGCTGGGGCTGGGCCCGGTGGGGATCGCCTTTTTTACTTGGGATTACGGTGTGAAACACGGCAACATTCAGCTGTTGGGAACGCTGGCCTACGGCGCACCGTTGATTTCGGTGATCCTGCTGATCCTCGCCGGATACGGTGAGGCCACGGTTGCGGTTGTCGGTGCCAGCATTTTGATTGTGATTGGTTCTTTGGTTGCGAGCAGGGTCAGAAATAGACAAGGGACAACTCCCTATGCAAAAAAGCTCCAATCTTGATTGGTCTATGTTGATGGCATTACTTCTCCAGCAAGCGAAGCGGGTGCATACCCTCGACCATGCCCATGAACGGCGGATAGATTGAGTAGCCAACCAGAGCCTGCAGCTCAGGGGACAGGGCGCGCACGGTCTCCTTGGACAGCTCAAGCAGATAATTTTCCTGCTGCCGCATATAGGCTTCGCAGTATTGATGTGTAACGGCGAAGCGCGCATGTGATGAGGTATTTTTGCCGCCGCCATGCCAGGTGGTTCCCAGAAAGAACACCACCGAACCGGCTGGCATGACGGCGGGTATGGCGTCAGCTCGTTTTGCGTGCCGATCGTTTCCCCATATGTGACTCTCAGGCACGATGACGGTAGCGCCATTATCTTCGGTGAAGTCATCAATCGCCCACACGGTTGCGGCGCCCAGTGGCTGACGGGGGCGGGGCAGGCGATAGAAGGCGTCATCGTGATGCAGCCCTTGTGGAGCCTCGCCGGGAAGAATGTTGATGATTTGGCTCTGGGACAACAGAAAACCGGGCTCGAACAGCCGATCCATGAGCCCCAGAATTCGCGGATGAACAGCGAGTTGGTCGGTTGCTCTGGTCTTGGACAAAACGTTGTAGACCCGTTGTGTCTGGTGCCCCTCGAACGGGTTTCGTCCGGTCTGGCCGAGCAGGGCAAGGCCTTCTTCTTTGATCGTGGCGCAGGTTTCAAGGGGGATCAGATTTTCGATGATGACATAGCCGTCACGCATCAGCTTCTCGAAGTCTTGCTCCACTTCCACGGTGTTACGCTCGGCCCCCGGTTTCAGGCGCCGGTGGGTTTTTGCGTGATCGCCTTTTTTGTAGCGCTGCGCATCGAATGATTCAGACATTGGGCATTCCTCGTTATTGGTCATTAAAGTGGTTTTCCACCGGCCATGTGAAGAGGTAAACCTTTATTCTAAAATACTCTTGTGTTTTTTCGGGTGATTTCGAATACAGATTGGGAAAGCTTGGAGCCATCTAAGTTTGAGGTGCTCATAGGTGGCTCCTGTGTAGGAGGCGCTGTAAACGCATGCAGCCAGTGGTGTCCAAGTGTTTTTGTTAACGCTTCGTCTAAAAGCACTGCTTTAGAAACGAAAAAAGCTCCTGAAGTCAGGAGCTTTTTCGGTTAAGTTGGTGGAGACGGCGGGAAACTCCACCAAAATCAATAAACCACTGATTGCACCGGCTTTGTGGGTCGGAAAATCAAAGTGTAACGCACTTTGTATCGCACCCCAACGCAACCATTCCTATTCCACACCCACCGTGCGTGCTCTGAAACATCATTGCACATTGCCGGTGCAAGCCTACGCGGATTCCGCCGGTTGCCTTCAGGGATGGACTGAAAGACCTGAAGCACGACGTTGACTCTGAACTGAACGAAGAAATCTAAGCAATTGATAATAAGGGACATACCTGGAATGGACGCTGGTGTTCATCGATTTCAGCATCGAGAACAAGCTGCCTGATAAAATGAGCGAATAAAGATTCGCTTTGCTGAAATAGACTGCCCGGAATACGGGCAACTAGGGGCAGAATGCTACTGAAGATTTGAAAGAGGTTCTGAGTAGTGGGACTGTCACCGTTGAGGTCACCGACGTTGACTACTACGGGCGTATTGGTGGGCAGGTCTACACCAAAGGGAGTGAACATCAATCGCTACATGGTGGAGTCTGGTAGCTGTTGGGTCTATCCTCTCTATGCAAAAGACCAAGATTTATTTAAGCTGCAGAGCGAAGCACAGACGGCTGAACGCAGGTTGTGGCGGCTACCCGAAAATGGGAGAGTACCGCCATGGGAATGGCGAAGAAGGTAGCAAAAAGGCAATTTTTTGATCTTTAACCTGATTGTCGATAGTTGTATTCAGTTCGATGAGAAAATTGCAGCTGTGAGGCTATATGAAGAAGAGCGTGATGGGTGAAAAATGACCAAAAAACAAGAATACATGACTGCCATCATCACTCTGCTTACGCGGATTCCGCCAGTGGTCACTGCTAGTAACAAGCTAAATTTAACAGACGTAAATACCTTCTCTGAGGATTTTTATGAGCAGCTGTTAAATCTCGTTTATGGTTATCGATTAAAAAACGAGAACGAATTTGATCCCAATGCCGCAGCGATAGACCTTAGAGACACAGGTAATAAGGTTGCCATTCAAGTTACGTCAACGTCGTCTCTTAAAAAAACGCAAAAGACCGTAGAAAAATTCATCGAACACGGTTTGTTCAAAAAATTCAAGCGATTGATTATTTTGAACATCGTTAAAAAAAGCAAGCACAAAGAATGTAGTATAGGAGATGACCAGTTTTCGATAGATACCGAAAAGGACATTTGGGATATAAACGACATTTTGAGGGATATTAAATACCTCACTGACATTGAAAAGATAAAGTCTATCCGAGATTTTTTGCGGAAAGAGTTGCAGGATGAGCCAGTTTCAACTTTGCCGAATGAAGTGAATACTATATTGGCAATGATTGAAATGCTTAGTAACGAAAGTCATCCCCATGCTGGAAATGGATTCATTGAAGATCCAGATCCCGATAATAAGATAAACAAAAGATTTTCCGATCATTCTGAATATCTAAAAAATAGATATTATGATCTTTATATTGAATACGGAAAGATCCTGGGTACGATAAAAGAAGAGAGTGATATTGGTGGTCAGGCACTTCGCAGAGCAGGTACATACTTGAAGGGCTACAGCGATGAAGTTCTTACGAATAGCGGCGGTGATCCAAAAGTAGCACTTGGAGTCTTAGTCGACAATTTTAAGGTACATTTATCTAACCTTGGCTTCTCTTTTGACTCGTGCGCTGCCGAATTTTACATAGTTGATCAACTAATTCAATGTAACGTCTTTCCTCTCAGGAAGGTAAGCAATGGCTAATCTATTTTCAAAGAATGAGAATTTAGAGAAATCAGCTCCGGTTGTTGGGTCTGAGATTCTCAAACTACTTAATGCTTCTGGTGGGCGCACGATTAGTATTTTTGATGCAGCCCGTGCCCTCCGGAAAAGCAACAAAGTTGGTGCAAAAAGCCTTTATAACGGCATATTATTCTTGTACTCACTAGACGTTATTGAGTTTGACGAGCCTTATATAATATCAAATGTTAACGATTAAGCGATTATACAGCGAGCCGAGCCTTTTTGAGCCAGTTGAGTTTTACAATGGCTTCAACCTTATACTTGGTGAAACAACCGATAAATCTGTTAAAACTAACGGTGTTGGTAAATCCTTGTGCGTAGAATTTATAAATTATGCCCTTCTTAAGGATCACAACCAAAGCAGGGTTGCAAAGATACCCAAAAATGACCTTCCTGAAAATTTCGAAATCTGCTTGGATTTTGAAATTGGGCAAAGGCAAATAACCATACGTAGAAACGTTTTCAAGGAAGATTTTCCTCAACTTTTTGTTGATGGAAAATTAAAGCCTGTAGCGTCGAAGAGCCAGGTGTTAGAGTATTTGGCATCTTTGACATTTGGCTCTACAAGAAGCAGCGAATCGCCATCCTTTAGGTCGATACTCGGACCCTTGATAAGAGATGAAAAGTCAGAGTTTAAGTCTATTATCAAATGCTTTGATACAGATAAGCGCATACCTCCGGATTATGAGCCTCACCTCTATTTGTTAGGCATCAATCCAGCACCTTACAACCAAGCAAACCGCTTGAATCGAGATTTGGAGAAAATTAAAGCAGCCAAGTCAAAGGTGAAAGAGAATATTGAAGCATTAACTGGGAAAAATATATCTGAAGCTAAAGCCGATTTGAATGATTTAAAGAATCAGGTGGATAAAACTCAAAGCGATATTGATAAGCTTGAGAATGTAGAAGGCTACGATATAGTAAAATCTGAAATTCTTGCTCTAGAAGAAGATATTGATGAGAAGCGTGCTCGTCAGGAAGTTTTAAAATCTGAGCTTTCGAAAATCAACCTGTTTAAAGGTGATAATTACATAGATGAAGAAGAGGTTGCTGATCTCTATAACCAATTTAGAGATGGACTTGGCGACTTGATAAAGAAAGAGTTGTCAGAAGTTAGCGCATTTAAGAAAAAAATTGATGACTTTCAACGATCTTTGATCAACGAGCGAAAGGACGGTGTTATCGCAGAAATAGGCTCGTTAGCTGCAGAGTTAAAGGTTTTGGATAATCGCTATAAAGAGAAGGCATCCCTTCTAGACCAAGAAGGGATTTTGAAAAGCTTAAAGAAAACTATCGCTATTCACCAGAAGAAAATTGAAGAATACTCATCTCTTAACTCGTTCCTAGATTCATATAGCAGTCATGAACAAGAACGAAAGCACAAGGACATTGAGAGAAAAAATCAAATTCATCTTCTAGACAGCTATGTGATTGAATCCAAGGGCTCTGTAGAAGAAATTGAATCCTTAATTTTGGAAATGCATGAATATGTCTATGGGAATCAGCAATGTTCTTTTGGCGTGGAAGTCAAAGACAACAAAGAAATCGTTAAGTTTGACTTGCGAATTCATGACGATGGCAGCCACAGTATTGATAGGGAGAAGGTGTTTTTTTACGACTACGCTCTTTTAACATCGCCTAGTACTGAAGGTCGACATCCTGGACTATTGATACACGACAACATATTTGAAGTTGATAGAGATACGTTAATAAAAAATCTAGATTACGTGAATTCAACTTTGGGCGACCTGTCGAATAAACAATATATCCTGACTTTAAATAAAGACATGCTGTCTGAACAAGACCTGGAACTTACGGAACTGGATTTTGATCAGCATGTACGCGCCACTTACACAAAAGAAAAAAGGTTCCTGAGGATTGATTACCAAGAATTGTTTAGGTCTTCGTGATTAATTGGACAACGAAAACCGAAAACGGGCTCTTGTCGAAGTAATCACCGTACAAAAAGACGAAATCCAGGCTCCAATCGAGCTGCAATTTGAAAAAGCTTTTCGGTTAACTTCCTAAAAAGGCGTCACGCTGGTGACGCTTCCCCCTTCGCTGCGATTTTGTATAAGTATCCCCGACTGATACCCCACCGATGTGCAAGTGCGGTCTTGTTCCGTTCTTCCTCGAACTCTGTCCTGATCTGATCCAGCTGGGCTTCACTGAATCGGCTTTGGCGACCTTTGTATCGTCCCTGCGCTTTGGCAATGGCGATACCCTCACGCTGGCGCTGAAGAATGCAGTTCCGTTCAAATTCCGCAACGGACGATAGCAGGGGCAGCATCAACTTCTGAAAAGGGTCTTCCTTGTTGGGTTCGAATCGGAGTTTTTCTTTGTGAAAGTAGATGGTCGCACCGTAAGCGCTCCACGAACCCC
>NZ_JAHKPV010000011.1 GCF_018860765.1 Marinobacter salexigens
ACGCTGATTGCTCCGATCGCCATGGAAGATGGTCTGCGCTTCGCGATTCGTGAAGGCGGCCGTACCGTTGGTGCCGGCGTCGTCGCTAAGATCCTCGAGTAATACGCTCGATTTTCAGGCGCTCCCTGTGGTGCGCCTGATAGAAAGTGCACTGAGTTGTTTCGGTGCAGGCCAGTAGCTCAATTGGCAGAGCAGCGGTCTCCAAAACCGCAGGTTGGGGGTTCGATTCCCTCCTGGCCTGCCATTTTTTTAACATCCGGATACATAAGTTGATTCCCATGGAGTCAAAAGCCGTTCAGTCAAACAGCCGCTTCGATGTAGTGAAGTGGTTGGTTGTGTTTGTGCTGATTGCCGTTGGTGTTGTTGGTAATCAATATTTCAGCGCCGAGTCTTTGTTGTATCGGGTTCTGGCTCTAGTTGCTCTGGCGGTTGTTGCGGCCTTAGTGGCTTTGCAGACAGATCGCGGTCGACGGTTCGCGACCCTCCTTAAGGAGGCTCGCGTCGAGATCCGGAAAGTGGTGTGGCCCACCAGGCCAGAGCTGGTTCAGACCACGGTTATCGTTGTGGTTTTTGTGCTGGTTGTGTCCCTGTTGTTGTGGGGCATGGATTCGATAATCAGTTGGCTGGTCGCCGGATTCATAGGTTAACAGGAGTGGGCAATGGCTAAGCGCTGGTACGTGGTTCATGCGTATTCTGGCTATGAAAAGCACGTGATGCGCACTCTCATAGAGCGCATTGCGCTTGAAGGTATGGAAGACCAGTTTGGCGAGATTCTGGTTCCTACCGAAGAAGTTGTTGAGATGCGTGACGGGAAAAAACGCAAGAGTGAGCGTAAATTCTATCCTGGGTACGTACTTGTTCAAATGGAGATGGACGACGGCACTTGGCATCTTGTAAAGAATACGCCGAGAGTTCTCGGCTTTATTGGTGGGACTAAGGATAAGCCGGCTCCCATCACAGAGCGTGAGGCTGATGCTATTTTGCGCCGTGTTGAAAGTGGCGTGGATAAGCCCAAGCCCAAGACGTTGTTTGAGCCGGGTGAGGTTGTTCGCGTGATTGAAGGTCCGTTTGCGGATTTCAATGGCGTGGTTGAAGAAGTTGACTACGACAAAAGTCGTGTCAAAGTTGCTGTTTTGATTTTTGGTCGCTCAACTCCAGTAGAGTTGGAGTTTGGTCAGGTCGAGAAAGACTGAGTAGCAGCTTATAATCGGAAGGCTCGCGCGCTTTTGCGTTGCGGGCTTTTTGTGTCTGCAACGGGGAGCTGTAAGGCGTTTGAACCCATAGGAGTGTTTTCATGGCTAAGAAGATAGAAGCATATATTAAGCTTCAGGTTGCTGCCGGTAAGGCCAACCCGAGCCCCCCTGTTGGTCCGGCATTGGGCCAGCGTGGCGTGAATATCATGGAGTTCTGTAAGGCATTTAATGCCCAGACCCAAGATATGGAAGCGGGTCTGCCGATTCCTACTGTTATTACGGTATATAGCGATCGCAGTTTTACGTTTATTACCAAAACGCCGCCTGCTCCGGTCCTTCTTAAGAAGGCTGCTGGTGTTAAGAGTGGCTCTGGACGCCCAAATACCGAGAAGGTTGGTAAGGTGACTCGTGAGCAGCTCGAAGAAATCGCCAAAGCTAAAGAGCCAGATCTGACTGCTGCCGATATGGATGCAGCGGTTCGTACCATTGCTGGAACAGCCCGCAGCATGGGCCTCACCGTGGAGGGCGTGTAATATGTCAAAAATGAGCAAGCGTCAGAAGCTTATTCGTGAAAAGGTTGAATCAGCTCGTTCTTACTCTGTTGACGAGGCAGTATCTCTACTGGTTGAACTAGGTGAAAGTGTAAAGTTCAAGGAATCGGTAGACGTTGCAATCAACCTTGGTGTTGACGCACGTAAATCGGATCAGGTTGTTCGTAGCAGCACCGTATTGCCGCACGGTACGGGCAAGACCGTTCGTGTAGCTGTCTTTACTCAGGGTGCGAATGCCGAGAAAGCGACTGCTGCAGGTGCCGATATAGTCGGAATGGACGATCTCGCCGAAGAAGTCAAAAAAGGCAACATGGATTTCGACGTGGTTATTGCCACTCCGGATGCTATGCGTGTTGTTGGTCAGTTGGGTCAAATTCTTGGGCCCCGGGGTCTAATGCCCAACCCTAAAGTCGGTACTGTTACCCCTGACGTTGAGACAGCGGTTAAAAACGCCAAAGCAGGTCAGGTTCGCTACCGCACAGACAAAAACGGCATCATTCATTCGCCGTTGGGTAACGTTGAATTCTCTGCACAGAACATCAAGGAAAACCTTGAGTCTCTTGTGGCAGATTTGAAAAAGGCCAAGCCTTCGTCTGCGAAAGGTGTGTATCTCAAAAAGATCACCCTGTCGTCGACCATGGGTCCTGGCCTGACTATCGACCAGAGTGGTCTAGACATCTGATCTTTTGGTCGGTAGTTACTTTGTAGTCTGGGCGGAAGCCAAGGCTGTCAAAGACCGCAGGCCCCCGAAGTCTTCTGACTAAAAGGGTTAAAGCAACGCCTGCGCAGACGGTGTGACGACGTTCTCTCTGAACCCAAACACCGTTAAGGCGCCTCAACGAAGCATTTTGATGCTTTTGAGGCAATGATGGGTTTGCCGGGAATACCCCCGGCGAAATCGAGGAGAAATCCAGTGGCAATTAGACTCGAAGACAAGAAAGCGATCGTCGCTGAAGTCAACGAGACTGCCGGTGGTGCTCTGTCTGTGGTTTTGGCTGACTACCGTGGTGTCACCTCTGGTGATATGACGGCTCTGCGTGCCCAAGCTCGTGCCGAGAATGTGCGTCTAAAGGTTGTTCGTAACAATCTGGCTAAGATCGCCATTCGTGGTACCGAGTTTGAGTGCATTGATGAGGCCCTAGTCGGCCCAACCATTTTGGCATTCTCTATGGAAGATCCTGGTGCGGCTGCACGCCTGCTGAAGGATTTCGCTAAAGAGAAAGACGCATTCGAGATTAAAGGACTGGCAGTCGGCGGTGAGCTGATGGGCGCAGACCAAATCGATCGTCTAGCCAAGCTGCCAACACGTCACGAAGCGTTGACGATGCTGGCTGCAGT
The DNA here is from genome assembly GCF_018860765.1 of Marinobacter salexigens. Classification (GTDB taxonomy): domain Bacteria; phylum Pseudomonadota; class Gammaproteobacteria; order Pseudomonadales; family Oleiphilaceae; genus Marinobacter; species Marinobacter salexigens_A. The sequence continues at coordinate 3,083 of NZ_JAHKPV010000011.1, forward strand.
AACACAGGCACCAATCACCAAGCTGGCACGGACACTGAACGAAGTTCCTTCGAAAGTGACCCGCGCCGTTGCGGCAGTTCGAGACCAGAAGCAAGAAGCTGCTTGATTCTGTTGAACACCATATTTAATTTTTTGGGAGAAAGTCATGGCTCTGTCTAACGAAGACATTTTGAACGCGATTGCAGAAATGAGCGTAATGGACGTTGTTGCGCTAGTTGAAGCAATGGAAGAGAAGTTCGGCGTATCTGCTGCTGCAGCTGTTGCTGCCGCTCCTGCAGCTGCCGGTGGCGACGCTGCCGCTGCTGAAGAGCAGACCGAGTTTGATATTGTTCTGACCGGCGTTGGCGAGAAGAAAGTTAACGTTATCAAGGCTGTTCGTGAACTGACCGGTCTGGGTCTGAAAGAAGCTAAGGAACTGGTTGACGGCGCGCCTTCCACCATCAAGGAAGCTGCGAGCAAAGCAGACGCTGAAGAAGGCAAGAAGAAGCTTGAGGAAGCAGGCGCTTCTGTTGAGCTTAAGTAAGAGTCGGCTGTTGATCGAAACTGCGCGATAAGCGTAGACAGGCTGGTGGCTTTGTGCCACCGGCCTTTTTCTGTTGTATATGCTATAGAGTCTGGTGTTCGTTTGCGGGTTGCTTCAGATCTGTTATCGATTACCAGAGTCTTTGTTCAAGACGGCGCGATAAGCCGAGCAATTCGGCCCCGAAGCAGAACATTGGTTGCTTCTTGATACAAGGTATCAGGTCTAAAGCTGGGGAATGCAGATGACTTACTCCTACACTGAAAAAAAGCGGATCCGCAAAGATTTTAGTAAATTGCCTTCCGTGATGGATGTCCCCTATTTGCTGTCTATTCAGCTGGATTCATTCCGGGACTTCCTGCAAATGGAAGCCGCACCTGGAGATCGTCGGGAAACCGGTCTTCACGCAGCATTCAAATCCGTATTCCCGATTGCCAGCTACTCTGGCAATGCCGCGCTTGAATACGTGAGCTATCGCATCGGCGAGCCCGTATTCGATGTCAAGGAATGCCAGCTTAGGGGCGTAACGTATGCGGCGCCGCTGAGAGTTAAGGTTCGCCTTATCATTTATGATAGGGAGTCGTCCAACAAGGCGATTAAGGACATCAAAGAACAGGAAGTCTACATGGGCGAAATGCCCCTGATGACTGAGAACGGTACCTTCGTTATCAACGGTACCGAGCGTGTTATTGTTTCCCAGCTCCACCGCTCTCCCGGTGTGTTCTTTGATCACGACAAAGGAAAAACCCACTCATCCGGTAAGCTGTTGTATTCGGCTCGGGTTATTCCTTACCGCGGGTCCTGGCTCGATTTCGAATTTGATCCGAAGGATTCCGTTTTCGTTCGCATCGACCGTCGACGCAAGTTGCCAGCGTCGATCCTCCTGCGTGCGCTCGGTTACACCTCCGAGCAAATGCTGGGGATGTTTTTTGATACTAGTAAGTTCAAGCTGGGCGCTGAAACTTGCAAGCTGGAGCTGGTCCCAAGCCGTCTTCGTGGTGATATCGCGACATTTGATATCAAAGACAATGAAGGCAAGTTGATCGTGGAAGAGGGTCGTCGAATCACCGCTCGCCACATCAAGCAGCTGGAAAAGGCAGGCATCAACGAGCTAGAGGTGCCCACTGAGTATCTCTATGGCCGCGTTCTAGCCAAAGATATGGTGGACGAAACCAGCGGTGAAGTGTTGGTTGAGTGCAACGCTGAGCTGAGCGAAGAGGTTGTAAAAACCATTCTGGACGCTGGCGTAAAAGAGATCGAGACGCTTTATACCAACGATCTGGATTGCGGACCGTTTATGTCGGATACCTTGCGTATCGATCCGACACGCAGCCCGCTTGAGGCTCTGGTAGAAATCTATCGCATGATGCGTCCCGGCGAGCCCCCCACCAAGGATTCGGCAGAGAATCTGTTCAATAACCTGTTCTTCTCCGAAGAGCGTTATGATCTCTCTGCAGTCGGTCGCATGAAGCTCAATCGTCGCCTGCGCCGCGAAGAAAGTACCGGTGAAGGCACGCTTACCCACGAAGATATCATTGATGTTCTGAAAACGCTGATTGATATCCGTAATGGTCAGGGTAGCGTTGACGACATCGATAACCTAGGCAACCGTCGTGTTCGTTGTGTAGGCGAGATGGCTGAAAACCAGTTCCGGGTAGGGTTGGTGCGTGTTGAGCGAGCTGTGCGTGAGCGCCTGAGTCTCGCAGAGAGCGAAGGCTTGATGCCTCAGGATTTGATCAACGCCAAGCCGGTTGCGGCTGCGGTTAAAGAATTCTTTGGCTCCAGCCAGCTGTCTCAGTTTATGGACCAAAACAACCCGCTGTCCGAAGTGACTCACAAGCGTCGTATTTCGGCGTTGGGGCCTGGTGGCTTAACACGTGAGCGCGCCGGTTTTGAGGTTCGCGACGTACACCCGACACACTATGGTCGTGTATGCCCGATCGAGACGCCAGAAGGTCCGAACATCGGCCTTATAAACTCGCTGGCTACCTATGCCCGTGCCAACTCTTACGGCTTCCTTGAGAGCCCGTATAGAAAGGTGGTCGACGGCTTGGTTACCGATGAGCTTGTGTATCTATCGGCCATCGAAGAAAGTAATTACGTTATCGCTCAGGCCAGTGCGGCTGTCGATGATGGCATGCGTCTGACGGATGAGCTGGTAACGGTACGTCACCAGAACGAAACCACGGTTATGCCTCCTGAAAGTGTTAACTTCATGGATGTTTCGCCGCGTCAGGTTGTATCTGTTGCCGCTTCATTGATCCCGTTCCTTGAGCACGACGATGCTAACCGGGCTCTCATGGGCGCGAACATGCAACGCCAGGCGGTGCCGACGCTGCGCTCTCAGGTACCTTTGGTGGGAACCGGTGTGGAGCGTACAGTTGCTCAGGACTCGGGTGTTTGCGTGACAGCTCGTCGTGGTGGTGTCATTGAAAGTGTTGATGCTGCCAGAATCGTGGTGCGTGTTAACAACGAAGAAACTGAGGCCGGTGATGCTGGGGTAGATATCTATAACCTCACCAAGTACACCCGCTCTAACCAGAACACCTGCATAAACCAGCGCTCCATCGTCCGTCAGGGTGATGAGATCGCCCGTGGTGACGTATTGGCAGATGGCCCATCGGTTGATCTCGGTGAGCTCGCCCTTGGTCAAAACATGCGTATCGCGTTTATGCCTTGGAACGGTTATAACTTCGAGGACTCCATCCTTATTTCCGAGAAAGTGGTGCAGGAAGATCGCCTGACTACCATCCACATTCAGGAACTAACCTGCGTGGCTCGCGATACTAAGCTTGGTAGCGAAGAAATCACTGCAGATATTCCTAATGTGGGTGAGAGCGCGCTATCTAAGCTCGATGAGTCCGGCATTGTATACATTGGTGCAGAAGTAGGGCCTGGCGACATACTGGTAGGCAAGGTAACACCGAAAGGTGAAACCCAGCTGACTCCGGAGGAGAAGCTGCTGAGGGCTATCTTTGGTGAGAAGGCGTCTGACGTAAAAGACACCTCCTCCCGCGTGCCGACAGGCACTCGCGGTACTGTAATCGACGTTCAGGTATTTACCCGTGACGGTATCGAGAAAGATCAGCGTGCTCAGTCAATCGAAAAAGAGCAGCTGAACCAGTATCGCAAGGACCTTAAGGATGAATATCGCATCGTTGAAGGCGCAACCTTCGAGCGTTTGCTGAATGCACTGAAAGGTCAACAGGTTATCAGTGGTCCTGGCCTGAAAAAAGGCGCAAGCCTTGATGAAGGTTACTTGGCTGAGCTGCCTCGTTCGGACTGGTTCAAGCTTCGCATGCAGGACGAGAGCCTGAATGAGTTGCTGGAGAAGTCTGAACAGGGTCTGGAAGAGCGCACGAAAGAGCATGAAGCGCGCTTTGACGACAAAAAAGGCAAGCTTCAGCAGGGCGACGACCTTGCACCTGGCGTGCTGAAAATCGTTAAGGTCTACCTTGCTATCAAGCGTCGGATCCAGCCAGGCGACAAGATGGCAGGTCGTCACGGTAACAAGGGTGTGATCTCTGCGGTTAAGCCGATTGAAGATATGCCTTACGACGAATTCGGTAATACTGTTGATATCGTTCTGAACCCCTTGGGTGTTCCGTCCCGAATGAACGTTGGTCAGGTTCTTGAGACTCATTTGGGAGCGGCGGCTAAGGGGCTGGGTGAGCGCATCAGCAAAATGCTAGATGAGCAGCGCAAAGTGGCCGAGCTGCGTAAGCTTCTTGATGAGATCTATAACCACTCTGATGAAGTGTTCAAGGTGGACTTGGATTCCCTGAGCGATAAGGAAATCCTTGAGATGTCCCACAACCTGCGCAGCGGCGTTCCTATGGCCACACCAGTGTTTGATGGTGCCAAGGAAGCGGAAGTTAAGCATATGCTTGAGCTTGCAGGCCTGAGTACAACCGGCCAGACCAAGCTTTACGACGGCCGAACAGGGGACGCTTTCGATCGACCGGTGACAGTAGGGTATATGTATATCCTCAAGCTTAACCACCTGATTGATGACAAGATGCACGCCCGTTCCACCGGTTCTTATAGCCTGGTTACCCAGCAACCGCTGGGTGGTAAGGCGCAGTTCGGTGGTCAGCGTTTCGGTGAGATGGAGGTGTGGGCCCTGGAGGCTTACGGTGCGGCGTATACGCTGCAGGAAATGCTCACCGTTAAGTCTGATGACGTGAACGGCAGGACCAAGATGTACAAGAATATTGTCGATGGTGATCATCGCATGGAGCCCGGCATGCCGGAATCCTTCAACGTTCTTGTCAAGGAGATCCGTTCGCTGGGTATCGACATCGAGCTGGAATCTGAGTGAGCCGAATTGTTTTTGGCAGCGTGAGCGGGCACCTGGTGTGCCCGCCCGAGATTAACGCCATCCGGAGCTTTTACTGATGAAAGATTTGCTGAATCTTCTCAAGAGCCAAAACCAAAGTAAGGAATTTGATGCTATCCGTATTGGGTTGGCATCACCGGATATGATCCGTTCCTGGTCCTTTGGTGAAGTAAAGAAGCCTGAGACCATCAACTACCGTACGTTCAAGCCAGAGCGTGACGGCCTTTTCTGTGCCAAGATTTTCGGCCCAATCAAGGATTACGAGTGTCTGTGCGGCAAGTACAAGCGCCTCAAGCATCGCGGTGTTATTTGCGAGAAGTGTGGCGTTGAAGTTGCGTTGGCAAGTGTGCGTCGTGAACGCATGGGCCATATTGAATTGGCCAGCCCGGTCGCTCATATATGGTTCCTGAAGTCATTGCCATCCCGTATCGGTCTGATGCTGGATATGACCTTGCGTGATATTGAACGAGTGCTTTACTTTGAGTCGTTCATTGTGATCGATCCAGGTATGACAACGCTCGAGCGAGGGCAACTGCTCAATGATGAGCAGTACTACGAAGCTTTGGAAGAGTTTGGAGACGAGTTTGATGCCCGTATGGGTGCTGAAGCTGTCAAGGAGCTGCTTGAAGGCATTGACCTGCAAGAGCAAGTTGACCTGCTGCGGGAAGAAATCCCTCAGACCAACTCCGAAACTAAAATCAAAAAGTTCAGTAAGCGCCTGAAAATACTTGAGGCCTTCCTGTACTCCGGCAATAAGCCGGGCGACATGGTTATGACTGTTCTGCCGGTTCTGCCGCCAGACCTGCGCCCGCTAGTGCCACTAGATGGTGGTCGTTTTGCGACGTCCGACCTGAACGACCTGTACCGCCGCGTCATCAACCGAAACAACCGCCTCAAGCGTCTGCTTGAGTTGAACGCTCCGGATATCATCGTGCGCAACGAGAAGCGTATGCTGCAGGAAGCGGTAGATGCTCTGCTGGACAACGGTCGCCGCGGTCGCGCCATAACCGGCACGAACAAGCGCCCGCTCAAGTCCCTTGCCGACATGATCAAGGGTAAACAGGGTCGTTTCCGTCAGAACCTTCTTGGTAAGCGGGTCGATTATTCCGGCCGGTCCGTTATTGTTGTAGGCCCATACCTGCGCCTGCATCAGTGTGGTCTGCCGAAGAAGATGGCCCTTGAGCTGTTTAAGCCGTTCATTTTCTCAAAGCTTGAACACCGTGGCTTGGCCACGACCATCAAAGCTGCGAAGAAGATGGTCGAGCGTGAAGAAGGTGTGGTTTGGGATATTCTTGACGAAGTTATTCGTCAGCACCCCATCATGCTTAACCGCGCGCCGACACTGCACCGTTTGGGCATTCAGGCATTCGAGCCCGTATTGATCGAAGGTAAGGCAATCCAGCTGCACCCGTTGGTGTGTGCGGCCTATAACGCCGACTTCGATGGCGACCAGATGGCGGTACACGTACCGCTGACGCTGGAAGCTCAGTTGGAAGCCCGTGCGTTGATGATGTCTACCAACAACATCCTGTCGCCTGCAAACGGTGAGCCAATCATCGTGCCGTCTCAGGACGTTGTACTTGGGCTTTACTACATGACCCGTGAGCGTAAGAGTGCGCTGGGCGAAGGCATGGTGTTTGCGGACGTCAAAGAAGCGCACCGCGCTTATGGCGCGGGTCAGGTTGACCTGCAGGCCATCGTTAAAGTTCGCGTGAAGGAAGTTGCGATCCTCGAGAATGGGGAGCGTACAGAAGAGTACAAGATCGTGAACACCACGGTGGGTCGCGCCTTGTTGTTTGATATCGTTCCGGATGGCCTTTCCTATGATCTGGTTAATAAGCCAATGGTCAAAAAGGCAATCTCGAACCTTATCAATACTTGCTACCGGGACGCTGGGCTAAAAGAAACTGTTATTTTTGCGGATCAGCTCATGTACACGGGCTATCAGTATGCGACGGTTTCGGGTATCTCGATCGGTTTCAACGACTTCGAAATCCCCCCAGAGAAGTACGAGCTGGTGGATGCTGCTTCACAAGAAGTTAAAGATATCGAAACCCAGTACGCATCAGGTCTTTTGACACAGGGCGAGAAGTACAACAAGGTTATTGATATTTGGTCACGCGCTAATGACAAGGTCTCCAAGGCCATGATGCAGCGTCTGGCTAAAGAAAAGGTTATGGGGCCTGATGGAAACCCTGTTAAGGGTGAAGACGGCGAAGAGCTGATGCAAGAGTCCTTCAACTCCGTCTATATGATGGCGGACTCGGGCGCGCGGGGTTCTGCTGCACAGATTCGTCAGTTGGCCGGCATGCGTGGTTTGATGGCAAAGCCCGATGGTTCCATCATCGAGACGCCGATCACGGCGAACTTCCGTGAAGGATTGAACGTACTTCAGTACTTTATTTCAACCCACGGTGCCCGTAAGGGTCTGGCAGACACCGCATTGAAGACCGCTAACTCCGGTTATTTGACGCGGCGTCTGGTTGATGTATCCCAAGATTTGGTTGTTACCGAAGTGGATTGCGGAACCGAAGAAGGTCTGCTCATGACGCCGCATATCGAAGGCGGTGACGTGGTCGTACCTTTGGGGGACCGTGTTCTAGGTCGAGTGACGGCCCGTGATACCTTTACCCCTACGGATAAGGATAACGCGGTTGTTGCAGCGGGCACGCTGCTGGATGAAAAAACAATCGAAGAGCTTGAAGGTGCGGGTGTGGATGAAGTGTGGGTTCGCTCAGCGATCACCTGTGAAACACGCCACGGCATCTGTTCTAAGTGCTACGGCCGAGATCTGGCCCGTGGCCACCGAGTTAATGTTGGTGAAGCTGTAGGTGTTATTGCTGCGCAATCCATCGGTGAGCCGGGCACCCAGTTGACCATGCGGACGTTCCACATTGGTGGTGCTGCAAGTCGTGCTTCTGCTGTAGACAATGTTCAGGTCAAACACGGTGGCACTGTACGTCTACACAACCTGAAGTCTCTTGAGAAGAGTGATGGCTCTCTGGTTGTTATTTCTCGTTCTTCTGCGTTAGCTATTGCTGATGATCAGGGGCGTGAGAGGGAGTGGTATAAGCTTCCATACGGCGCCGTCCTGTCAGTTAAGAATGGTGATGTGGTTGAGGCTGGTGTTGTGGTTGCCAAGTGGGATCCACACACTCACCCCATCATTGCGGAAGCGGAAGGCACGGCGAAGTTTGTCAACATGGATCAGGGTATTACTGTACGTACCCAAACCGACGAACTCACCGGTTTGTCGACCATGGAGATCATTGATCCGAAGGAGCGTCCGGCGGCCGGTAAGGATATTCGCCCCGCAATCCAGATGGTTGACGAGTCAGGAAACGACGTCGATCTTCCAGGTGGTGGCGCGGCAATTTTCTTCATGCCGGCGAATGCTCTGGTAACCATGGCGAACGGCGCACGTATCGAGCTGGGCGATGTGGTCGCACGTATTCCTCAGGCGAGCTCAAAAACACGAGACATCACCGGTGGTTTGCCACGGGTTGCCGATCTGTTTGAAGCTCGTCGGCCGAAAGAGTCGTCCATTCTTGCTGAAATCAGCGGCATGGTGTCCTTCGGTAAGGAAACTAAGGGCAAGAAGCGTCTGGTTATTACGCCCAAGGATGCAGATCCATACGAGGTTCTGATACCCAAGCATCGCCAAATGAACGTGTTCGAAGGCGAAACGGTTGAGAAAGGCGAAGTAATTTCTGACGGTCCATCCAATCCGCATGATATTTTGCGCCTGTTGGGTGTGGTGGAATTGGCGAAGTACATCACTAACGAAATTCAGGACGTTTATCGCCTGCAGGGTGTTGTCATAAACGATAAACACATTGAGGTTATCGTCCGTCAGATGTTGCGCAAGGTTGAAGTAAGCGATCCCGGTGATACGGAATTGTTGTCTGGTGATCAGCTTGAGATTACCAAGTTGTTGGAAGAGAACGAAAAAGCTCTTGCTGCGGATAAAGAACCCGCAAGGTTTGAGCGCTTGTTGCTTGGTATTACTAAGGCGTCCTTGGCAACTGAGTCGTTTATTTCGGCAGCGTCGTTCCAGGAGACCACTCGGGTGCTTACCGAGGGTGCGGTTACCGGGAAGCGCGATTACTTGCGCGGCCTGAAAGAAAACGTAGTGGTGGGTCGACTGATTCCAGCGGGAACGGGCTTGGCTTATCATGCGGAACGTCGACGTAAGCGCGAACTGGAAGAACAGGGCGTGACAGCGGCGGATGTTGAAGAAGCTCTGAGCGCAGAGCTCAACCGCGGAGGTTGAGCCCGGCGCACCACCTCCGTGTAGTTACTTACTCGGAGGTGGTTAAAAAGAGAGCAGTCATCTTGACTGCGCAGGGTCGCGGGCTTAAACTTGCGACCCTTAATTTTACCCCCTTCATTGGGGGTAAGTTTCATTGATATGGTTTTTTGGAGTTTGCTTACATGGCAACGATTAATCAGTTGGTGCGTAAGCCTCGTAAGCGCAAGGCAGCCAAGAGCGATGTTCCTGCTCTTCAAGCTTGTCCTCAGCGCCGTGGTGTCTGCACTCGTGTGTATACCACAACGCCGAAGAAGCCGAACTCAGCATTGCGTAAAGTGTGCCGTGTTCGTCTAACCAACGGCTTCGAGGTTTCCTCGTACATTGGTGGTGAAGGCCATAACCTTCAGGAGCATAGTGTTGTGCTGATCCGTGGCGGTCGAGTTAAAGACCTTCCGGGTGTGCGCTACCACACTGTTCGCGGAACTCTGGACACCCAAGGTGTGCAGAACCGTAAGCAGGGTCGTTCCAAATACGGTGCTAAACGACCAAAGTCGTAATGTGCTGAAAGAGTGTCTTTTATCGTTGCTTGTCAGAACGGTAAGAGTAAGGCTGAGTAGCCGCCGGCTATCTCAGGGGTTCCTGAAGACCTTTAATTATATAAGGGCTTATCGATGCCTAGAAGAAGAGTTGCAGCTAAGCGGGAAATTATCCCGGATCCGAAATTCGGTAGTGCGCGCCTTGCCAAGTTCATCAACCACGTGATGGAAAGCGGTAAGAAAGCGGTTGCAGAGCGCATTGTTTATGGTGCTTTGACAATTGTTGCCGAAAAGTCAAATGAAGAGCCGATCGACATGTTCGAGAAGGCCCTGGAAAACATCCAGCCGATGGTAGAGGTTAAATCCCGTCGTGTAGGTGGTGCCACTTACCAGGTGCCCGTAGAAGTACGGCCTTCCCGTCAGAACGCGCTGGCTATGCGCTGGCTCGTAGAATTTTCACGGAAGCGCGGCGAGAAGTCCATGGCGCAGCGTCTGGCCGGTGAAATTCTTGACGCCGCTGACAGCAAAGGTGCAGCTGTTAAGAAGCGTGAAGACGTACACCGCATGGCAGAAGCCAACAAGGCGTTCTCTCACTTCCGTTTCTAATCAGCCGAGGTTTATACAGTGGCACGTAAAACGCCGATTAAACGTTACAGAAACATTGGTATCTGTGCGCACGTTGATGCGGGCAAAACCACGACGACCGAGCGTATTCTTTATTACACAGGTCGTAGCCATAAGATGGGTGAGACCCACGATGGCGCGTCTACTACCGACTGGATGGAGCAGGAGCAGGAGCGTGGTATTACCATCACCTCTGCCGCTGTTACGACATTCTGGCAAGGTATGGACAAGCAGTTTGATGAGCATCGAGTCAATATCATCGATACTCCGGGGCACGTAGATTTTACTATCGAAGTTGAGCGTTCCTTGCGAGTTCTCGATGGTGCTGTTGTTGTGTTCTGTGGATCCTCTGGTGTTGAGCCGCAGTCTGAGACCGTATGGCGTCAGGCTAACAAGTATGAAGTTCCGCGTATGGTGTTCGTCAACAAGATGGACCGTGCCGGTGCCGACTTCCTGCGTGTGGTTGAGCAGATCAAGACTCGTCTGGGTGCTACGCCGGTGGCGCTTCAGTTGCCGATTGGTTCCGAGGATCAGTTTGCGGGTATTGTCGATCTTCTTCGCAATAAAGCAATTTATTGGGACGACGCCGACTTGGGCATGACCTATCGTGAGGAAGAGGTTCCTGCCGACATGGTCGACGAAGTTGCCAAGTACCGCGAAGCGTTGGTTGAGGCTGCTGCTGAAGCTAACGAAGAGTACATGGAGAAATATCTGGAAGGCGGCGAGTTGACCCTGGCTGAAATAAAGGCCGGTCTACGCGCGCGCACTCTGGCTAACGAAATTGTTCTGGCTTGCTGTGGCTCAGCGTTCAAGAACAAGGGTGTGCCTGCCGTTCTGGATGCGGTTATCGAATACCTGCCAGCTCCGGACGAAGTTAAGGCCATCCGTGGTGAAGTGGGTGAAGACGGCGCGGAAGAGACTCGCCCCGTTGACGACAAGGCGCCGTTTGCCGCTCTGGCGTTCAAGATTGCCACTGACCCGTTTGTAGGTACTTTGACCTTCTTCCGCGTCTACTCCGGTACGCTGGAGTCCGGTAACTCGGTGTTCAATTCGGTCAAGGGCAAGAAAGAGCGTGTGGGCCGGATGGTTCAGATGCACGCCAACGACCGGGAAGAGATCAAGGAAGTTCTGGCAGGTGATATTGCAGCGGCAATCGGCCTCAAGAACGTTACCACCGGTGACACTTTGTGTGATGAGAATCACAAGATTATTCTTGAGCGTATGGAGTTCCCAGAGCCGGTTATTTCGGTAGCGGTTGAGCCTAAGTCCAAGGCTGATCAGGAAAAGATGGGCGTAGCTTTGGGTAAGCTGGCGCAGGAGGATCCGTCGTTCCGTGTACGTACTGACGAAGAGACTGGCCAAACCATCATTTCCGGCATGGGTGAGCTTCACTTGGATATTCTCGTCGACCGCATGCGTCGAGAGTTCAAAGTAGAAGCTAATATCGGTAAGCCTCAGGTTGCTTATCGTGAGTGCATTCGCAAGTCTGTGGACGTTGAAGGCAAGTTCGTTCGTCAGTCTGGTGGTCGTGGTCAGTATGGTCACGTCAAGGTCCGGATTGATCCGCTGCCGCTGGATCAGGAAGATGCCGAGAACTTTATCTTCGTGAACGAAATCGTTGGTGGTGCTGTTCCTAAGGAGTACATCCCCGCGGTTCAGCAGGGTATCTCGGAGCAGATGCAGAACGGCTGTCTGGCCGGCTATCCGCTGCTGGGTATCAAGGCAACCTTGTACGACGGTTCGTATCACGACGTGGACTCCAACGAAATGGCGTTCAAGGTCGCGGGTTCCATGGCAATGAAAAAAGGTGCCCTGGAAGCGAACCCGGCTCTGCTTGAGCCGATGATGAAGGTTGAGGTTGTAACCCCTGAGGATTACATGGGTGACGTGGTCGGCGATTTGAACCGTCGTCGTGGCCTTATTCAGGGTATGGATGACGGTGTCGCGGGCAAGATTGTGCGCGCTGAGGTTCCGTTGTCGGAAATGTTCGGTTATGCCACGGATTTGCGCTCTGCTACTCAGGGTCGCGCATCCTACGCTATGGAGTTTTCGCGGTATGCGGAAGCGCCAAACAATATTGCCGAAGCAATCATTAATAAGGGTTGATACCCAGGACTTAAGAAACAGGAAGAGGTGTAACTGTGTCTAAATCTAAATTTGAGCGTCTCAAGCCACACCTGAACGTGGGCACCATTGGTCACGTAGACCATGGTAAAACGACTCTGACCGCTGCTCTGACTCGTGTATGTCACGAAGTGTGGGGTACGGGTTCTGCGAGTGCATTCGATCAAATCGATAACGCACCGGAAGAGCGTGCGCGTGGTATCACCATCGCGACCTCCCACGTTGAGTATGATTCTCCAACTCGTCACTAC
>NZ_JAHKPV010000015.1:0-14946 GCF_018860765.1 Marinobacter salexigens
GATTCTCCAACTCGTCACTACGCACACGTAGACTGCCCGGGTCACGCTGATTATGTTAAGAACATGATCACTGGTGCGGCCCAGATGGACGGCGCGATTCTGGTTTGTTCAGCAGCTGACGGCCCAATGCCGCAGACGCGTGAGCACATCCTGCTGTCCCGTCAGGTAGGCGTTCCTTACATCGTTGTGTTCCTGAACAAAGCGGACATGGTTGACGATGAAGAGCTGCTTGAGTTGGTAGAGATGGAAGTTCGCGAGCTGTTGAGTGCGTACGATTTCCCGGGTGACGACACTCCAATCATCACCGGTTCTGCGTTGATGGCTCTGCAGGGCAAAGACGACAACGAGATGGGTACTACCGCTGTTAAGAAGCTGGTAGAAGCTCTGGATGACTACATCCCTGAGCCTGAGCGTGCAATCGATCAGCCGTTCCTGTTGCCGATTGAGGATGTGTTCTCTATCTCTGGTCGTGGTACGGTTGTAACCGGTCGAGTAGAGCGCGGCATCATTAAGGTGGGTGAGGAAGTTGAGATTGTTGGTATCAAGGATACCGTCAAGACTGTCTGCACCGGTGTTGAGATGTTCCGTAAGCTGCTAGACGAAGGTCGTGCAGGCGAGAACGTAGGTGTATTGCTTCGTGGTACCAAGCGTGATGACGTTGAGCGTGGTCAGGTTCTGTGTAAGCCGGGCAGCATTAAGCCGCACACCAAGTTTGAGTGTGAGGTGTACGTACTGAGCAAGGATGAGGGTGGTCGTCATACTCCGTTCTTCAAGGGCTATCGTCCACAGTTCTACTTCCGTACTACTGACGTAACTGGTTCCTGTGAACTGCCGGAAGGCGTGGAAATGGTTATGCCGGGTGATAACGTGAAGATGGAAGTGACGCTGATTGCTCCGATCGCCATGGAAGATGGTCTGCGCTTCGCGATTCGTGAAGGCGGCCGTACCGTTGGTGCCGGCGTCGTCGCTAAGATCCTCGAGTAATACGCTCGTTGCATCTGGAAAAGGGGCTGATTTTGTCAGCCCCTTTTTCCGTTTCGGTCGCAATCGCTTCTCCCGATCTGGTCGGCAACTAAGGTTGTTGACAGGGTTGGGTATTATGCATACAATGCGGCTCCTTTTTTTGAAGGTCGGCTAACTAGTAGCTGCTACGAGTGGAGTTTGGTGAATCATGCAAAGCCAAAAGATTCGAATCCGGTTGAAGGCGTTTGATTATCGCCTTATCGACCAGTCAACGCAGGAGATTGTCGATACCGCAAAGCGGACCGGCGCTCAAGTGCGTGGACCTATCCCTCTGCCGACGCGGAAGGAGAAGTACACTATTCTGGTTTCTCCGCACGTCAATAAAGACGCGCGCGACCAGTATGAAATTCGTACTCATAAGCGTTTGCTCGACATTGTTGAGCCGACGGAAAAGACAGTAGATGCTTTGATGAAGTTGGACCTGGCAGCAGGTGTAGACGTTCAGATTAGCCTCGGTTAATACCGCCCGGTATTAACCTGTGTAACTGTCCTAAGGCCATAGAGGGTGAGAGCCCCGTACACTTAGAGGTGAAACATGGCAATTGGTGTTGTCGGCCGTAAGGCTGGTATGACCCGTATTTTTACGGAAGATGGGCAGGCGCTGCCCGTTACAGTAATTGAGGTTGATCCTAACCGCATTACTCAACTCAAGACCCTTGAGAAAGATGGTTATCGTGCCGTTCAGGTAACTGTGGGTGCTCGTCGCGCTTCACGTGTTACTAAAGCTGAAGCAGGTCACTTTGCCAAAGCTGGCGTTGAAGCTGGTCGGGGTGTCTGGGAATTTCGATTGGCCGACGGTGAAGGTGAAGATCTTGCCGCGGGTGGCGAGATTGCTGCGACTGTTTTTGAAGATGGTCAGCTTGTAGATGCCACAGGTCAGTCTAAGGGTAAAGGATTCCAGGGTGGCGTAAAACGCTGGAACTTCTCCATGCAAGATGCAACGCATGGTAACTCCCTCTCGCATCGTGCTCCGGGTTCTATTGGTCAGAACCAGACTCCGGGCAAGGTATTCAAGGGCAAAAAGATGGCGGGCCAGATGGGTAATGCACAAGTTACTGTGCAGAACCTGAAAGTTGTCCGTGTCGACGCCGAGCGCAACCTCCTGCTGATTAGTGGTGCCGTACCTGGCGCGACTGGCGGTGATGTTGTCATCAAGCCTGCACTTAAAGCCTGAGGAGCGGTTCGATGGAATTGACTATTACAGGTAGCGGTAAGGGAATTTCTGTTTCCGATGCTGCATTTGCCAAAGATTTTAACGAGTCTCTGGTTCATCAAGTCGTCACTGCCTATATGGCAGCTGGTCGTCAGGGAACCAAAGCTCAGAAAACCCGTTCGGAAGTCAGTGGTGGCGGTAAGAAGCCCTGGCGTCAGAAGGGCACGGGTCGCGCCCGTGCCGGTACGATCCGTAGCCCGATTTGGCGCTCCGGTGGTGTAACGTTTGCTGCCAAGCCTCGCGGTTTTGAGCAAAAAGTTAACCGGAAAATGTACCGTGCCGCGATGTGTTCTATTTTCTCCGAGCTGGTTCGTCAAGAGCGTCTGGTTGTGGTAGATGATTTTGCAGTAGACGCGCCAAAGACCAAGGCCTTTACAGCCAAGCTGGCAGATCTGGGTGTTTCGAATGCCCTGATCCTGACAGAAAGTCTTGAGCAGAACCTGCACCTGGCCTCTCGCAATGTTCCTCACGTCGATGTGCGTGATGTTGCAGGTCTGGATCCGGTTAGCCTGGTCGCCTTCGATAAAGTTGTGTTGACTGTTCCCGCTCTGAAGAAGATCGAGGAGATGCTGGGATGAATCAGGAACGTATTTACAAGGTCCTTCTTGGGCCGCACGTATCGGAGAAAGCCTCTCTGGTCGCCGAGCATGGTCAAGTTGTTTTTCGGGTGGCCCCGGATGCAACCAAGCCGGAAATCAAAAAGGCTGTTGAGCAATTGTTCAACGTCACCGTAGAAGGTGTTCAGGTTCTGAATCGTAAGGGCAAGCTTAAGCGCACAGCCCGCGGGTTCGGCAAGCGTAATGACATTCGTAAGGCTTATGTAAAGCTGGCTGAAGGTCAGGACATCGATTTTCTGGATGTGGAATAAGGTAAAGGGGTCGTAATATGCCGATCGTCAAAACCAAACCAACATCTGCCGGACGCCGTCACGTTGTAAAGCTTTACAACCCTGACCTGCACAAAGGGCGCCCTTACGCACCGTTGGTTGAATCTCAAAGCAAGTCGGGTGGCCGTAACAATGCTGGCCGCATTACTACCCGTCATGTTGGTGGTGGTCATAAACAGCACTACCGTGTTATTGACTTTAAGCGGACCAAAGATGGTATTCCTGCGACAATTGAGCGCATTGAATACGATCCTAACCGCTCTGCGCACATCGCGCTGATTAAGTATGCCGATGGCGAGCGTCGTTACATCATTGCTCCCAAAGGTATGCAAATCGGAGAGCCTGTGCGCTCAGGAATCGACGCGCCTATCAAGGTTGGAAGCACATTGCCGCTGCGGAATATCCCGGTTGGTTCTGTGATCCATTGCGTTGAACTCAAGCCTGGCAAAGGTGCTCAGCTGGCTCGCTCTGCGGGCGCATCCGTACAGCTGGTTGCTCGGGAAGGCGCTTATGCGACTATCCGCCTGCGTTCAGGTGAAATGCGTAAGGTGCTTGTAGATTGCCGTGCCACGTTGGGTGAAGTGTCCAACAGTGAGCATAGCCTCAAGCGGCTTGGCAAAGCGGGTGCATCACGTTGGCGTGGCAAGCGTCCAACAGTACGTGGTGTTGCTATGAACCCAGTTGACCACCCGCATGGTGGTGGTGAAGGGCGTACCTCTGGCGGGCGTCACCCGGTTACTCCGTGGGGTGTTCCGACCAAAGGGCATAAGACTCGTAAGAACAAACGTACTGATAAAATGATAGTACGTCGTCGTTCAGCCAAGTAAACGACTACATAGAGGTAAATGCTGTGCCACGTTCTTTAAAGAAAGGTCCATTTATAGACCTGCATCTGTTGAAGAAGGTTGAGGCAGCTCTGGAAGCAAACGATAAGCGACCGATCAAAACTTGGTCCCGTCGCTCAACGATCTTTCCAGAGTTCGTAGGCTTGACCATCGCAGTCCACAACGGCAGGCAACACGTGCCGGTTTATGTCACCGAAGATATGGTCGGTCATAAGCTTGGCGAGTTCGCGGCAACGCGCACTTATCGTGGCCACGCGGCCGACAAGAAAGCTAAACGCTGATTGTGAGGGGAATAGAAATGGAAGTAGCAGCCAAGTATAAGGGCGCTCGCCTCTCAGCTCAGAAAGCGCGTCTTGTCGCCGACCAGGTTCGCGGCAAGGCTGTTGAGGATGCCCTGAATATTTTGACTTTCAGCCCTAAGAAGGCGGCGGTGATTATCAAGAAAGCTCTTGAGTCTGCCATCGCTAACGCTGAGCACAACGAAGGTCTAGACGTTGACGAACTGCGGGTTTCCACTGTCATGGTGGATGAAGGCCCAACGCTCAAGCGGATCAAGGCTCGAGCCAAGGGGCGCGCTGATAGAATTATGAAGCGCACCTGTCATATCACCGTCAAGGTCGCCGACAAGTAGGAGATGCTCAGATGGGTCATAAAGTAAATCCAATCGGCTTCCGCCTGGGTGTGATTAAAGAGCACAACTCAGTTTGGTATGCTGATAAAAAGGAATACGCAAAGAACCTGTTGAACGATATTCAGGTTCGCGAATTCCTCGACAAGCGTCTGGTTAAGGCGTCTGTTAGCAAGATTGTGATCGAGCGCCCTGCTCAGAACGCCCGTATCACGATCCATACTGCCCGCCCCGGTATAGTTATCGGTAAGAAGGGTGAAGATGTTGATCGTCTGCGTCGCGAAGTTGGCGAGATGATGGGTGTGCCTGTGCACATCAACATCGAAGAAGTCCGCAAGCCGGATCTGGATGCTCGCCTGGTAGCGCAAAACGTTGCCGGACAGCTGGAGCGTCGTGTGATGTTCCGTCGCGCTATGAAGCGTGCGGTACAGAACGCCATGCGTCAGGGAGCCAAAGGCATCAAGATTCAGGTTGGTGGTCGTCTCGGGGGTGCTGAGATTGCGCGTTCCGAGTGGTATCGTGAAGGTCGTGTTCCTCTGCACACACTGCGTGCAGATATTGATTACGCAACCTACGAAGCGCATACCACTTACGGCATTATCGGCGTCAAGGTATGGATCTTCAAAGGTGAGATTCTTGGTGGTATGGAACAGGTCCGTGCTGACAAGAAAGCCTCTGGGAAGAAAGGTTCTAAGTAAAGGGGCAATCTTATGCTGCAACCAAAACGCACCAAATTTCGCAAGGTAATGAAAGGCCGTAATACCGGTCTTGCTCACCGCGCCAACAAGGTGAGCTTCGGTGAATACGGATTGAAAGCGACATCTCGCGGGCGTATAACTGCGCGTCAGATAGAAGCGGCACGTCGTACCATGACACGTAAGATCAAGCGTGGCGGTAAGATCTGGATTCGGGTTTTCCCCGATAAGCCGATCACCGGTAAGCCGCTTGAAGTACGTATGGGTAAAGGTAAGGGTTCTGTCGAGTACTGGGTGGCTGAAATTCAGCCAGGTCGGATGCTCT
Organism: Marinobacter salexigens; assembly: GCF_018860765.1. Lineage (GTDB taxonomy): Bacteria > Pseudomonadota > Gammaproteobacteria > Pseudomonadales > Oleiphilaceae > Marinobacter > Marinobacter salexigens_A. Next base: position 5,616 of record NZ_JAHKPV010000015.1, read on the forward strand.
ACGAGATGGAAGGTGTTGCTGAAGATATCGCACGCGAAGCCTTCACACTCGCAGCGGCCAAACTGCCGGTACAGACCACCTTCGTAACGAGGACGGTGATGTGATGAAAGCAACAGAGCTGCGTGAAAAATCAGCCGAGGAGCTGAACAAGGAGCTGATCGACCTCCTGAAGGAGCAGTTCAACCTGCGCATGCGCAAGGCCACAGGTCAGCTCAATCAGTCTCACCTTCTCGTCGGGGTGAAGCGCGACATTGCTCGTGTGAAAACAGTATTGAACGAAAAGGCAGGACAGTGACATGACCGAAGCTACCCAAACTGCCAGAACTCTTAGCGGCAAGGTCGTAAGCAACAAGATGGAGAAATCCATCGTGGTGTTGGTCGAACGTCAGGTGAAGCACCCTCTGTACGGTAAGTACATGAAGCGTTCAACCAAGATCCATGCTCACGATGAGAGCAACCAGTGCAATATCGGTGACACTGTGACCATTCAGGAAACCCGCCCGGTCTCCAAGACCAAAAGCTGGGCCCTGGTGGAAGTCACTGAACATGCATCCAAGGTGTAAATCGCCCGGAGAACAACCATGATTCAGACTCAGACAATGCTTGAAGTCGCGGATAACAGCGGTGCGCGTCAGGTGATGTGCATTAAGGTCCTGGGCGGTTCACATCGGCGTTACGCCAGCGTAGGGGATGTTATTAAAGTGACCGTTAAGGAAGCTATCCCCCGCGGAAAAGTGAAAAAGGGCCAGGTCCTGAAGGCTGTAGTAGTGCGCACCCGCAAGGGTGTTCGTCGTCCTGATGGGTCGCTGATCCGTTTCGACGGTAATGCAGCTGTACTTCTGAACAATCAGGACGCGCCTATCGGTACCCGTATCTTCGGACCGGTTACCCGTGAGCTGCGAAATGAAAAGTTCATGAAAATTATCTCACTGGCACCCGAAGTACTTTAAAGGACCAGAGGCCGGTTATGAAAAAGATTAAACGAGATGACGAAGTAATCGTCACTACGGGGAAAGACAAAGGCAAACGTGGTAAAGTTCTGAAAGTTCAGGATGATGGTAAAGTGGTTGTTTCTGGCATCAATATGATGAAGAAACACACTAAACCAAACCCGATGTTGGGCACCCCTGGTGGCATCGTCGAAAAAGAAGCACCTATCCAGGCTTCCAACGTAGCTATTTTTAATCCGCAGACCGGCAAAGCCGATCGTGTTGGCTTCCAGACAAAGGAAGACGGCGCGAAGATGCGGATCTTCAAAGCTACGAAAGAAGCTGTCGATAACCAGTAAGCGGTGGTGGTTACGATGCTTAATATGAAAGAGCAGTACAGCAAGGAAGTGGTACCCGCCCTGCAGAAAGAGTTCGGTTTCAAGAACATTATGCAGGTGCCGCGTATCGAAAAGATTACCCTGAACATGGGTGTCGGCGAGGCGGTCGGTGACAAGAAACTGATTGAAAATGCTGTGGCGGATTTAGAGCGTCTGGCAGGTCAAAAGGTGGTTGTTACTACAGCGCGTAAATCCGTTGCGGGCTTTAAAATCCGTGAAGGTTGGCCGATTGGTTGCAAAGTTACACTGCGCGGTGAGCGTATGTGGGATTTCTTTGACCGTTTGGTTCACATTGCGGTTCCCCGCATTCGTGACTTCCGTGGTCTCAATCCCAAGTCCTTTGACGGGCGCGGTAACTACAGCATGGGTGTGCGTGAGCAGATTATCTTTCCTGAGATCGAGTACGACAAAGTCGACAAGATTCGCGGATTGGATATCACCATTACCACCACTGCCGGTACCGACGACGAAGGTCGTGAGCTGTTGAAAGCTTTCGGCTTTCCGTTCAAGAAATAAAGGAACGAGAGTAATGGCTAAGGTTTCAATGAAAAACCGTGAGCTCAAGCGCGAGCAAACTGTTGCAAAATTTGCAGCGAAGCGTGCAGAGCTCAAGGCGATTATCAAGAACCCAAATACCAGCGATGATGACCGTTGGGATGCACAGATGAAGCTGCAACAGCTTCCTCGCGATGCTTCTCCTTCGCGTCTTCGTAATCGTTGCCAGGTGACTGGTCGTCCCCACGGCGTTTTGCGCAAGTTCGAACTTTCCCGGATTAAACTCCGTGAGTACGGCATGCGTGGTGACGTTCCGGGCCTGACCAAAGCAAGCTGGTAAGATAGGTATCCTGGCTTAGGTCAGGGTGCCTGTTGGTAAGCGGTGCGGCGCGCCGCTGCACAACTAAAAAGATCAGGAGACTCATACCAATGAGTATGCAAGACACGCTTGCGGATATGGTAACCCGTATTCGTAATGCCCAGATGGCGTCGAAAACAGATGTTACGATGCCATCTTCTAAAATGAAAATCTCTGTAGCCCAGGTTCTCAAAGACGAAGGTTACGTTGCAGATTTTTCCGTTACAGCCGACGTAAAGCCTGAGCTTACAATCACGCTCAAGTACTTCGGTGGGAAGCCTGTTATTGAACAGATTAAGCGCGTAAGTCGCCCAAGTCTGCGTCAGTATAAAGGTACGAGCGAGCTGCCGAAGGTTTCCGGCGGTTTGGGAGTCGCGATTGTCTCTACGTCGAAAGGCGTTATGACAGACCGCGCCGCACGAGCTGCTGGCGTGGGTGGCGAAGTCATCTGCACCGTATTCTAGGAGAATCACATGTCCAGGGTTGCCAATAATCCTGTCGTGCTGCCTTCCGGTGTTGAGGTTAAGCTGAACGGACAGGAAATTAGTGTAAAAGGCTCCAAAGGAGCCCTAGATTTTTCTATTCACCAAGCGGTTGAAGTAAAGCAGGAAGAGAACGTTCTTCGCTTTGCTGCTCGTGATGGTGCCCAAAAGTCCCGCGCTCTTGCTGGAACAACCCGCGCGCTGGTCAACAACATGGTGACCGGTGTTTCCGCAGGCTGGGAGCGTAAGCTTCAGCTGATCGGTGTAGGTTACCGGGCCCAGGCGCAAGGTAAGAAGCTCAACCTGACACTGGGTTTTTCTCACCCGGTTGAATATGAGCTGCCCGAGGGGATTACCGTTGAAACTCCGTCTAACACGGAAGTTGTCATTCGCGGTATCGACAAGCAACAGGTTGGCCACGTCGCTGCGGAAATCCGCGCGTTCCGTCCGCCCGAGCCTTATAAAGGCAAAGGTGTTCGGTATGCGGATGAGCAGGTAAGACGCAAAGAAGCCAAGAAGAAATAAGGCGGGACTATGAGCGCGAATAACGAAAGATTGCGTCGCGCACGCAAGGTGCGCATGAAGATCCGTGAACTGGGTACGACACGTTTGTGCGTTCATCGCACTCCACGTCATATGTACGCTCAGGTCACGACAGCAGATGGCAGCCAAGTTCTGGCCACTGCCTCCACGTTGGATAAGGAACTGCGCCAGGGTGCAACCGGTAACGTGGATGCCGCTAAAAAGGTAGGTCAGCTAATTGCTGAGCGTGCCAAAGCGGCAGGTGTTGAGCAGGTTGCTTTTGACCGCTCCGGTTATCGTTATCACGGCCGAGTTCAGGCTCTGGCCGACGCAGCCCGTGAAGCTGGCTTGCAATTCTAAGAGGTGGAGAAGATGAGCGTTAACGATCAGAAAGCGCCTGAGCTCCAGGAAAAGCTGGTTCAGGTGAATCGTGTTGCCAAAGTGGTCAAGGGCGGTCGCGTTTTTGCGTTTACCGCGTTGAGCGTTGTAGGTGACGGAAAAGGGCGTGTCGGATTCGGTCGCGGCAAGGCGCGTGAAGTGCCGGTCGCAATCCAGAAGGCGATGGAAGCTGCGCGTAAAAACATGGTAGATGTTCCGCTTGATGGAACTACCCTGCAGTACGCAGTTCGAGCCCAACACGGCGGCTCTAAGGTGTACATGCAGCCAGCTTCTGAAGGTACTGGTATTATCGCAGGTGGTGCGATGCGTGCTGTATTGGAAGTTGCAGGGGTGCAGAACGTACTTTCAAAGTGTTACGGCTCTACCAACCCGGTGAACGTTGTGCGTTCTACCATTAAGGGGCTTCAGGCAACTCAGGCGCCTGAAGATATTGCAGCCAAGCGCGGTAAATCCGTCGAAGAGATTCTGGGTTGAAGTCATGGCGAACGCAAATACGATCAAAGTAACTCTGACCCGCAGCCCAATCGGCTGCCAGCCTAAGCACAAACTTTGTGTTAAGGGCCTGGGTCTTCGTAAAATCGGTCATACCGTTGAAGTGGAAGACACACCCTCCATTCGCGGCATGATCAACCGGGTGAATTACCTGGTTCGGGTTGAGGAGAACTAAGATGCGTCTGAACGAACTTAGTCCAGACCCCGGTTCACGTCCCTCTGCAAAACGCGTCGGTCGTGGTATCGGTAGCGGTCTCGGTAAAACCGGTGGCCGTGGTCATAAAGGTCTTAAATCTCGTTCCGGTGGCAGCGTAGCTCCCGGTTTCGAGGGTGGTCAACAGCCTCTGGCCCGTCGTCTTCCGAAGTTTGGCTTCACATCGCGCCAACAGCGCTATGTTGCTGAGGTTCGTTTGAACGAGTTGGCCAAGGTTGAAGGTGATACCGTGGATCTTGCAGCCCTTAAAAAGGCTGACATCATCCGTGAGGAAATTCGCGAAGCTAAGGTTATTCTGTCCGGCGAACTTGACCGTGCAGTAACTGTGAAGGGGCTTCGTGTAACCAAAGGCGCGCGCGAGGCAATTTCTGCCGCGGGTGGCAAAGTCGAAGACTAAGGCGAGTCGAGGACTAAATGGCCAAGAACGCATCATTGCCTGCGGGCGCGGGAAAAGGGCTAGCAGAGCTGAAGTCACGGCTTTGGTTTGTCTTTCTGGCATTGTTGGTGTACCGGATAGGTGCCCACATTCCGGTGCCAGGTATTAACCCAGACCGGTTGGCAGCATTGTTTGAGCAGAATCAGGGCACAATCCTGAGTATGTTCAACATGTTTTCAGGTGGTGCGCTCGAGCGCATGAGTATCTTCGCTCTCGGTATCATGCCGTATATCTCGGCCTCGATTATCATGCAGCTCATGACTGCGGTAAGTCCGCAGCTTGAGCAGCTGAAAAAAGAGGGCGAGGCTGGACGTCGGAAGATTAGCCAGTACACGCGCTATGGTACGGTCATCCTGGCGCTGGTTCAGGGTTTTGGTATTTCTGTCGGTCTGGCTTCTCAGGGCGTCACCTTTAACGATAGCTTCAGCTTCCACTTTGTGGCCGTTGTCTCCTTCGTTAGCGGTGCTGTCTTTATGATGTGGTTGGGCGAACAGATTACTGAGCGAGGTGTCGGCAACGGCATCTCCCTGCTGATTTTCGCAGGCATTGTCGCCGGGTTACCTGGTGCGATCGGTCAGACTCTGGAGCAGGCCCGTAACGGTGAGATGAGCCTGTTGGTGGTCTTGGGTATTGGTATCCTTGCCATCGCAGTGGTTGGTTTTGTGGTCTTCATGGAGCGTGGTCAGCGGCGTCTGACTATTAACTATGCAAAGCGCCAGCAAGGCCGCCGGGTTTTTGCTCAGCAATCCAGTCATTTGCCGTTGAAGGTTAATATGGCCGGGGTAATCCCGCCTATATTTGCTTCGTCCATATTGCTCTTCCCTGCGTCATTGGGGCAGTGGTTTGGTCAAGGTGAGGGCATGGAGTGGCTTAGTGATATTTCTCAGGCCTTGGCTCCAAGCCAGCCGTTGTACATCATTCTGTTTGCGGCAGCGGTTGTTTTCTTCTGCTTCTTCTATACAGCTTTGATGTATAATCCGAAGGAAGTTGCGGATAACCTCAAGCGCTCTGGCGCGTTTATACCGGGCATACGCCCAGGCGATCAAACTGCCAAATACATAGATGGCGTTCTGACTCGTTTGACGTTGTTCGGTGCAATGTACATTGCAGCAGTCTCTCTGTTCCCTCAGTTTCTGATGGTGGCCGGGAATGTTCCGTTCTATTTGGGCGGGACCTCACTGCTGATTGTTGTAGTCGTGGTGATGGATTTCATGGCGCAGGTTCAGTCGCACCTGATGTCGCATCAGTATGAATCACTGATGAAGAAGTCCAATCTCAAGGGCTATGGTCGGAACGGTTAAAACCGTTCCCCTTGAAAACTGGAGTCGACAATGAAAGTACGCGCTTCGGTAAAGAAAATTTGCCGTAACTGCAAAGTAATTCGTCGCAATGGCTCAGTAAGAGTCATCTGCTCGGAGCCTCGCCACAAGCAACGTCAGGGCTGATTCCTTCGGGAAACGCTCTGGCTTGAAAACGAGGTTCGTAATGATAGCGCTTGACTCGGTGCCGAGTCAGGCGTTATTATTTCGCGCCCCTTTTTTGTGGCGGAAAATTCACACAGCAAAGCTTTGAACGCGGAGTAATTTGGATGGCACGTATAGCCGGTGTCAATATACCCGATCACAAACATGCTGTTATCTCGCTGACTTACATCTTTGGTGTCGGCAAGACAACAGCCCAGAAGCTTTGCGATGCAACCGGCGTTAAGCCGGACGTCAAGGTCAAAGACCTATCCGACGAGCAGCTTGAAACACTTCGTTCAGAAGTGGGTAAGGTTGTCGTTGAGGGCGATTTGCGTCGTGAAGTACAGATGAACATTAAGCGTTTGAAGGATCTCGGATGTCATCGTGGTCTGCGTCACCGTCATGGGCTTCCAGTCCGTGGCCAGCGCACCAAGACCAACGCACGCACCCGTAAAGGTCCACGCAAACCTATTCGTAAGTAACAGGTAGGCAAACATGGCAAAGCCAGGTACACGTACCCGTAAAAAGGTGAAAAAGACCGTTGTTGATGGCGTCGCACACGTACATGCGTCCTTCAATAACACTATCGTGACCATTTCTGACCGTCAGGGCAACGTCCTGTCCTGGGCCACCTCGGGTGGTTCTGGTTTCCGCGGGTCACGTAAGAGTACACCTTTTGCTGCGCAGGTAGCAGCTGAAAGAGCCGGTAACGCGGCTGCTGAATACGGCCTTAAAAACCTGGACGTAGAGGTTAAGGGTCCCGGGCCCGGACGTGAATCTGCAGTTCGCGCTTTAAATTCGTGCGGCTACAAGATCACTAACATCACAGATGTGACGCCGATTCCCCATAACGGCTGTCGTCCGCCTAAAAAGCGCCGCGTCTAACACAGGAGACAGTGAAATATGGCTCGTTATATAGGCCCGAAGTGCAAGCTGTCTCGTCGTGAAGGGACAGATCTTTTTCTGAAGAGCGGAGTTCGCGCACTTGATAGCAAGTGCAACATCGAAACCCCGCCTGGCATGCATGGTGCACGCCGCGGTCGTCTGTCTGAGTACGGCGTCCAGCTTCGTGAAAAGCAAAAAGTTCGTCGTATATATGGCGTACTGGAGAAGCAATTTCGCAATTACTATAAAGAAGCGGCTCGGCTGAAAGGTGCAACTGGTGAGAACCTGTTGCAGATTCTCGAGACGCGTCTTGATAACGTTGCATACCGCATGGGATTCGGTTCTACCCGTGCAGAGTCCCGTCAGCTCGTTTCACACAAGGCGATTCTGGTTAACGACAAAGTAGTGAATATTCCTTCCTACAAAGTTAAGCCGGGCGATGTTGTGAGTGTGCGTGAGAAGGCAAGAAATCAGCTGCGCGTTAAAGGCGCTCTTGAGTTGTCTGCAAGCCGTGCACCGGTGAGCTGGGTAGAGGTCGACGCCAATAAGATGTCAGGCGTTTACAAGTCAGTGCCTGAGCGCACTGAGCTGCCGGCCGACATCAACGAGAACCTCATCGTCGAGCTTTACTCTAAGTAAAGCCTGATTTGCAACGTAAGTAGCAACGATAGCAGATAGGGGCGTCTATGCAGCGTTCAGTACATGAGTTATTGACACCTCGTACCATTGACGTGAAAGAATCGAGTGCAATGCGCGCCAAGGTAACGTTGGAGCCTCTAGAAAGAGGTTTTGGCCATACTTTGGGTAGCGCGCTTCGTCGCATTCTCTTGTCTTCGATGCCTGGCTGCGCTGTGACTGAAGCGCAGATTGACGGTGTCTTGCACGAGTACAGCGCCATCGAGGGTGTTCAGGAAGACGTCATTGAGATTCTTCTGAATCTTAAGGGCGTTGCGGTCAAGATGAACGGTCGGGATGACACTGAGTTGACGCTCAGTAAGAAAGGCCCGGGCGTTGTAACAGCTGGCGATATTAAGCTGGATCATGACGTCGAGATTTCCAATCCGGATCATGTGATCTGTCACCTTAGTGAAAAGGGTGAAGTGAACATGCGTTTGCGTGTCGCACGCGGTCGCGGCTATGAGCCGGCAGATCAGCGCGGTCTCGAGGAAGATGAAACCCGTGCCATCGGCCGTCTGCAATTGGATGCCACCTTCAGCCCGGTTCGCCGTGTAGCTTATTCCGTGGAAAGTGCACGGGTTGAGCAGCGCACTGATCTGGACAAGCTGGTTATTGATCTGGAGACGAATGGCACTATTGATCCGGAAGAAGCAATTCGCCGGGCAGCCACGATTCTCCAGCAGCAACTGGCGGTATTCGTTGACTTTGATCATGAGAAAGAGCCAGAGCGCGTAGAGGAAGAGGAAGAAATTGATCCGATTCTGTTGCGTCCTGTCGATGATCTAGAGTTGACAGTACGCTCAGCTAACTGCTTGAAGGCTGAAAATATTTACTACATCGGCGATCTTATCCAGCGCACAGAAGTTGAGCTGTTGAAGACGCCTAACCTTGGTAAGAAGTCGCTCACCGAGATTAAGGACGTTTTGGCGTCTCGCGGTTTGTCTCTGGGAATGCGTCTTGATAACTGGCCACCGGCTAGCCTTCGTGGCGATGACCGGGTTCTGGGCGGTTGATTGCCGATTAGTTTAAGGTAAGGAATCAGAGCAATGCGTCATCGTAAAAGTGGTCGTAAGTTCAGCAGGACCAGTGCGCATCGCAAGGCCATGTTTCGTAACATGACTGCGTCACTGGTTGGTCATGAGCTGATCAAAACAACGCTGCCGAGAGCTAAAGAGCTTCGTCGTGTAGCTGAGCCTTTGATCACGCTCGCCAAAGTAGATTCGGTAGCGAATCGTCGTCTGGCGTTTTCTCGCCTGCGCGACGACGCGGCGGTTGCTAAGCTGTTTAATGAGCTTGGCCCCCGTTACAACGAGCGTCCGGGTGGCTACCTTCGTATTTTGAAGTGTGGCTTCCGTGCTGGCGACAATGCCCCTATGGCATTTGTTGAGCTGGTTGGTCGTCCGTTGGATATCGAAGCAGAAGAAGTGGGCGACGGCGACGAGTAATATCGTTCGCTAGTCCACGAAAAAAACCGGGTGCCGTAAGGTTCCCGGTTTTTTTGTGTCTAAAATATGGTGGTTGATTTGGTTGTTCTTGCTTAAGGGCTGGCCCGGGGTGGTGGGTTCATTTTCTTAGGAAAA
>NZ_JAHKPV010000015.1:14951-159374 GCF_018860765.1 Marinobacter salexigens
TTTTCCTAAGAAAATGAACCCGCCACCCCAGGCCGAACATGCGTTGTGCTAGTTTCCTTTTAGTTCCAGCATTGGTTTCAGATAGCGACCGGTATGGGACGCTGGGTTTTCTGCAACCTCCTCAGGCGTGCCTTCTGCAATGATTTGACCGCCCCCTGAGCCGCCTTCCGGGCCCAGGTCGATGACCCAGTCTGCCGTTTTTATTACGTCCAGATTGTGTTCGATGACGACAATCGTGTTGCCTTGGTCCCTCAGTCGTTGCAACACGTTCAGCAATTGCTGGATGTCGTAAAAATGCAGGCCTGTAGTGGGTTCATCGAGGATGTACAGTGTTTTGCCTGTATCGCGTTTTGAGAGCTCTTTGGCGAGCTTTACGCGCTGGGCCTCGCCGCCAGATAAGGTGACAGCGCTCTGCCCAAGGCGGATGTAGGAGAGGCCTACATCGATAAGCGTTTGGAGTTTTCTGGCGAGGAAGGGCACTGCATCGAAAAACTCGCGACCTTCTTCTACCGTCATGCTCAATACTTCGTTGATGTTTTTCCCTTTGTAACGGACTTCAAGCGTTTCCCGGTTATAGCGTTTGGCTTTGCATACATCGCAGGGAACATACACGTCCGGCAGAAAATGCATTTCCACCTTGATCATGCCATCTCCTTGGCAGGCTTCGCAGCGGCCGCCTTTGACGTTGAAGGAGAATCGTCCCGGTTTGTATCCCCTTGAGCGGGCTTCCTGAGTTCCGGCGAAGAGTTCGCGAATTGGAGTGAACAGGCCCGTGTACGTTGCAGGGTTAGAGCGGGGGGTGCGTCCAATGGGGCTTTGATCTATGTCGATTACCTTATCCAGCTTATCTAGGCCTATGAGCCCCTTGTAAGGTGCTGCGTTTAGAGTGGTCGCTTTGTTGAGTTTGGCCGCTGCGACTGGATAGAGTGTGCTGTTTATTAGGGTGGATTTACCAGAGCCGGACACGCCCGTTATGCAGGTCATTATGCCCAAAGGCAAGGATAGCGTTACATTGTGCAAGTTATTGCCAGTGGCGCCGGTCAGCGTCAGAATTTCCCCATTTCCTTTATGCCGGGTTGTCGGGATGGCGATTTCTTTCACGCCACTGAGATATTGGCCGGTGAGGGAGTTAGGGTTTGCAAGAATGTCAGCAGGTGTTCCTTGAGCGATTATATGGCCGCCGTGTACGCCAGCGCCGGGTCCGATATCAATCACATGGTCAGCCGCTCGGATGGCGTCTTCATCATGCTCGACCACTATGACAGTATTTCCTAAGTCCCTAAGGTGGGTAAGGGTACTGAGGAGGCGGTCGTTATCTCTTTGATGAAGTCCTATAGAAGGTTCATCCAGAATGTACATCACACCCACTAGGCCAGCGCCAATCTGGCTGGCTAGTCTTATACGTTGTGCTTCTCCCCCAGACAAAGTGTCGGCACTGCGTTCGAGTGTTAAATAATCTAGCCCAACGTTCACAAGGAATTGTAGGCGTTGACGGACTTCCTTGGTTATCTTCTCGGCAATTTCTCCTTTACGTCCGGGCAAGTCTAGTGCGTCAAAGTAGGAGTAAGCCTCACCGATTGGAAGGGATGTAATGTCAGAAATGTTGCGTTCTTCAATAAAAACGTGACGAGCGCTGCGCCGAAGTCTGGAGCCCTTACAGTCTTTGCAAGGCTGTGTGCTGAGATTTCGAGCCAACTCTTCGCGCATGCTTTGGGAGTCGGTTTCGCGGTAACGGCGTTCTAGGTTGGGAATGATACCTTCAAAGGAGTGCGCCCGCTCCATGATTTGGCCGCGAGAGTTCACGTACCGAAACGGAATTTCTTCAGAGCCAGATCCGTAGAGGAGCATTGTTCGGAAGTCTTCCGGTAGGTCTTCCCAGGGGGTTTCGAGATCGATGCCGTAGTGCTCGCCAATGCTACCCAGCATCTGGAAATAATAGACAGCTCGTCTATCCCAGCCTTTGATGGCTCCAGCGGCAATCGTTGACTCTGGATGCTGCACGATTTTCTCAGAATCAAAAAACTGCTTAACACCTAGCCCGTCGCAAGTAGGACAGGCGCCTGCGGGGTTGTTGAAGGAAAATAGCTTGGGTTCAAGTTCACTCAGAGCGTATCCACATTGAGTGCATGCGTATTTCGCGGAAAAGGTTTGGTCTTCGTCCCCGTTTCCTGTCTCTGAATCCATTGGCGCAACAAGCGCTATACCCTCGGCAAGCCCAAGAGCAGTCTCGAAACTTTCAGCCAGTCGTTGCTCCAGGCCGGGCTTTACCTTAAACCGGTCCACGACTACATCAATCTGGTGTTTGCGCTTTTTGTCGAGGGCTGGGGCGTCATCGATGTCATAGACGGTTCCGTCTATACGCAGCCGAATAAAACCTTGGCTGCGCATGGTCTCTACGACCTGAAGGTGTTCTCCTTTGCGGTCGCGAATCACCGGGGCAAGGATCATCAGTTTGCTGTCTTCCGGCAGCGCAAGCACCTGATCAACCATCTGGCTAACGGTTTGAGCCTCCAGTGGCTGGCCGTGTTCCGGACACCGCGGCTCTCCTGCGCGGGCAAACATTAGCCTTAAGTAATCGTATATTTCGGTGATAGTTCCGACTGTAGAGCGAGGGTTGTGAGACGTTGATTTTTGTTCAATAGAGATTGCCGGTGAAAGGCCTTCGATGTGATCGACATCCGGCTTTTCCATCATTGAGAGGAACTGGCGGGCATAGGTGGATAGCGACTCCACATAGCGTCTCTGACCTTCGGCATAAAGCGTATCAAATGCGAGAGACGACTTGCCAGAGCCGGACAACCCCGTGATCACGATCAGTTTGTCCCTAGGGATATCCAGGTCTATGTTCTTCAGGTTGTGGGTACGTGCCCCTTTGATCTGGATATGATCCATAACACCTCGCTTGGAGAAAAAACGGAAATTATACCGCGTTACGTCGGCTGCGGCGAAAATGCCGGTTATCTTGTGCCTGTCCCCCGTTGAAGAACCTTCTGTTACAATGCGCCGCCTGCGGAACATATGTTCTTTAGCAAGGTCACGTTTTCAACCCCGGGAGAGGAGCCAACTGCCATGAATGCGCTGGAAAAACGCTCCGTATTTGCGTTGGCATCGGTTTACGCTATTCGTATGCTCGGGTTGTTCATGATCATGCCTGTATTTATGCTCTTAGGTGATGACCTTCAAGACGCAACTCCGGCCCTGCTCGGCTTCGCTATTGGCGCCTATGGCTTAAGCCAGGCCTTGCTGCAGATCCCATTTGGCCTGCTTTCTGATCGAGTTGGCCGCAAGCGGATGATTTATATCGGCCTGATTCTGTTTGCTGCAGGTAGCATACTCGCAGGCTCTACGGACTCAATATACGTTGTTATAGCTGGCCGGATCCTTCAGGGCGCTGGTGCTATTGCCAGCGTGCTTATGGCGTTACTCAGCGATCTCACCCGCGAAGAAGAACGGACCAAGGCCATGGCCACAGTGGGCATATCGATTGGGCTATCCTTCTCTGTGTCACTTGTGTTGGGGCCGATACTGGGGGCGGCATGGGGGCTTTCGGGGATTTTCTACGTTACTGCGGCTTTGGCGATAGTTGCGCTGCTCATAGTTAACCGCGTGGTGCCTACACCACACCAGCACAAGGTAAGTGCCGATACTCATCCAGCGAAAGCGATGCTGGGGCGGGTATTGTCAGACAAACGCTTGTTGCGGCTGGATTTTGGTATATTCGCGCTGCACTTGGTGCTGACGTCGCTGTTTCTGGTGTTCCCATCGGTTTTACAGGATCAGCTTGGGCTTGCGAGTCAATCACACTGGTGGTTCTATCTCAGTGTGATGATTACTTCATTTTTCGCCATGGTGCCGTTTATCATCATTGGCGAGAAGAAGCGCATGATGAAGCCAGTGCTCTGTGGTGCAATTGCGCTGCTCACGCTCGCAACGGTTGGGCTTGCGGGGATATCCGCTAGTCTTATTTTTGCCTGGGCGGTGATGTTCTTCTTTTTTATGGCCTTCAACCTTCTGGAAGCTAGTTTGCCGTCTTTGATCAGTAAAGAGGCGCCTGCAGCCAGTAAGGGGACCGCTATGGGCGTGTATTCTACCTCCCAATTTATGGGGGCTTTCCTAGGCGGAGCCTTTGGTGGTTATCTGCTGCAACAAGTCGGAATTGAGGGTGTTGTTTGGTTTATGGTAGCTGTACTCGGTCTATGGTTGCTGGTCGCATTAACAATGCCGGCGCCGGGTCACACCTCCGGTTTCGTGGTACAGTTGCGAGATGTGGTCGGCGGCCAATATAACGACGTTGATGGCAGCCTGCGACGCTTGCCGGGTGTGCAAGATGTGGTCATTATTGAAAACGCTGCCACTGCCTATTTGAAGGTAGATCGACAGCACTTTGACGAAGCGTTGCTTGCGGACTTTCCATTTGTTCGACACGGCAGCAATTCTTGAAATCCGAAGGCCCGCAAGGAATGCGGGTATCGTTGAAAACAGAATCGGGAGCAGAACATGGCAAGAGGCGTAAACAAAGTTATTCTTATTGGGAACCTCGGGCAGGATCCGGATACCCGTTACACCCCGAACGGCAATGCCGTGGTGAACCTGACTCTTGCGACCGATGAGAGCTACAAGGATCGCCAAACCGGCCAAATGGTTCCGAAAACGGAATGGCACCGCATTGTTATGTTTGGGAAAATCGCCGAGATCGCTGGCCAGTACCTGCGCAAAGGCTCGAAAGTTTACATTGAAGGTAAGCTCCAGACTCGCAAGTGGACGAACAAAGAAGGCCAAGACGTGTACACCACTGAAGTGGTTGTCGATATCAACGGCCAGATGCAGATGTTAGATAGCCGTGGTGCTGATGGTGGCATGAATCAGGGCGCACCCGCTGGGCGCCCGCAGCAGCAATCGGCACCAGCACAGTCACAGAACAGTCCTCCGCCACAGTCCGGTGGTTACAACAATCAGAGCCAAAACCAAGGTCAGCCACAGCAGGGGAGCAGCATGCCCGAGCCAGTGGATGATTTTGATGACGATATTCCGTTTTAATGTTTGCGTAATCCAGATAAGTTATTGAAAACCAGTCGCCCCAAAACTAGGGTCGACTGGTTTTAGTTCTTGGCAAAAAATTAATGAGTTTAGTCGTCTCCATCCGGCTCACTGACTACAACCCTGTTTCTTCCTGCACGTTTGGCAGCATAAAGCGCCGTATCTGCAGCTGCGAACCAGTTCTCTTGCCGGTAACCTTTTTTGTAGCCAGCCACCCCCACACTAATAGTGATGGTGCTATCCGGACTGCCCGGGATTTTGATTCCCTCAGCCACGCGAATGCGTAACTTCTCCGCGATTTGATAACCCATTTTTTCATTTGCGCCGGGAATCAAAATGGCGAATTCCTCTCCGCCGTAGCGGCCAACTACATCATAGTTTCTGGCATGTTCCATCATTATGCTTCCTAACTTTGCAAGCACGCTGTCGCCAGTCTGATGACCCCAGTTATCATTGATCTGTTTAAAGTGGTCTGCATCCAGCATTAAAATAACAGCTGGATGTTCTCCTCTGGATGCTCGGTTTAGTTCTTGTTGCACGCGCTCCATCAAATAGCGGCGGCTATAAACTCCGGTAAGTGCATCTTTGTTGACCAAGTCTTCCAACTTGGAGTTCAGTGTTCTGATATCTCTGGTTCGAGATGTGATGGTGGCCTCCAACTTGCCCGTTGCCAGATGCATACCAAAATAGAGTGCAAGTTCGATCAGTATGAAGACAAAAATGGCATAAACAACATTGACCCATGTGTCGCGATAGAGCCCCTGTAGTGCGTAGTCAGCGGGTTGCCAAATCATGACTCGCCCTAGCGGCGGCTCATGTTTGTCGCGGATGCCGATATAATCACGAAGAGCAAATTCGGTTAATGAAATTGGGCCGCTTCGTGTTTTTAGTATGATGGTGCGGCCTCCGGATGTCGGGTAGTATTCCGGCTTGTTTTTCAGGGCTGCAAGCACATCTTCCAGATTGTCGGATGAGCTGGCTTCAACGAAACAGCCGCACTCTGAAGTGAGCGGTTCAGTTGGTGGTTTCCAGACCGCCGCATCCACGCGTTCCTTGCGGATCACGATCGCTATTTCGTAACCGATTGCAGAGCTCAACGACTCAATCAGAGGGCTGAACGACGTGCCTACCTCCAGTGCCCCAACTTGTTTTTGGGGGTCGCTGAAACTGAAAACGGGTACGACACCACGCAGGCCAGCGTATACCCGGCCCAATTCAAACCCCTGACGAGGCTGGCCGTCACGATTTACATCTACGACCAAGTGCCTCAAGTTATCCATGTTGTCGCCGAACTTTTCAGGCTTGTGAACGCGTAAAAAGCTGTTAGAGCCCGGCCCGAGATGAAAATGCAGCTGGCGCACCTGGTATTCCTTCGTCATTTTTTGCCAGCCCGGAGAAACTGTTTCGTACAGCAGTGCGCGAATGTCGTCAGGCTTGATGACATTGCCAGCGCTATTTTCTGTAGTGGCGCGCTCGGCTTCGTTCATCAACCTCTGGACATCGGGAGAGTTGGCAACAAAAGTCGCCAACTGAGACATGCTGTCTAGAGTTGTCGACAAAGCAACTTCAAAGGTTTTTTGTGACTGTTGTCCTTTCTGAGCGAGCGCGCTTTGCAGGGCTTCTTTGTCACTTATATAGTTGATCATGACGAAGATCGCTTCGCTCACGAGTATAGTGAGTGAAACGGCCAGAAAAATCTTGTGGTGCATTTTCGCCATGTTAATGAATTCGATAGCTCAAGTCTGAATGTGGTGTACCTTTTAACACAAATATGGTCAATTGCCAGTTGATCAGAATTGATTCGAACCGAGAGTGTGAGAGCGGAAGCTATTCCTCCTCTGCGCGATCCATGCCCAACTCATTGATTTTACGTGTTAGAGTATTTCTTCCCCAGCCTAGTAGAACCGAGGCATCGCGACGCTTGCCACCGGTGTATTCGAGGGCCGTTTCGATCATGATTTTTTCGAACTCGGGCATCGCGGATTCGAGAATGGCGGTTTCTCCTCGCCTTAACTCCTGGTTCGCCCAGTTTTTCAGGCCCTCCTGCCAAGTGATTCCGGTACCGAGGGGCTCGCTTTGATTGCGTAATTCGGGTGGTAGATCGTTTATGTGAACCTCTCTGCCACTGGCCATTACCGTGAGCCAGCGGCAGATGTTTTCAAGTTGCCTCACGTTGCCGGGCCAAGGCAGGGTGGTAAGAAAGCTCTGGGTTTCCGGGCGTAGGATCTTTGGCTCTACCGTGAGCTCGCTAGCTGCTCTTTGCAGGAAGTGCTGCATCAACCGGGGAATGTCTTCCCGGCGCTCGGCCAACTTCGGCAGGTGCACGCGAATGACGTTCAGGCGGTGGAAAAGGTCTTCTCTGAAGTCGCCAGCTTGAACGAGCTGTTCCAGATTCTGGTGCGTGGCGGCTATGATGCGCACATCAACCTTAACGGGCGTGGTGCCGCCAACACGATAAAACTCACCATCGGCCAGAACTCTTAGCAGGCGAGTTTGGGTATCGCCCGGCATGTCGCCGATTTCGTCAAGAAATAGGGTGCCACCATTAGCTTGCTCGAATCTTCCCTGACGTATTGCCGAGGCCCCTGTGAAAGCGCCTTTTTCATGGCCGAAGAGCTCGGATTCGATAAGGTCTCTGGGAATGGCTGCCATATTTAGGGCGATGAACGGATGGCTGCTGCGGGGACTATGATTATGCAGAGCTTGAGCGACCAGTTCTTTACCCGTTCCGCTTTCCCCGTTGATCAGTACTGTGATGTTTGAGTGGGATAGCCGGCCAATAGCGCGAAAAACTTCCTGCATGGCGGGGGCTTCGCCGATGATTTCGGTGCTGTGCTGGTGGGCTTCTTCCTTTGGCTGGGAACCCGCCCGCTTTTCATGGCTGTGGGCTACGGCCCGTTCAGCCAGAGCAACGGCATCGTCTACATCAAAGGGCTTCGGGAGATACTCGAAAGCCCCGGTTTGATAGCTGGTGACCGCACTTTCCAGATCGGAATGGGCTGTCATTATAATCACAGGAATGTCTGGGTGAGATGCCGAAATCCGTGATAACAGGGTGATGCCGTCAATACCGGGCATACGGATGTCGCTGATAATAGCGTCGGGCTGTTCTTGTTCCAGCCGCTTCATAATGCCCTCGCCACTCTCGAACGCGGTGGGCTGCAGGCCGGCCTGATCAAGGGCGCGCTCCAGTACCCAGCGTATACTGCGATCATCATCGATAATCCATACTTTGGCGGATGTTTGGCTCATGATGTGCCCTCCAGAGGCAGGAAGATAATGAAGTCCGTTTGGCCGGGTTCGCTCTCGCACTCAACCAGCCCATGGTGCTGGCCGATAATGCTCTGGGTGATGGATAGCCCTAGCCCTGTGCCGTTAGCGCGACCGCTGATCATCGGGTAGAAAATATTCTGACGCAGCTCTGGTGTAATGCCCGGGCCGTTATCGATGATATCTATTCGACACACAAGTCGGTGGCGGTTAGGGCCAATGGAGACTTGCCGCAGGGCGCGGGTGCGGAATGTAATACTTGGGGCTTGTTCAACACCAGAATGATTGGTTGGGCTTTCAAAGGCCGCTTCCATTGCGTTGCGGGCGATATTGAGGAAAGCCTGAATCAACAGTTCTTTGTCCCCCAGCAGTTCGGGCAGGCTGGGGTCGTAGTCCCTTTGGAGCAGCACTCTGCCTTTGCTTTCTGCGTCAAGAAGGGTGCGTACACGCTCGAGTACTTCATGGATATTGGTTCGTGCGAGTTTCAGTGCCTTATTGGGGCCAAGCATTCGGTCAACAAGACTGCGCAAGCGGTCTGCCTCTTCAATAATAACTCGCGTATATTCCCGTTGGTCTGCGCTAGCCAGTTCCCGGTCAAGCAACTGTGCGGCGCCGCGAATGCCTCCTAGCGGGTTCTTGATTTCATGAGCCATGCCTCTTACGAGAATGCGGGTGGTTTCCTGTTGGGCAATCAAGTCTTCTTCACGGCTTATCCTAAGTAGACGATCTCTGGGCTGTATCTCTACCAAAAGTACAGCCGGATCTTGGTCAAGGAGAGATACGGAGTAATCTACGGTGCGCTGTGAGCCACTGGCCAGCAGAAATTCAGTCTCCCGGCGTGTGTAAGAGTGGCCGGTCTCGGATGCTTTGCGCAAAGTTCTGAAAGCGTCATCCGAATCCAGCAGGATGTCGCTGAGCGCAAGCCCGGCGCTGCGTGTCATGCTGGTTTCAAATAGATTTTCCGCCGCAGGGTTTAGGTAGTGGATGACCAAATTGCGCTCTAGTACAACAACCGATGTGGTGAGATTGTCCAGCATGTTCTTGAAGTGGTTTTCGCTAGTTGATGACTGTGCCATGCGTGGATCCTGTTGGTTATGGCAAAAGGGGCGGGATGGTGCCTAAACGGAATCCCCCCAATCTGCCTTTGTCGCTGTAACAGGATTCAGCAAGAACCGAACCACTTTCGATATGCTAGTAAATGGATGTTTGGGACAGGCAGCAGAGGCGCCGAGAGGGGGCAGCGCAAGGCAGTCTGTGAACGCAAGGCGCAGGTAGGTTTGGTGCTCTATCTATCGGCGCTAGACTATTATTGCACCAAAATAGATCTGCCGCACCAGAATGGTGCGGCCTGAGGTTCAGTTTTGCACAGACGGGCGGTGAACGGTAAAACGTATGGGGTTGCCGGTTTTAATCTGAACGCCGTTTCGGTCAACAATGTGAATGCCCGCATCGTGGGTTCCACGGAAAACATTGTTAACGGTAACCGACCCTGATGCGCTTTGCCCGACAGGCTGGCCGTCTAGTGTTACTTCGTATTTATGCCCCGGCTTGAGTTCAGGGGTGCTATGCATTTCAAAGTGCACATCGCCACTACCGCTGTGGAATGCCTGTTCGTCCTCGGGGTATACGAACGATACCTGCTCATAAATCGATCCTTCCCGTTTCACTTCTTCTAGCAACTTTTCGGTTTCACTCACATTTTTTGGTTTGGGGAGTGTTATGGTTGTTACAGGTTTTACTTTCACTGTCTCCGCACCTTTGGATGGCTCGTCGGAGTAGGTTACGTTGCCTTGTGCGTCCACATTGCGGTAAACCTCTGCGGTTGCCGGTGTTGCGATCAGAAGCGCTAGCCCTGCAGTGATTCCAAGCTTAAGTCTCATAATTACAGCTCGCTGTATTGTTTGGTTTGATTATCAATGGCCGAGCGGACGTTTTCAATGCGGCAGGGAGAGATGATGGTTACATATCGTTAAGGGCGAAGGTGTCATGTCTAGAATTACGAAAAAGCCCCACTGTTTTAGAGTGAGGCTCTTGAGGCTGCTACTCAGTGCCAGTGCGACCTTTGCGGTCGCAGCTGGAAGGCGTTAGCAGGAATAGTACAGTTCAAACTCGACTGGGTGAGTGGTCATGTTGATGCGCTCAACTTCTCCACGCTTCAGGTCGATGTAGCCCTGAATCATATCCTCTGTAAATACGCCGCCACGGGTTAGAAACTCGTGGTCATCTTTCAAAGCGTCCAGTGCTTCCTGAAGCGTTTCCGCAACTTTTGGAATGCTAAGAGCCTCTTCTTTCGGCAGGTCGTACAGGTCTTTGTCCATGGCGTCGCCTGGGTGAATCTTGTTCTGGATGCCATCAAGGCCAGCCATCATCAGCGCAGAAAATGCGAGGTACGGATTGGCGGCCGGATCAGGGAAGCGCACTTCCACGCGGCGGGCTTTCGGGCTAGTGACATACGGAATGCGGATGGATGCAGAGCGGTTACGCGCAGAATACGCCAGCATAACCGGCGCTTCGTAGTGCGGCACCAGACGCTTATAGCTGTTTGTAGCTGGGTTGGTGAACGCGTTCAAGGCTTTGGCATGCTTGATGATGCCGCCCACGTAGAACAGTGCCATTTCACTCAGGCCAGCGTAGCTGTCACCAGCAAATAGGTTTTTGCCGTCTTTGTTCAGGCTCATGTGTACATGCATGCCAGAGCCGTTATCGCCGACGACTGGCTTGGGCATAAAGGTAGCGGTTTTGCCGTAGGCGTGGGCTACGTTGTGCACGCAGTATTTAAGAATCTGAACTTCATCGGCTTTTTTTGTCAGGGTGTTCGGGCCTACACCAATTTCACACTGGCCTGCCGTGCCTACCTCATGGTGATGCACTTCAATAACCAGTCCCATGGATTCCATAGCCGCGCACATGGCACCACGCAGGTCGTGCAGGCTGTCTACCGGTGGCACGGGGAAGTAGCCGCCTTTGACGCCGGGGCGGTGACCAATGTTATTGCTGTCGAAATCGTCGCCGGAAACCCATGCGGCTTCTTCGGAGTACAACGAATACATAGAGCCCTGCATGTCAGTTTTCCACTTCGCAGAATCGAAAACGAAAAACTCTGGTTCAGGGCCAAACAAGGCGCCGTCTGCGATGCCTGTGGATTTTAGGTACTCTTCGGCTCTACGGGCAACAGAGCGTGGGTCGCGCTCGTAGCCTTGCATGGTTGAAGGCTCAACAATGTCGCAAGTAATGTTGATGGTGCTTTCTTCGGTGAACGGGTCAAGAACGGAGCCACTGTCGTCCGGCATTAGGATCATGTCGGATTCGTTGATGCCTTTCCAGCCGGCGATAGATGAGCCGTCAAACATTTTGCCTTCGGTGAAGAAGTCCTCGTCGACCTCGGCCGCAGGTATAGTCACGTGCTGCTCTTTGCCGCGGCTGTCAGTGAACCGCATATCAACCCATTTCACTTCGTGCTCTTTGATCAAATCAGCTGTCTTGGACATGTATATGCTCCGTTAGTAATCCCGCACCGCGGGTGAATTCGTGATCAGTGTTCCGGATCGTTCTGCAGAGCTGAATTCCGGTCTGGTATACAGGTCTGCGCAGCTTAGCAAAAGCTATCAATACTTACCTTCACATTTCAGGTGCGCAGAAGGTTTTAAAACCTGTTAACAAGGTTAAAGCAAGGTGCTTGCCAGTTTTGGTTTGAATCTTATGGATTAGCGTGTTTTCAGTCAGCGGGCCGGATTAGCTGCCTCAATTATATAATGGGGTTGGTTGAGCTAGGCTAACCTCGGGCTGTCGAGGCGCACTAAGCTGGTGCGCCATGGTGCGGCCAACTGGTGCGCTGCGCCAAGTTGGTGCATCGAGCTTGGTTTGGCAAAGCTGATTAAGAAATAGGCGTTCTTCTGCATATAAACGATGCAGAGTTTTAGATATACTGCGCGCCGCTTCATTTTCTCCGTGTGTACCCGGGCCATCGATCTGGATGTCACATGTGAGGCGCCGGGCCTTCAGGTTCCGGTGGATGAGTTCATTTTACAGATTTGAGATGGCATGTGCGGGCCTTGCCCGTGAACGACCTTCTCAGGTCATTGAGTGCATGCCGCAGGATTAATTTTGTGATTGAAAAACTTCGTAATATCGCCATTATCGCCCACGTTGACCATGGTAAGACCACGCTAGTAGACAAGTTGCTACGCTTGTCCGGAACGCTGGACCGCAAAGAGCTCGAAAACGAGCGCGTTATGGATTCCAACGATCAGGAAAAAGAGCGGGGCATTACTATTCTTGCCAAAAACACCGCGCTGAAATGGAACGGCTACGACATCAACATCGTAGACACACCTGGCCACGCGGACTTTGGTGGCGAAGTGGAGCGAGTAATGAGCATGGTGGATTGTGTGCTGCTGGTGGTGGATTCCATCGATGGCCCCATGCCTCAGACGCGCTTTGTGACCCAAAAGGCCTTCGCAGCGGGTTTGCGCCCGATTGTAGTCGTGAATAAGGTTGACCGCCCAGGCGCCCGTCCTGACTGGGTTGTGGATCAAGTTTTCGATCTGTTTGATAGTCTTGGTGCTACAGATGAGCAGTTAGACTTTCCAATCGTTTATGCCAGCGCGCTCAACGGTGTTGCCGGTCTGGACCATGAAGATCTGGCAGATAACATGGATGCTGTATTCCAGTCCATTGTTGACCATGTACCTGCGCCCTCTGTTGATCCGGAAGGCCCCTTCCAGATGCAGATATCCCAGCTGGATTACAGCAGCTTTCTGGGTGTAATTGGCATAGGCCGAATTGCTCGCGGCAAGATCAAAACCAACTCGCCGGTCGTCGCTATTGGTGCTGATGGTAAAAAACGCCAAGGTCGTATCCTTAAAATTATGGGGCACTCCGGCTTGCAGCGCGTAGAAGTCGAAGAAGCTCAGGCGGGCGATATCGTGTGCATCAGTGGGTTGGACGCTTTATATATCTCCGACACTCTGTGCGACATGAACAATGTGGAGGCTCTGCCGCCGCTAACGGTTGATGAACCTACGGTTTCGATGACCTTTCAGGTTAACGATTCGCCTTTCTGTGGCAAGGAAGGCAAGTTTGTGACCAGCCGGAATATCAAAGATCGCCTTGAGAAAGAGCTGCTGCACAACGTTGCTTTGCGCGTTGAAGAGGGTGATTCGGCAGACAAGTTCAAGGTATCTGGCCGTGGTGAGTTACACCTGTCGGTTCTGATCGAGAACATGCGTCGTGAAAACTTCGAGCTGGCGGTAGGTCGCCCTGAAGTTGTTATCAAAGAAGTGGACGGCGAGAAGCAAGAGCCATACGAGAACGTGATTGTTGATATTGAAGAGCAGCATCAGGGCCCTTTGATGGAGCAAATGGGGCTGCGTAAAGGTGAACTCACCAATATGGTGCCGGATGGTAAGGGTCGTATGCGCCTTGAATACACCATTCCTGCGCGGGGCTTGATTGGTTTCCGTAACAGCTTCCTGACTATGACGTCCGGCACGGGTATTCTGACCTCAACGTTCAGCCACTACGGGCCCATCAAGATCGGTGATGTCACAAGCCGTCAAAATGGTGTTCTGGTGTCTATGGCTACAGGTACAGCTCTGACCTACTCGCTGGAAACCCTTCAGAGCCGAGGCAAGCTCTTCCTTGATCCCGGCCAGGAAGTATACGAAGGACAGCTTTGCGGTATCCATAGTCGTGAAAATGACTTGGTTATCAACCCAACCAAGGGTAAGAAGCTGGACAACATGCGAGCCTCTGGCAAGGATGAGGTTATTGGTTTGGTCCCACCGATCAAGTTCACCCTTGAGCAGGCGCTGGAGTTTATTGATGACGACGAACTGGTTGAAGTAACGCCTAAGTCCATTCGTCTGCGTAAAAAGCACCTTACCGAGAACGAGCGCAAGCGCGCGAACAAAAAGTAAGGTTTACGTTCTAAAAAAGGCCGGCGCTGGTAATACAGCCCCGGCCTTTTTTTTGGTCTTCGTTCTTTGCAAAGGCAGTTCTGTGTGAGCTTAACTCCGCTACACTATCAACGAAACCAATCCTCAATAACGGAGTGCCTCATGCTTACCCTTTACCCCGATATCAAGCCTTACGCAAAACACCGGCTGGCGGTGGAGGCGCCCCATGAGTTGTATGTTGAGGAAAGCGGCAACCCAGAGGGGATTCCCGTGCTTTTTGTGCATGGCGGCCCGGGTGGAGGCTGTGAAGATTATCACCGCCGCTTTTTTGATGCAGAGCGCTTCCGTATCATTTTATGGGATCAGCGCGGAGCAGGCCGCTCAACCCCCCTTGCGGAATTAAAGGGAAACAGTACTGAAAAGCTTGTTCAGGATATGGAAGCAATACGCACGTTTTTGGGTATTGAGCGCTGGTTGCTGTTCGGTGGCAGTTGGGGGTCGACTCTCAGTTTGGTATACGCCCAAACCCATACTGAGCGGGTTATGGGGTTGGTTCTTCGGGGTATTTTTCTTTGCCGCCCCAGAGATATCTCCTGGTTCTATCAGGACGGTGCAAGCCGCGTATTTCCCGATTACTGGCAGGACTTTGAGGCGCCGATACCTGTGGGTGAGCGTGATGATATGGTGAGCGCATTCTACCGCAGGCTCACCAGCAGCAACGAGTTGGAGCAGATTCAGGCTGCGAAAGCCTGGTCTATATGGGAAGGCCGCTGCGCAACTCTTAATCCGAGCCCGAGAGTTGTTGAGCATTTTGGCCACCCCCATGTTGCCATTGCTCTGGCGCGAATCGAATGCCACTACTTTATGAACGCGTCCTTTCTAGGAGAAAATCAGATTATAAGGGATGCTCACAAGCTCCGAGATATACCCGGCATTATTGTGCATGGTCGCTACGACATGGTTTGTCCTCTGGACAATGCCCTCACGCTCAGCAAGGCCTGGCCGGAAGCGGATTTGAGAATTATTCGCGAAGCTGGCCACTCTGCGTCTGAACCCGCGATTGTGGATGCGCTGATGAGAGGTGTGGACGAGGTGATCGCAAAAGCGGAGCAAATTGCAGGCTGAGGTTATCCGTTAATCGGGGTTGCGGGAAACTATGTGCATGGATACACTCTTTCTTGTTTGTAATATTCTTACATCTCAGGAGTTGGCAAAAGCTGCATGAAAGGGCTTGTTCAGCGAGTAGTGGAAGCAGGCGTCGAAGTGGGTGGGCATAAGGTTTCATCCATAGGTACAGGCGTTCTTTTGCTATTAGGTGTAGAGCGGGGAGATGGGCAAAATGAAGCTCAAGATTTGTGTCGGAAAGTTCTTGCATATCGAATTTTTCCGGATGAGTCAGGACGCATGAATCGTAGTCTGCTCGATATCGGTGGCGCTTTACTTGTGGTGCCTCAGTTTACACTCGCCGCTGATACTTCATCCGGTACCCGACCGGGTTTTTCGCACGCAGCTAGCCCGGATTTAGCTGAAAGTCTCTATGGCAGCTTTCTTGATTTTGCCCGAACGAGTCTAGGTTCAGAACGCGTCAAAGAGGGCTGTTTCGGCGCGGACATGAAGGTGAGCTTGGTAAATGATGGGCCGGTAACTTTCATGCTTTCAACCCGCTAAGATATGTCGCAGGCATGTGAGCGGCGGGCGAGGGAAGTCATTAAATATTTGCAAAATTGGCTTATTTGTATTATTGATGAGTCATCATGCAGTGCTTTAAGAGAGCGCTGTAAGTGACTGAACTATAAAGAGCCGCTTAGTCGCGAATCTTTTTTGTAGGAAAAGTTGCTGTGATGTCATGTATTTGACATGTAGCGATCATAAAGTAGGAGCTATCCAGTTTACTGGGGCACCTTACAAAAATCGGGATTAACCCGTTGTTAAAACCTGAAATAACTCGCAAAAGGACATATCAAGATGAAAAAAACGCTTATCGCATCTGCCATCGCTGCCGCCACGATTTCTGGCACTGCACTGGCGCAGGAAAGTAACTTGCCGTCCGTATACGGCAATATTCAGTATGCTTTGGTTCACAGCAACGTTGAGGGCGCTGGCTCTTCAATCGACCATTATGACAACGGAAGCACCTTGGGTGTAACTCACGACCACGAGATTGCCCCAGGCGTTACTGGTTTCTTCAAGTTGGAGCTTGACGGTTTCAATGCTGATGACAAGTCTTACGGTCGCGGCCAAGGTCGTGTGGATGAAGCTTACATCGGTGTTCAAGGCGATAGCTTTGGTAAAATTTGGGTTGGTTCCGACGATTCAACATACGAGCGTTCAATCGATAAGATCGCAAACACCTACGAAGCAGCAAACCTAAGCATCGGTGGTAGCTATAGCACCGGCGAAGGCGACCTGATTCAATATGAAACCCCGTCTTTCGGTGGTTTGAAGCTAGGTGCGGCAGTTCAGGTGAACGGCGACACCACTGCAGGTGGCAAGTCCTACCCTTACCAGTTGGCCGCTATTTACGCTGTTGATAGCCTAGAGCTGGCGTTTGCGATGGACTCTAACGATGGCACTACTGGTTACTCAGGAACCACAGCAACCGATCCTAACAACGAAAATACCTACGGCCTACGTGCTACCTACAAGCTAGATAGCTTGAGCCTTACAGGTCAGTACCAGACACGTAAAGAAGTGGCTGACGTGTTTGGCCTAATGGGTGTTTATACCCTTGGCGCAAACCAGTTCGCCCTTTCTTATGAAATGGCAGTTGCGGATGACGCGAACGATACTGAGCGCAACACAGTCACTCTTCAGGCTCTGCACAACTTGTCTGACCACATGTACGTTTACTTCGAAGGCTACCTAGGTGGTGGCGATGATGGAGTATATGGTGTGGCAAACGAGAGTGAAGCATCTGTTGCCGCAGTTGGTGCAGTTTACTACTTCTGATTAGCCAGCCAGCTAATCAGTTAGTTTAGTATTGAAAACCGGTGACCTTTGGGTCGCCGGTTTTTGCGTTTTTGGTTCGCAGAACTTAAAGGGGTATTAAGCATGGCTGAAGAGCTAGAGATAAAACTGAGTCTTGCGCCCGCTAATTTGATAAAAGCCCTTGGTTGGTTGCAGGCGCAGCCAGAGGCCGAAAATGGGAGCAGGAAATCTCTGGTGAACTGCTACTACGACACGCCGGATTCGGAGCTTAATCATCAGAAAGCCGCGCTGCGTGTGCGTCAGGCTGGCAGCCAGTATATCCAAACCCTTAAAACCCGTGGTGAGTTCGTCAATGGTGCTCACCGCCGTGAAGAGTGGGAGTGGCCAGTCTCGGGACCGAATTTATCGTTGGGGCTGCTGGCGGATACCTCATTGGGAGACAGGGTGAACTTAGCTCGGTTGGCGCCTGTTTTTGAAACTAACTTTACCCGTCAAGTGGTCATGCTAGACGATGGCGATGCGGTGATTGAATGCGCTTTGGATGAGGGGGTTATTGCAGGCGGTGGCCGGGAAAAGCCGCTACACGAAGTCGAGTTTGAGTTGGTATCCGGTGACCCGAGGCGCCTGCTTATCTGGGCCGAACGACTTGCCCAGCAATGCCCGGTGTTTTTAAACCTGATCAGTAAGGCTGAGCAAGGTTACTATCTTGCGGGCATACACATGGCCGGTTCCGCGGTTGGTGAACACACCGACGAGCAGGATGATCTTGATCGTTTTTTACAACGGCTCAGCAATGCTTGGCTGGAGCAGGAAAGGGTTCCGCTTGCAGGCTTGGACATTCAATCGCTGAGAGCTCAGGCTAAGGCTTGTGGGCTGGGGCAGACCTTTGCGTCCGTTATTGAGGCTCTGGAAGCGGGTAAGCCCTTGCAGGACCTACTGGCTAAGTCAGACATTGGTCGGTGTCAGTTGGCGCTATTGGCAAATCGCCTTGGGTCAGGTGCCTAAAATCGCTGTGGCGATGGTGAAATAAATCAGCACTCCGCTAACATCAGCAATGGTTGTGATTAGCGGGATGCTCGCCGCAGCCGGGTCAACGCCTAGTCGGTTAAGTAGCAGCGGCAGAAGGATGCCGATAAGCCCGCCCGCCAGTACGACGGCTATCATGGTTATGGCAACGATGGTAGCAATGACCATTTCCGTGCGGAACAAGCCGACCGCCCAAACTGTCAGGGCCATGGTCAGGCCCAGCGCAGTTGCTACACACAGTTCCTTGTTGAACAGGCGAAGCCAATCACGGTTTACTACGTCTCCCGTCGCAATCCCCCGCACCACCAGCGTCGCGGATTGTGCGCCTGCGTTTCCTGCACTGGCGACCAGCAGGGGCATAAAGAACAGTAGGGCAAGGTGGGCACCGATGATGTCTTCGAAATGGGCTATGCCAGCACCGGTAAAGATGTTGGCAAACACTAGAATAACTAGCCACTGAATCCGGGAACGATACAGGGAGAAAGGGGAGGCTGTCGTAATGCCGGTATCCAGATTACTGACCGACCCACCTTTATGGATATCTTCTGTGGCCTCGGCTTCGATAACATCCATGGCATCATCATAGGTGATAATACCTGCCAAGCGGTTGTGTTCATCCAACACGGGCAAAGCCAGTAAGTCGTACTTTGCGATCAATCTGGCAACATCATCCTGAGACGTGTCGGTTTGGGTTGTTACCAAACCGGTTGCGAGCAGGGAATCGATGACCGCGTCTGGCTTGGCAACAATCAAGCGGCGCAAAGAAACCACGCCGATTAGTACCTGTTGCTCATCAATCACATACGATTGGTAAATGGTCTCTTTATCTTCTGCTGTTTTACGCAAAATATCTATGGCTTCACTAGCCGTGATGCCAGACTCAAACACCGCGTAGTCTGTGCTCATCAGGGCGCCAGCCGTGCCTTCGGCGTGGGCTAAAAGGGCGGTGAGGTCATCCCTGTCTTCCTCATCGAGCTTTCGGATAAGCTGCTTCTGGCGAGGCTCTTCAAGCAGGTTAAAGAAATCAACCCGATCGTCTGATGGCATTTCAGCGGTCAGCAGCGCAAGCTCTGCTAGGGGTGTTGCTTGTGTCAGTACCAGTTGGATCTCGGGGTTTGTGTAGCCCAAAACCTTTGCTCGCTGGGCCAGCGGGAGCCTCTGAAATAGGGAGATACCTAGATCGCCCTCGCAGTTTTGTTCAATAAACTCGGCAAGGTCGGCCGCGTTAAATAGCTTGGCTGCGTCAATAACGGCCCGAGGTTGCCCGGATGCAAGCGCATCTATCAGCGGCTGGAAAAGTATGGATTCCATAGATAGCGCCTAGGGAAGTTGCTCAGTGGGTAGTAGAAGCGGGTTGATCAGTAATGGTCGCATCTTCCTGCATGTTTCTCCATTTCTCCATAAACTTACGGTAGCGCTCCAGTGCTTCCTTAATCACTTCAAGGTCCGGTGTATCATTGGATTTCACCAGCACAATAAGCCCTTTCCCCTCAATCTCTTCGCTAATCGGGGGATGGCAGATAACTTCGTCGTTGTGATCGATGTAGGCCAGAGCAGTCCCAATGCCATGACGGATCAACGCGCTGACAATGTCCGCCCAGTTTAGATCGTCCAGTTCCAAGTCGTAGCGGTGGGGGTGATCCTGCTCGTAATTGAACATGTCTTCCAGCACCTTTTCGGATCCGGGTGCTACCACCGAACGCACCATGATTTCAGGGTAGGTTCGCACGGGGCGTATAACCGCTCGCACTCCGAGCTCTTTGTAGCGGCTACGGTTTGCGTCCGTAACACACTCCACCGTTGTTTTCTGGCCAAGGTTGAGCTCTGCGAGGCGGTGGGAGATGTCGAAAGTCAGGCTGTCCGAATGGGGGTCAGATTCGTCCGCTGCTAACACAACAATGTGCTTTGCGCTTCCTGCGTGCACGGCCTTCAAGGCTTCTGGGTCGAAGCCGGAACCGTGGAAATGCACTATACCCAAGTCAGAGAGTTCTGCTGGCAGTCCACTGGGGAATTCTCGGGTAAGCAGCATGATAGGGATGGTTTCATAGCCCTGAACAGAGCGGATTTGCGTTGCAAAGCGCATGAAATAGGTTACGCCGCCGTGTTTTGGTGTGTTGATGATGACGATGTGGTTGTTCATTTTATAGATCCAGCGTCCGGTTAAAATGCGTTCCCGGCGGTAGAACCGGTACTCAATAAAATCACTGACAATTAGGGTTAGCAGGGTGATAGCACCCACGAACATGAGCAATATGGTGCTAATTCGCCCTATATAGGTCACAGGTGCGAAATCGCCATAGCCGACTGTGGCAATGGTGGTCATCGACATCCACAAAGACTCGAACAGGGTTAGATCTTCAACCGTCCAAATAATCATTATCTGGGTGGTCAGTAGTGCTACCAAAATCATGAATAGGCGTTTTACTCGCTTCCTGATGAGCCCGCCCATGGGTACATGACTCTTCTCATGCTCGGCGTTAAGGGGAAAGCGGTTTCTCAGCATCCGGTATCGGCCTGTTCAGTCTCGGGTAAGTTCGTTATACAGTAGCGGAAATATAACAGAGAGACAGGGGTTTGCATTATGTCCGAGCCATGGAATTGCCTTCCGTTACCTTTGGCAGACGATGTTGCTGCCAGTTGGGCTTCGGTTTTTCCTGAAGGTTTGCCCGATTGGCTGCTGGACGATGCCAGCGTATCGGAAGAGGTAATTGCTCAGGCTGTTGCCCGCAGCCTCTTTTTACGCCAAACCCTTGAGCGGCATCCGGAACAGGTCTGCGCGCTGTTGCAATCGCGGGTGCTGAGTGAGCCGACTACTCCCGACTACTTGCAGGCACGTTGGGGTGAGAGTCTTGCCGATGTCACCGATGAACCCAGCTTACACGCAGCTTTACGCCGCTTTCGTCGGGAAACGCAGTTCCGAATTATCTGGCGGGATTTGCTGCGCTGGGCCGACCTAGAGGAGACCATGGCCGCGACGAGTGCGTTTGCAGAGGTTTGCATTCAGGGAGCGCTGGACTGGCTGCATGAAGCCGCTTGTGAGCAATATGGCACGCCTTGGGGTAAAGACCCGGTATCGGGTGAGGAGGTGCCGCAATCCTTGGTCGTTATAGGTATGGGAAAGCTGGGTGGGCGCGAGCTAAACGTGTCTTCGGATATAGATCTGATTTTTGCGTTTCCCGGTAAGGGCGAAACCCGGGGCAGCGGTCGTTCGCTGGATAATCAGCAATTTTTTATCCGCCTTGGTCAGCGTCTGATTCAAGCTCTGGATCAGATTACTGCCGATGGTTTTGTATTCCGTGTGGATATGCGCTTACGTCCTTATGGACAAAGCGGGGCGCTTGCGTTGAGCTTTGCGGCACTGGAAACCTATTACCAAGATCAAGGGCGTGATTGGGAACGCTACGCCATGGTCAAGTCCCGGGTGGTGGCTGGGGATATGAAAGCCGGTCAGGTTCTTATGGAGAGCCTGCGACCATTTGTGTATCGAAGATATATTGATTTCAGTGCGTTCGAGTCTTTGCGCAGCATGAAAGCCATGATTGGTCGTGAAGTGCGTCGGCAGGGGTTGGAGAACAATATTAAGCTCGGCAGCGGTGGCATCCGGGAAATCGAGTTTGTGGTTCAGGCGTTCCAGCTCATCCGTGGTGGCCGGGATAGAGAGCTGCAGCAGCGGGAGTTGCTGATCATCCTAAAAGAGCTTGAAGTCTTGGAGTTGCTGCCGCCTCAGGTAATCAACGAGCTCCGCGAGGCCTATGTTTTTCTCCGTAATCTGGAGCATGTGCTGCAAGGCATGGAAGATAAGCAAACCCAGTTGTTGCCTGAAAATGATCTGGCAAGAGCACGAATTGCGCTGATCATGGGGTTTGATGACTGGCATAGCTGCCAGCAAGAGCTGGCCCGGCACCGGGAAAATGTTGCCACGCATTTTGCCAACATTATTGCCAGCGAAGAGGATGATAGCAGCGCTCAGTCATCACTAGACGAAGGCTGGTGCGAGCTATGGCTGGCGGAAGTTGATGAGGCTTCAGACACCCAGTGGCTGGAAAAACACGGTTATGAAGATCCGGCAGCCAGTCTCAGACTTCTCAGAAGTTTGCGTGATAGCCGCACTGTCCAAACTATGCAGACACAAGGGCGCAAGCGCTTGAATCAGTTTATGCCAGTGCTTTTGGAGGCGCTGACGGAAGTAGATAAGCCCTCCGAAACCCTTTCTCGGGTTTTGCAGCTAGTTGAAGCGATATTGCGTCGAACGGCTTACATGGTGTTGCTGCTGGAAAACCCGGGTGCCCGTGCACAACTGGTAAGTCTATGCAGTGAAAGCCCATGGATTGCAAGGCAACTGGCAGAAACGCCGCTGCTGCTGGATGAGCTGCTTAACGCCGAAAGCCTATACAGCCCGCCTGCCCGCGACGAGTTGCAGGATGACTTGCGACAGCAAATGCTGCGAATTTCTTACGATGATCTGGAGAACCAGATGGAATCGCTGCGTCACTTCAAGAAAGCCCACACTCTGCGGGTTGCTGCCTCTGAGCTCAAAGGCACCTTGCCTCTTATGAAGGTGAGTGACTACCTGACTTGGATTGCAGAGGTGGTGCTAGATCATGTTGTGGATGTCGCCTTTGCCAATTTGGTCGCTCGCCACGGCTATCCCGGGCAGGCTGAGGGTGTAAGCAGGGGCACGGATTTCGCGATTATCGGTTATGGCAAGCTTGGAGGTATCGAACTTGGTTATACGTCGGACCTTGATCTTGTGTTTATTCACACAGCCGATCCGGCGCTGGCAACAGACGGTGATAAGCCCATTGATAATGCGGTTTTCTATACGCGCCTTGGGCAGCGGATTGTTCACATACTTAATGCCCAAACACCGTCGGGCCAGCTGTATGAAGTCGACATGCGACTGCGACCCTCAGGCAATTCCGGGTTGCTCGTTAGTACGTTGCAAGCGTTTGAAAAGTATCAGCGCAATGACGCATGGACTTGGGAGCACCAAGCTTTGGCCCGAGCCCGGGGCGTTGCCGGAAGTACCGAAGCCATTTCAGCGTTTGAAACAGTTCGGCATAACATACTTTGCCAGAGTCGGGATAAAGACAAGCTGCGTCATGAAGTGGTGGAAATGCGAGAGAAGATGCGCAGCACCTTGGGCACGCCGGAGAGCAAACAAGAAGAGACTTTCCACATCAAGCACGATGCTGGCGGTATTGTGGATATGGAGTTTATGGTGCAGTACTTGATGCTCGCCTGGTGTGAGTTGCATCCTGAGTTGACCCAGTGGTCTGATAATATCCGGCAGATGGAGGAGTTGGGCAGGGCAGGTGTATTGCCTGTAAGCGATGCAGAGAAACTGCGGGAAGCCTACATTGCGCTGCGCTCCAGCATTCACAGACGGGCGCTGCAGAATCTCAACAGTCAGGTTGCAGGCGGTGCGTTTGTAGACGAGCGGGTTTACATTCGATCTGTCTGGCAGAAAGTCATGGCGGTATAGCTTGCCTGCTGTCGTTCCGTCAAAATTTCCTGCTAGAATGCAAGTTCCCCAAAACCGCTTTTTTAGGAGCAACGAAGCATGTCGATGGCTGATCGCGATGGCGTTATCTGGCTTGATGGAGAAATGGTCCCCTGGCGTGATGCCAAAACCCATGTCCTGACCCACACCTTGCATTACGGCATGGGCTGTTTTGAAGGCGTGCGCGCATACAACACTGCGAATGGCCCGGCTATTTTTCGCCTGAAAGAGCACACCGACCGCTTGTTCCGATCCGCTCATATTCTGAATATGAAAATGCCGTTCACCAAGGAAGAGTTGAACGATGCCCAGTGTGCTGCAGTTCGTGAGAACAATCTGGATGAAGCCTACCTGCGCCCAATGGCGTTTTTGGGCTCTGAAGGCATGGGGCTGCGAGCAGACAACCTGAAAGTGCACGTGATGATTGCAGCTTGGAGTTGGCCGTCTTACATGTCGCCGGAAGCCAAGGAAATCGGTATCAAGGTGCGGACCTCCTCCTATACCCGCCACCACGTTAATATCACTATGTGTAAAGCCAAAGCCAATGGTAACTATATCAATTCCATGTTGGCGTTGAACGAAGCTATCGCCAGTGGTTGCGAAGAAGCCCTGTTGTTGGATAACGAAGGCTATGTGGCTGAGGGCTCCGGCGAGAACATTTTCATTATGCGAAATGGGGTATTGCATACTCCAGAACTAACCTCGTGTTTGGAAGGTATTACTCGCCAAACTATTCTGGATTTCGCAGCGGAATTGAACATTCCGGTAAAAGAGCGCCGTATTACACGTGATGAGGTTTATATCGCAGACGAGGCATTCTTTACCGGTACAGCCGCTGAAGTGCTGCCTATTCGTGAGCTGGACGGCCGCGCCATTGGCGCAGGCAAGCGCGGGCCGGTAACCGAGAAATTGCAGGCTATGTATTTTGACGCAGTGAAAGGAAAGCTGCCGCAGCATAGTGACTGGCTGACACACGTGCGGTAATTGCCCAGTGGGGGCGGATTACATCGAGCATAAAGGGGACACCGGAGGTTATTTGGTGTCCCTCGCCGCCAAAGAGCATTTCCGGGAAGAATGGTTTGATCCGGAGTTTTGGGGTGAGCAAGCGGTTTTAATTACTCAGGGTGGCCGAGGCGCCGCGTGGTTTATTCACGCGCCTTGTGGCGAGCTTGTCTTGCGCCACTTTTGCCGTGGAGGGTTACCCGGGCGCTTTATACGGCGAGGTTATGTGTTTACTCGTGAGGAAGCCGTTCGGTCAGTTGCTGAATTCCGGTTATTAAATCATCTCTTCAAACGAGGCTTGCCTGTTCCTGAGCCTCTGGCAGCAGGCTATCGTTTGCGTGGGCGCCTGCTCTACACTGCTTCTATAATTGTCCGCCGGATTCCCGATGCAAAGCCTATTGCAGAATGTGTCAGCACTTCGAGCGGAGAAATCTGGCGCGCAGCCGGTAAATGTGTGCGCAACTTTCACAACGCAGGTGTGTTCCACGCCGACCTCAATTGCATGAATATTCTGGTTGCTGATCAGGTCTACCTGATTGATTTTGACCGTGGCCGCATAATGCCTGAACAAGCCGGAGAGCGCTGGAAGAAAGGCAATATTCGCCGTCTCGAACGTTCAGTGAAGAAGTGCTTAGGGCAACTGGACAGCAATATGCGTAATCAATTCTGGCAGGACTTTATGGCAGGTTACCGCGGGGCCTGATCAGTATACGGGTGTTTCGCCGGGGGCTGTTCTACGAAAACGCTTGTACTCCCACTGATATTGGGCCGGAGCCAATTCAATGCAGCGCTCTACAGAATGATTCAGTGCGAGAAGCGATTCAGACATGTCTTTAGAGGTCATGCCGTCATCCGCTCGCTTTATAACTATTTTGAATCCCTCGCCGTTGGGCAGCCGTTGGGCAAAAGTGATCAGAGGGTGCGCGTCCGTTTTGTGGATCAGCTTTGAGGCGAGAGTCATAGTGACCGCAGGAATGCCAAAAAATGGCGCAAACTCACCGCCTTCTTGTCTTGGGGTTTGGTCGGGCAGCACGCCTACCACGCCTCCGTCGCGTAAGATGGCAAGGAGGCGCATAATTCCCCGCCGATCCGTCGCAACAAGCTCGGAACCACTGCGGCTACGTACGTTTTTAATGTAGGCTTCAAATTCCGGACGATTTGGTGGGCTATAAAGTGCTGCCATTTTGTAGCGGGAAGCGAAGAATAACCCTGCCAGTTCCCAGTTACCCAAATGCGGTGCTAGAAGGAGCAAGCCTTTGCCGTCGGCCTTGTAGTCATCAAGCAGCTCTTCACCTTCAATTTCCTTGATCAAACCTAGACAACGTTCGACGGGCCACTCCCACATCAACGGAATTTCCATTGCTGTCGCTCCGGTTTCACGAAGGCTCTGTTTGCCCAGCTCTTCGCGCTCTGAGTCTGTAAAATGCGGATAGCAGGCACGAAGGTTCTTTCGCGTGGTTTCCACAGACCGCCCGCCAAGTTTCCACACTACGCCCCCGAGAAAACGGCCGATGTGTTGTGCCCAACGTAGGCTGAGAAGGGATAGTAAGCGGAAAGCCAGAGCAATGAGTTTGGCGGACACAGGAGAAATCCAATCAGCAGAGTGCGAAGCGGAAAAGTACCATTGTCATCTGGCCCGCACAAGACGATGGCCACTCAGTTAATCTAGGGTTTTCTGTTTTTGATGTGGCTCCATGATAGAATTTCTCGCTTTTCGAACTGTCGCCCAGTGAGAGGTCATCCCTGCTGCCGGGCGCAAGAACCAGACGTGGCCCGGGCAACAACTATGTGGAATCTAATCCAATTGGCTTTTTTCCGATTTGCGGCAGGTGGTTGGATACCTGCCAGATGGTTTGAGCCAAATCTGCCTCCAGAGAATGATCGAGCGGCCCGCAATGGCCATCTAACGCTGGAAGTCGTCAGTCATTGCTGGAACTACTCGCATTTTCTGGTGTACCAACTGAGTTCCGTTGTGCTTTTTCCGCCCCAAAAGCTTGATGTAACAATGACCGTTTTTTACAGCCCAGACGATGTAAAAACCAAGGCATTATTGGATTTTTTTGGCCAGCAGAGCGTCCCAGGCGTTACTTGGAACTGGCAGCCAGTGCCAAAACAACAGCTTTTCCGTCGCTCTATTGGCCGCAATCGGGCTGCACTCGCTACAAAGGCTGACTGGGTTTGGTTTACAGACTGTGATCTGATGTTTCGCGACGATTGCCTCGATGTTTTGGCTGAGGTGCTACAAGGCAGGAAAGAAGCACTATTATTCCCTGCAGTTGAGCGCACAACGGACCTGTTGGCTGAAAACAACCCTATGCTTCAGGTCGGCTCGACGGAGCCGCAGGTACTGGATATCGACACCACCTCCTTTACCTCGCGACAAATATCCAAAGCTACCGGGCCGCTTCAGATTGCCCATGGCGATGTGTGTAGGGCTGTGGGCTATTGCCAAAATATAGGCCTCTATCAGCAACCTGTAGAGAGTTTTGCAAAATGCCATGAAGACCGCGCATTTCGTTGGCTGCTTCGCAGCCAGGGCGAGCCCATTTCAATTCCCGGTGTTTTTCGAATTCGGCATGTTGCGAAAGGGCGTTACAGTGGTAACGACACACGAAGCAAGTTTAGAACATGGTTGCGAGTTTGGCAGTCGCAAAGACGAGATAGAAAGCAGGGAAGCGGCTCGGCGAATGACTAGCTTTGAAGGAGTGCCAGGGTGAACGCTTCGGGATCAACAGGCAAGGGAGGGGTAGTGTCAGCTTCTTTCTCTGCCCGAGTGGCCTCTAAATTCCCTGTTTTGATGGCTGTTTGGCTCTTTCTTGCTGTGTTGGGGCCGCATCAAGAACTCTACAAGGTCTTTTTCCACGGCATAATCGCGCCAGCTGTATTGGTGTTGCTGTTTTCGAAAAGACTTAGTTTTGCGAGAGTTGACTCCCTTTTAAAAGTGGCGCTGTGCTTTTTCGTGTACGCAGGGGTTACGACTTTTTTTGTTGGGCTCGGCCCGATTGATGGACACTTCCGAGCCCTGCGATGGTCTATCGAAGCAGCATTTGGTCTTCTTGCTCTTTGGGCATGGCTGCCAGATGTAATGCGCCGCCCCGTGTGGTGGGCCAAATATCTTTTGGTTATTACATGTTGCGCTGCATTAGCCGGAATTTTGAAGTTTGTGCTTTTGGATGGCATGCAAGGGCGACTGACCGGCTTTGGCGGCCTGCATAACCCTATCCATGCCGGCGCCGTGTTTATCGTGTTTTTGGCGATTGCGCATTTTGTTCTAGCTAAGCAAGTCGCTCCAACAGCAGTAAGAGACCGCCTTTTGCTGCTGTTTACCTTGGCTCTCGTCGCAGTGGCCGTTTTGCTCTCCGAGAGCCGTGGCCCCATCGTTGCGATGCTAGCTTATTTGCCATTTATCGCCATCGTTGAGCTGCACTCGGGCGTCAGGCTCAGGAGCTTCCTTATTTCGGTTGTCGCTATAGCCATGGTGGTTGGTGCGGTAGTAATCACCTATGGCCCCGAGTCGTTAATGGACCAGTTGATGGCTAGAGGAACCTCTTATCGGCTAGAAATTTGGAAGGGATATATAGACTATCCGCCGGACTCTTGGTTATTTGGCTTCGGGCTGGGAACAGAAAGTCGGTACGTCCCTGCAGTAGAGGCGTTTTGGAAACCCAATGGCATTCCCGTTTTTCATCCTCACAGTGTTTATGTGGGCACACTAGTAGAAACAGGGATCATTGGTGTGCTATTCCTCATTCTAATGGCCGGGCTGCTATTTAAGAGTGTATACAGTTCAGCGTTGGCGAGTCAGGAAAAGGTGCGCTTAGTAGGCATACTTGGGTTGGTGTTTATTCTCACGCTGACTGTTTCACAGGGCGTTATCTCGTCAATAAAAATGCTGTGGTTGTTTTTTTGGTTTCCAGTGGCCTTCGTTTGGTTCTGGAGCAAAGTTTCTCCCGAACGCACTGATTGATAGGTTATCTATGAATACTAGGCTTCTATTCTGTGTTTTTTCATTCAATCGCGGTCGGTTTTTGGAGCACTGCATAAGTACAATCGAGCAGTGCGTACCGGACGCGGATATTGCGATTTTTGATGACGAAAGCTACGACGACTATACCTGCGAGGTGCTAGCCCGATTCGCAGATAAGCATGAAGTGCTGCAGCCTGGAAACCAGTCCACGCACAAGCTGGGGGGGTTGTACGGCAATATGCAGTCGGCGCTGGAGTATGCTGCCGACCGCAGTCTTGTTTGTTTTTTGCAAGATGACATGCAAGTTGTCCGCCCTCTTGCTAGCGACGAAATAGCGGGATTCGATCGCACGTTTGATGAGAATCCAAACCTTGCATTTCTTCATCCATGTTTTTTAAAAGGGATAAATCGAGAGCGGGATGTCTCAACGTTGGATTTCAATCCCGATTTAGCGGCCTATCGTCGAAGCGATACAGGGCAGAGTGCAGGCCAGTACTTCTCAGCTATCCTGATTGTTCGCCCTTCTAGGTTGTTGGATAAAGGCTGGTTGTTTCGCAGAAATGAACCCGAGAACGACCAGCAGGCCAGACAGCATTTCGAGCGGATAGGCCACCTATTTTCGCCGTTCGCAATGTGGCTACCTGAAGTGCCCGCATACCGCGGAAAGCGTAAGACCCTAGCATTGAAGTTGGCAGAAAGGGCAAGGGGGTGCGACCTGTACCCCTATAAGATAATGAGCGATCAGGAGGTCCGCAGCTTAAATACCCGGTCGTCTGATGTGCTGCCTATTGCAGAAGATTTTCTGGAGTGTACGAATAGCAACCTGCCAACGCCTTGGGGATACTATCCCATGCAAGGGAGTCGCTGGCTCAAAAAACTGAATAGCTTAGAGTTGGCCCTTAGGCGTTTATTCAAGTTATAAGATGCTGGCGGCCCTCGGCCGAATTGGACGGGTTAGAACCTTATGAATCAAGTTGCGTTGGATGACAAAGTGAAGCCGGTCATTCATCTTGTTGTGGTCGAGCTGCACCACCACAGTGAGCTGATTCGGAATATTGTTGAGGTTCTGGGAAACGGCCTTTTCAAGATTTCGATTGTGACACTGCCGAAAATTTTTGAAGATGCAGGGTTGGACGCCAACAGCGGTTCCGTTTTCACTGCACACCTGAAAAAGCCTGATGAGTCAGTTGATGTATTTATCCGCCGAATGAAAGCCGTTTTTGAGTCTGCGGATATTCTATACTTCAACACGATTCGCCACTACTG
Source organism: Marinobacter salexigens (assembly GCF_018860765.1). Lineage (GTDB taxonomy): Bacteria > Pseudomonadota > Gammaproteobacteria > Pseudomonadales > Oleiphilaceae > Marinobacter > Marinobacter salexigens_A. Next base: position 44,848 of record NZ_JAHKPV010000015.1, read on the forward strand.
GGATGAGCTGGCTCAAATCGAGTCCGCAGCGCCCTCAATGGTTAGAGTGCATAATGCGCATTGCGATTTTGCCCCCTGGGGACACTTCCATAAACCATTTGTGAATATCTTTGGCATCCTCTCTCACCTGATTCGAAAAGTGTTGGTTGGCGGGGAGTGGCGCGCAAAAGATAGGCTATTCCAAAAAATTGATTACTTCATGTTTCCCAATCAAGCCATTACCGATTATGTACTGAAAAACAAATGGCTACCCGCCTCCCGGGTTCTACCTCCGGTGTTGCCATTTGGGTTTCTTGGAACAAAACATCAGACCCTAGTGAAAAGTGATGAAGAGGTCCGAATCGCAATCACAGGAAAAGTGACGAATGCGAAGAAGGATTTTGAGTTGGTGTTCAGCGCTCTTAAAGCGTGTTTGGCGCAGCTCAATAAGCCGGTTCGGCTTGTTTTGCTTGGAAAGGCTGCCGATAAACAAGCGCAGTCAATTCTTGCGAAGTTCAAATCTCTGGAGGGCCAGATGTTCTCCTTGGACTATAGCGAAAGCTACGTGCCGGCCGAGGTGTTTGAAGAGAAAGTTAAGAGCATCGACTTTTTGCTTGCGCCTATACAAGTTCACACTCACTTTCGGAAGTATCACGAGGTATACGGAAAAAGTAAGGCGTCTGGGATTGATGTTGATGTGCTGCTCTACAGAAAACCGTCGTTGGTTGTTTCTGGCTATCAAATGAAGGGCGCTCTCAACGGGGTTGTCGAGTATTTTGAGCCAACTCAGGCGTCTTTATCTCAAATGCTGGTCCGCTGGGTGAATGATGGGACCTACGAGCAACTCGCAGGTAATTTTGAAGCGCTTCAAGGCTATCAGCGTGACGAGATTGCCGATAACTTTCACCAACTCTGCCAAAACTTGATGTCGTCCCGCCCGCGCTCTTAATTATGGGCGGGGCGAGAAAGCTGCTCTATTCCGTGAGTGGTGCGTGTGATTCCTTGTTTTTCTGAATCCACACGCAAGGCCTTGTTAGCTGCGACAAGCTCAGGGTCTTTGTACCCACGCTTATGGTCCAAATGGATAACAATAGCGTTGTAGCGGACGTGCTTGGGCTTGATGCCTATATTAGTAAGCCTCACGCCAAACTCACGATCAAGTCCGCCCCAGGGCATTCGTTCGTCAAAGCCGTTCACTGCCAAGATGTCCTTGAGCCAAGCTGAGCCATTCGACCCTTTGAAGTTGCAGGCTGTTGGCGTGAGGGCGTTAAAAATTTTCGCCTTGAGCGGGGTCGCGGTGAGCTTGCTGTTTTTATGGCTGGATTTAAGACCGTTAGCTTTTAACCATTTTAGATCAAAGCAGCGCCCACTGATGATGTCGTCTTTAGTAATGGCCTTGCTGGTGCTCATAGGGAGCTTGTGATAACCGCCAGAAAGGTATTTATTAGGCTCTGCTTCCCGGGCATGAACTTCTAGGAAGTCTTTGCGAGGTATGCAGTCGCCGTCAGTAAAAACGACATACTCTGACTCTACCTCTAAGATAGATTTATTCAGGATTCGACACTTCCGAAAGCCCTTGTCTTCCTGCCATACGTGTTTAATCTTCATGCCGGTTTCGTCACGAATGCGGTCGATAACCTCTTGGGTCTCTTTTGTAGATCCGTCGTCTCCAATGATCATCTCGAAGTCTTCATGGGACTGGACGCTGTATCCCCACAGAACTTTTTCAAGCCACTCTGGCGAATTGTAAGTGGTCATAATGACAGAAAGCTTCATGGTGTCAGTCCTGTAAGTAATCTTTGACTCCGAGGCCAGAGGCGGCCCTTGAATCAGGGGTAATACAACTTCGGGATTGCTCGTGGGATGCCTGAGTTACTTTAATAAACGACGAACGCTCACCTCAAGCTGATTTAAGGGTTTCAACCAGCCAGTATTCGCCAGCGGATTATAGGCCCATGGTTTTGGTGGTTCAAAACCTTCACAACGCAAAAAGTCTTCTGCAACAGGTAGCTTGTGACTGTCTCTATGTTTAAGAGACGTGCTTTCCTGTTCTGACATCAGTGCAAACGGATAGTAACCGCAGTTTCTCTTTTTTTCAGCAAGCTTTAAACCGATCGTCTTTTTCTTGCCGCGATATGCTGGGACCTCAGGCAGCCACATAGCAAATGGGGCATGAAGGTAGCCCATTAGTGTAAAAGCTTTGGCCGCTACTTTATTATTTTCCGGCTCTGAGTGAGAAAATGTCCATTTGGCGGATACCAAACGTTGGGGCTTCATTATGAGCAGTGCGGAAAAATAGGCGCCTGAACTGCGCGGTGTGGATTCCTTGAAATAGAGCCCAAGCCCAGAGTTATAGGAGTATTGGGCGTTCTTAGTAAAATTAATTCCGCGAATAAAGCATGGGCTTATAAAGGCGAGCGAAGGCTCTGCGGTAAAAGCGTGTTCAATTTTAGCAAAGTCGTCGTCACCCAATTGTCGCACCATTTGAGTGTCATCTTGCAGGTAACAGACTAAGTCAGCATGGCGAAATTTTTCGAAGGCCAGCTGCATGTTGCCATAGAGCCCACCAAGGTGATGGCGCGACTTTACATTTTGATCGGGTCGAATGATGTCGTGCGTCTTACTATAGTTTTCGAGTACTCGTATTGTTTCAGGGTCGTTGCTGTTGTCATCAAAAATCGTGATAGGGTGCCCTGGGGCGCAACTTTCAATGGAGCGGATGCAGTTTTCTAGGAACTGGCCCCTGTTGAAAGAAAAGATGCAGAAGATCATTGCGACCCCTTAGGTTGTTTGGTCTCTTTGTTAGGCAGACTCAAAGCCTCACTTTCTGCCGTATCGATCTTCATACCGGACAATATCATCCTCACCGAGATAGGAGCCGGACTGGACTTCAATTAGCTCTAAATCGATAACGCCCGGGTTTTCCAAAGAATGCACCTGTCCTATCGGGATATAAGTGGACTGATTTTCAGTGACCAGATAGGTTTTTTCGCCGTTCGTTACCTTTGCGGTGCCGCTGACGACGATCCAGTGTTCGGCGCGATGATGATGCATCTGCACGGAAAGCTTGGCGCCAGGCTTCACAGTGATTCGCTTGACTTGATAGCGATGGCCACTGTCTATGGAGTCATAAACGCCCCAGGGGCGATACACCTCACGGTGGTTCATATGTTCGTGCCGGCCATCATTGCGGATTTGCTCGACCACTGCTTTTACTTCCTGAACCTTGTCTTTGCGAGCAACGAGAACCGCGTCTTTGGTTTCAATGATTACAAGATCATCGACACCAATCGTGGCGACGAGCCTACTGTCTGCACGCACAAGGGTGTTGCTGGCTTGGAGAGCTATCACGTCTCCACTCAGGCTATTTCCCTCAGCGTCTTTATCGTTAACTTCCCAAAGAGCGGACCAGGAACCTATATCGCTCCACCCAGCGTCAAGAGAAACAACCGCAGCGTGATCGGTTTTTTCCATAACGGCGTAGTCAACGGATTCGGAGGGGCAACTGGCGAACAGCTCGGAGTTAACCCGGATAAAGTGAAGGTCTTCATGGGTGTCTGCCATAGCCGCACGGCAGGCTTTGAGAATATCCGGGCGGTGTAACTCAAGTTCGTTTAGGTACTGCTGGGCACCGAACATAAACATGCCGCTGTTCCAGAGGTACTCTCCTGATTCAAGATAGGCCTTAGCCGTTTGACTGTCGGGCTTTTCAACAAAGCCATCAACCGAGTAACAATCAGCAGAAAGTTCAGCTCCACGGTGTATATATCCGTAACCGGTTTCCGGTTGATGGGGAACAATTCCGAAGGTCACAAGCTTGCCTTCTTGGGCTAAAGGTACGGCTTTTGCTACGCCTTGTTGGAAAGCACTTACATCTTTGATGAGGTGGTCCGCGGCAAGAACTAGCATTAAAGGGTCTTCACTATCGCTGCTCTCACACAGGCGAAGCGCTGCCAGCGCGATGGCAGGCGCGGTGTTACGACCGCAAGGCTCCAGAATAATGCTGCTGTCCTCAAGTCCGGATTGTCGCATCTGCTCTGCCGCCAAAAAGCGGTGCTCCTCATTGCAAATTAGCAGCGGTTTGCGAATGTCCATTCCATCGAGCCTGGCCACTGTAGATTGCAGCATAGAGAGCGGACCGTCGGTCAGCTTAAGAAACTGTTTCGGGTTCAGCTGCCGAGACAGTGGCCAAAGGCGTGAGCCGGTGCCACCAGCCATAATGACGGGATAAATCATGCAATTGCTCCAAACGTTGCTTTAAGTCAGCATTGGCATCTTCGAAGGGCGGAATATTAACACAGGCTGCTCTGTCTGGCAGTTAAGGGGGGCGCCAAATCCCCTGACTAATACAAAGAGGTTGTGGATGAAAGTATGTCAGGTCATGGCCGGAGACGGAGACGGTGGGCTTGAGAGCCATTTCGTTGAGCTTAGTAACGGCTTGGCGAGTGCTGGCTGCAATCTGGTCGCCATAGGTCATAAAAAATACCGCAGTCGCTTTGAGCCATCTGTGAAGCATATCGCACTCGATTTAAGTGGAGGGCGCCGTAATCCGCTACTGTTAGGGCACCTTGCTTGGATTTTACGACAGGAAGCCCCTGATATCGTTCATGCCCAAGCTAACAAAGCGGTTGAAATGCTGGCACATATTAGGGTCGTAGTTCCCGGGTATCGCGTGGGGACTATTCATAATAGTAAGCGTTCGACTGGGATGTTTGCCCGAATGCAAACAGTTATAGGTGTCAGTAAGGGTGTAACTTCCAACCTTACACACCCTGATGTGCGTGTTGTTTACAACGGTATCAAACCTTGTTCCGAGCAAGCGGTTGATCGGTACGCATTTGCGCAAACCTTTGATTTGAGAGCACATCTTCCAATAACCCTGTCCGTCGGTCGGTTGGTACCCACTAAAGCCTTTGATAACCTGATTTCAGCGTGGCAGCCCCGCCATGGGCAATTAATTATTGTTGGAGAGGGGGCAGAGCGACCCACGCTGGAAAGCATGATTCGCAAAAGAGGCTTGGAGCAGTGCGTGAAGCTGGCGGGCTTTCGCTCTGATGTTCGGGCAATGATGCAGGTGGCGGACTTGCTCGTGTTCGCCTCTCATCGTGAGGGGTTTAGTTATGCGTTGGCCGAAGCGTTGCTGTGCGGTCTACCCGTACTATCTACAAGGGTGCCTGGTGCTGAGGAGGTGCTGCCACCTGAGTATCTAGTTGAGTGCGATAATGTTGAGGCGCTCAGCGATAGATTGAGCGGGCTGATGCAAAACCTTGAGATGGCTAAGCAGGATCAGGCATCACTGTTTGATTGGGCTCAGCAGGCGTTAACGGTCGATAATATGGTTGCCGAAACGCTCAATGTTTATCAGGAGGTAATGGGCCGTAAGTGACCAGATTGAAGGTGCTGATTTTATCGGATGGCGTTCCCGGTCATGTCCATCAGGCGCGGGGTTTGGTGCATTGGCTGTCGAAGCGATACGAGTTAGTTTGCTCGGAGCAAACGGTCAGTTTACGTGCGAGACCAGCGGCACGTGTTTTGTTGCCTTATGCGCTCAAAGTGCGTGGCATAGGCACCAATGTTGGCAAGGCTTTTTATCGTACAAGGGGTCTTGGTGACACACCGCCGGATCTGATCATCTCTGCGGGCGGGAATACCTCGTTTTTGAACATTGCCTTGGCACGAAAGTGGTCTGTGCCGAATGTATTTTTGGGTTCAAGTCGCAGGTTGAATTCGGATGACTTTGCGGCACACTTGACCCTTGAGCCGACCGGAGAGCCGCACAATATCGTTATGGATCTGGTTCCAACGGGAACTGATCTGAGCGAGCAAGGCCGTAAGGGCCGTATGCTGCGAGCCAGTTTGCAGTTGCAGGCACAGCAACCGCTCTACAGCCTTATTGTTGGTGGTGACGGTTCAGGCTTTATTTATGAAGAGGCTACGTGGCGGCACCTAGGGGAGCTTGTCGAGGGTTTATCTAATCGAGACGATTGCCGGTGGCTTGTTACGACCTCGCGGCGCACGGGTGATGCAGGTGAGCAGTTGTTAAGAAACGAGTTGCCGCAGGCAGTGTTGGCAGACTCCGTTTGGTGGAGCAATGAACCCAAAAAAGTCATGAGCAGCTATCTGGGCGCGGCGGATGTCGTTTTTGTCACGGGGGACAGCATGACGATGGTTAATGAAGCAATTGCGAGCCAAAAGCCAACCGTTGTTTTGGCGCCAGACAATGCACAGCCAAGTGAGCGTCACCGTAAAGCGCTTCTGCGCTTTCAGGAGGCGGGATACTGTAATCTGCACCCGTTAGGATCAGGTGTGCCTAGTCTGCCAAGTAACGCCAATAAAGACGATCGCGCTGGTGACCTGGTGCTCTCCCAGTTAGAAAAACTGATTCCCTCGCTGCAACGCTTTCGGTAACTGCAGGCTCGTTCTCTACCAGACTATTGTTGTACCAATTTCTGGTATATATCGAGCGTAGACTCAGTTTGCGCTTGAAGCCGAAAACGGTACGGAATTTCAATGGCTGGAGTTCTGCCCTGTAACAGTTTGAGGGCTACCTGTGCGAACTCATGGGTATCATCTGGTGTTACCAGCCCATCGCGAAAACAGGCTTGTAATGTTTCTGCCGCGCCGCCTCGGTTAAAGGCAACCACAGGTGTGCCTGAGGATAGCGCTTCAGTCACTGTGCGACCAAAAGGTTCTGGCTTGGTGGACATGTGGCACACCAGATCGGCAAAGAGGTATAGCTCTGCCATGTCGTCTCTCTGCCCCAGAAACGTCACCTTGTTGGCAAGCCCAAGCTTCTTCCTATATCGCTCAAGCTCGTGCATAAAGCGCTCTTTGCCCGATTCCGCTCCGCCCACAATAATACCGTGGCAATCTGGGTTTTTGCGGGTGATCTCCTGCATGACGTCAAGAAACTGTAATTGGCCTTTCCACCGCGAAATGCGCCCGGGCATCATCAGAATGCGTTTGTTTTGGAGCTCGGGAAACTTCGCTACTAGAGCATGACGCCATGCCTCGTTCAATTCTCTGCGCTGGAAATAATCCACATCCACGCCACGCTGAATGACCGTCAGTTTTTGCTCCGGAACTTGATAGTTTTGGATGATGTAGTTCCGCACGCAATTGGATACTGCAATCACCTGATCGGACTTTGCCATGATGGCGCTATACGGATTAACGGAGTACATGCCGTGAAAGGTTGAAACAATGGCTGGCCGCTGATGTATGGGTAACCCCTTCCATGCAAGGCGCACAATCCAAGCGGGCATGCGTGAGCGCACGTGAATAATGTCTGGTTGCAACTCCTGAATCAGGGATCGCATGGGGCGGATTTGCCCCAACGACGCCGGCGACTTACGATGAATGGGCATTTCAATGTGAGTCGAGCCTTGCTCCTCAAGGCGCTTCGCCAGAGGGCCACCATTAGAAACGACAAAGGACTCGTGGCCGCGCCGTACAAGGTCCGCAGCAAACTCGACGGTGCCTCTCTCTACTCCGCCACTGTGGAGCGCCGGCAGTGCCTGAAGGATTTTCAAGAGCTCCCCCTCTTTGGTTTTGATCGCTTTTGGGTATCTGGTGCAAGCCAGCGTTGTATCACCCAATCGGCAGCCCGGTCCGCTTCCCAGAGAGCCTTTTTCTGGCCGGTTTTGCCTACCATGACCGCTGCATGATCACTCCAACGTGCCACATAACCCGCTTTTACGAGTTCTAATATGCCGTTTGCAACACGGCTTCCGGAGTGTTCTGGTAGTTGGAATAGTCCGGTTGGTACCCCGGATGTTGCTGCCTCGCACACCATGGACATGCTGTCCGGTGTTACCCAAATGGCGCGGGATGCAGCGATTTGATGGTTGAGCCAATTTTCATGTGTCTGTTCAGGGGTAACCACGCTAATTTTGGCGCTTGAAAACTCATCAATTTTTGTTACGAGCGCTTCTGGTGTTCGCCTTGAACTCGTAATCGTCCAGCGCCATTCAGGATATTCGCCGATCAGGTGAGCCACCTGCCCGAGTATCACGTCGTCGTCCCAGTCAAAATGTGCCGATGGCCCCCCAAGTAATAACAGAGCCTCCGGTTTGTCAGTAACTCTGGCAAGGGGTGTGACGGTGTTTATGGCGCCTTCGGTGATTAGCGTTTTCTGGTCTTGTGCTACGCCATCATGGGCAGGAATTATGGCGCCATCGACCCATTGGCGTGGGAAGCTGGGCTTCATAATCACCAGCGTTTTGGCGTTTCTGCGCCTTCTTAGTGAGAGTAAAAGCCTGTGTGTGCCGGAGCCTGCAGCAATAACCAGATCGGGTTGGGGGAGCGACGGGTCCAGTGAAGGGGGGATTGCCAGTAACGCCCGCCAAAGCGGAACCTTGGTGTCTTGAGTTGAAATCCAGAACAGACTGGCGCCGGCTTTAACCCGCAATCGGTTACCCAGACCTTTTAGCTGATTCCGGTGCCCGGGCTTGTTGTCTGTAAGCAACCATATTACAGGCGTAACAGAAGGGTTATTTGTCGCCATAAAAGCCCGGGTCGTTTATGTCCGGCCGTGTTTTAAAACGACGGTGCATCCAGAGGTATTGGTCTGGAGCGCGGCGGATTTCTCGCTCAAGAATCTGGTTGATTTCGGTTGCGTCCTGCATGTCGTCGCCGCTGGGAAATGGGTCCAGAGGAGGGTGGAAGTAAATGTCATAGCCCGGTTTATCCTGCCTCCGGAAGTGGCTGAACGGGACTACTTTGCAGTGGCTGCGTGCAGCAATACGGGAGGTGGCCGTAATGGTGCCCGTTGGCACCCCAAAAAATGGGGCGAAAACAATATCTTTGCGGCCGTAGTCTTGATCTGCGGCATACCACACCGTGCGGTTGTTTCGCAGGCTGCGGAACAGGCCACGGAGATCTCGTGCGCCAAGAACCGTCTCATAGCGGCGCTCCCTTGCCCGGGTCATAACGGCGTTCATCAGAGGGTTATTGTGATCCCGCTGCATAACGTCAGCTTCTATGTACTCGGTAACCAAGCTGCCCCCTAAGTCTAGAGTGCTGTAATGGCCCCCGAGTAGCAACACGCCTTTGCCTTCGGCCAAGGCGTTATCAAGATGTTCCTTGCCATGAACTTCCGTTATGTCTGTTAACTTTGCAGGGTTTCGGAACCAGGCTGTTCCCAATTCCATTAAGCCAATGCCGTTTGCGATAAAGGTGTTGCGAACTAATGCATCTTGCTGTGCCTTAGGAAGCTCGGGGAAGCACAGGCGTATATTAACCTCGGCGATGTGACGCCGTTTTTTGGTTAGCCGCAACGCTAGAAGCCCTATGCACTTGCCTAACCACCACTGAAAGCGGATAGGGAGTTGTGCGGAACACCACATGACAAAAATCCCAACCCAAGTCGGCCACCAGCGGGGGTGGCGGTAGGCTGAGTAGTCTGTATTGCGCGCCTGATGGCGGTATGTCTTAGTCACTTGAAATCTGCCCTGCAAGCTCAGTGGGTTAGTGCTTGGCCTATGCTGCCCGGTAGAGTGAGTCGGAAGCAAATGATTAGGCTTTACGATATGATATCGCACTTGGTTTTCTGGGGGTCCTGCGTGCTTCAATTTATTTATTCACAGCTTATACGCTTGGCGCTACCGTTTATTCTACTGCGGTTGTGGTGGCAAGGCCGAGAGGCGCCGGAACTAAGGGTGAATTGGCAACAGCGTGTTGGCTTTGTGCCTCGGGCCAGCGGTACGGTTGTCTGGGTACATGCTGTGTCGGTGGGTGAGACGATTGCCGCGGCGCCCATGGTGCGGCGACTGCTCGCCCGCAATCCCGATATTACTGTCTTGATGACAGCCATGACGGACACAGGCCTCACGCAGGCGATGAAAATGTTTGGTGGTCAGGTTCAGTATGCCTACGCACCCTATGATACTCCCGGGTCGATACGCCGCTTTCTGAATCGGGTCAATCCTAGGATTCTGGTCATTATGGAAACGGAAATATGGCCAAACATGATTCGCCAAAGCCGCTCCAGAGGTGTGCCGGTATTCCTGATCAATGCACGACTCTCCGAACGTTCTGCACAGGGTTACGAACGTGTTAAGCGTCTGGTTGCGCCGATTATGCGCAGCATCAGTTGGGTGGCTGCTCAGGCTGAAAAGGATGCAGAGCGCTTTCGCAGAATAGGGGTGGCTGCCTCTAAAGTTGCCGTTACTGGCAGCGTCAAGTTTGATGTGGATATACCTGAGGCGGTGCGTCAAGAATCACTGCAGTTAAAACAGTCCCTATCTAACCGTCCTGTATGGGTTGCTGGCAGCACCCATGATGGCGAAGATGCCCAGTTATTGGCAGCGCATAAGCAACTTTTGCGCGATCAACCTGAAGCACTTTTGATTATCGTGCCACGCCACCCCGAGCGGTTTGAATCCGTGGCGGATTTGGCTCTCCAAAATGAGTTTTCTCTGGCGAGGCGCTCGTTGGGCGATGATTTTTCAGGTGCCCAAGTATACCTTGCCGACACCATGGGTGAGTTGATGATGCTCTATGGCGCCAGTGATGTAGCTTTTGTTGGCGGTTCGCTGATTCGGCGCGGCGGTCACAACCCTTTAGAGCCCGCAGGCTGGGGCATCCCTGTGGTTTCCGGGCACCACGTGTTCAACTTTGAAACGATCTATCAAAGTCTCCTTGACGGTGGTGGTGTGACCATGGTCGGTAACAGCGATGAACTCTTTCATCACTTATCAACTTTGTTCAGCAATGCTGATGAGCGTCAGGCGAGTGGTCAGCGGGCGCTCTCGGTGGTTAACAAGAATAAGGGTGCACTGGATAGGGTTGTTGATGGAATCATTGCGAGGGTGTGATGAGAGGCAGGGTGCGGAAGCTGGGTTCCACACCCTGTTTCAGTCATTGTCCGAGTATTAAAGGTTAACCTAAAGGGTCGGGTCCTTCAGGGTTTCTTTATCGTTGGCGAGAGCCTCAATGCCCGGTGCGTTGGCGCTAAGCCAGTTGTTCAGTTCAATCAAATCTCTCGGGCTGAGTGTGCCTGCAGCCTGTTTTAGCTGAAGCATGTTGATGACGTAGTCGTAGCGTGCGTTGGCGTAATCTCTCAGGGCCACGTAGTAAGCTCGTTCCGCATCCAGTACTTCAACGATATTCCGAGTGCCTACGTCATAACCCGCGCGAGTGGCATCGAGTGCGCTGCGGCGGGAGATGATGGTGCGCTCCAGAGCTGAAGCTGTTTCAATATTATTGTTGATCGTCAGGAACAGGCTGCGGGTATTGACACGCACGTCGCGGCGAACGGTATTCAACGACTGTTCTGCCACGGTCACCAAAGACCTCTGCTGACGCACCCCCGCTTGAGTGCCGCCGCCCGAGTACAAAGGCACCGTGAGGTTCAGCGCGATAACACCCTGAGTTGTTTCGCCGTCACGCTGCAGGGCGGGCGGATTTTGCTCGATACCGTGAACATCGGATTTACCGTAAGACGCACTTAGATCCAAGGTGGGGTAGTGGCCCGCCTTGGCTTGTTTTAATCCGGATTCACTGGCGTTCAAATCATACATGGCAGACTGAATAGACCAGTTCTGCTCCAGCGCGGTCATTTCCCACGCAGCTGGGTCCATGGGCTCCGGGCGGCCAAGAGGGAAATTCTGGCGCAGGTTTTCCAGTTCGTTCGTGTATTCGCCAGTCAAACGGGCCAGCTGTTCCTTGGCAATGTTTGCTTGGTTCTCTGCAGCGATGCGTAAGCTCCTGCTGTCGTCGTAGCTGGCGCGGGCTTCGTACACTTCTGTGATGGCAATAAGGCCCACATCAAAACGCTCTTGAGCTTGCTCGTATTGGCGCTGGATTGCTGCCTCGGTGGCCTGAGAGGTCATTACCGTATCTTGCGCTCGCAACACGTTAAAGTAAGCAGTTGCGACGTCAAGAATCAGTTGCTGTTGGGCCAGATTGTACTGAGCACGTGCTGAGTCTGTTTGAAACTGGCTGGCGTCATAGCGAAACCATGCGTCAGCGCGAAACAGAGGCTGTGTCAGTTGAAGGCCGTATTTTAGCTCGCGATAGCTGTTGTCTTGGTTGGGGCCGTCAATATCAATATGTTGGGCATCGCCATAGGCGCCAATTTGAGGCAATAAAGCGCTCTGGCTGATATCACTCGAGGCCTGCTGCGATTCGAATCTGGCCTGAGCTGTTGCAATACCAGAGTCGTAGGAGAGTGCTTTCTCGTAGGTCTCTACCAGATCCAAGGAAAGGGCGGGCTGTGCCGCCAAGAGGCCAACAAGTCCGGAAAGCAATCGTTTTTTCATTGTTACTCCTGAGTACATGTGCGCGTCTGCGCCCTTTCGAGGCGCTCAACAGGGATGCCGGATATCTAAAGATATTACGGATCTGGCATCAGTAATGGCATGGAAAGTCGTACCGGCCTAAACAGACCGGTCATTATGGACAATAATTGCGCTCAGCTCTACACTTGCAAACAGCACTCACTTTGCGTGCTATGTATTACAGACTCGCGTCTTGACGGGGTGCTGGCGGCCAGACGTATTTAGGCCACCGGCTGAGATTGCAACGCAGAACCCGCGACCTGATCCGGATAATACCGGCGTAGGGATTGAGACCAGACTATCGAAGAGCCAGCACTGCCTAATAAACAAAGGCAAAGCTACTATCTCCGTCATGCGCGACCCGAATACCAAAACAATTTTCCGGGAGCGAATGATGACAGATTTACCAACTTACCTCAGTGATTCCGCCCGCGTAGATTCCGCCGCGATACAACCGTTGCCAGGATCGCGGAAAATATACGTACAGGGTAGTCGCTCCGACCTACGGGTGCCTATGCGGGAAATTACCGTACAGGACACACCCACAGAACTGGGTGGTGAGAAAAATGCGTCAGTGATGGTGTACGACACCTCGGGCATCTACAGTGACCCCGGCGCGACCATTGATCTACGCAAAGGGCTTCCCGCTATTCGTGCTGCATGGATAGCCGAGCGTGAAGACACCGCACCCTTGTCAGGTTACACCTCTGAATACACCCGCCGTCGCATGAAAGACCCACAGCTTGATCCGCTTCGTTTCATGGATGAGCGCAAACCACTGCGAGCGCTTGAAGGTAAGAACGTTACCCAGATGCATTACGCCCGCAAAGGCGTTATTACACCAGAGATGGAATACATCGCGATTCGCGAAAACATGAAACTACAGGAAGCTCGGGAGCAGGGCTTGGCAGATGATCAACATCCCGGCCAATCCTTCGGCGCCAGCATTCCAAAGGAAATCACCCCCGAGTTTGTGCGCAGTGAAGTTGCTCGAGGTCGGGCGATTATCCCGGCCAACATCAACCATCCCGAATCCGAGCCCATGATCATCGGTCGCAATTTTCTGGTGAAAATCAACGGCAACATCGGCAACTCAGCGGTCACCTCGTCAATCGAGGAAGAAGTGGAAAAGCTCACCTGGGGCATACGCTGGGGCTCCGACACCATCATGGACCTGTCGACCGGCAAGAACATTCACGAAACCCGTGAATGGCTGATTCGAAACTCGCCGGTTCCCATTGGCACAGTACCCATCTATCAGGCTCTGGAAAAAGTAGGCGGCGTTGCCGAAGACCTCACTTGGGAAATCTTTAGGGACACCTTAATCGAGCAAGCGGAGCAGGGCGTTGACTACTTCACCATCCACGCCGGCGTGCGCTTGCACCACGTACCCATGACCGCCAAGCGCACCACAGGTATTGTCTCTCGTGGCGGCTCCATCATGGCGAAGTGGTGTTTGGCCCATCACAAAGAAAGCTTCTTGTACGAGCACTTCGAAGACATCTGCGAAATCATGAAGGCTTACGACGTTTCCTTCAGCCTCGGCGACGGCCTACGCCCGGGCTCCATAGCCGACGCCAACGATGCTGCCCAGTTTGGCGAACTGGAAACCCTAGGTGAACTCACCAAAATTGCTTGGAAGCATGATGTTCAATGCATGATCGAAGGCCCCGGCCACGTACCCATGCACCTAGTAAAAGAGAATATGGATAAACAGCTGGAATGTTGTGACGAGGCTCCCTTCTACACCTTAGGCCCCTTGGTTACCGACATAGCCCCGGGCTACGACCACATTACATCCGGCATCGGCGCTGCCATGATCGGTTGGTTCGGTTGTGCCATGCTTTGCTACGTCACTCCCAAAGAACATTTGGGCCTGCCCAACAAAGACGATGTAAAAACCGGCATCATTACCTACAAAATCGCCGCTCACGCCGCTGACTTGGCCAAAGGGCACCCCGGCGCCCAAATACGCGATAATGCTCTTTCCAAAGCCCGATTCGAATTCCGTTGGGAAGACCAATTCAACCTTGGCCTCGACCCAGACACCGCCCGAGCCTTCCATGATGAAACCCTACCGAAGGACTCCGCCAAAGTGGCACACTTCTGCTCCATGTGCGGCCCGAAATTCTGCTCCATGAAAATCTCCCAAGAAGTTCGCGACTACGCGGCAGAGAACGGCATAGACGAGATTTCGGCAGTGGGTGCTGGCATGAAAGAGAAGTCTCGGGAGTTCGTGGAATCTGGAAGTAAGCTTTACGACAAAGTGTAAGTTCTTAGCCTGATTAGCTGGCTGGGTGCTATCCAGCCAGCTAATGACTGTAAGTGTATTACTATGATGCACGGGGCAGCTGTGGGCGAGCGCTTCCCAAAACTGTGCGAAGCCATGGATGGCGTAGCCAAGCGTACAGGGATGTATCCACAGCGTGTTTTGGGAAGCGCTCGCCCGCAGCTGTCTTGCACCCAAAGCAGGCTTGCAATAAACAACACCAACCGGCTATCGTGCAAAACCCAAGTCAAACAGAGCAAAGCATGACAAAGCCGTTCCAGTTTAAAGCCAGCGACGTCAAAGTCGAAAAGCGCGAAACCGTCTTTCAAGGCTTCTTCCGCATGGACAAGCTATGGCTGACACACCCGCGCTTTGACGGTCGAAGCATGCCACAGTTTACCCGCGAACTCTTCATTCGTGGCGACGCCACCTGCGTACTCCCCTACGACCCTGAAAGGGACGAAGTTGTACTGCTTGAACAGTTCCGCCTCGGTGCACTCGGACGCGAACAATCGCCTTGGTTGCTGGAGCTGGTCGCCGGAATGAACGAAGACGGCGAAACAAGCGAAGAGGTCGCCCAAAGGGAAGCTGAGGAAGAAGCGGGCCTAAGCTTTAGCAAATTGGAAAAAATTTGCGATTACTTGGTCTCCCCGGGCGGCACTACCGAAATGGTCTACCTGTATTGCGGGAAAGTAAGTACCGAATCCGCGGGCGGTTTGTTTGGTTTGGAAGAGGAAAGCGAAGATATACGAGCTCACGTCGTTTCTGCAAACGAAGCTATAGCCATGATATCTGATGGTCGCATCAACAACGCCGCTGCAATTATTGCCCTTCAATGGCTGGAGCTAAACCGTACAAGGTTGCGGGCAGGGTGGTAGTTATGAACGAATGGGCAATGAAACCCAAGCGCTACGTGCCAGACCTGCGTCAACTGGGCGCTTTGTGCGAGGGCAACTACCATCGCCTAGGCCGACTGCGCCAGCTGAGGGTCGACGATGAACCCGTATGTGAAATCGAGTTGCATCGAGAAAGTGAATACTTAGGGCGCGTTCGAATTCAAGTGCTGCAAACCGCGCGCTACACCGAAACCCTCCTGCTTGAGCAGATCCATAACAAGGGCCGTTGGCTCAATAATCCACAGATGACTGTTCGGGTATACCACGATGCCATGATGGCAGAGGTTATTAGCTGCTATCGCGATACACAAATCGCACCGGTTAACGACTATCCCAATCGCTTTATGCATCACCCGGATGAAAAAACTCAGGTGAACGGATTTCTTGCCGATTGGTTGGAGTACTGCCTACGATTCGGCCACTTGCCTCTTGAGCATGCGGCCTGGCCCGGCGCAGGAAATACTGGAGAGACCTCCGGAGAGAAAGCTGAGAAGAGTGCGGGAAAGAGCGCTGATTGATCTGGCAGACCAGCACTGAGGTAAAACCAGATACTTGGAAAGGCGCATTGAGTTGGCAAAAACGGCAATAAATTACTCGCGTTGAGCCAGAATGTGACGCCGGTTCCAGTCGCAAGTGATAAATCCGGAAGCTGACAACGTACACTTGCATGCGAACCATGGGAGCCTGAGTTAGGCTGTAGCCCATGAATCTGTTCCTCATTGGATGACAGCAAGCAGATCGATAAGAATCATGACTTCAAAGCTAACCACCCGACCGCTTCGGGTACTGCAGTTAACCGATCCACACCTGATGGCGAACGCTGATGGCGCATTGCTCGGTGTAAACACTCGTGACAGTCTGGACGCTGTTATAGCCGAGGTGCTCAAATCCCACGGGCAACCGGATCTTATCCTTGCCACGGGCGACCTCGCTCAGGATGGTTCGGAAGAAGCTTATCGGGTTTTGGCTGATCGTCTTGGTGCTTTTAGCTGCGAGTCAGCATGGATTGCCGGAAATCATGATGAGATTGCGAGCCTGAAGACCATTGCAGCGCGCTTCGGCTCAGATCGTCGTCACATTATTAAAGGTGGTTGGCAGTTTATTCTTCTGGACTCATCGGTTCCAGGGAAAGTACACGGAGAGCTGGCGGAATCCGAGCTGGATTTTTTGGCTGGGATGCTTGCGCAGTATCCAGAGATGCCAGCGCTTATTACGCTACACCATCACCCAGTCGATATTGGTACCGATTGGATGGCCAATATTGGCCTTAAAAATCGTGAGGACTTCTGGCAGTTAGTGGACCGCTTCCCGCAAGTAAAGATTGTGCTGTGGGGGCACATCCACCAGACCCACGAACAGCAGAGAAACGGTGTGAAGCTTCTGGCTAGCCCTTCCACCTGTATTCAATTTACTTCCGGCTCGAGCAAGTTTTCCGTAGAAGACTTGGCGCCCGGATATCGCTGGTTTGAGCTCCAAAGCTCCGGCAACTTCTCAACAGAAGTCTGCCGGGCTCTGGATTTCGCGTTCGAGCTTGATCAGACCAGTTCCGGTTACTGAACGGCTTCTACAGTCTCTTGTTTCACAGTACTGCTCACTTGGCTTTGCGTCCGCAGTTGCTGTGCTGCAGCGACCATAGCCCTGAGCGCCGGTATAACTTCTTCCCAGCGCCTCGTTTTCAAGCCGCAATCCGGGTTGACCCACAACCGCGCCGCAGGAATCCGCTCGGCAGCCTTTTTCATCAAGTCTGTCACTTGCTCCACTTGCGGAATGTTCGGCGAGTGGATGTCGTAAACGCCCGGGCCAATATCGTTGGGATATTCGAAGCCTTTGAACGCGTCCAGAAGCTCCATGGCCGACCGTGATGTTTCAATGGTAATCACGTCCGCATCCATGCGAGCAATGGCGTCAATAATATCGTTGAACTCGGAATAGCACATATGGGTGTGAATCTGAGTATTATCCTGCACGCCGTTGGCGCTGATACGGAAGGATTCTATGGCCCATTCCAGATAGCTATTCCAATCTGACTGTCGCAGCGGCAGCCCTTCCCGCAGGGCGGCTTCGTCAATCTGAATAATTCCTACTCCGGCTTTTTCTAGATCTTGCACCTCTTCACGTACGGCCAAAGCCAGCTGTAGGCAGGTGTCTTTACGCGGCTGGTCGTCACGCACAAAGGACCAGTTCAGGATCGTCACCGGGCCGGTTAGCATGCCCTTCATAGGCTTGTTCGTCAGAGATTGGGCGTATGTGGTCCAATCTACAGTCATGGCCGCGGGGCGGCTTATGTCACCGAAAAGAATCGGTGGCTTGACGCATCTAGAGCCATAAGACTGCACCCAACCAAAGCGGCTGAACACATAGCCTTCCAACTGCTCACCAAAGTACTCCACCATGTCGTTACGTTCGGCTTCGCCATGCACCAGTACATCCAGACCAAGCGCTTCCTGTTGCTCAACGCAATAGGCAATTTCTTCGCGAATTCGCGCAGTGTAGTCCTGTTGGCTCAAGTTTCTCTGGCGGAATTCCTTACGAACCTCCCGTATCTCGGGTGTCTGCGGGAATGAGCCAATGGTTGTGGTTGGATACGCTGGGAGCTGGAATCGCTCTTGCTGCAACGTAGTCCGAGCGCTGAATGGACTCTTGCGCTGACCATGCTCGGGCGTAATGGCTGCCAATGCCTTTGAAACCGCAGAGTTGTGAACCCGCGAAGATTGGCGGCGGCTCGCGATGGACTTTTGGTTTGCGCTCAGCTCTTTCGCGACCGATTCACGGCCTTCATCCAGCGCTTGGGCCAGAGTGTTCAGTTCCTGCAGCTTCTGCCGTGCAAAGGCCAACCAGTTACGGACCTCCGAATTCAGCGTGGTTTCGCTTTCCAGATCAACGGGAACATGAAGCAGGGAGCAGGAAGGTGCAAGCCAGAGCCGCTCTCCCAGCTTTTCTTTCAAGGGTTCCAGCAAGTCTAGTGTTGCGCTTAGGTCGGTTTTCCAAATGTTACGGCCGTTGATGACACCAAGAGACAGTACCTTGTGGGCTGGCAGCCAGTCCGCTAAGCGTGCAACTTCATTTTGTGCGCTAATAGCATCCAGATGAACGCCCGCTACCGGCAGTTCGCAGGCAAGCTGCAGGTTTTCTCTTAGCTCCCCGAAATAGGTTGTCAGTAGCAGTTTTACCGGCGCTGTTTTCAGCTCGTGGTAGGCGAGAATGAATGCATGACGCCAGTCAGCGTCCAACTCAGTAACCAGTGCGGGTTCATCAATTTGAACCCATTCGGCGCCGGCATCAGCAAGCTTAGTTAGCAGCTCAGTGTAGACCGGTAGCAGCTTGTCGAGCAGCTTCAGGCGATCAGAGTCGTCCTTGGCCTTGCCCAGCCAAAGGTAAGTAACGGGACCAATGATGACCGGTTTGGCGTTAATGCCTTGTGCTCGGGCTTCGGCAAGTTGCTCCAGAATGCGATCAGCGTTCAGGCTAAAGCTCGTGTCGGTGCTAAACTCCGGCACTATGTAGTGATAGTTGGTGTCGAACCATTTGGTCATTTCCCCTGCATGTACGCTGCAGCATGCGCTATCGTTGGGCGAGCGACCCCGCGCGACACGAAAATACGCGTCCAGCGCAGAGCCATTCTGGGTGCTGGCCCGCTCAGGCAAGTTGCCGAGAGTGGCACTCATGTCAAGAACCTGATCGTACAACGAAAAATCACCTACAGGCGCCAGCGATAGGCTTGCCTGCTCTTGCCAGTTTTGTGCCCGCAATCCTGCGGTCGTTTCTTGCAGGGCTTGCTCACTAGACTTGCCATGCCAGAGTGCTTCCAAAGCAAATTTAAGTTCCCGGCGGGCGCCGATGCGCGGGTAGCCGAGGTTGTGTGTTGTGGTCATTCCGAACTCCTGATTCAGTGTTTAGTAGGCTGTAGATAGGAGTTGTTAGGTTAGCTTTAAGGTTTGATGAAAAATAATGGTATTATTTCAGGATCCAATTAATTCTACTCATGGATCAGGAAATGATTGAGCGTAATCACTTGGAAGTTCTTCGAGCTGTGGAAGCGGAGGGCTCCCTGACAGCGGCAGCGAATCGCCTCCACCTCACTCAGTCCGCACTGAGCCACTCTGTTCGTAAACTGGAGCAACAGCTGGGAACCCCAGTTTGGCTTAGAGAAGGGCGGCAGCTACGTCTGACTCAGGCTGGCAACCACCTGTTGGCTCTAGCCAACCGCCTGATACCACAGTTTGAGCATGCGGAAATGCTGATCGGCCAGTTTGCCAAAGGGCAGGCGGGTACCCTTCGTATCGGCATGGAGTGCCACCCTTGTTATCAATGGTTGTTGAAAGTTGTAGGCCCCTACCTTAAACAGTGGCCATCGGTGGATGTGGACGTAAAACAGAAATTTCAGTTCGGCGGAATTGGCGCGTTGTTTGGTCACGATATCGATATGCTGGTTACCCCGGATCCATTACACAGACCGGGCTTGGTGTTCGAACCAGTGTTTGATTACGAACAGGTGTTGGTGGTTTCGGCCAACCATGCTCTTGCTGGCAAGCCTTGGGCAGAGGCTGCCGATCTCGAACCAGAAACACTGATTACCTATCCCGTAGCCATTGAGCGGTTGGACGTGTTCAATTATCTACTGGTGCCCGCAAACATGCGCCCAGCGCGCCACAAAACCATTGAAACTACCGACATTATGCTGCAAATGGTCGCTGCAGGGCGTGGGGTGGCAGCCTTGCCCCGCTGGCTGGTATCTGAATACAGCGACCGACTGGGCATAGTTCCGGTAAAACTGGGTAAGGAAGGCATCGCCAAACAAATATTTCTGGGCCGCCGTGAGCGCGATGTGGGGGTGCAATACATGGATTCCTTCATGAAGCTGGCGAGAGAGGTTCGCTGGCGCTAAGGTTTCGGTTACACTGCCCAAAAAATTTGTCAGGAATTACCCTTATGAGCGAAACACCTCCCGATCTGAAATACATTGAAACCCATCAGTGGGTGCGCGTAGACGCCGACGGCACTGCCACAATAGGCATTACCGACTTTGCTCAGGAACAGTTGGGCGATGTGGTGTACATCGGTGTTCCGGAAGTCGGCGATACCGTTACTGGTGGTGAAGAAGCCGGCGTTGCCGAATCCGTAAAATCCGCCTCCGATGTGTTCAGCCCGGTAACCGGTGAGGTTGTTGAGATCAACGAGTCTCTTGAGGATGAGCCGGAGAAGGTTAACGAAGATCCTTACGGCGATGGCTGGATGTTCAAGGTCAAGCTTGCCGATAAAGGAGAGCTTGATGGGCTGATGGATGCGGATACTTATTCGGAGCATTTAGCGGCTGTTGAATAAATCTGAGGGAAACGGCGGGCAAGGCTTTATATATAATCCCGCCCTGTTATTCTTCCCTCCTTAGGTAGTCGCCGCTGACCACTTCTCCCCTTTTCAGGCCTAAGTCTTAGGTTGTGTCAACTTTAGGACGGAGCCTTGTAGTTCCGTGGCGTGGAAATTGAACCCATGCTATTCGGTTGCGTTGCAATCATTTGAAATGAGCTGAAAGAACTTACCGTCATGTTTGTTGAGGCGACGCTCACCATTTCAGCGTCTACCAATCAATGTGGCGGTGATTTCTTCGGGCTTAGCCAAGCTTTTACAGAGCTGCTGAGCTTGCTTTTGATGGCGGTCACCGGCGTTGATTGTTTGAGCAGTTGATTAAGCCTTCCCACGAATGCTTTCGGTGGTATAACCAAACCATTTCTTGAAGGCTCGATAAAAATTTGGTGGGTACTCATAGCCCAACAGGTAGCTAATTTCCTGTAATGGAATCGCGGTGCTTTCTAGATATTTTTTGGCTAGCTCCATACGTACTTCCGAAACAATATGTCGATAATTAGTCCCAGCTTTTTTCAAACGTCGATGAAACGTATAGGTAGGGATTTTAAATCGCGCCGCCATTTCCTCCTGGCTTAGAAATCTTCTTTGGGGGCTTAACAGAAGGGTTTGGCGTACCTCGTTAACCAAATTTGATTGCTCATCTAGTTGCGCCATGATCAGCAAGCATTGCTCGTGACAAAGTCTTGATGTTGCTGGGTTTGCCGCTGGGAACGGCAGGTCATACCAGGACTCTGGGAAAGATAGTTCCGTTTCAGGTTGATCAAAAGATATTATGCCGGGAAATATATCTTCATAAACTGACCTGTATCCCAAGTCAGGGTAGGCTAATTTTAGCTGAAGTTCAGTGCTTTCTGAAACCTCTGGTATGCGTTGGCATATCCAACTCCACGTTGCAGCCAGCCATTCTTCCTGAAGAGCTCTGGGATCGATTAGGGAACGAGCAGGCCACTCCAGCACCACAGAAACTCGACCGTCTCGGACACTGCGTTTTCCTGTAATCGGATGGGGTAGTAGCACGGTGCCATTAAAGGTTAAATCCCAAGATTTTCTAAGGCTTTCCGCACTCAGAGATGCATAACCGAGAACGCCAATGTCGGTGATGTTATAGCGGCTGCCAAGGCGAAGAAAGAAACCACCTTGTGGTATCTGTGATGCCACTATTTCCAGCAACTGATAGTACTGTTGAAAGCTGAGCGAGCTTTCACCGGAGTTCAGACTGTTGAGATCTAATCCAAGTTGTTCGAGCTGAGTGGATAGGTCTACTTGCAGATTCATATCTGTCAGGCACTGGCGAAAGTGTTTGAAGAAGTTCAGCGCAATCTGGCTTGTTTCATCTCTTATTTCACGGCGTTGCATAACAGTCCAGCCTTAAATGGCAAATGTCCCTTGTCATATAGTGATATTAGTGTGTCATGTAATGATATCGTTGGCAAGATTTCATGCTGCTATGATTCGTTCATCCAATAACCAAAATAACAGCAGAAGGTTCAGTGACGGACATGAGCAACGCCGAAAATTATCGATCTAGCCATACTGGAAAAAGTGCAGGCAAAGCTGATCTGGTTTTCCTAAATGGAAAAATTTATACGGTAAATAACAGTCAGCCCTGGGTTGAGGCTGTTGCCATCAAAGATGGTTCCTTTATTGCCGTTGGTGATAATAGTCTGGTGCAAGGGCACATCGACGATCACACCCATGTGGTTGATCTTGACGGCTCATTTACTATGCCTGGCATCTACGATATGCATACCCATCCAGATCTTGCTTTGGCTCCAGGTTATGCCGGTTACTTGGATGTTGGGTTAGATAGTCCGACGCCAGAGGATATTAAAAAAAGCATCTTAAACTATGCCGAATTGAATCCGGGCGATGGCTGGATATACGGGCAATACTTCGTCCACTTTGAATTCAAAAGAGCAGGTGTTGAAGCTGGTCGGGAGTGGTTGGATAGCATTATTTCGAATAGGCCGGTGGCGATTTTAGATCGCTCCTGGGGATCGATGATGGCCAACTCCAAAGCGCTTGAGCTCTCCGGTATTACTGAGCAAACCCCTGACCCGGGCAACGGCTATATTTCGCGTGATTCGATCACCGGTGAGCCTACAGGAATATTGGTTGATGGCGGTTATGCAATGATTCATGCGGCTATGCCTCCAACTCCGATGCATGCTCTCAAGCGAGCGTATCGTGAAGGAATTCAATATCAAAGCGGGCGCGGAGTAGTCGGCACGAAATATATGCATGTCTGCGAGCACCGTCTGAACGCCCTGAAAGCAATCGATGATGTTGGCGAGATGTCGCTGCGGGTTGAAGCCGCTATCAGTTGGCAAGATGATATTTTTCCGGTTAAACGGCGCTGGGAGTTGATTGCTGGCGAACGTCATTTTTACCGCAGCGCCCGATTGAATGCCAATGCGGTAAAGTTTCACTTTGATGGGACTCACGAAACTCAATCATCATATTTTGCGACGCCTTATGAAGGAAGGAGCGATTGGCGCGGAAGTCTGAACCTGACTCCGGAACATATTGCCGATATGGTAGCCGACCTAGACCGTAAAGGGATTCGAGTCGTGGCGCACTGCACCGGGGACGCCGCATCAGACATATTTCTCGACGCTGTTGCTGAGGCCCGCCGCCGTAATGGTGATCAGGGTATTCGTCATCAATGCGCGCATTCATCAGTGTTACTGGACGAAAACCTGCCACGTTTTAAAGCGCTTAATGTCACTGCCGAATTTTCACCTGTGGCTTGGTATCCCTACCCATTTTCAAGAGCTCGTGCGCAGGCCAATGGCGAAGAGCGCTCTCAGAGGCTGTTCAATTTTAAGGGTGTCCTTGACGCAGGAGGTGTGGCTGTAATGGGCACGGACTGGCCTGTATCCAATATCAATCCATGGGTTGGTTTCGAAGCGATGGTGACCCGACAAAACCCGTGGCAAGAAGATGAAGGGCAATTCTATGGACAGCCGATTGCCTTAGAGCAGGCGATAAAGGTTATGACCATAAATGGCGCTTGGTGCATGGGGATCGACCATAAGGCAGGCAGTATTGAAGTAGGAAAATCGGCTGACCTGATTGTGCTGGATCGAAATCTGTTTGAGATACCTGCCAAGGGAAATATTCATAGCACTCAAGTTGATCTGACGTTGATTGAAGGTCAGTTTGTCTGGGATCGTCACGGACGCTTTAATGATACTGAGTTGGCAGCTACCTGGCGGGAAGAACTGCCTGAATTTTGCGATAAAATGTGAGCGTCAATTAATTAAACGTAGATGAATTTAATAATTTTATGAAAATAATAAATAAAGAAGTTCCCGTTACTATCGTCTCAGGTTTTCTAGGTTCAGGCAAGACAACGTTACTCAATCGAATACTGAATGGTAAGCACGGCCTCAAAATTGCGGTAATGGTGAATGATTTCGGCGAAATCAATATCGATAGCCAGCTTATTGTCAGTGCAGAGCAAAATGTAATGAGTCTGGCCAATGGTTGTATTTGCTGCACGGTAGAATCCGACTTAATTGAGCAGCTCGACGTTTTACTCAATCTTCGAGAGGGGCGGCCAGATTATATTCTCATCGAAACAAGTGGTGTGTCTGACCCTGGAAGGGTGGTCCACACCCTTCGGTATCCGCGTTTCAGGGAAAAGCTGCGCATTGATAGCGTGATTTGTATGCTAGATGCAGAACAGTTCTCCAGTTTGCCTGCTGAAGTGGAGCAATTAGCAATGAGGCAGCTAGAAGTAGCCGATATTGTGGTCATTAATAAAGCCGACCTTTCCAGTGAAGAAAAAATAAATGATATTAAAGCGAACTGGTTATTCCCTAGTGCGCGAGTCTATGAAACGAGCTTTGCTGAGATTCCATTTGACCTGTTGATAGGAGTTGATGAGTTCAGTGAAAAAGATGGCTATCAGTCTGTCAATCACGGAAAATTGTTTTCAAGTTTTAAATGGGAGACTAACAAACCGCTGTCACTGAAGAAGCTTAGGGTGTGCCTCAGTAATCTTCCCAGTAATGTATACCGGGTAAAAGGTATTGTTAGTCTGGATGCTGTTCCTGATCAGTACTGCACGGTTCATATGGTAGGGACGCGGATTTCAATAGAGAAGCTGTCAGGGTTAAAGCCTTCGGGTGATGCCTCTAGGTTAATCATTATTGGGTTCGGGTTTGCTGAAATAGATGATATAAAGGAGGATTTATCGGAGTGTGTTGTTTGTATTTGATTTAATTTTAAAGTCTGTAGTGAATGATAATGATTTGAGTCCGGTGGGATGATTTTTAATCAACTAAAATAAACAAAAAATGGTGAAGTTATGACCGGTGTAGAAAGAGATAGTAATGGGTTTCTTGGGGATTATGATAAACCTTTGTTTTTCTCTGTCGCCCTAGTGACCATGGTAGTGGTACTTTTTGGCGTTATCAGTCCTGATGTGTTGAAGGCGTATGCAGGAAAAATGCATCATTATTTAAGTTCGACGTTTGGTTGGTCATATATACTTGCCATCAGTACTTATGTTGCTCTGGGGCTTTGGGTTGGGTTTAGTAAATATGGCAACCTTAAGCTCGGAAAAGCTGAAGATAAGCCTGAATTTACCCGATTTTCTTGGGTTGCCATGTTGTTCAGTTGTGGCATCGGTTCTGGTTTTGTACTTTGGGGGGTAGCTGAGCCTCTGTATCATTACATGCAGACGCCTTATATGGCAGAGCCTGGTACCCCTAAGGCAATGGAAGTCTCACTGCAGATCGCGTCGATGCACTGGGGCCTTCATAGCTGGATGGGTTATTGTGTGGTTGGCTTATGCATTGCCTTCCCGGCATTTCGCTACGGTAAACCCATGAACATTGGTACGTCTCTACATGGGCTATTAGGTGATAAAACTCAATCAAGTATTTGGGCGCGATTGCTGGACCTTATTGGCGCGGTAGCCACCATCGGTGGTATCGCAACGGTTGTCGGCCTGGGTGTTATTTCTCTTGAGTATGGTGTGCAACATTTGTTTGGTATTCAAACGGGTACCGGAAGTAAGATTGGCATCATGGTCACCCTTATCGTGCTGTATTGTATTTCTGTATGTACAGGCTTGAAACGAGGGATTAATTTTCTTAGTACATTGAATGTTGTGGTTATGATTGGAATTTGCCTGTTCGTTTTTATGAGCGGCGACACTAACACTATTTTGCGGCTATTCGTTACCGGTATTGGTAACTATCTGGGTAATATTCTGCCAATGGCATTTTGGGCCGATCCGGGTAACTCCAGTGAGTGGATTAACCATTGGACGTTGTTTTTCTGGCTGATCGTGATTTCTTGGGCCCCCTTCGTAGGTGGTTTTGTCGCGCGCATTTCACGTGGCCGTACTTTACGTGAATTCGTACTGTTTGCGGTTCTGACTCCGACCGTTTGTAGCATGTTCTGGTTTGCCACTATCGGAACTACTGCAATGCAAATCGAAGTTGCCGGTCATGTTCAGCTTTTTGAAGCTGTAAAGCAAAATTTGGGGTCTGGTATTTATCTACTATTGGAGACGCTTCCTGCAGCGGATTTGATGGCTCCAGTCGTATTCTTTTCTATGGTTGTGTTTCTGATTACTTCTGCTGATTCAGCCTCATTCTTCGTTGCGATGCAGATGTCTAAAGGTGCTCTGGATCCAACCCTTTCAATGAAGTTAGTTTGGGGTGTGTTTACCGGAGTACTTGCTGTCGTATTGTTAGTAAGTGGTGGGTTGCAAGCGGTTCAAACGGCTTCAATAGTTGCGGGTAGTCCATTCGCTATAGGTATTGGATTTATGATCTGGTCTCTGCTTAAGTCATTGAGGCATGAGTATGATCTTGAATTTGGAGCAAAATCAATGAGGAAGCTAGTTGTTCAGCCTTGATGTTATAGGAACGGTTTGATCAACATCCGATTTTCCGCCAAATCTCTTTTTAACTCGATTGAAATAGATTCGAAGACGATTCGGGCGCACCTCGTTCTACCATTTGTTCTTTTTGTGCCCAAATTCCGCCAAAATGGCGGGGTATGGGCGCACTGACGCGAGGCCGACAGGTGTTTTTCACTGCTTGGCAAGTTGGTGAACGCGGCCAGAACGTGTAACCGGGTACTGGTTTTGGCCGAGCCGCGTAACGGGTGTTTCCGTAACCAAAGGTCTGATTCTTACGGCGATGGCTGAATGTTTAAAGTAAGGCTTTCCGATAAAGGTGAGCTTGATGGGTTGATGGGTGCGCCCGCTTAGGCTTCGTGTATAATTCTCGCCCGGTTTTATTCCCTTCTCCCCCTTAGGTGGTTGTCATGAATTTCCCTGTTTTATATCTACGCAAAGGCGCTGAGCGCAGGCTTCGGGCTGGCCACCTTTGGGTTTACAGCAACGAAGTGGATATTCAGCGCTCACCGCTAACGCAGTTTGAGGCGGGCACACAGGCCGAGCTGCGGGCTTCCAATGATAAGCCATTGGGTGTGATTTTCGTGAATCCACACGCCTTGATCTGTGGACGCCTGATCAGTCGTGATGCTGCACAGGGCATGACACCGAACCGGCTGACCCAGCGCATGGAAATGGCGCTGGTGCTGCGGGAGAGGCTGTTCGATAAACCCTTCTACCGTTGGGTGTTCGGCGATAGCGATGGACTTTCCGGGCTGGTTATAGACCGCTTTGGTGATACGGTCGTCGTCCAGATATCCACTGCAGGGATGGAACAGATGAAAGAGTCTATCGTTCGTGCGGTTCAACGGTTGGCGCACGCGAAAGCCATCATTCTTAAAAACGACGGCAAGATGCGCAGCGTTGAAGGGCTGAGCTCATACGTTGAGCAGGTCCATGGCCCAGAGGCGACGCTGCTAGAAGTGGAAGAAAATGGCGTTCGGTTTGAGGTACCTCTTGAAGGCGGCCAGAAGACAGGCTGGTTTTACGATCACCGCATGAATCGCCAGCGCCTTCAGGCTTACGCACCGGGCAAACGGGTGCTGGACGTGTTCAGCTACGTGGGTGGCTGGGGTATTCAAGCCGCCTGTGCAGGCGCCACTCAGGTTACCTGTGTGGATAGCTCTTCTGCTGCAGTTGATTCTGTGCACCACAATGCAAAACTCAATGGTTTGGATAACGTGGAAACCATTGAGGGCGATGCTTTTGATGCCTTGAAAGCGCTGGCGGAAGAAAAGGAAAAGTACGATATCGTCGTGCTGGATCCGCCCGCCTTTATTCCCCGTCGTCGCGACCAAAAAGCCGGAGAGCAGGCTTATGCACGCTTAAACCAGCTTGGCTTACGGCTGCTGGACAGGGATGGAATTCTCGTGTCTGCCTCTTGCTCTATGCATCTCTCTCAGGAAAAGCTGGTGGATATCATTCGGGGCAGCGGGCGCAAGATCGACCGTTTCGTGCAACTGCTCGAGCAGGGGCATCAGGCGCCAGATCATCCGATTATTCCGGGAATTCCTGAGACGGACTACATTAAATCCTGCTTTATACGGTCCCTCACCGGTTTTATGTAATATCAACACTGAGCCCGCCTTCCGAGAGAAGGCGGGCTCAGTCTCTCTGCAGCGGGAATCAATCGCGAAGTGTCATAATATCCCAGCCTTTGTCTCTGGCGAACGCCTCCAGCTTCGGATCCGGATCAACCGCTACCGGATTATCCACCCGCTCAAGCAATGGCAGGTCATTGTGTGAATCGCTGTAGAACCAAGCTCCATTCAGGTTTTCACCGGTAGCCGCCAGCCAGTCATTCAAACGGGTTACTTTGCCTTCCTGAAAACTGGGAGTTCCAGCAACCTCTCCGGTGTAGCGGCCGTTGACCATCTCGGGGTCGGTGGCAATCAGGTGTTCAATGCCTAGTGCGTCTGCGATAGGCCCGGTTACAAACTGGTTGGTGGCCGTGATAATCATCAGGGTGTGGCCGCGCTCCCGGTGGCTGTCTAATAGTTTACGGGCCTTTTGCTGTAGCATGGGGCGAACTTTCTTTTCCATAAACTTACCCCGCAAGACCAAAAGCTCATCCATGCTATGAATTGCTAGAGGCTGAAGGGCGAACCCTAGGTAGTTAAGTATATCGAGCTCGCCATTCAAGTACTCCTCATAGAACCGATCATTAGCCTTTCGATAGGCTTCGGCATCAACAATACCTTCCTCTACCAAAAACTCACCCCAGGCATGATCACTGTCACCAGCCAGTAGGGTGTTGTCGAGATCAAAAATTGCGAGCGTCAAGCGATTACCTCCAAGGAAACAGGGCGTGCAAAAAACGGTATCTTAACACGGCCGCTTGAGTACAGCTGCGTTTGCCGAAGTGTTGGGATTCTGTAAGAATGAGCGCAACTTGGAAAAATCCGACCGGCAAATATCTGACCGGTCTGCCGACTTTATTAAGAGGACTGTGCCGTGATCGATTCAGACGGTTTCAGACCCAACGTCGGAATCATTCTGGCCAACCATCAGGGGGAAGTTCTCTGGGCAAGGCGTATAGGGCAGGACTCCTGGCAGTTTCCCCAAGGCGGTATCCATTTTGAAGAAACGCCGGAAGAAGCACTGTACAGGGAGCTTGGAGAGGAAATTGGCTTAAGCGCCAATGATGTCGAAATCATCAGTTGTACCCGGGGCTGGTTAAGGTATCGCCTTCCCCGAAGAATGGTACGGCACAACTCGCACCCCGTTTGCGTGGGCCAAAAACAGAAATGGTTCCTGCTGAGGATGTTATCACCCGATGCGCGAGTGCGCGTTGACGGTACGGATTCACCCGAGTTCGACGGCTGGCAGTGGGTAAGCTACTGGTATCCGTTGGGACAGGTGGTTTCCTTCAAGCGTGAAGTATATCGACGTGCGCTGAGAGAGCTCGCACCAAGGCTGTTCTACAACATGGAACAGCGGCACAGGAGCGAGCACAACCGGCGTTTAAAGGATCAAGCGAAATGACGGACTAATACACCCATGCTGAGCATTCTGCGAAGTCTTGTACAAGAGGTAAACAGTGCCCGAGATCTCTCGGAAGCGCTGGGTATTATTGTGTCGCGGGTGCAAAAAGCCATGAACACGGAGGTTTGTTCTGTTTACTTGCTGGACCCAGCTTCCAATCGCTATATTTTGATGGCAACGGAAGGCCTGTATCTGAAAGCCGTGGGTACGGTAAGCCTCGCCCACTCAGAAGGGCTTGTGGGTCTAGTGGGCTCCAGAGAAGAGCCGATCAATCTGGAAGACGCCCCGTCTCACCCACGCTACCGTTATTTTCCCGAAACCGGCGAAGAACGTTTCCGCTCGTTTCTCGGGGTTCCCATCATTCACCATCGCCGAGTGCTTGGCGTGTTGGTTGTGCAGCAGCGGGAGAGTTCCCGGTGCTTCGATGAAGGTGAAGAGGCATTTCTGGTTACGGTCTCGGCCCAGCTGGCGGGCGTTATTGCCCACAGTGAAGCAACGGGTGCTATTAGCGGACTCTCCCTGACCGGTGAAGAAGCCCGCGATGTGAGCTTTAATGGTGTTCCTGGCGCGCCTGGTGTGGCAATAGGTCATGGTGTTGTGGTTTATCCAGCGGCTGATCTAGACGTGGTTCCAGACAAGCCAGCGGAGGACATTGATCAGGAATTGGAGTTATTCCGGTCGGCGGTACAAGCGGTTTGTGCAGACATTGAACAGGTTGCTCAGCGGCTGACTTCAACCTTGCGCCCGGAAGAGTTGGCGTTGTTTGACGTATACCTGCGCATGCTAGGTGACGAGGCCTTGCCCGGTGAGGTTAATAGCCGAATTCGCGAAGGTATCTGGGCTCAAGGTGCGCTCAAGCAGGTGGTTCAGCATTATGTTCGTCATTTTGAAATGATGGACGACCACTATCTCCGTGAAAGGGCCGTTGATATCCGTGATCTTGGTCGTCGCCTGCTTGCGTATTTGCAGGAAGGTGAGCAGGAGGATTTGACCTACCCTGAACGTACGGTGTTGGTCAGTGAAGAACTGACCCCGGCCATGCTTGGAGAAGTGCCCCGGGGGCAGTTGGTCGGCTTGGTCTCGGTCAAAGGCTCCAGTAATTCCCATGTCGCCATACTGGCCCGCGCTATGGGGGTGCCAACGGTTATGGGGCTGGTGGATATTCCGGTCAATCAGCTCGATGGTAAGGAGCTGATTGTTGATGGCTTTGAGGGGCAGATTTTCGCTTCGCCCTCTTCAGATCTCAGGGCGTTTTTTCAGGCTATTTGTGAAGAAGAGGACGAGCTGGATCGCGGTCTGGAAGCGCTTCGAGACAAGCCATGCATTACAACGGACGGCCACCGTGTGCCCTTACTGGTGAACACTGGCTTGATGACTGACGTGGTGCGCTCCCTGTCTCACGGCGCTGAAGGCATAGGCCTATACCGCACTGAAGTGCCCTTTATGATTAAAGATCGCTTCCCGTCGGAGCAGGAGCAGCGGCAGTATTACCGAGAGCAGTTGGAAGCCTTTGCGCCCAACCCTGTAACCATGCGCACCCTCGATATCGGTGGCGACAAAGCGCTGACCTATTTCCCTATCGAAGAAGAGAACCCGTTTCTTGGGTGGCGCGGTATCCGGGTAACCTTAGATCATCCGGAAATTTTTCTTGTTCAGGTACGGGCTATGCTCAAGGCTAGTGAGGGCCTGAACAATCTTCAAGTTATGTTGCCCATGGTCAGCAACATCTCCGAGGTTGAGGAATCCCTGCACCTGATTTACCGGGTTTACCACGAGGTTCGGGAAGAAGGTTATGATATCCATATGCCCAAAGTGGGTGTAATGGTGGAAATACCGGCTGCCGTATATCAGGTACGCGAAATCGCCGATCGTGTTGATTTTCTTTCGGTCGGCTCTAACGATCTGACCCAATACCTGCTTGCAGTAGATCGCAACAACCCTAGGGTGGCACAGCTTTATCACTCGTACCATCCCGCCGTTTTACAGGCACTTGTGCGCATTGCTCAGGACGCCCATGCGGTGGGCAAGCCGGTGGGCATTTGTGGCGAACTGGCAGGGGACCCCGGCGGTGCATTGTTGCTGATGGCCATGGGCTACGACTCACTCTCCATGAATGCGGCCAGCCTGCCAAAAGTAAAATCTGTAATTCGCAGTGTAAGCCGGGAGTGGGCGGTGGAGTTATTGAAAGACGTGTTATTACTGGACTCCCCTCATGTTATCAAGAGTTGTGTGGACCTTGCGTTGCGAAATGCGGGCTTTGGACGTTACCTCCGGCCCAGTATGTCCACAACAGCCGCCCTTGCTGGGCAGGCGGCCTCATAGGGGTAGAGAGGCTGTGTCATATGGTGCCGCCCTTCAAATATAGGGTGCGTGCTCTAAACCGGATTGCTACTTTGTGAGTAAGACAGTCCAGAATATCTGATCTGGCTATTTATCCGGAAAAGGAAAGGCTATGAGAAAGCCAACCGAAATGAAACCCGCGTCACGTATCGGGCTGGCGCTTGGCGGTGGTGGTCCATTAGGCGGTATTTATGAAATTGGCGCGCTCCGGGCGCTAGATGAGGCTCTGGATGGGCTAGATTTTAACAACCTGAATGTATATGTAGGTGTTAACTCCGGCTCTTTTGTCGCTGCAAATCTTGCAAACCAGATGACCACAGCGCAGTTGTGCCGGATTTTTGTACGCAATGAGGCAGAAGTTCACCCTTTCCATCCGGATGTATTCTATCGTCCGGCGCTCAGGGAAGTGGCTGGGCGACTGCTGGCGGTTCCCGGCTTGCTCACGACAGCCGTTCGTCGCTTTGTTACCAACCCCTATGACCAGAGCTTGCTGGAAGCCTTCACCATACTGGCTCAGGCGGCACCTGCAGGGCTATTTGATAACCAAGGCTTGCACGATTATCTTAAGCGGGCTTTTTCTATGCTGGGGCGCTCAAACGACTTCCGGCAGCTAAAGCGTAGCCTGTATATCGTGGCAGCCGACGTTGAGAGCAGCGAGGCTGTGTGCTTTGGTGCTCCCGGATTTGATCATGTTCCCATATCCAAAGCCATTCAGGCGAGCACGGCGTCTCCGGGCTTGTATGTGCCGGTGGACATAGATGGCCGGTATTATGTCGACGGAACCCTGCGCAAAGGTTTGCACGCATCGGTTGCGTTTGAAGATGGCGCCGACTTGGTTTTTGCCGTGAACCCTCAGGTGCCCATCGATGCCAGCGCGGCTGTGCGAGCAGGCACCATGGCCCCCGGTGATCTAACCCGTTCGGGTATGCCAAACCTGCTGTCGCAGATGTTCCGCACTATGGTTTACTCCCGTATGCAGTCGGGCATTGCTCATTACGCCACGGATTATCCGAACAAGGATATCCTCCTTTTTGAGCCAACCCGGGACGACGCCAAGCTGTTCTTCTCTAACGTATTCAGTTTTCAGTCACGCAGAATGGTGTGTGAGCACGCTTACCAAATGACCCGCAGCGATTTGCGCAACCGAGCTGATGAGCTAGAGCCGAAGTTGGCGAAGTATGGAATAAAGCTACGGCGGGATCGTTTGGAGGATGAGCAGCGAACCATCAGTACCAGCCTTTATGGTGAAATGCTTCCACTGTATGTGGCAAAGAGCAGAAAGAAAAAAGCAACTGGGAAAGGCAAGTTGGCGACTGGCTTGGAAAACGTCACCCACTTGTTTTCGAAAGCAGAATAAATCCCTGGCTCAGACGCACGAAGCATGTCTAAGCCAGAAACTTTCAAACTAAATTACAGGGTCAAAGAATATAGCGGCTTAGATCCTCGTCTTCCGATAGATCTCCAAGCTTTTCATTCACGTATTCGGCAGTGACTTCAAACGCCTCGGTTACGCCGTCTCCCGCATCAAATGACAGGCTTTCCAGCAGTCGCTCTAATACCGTATGGAGACGCCGAGCACCGATATTCTCTGTGGTCTCGTTAACCTTCCAGGCGATCTCTGCGATGCGAGCGATGGCTTCTTGGCTAAAGGTTAGTTTAACCCCTTCCGTATTCATCAGTGCCTCATACTGCTGAACCAGAGATGCATCTGGCTCGGTGAGAATGCGCTTGAAATCATCCGGGCTCAACGCCTGCAGCTCGACACGGATGGGTAAGCGGCCCTGCAGCTCTGGAATCAGATCCGATGGTTTGGACAGATGAAAAGCGCCAGAGGCAATAAACAGAATGTGATCGGTGCGAACAGAGCCGTATTTTGTGCTCACCGTGCTGCCTTCGATCAGTGGCAGCAGGTCTCTCTGAACACCTTCCCGGGACACATCGGATGAGGTGTTTTCCGAACGCTTCGCCACTTTGTCAATCTCGTCAAGAAACACAATGCCATTTTGCTCTACGGCAAGAATAGCTTTATGCTTGATCGATTCTTCATTCACCAGCTTGGCGGCTTCTTCTTCCTTTACCCGCTTCAGGGCGTCTGCCACCTTCATCTTGCGGGGCTTCGACTTATCGGTGGCCATGTTAGAGAACATGCTTTGCAGTTGGTTGGTCATTTCCTCCATGCCCGGAGGAGCCATTATCTCAACACCCGCGCTCTGATTGCGGAGGTTGATCTCGATTTCCTTGTCATCCAGCTCACCTTCCCGCAGCTTCTTCCGGAACATTTGCCGGGTGGATGAGTCCTCAGAAGGAGCTTGGCTGTCTTCATCGAAACTTCTCGGAGGGGGAAGCAGGGCATCTAGAATGCGCTCTTCAGCAGCATCTAAGGCTCGTTCTTCGTGTAGTTTCATTTCCTTAACGCGAAGCATTTTGACGGCCATATCCGCTAGATCGCGAATAATTGATTCAACATCACGTCCAACGTAGCCCACCTCGGTAAACTTGGTGGCTTCTACTTTTAGGAAAGGCGCATCGGCCAGTTTTGCTAGACGGCGGGCAATTTCAGTTTTACCTACGCCAGTGGGGCCAATCATCAGGATGTTTTTGGGTGTGACCTCATCACGCAGAGTGCTATCCAGTTGCATTCGGCGCCAGCGGTTCCTCAGAGCGATCGCCACGGCTCGCTTGGCCTCTTGCTGACCCACGATGTGTTTGTTGAGTTCGTGAACAATTTCACGGGGAGTCATTGCAGACATGGTTACTCCGGATCAGTCGGTTTGGAGGGTTCTACTTTAGGGAGCAGCTCGATAGTGCGGTTGTGATTTGTGTAAATACAAATGTCCGCCGCTATCTCAAGCCCTTTCTCCACAATGTCGTGGGCGGAAAGCTCAGTGTTTTCGAGCAATGCTCGAGCGGAGGCCTGTGCGAACGGACCGCCCGAGCCAATAGCGATCAGCCCCTGCTCAGGCTCGATCACATCACCGTTCCCTGTGATGATAAGGGATGCGGTTTTGTCTGCCACTGCCAAAAGCGCTTCGAGCTTGCGCAGTGCTCTGTCAGTACGCCAATCTTTGGCGAGCTCTACGGCTGCTCTTGTGAGGTTACCGTTGTGCTTCTCAAGCTGGGCCTCAAATCGCTCAAATAGAGTAAATGCATCCGCAGTGCCACCTGCAAAACCCGCGATAACTTGACCGTTGTAGAGGCGGCGGACCTTGCGGGCGTTGCCTTTCATCATGGTGTTCCCCAGAGAAACCTGGCCGTCGCCACCCATGGCAACTTCGTCATCGCGTCTGACGGAAAGTATGGTAGTCATTAGGGCTCCAATTGCCTGATAGAAATCGGTATTGGGCAGTTATGGAGGCAGTAATGGAGAATTCAAGAGGGAGGTTTGTTCAGGCTCGCATACGGGTACGAGCCGAGCGTGCATGGATGTATTAACAGCGTGTTTCAGAAGCCTTCGCCTGAAACACGCTTGCTCCAATATACGTAGGCCCAAAGTTAACCCTGTTTAGGAACCTTCCGAATAAGCGGCTGAATGTTAATCGAAACAAGCTTGTCGATAGCCGAGCTCATTTGGCTTCGGGATGTGAATGGCCCCACATTTACCCGGTACCAAACCGAGCCGCTCTCGAGCTCTATGCGCTGCACCCCGGCTCTCAGACCTTGGAAAGCAATTTGTGCGCGCTGGCGCTCTGCGTCTTCTTTGCTGCGGAAGGAGCCGGACTGCACCAAATAGTCAAAGTCCTGTTTTGTCGGGCCAGGCGTGTACTCCTCGACTTTCGGCGGGACAACTTCCGTTTCTGGAAGCATTTCATAGAATCGGAAGCTAGGTTTCTTCTCTTCCTGTTTAACGGTTTTGCTCGCCGGAGACTTAGCTGGCCTCTCCACAGCCGCTGGCTGCTTTGGCCCGTCGCTCGGCGGCACTGAGTTCAGGTAGACAATAAATCCAATAAAACCACCAACTGTTGCCAGTGAAAAAATCCACTTCAAGGACAAACCTCCCCGCTGAGAGCGCACCGGAGCTGCTGGCTTTGTTTTCTTTTTAGGGGCGCGAGCAGACTTCGCAGGCTTTTTCTTGGTGGCGACTGAGGACGCGCCTGACCGGTTTTTACGAGCATAGTCTCGGGACATGGTTGTTGCTTACATCTCTTCCGGTGCGCTTACGCCCAGAAGGTCTAGGCCATTTACTATAACTTGACGCACGGCGAGGTACAGACTGATACGGGCGTCGCGCAATGCAGCGTCTTCAATCAACACTTTGTGGGCGTTGTAATAAGTATGGAATTGGCCTGCCAGATCCCTCAGGTAGTGTGTGAGGTGATGGGGCTCACGCTGGGTGGCGGAGTTTGCTATCAATTCAGGGTATTTGGCCAGCTGGTTTGCTAACTCTTTTTCCTCATCCAGCGCCAATAAAGACAAGTCACCTATGCATTCATTGAGTCCGCGCTCAACGCCTTCCGCCGCCAGCTTCCGTAACACGCTGCATATACGAGCATGGGCATACTGGATGTAGTAGACCGGGTTTTCATTAGTCTGTGAGCGGGCTAGGTCAATATCGAAGGTCAACTGGGAGTCAACGCGCCGAGCCGCAAGGAAGAAGCGGGTAGCATCCCGGCCAACTTCATCGATTAAGTCGCGAATTGTGACATAGCTGCCAGCGCGCTTGGAAATTTTTACTTCCTGTCCGGAACGCGTAACCATTACCATCTGGTGCAGAACGTAATCCGGCCAACCCTTTGGAATGTCAGCGTTAAGGGCCTGCAACCCGGCGCGAACCCGGGTAACCGTTGAATGGTGATCTGCTCCCTGTTCATTGATGACGGTAGTAAAGCCGCGCTGCCACTTGTCTAGATGGTAGGCTACATCGGGCAAAAAGTAGGTGTAGCCACCGTCTTTTTTGCGCATGACCCGATCTTTGTCATCGCCGAATTCTGTGGTTTTCAGCCACATGGCGCCACCGTCTTCATAGGTGTAGCCGTTGTCCTGAAGGCGCTTGACCGTAGCCTCTACCTTGCCGTCCTGATAAAGGGACGATTCCAGAAAATATACATCAAATTCGACCCCAAATGCCTTTAGGTCTAAATCCTGTTCCCGGCGCAAATACGCCACTGCGAATTCCTGAATGGCGGTCTGGTCGTCCGGGTTGGTGCTGGCGGTGACTTCTCTGTCGTCAGCGGTAACGGTATCGCCTGCCAGATATGCCTTGGCGACATCAGTGATGTAGTCGCCACGATAGCCATCCTCCGGCCAGCTCTCGTCTTCGGGGGATAGTCCTTTAACGCGAGCTTGCACAGAGAGCGCCAGATTGTTGATCTGGGCACCCGCGTCGTTGTAGTAGAACTCACGGGTAACCTCATAGCCATTTGCTTCCAATAAGCGGCTAAGGCAATCACCAATGGCAGCGCCTCGACCGTGGCCGACATGTAGCGGGCCGGTGGGGTTGGCGGACACAAACTCCACCTGAACTTTTTCACCCTTGCCGCTATTGTTGCGGCCAAATTCGCGAGCCTCCTCCAAAATTGTGTTCACTATCTCGAAGGCGCTAGCAGTACTCATGAAAAAATTGATAAAGCCCGGGCCTGCTATTTCTACCTTCGCGACAGCGCTGCTTTCTGGCAGTTTCTCAATGAGCATCTCAGCCAGTTTACGGGGCGCGCACCCCGCCGTTTTTGCAGCAACCAATGCAATGTTGCAGGCGTAGTCACCGTGGGATTTGTCTTTGGTGTTGCCTACTTGCGGCGAATAGGTCTGGTCGGCGGGCAGACTGCCCTCGGATTGAAGAGCGGCCAGTGCGGACTGGAGCAGATCGGAAACTGTCTCTTTCATACTTTCAGGTAACTCGATGATTCGGAGTGTTTGGAGACGACGGGCGCCCCGGCTGGGATCTTGAGAGGGGTATTATCGGGGAAAGAGGGGGTATTCTCAATGGAGTCGGAAAGCTAGGAAAACAATGCGAGCCGATTTGGCTCGCATTGTGTGGTACTTGCTACTCAGTGTCGAAGCAGCTTGAACCTGTGCCGTACAGGCTGGTTTGGCCACCTGGGGGGTCGCCGTCAGCAATGATCAAGTCATCAGCTAAACAACCCAGCGCGAAGTCATATTGTTCGACGCTTTCGGTGCCACCGACTCTTACGGTTGCT
This sequence comes from Marinobacter salexigens, assembly GCF_018860765.1. Classification (GTDB taxonomy): domain Bacteria; phylum Pseudomonadota; class Gammaproteobacteria; order Pseudomonadales; family Oleiphilaceae; genus Marinobacter; species Marinobacter salexigens_A. The sequence continues at coordinate 83,016 of NZ_JAHKPV010000015.1, forward strand.
GTGATTTGTGTCTCAACCCAGCCGCAAACGCTTTGGGGGTACTTTATTGAAAAGTTGCCAGATCCGTCTGATTGCGTGATTAGGCTAGATACGCTTGTTGTTGCCGGGTTAGTGGGAGTAAGTATTCCATCCTGATTCAAGTCTTCACCCGCGTCTAGTATTCCGTTTTTATTGAGATCCTCGTTTGGGCAATAGGTATGTACGTTAGGTGTTAGTTCGCTAGTAATAACTCTGGACCAAAATTTTGAGAGGTTGTTGTCTTCCCAAAACCCCTTAGCGTAGCCCACTGGCAGTACGCTAAGCTCAACGACGGCGCCTTCTACAGGCGCTCCATTTGCATCCGTCACTATGGCAACAAACTCTTTAAGGTAGCTGGCTTCATCTGGCTCTTGAGTCGAGTTACCTGTTCCGATAACGACTCGTAGGGCTCTTCGGGCTACAGTCATCGAGAGTGTTCCAAAGACGCTGCTGTTGTCAGCTGCTGCGGCTCGGATCACAACCCCGTCCCGCGCACTGATAGATTGCCCTGCTGTATAGGTGGTAGAAACGCGGCCTAGGCTATCGGTCAACCCGGTGCTCGACGATAAGTTACCGCTACTGCCATCGGCAATAATCTGAAAGTTGACTAACTGGTTTTTCACCAGATTATTGTTTTGATCCCGAACTACCGCCAGAACTTCGGTGGTCTCACCAAGATCGAGCTGGGTTTTTGTTGCTTGTACGTCAATCGCATTGGCAGTGACGGCCACAAATTCAAAGGTACGCTCAGTGGATAGCCCAGAGTCAAGCGTTGTTGCGGTTAGTGTTGTAGGGCCTGAAATGTTTGAGCTAATGCGGACGGAAGCCTGACCGTTTGACAAGGTCACTAAGCCATCAGCTGGCTGCAGAGTACCTCGAGTGCTGCTAAAACGAACGGTGCGACCGTCAACAGGTACGTTGTCAGACTCCCAATTCAGCGTAATTGTTTGTGGTGTGTTCAGGTTGATTTCAGTTGCAGCCGCTGGTGATGCGAAGACGAAGGACTCAGGAGAGATGGAGATAGTTTTGGTAGCCTCGACTCTACTTTCGCCAGAGAATGCCGATACGGTTATAACGTCTTCTCCACTAGTCTCAGCACTCAGTTGAATATCTACAACGCCATCATTTGTTGTGAGATTAGATGATGTGACCGTGCTGGTGTTAGTCGTGACGGTCACACTCTGGTTGCTTATGCCATCTCCATTGCCGTCACTAAGAGTGATTCTGTAGTTGACAGAATCCCCCAGCGACACGGCGCTGGGGCCTGCGATAGATATGGAAGATCCCAAAATGGTGATCTCCACTGAATCGCTTTTGCCACCTGCGCTAACGCTGACAGTGTTCGTTCTGTTCCTTGCGTCGTCCGAGGTGCTCAGAATCGCTGTCGCTGTGCCGGATTCGTCTGTTGTGGGGTTGTCCACGCGCAGAGTGCCATTGTTGTTGACCGAAAACTGGACCGGCACACCGGGAAGCAAAATTCCATTGGGATCTTTAACCAAAGCGGTTAAGGTCGATGTGGCTCCTGAGGACGTGCCAATCTGAACCGGGCTTGCCAGAAGCTGCACTGATCCTACGTTGGCTACCTCATCAGGTGTGCCCCCACCATTTCCTGAACCATCACCTCCGGCTAAAGGCGTAGAGCTATCGTCGCTACCGCCGCAGGCCACCAAAAAAAGTGCAAGCGACAAAGCGAGCACACGCGCAAGGAATTTCCCTGACATTTTATAATCTCCAGTTCTCGTTTACAGCACGTTCCTTTGGCAGTTCGTTTCTCTCTAAAAGAACGGATAAAGAGAGAATCGCAACCTCAGGTTGTTGCTGGCATTTTAAGCGTATCGTAAAAATAATAGCACAGTATCCGCAACGGCAATCCTTTGCAGTACAGTTTTATGCAAAGGAATGTAACAGTTTGAACGCCGAGGACTAGGTCACACTATTTATTAGCCTGTTTCCTGAGGGTCCACATCAATCATCCATTTTGCGCCTTTGGGAATTCTTTGTTGCTCGAGAGTTTGGCAAATTCTGCTCAATAAACTGTTGAGATGCTTCCGCCTATCTGTGTTCAGTATAAGTTGCGCTCGGTGCCTGTCGGCTCGTCGTGCGATGAGCGCAGGCAGAGGCCCCCATACTTCAATACCGGGTGCATTTGCGAGGCGCTTTATGCTATCCAGTATTTGTAGGCTTTGCTCCATGGTATCCGCTTCTGCCCGGAAGATTGCCATAGCGCGAAAGGGTGGAAACAGACCCGCTTCGCGTTCGGCCAGAAGCTGGTCAGCCATGCTGAGATAGCGGCCATGGCAGAGCGCCTTGAGGAGAGGGTGGTCGCTATGGCAGGTTTGTACAAGCACCTTTCCAGTCTTCGTTCCGCGCCCAGCTCGACCGCTTACCTGTAGCAGCGTTTGTATCAGTTGCTCTGGTGCCCGGAAATCTACGCTGAAAAGCCCGCCATCCGCATTGATTACAACCACTAGAGTTACATTCGGAAAGTCGTGCCCTTTAGCGAGCATCTGGGTGCCGACGAGGATGCAAGGCTCTCCGGTATTCACCTGTTGCAGGATAGTTTGAATGCTGCCCTTTCGTTGGGTGCTGTCACGATCAACTCGAACGATAGGAGTGGTGGGGAAGTTGGCTGCAAGGATATCTTCAGTTTGCTCTGTGCCTTGGCCGACGGGCTTGAACGCCTGGCTTTTGCACTTCGGACAAGTCTCCGTTGCTGCTGTTTGATAGTCGCAGTGGTGGCAGCGCATTGCTCTGTCGCGGCGATGGTAGGTGAGCCGTGTATCACAGCGCGGGCACTCAACCATGTGGCCGCAGTCGAAACACATCATCACTGGAGCGAAGCCGCGGCGATTGACGAACACCAGTGCTTGGTTGCCTTTGTCTAAAGTTTGTTGGAGTGCCTGCAGGGCAGGGCGGGAGAGTCCGCCCTCCAAGGGGCGGCTACGTATATCCAGCAAGCTGATTGATGGAGGTAGCGCTGCGCCTGCGCGTTCTTCGAGACGGATAAGCCGGTATTTGCCATTCAAGGCGTTATGGTAGGATTCCAGCGAGGGTGTGGCGGAGCCAAGAATGATCGGGCATTGGTTTAAGTGGGCCCGATAAACTGCAACATCCCTACCAGAGTATCGAAAACCCTCACCTTGTTTGTATGAGCTATCGTGTTCTTCGTCGACGATTAGTGTTTTTAATGCCTTGAACGGGAGCAGAACGGCTGATCGGGTGCCGATGAGTATAATGGGTTCGCCGTTGCGAACTTTAAGCCACACGTTCAGGCGTTCGCTGTCGTTGAGGGCGGAGTGCCACACCAGAATGCGTTCGCCAAAATAGCGTTTGAAGCGGGCAACGGTTTGCGGAGTTAGATTGATTTCGGGAACCAATACCAGTGCTTGGCCATCTGCGGTTAGGTTCTTTTTAAGATAGTGCAGGTAAATCTCGGTTTTGCCGCTACCGGTAATTCCATATAAGAGGGAGGCGTTGAAGCCGTCATCTGGCGATGGAAGTTGGCAGGCGGCTTCCGTTTGTGCCGGAGATAACGTTGGTGCCGTAACCTCTGCTCTATAGAGCTGACTTTGGGAACTTATACCTGGGGTTGTTGCAGGCTTAAGCAGGTCTTTATCGTGCAAAGCCTTTAACTGTGCGCGGGTGAAGCCAGCTTTGACGATCTCGCTGCCTTTTATTCCCTGATCATACTGGCTAACCCAGTCCCACAGTTTTTTTTGCTTGTGAGCGGTTGCGGGCAGTATCGCGCCGTTGCCGCAGGCTTGCCACCAATCCTCACTTTTCTCGAGAGCTGGCCTGCCCCGACGTAGCGCGGGTGGCAGTGCTGTGAACAAACATTCTCCGAGCGGGTGTTGGTAATAGTCGCTCGCCCAGCTCAGGAGTTGGAAGGTTTCGCTCGGCAGGGCCGACCATTTTTCCAAAACGCTTTGCACGGGTTTGAGACTAATTCCTTCTGGTGGTGCAACCTCTGTTTCCACCACCAAACCCACGGCCTGCTGGCGCCCAAAAGGAATTTTTACACGCTGTCCGGGTGTCAGAGTGACGCCCTCTGGCACAATATAGTCAAAGAGCCTTCTTAGTGGCCGATTCAGCGCAATGCGGGCGGTTGATGGCACCGGGTCGTCCTTTAATGGTTTATGCGTATTGGGCAGGATTCATGCACCTGCAAAGCTTGCCTGCCAAGATAATTGCAAGTAAGATTCGCGGTCTGTTTGCGGCAGGGCATGGATTGTGCCCCGTCTTCTCCATTGATTCAAACATGCGGTGCCTGACGCCAGAGCTTAAATAAGAGCCCCGTGATCAGGTAGCGGCATGACCCACAGAGGTTCGCCATGAAAGAAGGTATTCACCCTAAGTACGAAGAAATCACCGCAACCTGCTCCTGCGGTAATGTGATCAAAACCCGTTCTACTATCGGCCATGATCTGCAGCTAGATGTTTGCTCCCAGTGTCACCCGTTTTACACGGGCAAGCAAAAAGTCATGGATACCGGTGGTCGTATCGATAAGTTCCAGAAGCGGTTTGGCGGTCGTATTGCTGGTGGCAAGAAAGACTAATCTTGCTGCAAAGTTGAAAAAAGCGCCTGAAGGCGCTTTTTTCGTTTGTGCTGGTGAAAAATAAGCCCTTAATTTTGATTATACGCAATTCGCCGTATTGACTGATCACAGTTTGTTCGAATCGCCCTTGTCGTTTGAGGTCGAGCGCGCCATAATGTCGCGCTCCTTCAGGCAGGCATTTGCCGTCTGAAGGCTTATTACCTTTAAACGTGACAAACGGAACAGTGGCAATGTCTCAAGATCTGAAAGAAGCAGCCCTTGAATATCACGCCAAGCCGCGGCCTGGAAAGATTAGTGTAGAAATCTCCAAGCCGACTGCGACCGCCCGCGACCTCGCTTTGGCATACAGCCCGGGTGTTGCCGAGCCGGTTCGTGAGATCGCGAAGGACCCGGAGAACGCATACAAGTACACTGCCAAGGGCAACCTTGTGGCGGTTATCTCCGACGGTACTGCGATCCTTGGTCTGGGTAATCTAGGTCCGCTGGCAAGCAAGCCGGTAATGGAAGGCAAGGGCGTGCTGTTCAAGCGCTTTGCTGGGATTGACGTGTTTGATATCGAGGTCAATTCCGAAAGCCCGCAGGCGTTCATTGAAACTGTTGAGCGCATAGCTGACACCTTTGGCGGTATCAACCTTGAAGATATCAAGGCGCCTGAGTGTTTCGAAATCGAGCGCGCGCTGATTGAAAAGTGCAATGTGCCGATTTTCCACGATGACCAGCACGGCACAGCGATTGTTACAGCCGCTGGGATGATCAATGCGCTTGAGCTTCAGAACAAAAAGATTGAAGACGCGAAAGTGGTTTGTCTCGGAGCGGGGGCTGCTGCAATCGCATGTATGAAATTGTTGATCAGTTGCGGCATCAGCTCTGAAAACATCTTCATGCTTGACCGTAAGGGTGTGATCCACTCTGGTCGCGATGATCTTAATCAGTACAAGGCGATGTTTGCCAATGATACTGACAAGCGCACTTTGGACGAAGCAATTGATGGCGCTGATGTATTCCTCGGTCTGTCTGGTCCGGATCTGCTGAGCGCTGATCAGCTAAAGAAGATGGCACCAAACCCGGTTGTGTTTGCATGCTCCAACCCGGATCCGGAAATTGACCCAGCTGTTGCGCATTCGGTTCGCGATGATTTGATCATGGCTACTGGCCGCTCAGACTATCCGAATCAGGTTAACAACGTGCTTGGCTTTCCGTTCATCTTCCGTGGTGCGCTCGACGTTCGCGCGACTTGCATTAACGAAGAGATGAAAGTGGCCGCAGTAAATGCAATTCGCGAGTTGGCTAAAGAGCCTGTGCCTCAGGAAATCTGTGAAGCTTACGGTGCCGACAGCTTTGAGTTTGGTAAAGAGTACATTATTCCCAAGCCCATGGATGTTCGTTTGCTGGAAGTTGTTCCGGCGGCTGTTGCCCGTGCTGCAGTGGATTCTGGTGTTGCGAGTAAAGGCTACCCAGGGCACTACCCGTTGAAGAGCATGGATGACATCATCTAACTGATGGCGTTATGAGTTCACAAAAAAACCGGCGGTGATCCCGCCGGTTTTTTGTTTTTGTTTGGTGGTCAGAAGATTTGGCGTGAGAGGTCATCTCCGTTACCGTGAGTGCCGTTTGACCTCTCATCCTCTTCTGCCAAAGGTGCGGGTGCATCTTCCTCTTTGAATATCTCGAAACTGCCGTCCTCACCGGGCCTCGCACGCCTTCCGGTTTCCGGGTTGATTCGAATATTAACGATACCGTTCGGGCGTGGCATGAAAGCAGATGGCGCACCCTCTAGAGCTACTTTCATATAGTCTATCCAGATAGGTAGTGCTGTGCTTGCGCCGAACTCTCTACGGCCCAGTGGGGCTGGTTGATCAAAACCTACCCATGCCGTCGTCGCAATGTTGTGGTTGAATCCGGCAAACCAGGTGTCTCTCTGCTCGTTCGTTGTGCCTGTCTTGCCTGCGATATCATCCCGCCCCAGTGCCAGAGCGCGGCGGCCGGTGCCCCGTTTCACAACGTCCCTAAGCATTGAATGCAGGATATAAACCGAACGCTCGTCCGCCAGGCGCCGCATAATCCGTGTTTTAGGTGTGTTCTCTGCTGTTAGTGCGGGTGTGTCATCGTCTGGAATTGCATCTTCGTTGGCGGTTTTGGGCTCGGTCTCAGTTTCGTTGGTATCGCAGTTGCGATCACAAAGAACAATATTTGGAGCCCGATATATTTCCTTGCCATTTACATCTGCAATGCTCTCGATCAAATAGGGTTCTACATCGTATCCGCCATTTGCAATGACAGCCAGCCCTCTCGCCAGCTCCATGGGTGAGAGTTGTCCGCTGCCCAGAGACAGGGAAAGATCTTTGGGCATATTCTCTGTTGGAACCTTGAGTTGTTTAAGGTAGTTCAGAGTGTTGGAGATGCCGAGATCCCTCAAGAGTCGGATGGAAACAAGGTTGCGTGAGCGATACAGAGCCTCGCGAAGCGGCGTAGGGCCGTAAAATTGGCCCGAGGAATTTTGTGGGCGCCAGGCGGTTTCGAGCTCTGAATCGTCAAAAACGATCGGGGCGTCGTTGTAGATGGTTGCCGGTGTCATGCCGCTTTCCAGTGCGGTCAAATACAGAAACGGCTTAAAGGTAGAGCCGGGTTGCCGTTTGGCTTGTATGGCTCGGTTGTATTTGCTCTGGCCAAAGCTGTAACCGCCAGCAAGAGCTTGAATGGCACCGGTTTTTGCTTCTAGAGAAATCAGTGCGCCCTCGGCTTTGGGGGCTTGCATGAGAGACACTTTCACCGGTTGGTCAATGTCGTTCGCTGGTGGGGTCTCTGAAGCTTCGCCGTCCTCGGCCAAGGTTGGGGTTTTTGGCAGTTGTTCGACCTGAACGTAAACAATATCGCCAATGTTGACAACGTCTGAAGGTTTTTCAGGTTTCGGGCCTGTCCAATTTTCCGTTTTATAAGGCTGTGCCCACTGCATTGATTCAAATGGCATTACGGCCGCTCCAAAGCGGCGGACATAGGCGCGCGCTTCGTTATCCTTATCATTCACTGCCGTAATAACGGCAGGCATCAAGGACTCTATTCGTGGATAGTTCAGCATTACGCCTGACAGATCTCCATCAGCCAGGGTTGCGTTGTCAATTTTGCCTATAGCTCCTCTGAAGCCATGTCTACGATCGTAGGCTTCCAAGCCGGCTCTAAGGGCGTCAGTTGCTGTTTGCTGCTGTTTGCTGTCTACCGTCAGGATAACGGTGTAGCCATCGGTGTAAGCTTCTTCTCCGAAGCGTCTGACCATTTCTGCTCTGGCCATTTCCGCAACGTAGTCCGCATCTACCTCCGCTTCCGTGGCATTGTATGTGGCGGTAAGTGGTGCTTGAATGGCAAGGTCATAGGCGTCCGGAGTAATGTACTGGAGCTCCTTCATTCGGCCCAGAATCCAGTCCCTGCGCTGCATTGCACGCTGAGGGTTGGCGAGAGGGTTGTAGGCAGATGGAGCTTTGGGTAGGCCTGCCAGCATGGCCATTTGGGCGAGGGAGAGTTCGTTAACCGGTTTGTTGTAATAAACCCGAGCTGCAGCAGCAATGCCGTAAGCCCGATTGCCTAAATAGATCTTGTTTAGGTACAGCTCAAGAATTCGGTTTTTCTCTAGTTCACGCTCTATCTGAACTGCAAGAAGTATCTCGTTGAACTTGCGAATAAAGGTCCGATCACGTGACAAAAAGTAATTTTTTGCAACTTGCATTGTGATGGTGCTGCCGCCAGATTGGATCGAACCGGTAGAGACCAGTTCGATTGCAGCCCGCACCAGGCCTTTGATGTCGACTCCGAAGTGCTCGTAAAATCGCGAGTCTTCCGCCGCCAAAAAGGCTTGTAACTGAACTGTTGGGATCTGTTCGATTGTGATCGGTGCCCTTCTCTTTTCACCGAATTCTGCTATTAATCTGTTGTCTTTGCTGTACACCCGCAGCGGCGTCTGGAGTTTTATCTCCAAAAGTTGCTCGACTGGGGGGAGGCCAGGGCGAAGGTAAAGATAGAAGCCTGAGCCTAGGATAACGGCGACACTCATTCCGGTGAGAAATAACCAGGCAAAAAGGCGAGATGTACGCAACAAATGGGACATTTTTTCTGACAACTGTTGGATATAGGTCTATCATTTGAGAAATTGCTTTAGGAAGGATGAGTCGCTTCACCGTTGCAATTGTTCCCAACTGAATGAGAGCAAGCATTGTAAACGGAATAATGAAGAAATTCTCTTAAATAAAAAACACATAACACATGTAACCGGGTGCATCTAACCAGGTATAGGGTGAGCGCGTGTTCGGATTGTTCGGAAAGAAATCCAGTGCAGTATTAGGTGTCGACGTGAGCTCCAGCTCCGTCAAACTCCTTGAGTTGTCGAAGCAGGGCGATCGTTACAAGGTCGAGAGCTATGCCGTTGAGCCATTGCCGGCTAACGCAGTCGTGGAAAAAAATATCACGGATGTCGAGGCTGTCGGTGAGGTTTTAAAACGGGTGGCTTCCAAGTCCCGGACCAGCGTTAAGCAGGTGGCGGTGGCGGTCTCTGGCTCAGCGGTGATAACGAAACTCATCCAAATGGATGGGGGGCTCAACGAATTCGAGATGGAAGACCAGATCGCCTTGGAGGCAGATCAGTACATTCCTTATCCGCTTGATGAAGTCGCAATTGATTTCGAGGTGCAAGGCCCCTCGGAAACGAACCCGGATCAAGTGGATGTTCTTTTGGCAGCTTGCCGTAAAGAAAATGTAGACATCCGTGAAGATGCCCTTGAGATAGCATCGCTCAACACGAAGATCGTGGATGTCGAAGCCTACGCACTTGAGCGTGCCTACGCTTTGATTGAATCCCAGCTAGATCATCAGGGTGAAGACTTGGTCGTCGCCATCGTTGACATTGGCGCCACCATGACCACGTTGAGCGTTTTGGCTGAGGGCAAGACCGTTTACACGCGTGAGCAAATTTTTGGAGGCAAGCAGCTTACCGAAGAAATTCAGCGCCGCTACGGGCTTTCGGTTGAGGAAGCTGGGCTTGCTAAGAAGCAGGGCGGCTTGCCGGACGACTACGATTCCGAAGTGCTTACACCCTTTCGGGAGGCGGTCGTTCAGCAGGTAGCGCGCGCCCTTCAGTTCTTCTTCGGAGCTAGTCAGTACAATTCGGTGGATTATGTGGTGCTTGCCGGCGGCACGGCTTCGATTCAAGGGCTGACAGAAATGGTGGAAGAAAAAACAGGCACGCCAACACTGGTCGCGAATCCCTTTGCAGAAATGGCAGTTGGCTCGCGGGTCAATGCATCGGCGCTGAGCAATGATGCTCCTTCGCTGATGATTGCCTGTGGCCTGGCAATGAGGAGCTTCGACTAATGGCAAGAATTAACCTCAGGCCTTGGCGCGAAGAGCTCCGGGCAGAGAAGCAAAAGCAGTTTGTTGTAATGGTGGTGGGGACCGCTATTATCGCCGCCGGTCTCACATTTTTGTGGAGTTCGGATCTTGATAACAGTATTGCGTACCAGCAGTCTCGGAATGCCTATATCGAATCCGCTACCAAGAAGCTAGATGAGCAGATTCGCGAGATTGATAGCCTCAAGCGCAAGCGTGACGAGTTGCTGGCCCGCATGAAAGTTATTCAGGATTTGCAGGGTAAGCGTCCGGTTATCGTCCGTGCCTTTGATGAATTGGTTCGTACCTTGCCTGATGGCCTCTATTACACGGATTTGAAGAGATCGGGAGATCAGGTGAGCATTGCGGGTATGGCTGAATCCAATAGTCGCGTTTCAACTCTAATGCGTCAGTTTGATGAGTCCGATTGGTTCACAAGCCCAAACCTGTCTAACGTGTCTTCAGCGGATGGCCAACGCGCGGGCTACAGCGAGTTCACAATGACTGTGAAGCAACAAACACCTGAGCCTGAAGGGGAGGAGAAACAATGAGCCTCTCGGATTCCCTAAAAAGTCTTAATGATTTTGATATCAATGATCTTGATATCAATAACGCTGGCATTTGGCCTGCACCGATCAAGGCGATTGTTGTTCTGATTGTTTTTGGCCTGATAATGGGTGGTGGGTACTGGTTCTTTATCAAGGACCAATACGTCCAGCTCGATAGGGTTGAAAAAACGGAGCAGGATTTACGCAAAAAGTATGAAGAGAAAGCTTACCAGGTAGCCAATCTGGAGGTCTTCAAAACGCAAATGGTTGAAATGGAAGAAACCTTTGGAGCGCTTGTGCGGCAGTTGCCAAGTGAAACTGAAGTGCCTGGCCTTCTGGAGGATATTACTAATACCGCTTTAGGTAGTGGCCTTGCTCTTCAGGAAGTAAAGCTTCAGCCGGAGCAGAAACGCGACTTTTATTCCGAGTTGCCGATCAATATCCGAGTTACAGGTTCATACCATGAGCTCGCATCGTTTGTTAGCAGTGTAGCGAGCTTGCCGAGGATTGTGACCTTGCATGACTTAACTATTAAACCAACTGGCGGAGACAATGAGCGACTTGATATGCAAGTTGTCGCTCGTACCTACCGCTACCGGGCTGGAGAATGAGCATGGCAGCAAAGCATGCGGGAAAAGCCTGGCTGGGTGTGTGTCTGGTATCACTGTTGACAGCCTGCTCTCAGGGCAGCGGTTTTTCCGATCTGGACAAGTTTATGGCGGACACCCGAGCCAAGCCTCGGGGACACGTAGAACCACTGCCGGAGTTCAGTGCGTACGAGGCGTTTAGTTACTCTGCGGCTGATAGGCGGGCTCCGTTTGAACCGCCGATGGACGTTCAGCTTACGATGATTGATGAAAAACCAATCAGCGACATTGAGCCCAACCTAGATCGGCCTAAAGAAGTGCTCGAAAACTTTGATCTCAAGGATCTGGGCATGGTGGGTACGCTTCAGGGCGAAAAAGGCAACCTGTTTGCACTGATTCGGGATAACGCGGGTGGCATACACAGGGTCCGTACCGGGAATTTCATGGGGCAGAACTACGGCCGTATTATAGGCGTCAGTGAAACCCGTATAGAACTTATCGAAATCGTTCCCAATGGCCGGGGTGGCTGGGTAGAGCGTCCTCGCTCTCTGACACTGGACGAAGAAGCAGGTTAAGGAGCGATCGGATGAAAATTGAAAGAAAAATGCATGTACAAAAAAGTTCGGGGTCGAGGCTAGCGATGTTCAGAAAACTCAATGTATACGTCAGCGTAATTGCTTTTGGGTTGTTATCCGGCCTGGCCAGTGCGGTCACGCTGGAAGACGTGTCGTTTTCGTCGCTACCGGGAGAGCGCCTGGAAGTGACACTTAAATTTGATGGTCAGCCGCCCGAACCGTCGGGTTACACTATTGAACGTCCAGCGCGGATAGCGGTGGATTTGGCTGATACCACCAGCGGGTTGGACACTCGGAGCGTTCCGCTTGGCTCAGGCAATGCACAGAGCATGACAGTCGTCGAAACCAAGGATCGGACTCGCTTGATTTTCAACCTGATTGAGCTCGCTCCGTACGAGACCGTTCGAAACAACAACTCCTTAGTGATGACAATCGGCGGTGGAGCGGGCTCGGACTCGGCCTCGGCTGCTGCCAGTTCTTCCGGAACTGCGACTGCATCGAAGCCAGCGTCTGCACCAGACACGCTGGCTGGCGTTGACTTCCGCCGCGGCAATAAAGGTGAAGGTCGAGTCATTGTAGACCTTGGAAGCCCGCGAACACAGGTAGATTTGTCAGAATTGGGCGGCAAAATCCGCCTTACAATGAATGGCATTGCAGTGCCGGCAGATCTGCGTCGTCGTTTGGATGTGACCGACTTTGCAACACCTGTCAGTCGCATTGATACGTTCGTGCAGGATGGAAATGCCGTGGTTGAGATTCGGCCTGAAGGCAATTATGACTACATTGCGTACCAGTCCGGTAACCAGTTCACTGTGAGCGTGGAAAAGCTCAGTGAAGAGGAGGCAGAATCCCGCCGCGAGGAGAAGTTCCCATATTCCGGAGAGAAGCTTTCCCTGAACTTCCAAGATATTGAAGTACGCTCTGTACTGCAGTTGATCGCGGATTTTACAGGCTTGAATCTGGTGGCCAGTGATACTGTCGGCGGCAGCATCACTTTGCGCCTACAGAACGTTCCTTGGGATCAAGCGCTTGAGCTTATCCTGAAGACCAAAGGTTTGGATAAGCGCCAGATTGGTAACGTGCTGTTGGTCGCTCCGGCAGATGAAATTGCAGCGCGTGAGAAACTTGAGCTTGAGACTACTAAGCAAATCGCTGAGTTGGCTCCCGTTCGCCTAGATATAGTTCAAGTAAACTACGCCAAGGCTGCTGATATCGTGGCGCTGATTGAGGCCGACGAAGAGCTGATTTCCGATCGCGGTTTCGTTTCCTCCGATTTGCGTACCAATACGATTAGTGTGCGCGAAACAACGGGAAAGCTGGAAGAAATTCGCCGTCTCGTATCCACGTGGGACGTTCCTGTGCGGCAGGTTTCAATCGAAGCTCGTATCGTGCGCGCTCAGAACAACGTATCTGAAAGCCTTGGTGTTCGCTGGGGTGGTGCGGCATACAACGTGAGTGGAAATAACATCGTTTCTGTAGGCGGTTCTATTGGAACGGTCGGTGAAGCTAGAGAGGCCGCTGCTGGCGGGTCTGCGGGCATTTCTTTCCCGGGAGCGCTAGCAGTGGATCTTGGTGTTAGTGAGGACGGTGCATCCTCATTTGCCATTGGCTTTGGTAGCGATGACTTCTTGGTAGATCTTGAACTGTCTGCGCTTGAGAGTGACGGTAAGGCAGAGATCGTGTCTCAGCCTCGCGTGGTAACTGCTGATCGCCAGACTGCCTCAATCAAATCGGGTCAGGAAATTCCTTATCAGGAAGCTGCAAGCAGTGGCGCGACTAGCGTATCTTTTAAGGAGGCTGTGCTGTCGCTTGAAGTGACTCCGCAGATAACGCCAGATGACAAGATTATTATGGATCTTTTGGTAAATCAGGACTCTCGTGGTGAGGAGACGGCTGCTGGGCCTGCAATCAATACCAATTCTGTAACGACACAGGTGCTGGTGGCGAATGGTGAAACCGTTGTGCTGGGCGGTATTTTTGAGTCTACCAATATAACCCAAACTACTAAGACCCCGTTTCTTGGCGATATCCCCTATCTGGGTCGCCTGTTTAAGCGCTCTGAGGTAGTGGAGCTTCGTAGTGAGCTCCTGATCTTCATCACACCGAAGATCATCAAGAACGACCTGATCCAGTAGTAAGAGTCAGGAAAAAAGCCGCCGCGATGAACCGGCGGCTTTTTTGTGTCTGTACCGTTTGTTGTATCAACGCTGAAGCTTATGCAATCTTCGGCCCTGTGATATTCTCACCCGCCTGAACACTATTGAGCGGAAGTTATGTCTTTGCCCAAACGCGTAGTGCTGGTTGGCCCCATGGGCGCAGGTAAAAGTACGATTGGTCGGATGCTTGCCCGGGAGTTGGGGTATAAGTTTCTGGATTCTGATCGAATCATTGAAGAGCGTTGTGGGGCAAACATTCCCTGGATATTCGACGTGGAGGGCGAGGAAGGGTTTCGGCAGCGCGAAACAGCGATGTTAGACGAGTTGTCCACTGAGCATGAAACTGTTTTGGCAACCGGCGGGGGCGCGGTCATGCGCTCTGAAAACCACGCGCTTCTAAAGAAGCATTCGGTGGTCGTTTATCTGAGGACATCCATAGATCAACAGGTAGAGCGCACGCGGAAAGACCGGAACCGCCCCTTGCTTCAGAACGATGACCCAGAGGGCGTCTTACGGCGGCTGTTCGCCGTTCGAGACCCCCTGTATACCGAGCTTGCCGATATTATCATGCATACAGACCGCAAGAGCCCACGACTTGTCGTGCGCCAACTGGTTAATCGAATAAACCCCAAAACACCGAGACATCAAAGGCAAGTACGTAAGGAGGGGCGCAACCATGTATAAACTGCTTCACACACTTCAGGTTGAGTTGGGCGAGCGCAGTTATCCCATTGTGATTGGGGAGGGTATGCTCGGTGAATATGATCTTTCAAATTACGTTCGCGGTTCACAGGTAATGATTGTGACCAACGATGTGGTTGCCCCATTATATCTGGAGCAAGCAAAAGCCTGCTTTTCGGACAAGAACGTTGATGTAGTCGTGCTCCCCGACGGCGAAAAGCACAAGAATTGGCAAACACTGAACCTGATTTTTGATGCTTTGCTGGAGAAGCAGCATACCCGAAGAACTACTCTCGTTGCTTTGGGCGGGGGCGTTGTTGGCGATATGACGGGGTTTGCCGCGGCCTCCTATCAGCGTGGCGTGCCGTTCATACAAATTCCGACGACGCTGTTGTCACAGGTTGACTCGTCTGTGGGTGGAAAAACCGGCATTAACCACCCGCTCGGAAAAAACATGGTTGGTGCTTTCCATCAGCCAGAAGCCGTTTTGATTGATACGAATACGCTTCACAGCTTGCCACCGAGAGAGGTATCTGCAGGGCTCGCAGAGGTGATCAAGTACGGCTTGATTCGCGATACAGCTTTTCTTGATTGGCTGGAACAGGCAATGGATCAACTTGTGGACTTTGATAGCAAGGCGTTGGCTGAAGCCATATTTCGTTCATGCGCATGCAAGGCCGATGTTGTAGCTCAAGATGAGAAAGAGAATGGGCTCAGGGCTACGCTGAACCTGGGCCATACTTTTGGTCACGCTATCGAAACTTTTGCCGGTTATGGCAACTGGCTGCATGGAGAGGCCGTTGGTACCGGGATGATGATGGCGGCCGATGTATCCGCCCGGGAAGGCTGGATAAGTTCGGCCGATTACGACCGTATTCTGCGCATTATTCGTAAGGCCAACTTGCCTGAATTGCCTCCGGCTAACATGACACCTGCTGACTTTATGAGCCTGATGGCTGTCGACAAGAAGAATGTCGATGGCATGCTAAGGCTTGTGCTACTTCGGGCCGTGGGTGAAGCAGAAGTAACATCCCGGGCATCTGCGGCAAACCTCTCCGCAACGCTCAGCGCATTTTGCCGCCAGAAAACCTGAGTAGGGCGTGCAACATTGAACGGCAAGGATCTTTTGTGACTGACGATAGCTTCAATAGTCTGGACGGGGGAGGTTTGTTCCCCCGGTTACAGCAGCGATACGGTCTGAGAGATAACCCGCTGGAAATGGAGACGCCATTCTTTCCGGATGGTATGCGCCATCACGCGTTAGAGGCGCTTCGTCATCTATGTGGGTTTGGCGATATGGCGCTGTTGCTCACAGGTGGGCCGGGGTCTGGCAAGAGTCGATTGCTAACAGAGTTGATGCGTAGCGA
The DNA here is from genome assembly GCF_018860765.1 of Marinobacter salexigens. GTDB lineage: Bacteria > Pseudomonadota > Gammaproteobacteria > Pseudomonadales > Oleiphilaceae > Marinobacter > Marinobacter salexigens_A. The sequence goes on from NZ_JAHKPV010000015.1 coordinate 98,874, forward strand.
GTCATCGCGGCTGGGCTTCCATCGGCTTTCGGCTGCGGCCATGACCAGCTCCAATGCGCTGGCAAGGGACCTTCGGCAAGTTACCCGTTCCGGCTCCAACTCTGATGACAATCCGCGCGACGCTGTGTATCGATTTTTCCGTTGGTCTGAAAGCCGGGTTGCTAAAGGTCAGCGCATGGTGCTGCTGATTGATGATGCTGACCGGGTGCCTCCTGAGCTTCTTCGGCTGATCCTTGAAGGCTTTTTAGCCGCTGACCGTGCCAAGGCGGCAGTTCCGGTGTTTGTCGGGGAGGACCGTCTCGTAACGCTTCTTGGGCTTAATGAGTCTACCGTTTCCGTTCATCAGATTCACTTACGACCGCTAACCAAGGAAGAGGTTTTTTCTTACCTTGAGCCTCGTGTTCATAAGGCGGGGGGTAAGGTGAACGAACTTCTGAGTACCGCTCGCCTTTCGACAATATACGACCTCAGTCAGGGCAGCTTTTCCCGCCTGAAAAGGGTGACGCCCGGCATCTGGCTGGATATTGTTTCTGACGCATCAAAACAACGCCCGTCCCGGCGTGTCGACTTAAAACAGCTCCGCTTGCCAGCGCTTGCACTGCTGCTTTTGGGCGGTTCTTGGTGGTTCGTTTCCCAGCAATACGATGAATCGGTGGCTTTGGAAAGTGAAACGATTCCGGAGCCGGATAGGGTGCGCAAGAGCATTACCATTGGCCCCGAAACACCGGAAGATGAGGTTCCCGCTGAGACTCTTCCGCCATTGACAGAGTCAGCAACCCCAGCGGACCCTATTCCTGAGCCTGAGCCTGAGCCTGACTTTGTTCCAAAAAATGCTAGCCGGTACGTGGCGGTTGAAGAGCTGCGCAGTCGTAGCAAGGGCTGGACTATTCAGCTTGTTGCTGGAAACCTTGAGCAAACGGCACTCAATGTTATCGCCCGCTACGCATCTCTTGATGAAATGGTTTATACCAAGACCGAACGCAAGAATGAGCCCTGGTTTATGGTACTTCATGGCAACTATGCCACCAAGGAAGAAGCGCAGCAGGCGGCCTCCCAATTGCCCGATGCACTGATTTCGCGCACTCCTTGGGTGCGTTCAACCGACGGTCTTTAGCTCGGTAAAAACCTAACCCAACCCCCTGTTTCGGCAAAGGAAATGACCTGAAGTTGCGGAACCCTTCCAAACAACAGATATAAAATTTTGTTGAGTACGTATTTGTACGTGTGTAGAATCACCGCCCCATTTTTTTAACGTCGGTTGATTTCTTGCACTATTTTGGTGCGCAAGTCGCTGATTAAGACGCATTTCTATGCAAGAGGGCGCTTATGAGAGAAGGTCTGTATCACCCCGACGAATTCAAGGATAACTGCGGTTTTGGGCTGATTGCCCACATGAAAGGCGAAGTTAGCCACAAGCTGTTGCAAACGGCCATCGAATCACTCACTTGCATGACTCACCGAGGTGGTATCGCGGCAGATGGCAAGACCGGTGATGGTTGCGGTCTACTTATCCAAAGCCCTATTGCGTTCCTTAAAAAAGCGGCCAAATCCGCGTTCGGTAAGGAGCCAGAAAGCTTGTTTGCCGTGGGTCAGGTATTCCTGAACCCGGATTCGGCTAAGGCTGCTAACGGACGGGCCGCAGTTGAAAAGCGGTTGGTAGAGCAAGGGTTAGAGGTCATGGGCTGGCGTGAAGTGCCAGTTGACGACAGTTGCCTTGGACCAATGGCTTTGGATTGCATACCTCGTATCGAGCAGGTGTTTGTAACGCCGGCCGGTAAGTCTGAGCAAGAGTTTGCCATCAGCCTATTTGTTGGGCGTCGCCATGCCGAACGGGATATGGCGGACGATTCAGAGTTCTACATCTGCAGCCTTTCCCATCGAACACTTGCGTACAAAGGCCTAATGATGCCAGCGGATCTGGCTAACTTTTATCAGGATTTGGGCGATCCTGATTTTGCCACCGCGATTTGCGTGTTTCACCAGCGTTTCTCCACTAACACTATGCCTCGCTGGCCTCTGGCCCAACCATTTCGCTATCTGGCTCATAACGGCGAAATCAATACCATCGATGGCAATCGCAATTGGGCTATAGCTCGAGCCGCAAAATTTAGTTCTCCAAACTTGCCGGATTTGCAAACTCTGCAGCCGCTCGTGAATCTGGCCGGATCTGACTCCTCAAGCATGGACAATATGCTTGAAATCCTTCTGGCGGGTGGCGTGGATCTATTCCGTGCGGCGCGCATGATGATTCCGCCAGCCTGGCAAAATGTCGACACAATGGATTCTGAACTCCGGGCGTTTTACGAATACAACTCCATGCATATGGAACCCTGGGACGGTCCAGCAGGCCTCGTTATGTCGGATGGCCGCTACGCTGTCTGTATGCTTGATCGTAACGGGTTGCGGCCAGCGCGTTGGGTGGTTACCAAAGATGACTTCATTACCTTGGCGTCGGAGATTGGTACCTACGGTTACCAGCCAGCGGATGTTGTCGCTAAAGGCCGCGTTGGTCCCGGGCAAATGTTGGCTATTGATACAGAAACGGGCGAGGTGTTGCATACCCGTGATATCGACCAGCGTCTCAAGACCGCAAAGCCTTATCGGCAGTGGCTGCGTGAAAATGCGCTGAGAATGGAAACCACGTTTAATCAAGAGACGCCGGAATTCCGGCTGATGGATGCCGATGAACTGCTAGTGCACCAGAAAATGTTTATGGTGTCCTATGAGGAGCGTGACCAGATCCTACGCCCTCTCGCTGAAAATGCTCAGGAAGCTGTCGGGTCCATGGGCGACGACACGCCAATGGCCGTCTTGTCGAGCAAGGTTCGCCATGTGGCTGACTATTTCCGGCAAAAGTTTGCTCAGGTAACCAACCCGCCGATTGATCCGCTGCGCGAAGCCATAGTGATGTCGCTGGAAACCTGTCTGGGTGCTGAGCGGAATGTATTTGATGAAACCGCTGAGCATGCTGATCGGATTATTCTGACAACGCCCGTACTGTCGCCCGCAAAGTTTCTCCGGTTAGAGGGTACCAAGCGACCGGGATTTGCCGAGGTAATCATCTCTTTGGGTTATTCGCCGGAGTTCGGGCTTGAACAAGCTATTCGGCGAGTGTGTGAGGAGGCAGCCCAAGCCGTTCGTGACGGCAAGGTTCTCCTGATTCTCTCGGACAAGAATCTAAAGCAGGGTGAGCTGCCGGTTAGCTCGCTAATGGCAACCGGGGCGGTTCATCATCATTTGGTGGCTCAGGGTTTGCGTTGCGACTCCAATATTATTGTCGAAACCGGGTGGGCCCGCGATCCTCACCACTTTGCTGTGCTGTTTGGCTTTGGCGCAACGGCGGTTTATCCGTATCTGGCGTATCAGGTGATGAACGACCTGATACGAACCGGCGAACTGCTGATGGATCCAATCGAAGCGAAGAACAACTATCGCAAGGGCATAAACAAAGGCCTGTTAAAGATTATGTCCAAGATGGGCATTTCTACCATCACTTCATATCGAGGAGCCCAGCTTTTCGAAGCCATAGGCATGGCGGATGATGTTGTTGATCTCTGCTTTAAAGGTGTGCCCAGTCGAGTTCAGGGCGCGGGCTTTATTGATTTTCAGCAGGACCAAGAGCAACTAGCGGCTACGGCGTGGAAACCGCGTAAGTCAATTACCCCGGGTGGCCTCTTGAAGTACATCCATGGTCAGGAATATCACGCGTTTAACCCGGACGTGGTCGGTAAACTGCAGGATGCAGTCAGCACCGGAGATTACGGGCACTACAAAGAATACGCGGCGCTGGTTAATGAGCGGCCTGTTGCGACTATCAGGGATTTGCTTGGGTTCCGTGAGGGTATTGAAGCCATTGGGCTTTCCGACGTTGAGCCGGTTGAGAGCATCTTTCCCCGGTTTGACTCTGCGGCGATGTCCCTAGGCGCCCTATCGCCGGAAGCTCACGAGGCACTGGCGGTGGCCATGAATACTCTTGGCGGGCGCTCCAATTCTGGTGAGGGTGGTGAAGACCCTGTTCGCTATGGCACGGAAAAACGATCAAAAATCAAACAGGTCGCTTCTGGCCGCTTTGGTGTAACTGCAGAGTACCTGCGTAGCGCCGATGTTATGCAGATTAAGGTGGCACAAGGAGCCAAGCCTGGCGAAGGCGGGCAGTTGCCCGGTGGCAAGGTGAACCAGCTGATCGCGCGTCTGCGCTACTCGGTGCCAGGCGTTACCTTAATATCGCCACCGCCGCACCACGATATCTACTCGATAGAAGATTTGGCTCAGCTGATATTTGATCTCAAGCAGGTGAATCCGCAGGCATTGGTTTCGGTCAAGCTGGTCTCTGAGCCCGGTGTCGGCACCATTGCGGCAGGTGTAGCCAAGGCTTATGCCGATCTGATTACTGTTTCCGGCTACGACGGAGGTACGGCGGCAAGCCCGCTAGCTTCAATACGCTACGCAGGCTCGCCTTGGGAGTTGGGGTTAACAGAAACCCAGCAAGCGCTGAGAGCTAACGACTTGCGAGGGAAAGTCCGTTTGCAAACGGATGGTGGGATTAAAACTGGCTTAGATGTGGTGAAAGCGGCCATTCTTGGTGCTGAAAGTTTCGGGTTTGGCACCACCCCCATGGTGGCGCTGGGTTGCAAGTACCTTCGCATCTGCCACCTGAACAATTGCGCAACCGGCGTTGCCACCCAAAATGAGCACCTTCGTGAAGAGCACTTCAAAGGCACGGTAGAAATGGCTATGAACTTCTTCCGTTTTGTGGCGGAAGAAACTCGCGAGTGGATGGCCAAGCTGGGCGTGCGCACGCTAGAAGAGTTGGTCGGGCGTGTTGACCTACTTGAGCGCCTGCCGGGCGATACCGAGCGACAGAAAAAGTTGGATTTAACACGGCTGGTGTCCAACGATCATATTCCCGAAGAAAAACCTCAAACGTGTCAAGTTGAGCGCAACCTGCCTTTCGATCAAGGCTTGTTGGCGGAAGAAATGCTCAAGGCTATAGTGCCTGCTATTGAAGACAAAACCGGAGGTGCGTGGAGTTACCGCGTCACCAACTGTGATCGCTCAATTGGTGCTCGTATTTCAGGTGAGATTGCAGCGAAGCATGGAAACCAAGGCATGGCCGATGCACCCATAACGCTGGATCTCGTGGGTACTGCTGGTCAGAGCTTTGGTGTTTGGAACGTTGGCGGGCTTAACCTCATTCTTGAAGGCGACGCCAACGACTATGTTGGCAAAGGCATGACCGGCGGCAAGCTTGTGGTAAAGCCGCCCCGTGGTAGCGCTTTCGAATCTCAGAACACTGCCATTGTTGGTAACACCTGCTTATACGGTGCTACGGGAGGCAAGCTGTTTGCCGCAGGCACAGCCGGAGAGCGTTTCGCTGTTCGTAACTCTGGCGCCCATGCCGTGGTTGAAGGCGCAGGCGATCACTGCTGTGAATATATGACTGGCGGGTTGGTGACGGTACTAGGCTCAACTGGTGCCAATTTCGGTGCTGGTATGACCGGCGGGTTCGCCTATGTGCTCGATATGGACAACACGTTTTTCGATAAATACAACCACGAACTGGTGGAGATTCAGCGTATTTCCCGCGAGGACATGGAGGCTTACCGCAATCATCTGCGTAGCGTGATTCGTGAGCATATCTCGGAAACCGGCAGCGTTTGGGCTGAGCACATTCTTGAAAATTTCGACGACTACATCGGCCGCTTTTGGTTGGTGAAACCCAAAGCTGCGAATTTGCGCAGCCTTCTGGCAAGTACCCGTGCGCGTCCTGAGTAAGGTCAGTGCATTGAGTCTGTTTACTTGTAAGGGTTTAGGGCTGTACAGATCAGCAGCCCTTGTCGATATTGAGCTGATGAGAGCGCCAACATGAAAGAACGACTTAACAACGATTTCCAATTTGTGGAAGTAGGGCGGATAGACCCGAAGAAGGTTCCTGCGAAGAAGCGCAAAAAAGAGTTCGGTGAAATCTACCAACCGCTTGCGCCAGATCATGCGGCATCCCAGTCCCATCGCTGTCTGGAGTGCGGTAACCCTTATTGTGAGTGGAAGTGTCCGGTACACAACTATATCCCGAACTGGCTGAAGTTGGTGTCGGAAGGCAATATCATGAAAGCCGTGGAGTTGTGCCATCAGACCAACTCACTGCCAGAAGTCTGTGGTCGGGTTTGCCCTCAGGATCGCTTGTGTGAAGGTGCTTGCACTCTGAATGACGGTTTTGGCGCGGTTACTATCGGCTCTGTTGAAAAGTACATTACCGATACGGCCTTCGCCTTAGGGTGGAAGCCGGACATGTCTGCGGTTAAGTGGACGGACAAAAAAGTAGCCGTGATAGGCGCGGGCCCTGCAGGTTTGGGTTGTGCCGATGTGCTGGTACGCAACGGTGTGAAGCCGGTGGTGTTTGATATGTATCCAGAGATCGGCGGCTTGCTGACCTTCGGTATCCCGGAATTCAAACTGGAAAAATCCGTGATGACGCGGCGGCGTCAAGTGTTTGAGGAAATGGGTGTTGAGTTCCGTTTGTCCACGGAAGTGGGTAAGGATGTTCAGATGCAGGACATTCTTGACGAATACGATGCTGTGTTTATGGGCATGGGAACCTATACCTATATGAAGGGTGGCTTCCCGGGTGAGGACCTGCCGGGGGTCTACGATGCCTTGCCGTTCCTCGTATCCAACGTTAATCGCCGGCTTGGCTTTGAAAAAGACCCGGCGGATTTCATTGATATGAAAGGTAAGCGCGTGGTGGTGCTCGGTGGTGGCGATACCGCCATGGATTGCAACCGCACCTCCATTCGCCAGCAGGCAGAAAGTGTGATCTGCGCTTATCGTCGCGATCAGGCCAACATGCCAGGCTCGCGCCGCGAAGTTTCAAATGCCAAGGAAGAGGGTGTGAAGTTTCTATTCAATCGCCAGCCCATCGCCATTATTGGTGAGGATCAAGTGGAAGGTGTAAAAGTGGTGTCGACGCAGCTTGGTGAGCCGGATGAAAACGGTCGCCGCCGCCCGGAGGTAGTACCCGGTAGTGAAGAGGTTATCCCGGCAGACACAGTGCTGGTTGCCTTCGGTTTTCGTCCAAGCCCGGCGGACTGGTTTGATGACCTAACCATCAACACCGACGAGTCGGGCCGGGTAGCCGCCCCGGAAAAAGCGGAGTACGGCTTCCAGACCAGTAACCCGAAAATTTTTGCCGGTGGCGATATGGTTCGAGGTTCAGACCTTGTTGTGACCGCAATCTGGGAGGGCCGTCAGGCTGCCGAGGGCATCATGGACTATTTGGATATCTGACAAACGCTTTGATTCGGATCAGAAGGCCAGCTTAGTAAGGGTAAGCTGGCCTTTTTTATTATGGCAAACGGGGTATCATTGCTCTCGTTCCGTTTAGACCACTTGATAGAGACAACGTTAGGATCCTTATGACCGAGTTGAAGAATGACCGCTTCCTACGCGCCCTGATGCGCCAGCCTGTTGATCGTACCCCGGTGTGGATGATGCGTCAGGCCGGCCGTTATTTGCCCGAGTATCGCGCTACTCGAGAAAAAGCGGGTGACTTCCTCAGCTTATGCAAGAACACGCCGTTGGCGTGTGAGGTGACTCTCCAGCCTCTTGAGCGTTTCCCGCTGGATGCGGCTATTCTGTTCTCTGATATTCTCACCATTCCCGATGCTCTGGGCTTAGGGTTGTATTTTGAAACTGGCGAAGGCCCTAAGTTCAAACACACCATACGCTCCCAATCGGATGTGGATGCAATGCCGAAGATCAAGGCAGAAACCGACCTTGATTACGTGATGAATGCTGTTTCCACCATCCGGGGTGCCCTCAACGGCCGTGTTCCCTTGATCGGCTTCTCGGGTAGCCCCTGGACGTTGGCGACCTATATGGTTGAAGGCGGCTCGTCCAAGGATTTCCGCGAAGCCAAAAAACTCATGTACGGCCAACCAGAAGTCATGCATCAACTGCTGGACCTTCTTGCGGACGCAGTTGTCGATTACCTCAACGGCCAGATTAAAGCCGGTGCTCAAGCCGTTCAGATTTTTGATACTTGGGGCGGCATGCTTAGTGGCTGGGCGTACGAGGAGTTCTCTCTGCGCTACATGAAGAAGATTGTCGATAACCTGATTCGCGAAAACGATGGGCGCTATGTGCCGGTCATCCTGTTCACCAAAAACGGTGGTCAGTGGCTTGAGTCCATTGCCGATTCCGGCGCTGATGCTGTAGGCCTAGATTGGACCACGGATATCGGCGAGGCCCGTTCCCGCATCGGCGATCGCGTGGCACTGCAGGGCAACATGGATCCCACCATGCTCTACGCACCCAAGGCGCGGATTCGTGAAGAAGTGGCTGATATATTGCGTCGCTACGGTGCGGGTTCTGGCCATATATTCAATCTGGGCCACGGCATTACCCCGGATGTTGATCCTGAGCACGCCAAAGCCTTCATCGAGGCAGTTGTTGAATTGAGTCCGGAGTATCATCGCTAGTATTTACTATCCCCGTTCACGGGCCGGCGGGCTCAGTGGGCGGGAGTTGAGCCACCGGTCCCAAAAACCGCTCCAAGCACATCCATGTGGCTTGTCTCCGGCCGTCCTTGGCCTACGACATTTTTGGAACCGGTGGCTCAACTCTCGCATTGATCCTCTCAGCGCGCCTTCTGACAGTTTTCCTTGAGTAGAACTCTTCTGGATTGGTATCTCCCCGCGGTCTATAGTCATGGCAGATGACAGTGAAAACAAAGGAGCAGTGCCTTGCCCGCCTCGAAATCTGCAGAAAAACGAAAGTTCCATCGCATAAACTTTGATGCTCCTTGCGAACTGCATGCCCTTGAAAGCGTTTGGACAACAGAGGTTCTGGATATTTCCCTAAAAGGCGTCCTTGTCAAACGACCAGACGGGTGGGATGTGCCGTTGAACCAGCCCTGTGAGGTGATTGTCCACCTTGATGGACAGGAGGCGGCGATTGTTATGGCGGTTGAGCTAAAACACGTTGAGTTACAAAGGCTTGGTTTTAAATGCCAGTACATTGATCTTGAAAGTGCTATTCACCTGAAGCGTCTTGTTGAGCTGAACCTAAGGGATCAGGTTCTTCTTGAGAGGGAGTTTGTTCGGCTTATTGAATAGTCAGCTTCCGGCTAACCACCAAAGCCGGCACAGTTCGGGGGCAGGTTTTAAAGCTCTTCCAATGCTGTAATAGCTTCACTAAGCTTGGTTACAGGAATTACCTTCATCCCCGCAATAGCCTTGCGTGGCGCGTTGGCTTTCGGCACCAGAGCGCGGGTAAAGCCATGCTTGGCAGCCTCGTTAATCCGCTCCTGCCCACTGGGCACCGGCCGAATCTCCCCCGACAACCCAACTTCCCCAAAAATCACCAAGTCCTGCGGCAACGCCCGATCCCGAAACGAAGAAACAATGGCAGCCAGCAACGCCAAATCCGCACTGGTCTCATTAACCTTAACGCCGCCCACCACATTCACAAACACATCCTGATCCGCCACATGCAAACCACCATGGCGGTGCAGCACAGCCAACAGCATGGCCAAACGATTCTGATCCAGCCCCACTGCAACACGCCGAGGGTAACCACCCTGAGCCATGTCTACCAGCGCCTGAATTTCCACCAGCATTGGTCGTGTGCCTTCCCACACCACCATAACCACACTACCGGGCGCAGCTTCCTCACCACGGTTCAGGAAAATAGCACTGGGGTTCTTAACCTCCTTCAGACCCTGCTCCAACATAGCGAACACGCCAAGCTCGTTCACAGCGCCAAAGCGGTTCTTGATCCCGCGCAAGGTACGGTAACGGCTGTCACTAGAGCCTTCCAGCAGAATAGAGCAGTCAATCATGTGCTCCAAAACCTTCGGCCCAGCAAGACTGCCATCCTTGGTGACATGGCCTACCAAAAACAGAATTGTGCCCGTCTGTTTGGCAAAGCGAGTCAAAAACGCAGCACTTTCTCGAACCTGAGAAACCGAACCCGGAGCTGATTCAATGTCCGCAACGTGCATCACCTGAATACTGTCCACCACCAAAATCCGTGGTTTCTCCGCTTCAGCCACCTGCATAACCCGCTCGACACTGGTCTCTGAGAGCATTTTCAAATCTTTGGTGGGCAAACCAAGCCGCTTCGCGCGCATGGCCACCTGCTGCAGGGATTCTTCGCCCGTTACATAAAGCGCGGGAACGCTAGCAGCCAAGTGACATACAGCCTGAAGCAGAAGCGTACTTTTCCCCGCACCGGGGTGCCCGCCCATCAGTACCGCAGAGCCTTCCACCAACCCGCCACCCAGAACCCGGTCGAACTCCTGCATGCCAGTGCTGATGCGTTCTTGCTCGGCGAGGCTTACATCATCAAGGCTTTGTACCGCTGACAAACTGCCAGCGAAACCCTCAAAGCGCACTCCGCGAGCGCCTTTTGCATTGTTGCTGACGCCGCGGACTTCACTGATGGTATTCCATGCCTGACAGGCCGTGCACTGGCCCTGCCATTTGGAGTAATCAGCACCGCACTCGGTACAGACGTAGGCGGTTTTGGCTTTGGCCATTAAGCCAACTTCTTATACTTCATGCGCTGGGGCACCATGGCGGAATCCCCTTTGCGCTTCTTGTGGTCTTCGTCGTATTCAGCGAAGTTACCTTCGAAGTACACCACCTCGCCATCATCCTCAAACGCCAGAATGTGCGTCGCTACTCGGTCAAGGAACCAGCGGTCGTGCGAGATAACCATAGCGGAACCCGGGAAGTTAAGCAGAGCTTCCTCTAGTGCGCGCAGGGTCTCAACATCCAAGTCGTTTGTGGGTTCGTCCAGCAGCAGCACGTTGCCGCCTTCTTTCAGCAGCTTTGCTAAGTGCAGGCGGTTACGCTCGCCACCAGACAAATCGCCTACGCGCTTCTGCTGGTCAGAGCCTTTAAAGTTGAAGCGGCCAGCATAGGCCCTTGAAGGTGTTTCGTAGTTGCCGACCTTAATGATGTCCTGGCCTTCACTAAGCAGTTCCCACACAGTTTTTGAACCGTCCAGATCCCTACTTTGATCCACATAGGCCAGTTGAACGGTTTCACCCACGGTGATGTTGCCGGAATTAGGTTGATCATGACCGGCTATCATGCGGAACAGCGTGGATTTACCTGCACCGTTACCACCGATAATGCCGACGATCGCACCTGGCGGCACGGTGAAGGAAACATTTTCGTAAAGCAGGCGATCACCAAAAGCTTTGCTTATGCCCTCCGCTTCGATGACCTTGTCACCCAAACGTGGCCCGGGTGGAATATAGATCTCGTTGGTTTCATTGCGCTTCTGGAAATCCTGAGAGCTCATTTCTTCAAAGCGGGCAAGGCGGGCTTTGCTCTTCGACTGACGGCCTTTGGCGTTGCTGCGTACCCACTCCAGTTCCTGCTTGATGGCCTTCTGCCGCGAAGCTTCCTGTTTCGCTTCAGTGCTCAGGCGCTGTTCTTTATTCTCCAGCCACTGGCTGTAATTACCTTCAAACGGGATGCCCTGACCACGGTCCAGCTCCAAAATCCAGCCAGCCACATTATCTAGGAAGTAACGATCGTGGGTAATAGCAACCACGGTGCCTTCGTAATCGTGTAGGAAGCGCTCCAACCAAGCCACGGACTCGGCATCCAGATGGTTGGTGGGCTCGTCCAGCAGTAGCATGTCCGGGCCGGAGAGGAGCAGGCGGCAGAGAGCCACACGACGACGCTCACCACCGGAGAGGTTTTTTACCGGCTGATCCCAAGCTGGCAGGCGCAGGGCATCAGCCGCTACTTCCATTTTGCGTTCTATATCATGGCCGTCGGTGGCCTGAATCAACGCTTCCAGCTCGCCTTGCTTCTTCGCGAGCGCATCGAAATCAGCATCTGGTTCAGCGTAGGCAGCATAAACCTGATCCAGTTCTGCCAGTGCGTCATGAACTTCAGAAACGGCCTCGTCGACAATCTCTTTAACCGTTTTGCTGTCGTCCAGCTCCGGCTCCTGCGGCAGGTAGCCTACTTTGATGCCAGACTGGGGGCGGGCCTCACCGATGTAATCCTGATCCACACCCGCCATAATGCGTAAAAGGGTGGACTTACCGGAACCGTTGAGACCGAGTACGCCAATTTTGGCGCCCGGGAAGAAGCTCAGCGAAATATCCTTGAGGATTTCACGCTTGGGCGGAACCACCTTACCCACGCGGTTCATGCTATATACGTATTGGGCCATAAAGGCATTACCCTCTTTAAAACGAGATGTGAGAAGGTTCCGGAAGGGGTTTTTGCTATCGCCCTGCGCAACCTTGCAATTAGGAATGTCAGTTGGGTCTGTAAGGTATCGAAACAAGGGAGCTATAGCAATTTCAGGAAATCAGGCGATATCGGCATGACGGTATCTGCGAACTGTATAAAGGATGATTTCTAACCCGGTAATGGGCTAGAATAGCGGCCCGAATTTTAAGGGATTCCGGGAGCTATTCCCAAGACTCTCCGGGCCAGTCAAGCACACAGGGGCAGCACATCGATGTTTAATCGTGATATGAAGATCGCCGGTTTCGACGACGAACTCTGGAACGCCATGCAGGCGGAAAGCAAGCGTCAGGAGGCTCATATTGAGCTGATTGCATCAGAGAATTACACCAGCCCGAGAGTAATGGAAGCTCAAGGCAGTGACCTTACCAACAAGTACGCTGAGGGTTATCCCGGCAAACGTTACTACGGTGGCTGTGAATTTGTTGATATTGCTGAGCAGCTTGCTATCGATCGCGCCAAGGAGCTGTTTGGTGCCGCTTACGCTAACGTGCAGCCGCACTCCGGCTCGCAGGCCAACTCAGCCGTCTTTATGGCGTTGGTTAATCCGGGCGATACGGTTTTAGGCATGAGCTTGGCCCACGGTGGCCACCTAACCCACGGTGCTGGCGTGAATTTCTCCGGCAAGATCTACAATGCCGTGCAATATGGTATCGATACGGATACCGGCCTGATCGACTACGATGAGCTAGAAACGCTGGCGGTTGAGCACAAGCCGAAGATGATTATTGCCGGTTTCTCTGCCTATTCTCAGGAACTGGATTTTGCCCGTTTTCGCGCCATTGCCGACAAGGTTGGTGCCTATCTGTTTGTAGATATGGCTCACGTGGCTGGTCTGGTAGCTGCGGGCGTTTATCCCGACCCCATGCCTCACGCACATGTGGTCACCACAACAACTCATAAAACCCTGCGCGGACCCCGTGGCGGCCTGATTCTGGCGTGCGACGATGAAGCTCTGCATAAGAAGCTGAACTCCGCTGTTTTCCCCGGTGGTCAGGGTGGCCCCTTGATGCATGTGATTGCTGCCAAAGCAATTTGCTTCAAAGAGGCTATGAGCGACGAGTTCAAGACCTATCAGCAGCAGGTGGTCAAGAACGCTTCCGCTATGGCGAACGTATTTGTTGACCGCGGCTACGATGTGGTTTCCGGTGGCACCAAGAACCACCTGTTCTTGGTAAGTCTTATCAAGCAGGACATCACAGGTAAAGATGCAGACGCGGCACTGGGTCGTGCGCACATTACCGTGAACAAGAATGCAGTGCCTAACGACCCGCGCTCGCCGTTTGTGACCTCTGGCCTGCGTCTTGGTACGCCAGCGATTACAACCCGTGGCTTTGGTGAAGCTGAATGTCGTGAGCTGGCAGGTTGGATCTGCGATATCCTTGATAATCTGGAAGACGAAACCGTGAATAGCCGTGTTCGCGAGCAGGTTGAAGCCCTGTGCGCGCGCTTCCCGGTATACGCGTAAGCGTCTAGCAATGCTTGCCGGGCAGGGTGCGCGATAGCTGCACCACCCGGCGTCCTCCCGGAGTACCTGATATGCACTGTCCTTTCTGTGGTGAAGCGGATACCAAAGTGATTGACTCGCGGCTCGTTACCGAGGGCGATCAGGTGCGCCGTCGCAGAGAGTGCCTTTCCTGCCGTGAGCGCTTTACTACGTTTGAGTCCGCAGAACTGATAATGCCAAGGGTCGTCAAGCAAGACGGCGTTCGGCAGCCTTTTGACGAAGACAAGTTGCGTTCCGGTATTATGAAGGCGCTGGAAAAGCGCCCGGTTAGTATTGAACAAATTGATGCTGCATTGAATCGTATACGCTACCGCCTAAGGGCAACGGGTGAGCGTGAGGTGAAGTCCATGCAGCTGGGCGAAGAGGTAATGACCGAGCTTCGGCAGCTCGACAAGGTAGCCTATGTGCGCTTTGCCTCTGTTTACCGCAGCTTTCAAGACATTAATGAATTCAAGGAAGAAATCGAGCGGCTCTCAGCGAGCAACGGCGAGACCGCGGTGGATGTTGCAAAAGCATTGGCAGGCAAGCAATCTCCTGAAGGAAAGAAATGACCGATCTCCGGGCGCGATCCATGATGGCCAGAGCTGTGCAGCTTGCATGGCGTGGCCGCTATTCAACGCATCCCAACCCACGAGTTGGCTGTGTGATAGCCCGTGGTGACAAGATTTTGGGTGAAGGCTGGCATGAGCGAGCCGGAGAAGCACATGCAGAAGCCCGCGCCTTAAGCGAAGCCGGTACCGCTGCCCGTGGCGCTACTGCTTATGTCACGCTTGAACCATGCAGTCATTTTGGGCGTACACCGCCCTGCGCCCGGGCCTTGGTGGACGCGGGCATATCGCGTGTGTTCGCAGCTACACAGGACCCCAATCCGTCGGTCTCGGGCAGGGGGCTCGATATGCTCCGTGAAGCCGGGATCAGAGTTGATGTCGGACTGCTTGCAGATGAAGCCGCACGTCTGAACCCCGGGTTTATGAAGCGCATGAATACCGGCCGCCCATGGGTGCGCTTGAAAATGGCGGCGAGCTTGGATGGCCGCACGGCCATGGCCTCTGGTGAGAGCCAATGGATTACCGGTGAAGAAGCCCGTCGAGATGTGCAACGGCTCCGTGCGGAGAGTGACGCAATTCTCACCGGTGTAGGTACTGTGCTCGCGGACGATCCCTCGTTAACCGTCCGTCGTGAGGAGCTCGGGGATATTGGTGACGCCACCGAGCCTTCGCGGCAACCGCTCCGTGTGATCGCCGATAGAGATGCGAGAACGCCACCGTCTGCAACCATTTTGCGAGGCGGTAAGGTGCAGGTTTTTTGCGCATCGTCCACGCTGGCGACAGCGCCCGCTCAAGATCTTGCGGCATTGGGAATTCGCCTCAAGGGTGTTTCATGGAAGGATAATGGTATCGACGTTGCCGAGCTCTTGGATTCGCTGGGCGAGTTGGGCATTAATGAACTTCTGGTTGAGGCTGGCCCAACGCTGGCGGGTACGTTCATCAACGAGCAGTTGGTAGACGAACTCTGGCTTTATCAGGCTCCGGTTTTTCTGGGCAGCAACGGTCGGCCGACAGCGCATCTTCCGCTGGAAACCATGGCCGACAAAATCGAATGGACGGTACAAGACCGGCGACAGGTAGGAGAAGACCAGCGTCTGATCCTGATTCGCCGCTAAGCGTTTAAATTCACGGTGCACACTGTCACTGTTTTTAATAAGCGGTAATGGGTGCATTGAAAGGGTGCAAAACAGCATGGCACTGAACAGCGTTGAAGAAATCATTGAGGACGTCCGCCAGGGCAAGATGGTTATCCTGATGGATGATGAAGATCGTGAAAATGAAGGTGACCTGGTTATGGCGGCCGAACACTGCACCGCCGAGGACATCAACTTCATGGCCCGCTTTGGTCGTGGTCTTATTTGTATGCCTATGACACGCGATCGTTGCGAGCAGCTGGGGTTGCCCTTGATGGTTCAGCAGAACGCTTCGGGCTTCGGTACCAAGTTTACCCTGTCCATTGAAGCGGCAACGGGCGTAACCACGGGTATTTCAGCTGCTGATCGTGCGCGTACCGTGCAGGCAGCCGTTGCCCGCAATGCGAAAGCGTCAGACTTGGTGCAGCCGGGACATATTTTCCCACTAATGTCTGATCCCGGCGGTGTGCTCAGTCGCGCGGGTCATACGGAAGCCTCTTGTGATCTGGCAGCTCTAGCTGGAAGCGAGCCGGCGGGTGTTATTTGTGAAATCATGAATGATGATGGGTCAATGGCCCGGCGTGAGGATCTTGAGCGTTTTGCTGAGGAGCACGAGCTCAAAATCGGCACTATTGCGGACTTGATCCACTATCGCACTACCCACGAACGCACCGTTGAGCGTGTTGAAGAGAACCTGCTCGATACGGAATACGGCGTTTTCAAACTGCGCACCTACCGGGATGTTATTCAGGGTTCCACGCATCTCGCCATGGTTTACGGTGAGATTCCGGCAGATGAGCCGGTGCATGTGCGTGTCCATATTACCGATACTCTTAGGGACTTGCTTGGCGCGCGCCGCAAGGATTCCCGAAGCTGGCCGCTAAACCACGCGCTTGAAAAGGTGGCCACTGAAGGCTGTGGGGTTGTCGTTCTGCTTAACAGTGCAGAGGACAGCTGCAATCTGGAAGATCGTATTCACGAATTTTTTGACCAAGGACACGGGCCCTCTGGCAAGGGCAGCTCTGGTGTGTATTTCACCGTGGGCACCGGTTCCCAAATTCTGCGGGACATTGGCGTAAGCAAGATGCGGCTGCTTAGCCCGCCCGTAAAATATTCAGCTATTTCCGGATTCGATCTGGAAGTTGTTGAGTACATTCCCTACACCCCAGACTGATAAACCCGGTTGCAGCCTTGCGGTTGCAGCCCGAGAAGGAGCCACCGATGGCTGATATCAAAGTAATTGAAGGTGATTTTACCCAGTGCACCGGGCGCTATGCGCTGGTGGTTGGTCGTTTTAACGGTTTTGTTGTGGAAAGCCTGGTAGATGGTGCCATCGACACGCTGCGTCGCCATGGAATTGCAGACAGCGATATAATCATCGTCCGTGTGCCCGGTGCCTATGAAATGCCTCTGGCTGTGAAGCGCGTTGCCGAAACCGGTGGGTACAATGCCATTATTGCTCTGGGAGCTGTGATTCGCGGTGGTACCCCTCATTTTGAGTATGTGGCGGGTGAGGCTTCGAGCGGCATCGGCGCCGTAAGTCTGGAAACAGACGTGCCAGTAACCTTTGGTGTACTGACTGTGGATTCTATCGAACAAGCCATTGAGCGCTCTGGCACCAAGGCCGGTAACAAAGGTGCCGAGGCAGCAATTACAGCGCTTGAAATGGTTAGTCTGTTCAACAAACTGGGTGAGTAATGAACGACACTGAAGATACGACGCCCCGCCCGGCGCCGACAGGCCAGCCAAAAGCTGGCGATCGCCGCCGTGCCCGGATCCTGGCAATGCAGGGGCTGTACCAGCGCCACTTTACCAAGAGCCCGATTTCGGATATTGAAGCTGAGTTCATGGTCGATAATGACATGGCCAAAGTGGATTCTCTTTATTTTCGCGATGTTCTGCGCGGTGTTCATCGCGAACAGGCGGAGCTGGACAAACTGATCGAGCCATTTCTTGATCGCCCGCTACTTGAAGTAGACCCTGTGGAGTTGGCCATTGTTCGCGTGGGTGCCTATGAACTGCGCCACAGAATGGATGTGCCCTACAAAGTGGTTATCAATGAGGGCATAGAGCTGGCGAAGCGGTTTGGCGGCACAGAAGGACATAAGTTCGTTAACAGTGTGCTGGATAAGTTAGGCCGCCGCCTGCGCCTTGCTGAGACGCGCCCGCGCTGACTGATGGGAGAATTTGAACTGATACGGCAGTACTTTATGCCGTTAGCACGTCTGCACGGTTCCAGCTCCGTTATAGTGGGGCCGGGCGACGATTGCGCAGTTCAGAGAGTCCCACCCGGTTCTGATCTGGTTTTTTCTATTGATACGCTGGTCGAAGGCGTGCACTTTCCCGTTGGTTATCGCCCCGATTATCTAGGCTGGAGAACCCTCGCAGTGGCGGCGAGTGATCTCGCGGCTATGGGCGCTGAGCCTAGCTGCTTTACGCTTGCGCTAACCCTCCCCGAAGCAGACGAGCTCTGGTTGCGAGATTTTTCGCTTGGGCTTGGCAATGCGGCTGAGTCTTTCGGCCTGACACTGGCTGGTGGCGATACAACCCGCGGCCCTCTCACACTGAGCGTGCAAGTACACGGGGTTGTGGAGCAGGGAGGTGCTATTCGCCGCTCCGGAGCCAGAGCTGGTGATTTGGTTGTGGTATCTGGCTCCTTGGGGGATGCTGGTGCCGCACTAGACTACCTCCCAGCCCAAGAGGATCTTGACGCTGACGATTCCGCGGCGGCGGATAAACAGTTCGTGCTGGAACGTTACCATCATCCGCAGCCAAGACTAGATTTGGGTAAAGCCCTCAGGCAATTTGCGACAGCCGCCATTGATGTATCCGACGGATTGCTGGCGGATCTTAATCATATTCTTGAGGCTTCCAACGTTGGTGCCAGTATCGAACTTGCCCGCATACCTGTATCTCCGGCGCTCGTGCGCTTGAAGGGTAGCGCCGCCACAGATTATGCGCTGCATTCCGGGGATGACTATGAGTTGTGTGCGACTATTTCAGAAGCAAGCTGGGTAGGGGCGCCGGCGTGGCTTAAGCAACAGCTCACGGTTGTCGGTGAGATTGAGCCAGTATCCGGTTTGCGCCTTGACGGTAGTGCTGTAGTCTCAGGTTCTGAAGCGACAGGTTTTGATCATTTCAGGAGAAAGGCATGAGCCAAGAAGAACAATGGCCAGAACCGGATCTACCACAAGCCATTTTGCCCCCCGGATTCCTGAAGAACCCGGTACACCTTTTGGCCTTCGGCTTTGGTAGTGGCGCAGCACCCCGGGCGCCTGGAACATGGGGTAGTTTGGCCGCCATTCCACTTTGGTACGGTTTCGCATGGCTGCCGCCCATAGCTTACTGGGCTGTTGTTGCACTGGCGTTCGTGCTGGGTGTTTGGCTATGTGGAAAGACCGCAGCCGATTTAAAAGTGCACGACCACGGCGGCATAGTTTGGGACGAGTTCGTGGGCATGTGGATTGCTCTCGGGCTGTTTCCAGACCAAATCTACGGAGTTTTGTCAGCGTTTCTGGTTTTTAGGTTTTTTGATGTGCTCAAGCCTTGGCCTATTGATTGGCTGGATGAGCGGCTGCCCGGTGGGTTGGGAATAATGGTTGATGACGTAGTAGCAGGCGTAATGGCTCTACCGTGCCTGTTCGCGATTGATATCTGGCTAATGCCTTACGTACTCTAAATTAAGTGTTCGGGCGGTCTGTTAGATATGCATATCGCCAGTGTTAGTGCATTTGGTGTTCTTCAGGAAGTAGCTTTACCACGTGTAGAAAACGCTTTAGGCCGATTTCGGCGCGCTCTCGCGACGCGAAGGGGCCGCTATCGAAGCCCTCTCGGGTTGTGAAGTACCATTTGTTTCCGACACAAAAAAAACGACTGCTACGAAAGGGGATGCGCCTATCTTCTCCTAATCTGCCCTGAGTGTTCATGGCCAGCTCCGGTGCCCGGCCTGTGTCTATGGCATGTTGGGCTATATGTGTTTTAAAAGGGTCTGCTTAAAATTAATACATTTTTTGACAAATTCAATGTTTTTTTAACATTAATATGTTGACCTGCTATTTAAATGTGGCCGCCCGCAGTTTGTGGAACGGGTTGCCCTCAGTGGTCACGGTGTTCAAAATGCGTATCAACAGGCTGTCGTCCCGGCCCGAACAAGCTTCCCCTTACCATAAGGAAATAGCATGAATGTTTTTAGCGTTTCGCGTGTTACAAGGTTCGAGATGAGCGGCCACCGTTGGTGGCTGCAGACATGCCGAATTTTTCTTCCGGCTTTACTTCTGACAGCTTTGTCCGGTTGTTCATCCGCACTTACAAAGATTGAGACTTGGGACGGTGAGCCCGCCATTGCGTTGAGCGCAGCAACCTTGAAAGCACCGAGTGTTATTCATGTCAGCCGGGTTAACGGGCGCTCAATGACCAATTACCTCATGGACGACTTAGCGCTGGATTATGCGCTGCTGCCCGGTGAAAACGAGGTGGTGTTCACCTACAAAACGATCTGGGCCAAATCCGGGGTTGTGAACAATGGCGAGTCGAAGGTTCATGTGATCGAAAGTAAGCCGCAAGTTGTGCGTTTTGAGGCGAGCCCCAATGCGATCTACCGTTTCGAATTTGCCAAGCCTAAAACCCGCCGACAGGCAGAAGATGCGCTTCCCGAGTTTTCAGCAGCGATCGTGGGGTCCGATGGACAGGCTCTGGCCCGCTCAAGTAATTGGTCGGGTATCGACAAAACTCAGGTGGCAGGCACACCCTTGACCCTCGACAAGGGTAGCGACGATGGTGAGGCTTTATCCAATAGCGAAGATGTTAGCCCGCTGAACCGCCTGAAATCAGTCTGGGAGACTGCGTCAGAAGAAGAGAAGAAAGCGTTTCTGCGCTGGGCGTTTGAGTAGGGTTAACGCCTGAGGCGGCTCGTCAGTTTTTTTAGTGAACCTTCAAGTAAGTTCATCGCGCTGTCTGCCATTGACTGGCTCCGGGTTTCTTCAAGTGGAGTATGCATGTCCTCCGGATCCAGCATACTGGCGGCTTGCTCAATGGCATCTAGGCTCGCGTAGGCATGATTTCGCAGAGAGTTTCCTTTGGCTACCACGTCTGGGCACATAGTGAAGTTGAGGGTAAGGCTACCCTGATAGCTTACAGCTACAATAACCAACCCCATGCTGTCGAAGAGTGGGGCGGCGTTATACTGTTGCACCAACCTTGCGCCTTGCAGGTATAGAGGTACTTGGGGGCCCGGAATGTTGGTGATGGGCAAGTTGAATACGGGTTGATAGCGCTGGGCGATCTGTAGTTCCGAATACAGTCGCGCTGATAGGGCTAGCATAGCGGAAGGTAGCAGCTCGGTAAGGCGATCTGCTGCAATGGCTTCACGATATGGCTCAGACGCTACTGCGTTCCAGTGAATTCGGCGAATGCGTTTGGCTGGATTCTGCTCGTTGGTAGCAAGATCCAGGAGCATGGCAGACATTTGGTTGCCGGTGGTTCTGTTTAGTGTACTTGAGCGTACAGATAAGGGGGTCATGGCAACCAGCGATTCGTCATTGCTGGCGTTCTGGTCGCCAAGGTACCGGCGCAGGGTTTCCGCACAAAGTCCCAGCACTACATCATTGAGAGTGACATCCCCCAGCGTTGCTTTGATTGCCTTGAGGCGAGATAGGTCCAGCTTGGCAGAGACTATCTGGCGATTGGCTGTAATCTGGCGGTTAAAAGGGCTGTGGGGCGCTGTAAATAGAGGGAACGACAAGGGTATTCTGCGCAGTTGCTTCTGGATTAGACCGCGCGCAGTTGCCTCCACAGCGCCAGCAGCTATAGAGGTAACTCGCCACGGGGTGCGCAATATGTTGGCCCCTGCCTGCAGCATAACGCGCTCTTCTGAGGGTTTTGGGCGTGGTTGCCATGGCCTCGGTGCACTAATGGGTTGTGGTTTCGGCGTGTATTCCAGCAGCTTTCCCATTATCTCGGCACCGCTAAACGCATCAATTGCTGCATGGTGCAGCTTTACAATGAGTGCGAAGCCGGGGTTGCCCTCTTTGTCGCCGCCGAGTTGGAATCCATCTACAAAGGTGATATGCCAGAGCGGGCGGTCTCGCTTCAAGGGTTCTTCCAGAATTTTGGAAGCAAGTGTCATTAAGCTCGCCTCCCGGCTGTTTTCGCCGAGGCTAACATAAGCTAGATGCCGCTCTATGCTGAAATCAGGGTCGTCAATCCAGTAGGGGTGGCCCATGCGCAGCGGGATTTCTTTCAGGCGCTGGCGAAATACCGGCACCACATGCAGGCGGCTACGTAGGTAGGAAACAAAGGTGCTGAACGCTAGGGGCGTTTCTCTCTCGCTGGCATCAAATAGATAGATGCTGCCAATATGCATCGGCGCGTTAGCTGACTCCAAGTACAGGAAAGAGGCATCCAGTTCCGATAGCTGCCGCATCAAGGGGCTCCATTGTTTACAAGGTTGTGTGCAGTATAAATGAACCTGCTAGTCATGCCGTTGACTCATTTGCCTGTTTGGGCTCAGCTTTGCAGTCATGATGACCTTGTTTTGCAGGGATGTTTAGCTCTCAAGCCAATCTGTTATAGCTGGATCGTTTATGAGTCGTTGCCAGAACCAGATTAGTGCTTTGCCTTTGTCGTCGGCGTGCCGTGCAGTCTGAAGGGTGATGGGCTGTCTTGGCTCGCACACCTGTTTTTCGATGAGTTGACCTGATTCCAGCAACTCTTTAACTCGGGCTCGTGGCAGCCAGCCTATCCCCAGACCTGCCTTTTGAATGGCAATTTTGTGGTCGACGTTGGTGCCGCTTAACGTTCGCTGTCGGTGAAATATACCGGCGTGGCCCGCAGGCAGCGAGCGGGATGAATCTGCGGCAACAGCAGCTGGAAAGCGGCAGATGTCGTCTTCGGTCAGTGGGTTCTGGGCTTGCGCCAATGGGTGGTCAAAAGAAACAGCAAAAACGAAGTCCATAATGCCCAGTACATGGCTGGTGAAGTTTCCTGCAGGTTTGCTGATGTCGTCGGCACCGATAACGAGATCCACTCTGCGGCTTTGCAGAGCATCCCAAGTGCCAGCAAAAACTTCTTCGGTTATTTGGACGTCGACCGGAACCCCTAGGGCATAGAAGTCCTTAATCGCCGGGAACAGGCACTCTGCTGGGAGTAGTGAGTTAAACCCAATACGTAAACGCGTTTCCCAGCCTTGGGCGACTTGCCGGGTTGAGTGTGCAAGGTTCTCGGCGGCCTCCAGCAGTGTTCTGCCTTCTTCGAGCAGGTAACGGCCAGCGGGGGTGAGCACGGCTCGGTGCCCGCTCCGGTCAAACAGCATTACGTTAAGATCTTCTTCGAGCTTTTGCACTGTGTAGCTTATGGCCGACGGCACTCGGAATAGCTGGCCTGCTGCTCCGGCAAAACTGCCTTTTCGGTCGATGGCGTCTAGGACTCTTAGGGCATCTATGGTGATGGCTGTGGGCATGTTCGAATTATCTGAGGTTGTTGGCCAGAATTGGTTGCTTGAGAGTGTAGCAGTTGGGCCGCTATCCTTCTTTACATGTGGCGTTCGCGTCTGTCGGGCAAGCCTCTCACAAACACGCCGTGAACCCGTCCTTGGGGGCTCGGCATTGCCATCCTTGGCAATGCACGGTTTGTGAGAGGCTTGCCCGACAGACGCCCGGTATCTGGTGCTGGCCTTCATTGAGGTTGGTGCGTTAAGTCAGAGCTTTTAAGGAGTATTCAGTATGGGTCTTCTTGTTGATGGAAAATGGCAGGACAAGTGGTACGACACCAGCAAAACCGGCGGTAAATTCGAGCGTGAAGCAGCGCGTTTTCGGAATTGGGTAACGGCAGATGGTTCGCCGGGGCCTGAAGGTGAGGGTGGTTTCAAGGCTGAGTCCGGGCGTTATCACTTGTATGTATCTTTGGCTTGCCCATGGGCCCATCGCACGCTAATTTTCCGGAAGCTGAAGGGCCTTGAAAAGCATATTTCCGTATCGGTAGTGTATCCGGATATGGTTGAGAACGGCTGGGAGTTCCAGCCGGATGACAGTGCCCATAAAGACGATCTTCATGATTTCCGCTTTATGCACCAGGTGTATACCAAAGCTGCGCCGGATTACACCGGTCGAGTGACGGTTCCTGCCTTGTGGGACAAGCACCAGAGCACCGTAGCCAGCAACGAGTCGGCGGAGATTATCCGGATGTTCAACTCGGCATTTGATGGTCTTGAGGGTGTAAATAAAGAGTTGGATTTCTACCCGGAAGCACTGCGGCCAGACATTGACGCGGTGAACGAGCGGGTTTACAACACGGTTAACAACGGTGTTTATAAGGCAGGCTTTGCCACGGCTCAGGATCAGTATGAGAAAGCCTATGTCGAGCTGTTCGAATCGCTGGACTGGCTGGAGGCCAGGTTGGCGAAGCAGCGTTATCTGACCGGGAGTACAATAACAGAGGCGGATTGGCGCTTGTTCACAACGCTGGCTCGGTTCGACGCTGTTTACTACAGCCACTTCAAGTGTAATCGCCAGCGCATTAGCGAGTTCCCAGCGCTTTCAGGGTATCTGAGGGAGCTGTATCAGGTGCCTGGTGTGGCTGATACTGTGGATATTCGCCAGATTAAACAGCACTACTATGTGAGCCAACGCACCATTAACCCTACACAGGTGATACCGGTGGGGCCGCAGTTGGATTTCACGGCCCCCCACGGGCGCGATGGCCTTTAACTCGTTTTGCTCTGGAAGGTTTTTTAGCTGACTCGCGCGACAGCGACCTGAGTCAGCAGTTCCAGAGCCTCTTTATGGGGCGAGGCCGGGAGTGCGTTTAGGGCATCCGAGGCTTTTGCCGCTTCGGCTCTGGCGCGCTCCATGGTGTATTCCAGCGCTCCGGAAGCATTAACAAGATCGAGTACCTTTGGTAAATCATCCAGCCCGCCTTTGCGAATGGCTTGACGTATGAGTTGGCGGCCTTCGTCGCTGCTGGTTGCCATGGCGTGGATTAAGGGCAGGGTGGTTTTGCCTTCAGCCAAGTCGTCGCCCACGTTCTTGCCCATGGCTTCGGCGTCGCCGCGATAGTCCAGAACATCATCCACTAGCTGGAAAGCCAGCCCCAGATGTTTACCGTAGTTTTTCAATGCCTGTTTCCGCGTGTCGCTTGCGTTAGCGAGGATAGCACCGGAGTGGGATGCCGCTTCGAACAGCATGGCCGTTTTATTATGGATCACGGTCATGTATTGATCTTCTGTAAGATCCGGGTTTTTTACGTTCATCAGCTGCATAACTTCGCCCTGAGCGATCACGGCTGTCGCGTGGGACAAAATCTCCATAATGGGAAGGCTTTTAAGCTCTACCATCATCTCGAACGCGCGAGCGTAGAGGAAATCACCTACGAGCACGCTAGGCGCATTGCCCCAATTGGCGTTCGCTGTGCTTCGGCCCCGGCGCATATCTGATGTGTCCACCACATCGTCGTGAAGCAGGGTGGCGGTATGGAGAAATTCAATGACTGCAGCCAGCTTCAGGTGTTCATGTTTGCTATAACCTGATGCCCGGCTGGAAAGCAAAACCAGCAATGGTCTCAGGCGCTTACCGCCACTTTCGATAATGTGCTGGGCTATTTTCTCTACCAGAGGGACGTCCGAAGAAAGCCGTTGGATAATCAGGTCATTAACGCGGCTGAAATCATCCGCCACGGAGTCGTAAATGCGCTGGGCTGTCATGCGGCTTATGGATCCCTTGCTGGTGTTGAGGTTTTGTGGCTGTCTGACGCCCTGATAATACAGGCAGGACGCGGCAATGCTAGGTATTGCTGCGGTTAGTGTCAACTTGGCTTGTATTGCTGGGCGCCTTTTCGTACAATCACGCGCCCAACTCATCCCAACCTGCGCTCCCTGTTATAGGGTTGCCAAAGCGCTTCCCTTAGAATCAGGCGGATAAGAGCAGGGATGGGTCAATCGCGGAGAAAGTGAATGTACGCAGTTATTGTTAGCGGTGGTAAACAGCACCGAGTTAAAGAAGGCGAAACTCTGAAGCTTGAAAAGCTAGAAGTGGAAACTGGCGGCAACGTCGAGTTTGACCGCGTTCTGCTGATCGCCGATGGCGACAATTTCAAAGTTGGCGCGCCGGTAGTTGATGGTGCCAAAGTGACTGCAGAAGTGGTAAGCCACGGTCGTCACGACAAGATCAATATCATCAAGTTCCGTCGTCGTAAGCACTCAATGAAGCGTCAGGGCCACCGTCAGTGGTTTACTGAAGTCAAGATCACGGGTATTCAGGGCTAAGCCCTCGAAAAAAAACCCCTAATTAGGAGGCTTGTCATGGCTCACAAAAAAGCAGCAGGTAGTACCCGTAACGGTCGCGATTCCGAGTCGAAACGACTTGGTGTTAAGCGCTACGGCGGCGAAGCAGTTTCTGCAGGCAGTATTATCGTCCGTCAGCGCGGAACCCGTTTCCACGCAGGCACCAATGTTGGCCTGGGCAAAGACCACACCTTGTTTGCGAAAGCAGACGGTCAGGTCGTGTTCGAAGTAAAAGGTCCACAGAACCGCAAGTTCGTAAGCATCGTTCCAGCTGCTGCCTGAGCAGCGGCGAGCCGGTTCTGTCGAACCTTGGGTAGCCCTGACATTCTCCTGTTATAGTGGGAGTTAGAGCCACCCGGAGCCCCGCAAAGCTTCTTAGAGGCTGCGGGGCTTTTTAGTTTATGCGCCATGCGCAAAGGGTAGATTCATGAAATTCGTAGACGAAGCCACAATCATTGTTGAAGCCGGCAACGGCGGCCACGGCTGCCTTAGTTTTCGGCGTGAAAAATACGTTCCCAGAGGTGGTCCCGATGGTGGCGATGGCGGTGATGGTGGCTCCGTTTATCTTGAAGCGAGCGATTCGCTGAACACGCTGGTGGATTACCAGTTTCAGCGTAAGCACAAGGCTCAAGGTGGTGAGCAGGGTTCTGGGCGGAATTGTACGGGCACCAAGGGTGAGGATTTGGTTCTACCGGTGCCTGTGGGTACCACGGTTGTTGATGTGGATACCCACGAAGTGCTTGGCGACCTGACTCGCATTGGCCAGCGCCTGAAAGTGGCTCAGGGCGGTTTTCATGGTCTCGGTAACACCCGGTTCAAGTCGTCGATAAATCGTGCGCCCCGTCAGACATCGAAAGGTTCTGAGGGGGAGCTTAGGAACCTGCGTTTAGAGCTGAAAGTTCTAGCAGATGTTGGGCTGCTTGGCCTGCCCAATGCGGGTAAGTCTACCTTTATACGCTCAGTCTCAGCGGCGACGCCCAAGGTTGCTGATTATCCGTTTACCACTCTGGTGCCAAATCTGGGTGTGGTGAGCGTGCAGGCGCACCAGAGCTTTGTTATCGCAGACATACCCGGCTTGATTGAGGGTGCTGCGGAGGGCGCGGGCCTTGGTGTGCGTTTCCTAAAGCATTTGGTGCGCACCCGCTTGTTGTTACATTTGGTTGATGTGGCTCCATACGATGGCTCATCTCCAGCCCACGCCGTCAAGGTGATCGCAAACGAACTGGAAAAGTTTAGCGAAACTCTGGCCAGTAGGGACCGTTGGTTGGTGTTGAACAAGGTTGATATGGTGCCGGAAGCAGACCGTGAAGCCCACTGTCAGGCGATTGTTGATGAGCTTGGTTGGAAGGGGCCGGTGTTTCGTATTTCTGCGCTAAGCGGTGAAGGTGCCAAGCCGCTGACTCAGGCGGTTATGCGCTGGATTGAGGAGCGCGCAGAAGAAGAGGCAGAAAATCCAGAGGTTGCCGAGCAGGAAATCGCAAGACGCAGACGTATGGATGAAGAGGCTCGTGCCGGTGTAGAGGAGGAGCGGCGGGCTCGCAGAGCCGCTCGCGAAGCGGCGGGTGAAGATGATGATGATTTTGACGATGATGATTACGACGTTGAAGTGGTATATGTGAAGGATTAGGTTTCGGTACTTCTAGCAGTAGCGCCTGAGTTATCCCGTTAGTTCGAAAGAGACAAAGCCCAAATCATGATGCAACGCACCCAGCTGAATCGGGCCCGCCGTCTGGTGGTGAAAATTGGAAGTGCCCTCTTAACCAACGATGGCCGTGGTCTGGATGCGGATGCGTTAGCGCTTTGGGTGGATCAGATGGCGGCGCTGGTCAAAGAAGGTGTTGAATTGGTTTTGGTTTCGTCCGGTTCGGTGGCAGAAGGCATGAGCCGGCTGGGCTGGAAAAGCCGCCCGGAGCAACTGCATGAGTTGCAAGCCGCCGCCGCCGTAGGCCAGATGGGTTTGGTTCAAACTTGGGAGGCGCAGTTCAAACGTCACGGTATCCATACGGCCCAAATTCTTCTCACCCACGATGATCTTTCTGATCGAAAGCGGTACTTGAACGGCCGCAGCACACTCCGAGCTTTGTTGGATTTTGGAGTGGTACCTATCGTAAACGAGAATGATACGGTGGTTACCGACGAGATTCGATTTGGCGATAACGATACTTTGGGTGCTCTGGTTACCAATCTGGTTGAGGCGGATGGTTTGATTATCCTCACCGATCAGTTGGGTTTGTTTGATAAAGATCCTCGCAAAAATCCGGACGCCAATCTAATAACGGAGCGCTTTGCTGGCGATCGTGAGCTAGATGCTATGGCGGGAGGCAGTGCTGGTGTGCTTGGCCGGGGTGGTATGCAAACCAAACTTCGGGCTGCGCGCTTGGCGGCAAGGTCCGGTGCCTTTACCATAATTGTCGGTGGGCGTATCGAAAGCGTACTTACCCGGCTGCGTCAGGGTGATGTCGTGGGCACCTTATTGCTTCCGGAGCAGGGCCGTATTGCTGCGCGCAAGCAGTGGCTTGCTAGCCACCTGCAAACCCGAGGTAGGCTGACACTGGATGATGGTGCAGTTAAAGTTCTTCGGCAGGGTGGGCGCAGCCTTTTGCCGGTTGGCATCAAAGGTGTAATCGGCCAGTTCCGGCGTGGCGAGATGGTGTCTTGTGTTGGGCAAGATGGTGCAGAGGTTGCGCGAGGCTTGGTGAATTACGATGCGGA
Organism: Marinobacter salexigens; assembly: GCF_018860765.1. GTDB lineage: Bacteria > Pseudomonadota > Gammaproteobacteria > Pseudomonadales > Oleiphilaceae > Marinobacter > Marinobacter salexigens_A. Next base: position 127,325 of record NZ_JAHKPV010000015.1, read on the forward strand.
TGAGGCTAGAGCGATAGCGGGGCGTTCGAGTAACAGTATCTCCGATGTTCTTGGTTATATCTCGGATGAAGAGATGATTCACCGGGATAATATGGTCATCATCTAAAACAAAAAAACCGGCGAATGTGCCGGTTTTTTGTTTCTAAATAAGCGACTTCAAGTACAAAGACTGTTATTCGCCCTTCAGTGCCTTGATCTTGCTGACCATGCGGCTCTTCTGACGGGCTACCTTGTTCTTGGTAAAAATGCCCTTGTTAACCATGCTGTCCATAATCGGCTGAGCAGCCTTGAAAGCAGCCTGAGCTTCTTCGTAGTTGCCGGAATCGATCTTGGCTTGAACTTTTTTCATGTAAGTGCGGGTCATGGAACGCAGGCTAGCGTTGTGCTTGCGGTTCTTCTCGTTCTGACGTGCGCGCTTTTTGGCTTGCGGGGTATTTGCCACCGTAAAACTCCTGAAAGTACTTAAATTCGTTACTGAATGATTCGTACGGAAACTCTGGACAAGCTATCAGTCAGAGGCTTCCTGAAATCGCGGGCGCGCCCATAACCAGCGCGTCGAAATAAATGACGCGGAACTATGCCGCTCAATCCCCAAAAAGTCAATACCAAACCCTGTCCAGCACACAGATAGTCACCGGGGACAAAGCCCTGTGTTAAACTCGCGGCTCGCCGGACGCGGGTATAGCAGGGAAGCAAGTAATTCCCGAGATGCCCGGCCGAAAGAGCGTGCAACACGGATACGAGCCCGCATGTCATCGCAACCTGAAATACCACCTGAGAATAAACTGCCCATCAAAGCGTCAGGACTGCTTCGTTCGTCTGGTCTCGTGGGTAGTATGACCATGCTCTCCCGAGTGTTGGGGTTGATTCGGGATATGGTTATTGCGCGCTACTTCGGTGCAGGCGCCGGAGCAGATGCGTTCTTTGTTGCCTTCAAAATCCCAAACTTTTTGCGTCGACTCTTTGCTGAAGGTGCCTTTTCTCAAGCTTTTGTGCCGGTCTTGTCATCCTATCGCCAGAATCATCCAGTCTCTGATGTCAAGCGTCTGGTGGACGCCGTTGCTGGCTCTTTGGGGTTGGTGTTGTTGGGTATTACGTTGGTCGCTATGCTGGGCGCGCCCTTGCTAACGGCGGTTTTTGCGCCTGGTTTTTTGGATGACGACGTAAAGTTCAGGCTGACGAGCGACATGCTGCGGATAACCTTCCCGTATTTGCTGATGATCTCGTTGACGGCGTTCGCTGGCGGCATCCTCAACAGTTACGACCGCTTTGCAGTACCCGCGTTTACCCCGGTATTGCTCAATCTGGCCATGATAGCTGCTGCTATCTATCTCACGCCCTTGATGAGCGAGCCGGTTATGGCTCTGGCTTGGGGGGTGTTTATTGCGGGTGCGCTGCAGCTATTTTTCCAATTGCCTTTTCTAATGCGTCTGGGCCTGATGCCTCGGCCCCGGGTTGATTATAGGCATGAAGGCGTGAGCCGTATTCTTAAGCTGATGATGCCAGCCCTCTTTGGTGTGTCGGTGAGTCAAATCAACCTCTTGCTGGATACCGTGTTGGCGTCCTTCCTCCAAACCGGCAGCGTATCCTGGTTATATTATTCCGACCGGCTTTCTGAGTTACCTTTGGGGGTGTTTGGAATTGCCATCGCAACGGTTATTTTGCCTAGCCTATCCCGCAAGCATGCGGCGGACTCTCGTGAGCAGTTTGCGGCCACGCTGGATTGGGCTGTTCGAGCGGTATTGATTATCGGGGTGCCTGCTGCACTTGCGTTGGCGCTCTTGGCAGAACCCTTGATTGCAACGCTGTTCCATTATGGTGAGGTCACCGATAGGGATGTGGCCATGTCGGCCCAAAGCCTGCGGGCCTACTCCGCGGGGTTGCTGGCGTTTATGGTGATCAAGGTGTTGGCGCCTGGTTTTTTTGCCCGTCAGGATACTCGCACACCGGTAAAAATCGGGATCATCGCCATGGTGGCGAACATGATCTTCAATTTGGCGCTTATTGTGCCGCTGGCCCACGCCGGTCTGGCGTTGGCTACATCGCTGTCGGCTTGGCTTAACGCGATGTTGCTCTGGCGCGGGCTCAAGCGGCAGGGCGCTTGGAAAAGCCAGCCCGGCTGGGGGAAATACCTGTTGCAGATTGGTTTGGCTAACGCCGCCATGGTGGCGGTTATTATCTGGCTGAACTATCCCGTTGTGCGTTGGCTGTCGGCGGATGGGATCGAGCGCTCTCTGTGTATGGGGGTGATGGTTGTGGCGAGCGCTAGTGCCTACTTCATTGTTCTTGCGCTGACCGGGGTGCGGGTAAGACATTTCCGCCAGAGGTAAGGTATAATCGCGCGTTTTCTCACCAGCGTCTTGCATACTCAATCAAGCGTTGAAAGCCAACTGGCAAATGAAGGTTCGCATTGCATGCGTCTGATCCGGGGCCTGACCAACCTGAAAATGCTCTCCAGGCAGGTGGATTCACCGTTGGCCAATGGCTGTGTGGCCACCATAGGCAACTTTGATGGCGTTCATGTGGGCCATCAAACCATTATCGACCAGGTAAAAAACAAGGCCAGTGCTTTGGGATTGCCGTCAGTGGTCATGTTGTTCGAGCCCCAGCCCAGAGAGTTTTTTCAGGGCATGGAGGCGCCGCCAAGGTTGACGGGGTTTCGGCAAAAGTTTGAAGCCCTCGTGGCGGCCGGTATTGATATCGTGCTTTGTATAAAGTTTGACGGAACCTTCCGAAGTTATTCTGGAATGGGTTTTATCGATGACGTCCTTATTGACGGGCTAGCGGTACGTCATCTCGTCGTTGGTGACGACTTCCGTTTCGGCTGCGATAGAGCAGGTGACTTTGCGTTACTTGAAAAGGTAGGTAAGAGTGCTGGCTTTTCAGTTGAGAACACTCGCACAGTCACTGTTGCGGGTGAGCGCATTAGTAGCACCAGAATCCGTAATCTGCTGTTGGATAATAAGCTGGCCCAAGCCGAGTCTCTACTGGGGCGCCCCTACCATATTCGCGGACGTGTGGTTTATGGTCGACAGTTGGGTCGCCGCATTGGGTCGCCCACCGCCAATATCCTGCTCGATAAAATGCCCGCTCTGCGGGGCGTGTATGTTGTCGGCGTTACACTTGAAGGTGGAGAAAAACAGGACGGCATTGCCAACATCGGCTTGCGTCCAACGGTGGATGGGAAACAGCCCGCGCTAGAGGTGCACCTGTTTGACTTTACTGGCACACTTTACGGCCAGAGAATTGATGTTGTGTTCCGCCGCGGCCTGCGGGATGAAGAAAAGTTTGAATCCATCGATGCGCTCAAGGCGCAGATAGCCAGAGATTTCGACGCAGCCAGAATTTGGCTGGCCGAGCACTCCGGATACAGCAATACTGACCCAAACTGACCAAAAGAGTACGCACACAAACCATGAGCGACTACAAGCACACTCTGAATCTGCCGGAAACTGCGTTTCCAATGCGCGGCAATCTGGCCAAGCGCGAGCCTGAAATGCTTAAGCGTTGGCAGGATTTGAACGTATATGCCAACTTGCGTCAGCAACGTGAAGGGCGTGACAAGTTCATCCTTCATGATGGCCCTCCATACGCTAACGGTAGTATTCACATCGGTCACGCGGTTAACAAGATTCTGAAGGATATGATCGTTAAATCCCGGGGTTTCATGGGCTTCGATGCGCCTTATGTTCCGGGTTGGGATTGTCACGGCTTACCTATTGAGCACAAGGTTGAGCAGGAAATCGGTAAGGCAGGCGTGAAGGTTGATTATAAAACCTTCCGTCAGGCATGCCGTGATTATGCAACCAAACAGATTGCCGGTCAGAAAGCCGATTTTGTCCGCCTTGGCATCATGGGTGAGTGGGACAAGCCCTATCTCACTATGGATCCGAAAGTGGAAGCCGGTATTGTGCGTGCTTTGGGCAAGATCGTTGCCAAGGGGCACGTGGTTCGAGGCTTTAAGCCGGTTTACTGGAGTGTGGTGGGTCAGTCCGCACTGGCAGAAGCTGAAGTGGAGTATCAGGACAAAACCTCGACGCAAATTGATGTGCGCTTCACCGCTGTGGATCAGGCCAAGGCACTGTCGCTGTTCGGTACCGACAAGGGCCAAGGCGATGTGTCTGTGGTTATCTGGACCACCACGCCTTGGACCATTCCTGCGAATCAGGCGGTATCGCTTAATGCCGATCTGGATTATGCGCTGGTGCAAGTTGATGCCGGTAACGGCCCGGAGCGCATGATCCTCGCAGCAGCCATGGTAGAGAGCGTTATGGCGCGCTGGGAAATCGAGGATTATGAAGTGCTGGGTAATTGTCTGGGGGCAGATCTTGAGAATCTGGCCTTGCATCACCCCGTTTACGACAAGCAGGTGCCCGCGATTCTCGGTGACCACGTGTCTATCGAAGCAGGTACTGGTGCGGTTCATACTGCGCCTGATCACGGCATGGAAGATTTCGTGGTTGGCAAAAACTATGGAATCGGCACACTGAACCTGGTTCAGGCTGATGGAACCTACACCAGTGCGACTGGCGAGTTTGCGGGCATTCATGTGTACAAGGCTGACGAGCCGGTATGTGAGGCTCTGGCCCGTGAAGGCAAGCTGGTACGCAAGGAAAAGTTCCGTCATAGCTTTCCCCATTGCTGGCGTACCAAAACACCTTTGATCTACCGTGCTACACCGCAGTGGTTTATCAGCATGGAGAAAGAAAATCTCCGCGCAGATGCACTGGAGGCAATCAAAGGCGTGCGCTGGGTACCTGCCTGGGGGCAGAATCGTATTGAGGCCATGTTCCAGCAGTCGCCAGATTGGTGTATCTCGCGCCAGCGTACTTGGGGTGTTCCCATCACCCTGTTTATCCATAAGGAAACGCAGGAGTTGCATCCGGACACCCAAAGCCTGATTGAAAAAGTGGCTCAGGCTATCGAAACCGACGGTATTGATGCGTGGTATGAAATTGATGCCCGTGCGCTCTTGGGTGACGACGCCGATCACTATGAGAAAGTGACAGACACGCTGGATGTTTGGTTCGATTCCGGGGTTACCCACGAATCGGTTCTGCGCGTGCGCCCGGAGCTTGGGCAGTTCCCGGCTGACATGTATCTTGAAGGCTCCGACCAGCATCGCGGCTGGTTTCAGTCCTCACTGAAGACCTCCATCGCCATGAATGGTGTTGCGCCCTATAAGCAGGTGCTAACCCACGGCTTCACCGTGGACGGTAAAGGCCTCAAAATGTCCAAGTCTCTGGGCAACGTGATCGCACCTCAGGAGGTCATGAACGAGCTGGGCGCCGACATTCTCCGCTTATGGGTTTCAGCGACCGATTACAGCGGCGAAATGACCGTCTCCAAGGACATCCTGCGGCAGACAGCCGACGGGTATCGTCGCATCCGAAATACCTCGCGTTTCTTGTTGAGCAACCTCACAGGGTTTGATCCTGAACAGCACATGGTTGCGCCAGAAGATATGATTGCCTTGGACCGCTGGATGGTGGATCGGGCCCTGCAGTTGCAGAATGAATTGCATGAGGATTATGGCAACTACGCTTTCCTGCGGATTTATCAGAAGGTTTACAGCTTCTGTGAAGCGACGCTGGGTGGATTTTATCTCGATATCATCAAAGATCGGCAGTACACCACTCAGGCAGACAGTCTGGCACGGCGCTCCTGCCAGACAGCGCTGTATCACGTAGCCGAGGCTCTTGTGCGCTGGATTGCGCCGATTCTGAGCTTCACTGCTGACGAAATCTGGCAGCACCTGCCAGGAGAACGCGGCGATACCGTGTTCTACGAAACCTGGTACGAAGGGCTTACCGCATTGCCTGAAGACGCCGAGTTGGGCCGTGACTATTGGCGCAGGATCTACGGTGTGAAAGAAGCTGTAAACAAGTGCATGGAAGAAGCCCGCGCCCGGGGCGAGATCAAAGGCTCTTTGAGCGCCGAAGTCACCTTGTATTGTGAAGGCGATCTGGCCGCTGATTTGGAGTTTCTTGGAGAAGAATTGCGTTTTGTGCTGATTACCTCCGAAGCTACCATAAGACCGGTATCCGAGGCGGGTAGTGCTGAGATGACAGGCTACGAAGGGTTGCGCGTAAAGGTTACACCGGCTTCTCATGGCAAGTGCGAGCGCTGCTGGCACCATCGGGAAGATGTGGGGGCCAACGCTGAGCATGAAGACCTGTGTGGCCGCTGTATCACGAACGTGGAAGGGGTGGGCGAAACCCGCTCGTTTGCCTGATGGATGCGGTAATGAATGAACCCGTTACCGGAACAAAGTTAAAGTGGCTGTGGCTGGCCGCGCTGGTGGTCGTGCTAGATCTGAGCACCAAGGCCATGGCGACGGCTATGCTGACCTACGGCGATCCGGTGCCGGTTATTCCGCTGTTCAACCTGACACTGTTGCACAACACCGGAGCGGCATTCAGCTTTCTGGCAGGAGCGGCCGGTTGGCAGCGCTGGTTCTTTGTCGTCTTGGCGCTGGTGGTCAGCGTGGTATTGGTCGGTTGGTTGAGAAACCTGCAGCGCCATGAAACCTGGACCGCTATCGCTATAGTACTGATTCTGGGTGGTGCTCTTGGCAACGTATATGACCGGGTTGTGCACGGTTACGTTGTCGACTTTCTGCATTTCTATTGGCAGGACTGGCACTTCCCCGCATTTAATCTGGCCGACACCGCCATTACCATAGGTGCGGTCATGATGATTCTTGATATGTTCCGCAAGCCTGCCGATTCTGACACGCCTGCGAACGGGAGGTAATAAAGCCCATGAAAGAACTGCCAATAGATAAAGGGACACGAGTAACCTTGCACTTTGCGCTGAAATTCGAGAGCGGCGAGGTGATTGACTCTACCTTCGATAAAGATGCGGCAACTCTGGAAATTGGTGATGAAAGCCTGCCAGAGAACTTTGAGGCCTACCTGATGGGCATGAAAGCTGGCGACAAGGCCAGCCACAATGTGCCGCCGGAGAAGGCGTTTGGCCAACGTAACCCCAATAACGTACAGACGTTTAAGCGGCATGAATTCAGTGCAGATATGGTGCTGGAGCCAGGTGTGATGATTTCTTTCGCTGATGCACGCCAACAAGAGTTGCCGGGTGTCGTGAGCCGTGTGGAAGGCGATGAAGTAGAAGTGGACTTCAATCATCCACTGTCCGGGCGTACACTGACCTTCGACGTGGAAATTATTGACGTAGAACCGGCAGGACAGACGCACTGATTATGCAAATAAGACTGGCAAACCCTCGTGGTTTTTGTGCAGGCGTAGATCGCGCCATCGAGATAGTAAATCGTGCTCTGGACGTGTTCGGTGCGCCCATATACGTGCGCCACGAGGTGGTACATAACAAATTTGTGGTGGATAACCTTCGTAACCGGGGTGCCATATTCGTGGATGAGTTGGATGAGGTGCCAGACGACAAACTGGTGATCTTCAGCGCCCATGGTGTCTCGCAGACGGTGCAGAACGAAGCGGCCCGCCGTGGCTTGAAAGTCTTCGATGCCACCTGTCCGCTGGTCACCAAAGTGCACCTAGAAGTGATGCGCTACAGCCGCGACGGTCGCGAGTGCATCCTGATCGGCCACCACGGCCATCCAGAGGTGGAAGGCACCATGGGTCAGTACGATCATAGTACCGGTGGCGATATCTATCTGGTGGAGAACGAAGACGATGTCTCGAAGCTGGAGGTAAAAGACCCGGCGCACGTCTCCTACGTTACCCAAACAACACTTTCCATGGACGATACGGCCCGAGTGATCGATGCCCTGCGAGAAAGGTTCCCGCTGATTGAAGGCCCGCGTAAAGACGATATTTGCTATGCGACCCAAAACCGGCAGGATGCGGTCAAGCAACTGGCTGGCGACTGTGACCTTATGCTTGTTGTAGGTTCTCCCAACAGTTCTAACTCCAACCGCTTACGCGAACTGGCGGAGCGAATGGGCACTCCAGCCTACCTGATCGACGAAGCCTCGCAAATTGACCCGCAATGGCTGGTCGGCAAAATATCAGTCGGCGTAACAGCAGGCGCTTCAGCCCCGGAAGTTTTGGTCAATGACGTAATTGGCCGCCTGCGCGATCTTGGTGGCAGCGTGCCGGAGGAAATCGCCGGGCGGGAGGAGAATATTGTTTTCTCTATGCCCAAAGAACTAAGAATTGATGCCATTGAGCTCGAGTGAGCGCAATGGCATCAGAGGTTGACGTCTGCTACCAGCAATCCGTCTCGTCCGCGCTACGGGTGCCTTGTTCATCTATCGTCAGTGTGCCGCATACATCGCTTGTCTGCCCCCCTGTTGGAACCGCTTGCAAAGTAAACGAGTTTCTCGTTACGGACCCAGAGAAGCTGATGTTATAAAAGGCGGTGCCGTTTTGTGGTGACTGGTTGAAGGGTAATGCTCCAGCCGTAGTGTAATCGAACGAATTAGAGTAGCGCCTTTCCATCCACTGGTTCAGTTCCAGTAGGTCCGCCATTGCTGTTGTCCTTCGTGTTTGCTGAACCTGATTTTGATAGAGAGGGAAGGCGACAGCCGCTAGAATCCCGATGATCGCGACTGTAATGATCATTTCAATCAGGGTAAAGCCTGCCTGCTTGTGTATTTTCAAGTCTATTATCCTTCAGCCGTTTGTAGATAGTTGCCAGCAATCATCGATTGATGACGTTTATGCTGCGGACTGTTCGTGAAAAGTCTTCATCGCGTTCTGCGGAGTCTCCAAGCTCTAATTCGACCCTATCTCCCTGCTTAATTCGTTGCACCACTTGCTCTCGCGACCATGAGGCGTTATTGAACTGAAGAACGGGAGGGAGTGCGAACGTCTGGTCGTCTACGACCATTTCAAAAGAACCCTGATGCACAAAGTTAACCGTTCCTTGATAGGGTTGATCGGCGCGAAGCTCGTCTGTTTCAATGACTCGATCGTCGGAGTAAGAATTTCCGGCAACTAACAGGCCAGAGACTACCGAAAATAGAAAAAACAGGGCCGTTGCGAGTTGTTTGCTCAGTGCGTGTGAAAATAAGCGCGTCTTCATAATTGTTTCCTGCCATTAAGATTAATGGTTTTGAGCTTACTCGATGGAGCGGCTTCCTAGTGAAGCCGCTCCATCGAGTGGAGGTTATCTACCGAACCTGTTCCCAGGTTTGCCTTCCGAGGTTTCCGCCAGAGAGCAATCCAGGTCCGCCAGGATCCGGGGAAGTTCCAGGCTCAGGGTCTGGGAAAAGCTGTGTTGGGTCGAGGCCCGGAATTAAAATCTCAGCATCTCCTTCTTGTGTTGCGATGGTTCGAATTTCGCCACCATAGCCTACTTGGATACCGCTAGGTGCGCCTGTTGGATCAGTGATAGGGTCGCCGGTGATTGGGTCAATAGGCTCACCAGTAATCGGGTCAAGAGTGGCGCCGCCTAAGAAGTCATCTATCAAATCGCCATCGTCAAAAATACCGTCGCTATTCAAATCGAACACTGGATTCTCTGATGGAGCTCCTGATGTTAGCTTTAGGTCCATAATAAAGCCCGTACGTCCGCTACCGCAGGGGTCTTTGTCTGGAATCATAGTAGTGAACCGGATTCGGTCTGGGTCTACACCAAACGGGAAGCTGGCCCGACTAATGACGCGCTCACCAACGTTATTCGTACCGTGGATAAGATCGAGGTACCAGCCTTTTTCAGTCGTGAGCTCATTATTAGATGTATCACGCACAGTGAAGTTGTTGGTGCCGGTTCCGGATGCTTTGTCTACAGTTACGCTTTTCTGTTGTGTGATGGTTTGTTGGAGTAAATCTGACCTATTTAGGTTTGACACCGAAAGGTTGTCATAGATGGCATAAAGGCTTTGAACATCGAAATCTCCTTCGTCGCCGCTGCGCATAAAGCTGCCTGTTCCAAATGCAACCACCAGTTCTTCCCTATTGTCGGGGTTGATGGCAAGCCGAGGAGCTACGGTGATTGGCTGGGAGTTTCCGGCGGGGCTCTGTGCAGTTAACAGCTTTTCTACACTCCACCCACTTGGGTCGCCTTTGAGGTTAAATCTCCACAAATTGCCCAGCAAATCACCCGCATAACCGTAACGGGTAATGGCATCGGCGTGTGGAAAGCTTGTTGTGCCTACTTCTGCCAGCCCATTGGGGTTTGCAGTGCTGCCGGCGCCGGTATCAAGTTCTTTGATGAGGGCGCCAGTCTCCAGATCAACGACAAAAAGGCTTGATTTGTTGCTGGCACCGTTATACCCGTTACCGAAAAGCGCCACCCACTTACCGTTTTCCAGGCGTGAAATGTTTGGGTCTGTTACGCCAGAGCCAAGGTTAGGGTGCGAGAACTCCCAAAGTACGTCATTAGCCGGAGAAAAGGAGCCTGGATCGGTTATATCAAGGGCAAATATAGTTTTACCCCCAGCTCCCATTGCGCCCAGTAGGACGGTCCGCCATTGTTTCGTGCCATTTTTCTCAATATAGGCATCCTGAATGCGAGGTGTACCATCCATGAAGTACTTATGGGTGTAATTGGGGGACATCAGACCCGAAATTCTCGCATGAGAATTAGAGCCTGCTGGAAGCAGCAGCTCGGAAGGGATGTAACCAAAGAGCTCTGCGCCGGTCTCGCTATTGAAGGCATGAAGAATGCCATCATTGGCAGGCACGTACAGAGCATCAATTCTGCTTTGATATGACGTTGTGGAACGAAAGGCTGAGTAACTGGAGCCTTCGGTACCACCCAGTCTGGAAAAGCCGTAATTCGTTTTACCTGCGAGCTGAGGGTTCGCGTTGACGACATCACCCATCAACCGAAGAACTTTCGCGCCACCGGACTCTGTCACCTCACGATTTCTAAACGTGGCATGAGCAGTGTTGTCGCCATGAAGCCAGGCTAGCCGGTTATGGCCCAGGTTGTCTTGCGAATTGTTCAATGTTGGATCTGCGTTGAGGGCGTTCTGCTGCGCTGTGGATAAGTTAGAAAGGTCTCCCGCAGAGGCAAATTCTAGCTCTACACCTTGGCTACCGGTATGAGTAACGAGTTTTCGGGCAGACGGGAGTGTGCTCGCAAGAATATCTTCGGCATCCCAAACCTCTGCACCTGTAGAAAAATTGAAAGCAGTCAGGGTTCCCGACCAGTCATCACTTCGGAACCCCGCAAAAAAGCCCATAGATTCCGTTCGTAGCACGGCGGAACTGACGGCAGCAGCGGAAGCGGATGTTTCAGACCGAGCAATTACGTCACCAAGAAAGCCTTGAATTTTTGCTGTGAAATCCGCAGGGTTCTGGGCGCTTGCATACCCGCCTCGACCATTGATTGCTGCGTGCAACAAATCATCGATTTTCGCACTAGCAGTTGAAGGGTTGGGCCAGTTAATTGTGCTGCCGCTGGCTAGTGCGGCGAGTGCGTCTTCTTCACTTACACTACCGGCTACCCCTAGACCGATGGTGAAGGTTGTCATGTGTTGCCAAAACGCGGGGTCGGATGACGTAACCGGCACCTTATTGTCTAAATTTGTTCGCAAGTCCTTTTTCCAGTACTCCATGGCAACATCGGCCAAGGTATTAGAGTGATTATCCGAAAAGGGAGCCTGAGGACTATAAGCAAAGCCTGAGCCACCTGGGGTATGGTTAGGGATAGATGCCCCGTCAGTATTGTCGGAGTTCCCAACACTGGGGTTTGCACCATTCCATGTACCATCTGACATCAAGATTGCGAAGCTCTGGCGACACTCAATATGATCAGAGTTGTCATTGTAGCCGGGTCTTTCGCCCCATGGGCCTCTGTTGTCTGAACGGGAATAGTACCGGCCAACATCTTTCAGGGCCGTTCTTAATGGGGTGCCACCACTGACATTTTTATTTTGCAGCCAGGTCAAAAACTGTTCGCGACGAGTTGCGTCATATGCGCGCACCCCGCTCACTAACGTATCGGTGTTTACGCCGTCGATCGTATTGTTATTGACGTTAATGGCGCCATAGCCAATGCGGATATTCTCGGGAAGGTCAAAAAAGGCCTCTGTGATACCGGATTTTGCAGCTAGATCACGTGTACTATAATACGAGAACCAGTTAGCGAAGTTCTGTTTGGCTTCGGCAGAGGCAATATTCATACTTACAGGGGTGTAACAGGCATTCTGTCTTGGGTTGCTGTCGCAGTTCGGCAATAAACTTGAGTCGAACTGCATGTAAAAGCCTCCCGATGGTTGAGGCTGATTCGAGAAGGATATGAAGTTTAAGTTGTAAGCTTGGGAGCTTGAATTGAACCCATTGATTCGCGCGCTGTTGTAATTTGCGTCAGGGTAGCGACCACTTCCATCAGGCTTAAACGGCGGAACGTAGACTGTTGTAGGGTTATAGTAGACCTTGTTTACGTGGCTAGAGTAATAGTAATTATTGAATCTGTGGTTGCCCCCCAGGCTATCAGGCATATACCGCCACCCCATTGACCCGGAATCGTCAAAGATAAAAACGAGGTTTGAGTCGACAGTTTCTTTTAGGAACAGTGGCACCTGCGAGAGATTGACCTGTGCCAATGCGGATTGCATGGTGCATAGAGACAACACAAGGCTGGCCCCGAATGTACTTAACTTTGTAAAGCGAGAGCGGTTACGCCCCCTTTGCTTATCGTTTCTCATGACAAACTCTCCATATCGAGTCAGCATTGCATCGTGATCGTTGCGTTATCTTGTGTAGCCGTTGTGTTTTCGCTGTTCATTACTGTGGCGCTACAACCGTTGATCGCAGCACGGTGACGGCTTCATCGGTTCCGCCTTGCCCTCGGGAGGTCACTTCGAACCGACTATAGAAAGGGCCTGCTCCCGCACCAGTTTCCATGCTCGAGCCACTAAAGCTTGCCAAATAAGCGTGGTGGTAAACGGGTTGCGCGCTTACATCACCGCCAGCATTGCCTGTTCCAGCGGGTGCCGGGTTTGCGCCATCCCAGTCTGAGGGTGTGGGTAATAGATCTACAGTTTCCGCTGTCAAGCGCGCAGCAGGTGATCCCATTAAGTCTGTTTCTGCTTGCCTTAATGCGGCCTCAGCGGCCTGAAATGAAATCGCACCGTCGTGAGCGTTGCTCGCCATGCGCTCTTGCAAAATAGAGCCTTGCATCCCCCCAATCGCAAGCAGGGATATCAGGAGCAGCATAACGAGAGCGATAATAAGTGTGGCCCCGTTTTGGCGCTGCGGGAGGCTGCCTTTAGGTCTGGCTGTTTCCGATGACCTCTGTGTCGTTCTCATTGCAAAACCCTCCTGAGTGCAGTTGTTCCAACGGAGACTAGGCGCGCTCGCCGGTCTCCACCAGTGGCTTGGGACACTTCACTGCCTAGCATGTTGAAATTGACGTCGTTTTCTCCGTCAAGAACCTCGTCTGGGCTTCGCGTCATGGTGGAAAAACGAATGCTTACGATTTGATCCCAATCAGTTACCTGGGCTGCTGTTATGTAATTAATCGCAGCATTGCTGACTCCCGCAGCGTTTCTTATGCCGTAAAGAATTTGAAGCGTTTCTACACCGGATATCAGTTCTTGCGGAGCCTCAGGGGGTGTCATTAATCTGCGGAAGAGAGCAGGTTCTCCGTTGGTTCCTTCACCAATGTAATAAGCCATTTGTGAGAATTCATAAACTCGGGATCCAATGTCATAATCCAAATTGAGCGTATTACCCCCCAGCGTAGACACTGAGTTGTCATTTGGACCATCGCTGTTTCGAAATAGTTCTCCTCTGAAGCACGCGCCATTGCTGTCATCGCTGGTTGTCAGAACCACGTGCCCCGCTTCTATGCCAGATGCACCTGACAGGCTTATAGTGCTTCCCCCAGCGGCGGTAACTGCGTTAACCGTTACGGCGGTGGGTGTGACAGCATTAACAATAACAACATCGGAGTTGGTTACGACGTCACCCGCAAGGGACGCAGGTAAGTTGGTACCTGCTGTACCTGAATCCCAGTTGCCTGCTCCCGGTTTTGCTAGAGCACCACTAGCAAGAGTGATTGAATCATTGGGTCCCGTGGCGTCATATTCCCAGCCGCGCAGTGCTTGCCCCAAAGGTACGGTTAGGTTTAAAGCGGCGTTCAATGCGGGGTCGATCTCGCTGTCCAGAGGGCGGTTGGCCTGTGTTAGGCAACCGAAACTCCCCGCAGCTCTCAGCTCAGGGGTGAGGATTGCCGACACAAAGCGCGCGCTCTCCTGCGCATGGGCAAAGCCTTGAGTTTGACGATAAGTTACGCTGCTGCTGAGATAGATCTGGGTTACACCTAGGGTAAGCAACAAGCCCAGAGCCATCGCAATAAGTAACTCGACGAGTGACAGGCCGGACTGGTTGGAGGCATTGTTAAATTTGAAACCGTAAGGGAGCGCTGTTTTTTTCATGGTCAAATCTCTGTCCTTACGACGAGGGGGGGAAGGGTTGAATCACCCTGATCCCAGTCGATTGTGACTGTAACGGTGTTCCCAGCCACCGCGATAGTGCGCTCTGCCTCAGGAAGCAGGCAGGCAAGACTGTTATCCCAGGCCGCAATATCATTTGCAGCGACGGTTCCGCCATTTGCGAAGAATGACGTATTACAGGTCCCGCCACTAGCACTGCCTGCGGCTAGTGCGTAATTTGCAGGGGTGTCAGGGTTGGCCCGAACACGGTCGAGAATGTCTTCTGCCAGCAATACCGCTTGGCTCCGGCTTTGCGACTGAGTATTCATCTGCAAAGACACAACTTGGGTTGAGGCTACGCCAAGTATGCCGATGCCCAAGACCAGAACGGCGACCAGAATTTCGATTAGGCCGAGGCCTGATTGTTTGTTAAGAGGAGTTGTTTGAGTCACGGGCATACTCCGTCGTCGTCAATTTCAGTTCTTCCTATCGGGCTTACGCGTATTCTACGAAATGACCCATCGCCACTGGTGCAGTCTTCGGGGTAGATGGTTAACTCCTGAGTCACTTGTGGCACCAAAAAGCCGCGCCGATCGAAGACGAGATCGCTCTCCGTTTCGGTAAATATCAAGCCTCTAGGTGGCTCAAAGCCACGAATTTGGTTATTAGCGCAGTCCCCGGTTGCATCTCCAGTATGGACGCACCATCCAGTTGCCAAGTCACCCTCAGTGCTAAACGTGACGCTGGCGCCGCGTTTAATGGCTTCTGCTCTGGCGAACTTTATGGATGACGTTACAAGGTTGGTGCCAGACACTAACCTGTTGCCCTCAATTAAATTGCCAAAACCAGGAACCGCGACTGCCGCGACAATAGCGAGAATCACCATGGTTACTATCAATTCAATTAACGTGAAACCTGCTGCTTTTTTCAACATGCTTTATCCTGCTAATAGGCCTTTTTCTAGTAAATCAAAGCTGCTGGCAATATGCATGGGTTGCGCGACAAGCGGTAGAAGAATATGAACGAGCGGTAACTTTGTGTGGTTGCAGAGTTTGGTTCCTCGTTTCTAGCTACTAGGGGCAGGTCAGGCTGACACCCCATGGCAGCCTGATCACACCATCGTGGTCGTCATCGCGCAAATGCCGTAATCGACCGCCGATGCTCACCGCCAGATAACTAATTTCAACAGGCTCTTCTTCGGATTGGGAGCATACAATCAAACTGCCCATGGTGCCGTGGCTCATGCCATTCGGCGCGAACTGGAAATACCCTCTGCCAGCTGTCCTCGAATAGATGTCGAGTTGGTCTTTGGCGAGATCAACAATCCGATGGATATCGCCGCCGTCTGGGCGTCTGTCGTTATCTTCGTCAGGGAATACGGATACAGGCTTGTTCCAATCATCTGTGCAAGTCATGGCGTTCGACAGGGGGCAAATCGTAGTAAGCACTCTTTTGTTAACGGCATAAGATCGTGCGAATGCAAAAATCCGATGCGTCTCATTAATGGCGCTAGAGTGGCGGGTTGAGGAAATCAGCGATGTCCAAGAGTTACTGGCAAGCCCTGCCAGAATGCCCACCAGTATAAAAGTTACGGCGAGTTCTATGAGGGTGAAGCCCTGAGACGGGTGTCGGGAGTGCATTGTTCAACGTCCATGTTTGTAGGTTCTATTACTGGTTTTCCCACGTCCTGTGGAAAAAACGATCCTAAGTTTAAACGCAAAATGCTTCAGTAGTACAGGTTGAAGTTGGTGCTCACGATGATAACTACTCCATCCCCAACTTCTTCAATCTGTACCGCAACGCTCGGAAACTAATCCCCAACTTTTTTGCCGCAGCTGTCTTATTCCACCGAGTGGCCTCAAGCGCCTTCTGAATGGCTTGGCGTTCGATGGATTCCAAATAGCCCTCCAAGTCAATATCGCCCTCCGGTATTAGCGTCGGGCAAGCTTCTGAGGTTGCTGAAATGCTCCGGTTTGTTGATCCGTCTGTTGCGGTACTACCAAGGTGTAGGTCGGAAGCGCTTATTTTGTCTGCGTCACATAGGGTAAAGGCGCGCTCAAGAATATTCTCCAGCTCCCGCACGTTGCCGGGGAAGTCGTGCTCTTTTAAGCGGTCTACTGCATCTTGAGTGAGGCTTGCCGCCTCGCATTCGTACTCCTGAGCAATACGTCCAAGAATGTGGTTTGCCAGCAAGGCGATATCGTCTGTGCGATCCCTAAGCGGCGGTACTGCCAGCTCTATCACGTTAATCCGGTAAAATAAATCTTGCCGAAAGCTGCCTTCCTGCACCAGTTCTGCCAAATCTTTGTGGGTTGCGCTGAGCAGTCGTATATCAACCGGTAGCTCCTTGGTGTCCCCCACGGGGCGAACTGCTTTCTCCTGAATAGCGCGAAGCAGTTTCACCTGCATGGCTAGGGGTAGGTCGGCTACTTCGTCTAGAAAGAGTGTGCCACCGTCTGCGGACCGAAACAGTCCGTCCTTGTTTTCCACAGCGCCAGTGAAGCTGCCTTTTTTGTGCCCGAAGAATTCACTCTCCATTAACTCGGAAGGAATGGCTCCACAGTTAACGGCAATAAAGGGGGCGTCACTACGGGGCCCTTGCATGTGGATCATCCGAGCCACCAATTCTTTACCACTTCCGGATTCACCGCTGATAAACACGGGCGCTTGGCTTCTGGCGAGTTTTCGGGTTTGGTTACGTAATCGCTTTATCTGCGAAGAATTGCCTAGAAGGAGCCCCGGATCGTCTGTGGCATCATCAACGGCAGAGTCGGGTTTTGTAAGCTTTAATGCGCTGGTTACGAGTTCTCTGAGTCTGGAGAGTTCAACCGGTTTGGAGACGAAATCGAAGGCGCCGGCTTTCAGCGATTCGATGGCGGTATCCATGCTGCCGTAGGCTGTAATAACAGCCACTGGTGTGGCGGGCAGGTGCTGCTGAATCCACTGCACCAACTCTATACCGTTGCCATCGGGCAAGTTCATGTCTGTTAAGCAAAGTTGTGGGTTGTGCTTCTTCAACAGAGACAGCGCGCTGGCAAGATCCGGCGCCGTTAGGGTTTTAATGCCCATACGGGTAAGAGTGATTTCAAGCAGATCCCGGATATCCGGTTCATCATCAACAATCAGCGCAGTATGAGTGGTCATCTTGTCGTGTTGGTTCCATGTCAGATCATTCGCCCCGGGTGGGCAAAGGTAATACGAAAACAGCAGCCGGGCTGGTCGTCTTCCGTCAAAGAAAGATGGGCTTGATTAGCCTCGCACAGTTCTCTGGCTAGATAAAGCCCAAGGCCGGTGCCACCTTTGTCTGTTGTGTAAAAGGGCTCGAAAATGGAATGGCTGGCTTCTGCTGTGACGCCAGGCCCGTAATCCCTTACATCGATGTAAGCTCGTTCACCATCCGCAGTGGCGCCCGCACTTAGAATGATTTTTCGTTCGCCAGATTGTTGCTGGCTGTAACGCAGCCCGTTGTCACACAAGTTTACCAGTACCTGTTCAATCTGGCTTTTATCGAACCGCGCATCGGGAATGTTAGGCTCGATTGTTAGGGTTACTTCCGCCGGAGGGCTGGTTGTTTCCTGAGTTTGCAGAAAGTCAGTTCTGTATTCTTTTAGCCAGTTCGGCACGTCTACAAGGTCAGCATTTGCCGGTCTGCGCCGGGAAAGACTGAGTACGTTCTCTACAATGCCGTTTACCCTGCGGGAGTGACGCCGGATTATGTCCAGCATTTGCTGGTCGTCGGTATCAAGGTTGGGCGATTCTTCCATCAACTGAGCCGCGTGGCTTATGGCGCCTAGCGGGTTGCGAATTTCATGGGCAATACCTGCGGTAAGGCGCCCGAGCGAGGCCAGCTTCATTTGCTGGGCTTGCTGGGTCACTTTGCTCATATCTTCGATAAATACGAGGATCAAGTCGCCGCTCTCTTTATCAAGCCGGGTAAAGCTTGCCTGTAGCATCGGCGAGGTAGGCGTGGGTTGAAACGGTGTCGTGTGTTGGAAGGGGTTTTTCAACCAGACTTCCAATCCGGCTTTAAGCGGTAAAGGTAGAGCGCGAGATGACGAGTTGTGCGCCCCTTTGTGCGTAGGAGCGCCAAACAAAAACTCTTCAGCTGCAGCGTTTGCCAGACGCATCTGGACATATCGGTCCAGAACAAGAATACCGGTGCGCATGCGCTGGATGATCTGTTTGTTGATTTGTTCCAGCTCCACAATGCTCTGAGCGCGGCTGTTGGCTAGAGCCTCGCTTCGCATCATTCGCCGGGAGATATTCTGCAGGATAAATGCCGCTGCGAAGTACAGAATGCCCAGAGAGCCTGCTCGCACAATATCATCGCCGTTGCCCCCGAGAACCAGTATTGCCCAACCTGAAATACTGAGTGAACAAATGGCTGCAAGAGCTGCATAGAAGGTGCCCATGCGGCTGGGGGTAAGAATATTGCCAGCTGCAACTGAGATAATGACGAGATTCGCAAGGCCATTGGTAATACCTGTACTGGTAAATAACAGCCCGTGCATAATTAAAATGTCCAACAGTATGGACACTATGATGTGTCGCGGCCTCGGCTGAAAACCCGCCAGTATGAGGATTGCAACAAAGCTGTTCAGTGCAAAGTAGCCGGCTACGCCAAACTGGTAGTAGTCCAGAAACCGGAAACGGGTATCGAAATTCACGGGATCAATGAACAACAATGCCACCAGCATTAAGCTGATCAAAACCCGGTAGTGGTTGTAAATACGAAACAGCTTGGCCTGCTGTAAGCCGGGAGGTTGTTCGCCTGAGTTGGCTGCTGATGTGGAAGCTGTCGCCATGATTTTCAGAAATCCGTTGTTGAGCGGAAGAATTCAAAGTCCGTGCGGGGTTATAATAGCCTTTTCGTGGCAGTGAGTTACAGGAGCCTAAGTATGTCCGTTTCCGGGAGTAGCCCGTTTCCCTCTAAATCACTCCAAAACCTTCGGGTTGTGATGGCGCAATTGGATTTTCTGGTGGGAGATATTCCCGGTAACACTGAGCGGATTATAGATGCGGCAAGGCGTGCTCGCTCCAAAGAGGGGGCGGATATTGTTGTCTTCCCGGAGCTTTGTGTTACAGGGTATCCGCCCGAAGACTTGCTGCTTCGCCCCAGTATGCATCTACGTGTAACAGAATCTTTGGATCGCTTGCAAAGTGCGCAGCTTGGCGCGGCTATTGTTATTGGCGTTCCGGTTCAAACTAAGGGCCTGTTGTACAACGCTGCGGTAGTGATTGAAGGCGGTAACATCACAGGCCGCTACTTTAAGCGGTTCCCGCCGAATTATCAGGTGTTTGATGAGAAACGCTATTTTGCGGAGGGCGAAGGTGCGGCGGTAATAGAGATCTGTGGCGTGCCCGTCGGCTTAACGGTTTGCGAAGACATATGGACAGATGGCCCGGTTGAAGACTCCGCTGCGGCAGGTGCGCAGTTGATCATTAACCTAAACGCCTCACCCTATGATATCGATAAGCAGGCCCGCCGTAAGGCGCTGCTTGAGCGCAAGTCTCGGGATAATCAGGTGAGTATCGTCTACACCAATTTGGTCGGGGCTCAGGATGAGCTGGTGTTCGATGGTGGCTCCATGGTGTACGACCACTCCGGTTCTCTCGCAGTAGAAGTACCTCAGTTTAATGAGGGCCTTTTTCCTGTCGATTTCGTGTTTGACCGCCGTTGTCAGCCCGTTTCCCAGCCCTTGCCGGCAGAACCTTCGGTGGAGGCCAATGTATTCAATGCGCTTGTGATGGGCGTCCGGGATTATGTAAATAAAAATGGTTTCAAATCGGTCGTGCTTGGGCTCTCCGGCGGTATAGATTCCGCTCTGGCGCTTGCGGTGGCGGCGGATGCTTTGGGGCCGGATCGTGTTCGCGCTGTGATGATGCCCTTCCGATATACCTCAGATATCAGCCTAGAAGATGCAGCAGCCCAAGCAGGCTCCATGGGCGTTCAGTACGATGTGTACTCCATTGAGCCTATGTATGAATCGTTCATGGCCGCTCTGGCGGAACCGTTTGAGGGCACAACTCTCGACACCACCGAGCAAAACCTGCAGGCGCGTATTCGCGGCGTTATGCTGATGTCACTTTCTAATAAATTTGGTTCGCTGGTGCTTACAACCGGCAATAAGAGCGAGTTGGCTGTGGGATACTCGACGCTTTATGGCGATATGGCGGGCGGCTTTGATGTACTAAAGGATGTTCCCAAAACACTGGTGTTTCGACTTGCCCGGTATCGTAATTCTGTATCTCCAGTGATCCCCGAACGTGTGATCACGCGCCCGCCCTCCGCGGAACTCGCGCCTGATCAGAAGGATGAAGACAGCCTTCCGGGCTATGATGTGTTAGATCAAATTCTAAATTTTTATGTAGAGCGGGATTTTAGTGCGGATGCGATTGTTGCGGAAGGGTTTGATCAAGCAGATGTTGATCGCGTTATCCGCTTGGTTGATCTCAACGAATACAAGCGTAGGCAGGCACCTATCGGAATCCGCATTACCGAGCGAGGATTCGGTAAAGATCGCCGCTATCCCATTACGAGTGGCTGGAAGAGCGGCAATTAATGCCGCTTTTATGTGGCGGCTTACTCGTCGCCCATGAGTCCGAAGGTAATTACGCTGGAGAGCGAGCGGTTTTCGCGCTTTAGCAAGTTGGCTTCAAATTCGCCTTTACTATTGAAAGCGTCACTCTTGGGGAAGTTCTGACGCAAAAGCGCTACTGCATCTTGCGAGCCCTTTTTAAATTTCAAATAATCAAAGGTCTCAGCCAGAATAATCAAAGCCTCTTCAACGGCTGGCGAAGTAGGGTAGTTCTCGATTACGTAGCGTGCTCGGTTATTGGCAGCCACATAGGCCTCGCGCTTGATATAATAGCGTGCAGCGTGAAGCTCCAGTTCTGCCATGCGGTTGCGCACGGCGATCATGCGTTGGCGGGCGTCGGCAGCGTATACGCTTTCAGGGTAACGGCTCAATAGTTCACTGAAATCGCGAAATGCCTGTAGTTGCTCCCCAGCATCTCTGGCTGCAGCGTCAATCGCAAAGTAGCGTGCGGCCAAGCCAATATCTAAGTTGTAGGAAGCGAGTCCGCGCATGTAAAGAGCATAATCTGCATGGTCGCTTTGGGGATTTAGGCGCAGGAATCGGTCTGCAGCGGCTCTGGATCCTTCAAGATCAAGATTTTGGTAGCGGGCATAAATAAGGTCGAGCTGGGCCTGTTCGGCGTAGCGGCCAAACGGATAGTAGGTTTCTAGCGAATCGAGATTTTCCTCGGCTTCGTTGAAGTTGCCGGAGTTCATTGCCTGACGGGCATTGTCGTAATAGGTTTTTTCCGGAAGCACTTCCTCCTGCTTGTTGGACGCGCAGGCACTGATCAGGACGACCAGTGTAGAAAGTAGCAGTAAACGAAAACCTGATCTCATGCCGGAATCCCGTATAATGTCGATAAATTCAAGTGCGGTATTGTAGCGGGGAACTCGCCCTATGTGCAGGGCGCGTCCCGTTTGTTTCAATTATTCTGACCGAAACGTAACACACACAGGCCCCGGGGGCTTAATGTCATCTGAAAACCGAATAACTGCCAGTTTTTCTATACCGCCAGAGCTAAGCGACCGGCGACTGGATCAGGCAGCCGCTGAGCTTATGCCCGAGCACTCGCGTTCGCGCCTGCAGTCATGGATTCGCAGCGGTGCTTTAACCGTGAACGGAGAACCGCGTAAGCCCAAAGATAAAGTGATGCTGAGCGACCTGCTGGCCCTTGATGCCGAGCCCGAGGCTCAAGTGACTTGGCAAGCGGAAGAGATCAGTCTGGATATTGTTTACGAAGACGAGCATATACTGGTTATTAACAAGCCGGCAGGCTTGGTGGTGCATCCAGCGGCAGGGCACGCAGATGGTACGCTGGTAAATGCGCTGTTGAACTACGCGCCGGAGGTGGAGAATCTGCCCCGTGCCGGTATCGTCCACCGTCTTGATAAAGATACCTCCGGTATCATGGTGGTGGCGCGTAGCCTGATTGCACATACATCGCTCGTGGGTCAGTTGCAGACTCGAACCATGGGGCGCGAATACGAAGCAGTCGTTGTAGGCACCCTGACAGGCGGCGCCACAGTGGACGCGCCGATAGGCCGCCACCCCCATGAGCGAAAGAAAATGGGTGTGGTCAAAAGCGGCAAGCCCGCTGTAACTCACTACCGTTTGATTGAGCGTTTTGCGGCTCATACTCATGTGCGCTGTAAGCTTGAAAGCGGCCGCACACACCAGATTCGAGTGCACATGGCCTATGTAAAGCATCCGTTAGTGGGCGATCCGCTCTACGGCGGGCGCCTGCGTTTGCCCAAGGGCACCACAGAAGAGTTACGTGAGGTGCTCTCGGCATTTCATCGCCAAGCACTGCATGCGCGACAGCTCACATTGGAGCATCCACAAACAGGAGAAATTCTGAGTTGGGACGTGCCCTTGCCAGAGGATTTTGTTGGCTTATTAACGGCTTTGCGCAAGCACGTTCAGGAGCTGGAGAGCGATGAATTCTGAGGGGGGAGCGGAGCTATCACTTATCCGCCCGGACTGGCCCGCGCCTTCAAACATTCACGCGCTTTGCACCACGCGCCTTGGGGGAGCCAGCGAGCACCCGTGGGACAGTCTTAATCTTGGCGATCACGTTGGCGACGAACCTACCCATGTGCAGGAAAATCGCCTTAGATTGGCTCGTGCCTGCGGCCTTTCCAAAGCAGCATTTGGATGGCTGAATCAAGTACACGGCACAGGTGTTGTGCGATTACCGCAAAATCAACGAGCGACTGCTCCAGAAGTCGATGCAAGTTTTACCCATAGGGTTGGGCAAGCCTGCGCTATTCTTACAGCAGACTGTTTGCCGGTTATTCTATGTGATCAGAAGGGCTCCACAGTTGCGGCAGCTCACGCTGGCTGGCGCAGTCTATGCTTTGGAGTGCTGGAAAACCTAGTGGCTCGTATGGGATTGCCCGGCAATACTTTGATGGCATGGCTTGGGCCTGCCATAGGGCCGCAGGCATTTGAAGTTGGCCCGGAAGTTAGGGCCGCTTTTATAGAGCGCAACCCCTGGGCTGATGTTGCTTTCAGATCCATTGGTGCTCGTGAGGGGCACTATATGGCTGATATCTATCGGCTTGCTCGCCAGCGCCTCGAAAGTCTGGGTGTTCACACTATCTATGGCGGTAATTTCTGTACGGTTACCGATAGCCAGCATTTTTACTCCTACCGCCGTGATGGCAAAACCGGTCGTATGGCCACCGTTATTTGGAAAACCTGAGTCTTGTCAATTTTCTGACGGTTTTGGCGGTTTTGACCTTGAACTTCCCTCGATAGCCCCTACATTAGTTCTCAATGCAAACCGAATGCGCAATTTCTGATCGCATTTACTGAACAACTCGGGGAACGAATTCATGAGAATCGACAAACTCACTAGCCTTTTGCAAACCGCACTTGCTGACGCGCAATCGCTGGCTGTTGGCAAAGACCATAATTTTATTGAACCCTTGCACCTAGTGCAGGCCATGCTTGACCAGCAGGGCAGCTCTATCACGCAGCTTCTCAAGCAAGCGGGTGCGGAGCCCGGACGTGTGCGCCAGGCAATAGCTCAGGAGGTCGAGAACTTGCCAGAAGTGAGCGGCAGCGCAGGCGATGTTGCTATGTCTAACGATATGGGGCGCTTGTTCAATATTGCCGATAAATTGGCACAGAAGCGCAAGGACCAGTTTATTTCTAGCGAGCTAATGCTGCTGGCCGCTTTGGAAGACCGGGGCACGCTTGGTCGTGTTTTGCGCGAGCAAGGCGTAGATAAGGCAGCGCTGGAAAAAGCTATTGATGCGGTGCGTGGAGGAGAAAACGTGAGCGATGCGGGTGCAGAGGAAAATCGACAGGCTCTGTCGAAGTACACCATCGATTTAACAGAGCGGGCGGAAGCCGGGAAGCTTGATCCGGTGATTGGTCGGGATGACGAAATACGTCGCACCATTCAAGTATTGCAGCGGCGTCGCAAAAACAACCCGGTACTGATTGGTGAGCCGGGCGTTGGTAAAACGGCCATCGCAGAAGGTTTGGCGCAGCGCATTGTTAACGGAGAGGTGCCCGAAGGCCTTAAAAACAAGCGCGTTTTATCTCTGGATATGGGCGCGCTTATTGCCGGAGCCAAGTTTCGGGGCGAGTTTGAAGAGCGTTTGAAGGCGGTGTTGAATGAACTCGCCAAACAGGAAGGCCAGATTATCCTGTTCATCGACGAAATCCATACGGTCGTAGGCGCAGGTAAAGCTGAAGGCTCCATGGATGCAGGCAACATGCTTAAGCCAGCGCTGGCGCGTGGAGAGTTGCATTGTGTTGGTGCCACCACGCTGAATGAGTACCGTGAGAACATTGAGAAAGACGCCGCATTGGAGCGTCGCTTCCAAAAAGTGCTGGTGAATGAACCGAATGAAGAAGATACCGTCGCAATTCTGCGCGGCCTGAAAGAACGTTACGAGGTTCACCATGGGGTAGAGGTGACCGACGGAGCTATTATTGCTGCGGCCAAGTTATCCCAGCGTTACATCACGGACCGCCAACTGCCAGACAAGGCTATTGACCTGATCGATGAGGCTGCCAGCCAAATTCGTATGGAGATGGACTCCAAACCAGAGCCGCTGGATCGGCTGGAACGTCGCCTGATTCAGCTCAAAATTGAGCGGGAGGCCCTAAAGAAGGAAACCGACGCAGCATCAAAAAAACGCCTTGAGGAGCTTTCCGGTGTTATTCGGGATATAGAGCGTGAATATGCGGATCTTGAGGAGATTTGGAATACTGAAAAAGCCGCGTTGCACGGCTCCCAGAAGATTAAGAGCCAGTTGGAGCAGGCCCGTATCGATCTAGAAACGGCCCGCCGCGCAGGCGACCTAGGTAGAATGTCTGAGCTGCAGTATGGGCGCATTCCAGAGCTGGAGCGTCAACTCGATATGGCCAGTCAGGCTGAGATGATGGAGATGAAACTCCTGCGCAACCGTGTCACTGACGAAGAAATTGCTGAAGTTGTTTCTAAGTGGACTGGCATTCCGGTATCCCGAATGCTGGAAGGTGAGCGCGACAAGCTTATGCGTATGGAAGACGCGCTGCATGATCGTGTAATCGGTCAGAATGAAGCGGTTGAGGCCGTATCGAACGCCGTGCGTCGCTCCCGTGCAGGGCTTGCAGATCCCAATCGGCCAAATGGTTCGTTTCTATTCCTTGGGCCAACCGGTGTTGGTAAAACGGAGCTGTGTAAGGCGCTTGCTTCATTCCTCTTCGATACTGACGACGCCATGGTGCGGATTGATATGTCAGAGTTCATGGAGAAGCATTCCGTTGCGCGCCTGATTGGTGCGCCCCCTGGGTATGTTGGTTATGAGGAAGGCGGATACCTCACGGAAGCGGTTCGTCGTCGCCCATATTCTGTGCTTCTACTGGATGAGGTCGAAAAGGCGCACCCGGATGTCTTCAATATATTGCTACAAGTGCTGGATGATGGTCGCCTTACGGATGGGCAGGGGCGAACGGTAGATTTCCGGAATACGGTTATCGTCATGACGTCCAATCTGGGTTCGGGGATCATTCAGCAAAAAGCTGGAGAAGAAAATTACGAAGCTATGAAGAGCGCGGTCATGGAGGAGGTGGGAGCCCATTTCCGTCCGGAGTTTATTAATCGGGTAGATGAAGTGGTTGTGTTCCATCCGTTGGCAGGAAGCCAGATTCACGGTATTGCCAAAATCCAGATAGAGATCCTGAATAAACGGCTGCAAGAGCAGAACGTTAAGCTGGAGTTGGATGCCGCTGCGTTGGATTTGCTGGCGGAAGTGGGATACGACCCGGTTTATGGCGCCCGCCCGCTAAAAAGAGCCGTTCAGAGAATGATTGAGAATCCATTGGCGCAAAGATTGTTGCAGGGAGATTTTGTCTCTGAGGATACAATTCTTGCTACTGCGAGTGACGGTAAGCTGGTATTCAACAAGGCATAAGGTGGAGCGCTAAGAAAGTAATAAAGGGGCAGAGCTTTAGGCTCTGCCCCTTTATTGTATCTAGAGCAAAAAACTAGGGTTGGCTATCTGGTTCACAGCTTTTAGCGGCAATTTCTTCCAGCTTTTTGCGCTGCTCATCGATTTCTTCTGGCGTTAAATAACGCATCTCCCCGTTCTCTTCGATCCGTATGCGTGCGTTGTTCTGGATGACTTTCAGGTTAGAGCGGGCCGTTTCGCAGTTTGCCTCGCGTTGCTTGCGTCGAGCAGCCTCAACGGCGCTATCTTTTTCGCGCTCCGCTTCTTTCCGTTTTTGCTCTTCAAGCTCACCAAGGCGCTCTTGAGGGCTGGGCCGGTTGTTGCTGGCTGCGGAAGATGTGCCAGAACGCACGTTGACGGTCTCGGAGTTGGACCCCGCAGGCTGGCGGTCGCCAAAATGGGTAATGCCATTTTCGTCTGTCCATTTGTATACCGAGGCGCTCATTGCCATGTTGGGGGCTACGGCGACTAATAGTGTCAACATCAGGGCTTTTTTGTTCATGGTTCTACTCGTTGTGTGTTCGCTGCTCCCGGACAGGTTTGTAACCTGAGAAGCCGGGCTCGTCGTCCTGTTTCGCGTCTGGCTATGATGCCATCTATGAGAAGTATTTTCTTCCATCTGGTTCAAAACTCCGTGCCTGAGTGATGCACAATTATGGCAGAGGTTGCGTCAGTATGAACACAGAAAGCCATGGTGGCTATTGACAGGGAATTTCGCGCTGTCAGAATTACCGATTGCCTGAAGACTGGGGCTAATACGGCAGGCAATCCCGTGCAAGTATCCCCCCGTTATTTACCACACTGAGCGTGCCGCGCATATGTCGCGGAATGGTTGTTGCTTAAGTGCAACCCGTCGATTGGTCGTTCTCCGCAACCCTCAGGAGGGCGGCTGGCCAGGAGACAACCTCTTATAAAAGTGTGGAGCAGCCGGTTCCTCTTTCAAAAGAAGCAGTGAATCCGTGGACGCAGGCAACCGGGCGTATGCCCGGCTCATTCACTCGTAGAAGAGGGTAGAAAATCGTGGAGTTATTGTCTGGCGCCGATATGCTGATCCGTTCCCTGAAGGATCAAGGGGTCGAATACATATATGGCTATCCGGGTGGTGCAGCCCTTCATATTTATGACGCGCTGTTCAGGCAGGACGAGGTTAAACACATTCTGGTAAGGCATGAGCAGGCGGCTGTGCACATGGCTGACGGCTATGCGCGCGCTACGGGTCTGCCGGGAACTGTGCTTGTAACCTCTGGCCCTGGGGCCACCAACACCATTACCGGCATTGCTACCGCATTCATGGATTCCATCCCCATGGTTGTTCTGTGCGGGCAGGTTGCGTCTACCCTGATTGGCGAAGATGCTTTTCAGGAGACGGACATGATGGGTGTTTCTCGGCCGGTTGTTAAACACAATCTTAGTGTTCGCCACCCTTCGGAAATCCCCGAGATTATCCGTAAGGCTTATTATATCGCCTCGACCGGTCGTCCCGGGCCTGTTGTTGTGGATATTCCCAAAGATATGACTGCACCGAATGAGCGCTTCGAATACGCTTATCCGAAAAAGATAAAGCTGCGCTCCTACAGCCCCGCTATACGCGGTCATGCGGGCCAAATCAAGAAAGCCGTCGATATGATGTTGGCAGCCCGTCGTCCCATAATATACGCCGGTGGCGGCGTAATTCTGGGGAAGGCCTCGGGTCAGTTAACGGAGTTGGTGCGCAAGCTGGGATACCCGGTTACTAACACTCTAATGGGTATTGGTTGTTACCCTGCCAGCGACAAGCAGCATCTTGGCTGGCTAGGCATGCACGGAACTTATGAAGCCAATATGGCCATGCACCACTCGGATCTTATTCTGGCTGTGGGTGCGCGATTCGATGATAGGGTAACCAACGCAACGGAAAAGTTCTGCCCGGGTGCGCGCATCATTCATATTGATATTGATCCAGCATCCATCTCCAAAACCATCGATGCCGACGTGCCTATCGTTGGGCCGGTTGATGCAGTTCTCAAGGAAATGCTTGCGCTGGTTAAAGACAGCAAGGAAAAGCCAGATGCAGAGGCGCTGGCCTCTTGGTGGAAGCAGATCGACGAATGGCGTGCATTCCATGGTATGCGCTACGAGACCAGTCCGGATGTCATCAAGCCGCAAGAAGTGATCGAAATGCTGCACCGTCTCACTAACGGGGATGCATTTGTTACGTCCGATGTGGGGCAGCATCAGATGTTCGCGGCTCAATACTACAAGTTCGACAAGCCCAACCGCTGGATTAATTCAGGTGGTCTTGGAACTATGGGTTTCGGCTTGCCGGCGGCCATGGGGATTAAGCTAACCCACCCAGATGATGAAGTTTTGTGTATCACTGGCGAAGGCAGTATCCAGATGAACATTCAGGAGCTGTCTACCTGCAACCAGTATGAGTTGCCGGTGAAGATCATCAACTTGAATAACCAGTCGCTGGGAATGGTAAGGCAGTGGCAAGATATGAACTATGAGTCTCGCCACTCCCATTCGTACATGGAGTCGTTGCCGGATTTCATCAAGCTTGCTGAAGCTTATGGGCATGTGGGTGTCCGAATTGACAAGAAGGAAGATCTTGAGCCGAAACTAAAAGAAGTCTTGGCAATGAAAGACAAGCTTGTCTTTGTGGATATTCAGGTTGATCGCTTTGAGCACGTATACCCGATGCAAGTGGCTCGTGGCTGCATGAAAGATATGTGGCTCAGCAAGACGGAGAGGGTGTGATTATGCGTCGAATTATTTCTGTGTTGCTTGAAAATGAACCCGGCGCGTTGTCACGTGTGGTTGGGCTGTTTTCACAGCGGAACTACAACATTGAGACATTGACCGTTGCGCCTACGGAGGATGAGACCTTGTCTCGTCTCACGGTTACAACGACTGGTTCAGACCGGGTTATCGAGCAGATTACGAAGCAGCTCAACAAGCTGGTCGAGGTGGTCAAGCTGGTAGACCTGACAGAAGGCCCCCACATCGAACGCGAACTGATGCTGATCAAGCTGAAGGCGACCGGTTCCCAGCGTGCTGAGATTAAGCGTACTGTGGATATATTCCGGGGCCAAATTGTCGATGTGACCAGTTCGGTTTATACCGTTCAATTGGCGGGAGCCAGCGATAAACTTGACGGTTTTGTTCAGGCGATCGGAACGTCAGGTGTGCTTGAAGTCGTGCGGTCGGGAGTTTCCGGGATCGCCAGAGGCGAGAAGGTTTTGAGCCTTTAAACTAATTTTTTTACATTACGAACGCTTTGGCCTCCTGAAGGGCCATTACAAATCATAGAGGTTAGTCATGCAGGTTTATTACGATAAGGATTGTGATCTTTCCATCATTCAGAGCAAAAAAGTTGCCATCATCGGTTTTGGTTCGCAGGGTCACGCCCATGCGTGCAACCTGAAAGAGTCCGGTGTTGATGTAACTGTTGGTCTGCGCTCTGGGTCTTCTTCAATCGCTAAGGCGGAAGCCTATGGTCTGAAGACCAGCGACGTGCCATCTGCCGTTGCTGCCGCCGATGTTGTAATGGTTCTGACACCGGATGAGTTTCAGTCTCAACTCTATAAGGCGGAAATTGAGCCAAACCTAAAGCAGGGTGCCACTCTCGCCTTTGCTCACGGTTTTGCGATCCACTACAACCAGATCGTTCCACGCAAGGATCTGGATGTTATCATGGTTGCTCCTAAAGCTCCGGGCCATACTGTGCGCACCGAGTTCGCCAATGGTGGCGGTATCCCAGACTTGATTGCTATCTTCCAAGACGCTTCCGGTAATGCCAAGAACTTATCGCTATCTTATGCGAGCGGCATTGGCGGTGGGCGTACCGGCATTATCGAAACTACCTTTAAAGACGAAACTGAAACTGATCTGTTCGGTGAGCAAGCCGTTCTGTGCGGTGGTGCTGTTGAGCTGGTAAAAGCTGGTTTTGAGACACTGACCGAAGCGGGTTATGCACCAGAAATGGCGTACTTTGAGTGCCTTCACGAGCTCAAGTTGATTGTAGACTTGATGTACGAAGGCGGTATCGCGAACATGAACTACTCCATCTCGAATAACGCAGAGTATGGTGAGTATGTGACCGGTCCAGAAATCATCAACGAGCAATCTCGCGAAGCAATGCGCAATGCGCTCAAGCGAATTCAAAGTGGTGAGTATGCGAAGATGTTCATCTCGGAAGGCGCTCTTAACTACCCGTCCATGACAGCGCGTCGTCGTCAGAACGCAGCTCATGAGATTGAAGTGACAGGTGAGAAGTTACGCGGAATGATGCCGTGGATCTCTGCCAACAAGATTGTGGATAAGGATAAAAACTAAACGACATTCCGTTTGGTTTAATGAAGCGCGGCCCGAGTGGCCGCGTTTTTCGTATATACTTCGCCCAAATACTTTCCGGAGTAGTGGGAATGACTAAAGAAAGAGAAGATACCGAATTGGATCAACGAACAGGCGAGTCGGAACTTTCCTCCAGTTCAGGAAGAGAGTGCGATATCGAACCAGGAGAGGTTGTAGAGGAAGAGTTGGTTGAGGGCGCGCCTGTGCGAAGAAAGGGGATATACCTTCTTCCTAACGCTTTAACAACGGCGTCATTGTTTTCCGGCTTCTACGCTATCGTTTCAGCTGCGGGAGGTGTCTACGATAACGCCGCCATTGCGATCTTCGTATCCATGATTTTGGATGGCCTTGATGGGCGCGTTGCTCGTATGACTAATACGCAAAGTAAGTTTGGCGAAGAATACGACAGTCTTGCTGATATGGTGGCGTTTGGCGTTGCCCCCGGGTTTGTGGCGTTTTTTTGGTCCCTAAACGGTTTGGATAAAATAGGCTGGGCTATAACCTTCATATATGTGGCCGGTGCAGCCCTGCGCCTTGCGCGGTTCAATACGCAAATCGGTTCGGTCGATAAAAAGTACTTTGTGGGCTTGCCTAGTCCCGCGGCTGCGGCGTGCGTTGCAGGTCTAGTGTGGTGTTTTCATGCCCACGACCCATCAGCTTGGCTCACATTCCTGTCGCTAGTGGTTGTGGGTGGCTCTGGAGTGCTGATGGTTAGCAATGTGCTATATCGCAGCTTCAAAGATCTCGATCTTCGCGGTCGTGTGCCTTTCGCGGCGATACTGTTAGTGGTTTTGATTTTTGTGGTGGTTGCACTGGACCCGGCAACGGTTCTGTTTACCGGCTTTTTGGTTTACGCCCTGTCAGGACCGGTTCGTGCGTTGTTTCGTGGCAAGGTGCGTCGGCCAAGCAAGTCCGAATAATAAGTAAAGCGCGGCAATAATGCTGGAGTAGTGCGTTTTTTGTTCGGTTTCTCCCTTATTTTGGCGTGTTTATAGGTGGAAACCGAAGTTATGTAGAATTAATTCAAAATGGCCGTTGACAGAAATCCTTGTGTCTGTAGAATGCGCATCTCGCTTGAGGGACACACCGGAACAGCGGATTGTTTTGAGAGAGTTAACTGTTTGAAAGTATTGAAGAAAAAGCATTTAAGATTCTTCGAAATAACAGTTGACAGGGTTGGGATTCGATGTAGAATACGCCCCTCGAAATCAAGTATGAAGCAGCCGGTAAGTATCGGTGGTTTTGGAAGGGAAGCTTCTGAAACGACTCGAAAAAAACGGTTGACAAGGCGGCGAGATGATGTAGAATACGCCACCTTGATTGAGCAACGGCTCAAACGCTCTTTAACAAATTGACCA
>NZ_JAHKPV010000017.1 GCF_018860765.1 Marinobacter salexigens
TAGGCTGACAGAGGGGGGTATCTTCTCGAACCAAAATGGGCCGAAGGAAACCGGTCCTCGTCGCTGGTTCCGCTTGACCCTTTACTCGCCAATTACGAATCCGAGTACCATTATCTCTTTAAGCAGATCTGGTCCGTCGCTCAAGATACAGAGGCTGCGCCTCTCGACCAGTATTACGTGCTTCCGAATGTGGGTCGGCGGCTATTGGAAACTTTCTTGAGCTTCAAATTTCCAGGTGGAAAGCCCACTCTTGGTTTGTTGATGTCTAAGGTTGAGTTTGATCCGGCAAAGAAAACTCGCCTGTTGCGTTTTTTACATGTTCATTCCCATCATGATCGTGTTGCTGATCCGGAGCACGACCTCTCAACGCTCAGCGAAGCTCCTCAGGTGTTCTCTGACCTATTGGGGCTTATGCACGCTCTGGATGAAGGACACTACAAAGGTTTGGTGGCGAGCATACAGCAACAGTGATGCTGGGTAAGCAATCGGTTCTATTGATTCCTGCCGTTAGCAGGCTACAGTTTGAGTATTCTTGTCGTAAATAAGGAAGTAACCAATGCCGATAACGGACTATCATGCCAAGTATTTTGCCTACGAACTCACCAGGCAGCGCCGTGGCGGAGACGTTGGTCGGCTGACTCAATCATTGTTCGATGCATCAGTCGATCTGAACCCACACCAGATCGATGCAGCGCTCTTCGCTCTACAGAACCCTTTGGTTAAAGGTGTGATCCTGGCGGATGAAGTCGGCCTCGGTAAGACCATCGAGGCAGCCCTGGTGCTGGCACAGTACTGGGCAGAACGCAGACGAAGACTGATCGTCGTCTGCCCAGCGGCACTGCGTAAGCAATGGGCAAACGAATTGGCGGAGAAGTTTCATCTGCCCACGCAGGTTCTGGATGCCCGAACCTATAGGGAATTGCGTAAGCAGGGGGTGGCAGACCCGTTTGACCAGCCCGGTGTGAACGTCATTTCTTACAATTTCGCCGCGAGAATGTCGGAGAAACTGCGGCTGACACCGTGGGATCTGGTGGTATTCGACGAAGCTCACAAACTCCGTAACGCCCACCGGGATAGTCACCGTACTGGTCAGGCTATCAAAGAAGCCTTCGGCGCTTGCAACAAGCTGCTGCTGACGGCAACCCCATTACAGAATTCCCTGATGGAGCTGTACGGACTTTCGACGGTCATCGACAGCCAACTGTTTGGTGATGCGCTCAGTTTCCGTCGCCAGTATCTGCGCGGTGGGGAAGACCTGGAAGGCCTGAAAGATCGGCTTCAGGAGTTCACGAAGCGAACCTTGCGTAAACAGGTTCTGGAGTACATCCGCTACACACAGCGACGCGCCATTACTATTCCCTTCGCCCCTTCGGAAGATGAACTGCGGCTTTATCACTTAGTGTCAGCCTACCTGCAGCGTGAGAATAGTTACGGTGTCCCCCATCAACAGCGTCACCTGGTCACTCTGGTGGTTAGAAAACTGCTGGCATCCTCCACAAGTGCCATTATCAATACGCTTGAGACGATGATCGATCGGTTGAAAAAGCTGGAGCAAACTCATGAGGATGAAGATAACTGGCTGGAAAAACTGATCGGTAGTGAGGATGTCGAAGATGACTTCCTTGACGAAGCAGCTGACGGGGAGGGTGATTACCAAGTTGAACAACTTGATGAGCCCATACAGCTGGACCGCCTCCGTGGAGAAATTGCTGAATTACAACAGTATCTGGACCTTGCGCACAGGATCACCGAAGACGCCAAATCTGAGGCGCTACTAAATGCGCTGGAACAGGGTTTCAGCCACATGACGGAGATGGGGGCGGAGCGTAAGGCTGTTATCTTCACCGAAAGCCGCCGAACTCAGGATTACCTGCTCAAGTACCTGGAACGCCATGGCTATCTCGGCAAGGTCGCCACATTTAGTGGTACCAATAATTCCAGCACTACGCAGGCGATTTACAAGCGATGGCTCACGCGTAATGAAGGTTCTGATCAGATTACCGGTAGCCCTGCAGTTGACCGGCGCACAGCGATTATCGATCACTTCAGGGACGATGCAGAAATACTCATTGCCACCGAAGCTGCAGCAGAGGGCGTTAACCTTCAGTTCTGCAGCCTGGTCGTCAATTACGATCTGCCTTGGAACCCCCAGCGGGTAGAACAGAGGATAGGGCGTTGCCACCGTTATGGTCAAAAATTTGATGTCGTCGTCATCAACTTCCTCAACCAGAAGAATGAGGCAGACCGGCGGGTCCTTGAACTGCTCAGTGAGAAGTTTCACTTGTTCGACGGCCTGTTTGGCGCGTCAGACGAAGTGCTGGGCCGAATCGAGTCCGGTGTCGACTTTGAGAAGCGCATAGCGGCCATTTACGACACCTGCCGGTCTCAGTCCGAAATCGAACAGGCCTTCAATGATCTCCAAAAGGAACTGGAAGAAAGCATCAACCGGCGAATGCAAGAAACTCAGGAAAAGCTTCTGGAGCATTTCGATGCCCAAATCCACGACTTGCTGAAGATCCAGCGCGAGAGAGCAGAGCAGCAGCTGGACTGGGTAAGTCGCCTCTTCTGGCAGCTCACCAGGCATCAACTAGCCCCCTTCGCAACCTTTGATGAGAACCGCCTCGCATTTGAGTTGAACGAAAGTCCTTTAACCAAGGTGCCCACCGGATTTTTCGAGCTGATCCGAAAGGGCGAGAAACCGTCAGAGCACGCCCACCTATACCGGTTAAGCCACCCCCTCGGTGAGTATGTTTTGGACACTGGCCGTAGGTTGGAAACGCCGGTAACTGAAATGGTGTTCAATCTGTCCGGCCACGAGGCGAAACTTTCCGCACTTCAGAACCTGCCGGAAAAATCCGGCTGGCTTGAACTGAATTTGCTTGAGCTGCAAAGCTTTCAGCGCGAAGAGCATCTGGTTTTTACCGCAATCACGGATGCTGGGCAGCTGCTTGATGAAGAGCAATGCGAACTCTTTTTCCGGCTGCAGGGTGAGGTGCTGAGCAATGACGCTGACGGCCCCGTTCACCAACCGGGGCGGCAGCTAAGTGAAACCGTTACCAGGCAACTGGATGCCCGGCTCAGCCGATTGCTCGATGAGAACAACGAATACTTCCAGCGTGAGCGGACCAAGCTCGAAGCCTGGGCTGATGATCAATTGGTGAGTGCAGAGCAAAAGCTCGAGGACACAAAAGCTCAAATCAAGGAAGCAAAGCGCCAGTCTCGCCTGGCAGGGAGCGTTGAAGACCAGAAGAGCGCCCAGGAGGCGATCAAGCATCTCAGTAAGTTGCAGCGCCGACAGCGACAGGAAATCTTCGATGTGGAAGACGAGATAGAAGCCCGCCGGGATGCCTTGATTGATGCCCTGGAACGCCAGATGCACCAAAGCAGTAGCACCCATCATCTGTTTCGAATTCGATGGCGCTTAGCCTGATCTTTAGTTGTAAGTTCGATTAACAATCTCCCAGCTATTTGTGGGAGAATCTCCAGCATTTCAGACCTGCCAAGTTCGATTTTCAAACAGGGAATACCATGAGTAACGCGACACAGCAGTTAAAAGCCCAGCAACGTCGACAGAAATTTGCCGATCTTTTGCGCGAAATGTTTCAGCTAAATCAGCCGGAACTGGATTTTGGGCTCTATCGCATTATGCATGCCCGTAAAGACGACATTAATCGATTTATTGATCAGGACCTACCGAGAATCACTCAGGAAGCGTTCAGCCAATACGCCAGCCAGGATCAGGCTCAGCTGGCAGCGGAACTGGAAGAGCATATCAAGAGCGCGAAAGGGCTGGGTATGGACCCAGACGCGATTCCCAAGGTGCAGGAGCTCAAGCAGAAACTGCAGGGTGGATTTGACCTCGCGCGGGAAGAGGGCGAAGTTTACGACGCATTGGTCACGTTCTTTAACCGCTACTACAACGAGGGTGACTTCCTGTCACGCCGGGTATACAAAGACGGCACCTACGCAATCCCCTATCAGGGGGAAGAGGTCGTGCTGCACTGGGCCAACAAAGACCAATACTACATTAAAAGCAGCGAAACCTTGCGAGATTACAGCTTCCGCCTGAATCCGGATGCAGGCCCCGGCGAAGACCCCATGCGCGTTCATTTCAAGTTGGTGGATGCTGGGGCAGGAGCAAAAGATAACAACAAGGAATCCGCTGATAGTCGCCGAGTCTTCGTGCTTAACGCAGAGAACCCATTTGAGCTGGTAGAGGGAGAAGCAACCGAGCACGGTGACAAACACACAGAACTGCAATGTCGATTCTTATTTCGGCCGGCAACGGAAAGCGACTGGACGGAAACCGAGAAGAAGAAAGCTACAGCTGCAGCCCAGAAGAAACAGCCGACACAAGATGCGCTCCGAGCAATTGCTGGAGAAACGCTTCTGGGGGCAGCCTCTACTTTGCCAGAGCCCTGGAAAAGCGCGATGGGAAAACCCTACCGTAAGGCTGATGGTAATCGAGCTGATTATTCGATGTTAGCTGGACAACTGAACAACTACACCAAGAAGAATACGTTTGATTATTTCATCCACAAAGATCTTGGTGGATTCCTGACGCGGGAGCTTGATTTCTACATCAAGAACGAGTTACTGGATTGGAATGATATTGCCTCGTTGAAAAACGATCCGGCGAGACTCGCCCCCCTGGTAAGTAAGATTGAAGTAATTCGCTCTCTGGGTGAGAGGATCATTGCTTTTCTTGCGCAGCTCGAGAACTTTCAGAAGAAGCTCTGGTTGAAGAAGAAGTTTGTAACAGAGGCTCACTACTGTCTTACTCTTGATCGTCTAAAATATTACTCCGATCTATTTGATGAAGTAATGTCAAATGATGCTCAGCTGGAGGAATGGTCGACAACTTATAAAATTGATGTTGATGACTTGCAAAAAGAATACAAATCCAATGGTGTGAAGAGTCTGGCGGAAGATTACAGGTATCAGTACTTGATGGTCGATACCTATTTTTTTGATAAGTATTTTAAAGAGCGATTGATTGCGAGCTTCGAATCAATTGACAAAGACTGTGATGGTTTGTTGGTTAACTCTGAAAATTTCCAGGCTTTGAATCTTATTAAGGAAAAATACCGTAATAGGGTTCAGTGTATCTATATTGATCCTCCTTATAATACCGATGCGTCGCCTATAATTTAC
Organism: Marinobacter salexigens; assembly: GCF_018860765.1. Classification (GTDB taxonomy): domain Bacteria; phylum Pseudomonadota; class Gammaproteobacteria; order Pseudomonadales; family Oleiphilaceae; genus Marinobacter; species Marinobacter salexigens_A. Next base: position 5,155 of record NZ_JAHKPV010000017.1, read on the forward strand.
AAAAACGGTTTTCGCTCATCTTCATGGGCGAGTATGCTTAATGATCGAGTGGCGTTGGGTTCCGAGTTTTTGAAGAGTAATGGTATATTCTGTGCAACTATTGACGATTTTCAATTCCGAGAATTAAGTTGGATCATTGAAAGTATCTTTGGTGAAGAAAGCATTCTTGGTACATCTACTATTCGTAACAATCCAGCGGGGCGGTCCACGAAGAAGGGCTTTGCAATTGCTCATGAATACGGGATTTTTGCACGAAAAAGCCAAGATGTTGCCCTCGGTCGTCTAGAACATAGTGAAAAGCAAAAAGAAAGGTATAAGGAAAAGGATGAGAGAGGCCGATTTGAATGGGTCAATTTCCGAAAACATGGTGGTGCTAACGCTAATCGATCCGCTAGGCCTAAGCTATTTTATCCGATAATTATATCGGGCGATAGAATCAGGATCCCAGAAATGGAATGGGATGCTGTCCAGCGAGAATGGAAAATAATAGAGAGACTATCCGGGACACAGGAGGTGATAGTTTATCCGATCGCAGAAGATGGGGCCGAAAAGACATGGAAATGGGAGCATGCTTCGGTTACAGAGAGCATCAATGAATTCTGTGTGAGACCGGATAGGACTGGCTCGCCTTCCGTTTATCTCAAGGCTCGTATAAATGAGGATGGAACTTTACCACTCACTATTTGGTCGGATTCGAAATACTCTGCCTCGGATTATGGAACAAACCTATTGAAATCTATGTTCCCGGGGGAGCAAGCTTTTAGTTTTCCTAAATCGGTTCATGCTGTCGAAGACAGTATTACTGTTTCGTCTGGGAGTGATCACGATGCTATCGTTCTTGATTACTTTGCTGGATCGGGAACCACTGGGCACGCTGTAATTAACTTAAATAGAAAGAATGGTCATAGTAAGAAATTTTGCTTAGTCGAGATGGGTGAGTATTTTCGAGAAGTTACATTGGGTCGCCTAAAGAAGGTTGTATATAGTCCGAAATGGAGGAATGGGTCGCCAGTTTTGGATGGGCAAGGTTTTAACTTCTGCAATTCTTCGTACATGTTCAAGTATATGTCTCTCGAAAGTTATGAGGATTCACTGGGGAACCTTTCTATACAGAGACCTAAGACATCGTCAGGCTTGTTTTCTGATCAGGAGCTATCAAGCTCCGTTGCTCACGAAGCCTATGTGTTGAATTATATGCTTGACGTTGAAACAAGAGATTCACGATCCTTGCTAAACACCAAGCTTTTTACAGACCCGGGAACATATAAGCTCAACGTTCGCTCTGCCGGAGGGGATGAAACTAAACCAGTAAATGTCGACTTGCTTGAAACTTTCAACTACCTCTTGGGCTTGGAAGTAGAGCATATTGCGGTATCTATTCACTTCGAGGCGGAGCTGATCCGAGGGGAATACGGGCGTTGGCAGGCTAAGGTTAAGCGCAGTGAAACCGGCAAATGGTGGTTCCGAACCGTCTACGGCACGAACCGGGCAGGGCAGCAGGTGTTGGTAGTATGGAGAAACCTACCGTCGGTCATTGATGGTGAGGCCGATGGTATCCAAAAGGACAACGCCGTGCTAGATGCGGTTCTGATCGAGAAGCTCTCTATTCGCCTGACCGAAAGCCAGGACGACGAGATCGACGTGCTGTATGTAAACGGTGACCACAATATCAGTATCCCCCGGTCCCGCAAGGGGAAACCGATGGAGCAGGCGCGTATCCAGCTGATCGAGGAAGCTTTCCATCGGCTGATGTTCGCAGACACTGAAGCGGTTCACTAAGGGGGGGGTATCATGGCAGCACGGAAATCCGCCAAGGGCAGCAAACAGACGTTGCCATTCCGCCATCACTTGGTGCTCAACCAGTGGTTGTTCTCTCTGTTCGGCTTCGACTCTCTCAGTGGGCAGTTTGATTTGGGAAATCGGGAAGCGCCAACTCTAGAGGCGTTCCGCGACCGTTTCCAGCTGATCGGCGAAACCAGCGGCCGCAATGCCGAGGGGGAGCATCTGATCATCCAGAGAATGCGGGAAAATCTCAACGAAAACGCGAAGCTGAGCGATGAGCAACTGCTGGAGTACGACCGCCGGATTAAGCAGCTGACAGATACCATCAATAACGCGCGGCTGGCCTCCGGTGAGGAGCCGATTGAATGGAAATACTTCCAGTACTTGATGCTGCTGTTCACCGAGATCTACCTGGACTATCTGTTCACCAAACCGGATGAGTTGCTGGACGCGCTCAACCAACAGATTGAACGTTGGAATGATCATTGGGTAGTTGAGCAGGGCTTTAATCACAAACCCCTGAATTTACTGAACCCAGAGGATGATCTGTGGCCGCAGCTCAACATGGTGGCTTATTGGAGCGCGACTGGTTCGGGTAAAACCCTGATTATGCACGCCAACATCCTTCAGTATCGCTTTTACCTTCAGCGGTATGGCAAAGCCGGGGATATAAACAAGATTATTCTGCTGACCCCCAACGAAGGGCTCACCCAGCAACACTTGCGTGACCTGGAGAAATCCGGGATCAGGGCCAGTGAGTTCTCTGCCCGTGGTGGCGACCTGTTCGCCCAGGATGTGATTGTCATCGACATCAACAAGCTCCGCGATAGCGAGAAGAAGAAGACAGTTGCGGTCGACTCCTTTGGCTCTCGCAACCTGCTCTTGGTAGACGAGGGCCATCGTGGAACGGCTAGTGGTGGTGGCAGCTGGTACGACTATCGGCAAAAATTATGTTCGCTGGGTTTCTCCTTCGAATACTCCGCTACGTTTGCCCAGTCAGGCTCCAAACACGAGAACCTGCGTCAGACCTATACGAAGGCCATTCTGTTCGATTACTCCTACCGACATTTTTACGGGGATGGCTACGGTAAGCAGTCTCAGATTCTGAATCTTCAAGCAAATCCCAATGCCCAGGATGAATTTCGATATCTGGTTGCCTCGTTACTGTGTTACTACCAGCAACTACGGTTGTTCGAAGAGCAAAAGGCCAGCTTCAAGCCCTTCAACCTGGAGAAGCCTCTATGGGTGTTTGTAAGCTCTAAGGTAACGGCAACGCTGTCCAGCGGTGAGGCTTCAGACACCGTTCAGGTGCTGGCGTTTATCGACCAGGTATTGCACAAGCAGGAAGAAACGGTCGCCGCGATTGATTACCTGCTGAAACGCGGCATGGTTGCCAAGGGCGGTACCGATCTGCTCCATGGTCGGTTCAATTACCTGAAAGAGCTGGGTGAAGGCGGGGATTCGCTGTATCACGATCTGCTAGTCAGGGTATTCAGTAGTAGTGGCGGTCGACTCCATATCGAAAATATTACCGGTATTCCTGGTGAAATCGCGCTTCGAGCTGGCACGTCAGACACCCCGTTCGGTGTCATCAACGTGGGGGATGATGCAAAGCTGGTCAAACTCTGCGAGAAGCACGACTTGTTCACTCAGGATTCTCGCTTTAGCGAAAGCCTGTTCCACGGCATCAACACCGAAAGTTCACCGGTCAAGCTGCTGTTGGGCTCGAAGAAGTTCACCGAGGGCTGGAGCAGTTGGCGTGTTTCTAACATGACGTTGATGAACGTCGGCAAGAATGAGGGTGCCCAGATCATCCAGCTGTTCGGCCGTGGCGTTCGGTTGAAAGGCTGGAAAACGACACTGAAGCGTTCAGCCGAGCTTGCCACTGGATTGAAAGAAGCAGGCATTGAGCGGCCTGACCACATTGGTGTTTTGGAGACCCTGAACATCTTTGGGGTGAAGGCCGATTACATCGCTCAGTTCCGGAAGGAGCTGGAAGACGAAGAGATCCCGGTTAACGAGGGCCTTGAAGAATTCGTGCTTCCACTGATGCCGATGAAGGACCTACGCAAGGACCTTCATGTTGTGCGGGTTAAGGAAAGCATCGCCAATAAGGCTATTGGCGGCTCCGGTACGGCGTTTCAGGAACTTGCCGAACAGGTGGTACTGAAGGCGCCAGGGGATTTGCAGCTTACTGAGATTGACTACTTTTGCAGTCCACCAAGGGTCATCCTGGACTTCTATCCCCAGGTTGGACTGTTCGCAACCGACAAGAAGGGCTTTCAGAATACCGGGGCCAAGATTCAGCGTCTAAAGCCGACTCACATTGCGCTGCTGGATATGCAGCGCCTTTATTTTGAGTTGCTGGCGTTCAAGAGGGACAAGCGTTGGTCAAACCTGACCATCACCCCGGATGTCGTTGAAAAACTCCTGACTGATAATCGGTACGACTGGTACCGGCTCTATGCCCCGGATGAGGCGATGGAGCTGGGCCGGTTGGAGAAGATGACGCTATGGCATGACATGGCGATATCCCTGCTCCGAAAATACTGCGAGCTGTTCTACGGATTCCGCCGGAAACAGTGGGAAGCGGACAAGCTGGAGTACAGACCGATCACCGAAAACCGGAAGTACCTCCCAGGTGTAAGTGAAGCCACACCAGAAGGCAGCTACATGGTCACCCTTGACCGGGTTCGCCACCAGTCCTTGATTAAACAACTCTCGAACTTGAGGGAGAGTATCGAAAAGGGTGATGTGGATGCCTGGAATGGAGCGGTCAAAGAGGGACTTGAGTTTATCTGGTGCGAACGGCACTTCTATCAGCCGCTGCTGGCATCCACCCAGGGGCTGGATTTTCAGGTGACTCCGGTATCCCTCAACAAAGGCGAGGCGGATTTCGTTCGCGACATCCAGGCGGCAACTAAGACTGGGGCTTTTGAAGGCTACGAGGTTTACCTTCTGCGCAACCAGACCGGTCAGGGAGCCGTGGGTGTTTTCGTTGATGGTGGCTTCTACCCGGACTTCATCCTTTGGCTAGTGAAGGGCCAATCCCAGAAAGTAGTTTTCGTCGACCCGAAAGGCCTGCGCCATCATAAACCGGACGATCCCAAAGTTCGCTTCCATGAGACAATCAAGGACATTGAGGCAGACCTTCGCAAGCAGCGTCCGGAAAATGCCGGAATCGAGCTGCATGCGTTCCTAATCTCGGAGACGCATTCGTCTCAGTTGGTGAGTCAGTGGAAGGATACGACGGGCCATGCAGTCACTCGGGAACTCATGGAAAGCTGGAATATACTATTTCGTGAGGAAGATGTTGAGTATGTTAAGAAGCTGGTCAAGGCGGTTACTTGATTGGGACGACGAGTTGGGTGACAGTTATAGCCAGTGCGTCTTTCACGGACAGTGACTTCAATTAACTACAAGGGAAAAGCATGCACGAACCTCGCATTAAAGAGTCCTGGGGTAAAAGCTTATGTAGACGTACCGTCAGGGTTTGCGAATCTTGGTTCGTGAAGCATATCGCTCGACCGATCCTGTTTCTCTTTCCGCCCATACTGGTGACGACGCTGGCCGTTAGACAGGGGCTACACGCAGACGTGGTCGAGTTTGCTGGTGAATCAGTCGGCAACTTTCTTAACAGCTCAGCCTTAATAATCATTGTCGGAACCTATGTCTATGTAGTACTCATGAAAGCGGCTTATGCTGCTATCCGGTCATACGCCAAACCTGCACGGCAGCTAGAAACCGGAGATCTTTTCGCTTTACTGAAGGCTATTGATATTGTTGTCGGTGATAAAACCAAAAGGTTTAATTCTGAAGCGAAATTGAGAATGAAGGCAGCTGATGTGTGCGGCAGGAAAACATTTCTGCAGATTACCCGGCCAGATCAGCAAATACCGCTGCTTATCGCGGGGATCAGAAGCGTATTCGAGTTCATGGGCTCGAAAAATACAGCATTTAGGGTAGGGCTTATCAAAATTGAAAATGATAAACCCGTAGATTGGTACTCCTTCGATCCAGCATCCTCGCCTCCTCGTACACCTGCAGCAGACCTTAAGGCCCCGACGAGCACAGTGTCACGTTGTATTAAAGCTCGCTCAATAGTAGTTGTGGAGAACATCGGTAAAGAGTTAGCGAAAAAGACAAAGGGGGTGGTCTCCAACTCTAAGTGCAACACCCAGTTTAATGAATGCCTGACGGCGCGTCTTGGGTACGTTTAACCAGATCCATAAACACTTCCAATGGCGCTTTGAAGCCTAACCGCTTCCGAGGCCGTGTATTAAGCTGGAAGGCAAAGGCGTCAAGCTCCTCCTGACTGAACACCGACAGGTCGGTTCCCTTGGGCATGTATTGCCGCAACAAGCCATTGGTGTTCTCGTTGATGGCTCGTTGCCAAGGGCTATGCGGATCTGCAAAGTAGATCGCCGTACCCGTCTTTTGGGTGATCTCAGCATGGCGCACAAGCTCTCGACCCTGATCGTAAGTGAAGGTCTGGCGCATTTCCAAAGGTACCCGATTCAGTGCCGCGCTAAACCCCTGAACGGCCGCCGTGGCGGTGGCTCCGTCCATTTTGGCCAGAAACACCAGGCCACTAACACGCTCCACCAAGGTTCCAACAGCTGAGCGATTGAAGGCGCCTTTGATCAAGTCGCCTTCCCAATGCCCAGGCAGCAATCGCTCTTCGACTTCCGGAGGTCGCAGATGAATACTGACCAGATCCGGGATTTGCTGGCGACGATCAACCCCACCAGCCCGAGGGCGACGTTTGGTGTGACCCTGCCGCAGGCAGGTAATCAGCTCTTTGCGTAGTTCACCGTGAGGTTGAGCATAAATGGTTTTGTACACAGTCTCGTGTGAGACTTGAAACTCGGGATGATTAGGAAACATAGCCTTCAGTGTGCCGCTGATTTGCTGAGGAGACCACTTGTTTCTCAGCATGTCGACGACCACCCCATGCAAGTCGGTGCCCTCAACCAATTTGCGCCGTGGCCGACACCGTAAGCGGGCTGAACGCGCTGCAAGTACCGCAGCTTCAGCGTCGTAAGGCTGACCTTTTACTGTGCGTCGACGCAGTTCTCGAGTCAGGGTGCTGGGTGAACGGTTCAGCTCTCGGGCAATAGCGCGAAGGCTATGACCCTGACGCTTCAAAAACATGAGTGTCACGCGATCAGTGGCACTGAGATGATGATAGTGTTTTTCCATGGCAACACGATACTCGATTAGAGGGTGTTGCACTTAGTTATTGAGACCGCGGGGTGAGCGTCGCTTTATGAGAGGTAATGTCCAAAATGGGGAGGAAGGAGCTCAACTATGTTACCCAGTCATCCATCCTGCAACTAATAAAATTGAGTACGTGATTACAATTGCCGGCAATAGGTCTCTATGCCTTGTGGAGAAACATTCAGAGCTTTATGCGTGGGTTATTGAGCATTTCTCGGTGCGTATCACATTGGAGCATAGCCTCCTAATTCTTAGGGAGAGAGCACGTGAGTCAGAAGAACGATCAGCAGCCTAAAAAAGTTGTGATTAAGTTCAGTGTTGATTGCTCATCCAGCGAAGCAGCGAAGCAATTACGACGGTCTGAATTTGAAGAGTCTGTAAAAAAAGATTCCGATATGTACGGGAAAAAGAAAAATAATAGCGATTCATAATAGATTTTGTCAGGCTAAATTCGCCCAGTGTGAGAGGGTGAATATGGCGAGTCGCCGGCAAGTTAACGCTACAGCAACGGTTTTTTGCGCCATCTCACAGCTAAGAGATGGCTTTACCACATTCCCTCAAGGGCTTTTTTGCGCAACTCAGGCTTGAGCCGTTTTTAGGCGCACACCTTCTTCAGTCGCCGGTTTTGATCTTCTAGCTCTTTCATGCGTTTGATCATGGAGGTATCCATGCCTTCAAATATGGCTTGCCACTTATAAAAATTGTCAATGTTCATTCCGTGCTCTCGACAGAGTTCCGGCACCGGTATACCGCTCTCGGCTTGTTTCAAAATTGCCATAATCTGGTTGTCTGGAAAACGTGACTTCTTCATGCAGAATCTCCCTGCGGGTAGCTTACGAAAAATTCTACTTTTGATCGCCGCTGTTTTTCGGGGGAATTACACCGGTAGACAAGTTATTTTGATGTATCTGATTCATTGGCAAGATAGGGGCTCGATGCTCATCTGACTGACACAGCGGCCACGTTTTTCCGTCACCGTTAGGTAGGTACGACTATCAATTTTGTACCGGTTTGGCTGAGGGTAGGTTCATGATCCCGTGCTTCGGGTGAGCCGCATAAGCGTAGCGAGACTAATAGCTTTGAGCATTTGAAGTGATCAACGGTAGAGCACCTTGCAGACTCAAGCGGCGGGTGTAGTTTTGATAGCAAATCATGAACAAAAGGCGGGAAAATGGATCGGTTAATTTATATGATTTTGGGAGCTGGGATCGGTCTCATGATCAGTCCTTTAGCCGCTTTTGTCGGGGCTGTTGTAGGTATACTGTCCAAGGACTTGTGCAGTGTTCAAACAGCGGTAGAGTTGTTGCCGACCAACTCCGACATGGAACTCGATGAAGATGAAGAGTGGTTGCTGACCAATCCTTCCAGTCCATTATTAGACGATTCGTCGATGAGCATCTCAAATAGCTCATTGGATAATGACAATTTCGGCCTGGAGATTAACCCAGCAAATGGCTTGCCGATGGTCGACCAAGCGATTGATGTTGCTGGAAACCCATACGGTATGGACAACTAACTAGAGCGTAGAGAAGTGTACGTGCGATTTCCGTCACCAGAATTGTGACATAAATGGGAGGCTGTTGTAGGTTGCGGGTAGCGGTAGCCGATTACACAGCGTTAGGAGCCTCACTTAACCATGGTCGCACAGTATCGTATGGCTCGATTACGATCGCCTCGGTCGGTCCAAAAAAAGGGAAGGCAGAGGAATCGTTCGGGCAACATTTTGAGAAATCTGATGTGATCTTGGCGAGTTCCGGAATGTGTGATCAAGGCCCGTCGTCTGAGTACTTGCAAATGCTCCGGGATGATCCGAGAAATACAATTATCTTGACGGGCTTTCAGTCCAAGAGTTCTGCTGGGCGGGCTCTCTTGGAAGGCTCTGAGCAAGGTGCGGAAGTTGTCGATTTATCGTCTCATTATTCGGGGCATGGTGATCAGCAAAAACTTTTGGACAATATTTTCGAACTTGTTGGCTATAAGGGCAGGCAGGGGGGGACAACTGTTTTCATCAATCACGGAGAGCCTGGTAGCAAAGAGACGTTCAGAGCAAAGATCATGGAGCGAAACAAGAAAAAAGAAAAAAGACCAGGGCAGAGGAAAGTTGCCAAGGCTCTGATTGCTAATGATGATTGGTTTGATCTTGAAGCAGGCGATTATGCGCAAGACACCCGGTCTCTGACCAAGCAGGAACTACAAGAGGAAATTGAGCGATTGCAGAAACTGCTTCAAACCGCGTAGCGGAAAATAGCATTGGCATGATGCCGAAATACCCTCCCTCTGGTGCCGATTGTAGCCCTGTCTGACGAAGCCTTGAGCGATATTAAGTAAACGTCCTATTTCGTGTGAACCGCTGGTGTACCTGTGGGTTCACTGGTGCAAAAAGTAGGTCATTCGGATGAATTGATCAGTGTACCGTGAGTGAACCTGTAGGTTCACAGCATTACTCATGATGAGCGCAGTTGATGAGCAGGATACCGCCAGTGAACCCACAGGTTCACTGGCGTACCTAGCCTGGCCTTATTTGGTTGAGCTCGAAAAAAAGCAGCGGCAACCCGCCATTTTCAGGACTTGCGAAGTTGCTCCAGTTATCTCAGAATCATGTCAGACGTCTGTCCGCGACGCATAGCGGAATAGAGCTAGCTGGGCCTCGAACAGCTGCGGCCATGCCATCGAACTAGATGGTAAGCCGCCTGCCAATCGGCAGTACCGCAAAAACTCACACCATTGAGTCACTTCAGACCGCTGTATCGGACCTCCCGGTTTCAGCCTCTCAGTAGGGATTTGATGATCCCCCGGAGAGTTTCCGTTCAGTTTTTTTGCCACATGCATGCGTTTTGTCGCAATGCTGTTGCAAACCAGCCTCGACGTTTATTTTTAGACTCGACTTGCCCGTGCGTGGAATAGTTCTGGCTGATTTACAAGGCCACCACTAGGGCATTGTCACTTGTTCTACTATTTTTTAAAAAATCATTTTACACAGAGACAGGTTAGAACGATGTAATGCTAGGCCGCGCTACGCGCGGGATTAGCCGCCAACTTCGGTGGACGAAACTGGACGAAAACGTGGCTTCAGGCCAAATTTTCTCAATTTTAACCACCCTTTCTATTGCTCGAGCCGCGCCATCTGGAGCGCGGGGCTCAATGCCTACGCCGGGGCTGTATCACCCAATGTCCTATTGCGACAGGGTCGGTATCGCGCGCGACTTACCTCGCCACAGCACTCGATCCCGCAATGGAAAGCACCTCTTACCAGAATTCCGGCCTGACGCACCGGCACTGAAAGCGTCTTCTCTCAGAGGGTTTGCGTGCACCTGAAGCACAGCGCATCACTTAACAGCCAGGGAAAACAGTTATGAGAGGAAATAATCTTGGTTTAAAAACTCGTGACATGGCCAAAGCCGGTCGCTTTGCCATGAATCGGGAGGTGGCCGACGGCAATGCCAGTTTTTCGACGGCAGCCACCATTGGGGATCGATTCAATCTCTTTTCGAAGTTTGCTAAAGACAGGGGGCTGAGAAGACTTGAGGAAATTACAGTTAATCTTGTCACTGATTATGGCCAGGCGCTGGCTCGGCAGGTCGAGACAGGTGATCTGTCTGCAGCTTACGCCCAGAACCTAGTATCCGCGGTGAATACTGTTATGCAAGCGGCCACAAGAGGTAGTTGGGCATCTGTGAGTCCGACCAAGACGTGCAAAATACCTCAGCGGTGCCACGTGCGTGAAAACACCCCTGCATCGATAGACCGTGGTCTGGTCGACATGGCAATGGCGGCCATGAGTGAACGAGGACGCGCGATCACGAGTCTGGCCCGAGACCTTGGTTTGCGATCTAAAGAAAGCAGCCTGATCGATGCAAAAGCCGCTTTTATGGAAGCGAAGAAAAGTGAAAAAGTCACGATCGTTCACGGCACCAAGGGTGGTCGAAAACGGGAAGTGCCGATCAATAACGAACAACAGTTGGCGTCACTGGAGCATGCCTCTCACATTCAAGGTGAGGCTCGCTCTTTAGTGCCAGAAAATCAAACTTGGTCCCAGTTTTGTGAGGGAGACTTGAGAGATATTCGGGAGATTCTCCAGGCCCACGGGATGACGGGGTTACACGACCTTCGAGCTGGGTACGCATGCGATCTCTACGAGAATATTACCGGTGAACTACCGCCGCTTAGTGGCGGCAAGGCATCGAAAGCGGTCGACATGGCTGCACGAAAAGTGATTGCAGTCGAACTGGGACACGGTAGAACTGACGTTCTGAGTTCCTATATTGGAGGAAGGCCATGAATCAAGAACTGTTTTATAAGCTGCACCAGCATGCCCGTCGAGGAGGGAAAGTTGCCCGGAAACGACAGCTCCAGCGTGTAGACCGGTTAATTAAGTGGTGCGGCAGGGCGCCAGAACAAATTGGCCGAAGGCAGATCCATGAGTTTTATAGGGCTCATGATTTCGCACCGACGACGGCCAGAGATTATGACAGCGCTATCCGACTTTTATGGGGAGTTATGGGAAGAGCCGGCGAGCCGCCCCGACCACCACAAACACATGAGTAGTTCTTTGTCAGTTTGGAAGTGACCGGCTGGCAGATCGCGATTCATGAGAAAAATAGAAGCTGCTTCCTCAATTGCGACACAGGGGCAAAATGGTAAATTTCAAACTGACTATTCCTCTCTCTCTGTGACACTCGCTCTGGTCATTTTTATGACCGCTTGCACTACTATCTACGAACCTCCCGTGGTTGCCGGCAAGCTGATCTGAACATCGGACGGAGAAGACTCTCGTCCGACGTGGACTCTTGCGCCGACTGCGATAAAGGATTCAGCAGACCAGGCTGTCCGTGTGGTTAGAATGAGTAACCGGCACAGCACGCAAACGGGCGCGCAAGATGCTGCCATGGTTGATGCTCGCGGCCGGGTTGCTATTTATTGTAGCCAGCCAGGTTAAAGCCAAGGTCGAGCGGACTGAACGCGGAGCTAATTCGCAGAGTGGGGTTCAAGACCCAATGCAGGAGCTGAACTGGATTACGCACCTGCTTTCTGTTCACGCAGCTATGCCCATGAATTCGCTTAATGTTGGAAGGTCCGATGAGATGGAGGATATGGGCCGGCTAGATGAGGACGAATGATGAATAGAGGTTTTCTTCTCATGACAGTCAGTCTTCTATTTATGGCATCTGACTTGGCCTGTGCAAACGATATACCGATCCTGAAGACCGCTGAGCGTCCATTGTGGACCTTACAAACGCAAATTCGGGAACCTGGTGGTAGGCGATGGTGTTTGTGGGAATCGGGCAGGGAGGCTCGATCGCGCGGGCAAAGACCCGGGCACGAAGTGATGCCCAAGAACAGTTGCGATTGGCAGTCGGCGGTGTGGTGATTACTAGTCAGAAGCTTGTGGAATCGTCACAAACAGATAAAGACGGCATCCAGATAATGAAAGGTTACATGGCCTCGGGATCGTTTGCCCGTGGTCGGGAACAGATGGAGGCCAGTGCTTCCATGGTGTTTATCGGCAACATCAACCAGTCCGTTGAATCGCTGGTGAAAACCAGCCATCTACTGGCACAGTTCCCAGCTGCGATGGTTGATGCTGCCTTCTTTGATCGTTTTCACACCGATATCCCTGGTTGGGAAATCCCCAAGATGCGGCCGGAGTTTTTCACCAACCGCTATGGCCTGATCGTAGATTACCTGGCCGAGTTCTATCGGGAGATGCGTAAGCGCAGCTTTGCGGATGCGATAGACAGGCACTTCAAGTTTGGCAGTAATCTGAACCAGCGTGATGTGATTGCGGGACGCAAAACGGTATCAGGCCAGCTGAAGCTGCTGTACCCACAAGGGGAGTTTGATAAAGAAGCCGTGCGCCAGTGTTTGGAGTATGCGCTTGAGGTTCGTCACAGCGTTAAAGAACAGTTAAAGAAAATCGGCGGGATGGAATTCTACGATGTGCATTTCAGCTACATTGACAATGAAAGCTTGGAAGAACATTTCGTGACGGAGAAAGAGCAGGGCGGCGGCAAGCTGATTTCTGAAGGGCCAAGCAAGCCCGGTGTGGTGAATTTGGTAAGTGTGAGCGCCAAAGGTGTGCCGAGCCTCTATCGAATCGAACTACAGGTGACCAAGGGCACAGGTAAACTAGCCACTTCAGGTTTGTGGGGCCTGCCTCCCTTGCGAGAGCAGCTCAAAATGGCCTTTGATTATTTCAAAGCCAACATAACCAGAATCTCGGGTGCCTCACGCGTGTTAGAGCACGATTTCCACCTTCACCTTGTGGATCTACAAAATGGTGGCCCCATCCAATCACTGGCACTACCCAGTATGGTCGCCTTTGCCTCTGGCATCATGGCTAGGCCAACACATGCACAATCTGTGGTGCTTGGGGATATGAGTCTAGGCGGCAGCGTAAACCCTGTTCAAAGCCTTGCTGAGTGCTTGCACGTAACGTTTGATGCAGGCGGCAAGCGTGTAGCGCTTCCGATTACCAGTGCCGCTGATATTCCTACTGTGCCAGGGGAACTGTTTACTAAATTACAGGCCAGTTTTTATGCGGATCCGGTAGATGCGGTGTTTAAGGAAGGTCTGATTAACGCCTGATTTCTCGCTGAATCGCTTTTCAACTCGAAAAAAAGCCATTCAAAGGCAAATTAGGCACGATCAGCCCCTCTGTTTGTTTTTTGCCCATTTCCCGCCGTTTTGGCGGAAAACAGGCGTACTGGCCCTACGCCAGCAGGTATTTTTCACCCATCAGTAGGTTGCTGAACGCAGCCAGCAAATGCAGTCGGTTACTATTTTTGGCCAGGCCGCGATAGCGGACTTTGTTGTAGCCAAAGACCTGTTTGATGTACCGGAACGGATGTTCGACTTTGGCCCGGGCGCTGGCTTTGAGCTTCTCGGCTTTCAGTTTACGGGCGTCCAGTTTCTTCCGACTGCCGGGGCGTTTGGCAATGAACCAGGATACATTTTGGCGATCTCTATGCTCATCCCGCTTTTGAATGCCAAGATAGCCGGCATCACCGAACATGCGCTGCTCGCCGCCGTGGAGAAGATTGCCAGCGGGCACGATGTCGTGGACGTTGGCGGCTGTGGTATCAATGCTGTGGATCAGGCCGAGCGTGTCATCGACACCGATATGCATCTTCATGCCAAAGTAATACTGTTTTCCTTTTCTGGTCTGGTGCATTTCCGGATCGCGCTGGCCGCTCTCATTCTTGGTGGAGCTCGGGGCAGAAATGATCGTGGCATCCACAATGCTGCCTTCACGCAGCATCAAACCATTTTTCTCCAGGTGCTTGTTCACCTCTTTGAACAACACCTTGCCAAGGCCATGGCGCTCCAGGAAATGACGGAACTTGAGAATGGTGGTTTCGTCCGGCAAGCGGTCCAGCTTCAGGCCAGCGAAGTGGCGCATGGATTCTATCTCGTACAGGGCGTCTTCCATGGCCGGGTCGCTGAGGTTATAAAACAACTGCATGCAGTGAACTCGGAGCATGGTGGGCAACGGATAGGGTGGCCGGCCAGTCTGGCCCTGAGGGTAATATCGGGCTACCTTCTTCTCCAGCTGCTTCCAGGGAATCAACTTGTCCATCCGTTCCAGAAAGATCTCGCGACGAGTTTTGCGCTTCTTGTACTGGTACTCGGCTTCGGAGAAGGTGATCTGATCCATGGTGGCAACGAATCCTGTGCAGTTGACGATGGCCGTATTATCGCTGATTTCGAGACTTATTCAGAGTCTCCTTAGAACTCAGCCGTAAAAGATCGTCGTTTCCTGGTCATCTGACACCTCGCTTATTGGTGGCGATATTACCACCTACGTTGGTGTCCGGAATCATTGAACCACTACAGCCTAATTTGGGGTTTTTCTACAGTCCCAACGACACCGCTAGTTGCATGAGGATTTTATGCATGAATCTGAGTAATGGGTCGGGCAAAAATAATACGCTTGTGATTTTTAGTGGGCGTTCATAAGCTGATTAGAAATAGTCACAAATACATATGTTATAAATATAAAAAAATCCTTTCTGGAGCTGGTTAATGGAACACATAAAGCCTGAGGCGTTGAAAAGTGCGAATCATTTTCCTAACGAAGATGACGTTACTTCTGCCAAAGAAACCTTTTGGATTAACTCATTTAAAATTCCATTCGAAGATGCAAGAGGTTTTATAGAGTTCAAAGATACCGACGAAATAGCCGCATCTGAAAGGTTAGAGCGCTTTTCATCTTATATAAAGAAAATATTTCCAGAAACGGAAGTTTCTAACGGGGTGATAGAGTCTGATATTGTCGACGCTTCACCAATCCAATCGGAGCTAGAAAAACATCTCGGCTTTGTATCGGTCGGTCAGCTGATGATCAAGTTGGATAGCGAACTCCCTATATCAGGATCGATAAAGGCACGAGGGGGAATATATGAAGTTCTAAAGCATGCAGAGAGCCTGGCGGTAGATAGTGGACTGCTTACTTATAATGATGATTATTCAAGATTTTCCTCAAAAGAATTCCGGGAGTTTTTTAGCAACTACTCAATTACAGTAGGCTCAACTGGTAACTTGGGTATGAGCATAGGGATTATGGGTGCCTGTTTGGGGTTCAATGTTACAGTTCACATGTCAACGGATGCTCGTAAGTGGAAGAAGGATCTCCTGCGATCTAAGGGTGTTGTAGTTGTTGAGCACGAAGCTGACTTTGGACATGCTGTAATTGAAGCTCGAAAGGACGCGGCCAAAAATTCACAGTGTCACTTCATCGACGACGAGGACTCTGCCGATCTATTCCTAGGATACGCAGTAGCAGCTCGCCGACTGAAAAAACAGCTTGATGCTCAAAGAATTCAGGTAAATTCGCAACACCCACTTTTTGTATATCTTCCTTGCGGTGTTGGAGGAGGGCCAGGGGGTGTAACGTTTGGATTGAAATTGGTTTTTGGCGACGACGTTCATTGCGTCTTTGTAGAACCGACACATGCACCCGCGGTCCTCTTAGGTGTGGCCACAGGTCTGGATGAGCATGTTAGCGCCAGGGACTATGGATTGGATGGGCTCACTGCTGCAGATGGTTTAGCTGTGAGTCGACCATCTGGACTAGTTTGCCGCGCAATGAGGCCACTTATTAGCGGCATCACTACAGTTGATGATAAACGGCTTAATCCATATTTAGCTGTTTCATGGGATGCTCAAAAAATAAAATTGGAGCCTTCCGCCGCAGCTGGGTTCTACGGCTACTTTCAAACAGTAGGTTCGTCAGATTACATTCAGCACTATAGTCTTACCGATAAAATGAAAAATTCGACTCATATAGTTTGGGCTACTGGAGGCATTATGGTCCCAGAGGATGAGTGGTTGAAGTATTACGAAGATGGCCGTGAACGGTATAAGAGCGAGATGTGCAATAACTAAAATATCAATTGCTAGGAGTGAATTATATGTTTAAATTTAAAACAAAAATGGCAATAAAAAACTTTACTTTGATAGGTGCTCTCGTAGCGATTTCAAGTAATGTGTTTGCATCTGATTATAAGTGGACGTTTTCCCAACCTTGGACTCGACCTATTACTGATAAAGTAATTGAAGATTTTATTGATAAGGTTGATGAATATAGCAATGGGGCAATTGACATAAAGTTGTATAAAAATGGCTTGCTTGGATCCCATGAGGAAACCTTCCACGGTGTTCAGGATGGAAGTATAACTATTGGTATATTCTCTCCATACGCCAAAATTATACCGGGAGGAGTGCTTAACTGGATGCCATGGGCCATTTCCAACTGGGAAGCTGCAGAAGAAGCATACCGTGTTGGTGGCCCACTGCATGGAGTTTTGGAGACTGCTTATAACGAAGTAGGTATGCACACACTAATGCATGTCTCACAGGGCGCTTACGGTATTGGTAATACTGTTCGGCCGATTCGTAAGAGCGAAGATTTTAAGAATCTAAAGATCCGGGTATCCGGATCATTAGGTCTCGTACGCGCTCTTGAGGGAATGGGAGCGGGTACAGGAATGACCTTGCAAACGCTGCCTTGGTCTGAGATCTATAATGGGCTATCTCGTGGAGTAATTGATGGTAACTGGACCATGTGGCCATCCTTGGTAGATGAGCGTCATGCTGAGGTTCTTGATTATTACTCTGACATTAACTTTGTATGGGATAATCAGAACGTTGCCATCAATTCAGATGTGTGGAATGAGCTGCCAGAAAATCTTAAGTCTGCTGTGAAACGCGCTGCCGCTGAGTCTCAGGAATACTCGCATAAGCTGCATAAAGAAGCAGAATCCAACTATATTCAAGAGCTTGAGGAGTTGGACGGTTTCACCATCGTTCGTCTTACAAGTGAAGAGCGAGATGCTCTGAGAGAGGCTTCTAATATTGACGCGATATGGGAGGAGCTTGCCGATACCTGGCTTGAGAAAGCATATCCAAATCAGAACATGAGCGAGAAACTCCGTAGCCAGCTAAAAGAACTTAATAATTCTTCACGCAACAGCGATTAAGGGTGAAGGGGGGGCTATAGGCCCCCTTTCTTTAATAGTATTTGGCTACAGTAGGCGAAAACATGAATATATACTTAGCTTTAATTAGGTGTATATCTTTTCTTGAAAATCTATTTTGTTTTTCGATGCTTATAATTTGTTCATTTCTTGTTGTTTTTCAGGTTGTAAACAGGTATGTACTTCATTTTGAAATAATGTGGATTGGGGATCTTGCTCTATACCTTTTTATTCCTGCTTTAATTTACTCTATAGCCATAGCGACCAGAGAGCAATCACATACTTCTGTAGATGTTTTTCTAGAGATTTTGTTAAGAAAAAATGTTGTTTTTATTGCCTTTTCAAAAATTGTAATAAATGTATTGGTTCTTTCATCGATATTATATCTTATCCCCATGGCTCATAGAATCTTTCTCAGTGCAATGAAATACTCGGAATATGGAACACTGGTTCCATGGTTTAATACTAGCTGGATTAGACAAAGCGTATTGGTTTCATTGTCTCTCTGTGCATTTCATACGGCACATCATATTTTTATGAAATCATTAAGCTTGATAAAACAAATAAAGGCTGGAGATATACAATGTCCATAGGGATTTTTGTAACAATTTGTATTTTTCTGGTGGGGATGTTGCTTGCAATTCCATTGGGTTGGTTATTTGTTGCTACTACAGGTATTGGACTTTCAGTTGACGGTATTCCTGATAACTTTGTAATCGGGACGTTCTATGCGTCACTGAACAGCTACGTGCTGATGTCGATCGGCTTTTTCATATTTGCTGGTTCCCTTATATCGGCCGGAGGTCTTGCTGATAAGATCGTTGACTTTTCCCACGCACTTGTAGGTAAGATTCGCGGTGGGATGACCCTAGTTGCTATAATTTCGACAGTTTTTATGAGTGCGCTTACAGGTTCCTCGGTACCGTGTGTGTCGGCGCTTGTCCCAATTCTAGTGCCTAGGTTACATAAACTCGGCTACCAAAAAGAGTACACTACTGCTGTACTCTGCAGTGCCAGTTTTCTTGGATATTTGATTCCTCCAAGTGTGCCCGCACTCATATACTGTCTGGTTGCGCAGCAATCAGTTGCAGCAGTTTTTCTGTCTACCGTAATACCCGCCATTCTTCTCGCAGTAGGTTATGCTGTGCTCAACTACTTCATTGCCCCGAAGTACATAGATAAAGTTGGTGATTCGGAACCTGAAGAATTTTTAGGTTTTCACGATAGGTGGATGAAATTTAAAAGTGTTACATGGAAAGCACTGCCCGCATTAGGCTGTCCGTTGGTAATACTTGTGGGTATATATGGTGGTATATGTACACCGAATGAGGCAGGAGCGATAGCGGTAGTTTACAGTATCGTTGTAGGTTTTTTTGTATATAAGCATCTCAACAAAGAGCGTTTTAGTTCGGCTCTTTTAGAAACAACTGTTTCAATTGGTTTGATTGCCCTTTTAATAGCTTCAGGTAGTATAATAAGCCGCTATCTTGTTCGTGCTGGGGCTGCGCAATCGCTTGCCGACCATATGCTGAGTTTATTCGAAAGTCCCGAAATGATATTGCTATCTTTGAATGGGTTTTTGTTATTGCTTGGTATGTTTATCGAAGCTATCCCTATCCTTATATTGACTGTCCCTTTGGTTCTGCCTTTAATGGTTGAGTTAGACGTTAATTTGGTTCATCTTGGTGCAATCTTCATTATTAATATCGGGTTAGGTGTTATAACGCCCCCTTTTGCAATGTCATTATTTGTTGGAACAAGGTTGTCAGGTACTGCTTATCAAAAAGTTGCACCAATCATGCTTAAATATTTGTTTTATGTTGGGATTCCTGTTTTGATGCTTACAACTTATATTCCTTCCCTTTCCACTTGGTTGCCGACAATGATGCTTGGAAGCAAAGTGGTTGGACAATGAGTCAGACGCAGTTAAATAATTCATGAATGGTGATGTTATGTTCGAATATGATGACTTTGATATTATTATTATAAATGGGCGATTGATAGATGGTTCCGGTAGGCCTGAGTTTTTGGCTGACTTGGGAATTAAAGACGACCGGATTGTTAAGATAGGGGATCTTGAAGGCGCCTCTGCCAAATATCATATAGATGCAACCGGAAAAGTTGTAGCTCCAGGCTTCATTGATGTTCACACCCACGATGATGCATCCCTTATATTGCGCCCTGATATGACTCCAAAGCTTAGCCAAGGTGTCACAACCGTAATCTGTGGTAATTGTGGCATTAGCGGTGCGCCGTACTCTTCCAAAGGAAATCCCCCCGGCCTCCTGAGGTTGGTGTTCAAGTCTGATGCTTTTGTCGCCGAATCCATGGAAGCTTTTATTGCCAAGGTGGAAGGAGCAAAGCCAACGATTAATTCAGCCTTCCTTGTGGGGCATACCACGCTTAGAATGGAGGTGATGGGGGATGATGACTTAAATAGAACTGCGACTGATGAAGAGATTATTCTTATGAGGTCGAAGTTAAAGGAATGCATGGAACAAGGGGCGATCGGTCTTTCGACGGGGTTATTCTATGAGCCAGCTTTCAAAGCGTCGACCGAGGAAGTAATAGGCGTCGCGAAGGTTCTTAAGGAATTCGGTGGTATTTATGCCACACACATGCGTGATGAAGCCGACAAGGTTATAGAAAGTGTTGAGGAGACGCTAGAAATCGGCCGGCAAATTGATGCTCATGTCATTATTTCACACCACAAATGTCAGGGTAAAAGAAATTTTGGAAAGAGTACGAAAACACTTGAGTTGATTCGCGAAGCTAAGGCGAACCAATCCCTTGCGCTCGATGTATATCCATACGATGCTTGTTCAACGGTGCTTGAAGAGTCAATGGTAAAAAATGCGGTAAGGACACTCATTTCATGGTCGGACCCTCATCCGGAGTTTACCGCAACCTATCTCGACGATGTTGCTGAAAAACTTGGATGTAATGAGCAAGAAGCGATAGAAAAGCTTCAACCAGCGGGCGCGATCTATTTCATGATGGACGAGGGCGATGTTAAGCAGATAATGGCATCTCCTGATGCGATGATAGGCTCCGATGGTCTTCCAGAAGACAAACACCCTCATCCTCGTCTTTGGGGAACCTTTCCCAGAGTATTAGGCCGTTATGTTCGTGAGCAGAAGCTTATGACACTGGAGGAGGGAGTTCACCGCATGACGGGTCTGTCGGCTCAGCAGTTCGGCTTGGTTGAACGAGGTCGACTGAAAGAAGGGATGTTTGCGGATGTTACTGTTTTCGACCCTGACAAGATCATCGATACCTCCACCTTCGAAAAACCGATTTCCAAGGCGAATGGTATCGATCTAGTGATCGTCAATGGCCAGGTAGTCTGGCAAAACGGCCAATGTACGGGTAGTCGCCCGGGCAAGGTTCTTAAAAGGCCCCATGTTAACTAGAGCGTTATATTAGCTGAATACTGAGGACTACTGGCTTCAGGTTTCCTGTTGGTGGGCTTGTTGAATCAACCAGTCGCAGAGCGCAGACACACGAGTAGTTTGGCTGCGTTCCTGCGTAGTAACCAAATAGTAGGACTGGGAGGCTGTACGATCCACCTTAAATGGTGCGACTAGCTCGCCAGACTTCAACTGATCCTGCACCAACCTCAGCCTGCCCATTGCAATACCTCCACCACGAACAGCCAAGGCAGATGCAAGTTCCGAGCGGTCAAAGCTGTGTCCACCTTCACAATCAACGTCATTAAGACCTAGAAAATCCAACCAAGTTTTCCACTCCGAAAAATACTGCGCATTTGGCCAAGGTTGGGCATCATGAAGTAAAGTGCAGGAAGCTAATGCTTCAGGGTCCCCCCAAAGCTTTTTATTATCGGCGTAATCCTTCGAGCAGACGGGTAGAACTTTCTCTTCCAGAAAAGGTATTACCACCAGGCCGGGATGTTCCCTCTCACCATAGTAGATCGCAAGATCGACATTTTCTGAACTGAAATTGACTAGGTCATTCCTAGTTCGCAGGTGAAGGTAAATACTTGGGTACTTTTTCACGAAATCTGACAGTCGGGGCATTAGCCAACAGCTGCTGAAAGAGGGGGTCGCCGTAATCTGAAGAGTACCTCCTATCTCCTGATTCTGAAGTGAATGGATTTCGGAAGATACATCACCAAGTGTCGCTCGTATAACGGAATAGAGTCGTTTTCCTTCCTCCGTTAGCACAAGTTGGCGTGTTAAGCGCTTGAATAGGACAAAGCCAAGCTGCTCCTCGAGTTTTCGAATTCTGTGACTAACTGCACTTTGAGACAGGTTCATGGCTTCACCTGCCTTAGTGAAGCTTAGGTACTGCGCTGCACATGCAAAGCAGTGAAGGCCGGGAAGAGTTTTACCGAGAAGTGTTAAATCCATATGTTATGCAAATTATCATTTTGATTCATCAAGTTACTGTATCATAAGGGGGCATTTCAAAATACCTTTCATCCATCCATGCCACCTTCTAGTTGAATTTGTAATCCCCGCATTTTTAACCGCCCTGTTGAGTAGGGGGTTAAGCTGCTTGTCGCAGCTTGGTTGGTGTAGTGGTCAACTAATCCCGGACAGTATTTTAAGGTTTTTCTCTGCTGCAACGGGAGAAATGCCACCGTTGAACGTGTGAGGCCTTTGCCGGTTGTAGTAGCCCATCAGCGGTGTCAACAGGCCCTATAGTGCCTTGGCTCTTTTTGTTCAGATGCGCCTCAACAGAGGTTCTGTGTAATGATGGTTTGGCTCAGCCTCGCGCACAATGCTAGTGCGCCGGCTGGGATCAATTGAACAACCTGGTTTTATGGTTGAAGCTGGGTGACAGCAGTAATTAACCCAAAAAATAGAAACGTAACTTACTGATCGATAAGGGTTATTTGTTGCGCCAATGAGCGATACTTATCTTTATTAAGCGTCTGTAAGATGTTGAATTATATGAATATTGTTGGGTCATAGAGTTCGTCCTGCAACTCCGCGTACGCCGGTTCGATTCCGACCCGCGCCTCCATTATTTTCCTTTTTTTTCAGTCGTTTAGCTTTTCGGTGTTAGAGCCGGCGTATCGATGGCGACAAAATGGCGACATCTACGCTGACACATAGGGGGGGCATTGTGCTCGGCAAAAGCACACGCGTACCCAGCCGCCCTGAGAAGCCCAAAACCGACATAGGCTGCGCCAGCAGCTTTATCACTATAGGCTCGGTGCTTTGAGGATTTGGGTGCATTGGTAATGCCAAGTGCCAACCAACTTTCATCCACTTCCGGTACCGCAGACAATTGTGAGAGCAGCTGAGGCCGAGGTCCGCTCTCAGCGTTAAACCATCTACGAACAGCTTCCTGACTGACCCCCAAGCGTTTGGAAAGCCAAGTCTGTAGTCCTTTCCCGTAGGGCGGGACGTTTACATTGTTATCACAGCCGGTTTGTAATCTTTTTGAAAAAGCATGATGGTCTGACCTGCCGCCAGACACGGCTGGGCTGCGCGCCGTTGCCCAGTGCCTTGTAGCTGCGGTAACCGAACTTAGCACAGCACTTGTTCTTCTTGCCATGGGTGCAGGTCACGATGATTAAAGCTAATAGCGTCAACCGAAAAAGACCTTCACCTCCACAAGGAATAGCAAAGCGATACTTGTATACGCCACTAACCTTATTTGTGACATCTAAATTACAACAGCACATCGATTAGCGAACCAGCAGCAGGCATTAGCCCCATTACCGAAGACCCATCAGCATTACTGTTCGAACCTTCCTCCTGACGCATTGTGGCCATAGCCTTGTTTGCCGCCCGCTTTTGGGCGGCTGCGATGGGCGCAAATCTAAGGCTGTACTGTTCTGCTGTTTTGCCGTTCTTATTCAAAGTGTCCTTATTCGCACCCAGCCCAACTAAAGTATCCGCAATATATTCTTTCTCAAAATATTTGGCCATGTGCAAAGCCGTAACACTTTGTTGTCCATACTGAAAACCCGAATGCTCGTTGAGTCCGATAATTACGGGAGTATCAATCACCGCATCCAAGTCGGCTCCATACTCTGCCAGTAGCTTGGCACGCTCTCTCGCCAGGTTCTCATTTTTATAGCGAGAAATATCAATGAGAAACCGGCAGGTGCCGACAGAATACATACAAGAATACTCTTGATTCGGGTTCAGGCCATTTTTCAGCAGCGTGCTTAGTACTGCGTTGCCTGGGTCATCCAGTATCGCCGCGTACATTGCGGTGCCATAAGTGGGAAGCTTGTCGTGGGCGGCACCCAGGCCAATAACCTTCTGCACGGCCTGAGCTTGATAGGCTTGAGTTCGCCAGCTTCTCAGAGCCGGATCATTTTTCCTGAAATATGGCCCTCTTCTGGCAGACTGATACTCAGCTGAGGGGTAGTACATGTAGTTGGATACAAGGTAGTGAAGGCAATTAGTATAGTCTGGTTTGTCATCCGGGTACTTCTGGAGCAATAGCTCCATAATTTCGAAGGCCCCAACACCGCAAGCAAGCTCCGCCGCCGGTATATTGGCCGGCGTACGCTGCCAATTAGGGTATTGATAATAATGCACTGACACTTTATTTTTCGCGCCAATGCTAGCCAAGTAACCTACAGCCTCAATATTCCGCAAGTAGATAGCCGCTTCCATGGCATTAGAAAACTCAGTAAAACCCGGTCGAGGTATCTCTAAGCTACCACTGATAACGTAAGGGTTGTCGCTATAGCCTTGAAGTTTCTTGAGATCATTGTTTTCTATTGCAATATTGATCTCGCTTTCGTTCAACGTTTGACTGGCGCAGCCTGATAGAAATATCAGAAGCAGCCCAAAACCGAATAACTTTTCCATGCCTTCTTTTCCCGCTAGCTCAAAAATCGCCGATTGTATTTACTTTTGCCCAAGCTTCAAATAATACCCATCCTTTTTCAAAATTGTCCACGACCAGAATCATTTGGTGGTCGTGATTACTCTACACTCACACCGACCTCACCAAGAACGTTGCCCATTTCGGTGATTCACGGGTGCGCGCTCGCGCTGGACAGATACCGTGAGTGTTTTTGCGGAGCAGCGCTATCAGGATGCAACTGAGCAGAGTGGCCTGATTCAGGCCTATGGTCTGGATTTCGCACCCAATGACGATTGGAGCTACGGTCTTAATACCGAGTTTGGAACGATTAACAGTGAGTCGGGTGATGAGCTTAGACGGCGCGCTGTTGGCGGTAAGGTTGGGTATAGCGGCGATTGGCTGCGCTATGCGGGTGCGCTTGAATATCGTGAAGATAAAAGCGATGCCGAAACTCGTGATGTCTGGCTGATGCGCAATAATCTTAGCTACAAAATCAATCCAGATTGGCGATTTATTAGTAAGTTGGATTTTTCGATTGGCAACTCAACCAGAGGTGACTTCTTCGATGGAAACTTTGTTGAAGGGTCTGTCGGTTATGCCTACCGCCCTGTATTCAACGATCGGCTTAATCTGTTAGCCAAGTACACTTATCTTTCTGATTTGGCCCCGCCGGACCAGCTGAGCAGCACGACGAGTAGAGCTATTGATTACTCCCAGCGCAGTCATGTCGCTGCGATAGATGCAATATACGACCTGACAGAGCGCTGGAGCATTGGTGGCAGGTACGCTTACCGCCTTGGCGAGCTGCGGATGAGCCGCGACAACTACGCTGACACATAGGGGGCCCATACAGCGCTTTTTCGAAGCGGAAGTGCAGCAGGATTTTCTGAGATGTCGGTTTAATCACCCCGGTGAACTGAGACTGTTTGTGAGTGGCATGCTGTCTGCTCAGTCCAACGAGGTGGTGCAGCAGAAGCTCAAACGGTTGGCTCTGGAGTTTCGACACTGCCATGAAGAAGATGTTGCATTGCCTCTAGAGCATCGGTTTGGAGTGAGCCTGTTGATGGCCATGCGCCCATGGGAGATTGAGGCTTTTGACAGTTTTCGGCGCCCAGAGACACGTAAGGACTACCCATCGTTTAGCCGGAGAGGGCAAAGTGGCTAGAAGCTGGTTCTGTGATGCCTGAAACCAACATTTTTATGTCTGAACCGAACTTTGAGGCAGTAACGGGCCAGTGGGCTTCAATTGTCGAGATGAATGCTAGGGCAGGGCTAAGAGCGAGTGCTTTGATGATTCGGTTAAGTTGTTTGGTCAAAAGCGTTGGCTTGCAAGCTTCCGAGATTATCCAACATTCTTTTATGCCGGAGGAGGTCAAGTCAGCATATGAGGAGCTTGTTATTCAACGAATTAAAATCATGGCGGAACACCGGAGTCTATTCAACCCTTGGAGCAGGATCTAACGTCCACAACCTGGACGCTGACATTGAGGCTGAGTGTTTTCCCATAGCGGCAGCCAGTGTCATCCAGTTTACAGATATCAAACAGATACTCGTTTTCTGTAAGATCAATGTTCGGTATTAGGAATTTGGATTCTTGGCTTGCAGCTATAATTGTAGCTTCGCTTGCGGGCTGATTTTTCGAAAGAGCAAAAACCGTATAGTGCTCATCGGCAGCAAGAGGCCCTAGATTGCTGCTGTCTATTTCATAGAGCGTCTCTAACTGCGATGGATCTACCGACGTGTTCAGGTACGCATTTCGGTGGCATCTTGCGATATCAGCCAGCGCCGGTTTGAAACTTGGTTGTATATCGGACAAGTCCTCATTTAATTTTGTGATCATCCTGTTTGCATCTGCGATACCGCCTTTGAATACGTTTGTGTCGTAATCCTGCGGATAGCGGCTAGCTTCTTTTACTCGAAGAGCTAGCCATTCAGGGGACAGGGTCGGCGCGTGTTGTTTCAGAAGCCCTGCAATACCAGTAATGTTTGGAGTGGCAAACGATGTTCCGAACCAGAGACTGGCCTGACCCTCACCATTTAAGGTGCGGACCAGTTCACCCAATGCTGCAATATCGATCCCGGAGCCGCGGTTTGAAAAGTCAGAAGGTTTGCCTCTGCGATCCACAGAGCCCACGGTGATAACGTTGTTGCAGTTCGCAGGGGAATAGCCGCTAACATCCGTTCCATCATTGCCAGCCGCAACAACAACGAGAACACCTTTTGATACCGCAAAATCGATAGCCCCTTGCAGATAAGTCGGGCATTCAGATGTGGATGACCCCAGAGAAATATTTATAATATCTACCGGTTTGGTAAGGGTCGGGGCAGCACCAGTGGGCTGGCCTGCGAGCCAATATATTCCTGTGGCGACGTCGTTCATGGCACCATACCCGCAGCTCATTACTCGGGCGGCATAAAGTTCTGTATCTACAATTCCTGCAACGCCCTCAAAGTTGTTTGTAGTTGCAGCAATGATGCCCGCCACAGCCGTGCCGTGGCTGTCGGTGCAGGATGGGTTAATTTGAGAGGTATAAAAATCGGCACCGGGACCGTCGACGGTGGAGAAGTTGTATCCTTCAGTATATTTCAGATCACTAATTTGGTGGAATCCTGAATCAGCTACGCCTATGCGTAGCTTCCGCTTCTGAACGGATTTGCGGGCGGCAGCGAGGATGTCATGGGCACCGGGGTACTCTTGTGTAGGTGGCTGCCAGGCCCATTGATCAGAGAATGCCGGATCATTTGGTGTGCTGCTTACTGACTGTGATCTTACGGAGCTAGGCGCCAGAACTATTGGAGCCTTGGGCATTCTGGGATTTGAAACTAGATAATTCGGTTCGACGGCGAATACCCCGGGTTTTTGCTTTAGGTAGGCCGCATATCCCTCCGCATCTTTTGTTTTTACATGTAAGACCTCAGCCCGTTTAACCGCCCCTGAGCTTTGTGTAGATAGTCCATCTGTTCGATAACTAACAACAAGCGACACCTTGGTTTTTTGTTGTTCGGCCGGAGCATTCACGAGTTGGCGAGGCATTTCGCCAGCTTCAACGGCCATGGAAAAAAAGAGTGAGAGCACCAAAAATAGTGTTCTGTTAGATCGCATCGCAGAGAACATCCTGAGACAAGCTGGTTCGAAGAAGGCTAGTGATCATGTTGTAGGGCGGCTTTAGCTGAAATATCTGTCCGTTCCAGTCGCCGTAAACAGGGTTACCGACAAAACGGGAAAAGAACCCCGCTCGTTCGGAGAACGATAAGCTGCCAGCCGTCAGTGTCGGAGCGAAGATCTCACTGAAGTGAGAAACGCTTGTGAGTTTCTCAACTCCATAGGCTCCGTGATCTTTAGCAAGAATCTCTATTTGTTGTATTAGCTGGTCCAGCTCAATGTCTGCTATGCGTCCCTGATTATAACTTGAATAGCTCGCTTCAAGCTCTGACAGTTTTGAGTCAAGCAAGTTATAGGCAAGTGAATGCTCGGGAACGAAGGCTTCCATTAACCGGCTTTTCTCTGAATGTTTGATCACACCATTTAAATAGGCGGTATCGACGGCAAAGTGATACAGCGCCAAGTCCTGCTCAAGGCCTAGAAGGGAAGCGCTATCGTCTATAGTTTGTTGGGTACGTTTTTCCAGCGTTTCAGCTGAAGTGTTTCGTACGTGAACAGAAATAGGCTCCCTGAACGTCGAGTTCTCATTAGTAAACGTCAGAAATAGTTCAACAATTTTCGGGGAGTTAACGCTGGGAGTGTGGACATAAACTCCCTCGTCGCCTGCTAGGATGGCAATGTTTGAAGCGGTACCAGTTTCACTCTCAAAGCCTTGAAAAGAGGATCCGTTGAGATCTACAGCAAGAAACACTTCCGACTCTTCGTCGATGGAAAGATTGCTGCTTTCGAGTGCTGGGCGCTCGGGAATTAGGGGGTTTTCGGTTGCTCCGGGAGTATCAGTTGCACTATCTCTGGAGCTGCCACCTCCGCATCCGCCTATGGGTAGAGTTAGAATGCTGAGCAATAATAAAGTTGGGTTTCCCAAATTCATTTTTTGGCCTGACTGAGTTCATTAAGGCGCACAGAGTACCTGATTTGTACCCGACGCCTTGGCCTCGTAAAGGGCGTTGTCGGCCTGCTGTTGAGGACTTTTTCTATAGATTCCGACGCCGTTCTCATCTCGGCAATACCCCCCCCGAAAAGCACCGAAAATGGATAGATTGCCGTTCCCAAATGCATCAGTGGGTTACTGCTGGCGCTACCTGTGCAAGGCTGCCGGCCAACCAATCGACAATCAAGACAAATAGAGCGAGAGATTGGGCGTTAAGGCAATCCTTGGCACTCTTGATGACCCCATGATCTCAATCCATTAAAGTTGTTTTATTTAAGCGTATAATATCAGGACATACCCGATACGCTGAAACCAGAAAATTAGTTTAGCGGTGTCCAGCGCGGCCGCCCACAATGTAGACTCAATTCTTTAGAATTAAAAAAACACAATAACAAGATCCAAAAAGAGAAAACGCGATGACCCCATACGATTTCATCATCGAGGGCGGCCGTTACTTTGACGGCACGTGCGCACCATCATCCATTCGTAATCTGGCGGTTAAAGACGGCTATATTGCGAAAGTTACTGCAGACCCTATTCCTCATGATCAGGCCAACCGTGTAATCGATGCTGCTGGCAAATGGGTCACGCCGGGATTTCTGGATACTCATACCCATTACGATGCCGAGTTGCTGGTGAGCCCAAGTCTTTCCGAATCGGTGCGACATGGCGTAACGACCGTGTTGGTGGGTAGCTGCTCTCTAAGCATGATTTGCAGTGATTATGAAGATGCTTCAGACATTTTCACTCGCGTTGAAACTGTACCGAGGGAGCGGGTACTGCCGATTTTGAAGGAACACAAAACTTGGTCGACTCCAAAACAGTGGGTTGAGCACATCAAACAGATGCCCCTCGGCCCTAACGTGGTCAGCTTTCTGGGCCACAGCGACATGCGGGTGGGTGTGATGGGGTTGAGTCGCGCCACAGACTTGTCAATCCAGCCCACCGAAGAAGAATTGCAGACCATGGAGCGTTTTTTGCAAGAGGCGCTTGATGAAGGGTTCCTCGGCCTGTCGACCATGTGCTTGAAGTGGGACAAGGTAGATGGTGATCGGGAATGGTCCAAGAGTTTGCCCAGCACTTACGCCAAGTGGGATGAGATCGCACGCTTAAATAAGCTTGTGCGCCAGTATGGCCGGGTGCATCAAGGAGCGCCGAATGCCGCTACGCCTTTGCAGATTCTTCAGTATGTTCGCGAATGCGTTGGGCTATTACGGCGCCCATTGAAAACGACTTTGATTAGCCAGATGGACTTAAAGGGCAGCGCCGCGTTAACAGCCCTCACCAAGCTAACATCTTCGTTTACCAATGCCTTGCGGGGAGACTTCCGATGGCAGGTTCTGCCTACACCTTTTACTGTATACGCAGACGGTATTGACGTTGTGTTCTTTGAGGAATTTGGAGCAGGGGAGATGGCTCTGGATTTGAAAGATGCAGTGGAACGAAACGATCTCCTGCAAAGCGAGGAATACCGTCGTAATTTTCGAAAATTCTATGGTGAAAAACTGAGTCCTCGGGTTTGGCAGCGGGATTTTGGTGACGCCATGATCATCGACTGCCCCGATGAATCACTAGTCGGTAAAAACTTTGAAGAAGTGGCGAAGGCGCGCGGTATCCATGTGGTGGATTTGTTTCTCGACCTGGTAGTGGAGTTCGGCAAGAAAATACGTTGGTACACCACGGTTGGAAACCACCGTAAACAGGTTCTGAGACGACTGGTAAAAGACCCAACCACGCTCATTACCTTCAGCGATGCCGGTGCTCACATCCGCAATATGGCTTTCTACAACTTGCCGTTGCGTATGTTGAAGTTGGTTCAAGAATCCATCGACGAGGGAGACGCGGTGATGACTATAGAGCAGGCAGTTCATCGTTTGACCGGTGATCAGGCCGATTGGTTTGGTATCGAAGCGGGCAAAATTCGGGAGGGCGATCGCGCCGATATTGTGGTGCTCGACCCATCAGGCTTTAACCAAAATCTTGAAGAGGTTTCTTGGGGCGACATGGAAAACTTTGATCTGCAAAGACTTGTTAACCGAAATCCGGGCATCGTGAAAACTGTGATGATCAATGGAAAGCTGGCGGTAGATGAGGAAGAGTTTTTACCGGAGTTTGGGCGCGAGATAGGCTACGGTTCGTTTATTCCCGCACGTTGAATGTGTGGTTCTGTTCAAACTTGTTTGCGCCAGACCCCAGCCGAGCGCCGAATTCCGGTGCACCACTGCGTGCAAACTATTGCATGACGCCTGTCGTGAAAATGACTTCTGTTCGTGTATCGTCAAATTCTGGCTCGTGTTTGGTCAAGTAATTAAAGTTGAACTGCATTATTCTGTTTATCCTTACGGCCAACCAAGCTTGATGTCCTTCTAGCCCCAAGGAGTTTCTATATGGCCAATCAGATTACCTCAGACACACTGGTTATTGGCGGCGGTATCGCTGGCATAGTTACTACGCTGGAGCTCCTTCGGGCGGGTAAAACCGTTACGTTGGTAGACCGGGATACACCTGAGCGTCTGGGGGGGCTGGCCTTGTGGGCGTTTGGCGGTATGGCTTTGGTTGATACTCCGCTACAACGCAAAATGGGTATTTCGGATAGCTCTGAGCGCGCTTTGAGAGACTGGGTCAGCTTCGGTGAGCTAGATTCTGAAGACGAGCATTCCCTCGCTTGGGCCCGATACTATGTGCAAAACTCCTGCAGTGAGGTATATGACTGGCTGAAGGCCGAAGGTATCAAGTTTTTGCCTGCGGTGAACTGGGTCGAGCGGGGGCGGTTAGGTGAAGGGAACAGTGTGCCACGCTATCACATAGTGTTTGGAACCTCCCGGGAGCTTACCCGCACTCTGATTGCGACCATGCGGGATGCCGGTACGGGCAATCGCCTCACAGTAATGCATCAGCACAGCATTGGTTCATTGGAGAGCCGTGATGGTCGCGTTACTGGTGCCATTGGCACCAATGATAGAACGGGTGAACCGATCCACTTAACGGCCCAGGCGGTGGTGGTAGCGACTGGTGGAATCAACGGGAACCACCAACAAACCCGTGCCAACTGGCCAAAAGATCGACCCATGCCAAAAACCATGTTGAATGGTGCCCATCCTTACGCCGATGGCAAGCTGCACCACGAAGTGGCCGACAAGCTGGGTGGAAGTATCGTTAACGCTGGCGAAATGTGGAACTATGCGGCTGGCTTCCCCCATCCTTATCCTCACTTTAAAGGCCACGGATTATCAACCATCCCTTGCAAATCTGCCTTGTGGCTTGACCATAAAGGCAGGCGGATTGGCCCGGAGCCATTGGTGACCGGCTTTGATACTCACTGGCTTTGCCAGCGTGTTGCAGAGCAGGAGCAGCCATGGACCTGGCACCTGTTGAACTGGCGCATTGCAGCCAAAGAATTTGCCATCTCCGGCGCGGAGCACAACCAGCGTATACGCGACAAACAGTTGGTTCGCTTTGTATTCGAAACCCTGACCGGCAACCACAATCTGGTCAAACAGATGGCTCGTGAAAGTGATGATTTCCTCGTTGCAGATACGCTCGTAGAGTTAGCCGAAAAAATGAACATGCTGACCCGCTCCCACGATGTTGACCCAGCCACATTGAAGGCTACGGCTGATGCTTTCGATGCAAACTTTGCGGCTGGCAGCAAGCTTGAAAACGATGATCAAATCCGCCGCATATTGCATGCCCGTCAATGGGGGCCAGATAAGCTGCGCACCTGCAAGCCTGCGCCGCTGCAAAAGAAAGGTGCCGGGCCTTTTATCGCCGTGCGTATGCAACTGATTACACGCAAGAGCCTAGGAGGCTTGCGTACCGATCTTATGTCCCGTGCGCTTGGAGCCGATAATAAGCCCATACCCGGGCTTTACTGTGTAGGTGAAGCCGCCGGTTTTGGGGGGGGTGGCTGTAATGGCAAGCGCTCTCTCGAAGGCACATTTTTGCCGGGTTGCATCATGACCGCCCGGGCAGCCGCAAGGTCCATTCTGGCCAGCGCGTAATGGAGATAGCCATACCGATTATCAAGCTTGCTTACGCGATCACAACCGTGACAAGACAACAACAAGGAGATTACCTATGAACGGTGCGCAAGCCCTGATGAAAACCCTTGTGGACGCTGGTATCGAAGTCTGTTTCAGCAATCCAGGAACCAGCGAAATGCATTTTGTAGCGGCGCTGGATGATGAACCGAAGATGCGCGCCGTGCTGGCACTGTTTGAAGGGGTAGCAACCGGGGCGGCCGATGGTTACGCCAGAATGGCCGATAAGCCTGCTGCTACTCTGCTGCACCTCGGCTGCGGGCTCGGTAATGGTTTGGCAAATCTGCACAATGCCCGCAAAGGCAAGGTGCCGGTGGTAAATATTGTAGGCGACCACGCTATTGCCCACGTGAAATACGATGCGCAGTTGCAGTCAGATATCGAAACCGTAGCCCGTAATGTATCACCGGGCTTTGTCCGTACGTCACAAACTACGGCTGACTTGTGTATGGACGCTGTAGAAGCCATCACAACCGCCCGCGGCCTACCCGGCCAAGTGGCCACTTTAATCCTGCCCGCCGATGTATCTTGGGGAGAAGGGGGGAGTCCATGCGCACTTCCGGCACAGGCAGCGTCCCCTGTTGCCGATGATGGAGCCGTTCGCGCTGTGGTGGACGCCATTCGCTCCGGTAAAAAAACAGCGCTGTTACTTGGAGGCCGGGCTTTGCGAGAGCCCGCATTGATGGCGGCCGCGAAGGTTGCCGCTGCAAACGGTGTGACGCTACTGGCAGAAACCTTTCCGACTCGTATGGAGCGTGGTGAAGGCCTGCCGCCGGTTGAGCGCGTAGCCTATTTGGCGGAACTGGCAGGCGTTCAACTGGCCGACATTGCTCACTTGATCCTGGTGGACAGTAAAGCGCCTGTTTCTTTCTTTGCCTACCCTGGTAAAAAGAGCTATCTGGTGCCGGATACTTGCACTGTTCACACCTTGTCCCGCCCAGAACAAGACGCTCTGGCCAGCCTTGAAAAACTGGTGGCGGCACTGGGTGCCGACAACGCCCAGCCTGAGGTTCAACAGTTACAATGCCCATCGGCACCCCGCGGTCGCCTCTCGGCACCAAAAGTCTGTAAGGCCATGGGCCACTTTCTCCCAGAGAACGCCATTATTATCGACGAGGCTATTACTTCTGGGCTGATGCTGAATGCCATGACTGCGGGCTCACCCCGTCACGACATGATTACCTTGACCGGAGGCGCCATCGGCCAGGGCTTGCCCAACGCGGTCGGCGCCGCTATTGCTTGCCCGGAACGGCCAGTGATTGCCCTGATCGGCGATGGCACCGCCATGTACACCATTCAAGCCCTTTGGACCATGGCCCGTGAGCAGTTGAATGTAACCACCATTATATTCAACAACGCTTCTTATTCGGTGCTGAACATAGAGTTGGAGCGAGTGGGTGCAGAAGATGCCGGAGACAAGGCCAAATCTCAGTTGGACTTGAATGGACCCGTGCTGAACTTTGCTCAGTTGGCTCAGGGCATGGGGGTTCATGGCGTCCGTGTGGATACCGCTGAAGCATTCAATTACGCACTTGAATATGCGTTGTCACAGCCGGGTCCACACTTGATCGAAGCCATGGTGCCGGAATCCCTCAACGGATTGAAGCGCAAAATCCTACCTTGGGTACTGCGTTCGCTACCGAGCTTGCCTTTGCCGGTCACCCGTACCCTGAAAAACAAGATCGCGCCCTGATCGGTCAACGGGCAACCTAGACCGGGACGATTGCCGAGGAGGGTGGATAAAGTACTTTGAACGCGCCGGAACAGCCCCTGAATACCGCTGTGTAAACGAGTAGTGGGCGATTCTGGTGGCCTTTGTGAAAATCAAAGTTAACATTGGTTGGAAAATAACAACAAGGAAACTCAGGTGGCCTTAAAACACTACGACATCATCATTATTGGTGCCGGGCTCTCCGGCATTGGAACGGCATGTCACATTGCACGGGAACACCCTGAAAAATCTCTTGCGATACTGGAGCGCCGTGAAAACGTGGGAGGCACTTGGGATCTGTTCCGTTATCCCGGCATACGCTCGGATTCCGACATGGCCAGCTTCGGGTTTAACTTCAAGCCTTGGTATTCCGAAAACGTATTAGCCCAAGGCGACGATATACGTGAGTATGTGCGCGAAACGGCAGAAGAATTCGGATTGTACGAGAAGGTCAAATTTGGCCTGAAACTCAAGAACTCTAATTGGTCGACCAGAGACCAAAAGTGGACAGTTTCTTCTGTACAGGAAGCAACGGGTGAGGAGGCAGTGCTTAGCTGCAACTTCCTGATTAACTGTGCCGGATATTACAACTTCGATCAGGGCTATCGCCCGAGCTTCCCCAAGGAAGACGTTTTTAAAGGGGATATTGTTCACCCCCAGAGCTTGCCTGACGATTTCGATTATAGCGGAAAGAAAGTGGTGGTCATCGGTAGTGGTGCTACTGCAGTAACACTGGTGCCAGCCATGGCGAACAAAGCTGCCAAGGTTACTATGCTGCAGCGCTCACCCACCTACATTATGGCCCTACCAAACACCGACAAGGTGTCGATGGTACTGAACAAAGTATTACCAAAGGCCTGGGTGTTCAAGCTGGCCCGCAGGCGCAACATCTTATTCCAGCGCGCTCTTTATTTAGCTTGCCAGCGCTGGCCTAACGCGATGCGAAAGATGTTTTTGTCACATATGTACAAACATGCACCAAACGTTAATAAACGCCACCTTACACCTGAGTACATGCCGTGGGATCAGCGCCTGTGTGCTGCGCCTGATGGAGACTTTTTTGAAAGCTTGCGCTCGGAGAAGGCGAATATCGTAACCGACCATATCGACCGCTTTGATGAAACCGGCATTGTGTTGAAAACCGGCCAGCATATTGCCGCAGATATTGTTGTGGCTGCGACAGGATTGGACGTTCAGTTGATGGGTGGGGCGACACTCAGCATCGACAATGAGGAAGTGAACCTGCCCAAAAAAATGGCCTACAAGGGCATCATGATTCAGGACGTACCCAATTACGGGTGGATTTTTGGCTATACCAATGCGCCCTGGACCCTCAAGTGCGATATTGGTGGGCGCTATCTTTGCAGGCTTTTCACCCACATGGACAAGGTAGGAATGTCGGTCGCAACAGCAGTAGACACGGACAATAACACGACCGATGCCAGTGTATTGGACGGGTTTGCACCCGGTTATATCGTCCGGGCAATCGATAAGATGCCTCGGCAGGGCAGGATCGACCCTTGGAGAATAACCATGCACTATGGCAAAGATAAAAAAATGTTGGTTAAAGACCCTGTTGATGATGGAATTTTGCAGTTTGAAGCAGTTTCTTCATATTTATCCCAAGAGCCGGATCTTCTTCAGCAAGCGAGCAGGGCTTGAGGACAAAAAAACCTCCCCTAAATTCGGGGAGGCTTGATTTGCTAAGGCGCTAATGCCGCTTTTACAAAACCTGCCAATGCACCACTTAGTTTCTCAGCCACCGCGCACTCAGGAACGTTATGGCGCTGGGCCAAATACTTTGGATCGTTGTAGCCCAGCCATACCTGTCCTGAGTTGTCTTCCCAAACCAATGCCTTGAGTGGCAGGTCTATCCCGACCGACTGCGCACACTTCATGAATGGAGTTCCGCCTTGTGGATTGCCAAAAATCAGCAACTCAGTAGGCCTAAGTGCCATTCCTGCTTTTTTAGCCCCCGCTGCGTGATCTATGCGCGCGAAAACGTTCAAGCCTTTGCTTTTCACAACCTCTTCGAACTTGTTCATAGTTTCTTGAGCGCTATGAGGGCTCTTAACCGAAATTAGGCCATCAGCGGCTTGGGCTTGGGCGAAAGCCATAACCAGAAAGAGTGCGACAGCGTACTTGATTACCTTCATGATCTACCTCGATGACGATGTTTGTGCCTGTACTACGGCCTTGTGTCGTACATGGTTTCAAATTCAGCCTATCATCTGGCTTGCCTTTGTTATAGATAAAACGGCAAATAAAGCGCTACGACAGGGAAGAAGTAAACAATCAGCAGACAGCCGAACATCATAATAATGAATGGCCAAACACCCCGTACCACGTCCATTATTTTGCCCCCGGCGACGGCCTGTATCACGAACAGGTTTAGCCCTACGGGTGGGGTTATCAACGCACACTCGATCATGATCACAAAGATGATGCCGAACCAGATGGGGTCTATACCCAGTGGTGCCAATGAAGGGTAGAGCACCGGCATCATAATCAGCAGCATAGAGATGGATTCCAGAAAGAACCCCATCACAAGCAAAACCAGACACACCGCGAGGATGAATAGGCCAGCACTGCCAATGTGCATGGTAACGAACATCGAGATGTCTTGCGGAATTTGATAAAGGGTGATGGCCTTACCGAATACTTTGGCACCAGCCATGATAATGAATATAGTGATTGTGGTTTTCATGGTGGCGATGCAGGCGAGCTTGAATCGCTCCCAGTTCATTGTTTTCAATGCTAAAACAATAATCAGTGATAGCGTTACACCAATGGCTGCAGATTCTGTTGGCGTGAACACGCCAGCGTAAATACCGCCAATAATAATGACTGCCAGAACGATGATGGGCAGAGCCCGCCAGGTGGCTGCGAGGCGCTCACTTCTAGTGGCCTTGGGCACCGGTGTACAGGCCTTGCCAAGCGTTGCGTACAGAAAGCTGAAGATGATAAAACTGCCAGCCATTATCAGCCCAGGAAATATACCAGCTAGAAATAGGTCAACAATCGACTCTTCCGTAATAACGCCGTACACGATCATCGGAATCGATGGGGGAATCAGAATACCGAGTGTTCCGCCTGCCGCGATCAAGCCCAATACAAAAGGGCGATGGTATCCGCGATCGGTCATCTCTTTGATGGCAACACTGC
The DNA here is from genome assembly GCF_018860765.1 of Marinobacter salexigens. GTDB lineage: Bacteria > Pseudomonadota > Gammaproteobacteria > Pseudomonadales > Oleiphilaceae > Marinobacter > Marinobacter salexigens_A. Next base: position 42,440 of record NZ_JAHKPV010000017.1, read on the forward strand.
CAATGGTTGCAGCCGTGGCAACAGACGACCCGGAGATTGCGGAAAAAATCGTGCAGGAAGCGATGGTTGCAATTCCCAAGCCGCCGGGCCAATGCCCAACCCAGGTTTGAACGGCGTTGAACAAGTCTTTGCCGACGCCGCCTTGCAGCAGAATGTTAGACATCAGCAGGAAAAGCGGGACGGACAGCAGAATAAAACTGTCGAACGAGGAATACATGGCCATGGGTACCATCAAAGGTGACATGTCGGCCAGTAGCAGCATACCCAGCCCAAGCCCACCCAATACAAACCCCACTGGTACCCCAGACAGCAACAACATCAATAGGGCGAATATAATCAGAGCAACAGTCATCAGACGTGAACCTCTTCAGCAGGCTGAATGTGCCCTGTCAAGACAAGCGCTGCCTCTGTGAGGCATTGAATAAAAAGAAGGCCGAAGCCCACTGGAATAGCACTTTTAGTGATATACATTGGCATGCCAAGCATGGATGCGGATGCGGCATTTATAGCGACAGCGTCTTTTACGATGTACACGCCGTACCACGTGACCCAGCCTGAAAACAACGCAACAACAAGTAACGACCACAGTTCTGCGAAAGCTCGCAAACGAGGGCCGAAGCGGCTGATTAACATGTCGATACGGATCAACGCCTGATGTTGAAGTAGCCAGCTTGCACCCAAACAAGAAGCCCAGATTTGGCATAGCAGTGACAAGTCTTCCACCCAGATAGTGGGGGAGAGGAAGACGTAACGAGCAATGACTTCGTAGGTGATCATCACCGCAATCAAAGCAAATAGAGCCGCAGCGAGCCGGCCGCAAAGGGTAACCACTACATGATTAATACGGACCCACGCAGATGGATGGCTTGCGCGCCAGGCCTGTGGGTCTTTTGATGAGGCGTTGTTAGTTGACATGGATAATCCCGACAACAGAAGAGCAAACAATAACGGACGCCTACAAAACAAGCGTCCGTATACGGGAGAACGGATTCAAGTTAGAGCGCGTTTGCGGCTTCGATCACTTGCTCACCCAGTGGGCCGGCATTTTCGATGAAGCTCTTCAGCACAGGGCGAGTTGCCTCCTGCCACTTGGCGATATCTTCCGGGGTGAGATCAATCACGTTCATTTCTTTGCGGGCATCTGCAATGGCATCGGCTTCAAGCGACTGAATCTTGTCGCGCAGCTGCTTCTCCACCTTTGTGGCCGCGTTTTGCAGAATGGTCTGCTCTGTTTCCGTCAAACCCTGCCAGGTTTCCTCGTTAATGAGCGTCATGAACTCAATGTTGGCGTGGTTGGTTAGGGTGAGGTGATCCATAACCTGATAGAGTTTGCGTGGGCCTACTGCAGTAACACCGGTCATGCCTGCATCAACGGTTCCGCGCTGGTACGCCAGGAACTGCTCAGATCCTGCCATTACAGTAGGTGCAGCGCCTACAGATTTGGCGAACTCACCGAGGGTTTTACCGAATACACGTACCTTCATGCCTTTCATGTCGTCTGGCTGCTGAATGGGCTTTTTCTTGGAGAGCAGCGCCACACCGCCGTAGGCCTGCCACCACAAAGGGCGGGCACCGGTTTTGGTGATTTCATCATCAAGCAGGGTACGCACGGGGCTTCCGGGTTCGGTAGCTTTGACGACTTTCTCGTTTGTAGGGAACATGAAAGGTACATAGAATACATCGACTGCAGGGATGGTACCCGCCATCTGGGTAAGGCTGATTACGCCCATTTCAATGGCGCCAGAACTTACGGCGTTATGAACTTCTTTGTCTTTATAGAGCTGTGCAGCCGGGAAAATCTGGATTTTTATATCGCCATTACTGGTGCTTTCCACTTCGTTTTTGAAGTCGACAAGGTTCTGGCCTAGGTGATGCTTTAAGGGCAGTTGCAGCGTTACTTTCAGGGTGGTTGCTGCAAGTGCAGGCATGGCTGCGCCGAGGGTGCAGGCAAATACGCCTGAGTAAAGAAGGTGTTTTAATTTCATGATAGATCCTTATTGTTAGCTGTTTTTGGTTTTTTAGGGTGGCCTGTTCAACTGCGGCCGTCTTGCATCAATTCTTTTACGGACTGTGGGAGCGGGCGAGTGTCGTTGCGTTTTCCAGCTTTGCGAACCTGTCCGGGAAGGTCATGGTTAACGATTTCTTCGAGGCGCTGGGATTGTAACAACAAACCATCCAGATCTACGCCGCTATCCAACCCCATTTCACTGAGCATGTGCACCAGATCTTCTGTACAAATGTTGCCGGTCGCACCCGGGGCGAAGGGGCAACCTCCAAGCCCACCGAGCGACGCATCGAACTGGTCAACCCCGGCAACCAGCGCTGCATACACGTTCGCAAGCCCAAGGCCACGGGTGTTATGAAAGTGCAGTGTCAGCTCCAGTTCTGGCCAGCGTTTGCGAACTTCTTCGCACAGTGATTGCACCTGATTGGGTACCGCCATACCGGTTGTGTCGGCCAGAGTCAGGCTATGGAAGCCGCGCTCCAAGTAGGCATCAATAAAGCCCAGTATGCGTTGCTGTGACTGCTGGCCTTCAAACGGGCAGCCAAAGGTCGTTGCCAGAGAGCCGTTCAGCCGCATGGGGGCGCCCGATGCCATCTCCGCGATGTCTTTAAACTGCTGCAACGACTGATCACAGGTCATGCGCATATTCGCTAGGTTATGGCTTTCGCTGACCGACATGACCAAATTGATTTCGTCCACGCCAAGCTCCAGTGCTCTGGCGCAGCCTTTTTGATTGGGCACCAAGGCGACGTAGCGGGTTGGAGTATCCTTCCGGATACCCTGAAAAACCTCCGCGGCATCGCTGAGATTGGGCACCGCGCGGGGCGATACAAATGAGCTGACCTCAATCTTGTTCAGCCCCAGATCGCTTAGCGCGTTGATCAGTTCAATTTTTGTGCCTGTTGGTACGAACTCCGGTTCGCTCTGGAATCCGTCCCGAGTGACTACTTCGTTAACGAATACCCGCTTGGGCAGGTCGGCAGACATCAGATCACCTCCTTGGTTCTGAGGGCCTGAATATCGTCATCGGAATAACCAAGGCTGGCCAGTATTTCGCTGTTATGTTCGCCAAGGCTTGGGCCCACCCAGCGGGTTGCTCCGGGGGTGCCGCTCAGTTTTGGCACTATGCCCGGCAATGAAATTTCGCCACCACCGGGTAAAGGGCGTTCGACGATCATTTCTCTGGCGCGGAAATGGGGGTCCTCGAAAATTTCGGCTGCGGTGTTAATTCCGCTGGAGGGAACCGCTGCGTTTTCCAGAACGGCCAGAGCGTCTGCGAGGTTATGTTGGGAGGTCCAGGCTTCTATGGCTTCATCCAGCTCATCACTGCGCTTCGCGCGGCCATCGTTATGGGTCAGCTCGGGATCGTGCTCAAGGTCAGGGCGATCAATAGCGTTCATCAGTCGTTTGAAGATGCTGTCGCTATTGGCGGCAATAACGATGTATCGGTTGTCCCGGCTGCGATAGGTGCTGGAGGGTGCAATGCCGGGCATGCTGGCACCGGTACGTTCCCGAACAAAGCCAAACATGCCGTATTCCGGGATCAGACTTTCCATTACACCGAAAACTGCTTCATACAAAGCTACGTCGACGAATTGCCCCTTACCACCGTTAACCTTCAGGTGATGCATTGCCATCATTGCGCCGATCACGCCATACAGCGAGGCTAGGGTGTCGCCAATGCTTATGCCGGCGCGAACCGGGGGCCGGTCCGGATAGCCCGCAAGGTGGCGCATACCACCAATTGATTCTGCAATCGCTGCAAAGCCAGGGCGTGCCGCATAGGGGCCGTCCTGCCCGTAGCCTGATACGCGAATCATGATCAGTGCAGGATTAATTGCCGATAACTGCTCCCATCCGAGATTCCACTTTTCCAGTGTGCCAGGTCGAAAGTTTTCGATAACGATATCGCAGTCTTCAACCAGCTTGTGAATCACTGCCTGAGCTTCGGGATCTTTGAGGTTGAGCGTAAGAGATTTTTTGTTTCGGCTCTGGGCGTACCACCATAGCGAGGTGTCGTTGTGCATTTTGCGCCAACGCCGCAGAGGGTCGCCGGTACCCGGTGGCTCTACCTTTATGACATCTGCACCGAACTGGGCAAGGATGCTGGCGGCATAGGGGCCTGCTATAAGTGACCCCAGTTCCAGCACGCGAACGCCTTCAAGGGGTTGCGGTGTATTCTCCTGATCCCCTTGGCAGGAAGATTCCTTGGTCATGTTCATCTCACATTGAATGGCATTGTTATCGTGTTGTTTTACAAAATAATGAGCCGGGAGGGAGAAATAGCAAAATGGTTAAATGTGAGCCTGCCATCTCGAAATACGATGCCAAGATTATTAGCTTGGTGTCAGGTGTTCCAGCAAACGCAATGTTGCATGGGATAAGGGGTGTTGGTTGCTGGTGCATAGTTTAAGTTTTCGGCTTGCCCAGCTGTCATTAAGTGGGATGACCTTAACGCGATGGGTGGTCGCATAAGGCTGCGCGATGTCTTGAGGCATGATGCCAATCCCGAGATCCTGTTCAACCATGCGCAGCAACGCTTCGTAACTTGTTACCTGGATGCGCATGCGAAATGTCTTCTCAGCGGTAGCTGCGGCTTGCAATAACTTATTGTTGATGGCGCTGCCAGTGTGCAGGCCTACATAATCATATTGCAGGGTTTCGATGAAGCTCAGGCTCTCGGCTTGGTTGAGGGGGTGCTGGTTGGCGGTAATCAAGGCTAACCGGTCGGACTGATAAGGGTAAATGTTCAGGTTTTCCGTGTTGCCAAATACCTCGGTGAAAATGCCGATGTCTGCCTGATTTTGCGCTACCGTTTTAATGATTTCGGAACTGATGCATTCTTCCAATTGAATCTGGATAAAAGGATGTTGGTCCAGAAACGCCTTCAACTGGACGGGTAAGAATTGCGTGATGGCTGAAATATTGGCTACGACCCGAACTTCGCCCCGAATACCTTGAGAGTATTCGTGCATACGTGCATGAACCTCTTCAAGCTGATGCAGTACTCCTCGGGACAACTGTGCGAGAGCCATGCCCGCCTGAGTGCCCCCGACGCCTCGGTTGGTACGAACCAGCAACTGAGTGTTCAGGCTGGTCTCGAGTTCACTGATGCGTTTACTGATGGCTGAGGCAGCGATGAACTCTTGCTCAGCTACCGCAGCAATTGTGCCGGTTTCCAAAACGCGAACAAACAGCCGCAATGAAGTGGGGTCCAAATGCATACACATGCTCCAAGAAGGTTCGCCGTTGATTCTAGGAGTTTGAGCTGAAAAAGAAAGTGTAGGGTGGATCTGACGCCTCCGCGCATTAACGAGCCGGGTTGCTGCACCCACTAAGCATCCAATCCATTGAAGAGCCGTGCGAGCTTCCTGATTCCAACTCAGCGGTCGTTCGACTTGCCCGGCGCGTCAATTACCATTTCTGTGATTACACTCGCCACAGCGCATACGCTTGGACTATCCACGAAAAACTGGCGATCACTGGAGAGTGCTAAATATGTTAGAAACTCAACTCCAACCCTGCATACCAAGTACGCCCGGCAGCCGGCTCAAAATAGCGATCATTGCTGGCGTTGATCCGAACGTTGGCAAAATGATCTCTGTCCGTCAGGTTGCGAACGCCTGCAAAACCTTTGAGGAGAAGCTTTCTTCCTACGTAAAACGTATTCCCGCCACGCAGATTGGCCAACCAGTAGTCCTCAACTTTCACGCTGTTCGCATCATCCGCAAACATGCTTCCGACATGGCGGGTTTCCAACGTTACAAAGGTGCCGCCCAAGCCCTGCCACTGGAGCCGGTTTGACCAAAGTTGTTCTGGCAGTCCTGGCAGCCGGTTTTCATGATAATCGTTGCCGCCTGATGTGTACTCATCAAATGTGTAGTCCGCCAAGGTGAGGGCAGTTTCAAACCGCCAGCTTTGGTTAACCAGCCAGCCCGCAGTGGCTTCTATGCCTTTTCTCGTTGTGTCCCCAGCATTGCGGTAGAAGGTTCTGTCATCAGGCCCCGATAGTTGGTACGGAATCAACTCATCGCGAACATCTACCCAAAACAATGTGAGGTCGTAATCCATTCCGTAATCAAAGGCGCCACGCAGCCCTAGCTCATGGTTGAGGGACTTTTGCGGTTGGGTGTCAGGATTAAGCCCTCCCACGCCAGAGGGATTGGCAAATTCTGAGAAAGTTGGGGTCTCAAAGGCGGTACTGATATTTGTGAAAATTTGGTGATTTGGCAGGTAGCGATAGCTTAACCCTGCAGAGCCACTCCATTCCCTGAAGGTACGATCCCCACTTTGATCGTTATCAGCAAGAAACTCATCGGCAACATCCATGTGAATTCGATCGAATCGGCCGCCGATGGATAAAACCAGCTGGTCCGTTAAGTTCAAATCGCCCTGAGTGAAGGCGCTTAGGGAGGTGGCCGTTTGCAGTTCATCCGCGGTTAATCCCTGCAAATCGCCACCGAAACTCATTTGTGTACGAATGCGGTCATCCCTTTGTTCCCTTGCTTCCACACCCGCCACATATCTAAATGGCAGCCCTGCAACCGTGAATGACTGACGATAGTCTGCACTCGCCCCAAAATAGTCTCTGTTGTAGTCAATACGACTGGGCCCAGGAAAAGGAAGCTGCTGTTCGAAGTTGCGTCGGAGGTAATAAATTTTCCCACGCAGTTCCCCAGCGCCCGCTGAAAGATCCTGATACTGTAGGCCGATCACTTGCTGGTCGACGGCTTGGCCTGTGTCATATTGTTCGGTGAAGCGCCCAGCTTGAGTTCTGTCTTCAGCAACCTGCTCTGCGGTGAGGGCTCCCGGATCTTGTGAGCGTGGGTTATCAAGCAAGTTGATGATGGCCGTGAGGGAACGCTCCTTGTCCATTTGCCAGCGTAGCTTTGAATTGAAAAGGTATTTTTCGACTTCTGCCTGATCGCGGTAGCCTTCGTAATTTAAGGCCGAGAGGCTCACATTGTGTGACCAGTTACCATTGCTGCCACTGTTGTTGAATGAGAGTTTGCCGAAGCTGTTGCTTCCACCAGTCGCGCGAATTGAGGTCTGACCTGATTTGATTCGTCCATCTGCTGTGGTCACGCTGACAACACCACCCGCAGCATTGCCGTACAAAACGGAAGCCGGGCCCCGGATGACCTCTATGCGCTCGGCGCTGTCTAGATCAATAGCGTCTAACTGTGCTTGTCCGTCAGGTAAGGTGTAAGGGATACCATCGACAACAACCATTACGCCCCGAACGCCAAAGGGGGCCCGGGAACCAAAACCCCGTATGGCTACTCGCTCCCCCTGAGCGTAGTTTTCTTGGTTCTGCAGATAAATACCCGGTACCTGACTTAAGGTTTCATCGAGTTTCAACATGGGTTGGCCGTTTTTAATGGTTTCAGACCGTATAGCCGACATAGATACTGGGGTTTCGTAGAGTTCACGCTCTATAACGGGTGCTGTAACGGTGATAACCGAGCCAACTTGTGCAAAGGCCGAGAAGGGTATGGTTGTCAGGCCGATCAAGCAGACGATCGTCGATTTATTATTTTTCATAGCACTGACCTCAAGTGGTCTTTAACCCATTTGAATAGATGTAAGTAGAACCTCGATACATACTTTCAGTGAACACCCTTCGGCCTCAATGGGTCTTTTTGGTTGTAATTCCTCGGAATAAAGCGACCAAAGGAGTACGGCCAAAGTAGGTCTTAGTCCCAAAGTTCTGTTTGTCTCGCCTTCTAAATACGCATTAAAACGGCCCCCTCGGCCGATGTTCGACATTCCTCTGATAGCACAGCATGAGGTTCTTGCGCGAGGTCAGGTTAGCTGACCGAGTGTGCAGGAATTTCAAATGAACTGGGGGATTTATGAACAAAAATAGTTTTAAAAAGTCAGCTATGGTTTTGACATTAACGTCTGCCTTGGGCACGAGTATGGCGGCGAGTGCTGCGGTTGAATTGTATAACGCAGAAGGCACTTCATTTTCTGTAGACGGTTACTTCAATGCGTTTTACGTAAACCGTGAGGATGCGGTACTAGACACACGTGATACGCGAATAAAAATGGGTTTCCTGCCCAACACTATCGGCTTTAATTTCCGCAAGGAAATGGGCGATCTGGTGTTAGGCGGCCGATCGTCGTTCTGGACCAGTATCAACGACAGCCTTGATTCTCCAACTGATACGGCTATTGATGTTCGCCAATTTTACGCGACGGTGGATGGGGCATTTGGGCAGGTCCTGATTGGTAAAGATTTCGGCCTTTTTGCTCGCTCGAATATCTTCCTTGATGAAATCCTGATGGGCTTTGGCTCTCCGGGCGCCGCGGGTGGTGTGTCCTTTGGCAATATTCGCGCAGGCTACCCATACCCAACGCCTTCCGCCCAGATAACCTATCGTTCGCCAGACCTTAGTGGGTTCAAGATTGCCGTAGGTGCTCTGGACCCGGCTGACACGGTAACTGGTGCAGGTGATGAGAACTCGGCACCGCGGATAGAATCAGAGATTACCTACACAGTTGACCTCGACGGTGTAGTGCTAACCGGTTGGCTGAATGGCCGGTATCAGTCCTCAAGCAACGGAAACACCACCATTGATAGTTCCGGCGTGGGATATGGCGTAAAAGGCTCAGTTGCCGGTTTTTCTATCGCTGCCTCGGGGTTCGATTCTAAAGCTAATAGTCCGGTACTGGTCGTGAATGAAGCGCTAACGGAAGACCGTGCAGACGGATATTTGATTCAGGCTTCTTATGCTTTCGGTCCAAACAAGATTGTGTTGTCCCACGGAAAAACCGACGCAGAAATCCTAAATCTGAAAACCGAAAGCAATACGTTTGGCTTCTTCCATGATGTGAACAGCAACTTCAAGTTGGTTGCTGAATACAACATGTACGAGGATAAAAACCGAACATCTGGCGTGCTCAGCACCGACACAGACACAATTGCTATGGGTGCTATTGTTATCTTTTGATTTTATGCGATTTCGGCAGGTTAAGCGGGCGGCACAGCAGCGTGTGTACTGCCCGCTGATCAAGACTTCTAATACCAAAGTACTGGCTTTTGCCCATGCCTAGCAATCGCGCCTTTCGGATTCTGTTTAATATTTTATTAAACATAGGGTTACAGTGATTTCTTTGAGTCAATCAAAAGCACTGAAGTCGCATTGGCGTGTTATCTGGATACCGTAAAATTTAGAGACAGCTATTCCCAGTGGAACCAACCTTTATGACGTCAGTATCAACCCCGCCTGCGGTGCAAGTGGCGAGTTCCGGCATCCGAGACCCGGGCTTAGCCGCACGGGATCTAGCCAGTCAACTACTGCACGAACACTTGGGGTACGTGCTGTTCTTTTGCTCTGCGGAGTATGACCTCACATTGCTCGGTTTGGCTCTGGAACGAGAGTTTGCGGGTGTTGGGCTTTCAGGGTGTACGTCTGCAGGTGAGATCACCGCACAGGGATATGACCGAGGCTGCATTACAGCCATCGGATTTGATCGCCGATATTTCGCGATTGAGAGCGCACTGATCGGGGAAATGGATCGATTTACCTTGAGGGATGCCCAGAGTGTCATTGATGAACTACTTTCTGGATGCCGAGACCGGAAGCTTGCCCCGATAAAAGGAAACACCTTTGCACTAACGCTATTGGATGGGCTTTCAAGCCGTGAGGAATTAGTGCTGGCAGCTTTGAACTCAGTGCTTGGCAGCATTCCTCAATTCGGCGGTTCAGCGGGTGATGATGAACATCTAGCAGATACCTATGTATTTCACCGGGGGCGCTTTCATACCGGAGCAGCAACCGTATTGTTGATTAATACGCCTTTGGATTTCCGGGTGTTTACAACCCACCATTTGATTGAAGGTAACGAAAAACTTGTTGTAACCCATGCCTGTGCAGATACCCGCACCGTTTACGAACTCAACGCCGAGCCCGCCGCAGAGGCCTATGCCCGGGCGGTTGGGACTTCAGTTGAAGCACTGAGCCGGGAGGTTTTTGCACTGCAGCCATTGGGCGTAAAGATTGGCAGCAATTACTTTGTTCGCTCAATCCAACGGGTTAACCCCGATAAAAGCCTGACCTTCTATTGCGCCGTGGAAACGGGAATTGTGATGACAGCTATGGGGCAAGGCTCGCTGCTAGGAGCCGTGCGGGATCAACTGGAAGACTCCGAGCGGGTTGTGGGTAAACCCTTGGTGACTATCGGATGTGATTGCTTTTTGCGCAGATTGGAGTCAGAGCTGACTGGTGAATCAGTGGCGGTATCCGGCTTTTTACGCCGCCATAAAGTGGTTGGATTTAATACCTACGGTGAGCAGTACAACGGAATGCACATCAATCAGACATTTACGGGGGTGGTCATTGGTCAACCCGAAAGCTAGTGCCAACGAACACGTGTTTGTAGCTTCAAGCAAGGAAGCCTGTCTGGCGGCGGAGACCCTGCAGCAACAGGTTGAACGGTTAGAGGCGGACAATGAACGTTTGCGAAAAATCAGGGACGCTCTGATCGTTCGGGTTGAATCGGGATCTGCGTATAAACCTGAGCCCTATGCGGCGTTTGAGCATTCTGTGGTGCTGGCGGAACAGGTTCGTGAACGTACCGAAGCCCTAACCCATGCCCGCGAAGAGGCGGAAACCACTCGTCAACGCCTGAGTGATGCCATAGAGAGTATTGCCGATGGCTTTGTGCTTTTTGATCACGAGCATCGTTTGATTCAAAGTAACAGCCGTTTTCGAAGCTATTGGCGTCAGGCGGGAGTGGCGATGCCGTCGCCCGGCACTCCTATTAGCGATGTTCGCGCGCGTGCCCTGAATTCCGGAATGATCCTCGAGGAACACAGTGAGCCAGACTCTGAGGGCGAGGTGTTTTTGCTCAAGAATGAGCGCTGGGTACAAATGACCGAACGCCCCACCCGTGAGGGCGGTCTGGTTGTACTTTATTCGGACATTACCGACGTGAAGAACAGCGAAATGGCGCGCCGCCTGAGTGCACTGGAGGAAAGCGAACGCTGGATTCGGGTTGTGACCGATCATGTACCGGCACTTATCGCCTATGTGGGGGCAGACAAGAGCATTCAGTTTTGCAATCAGGTTTATGCCGCTTGGTACGGGCGCGGTGGCGAATCGCCTTTGGGCAAGCGCTTAAGCGATATCCATAATCCCGAGCTGTATGAGCGGCTGCAGCCGCACATAGAAAGTGTGATGTCTGGAAACAGCGTCACTTTTGAATTTGAAGAGTTCGGCGAGCAAGGCCAGGAGCGCTATATGCTTCGCTCATACGTGCCTAATTTTGGTGAGCAGGGTGAGGTTGCCGGCTTTTTTGTTCTCATCAGGGATATCAGCGATCGACGTAAAGCTGCCGAGGCCCTTGAGCGAGCCTATGATGAACTGGAATGTCGGGTAACAGAACGCACCTTGGCGCTGACTGATGCAAACACTCAGTTGCGCCAGGAGATCACTGAGCGTAATGCCGCCGAGGCACGCCTGCGGGATGCGAAACTGGAGGCTGAACGTGCCAACCTTTCCAAGACAAAATTCCTGGCAGCCGTGAGCCACGATCTGTTGCAACCTCTGAATGCTGCAAGGCTATTCACCAGCGCATTACAGGCGCACTCCTTTGGCCCAAGAGCCGAAGATCTGGTTCATTCGGTTAGTGCATCGCTGGATGATGTCGAGGGCCTACTGGGTACGCTGGTCGACATATCCAAGCTGGATGCGGGGGTTATCAAGCCAGATGTGACTGCGTTTGATCTGCGGGATCTTCTCATTAATATCGCGCGGGAATTTAGGCAGCTGGCGAATGCAGAGGGGCTGCAATTCGACTTTGTGGGAAGCTCCGCCATAGTAGAGTCGGATTCCCAGTTACTGGCACGGATTCTTCGTAATTTCCTCACTAATGCAATCCGCTACACAGGAGAAGGTCGTGTGTTGCTTGGCTGTCGCAGGGAAACCGGTTCCGTGGTGTTGCAGGTTTGGGATACAGGACCGGGTATTCCGCAGAATAAGCTGGTCGAGATATTTCAGGAATTTAAACGTGTGCATCCAACGAACTCCCAGACGGATAAGGGCCTTGGTCTGGGCTTGGCGATAGTCGATAAGATTTCTCGAATACTGAACCATGAGGTCAATGTGTCTTCTGAGGAAAGTAAGGGCTCCGTTTTCAGTGTTCGTGTACCTTTAGCCACACACACGCCCAATACAGCCCTCGTGAAGCGGGATGCCATAACTCATATTGGTCAGGAACTGAATGGATGTAGGCTATGGGTTATCGACAATGATTCTGCCATTTGCCACGGCATGAAGGTGGTGCTGGAAACCTGGGGTTGCTCGGTTATTACGGCAGTGTCTATGGCAGATCTGGAACGCCAACTGGACCCATCAGAAGAGCCAGTAGATGTAATACTGGCAGACTATCATTTGGATAACGATGAGAACGGTGTTGATACGGTGGCCGCTATCAATGGGAGTCGGCGCACGCCCGTGCCGGTTGTGATGATCACCGCCAACTACACCCATGAACTGAAACACCACATCCGCGAGCTGGGTTATGTGTTGATGAATAAGCCCGTCAAGCCACTCAAGCTTCGCAGTGCTTTGAATCACATACTACGAAGCGGCTGAGCTGTGAGTGCAGCCACTAGCGTTTCAGGTAGTGGCTGAAATCGACATCGCCTGCCGAAAGAATGGCCTGCACTCGGTTGTGTACACCCAGCTTTCGCAGTATTGCAGATACGTGGGCTTTAACCGTTGTTTCAGCAATATTGAGGTTGTAGGCAATTTGCTTGTTGGATTCGCCTTTCGCCATACGCTCCAGCACAAGAAGTTGACGCCGCGTGAGGGAGTTCAGCATTTCTGCAGAAACCGGGTTGTCGTCATTGCGGCTGCGCCGGTTGCTGTCACTTTCTTTACCTGTACGAATGATATCCGACGGTAAATAGACATTCCCGTTGAGAATCTGCTGAATCGCTTTGGTCATCTCTTGCCGGGGCGACGACTTGGTAATAAAACCTACCGCGCCGTAAGTGATGGCCTGTAAAACCACCTGCTTATCTTCCTCTGCTGAGACAATAACCACTGGAATGGTTGGGGCTTCGTTTCGCAAAGTCATCAACCCGTTAAGCCCGTTCATGCCCGGCATGTTCAAATCCAGAAGAATCAGGTCCAGATCATCGTTCTCGCGAGTCACTGAAAGGGCGCTGTCCAGATCATCGGTTTGAAAAACCTCGCTACCTTCAACGCCAGACACAATAACGCTGCTTATAGCCTCGCGGAAGAGAGGGTGGTCGTCAGCGATCAGGATTTTATAAGTCGGCTCCATTAACGTGCCTGCCTGTTGGTCGTCAGTGGCGGAAGTGGTTTCCGGATTATGATAGCTGGTTTCGTCTGCAAATACGGTGCTGGCTTGGTTAAGCATGGCGAGGCCCCTGATTTTTGTTGTAGTTGTGCCATTACACGCCACTGTCGCTAGGAGTTGAATGCGACCATTGCATCAAAAATTAGAGACTAAAGTACTATTTTTGACTTTTGTCAGAGATGAATCTTCAGAACTCCGGTGGGACAGGGGTAATGACCTGCACGGGGAGATCAGAATTCTCCCAGGAATCTATGCCGTCTTTATACCAGTACAGGTTGGTGAAACCAGCCAGATGCAAGCGCCGGGTTGCGTTCCAAGAGAGCCAACAGTCGGATTTGCACATCACTACAACAGGATGGTTCTGGTTGTTGGTTGTAAGTTTGAGTGCATTTTTAACAAGATAGTTCTGCCAGAGCTGGCTTAGTTCGCCGCGCCCGGTATTCGGCAGCCAGAAAGCACCAGGCACGGATGTATGAGGTTTTGTCTCGATGAATAGTCCGGCTCTGTATTCGGAGTTGATTACATCAATCACTACTGGGCGAGGGCTTGATTTTAGTAGCGCTTGAAGTTTTTTTGTGTCGATTGTTTCGGCGCCGGGGGCCGTGTCCGGCGTGGGGCTTCGGTAACGTTCGATCCGGTAGCCTTCCGAAGAAAAATGAGAGGTGGATGCCAGCACAGGCAGGGCAAAAACAAGCATGAGTAAACACAGAGCTTTCATCTTGATGTTCCAGTGGCTTCACGAAGTATAAGTGCCAAACTACGTGAGCCTCAAAAGAGGGTAAATATTCGAAAAGTCGTAAATGAACAGTACTAAGTAGACAGTACTAAAGAACCATTTAGCCTGAACGGGGGCGGGGTAGGATAAAAGCATCTTTTCTTTAGCCGGGTCTGAATTACGCCGGGCGTTTAGAGGTAATGCCCCATGAAGGTCGTACTTGCGGATGGTCAACGGTTGGTAAGGGATGCCACAGCCTGCCTGCTCAGGAGTACTATGCCGGGCATTATCGTTATGACTGCCGAAAGTGGAGCCCAAGCAATCAATGAGTACGCTGATCATGCGCCAGATGTTCTTATTACGGAGATGTTGCTTCCCGACTATTCCGGTCTGGAGCTCTGCAGGCGCATCCACCAGAGATGGCGCAGAGCCAATGTTCTGTTTTTGACCTCCATGGAAGACGCCGGCCTTGTTAAGCAGGCTCTTGGGCTCGGGGCCCAGGGCTACATATCGAAAAACTGCAGTTGTACGGAACTGACAAAAGCCATAGAAAAAGCCGCGTGTGGGGAAGTGTACCTTGAACATGATTTGGCCACCCAGATGGCCATGGTGCAGTCGGGTCGTAATTGCCTTAAAAACACTGTTGGTAACAAACTAACAGAGATGACGCAGCGCGAACTGGAGGTACTGATTCTTACCGCACGCGGGGTGCCCAATAAAACCATTGCCGAGCGCTTGAATATCAGTGTGAAGACCGTTGCCAACCATCTGTCAGCCCTAAAAAACAAGCTGGAAATTTCATCCTCGCTTGGCCTGTTACACTTTGCCGTGGATTCGGGGCTGGTCGAGGTTGGAGCAGCGGGTAGCGAAAGCCCTGCCTGCTTTAACTGATTCCTGCTGGGCATCCTTTCCCTTTACGCTTAAAGTACGACCAAACTCACCAATCTACCGGGCAGCCTGTGCACTCATCCATAAAGGTGCCTACAAACGTTGCGTAGTGGATGCGGGTGTTTCGTAAATCCGCACCAGCCAGATTGGCACTTCCGAATTTTGCTTCTTGCAGGTTGGCTCCGAACAAGTTCGCATCACCCAGATCGACTTTTGGTAGCCAGGCTATCTCAAGGCTTGCGAAGGTCAGGTCGGTTTCTATAAGCGTGGCGCCAGAGAACCTTGCAAAATCGAAGTTCGCCCCAGTCATATTGGAGCCAGTAAAATCTGAGCCTTGAGCGAACAGGTACTGCCCGGTAGCGCCCTGAAGTTCCGCCCCGCGAATGCTTGCCCCGCGCACATCTGCTCTATACAAGTTGACGCGATAGGCGGTTACCTTGTCCAACGTGGCCCCTTTGAGATTGGCGCCCCTCAAACTGGTGTGATTCAGAATAGCTCCGGTCAGATCGGCGCCGCTAAAGTCGACCGATTTCAAATCCAGATTCGACATATCTGCACCCCGAAGGTCGGCACCCGAACACACAGAGTGTTGCTCCAATATGCACCCATTAAACTCCGGTGGGCGCACATCCGCCAGATAGTCCTCTGCTAAAGCAGGCGTGATGAAGGTAAGTAGAGCCAGCTTTATTATTGTCTTCATGGTGTACTCCCGAACAAGTCGGGAGCCGCCGTGTATCGGCGGCTCCCTTCGTAGATGGACTAGGTTAGTGGATCACTTGGCCGCTGTTGCCCAAGAGGGGATTTTGAACACCCAGAAAGAACCACCTTGAGAAATTGGTTTAGTCAGCTCAGCCATATCGCCACCCCAGAGAGGTACTGCCCCGCCATAGCCTGAGGTAACACCTACGTACTGCTCGCCATCCATTTCCCAGGTGATGGGTGGGGAAATGATTCCCGAGCCCGTCTGGAACTTCCAAAGCTCTTCGCCAGTATCTGCGTCAAATGCCTTGAAGTAGCCATCGCCCGTACCGGTGAATACCAGGCCACCTTTGGTAGCCAGCACGCCGGCCCATAGAGGCATGGGCTCTTTATGCTCCCATTTAACCTTGCCACTTAGAGGGTCCATCGCCCGAAGTATGCCTACGTGGTCGTCGTACATGCGCTTGATACGGAAGCCCTGGCCAAGGTAGGCCGCACCTTTTTTGTAGGTGACTTCTTCTGTCCAGTAGTCTTCTTTCCAGTGGTTAGCTGGGATGTAGAACAACCCGGTATCCTGACTGTAAGCCATGGGGTTCCAGTTTTTACCACCAAGGAAAGGTGGTGAGACTTCGATGGACTCGCCGCGGGTTTTTCCTTCGGGAACCGGTGGTGGACGCTGGCCTTTGCCTTCCACTGGGCGGCCGTCGGAACCAATGCTGGTGGCCCAGGTGATGTTATCCACGAACGGGAAGGCATTCTGGAATTCACCATTGGTGCGATCAACCAGATAGAAATAGCCGTTTCTATCAGCGTGAGCGGTCGCTTTTACGTTTTTGCCGTCTTTGGTGTATTCAAAAAGAACCAACTCGTTGTTGCCGGAGAAATCCCAAGCATCGTTTGGCGTGTGCTGATAGAACCATTTCACTTCACCAGTGGTTGGGTCCACAGCTACCTGACCAGAGGTATACAGGTTGTCATAGTCTGCCGGATCACCACCGGGAGATGTGCGCTTCCAGGTATTCCAAGGGGCAGGGTTGCCTGCGCCAACAATGATCGTGTTGGTTTCAACATCAAAGCTTGCACTTTGCCATGGCGCACCGCCGCCTTGGCTCCAGGCTTCAACTTTTCCAGTCTCGGTATTGGGGTCATCTGGCCAACTGGGAGCACGTGGATCGCCAGAGGGTGTGCTCTTTTCACCATTCAAACGGCCATAGTGCCCTTCAACAAATGGGCGCATCCATATCTCTTTACCCGTCTCGGGATCCCGGGCGTAGAGTTTGCCGACAACGCCGAATTCATCACCCGATGAGCCGTGAATAAGCATAACCTTGCCGGTTTTCTGATCTTTGATCAGTGTTGGAGCGCCGGTCATGGTATAGCCCGCTTCGTGATCGCCAAACTTTACGCGCCAGGCGACTTTTCCGGTTTTTTTGTTGAGAGCAACAATGCCTGCATCAAGGGTGCCAAAGAAAACCTTGTCGCCGAAAATCGCTGCGCCCCGGTTTACCACATCACAGCAGGGGCGAATGCCTTCCGGCAAACGATGGCTGTATTCCCAAAGCCGCTCACCACTTTTTGCATCCAGGGCGTACAAACGTGAATAGGAGCCGGTTACATAGATAATGCCATCGTGTACCAGAGCCTGAGATTCCTGACCTCGCTGCTTTTCATCCCCGAACGAAAACGACCAGGCGGGAACCATGCGTTCAACGTTGTCTTTGTTGATCATGGTCATTGGGCTATAGCGTTGGGCTTTTGGACCAATCCCGTATCCGAGTACGTCCTGAGTGGTTTCAGCATCGTTAACGATGTCATTCCATGTAACGCCCGCAGCATGTGCCTGAGCCGCCAATCCAGCTGCGCCGATGGTTAGCGCAAGACTGATACCGCGCATCAGGGGGCGCTTGGTAAACATTGTTTTCATGACTTTCCCCTTAATTGTTGTTGTGACAAACGCATTCGTTGTGTGCGTTGACGCCATGAGTATTGGCATGGAGTGCACAAACAGGCGACGGAGAAATCCACGAGGTGATCGGGATCTGGGGTAGTGCAATCCGGGAAATATTCCTGACAGGTGTGCAACACGCTGAATGTTCTGTTTTTCCGTTTCTCCGGGCAGAGGGCTCATGCTTTGGCCTCTGGTCGATAGGTCTACTACCAAAGATCTAAGGCGCAGCAGCCAAAGTGGAGTACACCGGCAAGTAAGGCATTTCTTAGACTTGGATACAGCCCGATACGCCGCACGGCTACTTGGGAAAACAATGGCAGACAAAACAAAAAGAGGTATGAGGCTATGTCGTACTCCAAGTCGATTCAAAAGATCCTTTGTGCTGGAGCCTTGGTATGGGCTGCAGCCGCCACCGGGCACGGTAACGTGACGCCACAGCCAGTTGATACGGGTGACCTGCCGGATCTGGGCCGTGAAGCTCTGAACGAAAACCCGTTTCGCGACGGAAATGAGCTAAGCAAGTTGAATGCAGAAGCCGTTGAAGTTGGTATGAGTGCTTACGCCGGAAATTGTGCCGGTTGCCACGGAATTGAGGCCCAATCCGGTGGTTTAACACCAGATTTACGTGAGCTTACAGAATGGGACGATGAGTACTTTATCGGGCGGGTAATGAATGGAACCGACCGGGGGATGCCTTCCTTTAAAAGCAATCTCGGGCAAACAGCCATCTGGTCAATACGGACCTATGTGGAATCGGTATCCGGGCAATAACAGCTTTCGCATAAATACTCGAGACCCTGACCAGGAGGTGAGGTATGAGGCGATATTGGCTATATGCTTTTACTCTGTTTGCGAGTGCTTCCTGGGCAGATCTTCCGTCTGACCCGCTGGGCTCGCCTTTATGGGCCTACAACATTGAGCGCTACCTCGGGCAAGACGTGACGGTAGTATTGGACGAGCGCGTG
The DNA here is from genome assembly GCF_018860765.1 of Marinobacter salexigens. Taxonomy (GTDB): domain Bacteria; phylum Pseudomonadota; class Gammaproteobacteria; order Pseudomonadales; family Oleiphilaceae; genus Marinobacter; species Marinobacter salexigens_A. The sequence continues at coordinate 60,997 of NZ_JAHKPV010000017.1, forward strand.
GGTTTGTCGGTTCCTGGCTTCGCTGAGGACAGTACTCAGGTTCCACTGGCTGTTAACTTGCGTGAATTTCCACACAAGGTGAATAAGGTGGTGACATGGGTAGATATGAATCCCGTTCCCCACCTCTTCACGGCTAATAGCACAGACGGTCAGCTCAAGTTGGTGTCCCTTAACTTTCGAGTGCAGCAGGCCAGCAGTGTTCGAGCAGCTGTACTGGATGAACACGGTGTTTGGCACATTGATAGCGGTTATGTGGATGCAGCTGGCGGCGGCTGTACTGCGCCCCGGGAAATTCTAACCAACTCAGACTGGGAGAGTGAGTTCGGCACCCTGAAAACCGGCTTGTTCTCCCGTCGTGGGAATACGCGAATTAAAGCCAGTTTGTTGCACCCTATGGACTCAGGAATGGTTGGGAATGTACCGGCTTTTTTTGTGGGTGATGTTGAAGTTCGGAATGAGACCTCGGATAACCTACTGTTGACAATGACCCTGTCCGAATCTGCCGCTGAAAACCCGATGTTTGTTTTTGAATTCGAAGGCGGCGTTCCTCATCTGTCTATCCACATGAAAGACAACAACGGCTACCAATTTGAAACTGCCATTGGGGAGGTTGCGCCATGAGCAGGCTCCTGTTCCTTCGAAGGCATATCGGATGGCTGGTCGCTGCGATGTTTTGGGTTTTTGCCCATTCGCCGGGCGCCAGTGCCAAATCTTATGAGCTAGAAGCGACTCTGGTTGCGGATGGTGTGTGGGTAGTTGTCGGAAGTACTGACAACTTCTCGAAAACCAATGGCGGCAACATTCTCAATACCGGCTTTATTGAAACCGGTGAGGGCGTTGTAGTGATTGATACTGGGCCTTCCCGCAGGTACGGCGAAGAATTTCGTGCGCTGATTGAGAGTCACACCAGTAAGCCAATCGTAAAAGTGCTGGTCACCCATCATCACCCGGACCACGCCTTTGGTAGTCAGGCCTTTGAGCAAGAAACACTCTACATGCTTGATGAATCGGCCAGCCTGCTTGAGCAGGACGGAGAAGCTTTTTCAGACAACATGTATCGGATGATCGGCGACTGGATGCGTGGCACCGAGGTAACTGTGCCTATGAACAGGGTACAGCCAGGCTTGCTCAACCTGGGGAATCGGCGCCTACGGTTGATCGCCATGCAAGGGCATACCGGTGCAGACCTGGTTGTGCTGGACGAAACCTCCGGGGTGTTGTTTGCTTCAGATATGGTGTTTTTCAACAGGGCATTAACCACACCTCAAACACCCGGGCTAGCCCTATGGCGCGCCGAAATACGCCAGCTTGCGCAGCTGCCGTTCTCCGTTGTGGTGCCAGGTCACGGGCCGTTAATTAAAGATGACCGAGCATTTATCCAAATGATCGATTACTTGACCTGGTTGGACGATGTTTTGGTTGATTCTGCCGCGCGGGGTTTGAGTGCTTCAGAGGTGATTGAAACCGCAATTCCTGAGCGTTTTTCAGAAGTGGAAGGGGCGAGGTACGAACTGGTTCGTACCGTGAGCCACCTGTATTCAGATTACGAAAAGGATGCTCTGAGCAGACACTAGTACTAAGGGAGGAGTTATTCGCCCCGAACGACTCATTTTGTAAACCCTTTAGTGAATTTAGATTAGATACGTAAGCGCAAAAACAGCGTTGTTCAGCATAAAACACAACAAGAGGTTCATACCATGATCTACGCACAACCAGGACAAGAAGGCTCCGTTGTTTCTTTCAAGTCACGCTACGGAAATTATATTGGCGGTGAGTGGGTTGCCCCGGTTAAAGGGCAGTATTTTGAAAACATTACACCAGTGACCGGCGACGTCATTTGTGAGATTCCCCGTTCAACGGCTGAAGATATTGATCTGGCACTTGATGCTGCACACAAGGCTGCACCGGCCTGGGGGAAAACCTCTGCAGCGGAGCGCTCCAATATTCTTTTGAAAATTGCAGATCGTATTGAGGCCAACCTCGAAAAGCTGGCGGTTGCAGAAACCTGGGATAACGGCAAAGCCGTTCGTGAAACCCTGAATGCGGATATTCCGTTGGCGGCTGACCACTTCCGTTATTTTGCAGGCTGCATCCGGGCTCAAGAAGGGCACATGGGTGAAATAGACCAAAATACCGTGGCCTATCATTTTCATGAGCCTTTAGGCGTTGTGGGCCAGATCATTCCCTGGAACTTTCCGATTTTGATGGCAGCCTGGAAGTTAGGGCCTTGTCTGGCTGCAGGTAACTGCACTGTGCTTAAGCCAGCAGAGCAAACGCCAGTGAGCATTTTGGTGCTGATGGAAGTCATCGGCGATCTGTTGCCACCGGGTGTGCTTAACATCGTCAATGGCTACGGTATTGAAGCCGGGCAGGCTTTGGCTACCAGCACGCGGATTGCCAAGATAGCGTTTACAGGATCAACTCCGGTTGGCTCCCACATTCTAAAATGTGCTGCCGAAAACATCATCCCCTCAACGGTTGAGCTGGGTGGTAAGTCTCCCAACATCTACTTCTCGGATGTTATGAATGCGGAGCCCGAGTTTGTCGATAAGTGTGTGGAAGGTCTGGTTCTGGCTTTCTTCAACCAGGGTGAAATCTGCACGTGCCCATCGCGTGCTTTGGTTCAGGAAGACATGTATGAGGAGTTCATGCAGAAGGTTGTGGAACGCACCAAATCGATCAAGCGCGGCAATCCATTGGACACTGACGTTCAGGTAGGTGCGCAAGCCAGTAAGGAACAGTTCGACAAAATCATGTCTTACCTTGAGATAGGTAAGCAGGAAGGCGCGGTTGTTCTCACTGGCGGTGATCGTGAGAACATGGAAGGCGAATTCAATAATGGGTTTTACATTCAACCCACTCTTTTCAAGGGTGAAAACAGCATGCGGGTGTTCCAGGAAGAAATCTTTGGCCCTGTTGTGGGTGTTACAACCTTCAAAACCGAAGAAGAAGCTCTGGCGATTGCCAATGATACAGAGTTTGGTCTGGGTGCCGGCGTTTGGACACGGGACACTAACCTGGCCTACCGCATGGGCCGAAGCATTCAAGCCGGTCGGGTTTGGATGAATTGCTACCACGCGTACCCTGCCCATGCAGCGTTTGGTGGCTATAAGAAATCCGGTATTGGTCGTGAAACGCACAAACTCGCGCTGGATCATTACCAGCAGACCAAGTGCATGCTGACCAGTTATGACGTTAATCCGCTGGGCTTTTTCTGACGTATAGCTAAATAAGTCGTCTCTTGTTGGAACGAGGGGCGACTGCAATACCTCTCCAGTGTTTTCTCTGAAGATGTTCACTATTGTGTCCTGCACTTTTGGCCCTTTAATGGGCCCTTTTTATCCTTTTCAGCCGGTAATGTTTCAGCGTGCAAGCGGCTCCCTTAAAGCCCATGAAGCATTAGGCAAACTGGGTTAAACTCTCGCTCACTTCAATAAGAAAAAACATAATAGTGAGCAAACCTATGAGCCACGACATATCCGTTTTGAGAAAATTCGTTTCGCCTGAAATTGTATTCGGCGCAGGAGCTCGCAAGTCTGTTGCGAACTTTGCAAGCAATCTTGGGGCAAAGCACGTATTTCTTGTTTCAGATCCCGGTGTTGCTGGTGCAGGTTGGGTGGGTGAAATTGCCACCTTATTAACCGATGCAGGCTTGCGCACAACGGTGTTCACCGGGGTGTCTGCCAACCCTCGAGTAGATGAGGTGATGGCCGGTGCCGAGCTTTACAAATCTTCCGACTGTGATGTCATCGTTGCCATTGGCGGCGGCAGCCCGATGGATTGCGCGAAAGGAATCGGGATTATTGCCAGCAATGGTGGGCATATTCTCGATTTTGAGGGCGTAGACACTATTTCTAACCCGCCTCCGCCGCTAATCCTTATTCCGACGACTGCTGGCACGTCAGCTGATGTATCTCAATTTGCCATCATTTCTGATCCTAACCGCCGTTTTAAATTCTCGATAATCAGCAAAGCCGTGGTGCCGGACGTGTCATTGATTGACCCGGAAGTCACTGAAACCATGAACGGATACCTGACAGCCTGCACCGGTGTGGACGCACTGGTACATGCAATTGAAGCGTTTGTATCCACGGGTAGCGGCCCTTTAACAGACTCCCATGCACTGGAAGCTATTCGGTTGATCAACCGTAACCTCGAACCCTTGGTTGAGAACACAGCTGATCCATTCTTGCGTGAGCAGATTATGCTGGCATCCATGCAAGCAGGGCTGGCGTTTTCCAACGCAATACTCGGCGCCGTTCACGCCATGTCTCACAGTCTGGGTGGCTTTCTTGATTTGCCCCACGGCCTTTGCAATGCGTTGCTGCTTGAACACGTGGTGGCTTACAACTATCGATCTGCGGAAGACAGATTCAAACGTGTCGCTGAGGCTATGGATATTGATACCCGAGGAATGGGCAAACCGGAAATCCAAAAACACCTGATGAATCGTATTATCCAGCTCAAACACAAAGTTGGCCTGCATGAAAGTCTGGCTAATTTTGGCGTTAGCGTATCTGACATACCACACCTTTCCGGATTTGCTCTTCAGGACCCTTGCATACTAACCAACCCCCGTAAGTCATCCTTGAGAGATGTTCAGGTGGTTTATGAAGAAGCCCTCTGACGAGCATTCGCAAGCTGGCGGATACGGTATTGGGGAGTTGCTGGGGTTTGGCAGCCAATCCGTCAGAAAGAACTATTACCCGGCGCTTCAGGATCGTATTGAAGAACTTGAACAGGAGCGAAACCGGTATAAGTGGTTGTTTGAAAACGCCTTGCACGGTGTGTTTCAGGGCAACTTGAGGGCAGGGTTTCTGGCCTGTAATCCGGCTATGGCAAAAATTTGTGGCTATGATAACCCGGAGGACCTGCAGCAGCGCGTAATACGCCTTAGGGAGCAACTTTTCTGCAGCGCCAGTGAGTTCGACACCCTCCGGCAGGAATTGCTTGACCATGGCAGCCTGAGTGCACGGGAAACCCGATTAATGCGAGCAGATTCAACCCCGGTGCATGTGGCAATTACTTTGCTTCGGCAGCCTGACTTGGGGCCGGAAGTGGTTGAAGCCTTTGTTGCCGATATCAGTGAGCGAGTACAGTCCCGCGCAAAACTTGTGCAGTTGAATGCAGACCTTGAGCGCAGAGTGGATGAGCGCACGGCAGCCTTGCAGCAGGCCAATGATGGCTTGCACTATCAAATTGAAGAGCGGGAAAAGGCAGAGCGCGGGCTGGTGGTTGCAGTAAAGGCTGCCCAGGATGCGAACCGCAGCAAAGACAAGTATCTGGCCGCAGCCAGCCATGATTTGCTGCAACCGCTGAATGCCGCCCGCCTTATGATCTCTGCTCTTCAGGAAAGCCAGTTGCCTTCTGAAGAGACCCGAATGGTCCAACAAGTTCACCGGGCTCTCGAAGGGGCAGAGGACTTGCTGGCAGACCTGCTGGATATATCGAAGCTTGATCAGCAAGCCATGGTGCCTGATTGGGTTATGACCGATGTTGCGGCGCTGGTTGAGGGGTTGGGAGAAGAGTTCGAGGCAATTGCAGCCAATGCCGGGCTGAAGTTTCGCATTCGTACGATACCAGCCATGGTTAAAACCGATCAGAGAATGCTGACCAGAGTGATACGAAACCTGCTCAGCAATGCCTTTCGGTATACGCCGAGAGGTCGGATTTTGCTTGCACTGAGATCAAGGTCCAATACCCTTCGAATTGAAGTGTGGGATACCGGAGTGGGCATCGAGGAAAGTAAGCTGGAAGAGATCTTCACTGAATTTCACCAGCTTTTACCACAGGGCACCGGTGGCCGGCAGGGCGCAGGGCTTGGGCTGGCCATAGTGGATCGAATGGTTCGAGTGCTTGAATGCGAAATGGATGTGGTTTCCCGCCTGGGGCGAGGCTCTCGATTTGCGTTGACGCTTCCGATGGAAGGGAACCGAGAGCCGCAAGAGTCGAAACCGACGATTAATACTGCACAAATTTTCGCCAAAGGGTTCTCTGGCGCAAAAATTCTAGTTATCGATAATGATCTTTCCGTACTGGAAAGCATGAAGCTATTACTTGAGCGTTGGAGTTGTTCGGTTATTACAGCTCCAAATAGCGACGCTGCTCTTGCATATTTGGACACCACAAACGAGAATCCGGTAGCCATTCTGGCCGACTATCATCTTGATCATGAGCAACTGGGCTCTGATGCAATTCACGCCATCCGCAACATGTTGGGGCAGAAAATACCCGCAGCTTTGATCACCGCCGACCACAGTGTAGAAACGCGACAAATGATGCGGCTTCAGGAACTGCCTATTCTCAATAAGCCGGTGAAGCCCAATCGTTTGCGAGCACTGTTGTCGAGCTTGTTAGCGTCTGGCTAGCACACTGTCTAAGGACCTTCAAACGAATGAATTTACATGTTCTGGCTGCCATTTTTGCGGCAGTTTTCATGGGCACCATTGGTGCAATTTCTATCTACGCCGATGTTAGCGCCGAAACGGTAACCTTTTATCGTCTTTTCATAGGGGCGGTTTTAATGGGTAGCTTCCTTCTTGCGACAGGCCAAAAGGCAAAAATATGTGTTTGGCCCGGAATAAAAGTTTTGATTACCGGCGCATTTTTAGCTGGATTCGTGGTTTTTTATATCGTCGCCATGAACTATACCAGCATGGCGAATGCTGTAATGTTGCTGTATTTGGCACCTGTAACCGCATCTATTATTGCCCACTTCTGTATGGGAGAGCGCCTCTCGGGAAGTAGTGCGGCCCTGATAGTTGCGGCCTTGTTTGGTTTCGCCATGATGATGGAATTCAACTTTAATCTTTCAGGGCGAGGGGAGGAGGTTGTCGGCCTCTTTTACGCGCTGTGTGCCATGCTTTGTTATGCAGCATTCATCGTGACTAACCGGTTAATTCATGAGCGGGTACACGTATTGACCCGTAGCGGCTTTCAAATGTTAGTCGGTGCCCTATGTATGTTGCCTTTTATGCTACAACAAAATGACAGTATTGGTGGGGCACAGTGGGGCTGGTTGGTTACAGCAGGCGTTATCCCTGGGTTTCTCGCCATAATGCTTGCAGTGGTTGCGTTAAAAGCTCTCCCGGCAGCCACCTATGGCACTCTGGCTTATTTGGAGCCTATTACGGTTGTTGCATTGGGGTGGGTTCTATTTGGTCAAAGTCTGAATGCTTTGCAATTGTCTGGCTGTGGGTTGATTATCGTTTCTGGAGTGGCTCAGGCTGTGTTGTCTGAGCGGGCATCACGTTGGTCTGCGCGGCTGGCCGCAGAAGCAGGTTAAGGCCTGAGGCAGTTCTCTGGCACTGGTAAAGTCTGAACACTGTTTTTACTTTGCCTGAAAACGTTCTGACTGCAGTGCAGCATCGATGGCCATAGAGAAGGCCAGCTCGTATGGTTGCCCTCGAAAGGCAAGCAGAGGGTATGTGTCTTCTCGCAATAAGCGACTATCCATTCCGGCAAAATGGTTCGATCGTGGTTGGCATGCCAATGCAGCTCTCGCATGTCTGGATTGCGCTTTAGATCGCGAATGGGATTGAGCGAGCCAGTCAGGGGAGAATATTGATGATGAACGGTCCAAGCCTGATGGTCCAAATTGGCGTTCACTGTAACCACATTCACAGGTCGGTTCAGCCTGCGCCCCACCAAAACAGCTAGAGCGCCGCCCCCGCTGTATCCTATAAGCCAAAGTTCTTTATGGCTTTCTGACAACTGCTCGACTACCTTCAACAAGCTATTAACAACATCCGGGTGGTAGCGATCATGTGTCCACCAAGAGCCCTGACACCGCGCATCCGCCACTTGGTAGTAGCAGGGACGGCCGATATACATAGAATTTGGCTCAGTCTGCAACATGCTTTTAAGCACAATTGAATGTTCTGATGTGGGGTTGCTAGCCACTTCTCTGAATGTTCGCCACGGTCGCCCGTCGCCGCCTATATAGAGATATAGTGGAGTTTTGATCCTTTCTGGAACAAATAGCGTAGACTTAAATACACGGTGCTCAAAATGACCGGAGTGAATACGAGTGTCGGTGATTTTTCCCTCACGCAGCAAGCGCTCGTAAGTAAAGGACGTGCAGCCAAGTATGGAGCACAAGCAAGTTATAGTGAGGAAGTGTCGTAAATGCATTTGGTGACTATACTAAAAACGAGCCAAGTGAATGCCAGTTAGTTGAATCGGCAATGTGAAAGTGGAAAGAGCTTCACGACACGACTACCAGCATTCCAGCAGAGTACACATACACTGTATTGGCGCCAAGTTAGGGACAACGGAGATTAGAATGCCTATCAACAAAAAATTGTCTGTCACAGCAGTGGTTGCAAGTATAACCAGCGCCATATTCCTCAGCTCTTGTGCACATGTGGATCACACTGTCGCAGTGCCAGACGATGCCGACAAACTGCTGATTGTCGATTGTCTTCTACCACCTCAAGTACGAAAATTAGGCAGTAGCTTTGCCTATGCTGCCGCACGACGCCCTGTAAAAACCAGTGCAGTTGACTGCGAAATCCGTGGTGGTGAATACGTAGCCTACGATAGGGCTGACTACCGAACAGCACTCAAGGTGTGGTTGCCTCAGGCCGAAGCTGGCGATCCCGAGGCCCAGAACTATGTTGGCCAGATTTATGAAAAAGGTTTAGGCCTTAAAGAAGATTACAAAACTGCGGCCTATTGGTATGAGAAGTCCGCCGAGCAGGGCTTTTCAGAGGCGCAAATTAACCTAGGCTATTTGTATGAGAAAGGCTTGGGGGTGGCACAAGATTCTGCCAAGGCGCTGAACCTATATCGCAACGCTTCGGGCATCGAGAACGATAACTTGGAATTCGCTTCAACCATTGAAGTGGCTCGTGTCTCTCAGGATCAGCTCGCCAAACTGCAACGCGAACTTGAAGCCGAGCAGCAGAAAAACCTGCGTTTACAAGAAGAAATGGCCTCAGTTCGCGACCAGATGAATAACCTTGATCAAGAGCTAGCACTGGCACGTGCTCAAAAACGCAGCAAAGAACTGGAGCTGCGTTTAGCCCAATCCGAGCAAAGCGATGGCGTAGATCCGGCCATGGAACAACAACTGCAAGCGGAGATCACGGATTACGAACAACAGCTTTCAGCTGGAGAAAAAGCTCTGCGAGACTTTCAGTCGAAGGAAAAAAGTCTCGAAAAAGAGATAGAAGACAACACCCTGCAGCTGGCCTCTGCTGAGCTGAATCAGGGCCGCATGAGCATTCAGCTCATCGACCCGCCCATGAGTATTACCCGCGGCGTGCGTGGTGCGGTGGTTGAGGAGTCCGTAAAAGAGAAGGAAATCTTTGGCAAAATTAATGTGCCGGGAGGCCTTGAAGAACTGCTTATCAATAACTCACTCCACGAGCTGGACGAATTTAGTATGTTTTGGGCCAATGTTCCGCTTCAGGGAAGCATTACGCCCGTAGATATCGTTGCCATCGATAAGCTGGGTCAGAAAGTTGACTATTCGTTCACGATATTTTCCGACCAAACGCCTAACAAGGAGGCAGCGCTCATCCAGAGTACTGATCTCAAAGTGGGTCGCTACAGGGCGCTAATCATTGGCAACAACAGTTATCAAGGCATTCCGAGCCTAAGCACTGCCGTAGCCGATGCCCAAGCAACTGACCGAGTTCTGCGCGAGCGCTATGGCTTCCAAACCACTGTGCTGCTCAATGCCAACCGTTACGAGATTTTGAGCAGTCTTGATGAAATGCGCCGAACCATGACGGCCGATGATAATTTGCTGATTTACTACGCAGGTCATGGCGAGATCGACAGGGTGAATGATCGTGGCTATTGGCTGCCTGTTGATGCTGATCCGGAGCGCCGCACCAACTGGATTTCCAACATTGCCATTACGGATATCATTAACGCCATCCCGGCGCGTCATATCATGGTGATTGCAGACTCTTGCTATTCCGGCACTCTAGGGCAGACCAATCTAGCGGCGGGCGGCGCTGAAGGACAAATCCAGCCCAGTGCGGAGTGGGTGGCTGCTATGAGTGAAGTAAACGCCCGTACAGTGCTAACTTCCGGGGGGGTACGTCCGGTATTGGATATTGGCGGAGGGGAACATTCGGTGTTTGCCAAAGCCTTTTTATCAGTACTGAACGAGAATAATACTTTGCTTGAGGGGCATAGCCTCTACCGGCAGGTAATGCGTCAGATGCGGGTTTCGATGGCGCGTATCAATCAGGCCCAGGTGCCGGAATATGCACCCATTAAACATGCAGGCCATGAAGGTGGTGAGTTTTTTCTAAAGCCAGTTGACTCCATCTAATCGGTCTTTTTGTTATGACACAAGTGCGAGAAAGCTTCGCCAAGTATAAAGTTGAAGAGGTTTTAGGCGAGGGAGCAATGGGCGTTGTTTACGCTTGTTACGACTCCGCCATCGGCCGTCGGGTGGCTATCAAAACTATTCACGCACACTTGCTGCAGGGCGCAGAAGGCGAAGAGTTGCGGCAGCGCTTTAGTCGGGAAATTCGCGCGGTTGGCAAGCTTAGCCACCCCAACATTGTAGGGATATTCGACACCGACGAAGCAACGGATGACAAGGGTGCAATCGAACCCTATTTCGTGATGGAGTTTGTAGATGGGCAGGACTTACAAGCCTATCTGGCGAGTGGGACACGTTTCCCACTAACCAAAACCATCGATATCGCTTGTCAAGTTCTGGATGCGTTCGAGTACACCCATAAGCTCGGTATTATTCATCGAGATGTCAAACCCGCCAATATCTTTTTAACCGAAGACGGACATATAAAAATCGCCGATTTCGGCATTGCTAGGGTCGATAACAGTAGTCTGACACAAACCGGCGCTGTAATGGGTACGCCAAATTACATGTCACCCGAGCAGTGTTCCGGGCAGGTTATGGATTCTCGCAGCGATTTGTTTTCGATTGCGGTGGTGCTTTATGAGTTACTGACGGGCGAAAAAGCCTTTAGCGGCAACAGCGTCCATGCCACCATGATGAAGCTGGTTCAGAGTAATCCTGAGCCGCCTTCTGTATTTAATCCCTCCTTGCCTAAATCTCTAGATGCCGTAATGGCAAAGGCCCTAGCCAAGTCACCTGACGATCGGTTTCAAAGTGCTGCGGAATTCGCGCGGGCTTTGGAGCCTTTCAAGCAGGGGAGCAAGAGTGCACCTCAAGGGAGTGAGGTGGCCTCTGGTGAAGAAACTCTTCTGGTTACGCAACCGGAACTAAGCGGCAAGGATACAAAGCTAAACGCAAAAGGGAAACGCCGACCACCCATGGCGCTCTTAAGCGGGGTTGCCGCGGCCCTTTTGCTCACTGGCGGTATTGGCTTTTACACCCTCTCCGGTAAGGATGAAGTGGCGCCTGCCCAACGGGTAAACGTTCAGCCCTTTGCCACTGATCTTTCCCCTGCAACACAGGAAAAAGTGGAAAAGCTACTTAGGGTGGCCAACATGCACGAAAGCGCGAACAGGCTGGTTTTCCCATCCGGTAGCAGTGCCTATTACGTCTACAACACGGTATTCGAGTTGGATCCGGGCAATCCGCGCGCCCGGGCCGGGTTGCTTAAGATGGAAGACAAGCTTGAAAAGCAAGCGCAGGCTTACTATCGCCAGAAGGATTTTAAAACGCTCGACGCTCATCTGAAAGCAGGCTTGGAGGCTTTTCCTGACAACGCTCAGTTTCGCGCATTGAGGGATGAGCTTGACCGTTTAGGCAACGAAGTATTGGAAAATAATAACAACTAGCGAGGACATGCGCGATGGCGCAACATGTTCATATAGCCGTTATTGGTTCGGGGCCAGCGGGCTTGAGTGCGGCTGCGCGGGCCGCTCAGCGCGACCGTATCCGGATGGAAGCTGGAGAAATCTCCGAGCCGACGCATATCTTGCTGGAAAGTTTTAGTCAGCCCGCAAAAACCATTCAACGCTACCAGAAAGGTAAGTTTGTAATGGCTGAACCTGGGTTTTTGCACCTGCGTAGCGATTGCGAATTTGGTGCAGGCTCACGCGAAGCAATCCTTGCACAGTGGCAAAAGGACATAGCACGTAACGGTATCAATGTAAGGTATCAGGCCGAAGTTCAAGCCATTACCGGTGAGCGGGGTAACTTCAGTCTGGCATTAGCCAATGGAGATGTTGTTACGGCAGACGTTGTTATCCTAGCCATTGGTTTGGAAGGTAATCCACGCAAACTCAACATATCAGGCGAAGGCGATTCCGCGTTGGCCGACCGCGTTCAATACACGTTGGATGACCCTGAGGAATTCGACGGCGAGCGAATTGTGGTAGTGGGTGCTGGTGATTCGGCATTGGAAAATGCTCTGGCATTGAGCAAAAGAAATCATGTCACCGTCATAAACCGCCGCGCTGAATTTTCCCGGGCCAAAGAAGCAAACCTTAACGCTATCCTACAAGCGATAAATGACCGACGCACAACTCTGGACTGCCTTTACGAAACCAACCCGGCCGCTCTGGAAGCTGGAGACAACGGTGTAAATTTCGCAGTGGAAACGCCAACGGGCCGTAAAGTGCTCGCCTGTGATCGCATTATTGCCCGCTTAGGTGGCTTCCCGCCGCGTAAATTTATTGAAAGCATCGGAATTGAGTTCAGCAGTGAGGCGGTTGACGCTGCGCCAACTCTGAATGGACAGTATGAGTCGTCTGTACCCGGCATTTACGTGGTTGGTTCTCTGGCTGGTTACCCGCTGATCAAACAGGCCATGAATCAAGGCTACGATGTGGTGGAGTACATCCACGGTAACGATATAAAACCCGCTGATCACGAACTGCTCGAATTCCAGTTTGGCCTTTTGCCATACCGCCGCCCACCTAATGAGTTGTTGGATCTGTTTCAGCAACGAATTCCTATGTTCAGTCAGTTGAATGTATTGGTATTTCGCCAACTGATTATCGAAAGCAGTATATGGGTGGCGCTTGAAGGGCCATCATTCGAGAGCACAAAACAACAGGCCGCGCAGTTGGCTGAAGCTGCAGCGCAGCGTCAACCATCACCTAAGACCGGTAAGCTCATTCGCGCGGGAGAGTCCATCTTTCGACGTGGTGACTATACCAACACCTTCTTTATGATTGTTGATGGCGAAGTCATTCTTGAGCGTCATGAGCAAAGTGCAACCCCGGTACGTTTGGAGCGCGGTCAGTTTTTTGGTGAAGACAGCCTTGTATCCGGTCGTCCCCGAGAATACACCGCGGTTGCCGGCAGTGATTGTGTGTTGGTGGAGACCCCGCGCAGGACCATGATCAAGCTGTTGAACAGCAACGATCAGGTGCGCTGCGGCATTGACTGGATTTTCACCGTACGTGCGCTGCAGAAACATTTTGCGCCGGAGCTTTCCCCCGGTGAATTGCGGGAGATAGCCCAAACCACTCAATTGAACACTTACCAAGCGGGCGAGCCGCTTTTTCGTCAAGACGAACAAGGCGACTGCCTGCATGTTATTCGCCGGGGCGCCGTAACGCTTCAGCGCAGCAGTGACGAGGGTGATCTGGTGGTTGCGCAGCTACAGGCGGATGAGCTGGTAGGGGAGATGGCCCTGATGGGCGAGCCCGTGCGCAGGCACACAGCAATAGCGTCTGTGTTGACAGAAACCATCGTGTTGCATCGCGACAGTTTTATGAAGCTGGTTAATCTTGATTCCAGCAGTATCTCCCAATTACAAGCGCGCGCCAGCAAGCACGCTAGAACCTACACCACCATGCAAGCTCAGGCAGATAAGGGCTCGTTAATCGGATTTATGATGGACGAGGGCATGGGCGAGGCCACCAACGCCATGGTGATTGATGAGAGCCTTTGCATCGGCTGCGACCATTGCGAGAAGGCCTGCGCCGACACCCATGACGGCATTTCCCGCTTGAATCGCTCGGAAGGACCATCGTTTGCGCAGATGCACCTTGCCATCTCCTGTAGGCACTGTGAGCACCCTCATTGCATGAAGGACTGCCCACCGGATGCCATTCATCGGGCTGAATCCGGTGAGGTGTTTATTGATGACAGCTGCATCGGTTGCGGCAACTGCGTCACCCATTGCCCCTATGATGCCATTCAGCTTGCCCACACGCCCCAGCCAAGACAATCGCTATTTAGTTGGCTGCTCAAGGGGGCACCCGACACGTTGAGTATCGATCGGGAGGTCGCAGATCAGGGGGCTTCAGGTTCAGGCAAAAAAGCAGTGAAGTGCGATGCCTGCATGAACTTCGCCAATGGTCCGGCTTGTGTCAATGCGTGTCCCACCGGCGCGGCAGCGCGGCTGGCTCCAGAGCATCTGGTTAAACTGGTGGCAAAACAATGAATCTGCATCAATCCATACTGGAATATCGCAAAGGGCGCTATGGCTGGTGGGCGCTACTGTTAATTCTTGCTGCGATTGTGCTCTTTGCCTCGCATAGCGATTTCCAGCCCCCCAATGGAGGTACGTGGCAAGGGTATGTATTGGGGAGTATTGGTTTGGCGTTGATTGTCTGGTTAACCGCATTGGGCATTGTTAAGCGGCGTTACGGAAAAAGTAACGTACAGGCATGGACCTCTGCCCATGTTTACCTGGGCGCGTCTTTGTTGATTGTTGTGAGTTTGCATTCAGCACTGCAGATTGGATTGAACGTTCATAGCCTTGCCTATGTGTTGATGTGTGTGGTGATTTTCTCGGGTTTCATAGGCTTATATTTCTATCGGCGTTACCCGCACCTTATGGCGAGAAACCGTCGTAACCAGTCGCAGCGCCAACTCTTTTCAGAGCTTAACGACTTGAACCAAAAAGGCCGGGCCTTGGCCAAACGCTGCCATCCCAATTTGGCCAGCGCCGTTGATACTGCTATCGACCGAACGGCTATAGGCGGTGGTTTTCTGGACCAACTACTAGGCCGTGATGGCTCAACCGTTGTGTTGATCGAAGAAGATAAAAAAGGCGGTGTTCAGCGCAAGCCGGTATCAAATCGGGACCAACAAGCCATTATCGATTATGTCGCCAAATGCATTCCCCGTGCACGCAAGCAGGGTGAAGCCGAGAATATACAAAGCCTGCTGGAAGTGGTTTGCCGACGCCAGACCCTATCCCGGCAATTGCGACAAGATATTAAATTCGACGCACGTCTAAAGGTTTGGTTGTGGGTTCATGTCCCGTTCACCATTGCACTTCTAGCTGCGTTGGCCATTCACATCCTGTCTGTTTTCTATTACTGGTAACCCCATGCAACTGCTTTTGAGACAAATCACCTACGATAGCAGCGGCTTACCAGAGTATGCTGATAGCGAGCTGACGCGGGACAGCATTGTGATCGGTCGCTCGCAAAAGAGTGACATTCAGCTCTTGGACAAAGGAATTGCACCCGAACACGCCCGCTTGACCAAAAGCGGCGATAAGTTGCGCCTAGTGGCCGCAAAGGGCCAGTCCTTTATCATTAACGGTAAAATTCAGAAACAGGCCGAGTTAAAGCCCGGGGATGAGATTCGTATTGGCGCACAGACATTTGTCTGCGCTGAAGCCCCAGCGGGGTTTGATCTTGCGTTGGAGTGGCAGTTTGTTGAAATGCCAGAGGGGGCTCTTTCCGACGCTTATCGCACCTCCGTATCACAACTCGGATTTAGCCCGCGCATAGCATCCTGGGTATTGTTTGTGCTGGTGTTGTTGGTGGGGCTGTCGCCATTGTTAAGCGATATTTGGCAGGCGGATAAGCCCGCTGTTCAAGCCGCCAATGAACTGGCTAACGATAACATGGCTTTCCATAAATTATGGCTTTCGGGGCCGCTATTGTCGGCGCATGAGCTAACTACCGGCAACAACTGCGCCGCATGCCATCAAACGCCTTTTGTCCAAGTAAAAGACAACGCTTGCCAGCAATGCCACGTTGAGTTGGGGGATCATGTGATGCCCGCAGAGCATCCGGCCGAGACCGCTGGATGGGTGGCCGCTCTTGATGAGTTTGCTTGCCAAAATTGCCACAAAGAGCACAACGAGCCAGCAAGCCTAGTGGCCCGCAATGAAGGTTTGTGTTTGGACTGTCATCAACAGATGAAACCGTCGGTAAAGGGCTTCAATCAGGATTCTCATCCGGAGTTTGCCCTTAGTCTTTTACGTCCTGAGGTGACACGTCAAAACGGTCTTCTGGCAATTGATTGGCAACTTGAGAAATTAAGACCTCAGGCGAGTGACGGCCCTGAATCCCGGATAGCAGCCGTTAAAGAAACAAGCCATCTGAAATTCCCCCATAATACTCATCTCGATGTGGAGTCGGTGAAACACGCTCGCCGCGGCGATGCTCTGCAGTGCATGGATTGCCACACGCTGAGTTCGGACCGGGAACACTTTGAGCCAATCAGCATGGAAGCAAGCTGCGCCAGCTGCCACGACTTGAGCTTTGATCCGCGCACTCCCCAAAAACAGCTGCCCCACGGTGCGCCCGAGGAGGTATACGATGCGCTGGAGGCGCATTTCGTAAAGCTCGCATTTAGCCCGGACACACTCGTCGGATTCGAGCGGAGGCGCGTTCCAGGGCGTACGTTTACGGAAGAGGACTGCGATCAGGATTACCAATGTGCCAAACAGCAGGCCCTGCGTGAAACCGGTAGGCAGTTTTCTCAACGTGGCTGCGTTACTTGCCATGAAATCTCCGAACAAGAAAATGCTGAAGGCTCCGAACGTTGGGAGGTGTTGCCGGTGAAGATCAACCACGATTGGTATGCCGATGCGCGCTTTGATCATCAAAGTCATCTAACACAATGGGATCAATCCGGCGATGAGGTTTGCTCAAGCTGTCACAGTGCAACGACCTCCGCCGAGAGCAGCGATATTCTTATGCCTAACATAGCGCAGTGCGTCGACTGTCATGATAGCCGTGCTCAGGCAGGTCGAGTGGCGCTAACCTGTATTTCGTGCCACGCTTATCATAGACACAGTGCCCCTGAGGGTATTGGAGGCATAGGTGAATTAATGCAAGGAGCAATTCATGACCAGCCTTAAGCGCTTAAGTGTTTTACTGTCCTTCCTGCTTACCGCATGTGGCGGTGGCTCCGGTGAACTTGATCCGGCAGCAGGGGCTGTGCCGCTTGGAGGTTGCGACGGATCCTGCGTTAACACCGAGCGAGGTGGCAATCCCGACAATGTCCGCCTAACTATTAACGACGTGGAAACTGTGATCGCTCAGGGCGTAGCTGAAGCCGATGCGCGCGGCACCGATGCTACTCTGGCGGTGGTTGACCGTGTTGGCAACGTTCTAGGGGTTTGGCGCACCGGCACTACCGGAATGCCACGTGACGTATTGATCGCCAGTTCTCCGGATGGTTCTGGCGGCTCCGAGATCATGGGCGGACTGGAAGGAATCGAGGCTGGAATAGACGGTCTTGCAGCCATTGCGAAAGCCATCACTGGTGCTTATTTGTCCTCCGAAGGTAATGCCTTCTCTACCCGCACTGCCAGCCAAATTGTTCAAGAGCATTTTAATCCCGGCGAGTTCTTTCAACCTGCAGGCCCGCTATTTGGTGTGCAATTCAGCCAGCTTGCATGCTCGGACTTTAGCCAGCGGTTCAACAGTTTTGGCCCGTCCATCGGCCCTCATCGTTCGCCCCTTGGTTTGTCTGCAGATCCCGGTGGATTGCCCCTTTATAAAAATGGAACGGTCATTGGCGGTGTTGGCGTGATCGCCGATGATCTCTATAGCTTTGATCGCAATGTTATTGATAATGACCGGAGTAACCAAAACGCTAATGTGGACGAGCTGATTGCTCTGGCTGCAAGCTTTGGTTTTGTTGCGCCCGTCGAGCGGCGAGCCAACCGGATTGCTATTGAGGGCAAAACCCTCCGCTTCCTTGATGGAGATGCCAGCGAGTTGCAGAGTAACCCCGGCAGTGCTCCCTCTTTTCCACCAGCCAACGGGCAGTTAGTTGCGGTAACAGGATACACCGGTGCCACCATTCAACCCGGCTTGGTGTTTGGTTCACCTGCTTCCGGCATTCGTGCCGCAGATAGTGCCAAATCGGATGAAGCGCCTTATGTGGGTGACGACGGTTATGTGTTTGTAGATGCGGCCAATAACAATCGTTATCCGGCCACTGCAGGCGCGCAGCCTGTGGCCGATAGACTTCTGGCGAGCGAGGTGGAAGTGTTAATGCAGGAGGCGTTGCGGGTGGCCAATCAAGCCCGCGCCCAAATACGCCGGCCCCATGGCAGCCAAGCGCGGGTCACCATTAGCGTGGTAGACACTGATGGAAACATATTGGGCATGCTGCGCAGCCGAGATGCGCCCGTATTTGGTTCCGATGTATCCCTCCAAAAAGCCCGGACAGCAGCTCTGTTTTCATCCGGTGCCGCGGCTAACACGCTTGCTACACCCGGAATGGATGCCCGGTATATCAGTTTGGTTGGCGGGCTGAATACGGTCGACACCATCGACCTAGGCGATTATGTAACCTCCGTGCAAAGTTTTCTTGGCTTACCTACAGCATTAACCGATGGCGCCGTGGCGTTTTCCGATCGGGCTGGTGGTAATTTGTCTCGCCCCTTCTTCCCGGATGGCATAGATACCGCAGACCCCGGCCCGTTCAGCAAACCTTCAGGTAAGTGGAGCCCGTTTTCTACGGGTTTACAGTTAGATCTGGTCATTAACGGCGTCATCCAGCATGTGCTTTTTGCTGCTGGCGCCATTGTTACGGACACCCCGCAAAGCTGTGGAGGCGTTACTCATGCAAGCTTGGGTACCTTTTCTACAGTTGGCTTCACCCACAAACGGTTGGCCAATGGCATTCAGATCTTTCCCGGTAGTGCGCCGATTTATCGCGGCAATGTACTCGTAGGAGGCATCGGGGTCAGCGGAGATGGCATAGAACAAGACGATATGATCGCGTTTTTAGCCATCGACCGTGCCAATGCGCGGTTAAGTGTAAATCCAATAAACAACGCGCCCGAGCACATGCGTGCCGATACGCTAACACCGCAGGGAACACGGCTGCGTTACATCCAGTGTCCGCAGGCCCCTTTTCTGGGCAGTGACGAACAACAGCCCTGCAAAGGTAAATGATCATGAAGCCTAACTCGCTTTTCGCTTCGCTAACCGTGCTGGGTACGCTGATGCTGGTTTCAGATCTGGCTGCCGCGCAGAACTGTGAAGAAAATGATGGTCGTCGCCGGCGGCCTGGTCAGGCTGCAATAGAATGCCTTCCTACAGTTGGTTCACCGAGTGTCGACTCTCAGCAGACCAAAACTGGCAAAGCCCCGACGTCCAATGGCCAACAAGACCCGATCATCCGCAGGCAAGCGCAGCAACGTCGCACCAATCCAGTTTCACCCATACCACGCCCTCAGTTGCGCGATTATCAAGCCTCGGTTCCCGTACCCGATCGTTGGCGTATCGTCGATTCCTTATATGAGGAGCGCTGGTGGGACCCCTACAACCGCAACCTGCTTAAGGGTGATAAGCCTCTACACGATGATTGGTTTTTCAGCTTCACAGGAATCTGGGATACGGTTTACGAAAGTCGCACTGTTCCAACCCCAGTAGGTAGCAGCAGTACCGGAAACGGCGGCAAACTGGATTTGATCGGCGACGGCGAGCAGCAGTTCTATAATCAGAACCTGCTGATGGAGTTTGTCTATTACAAAGGCAACACGACGTTTAAGCCGCCCGATTTAGAATTTCGGTTCCT
The DNA here is from genome assembly GCF_018860765.1 of Marinobacter salexigens. GTDB lineage: Bacteria > Pseudomonadota > Gammaproteobacteria > Pseudomonadales > Oleiphilaceae > Marinobacter > Marinobacter salexigens_A. Next base: position 80,636 of record NZ_JAHKPV010000017.1, read on the forward strand.
TCCTGTTGTTAATTACAACCGTCTAGAACTGCAAGAAGTGCAGGGGGTAAATGCCAATCCCAACGATGGTAAAACACGCAGCGACAGCCATATTGGTATTCAGGGTGCTTTCGTGGATTACCACCTGCGGAATGTGTCGGCAAACTATGATTTTGACAGCGTGCGAGTGGGCATTCAGCCATTCACTAACGATTTCCGTGGCTTTCTGTTCAACGACAGCCCTGTGGGGGTTCGCCTCTTTGGAACGCGAAGTAATAACATATTCCAGTACAACTTAGGCTGGTTCCGGCGTCTGGAAAAAGACACCAACAGCGGCCTGAACGATGTTGACCAATCGCTACGGGATGACGACATCTTCGTCGCCAATCTCTATTGGCAGGACTTGTTCAAGAAAGGTCTAATCTCTCAGTTCAGTGTGCTGCACAACCGCAACAATGAGGATGCCTTTTATTACGATAATAACGACTTTGTAGCCCGCCCCGCGTCTATAGGTTTGGAAAAACCACGCAGTTATCAGGTGACTTATTTGGGCTACGCGGTTGATGGGCATATCGGCAGGCTTAATTTGTCGGCCCAAGCCTATTATGCGTTTGGCGATGAATCTGTAGGCACCTTTCGCGATGCCAGCACAGATATTCAAGCTTTCTTTTTCGCAATGGAGCCTTCAATCGATTTCGACTGGTTTCGGCTGAGATCATCCTTTGTCTATGCCTCCGGCGACAACGATCCTTTTGATGACAAGTCAACGGGTTTTGATGCTGTATTTGAGAATCCGTTGATTGCCGGATCAGACAGCAGCTATTGGATTCGCCAAGCCGTCCCCTTGATTGGCGGTGGGCGTGTGGCTCTATCAGGGCGCAATGGTATTTTACCCTCACTGCGCTCATCGAAAGAGCAGGGTCAGGCCAACTTTGCGAACCCGGGTTTGCGTATGGCAGGGCTGGGTTTTGATGCGGATGTTCTACCGACGCTGCGCGTTAGCGGCAATTGGAATCTCTTGCAGTTTGACGATACCACCGTTTTGGAAACCGCCCGCAATCAGGGTGGGGTTGACCGGACATTGGGGCAGGACATATCACTGTCGGCAATTTACCGGCCACTCAATAGCCAGAACATTATCCTGCGGGGCTCATACTCCCGTTTGCTACCGGGTGATGGCTTCAAGTCTTTGTTTGAGGACGAAAGCCCTGACTACTTCCTTTTTAACCTGGTTTTAACCTATTGAATCAAATAACTAAAATAATGGCGGCTCTTATGCAAAATGGATTCTGGCGATTAGATGCTGTTCGCAACATGCTCGTGATGGGGGCAGTTCTGCTCGGGCTGGGGGCTGCGAGTACTCTGGTTTATGGTTCAAGCCAGTATGAGAAAGTTGATCGACAGTACGTAACTGCGGCCCATGCACCAGCTACCCAAAGTGATAATGATGTGGAGCTTAAAAGCGCGGGATGCGTAAGTTGCCATACAGACTCCGATGCCAAGAACATGCATGTTAGCGAGTCGGTGAAGCTGGGCTGCGTTGATTGCCACGGAGGCAATCCAGAGGTCACATTCTCTGGAGTTCAGGGTGCCAACCTGAGCAACCTGACCTACAAATCCACGATGCAAAAAGCTCACGTTTTACCTCGCTATCCGGATGCTTGGCCCACCAGTCGAAATCCCGAGCGTACTTACACGCTATTAAATAAAGAAAGCCCGGAATTTGTGCGCTTTATTAACCCTTCGGATTTACGTGTTGCTAATGAATCCTGTGGAGCTTGCCATCAGGAGATTGTTGAAGCGTCAACCCGCAGTTTGCACAGCACCACAGCAATGTTTTGGTCGGCGGCTTCCTACAATAACGGTATTCTGCCCTACAAAGATCCCATTATGGGCGAGTCCTATAACCGTGACGGTGTAGGAACGGTTCTGAAAGGTCCAAAGATACCCGAAGACCTGAAAGATGAAGCGGCAGCGATGGGAATAGTGCCGCAATTACTGCCACTGGCTGCTTGGGAAACGGTTAAACCGGGCGATATATTCAGGGTGTTCGAGGATGGCGGTCGTAATATCGGAACCCTGTTTCCCGAAACAGGGTTACCCAATGCGGCTGGATTGATTCAACGTTTGGAAGAGCCGGGTCGTCCAGATTTCAAACAGTCTAACCGCGGGCCGGGAACAGGGCAGAGGATTGCGGTGCCTTTGCTGAACATCACCAAGACCCGCCTGAATGACCCACTTACCTGGTTCATTGGTACGAATGACCAGCCCGGTGACTACCGTCACTCCGGGTGCGCATCCTGCCATGTGGTATACGCCAACGATCGTGAAGTTGCTCACTCGGGGCCGTACGCGCAGTTCGGGCACGATGGCAAAACTGCCACTAAAGACCCCACCATCAACAAAGCCGAGTCTGGCCATCCTTTGGAACACAAATTTACCCGGGCCGTACCCAGCAGCCAGTGTATGAGTTGCCACATGCATCAGCCCAATATGTTTATGAACACCTTTTTGGGCTACACCATGTGGGACTACGAGTCTGACGCACCTTTTATGTGGCCGGAAAAACAGCAATATCCAACGGCTGAAGAACGCAGAAAAGTTCTGGAGCGCAACCCCGAAGGTGCAGCGCCAAGAGGGAAGTGGGCGGATCTGGATTTCCTAAAGAAGGTTTGGGAAAACAATGACCAATATCAGGATACCCAGTTTGCCGATTACCACGGCCATGGCTGGAACTTCCGAGCTGTATTCAAACGTGATCGAAAAGGGCATTTACTGGATGAAAACGGTGAGATCGTTACCAATGACGACCCGGAAAAATTCAAAAAGGCGGTTCATCTTACGTCTACGCACCTAGACGCGGGTATGCATTGCGCGGACTGCCACTTCTCACAGGACAACCATGGAAACGGATACCTATATGGTGAAGTGGCTATGGCTGTAGAAGTCGGGTGCAAAGACTGTCACGGCACTGCACAGGAACTCCCCAATCTGTTTACCTCGGGGCCAGCCGCGCTCGAAGGTGGCACCGATATGTCGTTGATGCGAACACCTGATGGTCGGCGACGGTTTGAGTGGATCAATAACGACCTGTACCAACGCTCAATAATGTACCCAGACAAGGAATGGAAAGTTAGTCTGGTGAAAAAGAGCGTTAGCAAAAGCAGCGCCGACTACAACGAGAAGGCTGCTCGGGCCAAACTCATGAGTAACGACGTAACCGTGCAGCACTTCGGCGTTGACGTACCCATGGAAGATCTGGCCCATTCCAACGACAAGATGGAATGTTTTGCGTGCCATACCTCGTGGACCAACACCTGCGGCGGTTGCCACCTACCCATAAAAGCCAACGAAAAGACCGAGCGGCATCATTATGAGGGCGGTGAAACACGCAACTTTGCCAGCTATAACCCGCAAGTCGCTGGCGACCAGATGTTTTTGTTGGGCAAGCACTCTCCGGGCAAAGGCGGAAAATACGCACCCGTGCGCTCATCTTCTGCCCTTGTGCTTTCATCCGAAAACGCCAACCGTGAAAAAATTTATATACAGCAGCCACCTATTGCGGCAAGTGGTTTCAGCTCACAGGCATTTAACCCTCATTTCCCCCACACCACGCGCAAAACGGAAACCAAAACCTGTTCGAATTGCCATTTGGCTGAGGCCAACGACAACAATGCCATCATGTCGCAACTGCTGGTGATGGGTACTAACTCCATTAACTTCATTGGCTATTACGCTTGGCTTGGCACCGAATCCAATGTTACCGGTGTAGAAGTCACTGAGTGGGATGAGCCGCAAGCGGTGATTGGCAGCTATCTGCACCGCTATGCCTACCCGGACTGGTTTAAAGATCACCAAGACAATAATGAGCGCCTGAAAACAGCCTATACGCGCAGCTCGGGCAAGGCTCAGTGTGTGCAAATGCGAGGCGAGTATCTCTATGTTGCCGAAGGCAAGAGCGGCTTCCGTGTTTACGATATTGCCTCTATTGCCAACAAAGGTGTCTCCCAGCGCATTATTACCGCACCAGCTAGCCCTCTCGGTCACGACACCCAAATCTCTAGTGCAAACGCGAGCTGCGTGGCTCTGCCTAGTAATCAACCCATTCGTCCGTCATTAAACACTGGCGAGCTAATGCGAAAGACCAATCAGGAGCAGCCTTTCGCTCCTATTTATAATTACGCGCTGATCACCGATACAGAAGAAGGTCTGATTCTGGTGGATATTGACACGCTCATGGATGGAGAGCCCACCAATAATCAGCTAAAGCGCGCACTTACGTGGAATGAAAACGATGTGCTCAAGGGCGCAAAACATCTCACCATTGGCGGAAACTATGTTTATGTGGCCGCTGATGTAGGCATGGTTATATTGGATCTAAACGACCCGCTCAAACCCACAGTTGCCGCCGTGGTGCCCATGCAGGATGTGCGTGCCAGTGCCTTGCAGTTCCGCTACCTGTTTGTCACCAATGCGGAGGGCTTGCAGGTAATTGATGTAACTCATCCAGACAAGCCAAAACTTGTTTCTGAAGCAAGGCTTGCGATCAAAGATGCTCAAAAGCTCTACCTGTCTCGCACCTACGCTTACATTGCCGCTGGTAAAGAAGGTTTGCTGATTGTGGATATTGAATCCCCTGAGGAGCCCAAGTTGCACGTGCAGTATGATGCAGACGGGCGTTTGGGCGACAGCCGGGATGTGGTTGTTGGCGCTACTAATGCTTCACTGTTTGCCTATGTTGCCGATGGCAAAAACGGCTTACAGATTGTTCAGCTCACTTCGCCCGAGCTGCAGCCGAACTTCTATGGCTTCAGCCCGGAACCAGTGCCGAAATTTATCGCCAGCTACCCCACAGCGTCGCCAGCCCTGAGTTTGTCGCGAGGTCTTGATCGGGATAGGGGAGTGGATGAAACCGGCGGCCAGATTGCGGTGTTTGGCCGTAAAGGCTCAAGGCCCTTGAATAAGGAAGAGATGGAAAAGCTTTATCTCGATGAAAATGGAGAGCCGTGGTTCGTAAAGGATTAGGGCAGGGCTCCTTACTTTGCGTTCGCAGTTTTATCGCCACTGAGAGCAAACAATGGCCGGGTTTATTCGAATAACAAGAATATTGATGTTGTTGATCATGAGCGCGATGCTCAGTGCGGCGCCGGCAACCGCCGCACCATTGCCTCAGAACGACGACTACAAGCATATGGGTGTCGCAACCTGTGCATCCTCTATTTGCCACGGTAAAACGTCCGCGCAGGCAAACAGTAATGTGCAACTTAATGAGTACCGACTCTGGTCTACCACGGATTTTCACTCACGAGCCTACCGTGTACTGAGTAATCCCGAATCCAAAGCAATGGCGAAAGCACTGGGGTTAGCCAACGCCCAGAATGCGACTATCTGCCTCGATTGCCACACAGACCACGTACCTAGCGGTAGGCGTGGCCCTAAATTCCAGCTGACCGATGGGGTTGGCTGCGAAGGCTGCCACGGAGGTGCGGAAAATTGGCTAAGGAGCCACACCGAACCGAATGTTACGCATCAAGATAATCTTGATAATGGGCTTTACCCTTTGTCCGACCCGATAGCCCGCGCGGACTTGTGCCTATCTTGTCATATGGGCACCAAAGACAAGTTCGCCACCCACGCCATTATGGCAGCTGGTCATCCGCGTCTAAGCTTCGAGCTGGATACATTTACAGCTAATCAGCCCGCACATTATCAAGTAGACGAAGACTATATTGCCCGCAAAGGCGATCACCCGGTGGGCTATTTATGGGCTGTAGGGCAAGTGGAAATGGCCACACGGCAACTCGCTCTGATCGACACCCATAACCTTGGCAAAAGCTTGGGTAGAGGCATGATAGAGCTGTCTATATACGACTGCCATAGTTGCCATCAAGGTATGAGCCCCCGCCGTGGCAGGCCTGATGATTTCAGTTCCCAACTGCCTACGGGTAGCCTAAGGTTGATGGATCACAGCTTTGATATGGTGGCCGCAATTATTAAAGCTACAGCACCGGCTGGCTACGAAAAATATGCCAGTGCAATGCGGGATCTACACAGAGCGCACAACCAACCCAAAGCGGTAGGTACCGCAACAGAAACCTTGCGATTACAGCTTGTTGAGTTGGCCGCTAACCTTAAACGTAAGCCACCAAGCCCCAAGACCATAAAGGCGCTGCGCCAGAGCATTGCCGATAACGGCGCACGGGACCGTTACGCCGATTACAGTAGCGCGGAGCAAGCATTTCTCGCTTTGGAATCTTTGTCCTACTCCTTAGGAGATCGGAAAAAGATAACAACTCAATTAGATAAAGTGTTTGCCAGCTTGGGTGACGAAACCGAGTTTAAGCCGAAGAGTTTTGCCACGGCCTGTGCTGCATTAGCGAGAGTTTTGCCTTAGCTGCCTGCTTGAACACCATAAAAGACCACAAGAGACCACAGCCATGTTTCGATTATTGGGCAAAACACATCCGGGGGCTGTGCGTGAACAGAACGAAGATGCATTTTACCGCAATGACTCAACTGGGTTGGCAGCTGTGGTTGATGGTATGGGGGGGTACGCCGCGGGCGAAGTGGCCAGCGCTATTATTGTAAAATCTCTCGGTGAGCTGAACCCCGCGTCTGGAGGACTTGTGGCCGCCTTAATGGAGTGCCATACACGCATTCTTCAGCACTCCAAAGCTCACCCGGAGAGCAAGGGCATGGGTGCAGCGGTTGTTGTGGCCAAATTGGAGCCCAAACAGCTGAGCGTTTGCTGGGCTGGCGATTCAAGAGCCTATTTGTTCAACCGAGAAACTGGCCTGAGGCAGGTTTCCAGAGATCATTCCTATGTACATTGGCTGTTTTCTCAAGGCAAGATTACTGAGGATGAAGCTCGCAACCATCCCAAACGCAACTTGGTTACCCAGTGTTTGGGGCTCAGTGCCCCGCAGCCAGAACTGACCACTGTGGCATGGAAACGGGGGGATAGTTTGCTGCTCTGTTCAGACGGTTTGACAGATGAGCTGGATGACCGCGCTATTGAAAACACGCTGAATGAAGCTCTTAGCGCTGACGATTTCAGCGCGGTGGCAGTGGATGAATTGATTGCAGCGGCGCTTGCGGCGGGCGGCAAGGATAACATTACAGTATTGATAGCAGAGAATCGGCATGTGGCCGATGATATGCTTGATAAGCCAAAGATTGAGACACCAGCTGCGACACAACGGCATTCCTTAGTACCCATTCTATTGGGGGCAGGCGCTGCTGTTTTGGTGCTAACGATTGGCTTACTCTGGCACTTTAGCGGGTAGAGTAGCCAGCAACCTCTTTTTCATAGTCAGTGAGTTAGGCGAGCCATGACAACACAACAAAATAGCCTGATATTTCTTCTCCGGTCTGTGAACGGTGAGCAACAGCTGCCGGTTGCGAAGGAGCTGAAAATGGGGCGCAGCGCTGAGTGCGATATCGTGTTGGACCAAGGAGGTGCATCCCGCCAGCATGCCGTTTTAACTCCAGACCCAGAAGGGGTTTGGGTCGAGGATAGCGGGTCCACCAACGGTACATTTGTGAACGGTGAACGCATTGAGCAAGCATGCTTGCTCAAAGAAGGTGACCAACTGCAGGTTGGCCAATCGATATTCACGCTCTTAATCAAAGCCCCTGTGGTGGAACAAGATCCAGATGCGACCTTGCTGTACGGTGCCAGCGCCGATCCCGATGCTACTTTGCTGCATGGTGACTTGGATGAGGAAGAAGCTCAGGCACCCGAGGAGGCGCCTCCTGCAGAAGAAGTGGCCGCTGATGACTCTAAGCCAGAAGCAGGTGATTCCAAAGCGCCGCCCTCTTGGGTTCTTAATAACCAGCAAAGCGTTGATGGCACTGCTTTTTTTTCCAAGGATTCGTTGCCGGGGTTACAGCCTAATAGCGATGACAAAAAGATCCCTCAACAAGCAGTGGAAGAGCCCACACTGATTGGCACCAGCGATCCGGTGGTGGGATTGCGCTTTCAGCTCATTGGGGAGGGTAGAAACCAATGGGAAATCGGTCGGTCACCGAATTCAGATGTGATGCTGAACCATGAGAGCGTGTCTGGCGCCCATGCACAGATCATCAACGACGCAGGTCGCTGGAAAGTCGTGGACCTCATGTCGGCTAATGGCACATATGCCAACGGTAAAAAGTGCCTAACAGGCTATCTGTCCAGTGGTGATCTTGTTTGCTTCGGCAGCGTGGAGTGTGCCTTTATGCTGCCGGAAGGTGAACAACTGCCCGAACCTATGGCCGAGTATCGCAGCCCGACGAAAGTGTCTGGCACCGACATTAAAACCGCCGCTATTGCATTTATAGCGACTGCTGCCGTGGCCGGCATTGTCTTACTCATTGTGACGAACTTTTTTTAATCGATCGCTCACAATAAAAGTGAGCGATCTTCCCTTAGTTTTGGCCGTTAGAATTCGGCACGGAACCCCACTGAGTATGAGCTAAAGTCGTAGCTGTCCTGTAACAGCAGAGTCTCATAGCGAATGAACGCCGAGCGCCCGCCACTAAATACAGCGGATACCGAGGTGCTCAGGCTCATGTATTCAGTGTCTGGCTCATCGGCATTGATATTGAAACTGCCCGCTGTGACTGCCTGAGTGAACTCATTCCTGATATTAACGTCGTCGCTGTTTTCTTTGATGTATTCCAACTCGACGGAGGGGATTAAAACGCCTCGACTCCAACTAAACGCATACCCAACCCGGGTGCCCAACGCACTGATTAAGCTATCGGTTTTTTGCTTACCTAAGGTCAACCCAAGACTGCCGCCTGTTTCGGTATAACCGTCAATGTTCAAGTCGGAATACTCCAGACGACCGTAAAGGCTATTTTGCCAGCGCTGGTAGTTAAATTCGTAACCGATACTTGTAGCCGCAGTCAGGCTTCGGCTACTTGTATCTGAGGTCAGCTGTTGCTGGATACTGGCGACGTTGACTTCACGCTTCACATCCAAGTCGCCCTGTGTCCACATAGCCAAACCATCTATATACAGATTCGGGATGGGATAGTAGTTGCCGAAAGAAACGAGAGAAAACGACTGGACATTTTGACGCCCCTGCATCGAAGTAAAGTCCGTATTAGATTCACCAAGCCCTGCAGCGGCACCGACTACTATGGTGTCACTGAAGCGGTAGTCGAGTCCGAGTGTCACACTATAGCCATCTTGGTCGTAGCTTGGGCGATCAACGGTTTCATTGCTTTCACCAACGCTGATTTTGCCATTAATAAAGGCACCCCAAGGGCTTATCCATTCACTGCTGCCCCCTCCATCACCTGCACCTTTGGCATCATCTACACCTGTATCACCCGCAACAACCTCGCCATCAACAGCGTCATCGCTATCAACAACGCTATCGCCAGCCGCACCACCGCTTAGGCCACCCTGCATTGCCTGAGCTAAGGGTAGGCTTCTCCCCATTACCGCCAAGTTTAAGCCGTCGATGCTGATGGGGTTTCGGGCAGCGCGAATCTCTTTAAGCCTCGCGTTTATGTTACTGGACTGCTGTCTTTGCAGCTGCCGCATCGCTCGCACTTGTAACTTAGCGTGCTGTCCTGAAAGCTGTTGCGCCAGCTGTTTTTGTTCTTCAGGAGTGAGGTCTGCTATGTCTTCACAGGGTATGCCGGTGTTCTCTTGTTCGCACGCCTCCACAACAACAGCGAAGGTGCTGGCTTCTTCGGCTGTCAGGTTGTCTGGCATGGAAACGCCATTTTGTCCTGGCTCTACGCCAACGTTGACAGTCACTGTCGTTTGGGAGGTTCCGCCAGGGCCCTCTAACGTGTAGTTGAAAGTGTCTACACCAATGAAGTTATCCGGGGGAGTGTATTCAACAGTGGATAAACTGTTGGGACTGGTAGTGACTGTTCCACCTTGTGCGGTATTGCTACTCGCGCTCGCTATAAAGGTTGGAGACCCGGTGACAAACTCAAACCAATCGTTTTCTCTAACGGGCAGGGTAACGGCACCAGTATTTTCTGGCAGATAGAAAGTATCTCGTACAGCTTGAATAAGGGCACCGTCATTGGTCACCTCAATATAAACCGAGGCCTGATCCGAGCCAGAGTTATCCTCTAGGGTGTAACGAATCTCCGCTGTCCCTATAAAACCCTGAGCAGGCTCGAATGAGGAACCGTCAGAGTTGGTTCGAATAATGCCCTGACCTTGAACGAGCTCAAAATCTGCAAGGGTGAAGCCTGTGAAGCCATCGTCGAATATATCGTTGAGAGCCGGTGCGATAAAGGTCGTCACACCAGGCTGTTGGACATTGAGCGTGTAATAGTCATCGATGGCGACTGCCCCGAAGGCGTAAGGGCTGGATAACAACAACAAAGTGCTTGTAACAATTTTATTTCGATTTTCCATAATCAGGCCATAAGCAGTGAATTAGGGTCAGTATAAGACACTGCTGAACTATTGCGGGATATTGACCTTAAAATCTCACTCTTTAACGGCCAAAACATGAATGCCACCCACTGGAAATGAGTTCATCAACAGGGTCTTTGTATGTATAATGATAAACGTTCGTATTATCATTGGTTGCCAGATCACCTTGCCTCTTAAAGAGGTAACGTCAAAGGATCACTTAGATACGCCATGGCCATTCCTGCTCTCGATCATTTGTTTACGGGTAACTTGGAGCGCTACCGAGATGCACTAGTTGTGAAGGGTCAGGATCAACGAGTGGGTGTACCTGCCAGTGATCTGGCCTCAGAAGAGGGGGTTGCTCGGCTGCTTTCTCAATACCGGAAGTCGCAATCGGGTGATGACCAACGCGCGCTGATCTCGTTATGGTCCAAGCACTATTTCGCAAAACTTACTGTTCCCGTGGTGGTCGCCAACTTAATGTCTGGGCATGATTTGCCCGTTGCTCTTGATCAGGTAGAAGTCATTCTAGATGAAAGCGGGTTGCCCGAGGCATTCCGTTTACCTCATGGAGGAGGGCCTTTTCAAACAACTCCTTTGGATTCTTTTGAGCGTTTCAGAGCCTTGTTGGATCTAAATTTCGCGCCTCTTATCGAGGGCTGGTGTGCCCACATAAAGATCTCGCGCCGTGTACTCTGGAACAATGCGGCCAATTATTTCGAATGGCTTATTCGCACTTTGGAGTCAGCAGGGTTACCAGATAGCCTTCTTTGGGATGGTCAACAACTTGTAAAGTTGGGCAAGCGACCTAATGGGCTCTCGAACCCTATGGCAAATCCCGTTCGATACGTAGAGCGGGGAGAGGGGATTGAGCCACAGCGTCAGCGGCAACAGTGTTGCCTACGCTATCGATTGCCGACCCTACCTCTGTGCCAAAACTGCCCACTGATTGACCGGCCACCAAAGGGTGCGCTTTTACCCGGAACTGGATGACTTGTTAGAACATTATGCTACCGCGATTCGTGCACCTTCTCGATGAGGGTGCGGTAGTATGGACATAGTTACCCCGTAGATATCTTTCAGAGTTTGTTGGTTCATTAACTCATCCGGTGTGCCCTCCGTTAACAATCGCCCTCCGTGCAAGGCTACCAAGTGATCACAAAATCCGGCTGCCATGTTGATGTCATGGAGCACGACTACAACACCTATATCCAATTCCTTTCCCAATTTACGCACCAAAGAAAGCACTTCAATTTGGTGAGCTACATCCAAAGCAGAGGTAGGCTCATCCAACAACAAGAAACGGGCATTTTGAGCTAGCAGCATAGCTAGCCAAACTCGCTGGCGTTCTCCTCCAGACAGTTCATCAACGCTACGGTTCGCAAAGCTCTCAGTATCTGTGAGTGCTAACGCTCTTTCTACCTGTTTTGCGTCTTCCGGTGAAAATCGCCCCAATGCGCCATGCCAAGGATAACGACCAAAACGAACCAGTTCTTTAACGGTTAAACCATCCGTTGCGGGTGGTTGCTGCGGCAGATAAGCGACCTTCTGGGCGAGCGCACGGTCACCCCAACGGTGCAATTCCTTTCCTTCCAGAGTGATCTGGCCAGAGGTGGGAGTTAGCTGGCGAGCCAGAAGTTTCAATAGTGTTGATTTGCCAGATCCATTGTGACCTATCAACCCTACCATTTGCCCGGGGGCAACATTGAGATCGATAGGGTGAAGCAGTGTTTTCTCTGCCAAGCTAAAGCTGGCGGCACTCAGTGCGAACATGGCTCGATCTCTCTTTGTAGTGTCGAGGGGTCAGGATCAAAGTACTGGCATTAGTGGCGACTTGGCATTCGGTACATCCGTACCAGAAAATAGCCACCGCCAATCAGAGTGGCTACCAAGCCCGCGGGCAACTCATGGGGATACACCAGTGAGCGCGCAAGCCAGTCAGCCCACAGCATCAGCAAACTGCCAATAACAAAGGCGCTTAGAAGTTGAGGTAAGGCGCGTTGGTAACCTAACAGCCGTGCCAAATGCGGTGCCATCAAACCCACAAACGACAAGGGACCAACAACCAGAGTTGCAGCAGCGGTCATGAGCGCCGCAAGCAATAGAAGTAGCAGTCGAGCCGGTGCCAGTGGTAAGCCCAGCGAACTGGCAGCCGTGTCGCCCAAAGGCAGAAGGTCAAGCCATCGGCCTGTTAGAACAGCCATCAGCGCAAGGATAGGTGCGGCTATGGCAAGGGTCCAGGCATCAGATTGTCCAGACAGCCAAGTAGAACCCGCCAACCAGTTAAGCAGCACGATTGATTGGGCGTCGCCCATGGCCAAGATCATGCGAATACCTGCATCTAAAAGGGCTGACAGAGCAATACCACCCAAGAGCAAACGCTGTGGAGAAAAACCGCTTCGTCGACTCAGTAATAGCAGCATCAGTAGAACCAAAGTTCCGCCTGCACCTCCAGCCAGAATCTGCAAAGTGCGGCTACCGGTGCCGACTGTAAGAATTAATAGCACCATGCCTAACGCCGCACCTGTGCTAATGCCTAGTAGCTCTGGACTAGCCATGGGGTTTCGGGTCAACCTTTGAACAATGACGCCAGCACCGGCAAGTAGTCCGCCGGCCATTAGCGCTGTGGTCATTCGCGGTAGGCGCATGGCTAGGAGTGCTGTCTCTCCGTCGAAACTGGTCCAGCGCCAGCCTTCCCATGTGGGGCCGAGCGACAATGTAACTGCCAAACTGCCCAGAGTGATTAAGCACAACAACAGCAAGCCTGTTTTCGAGAACTCACGCCTAGCTGTGGCCATGGATGTAGGCTGAGTGGGGCGAGCCGACATTAACCGATTGCGGGTCAATACCCATAACAATACTGGACCGCCAATCAATGCTGTGGCTGCGCCGGTGGGGAACAACATGTGCCCGAACGCAAACGTTAGTTGTTGGGCAATACCGTCAGCGATCAAACAAATGAGCGCGCCGGTAAGGGCGCTGGTAAGCATGCGTTGGCGCAGCGTTCGTGCGCCCAGTAATCGAGCAATAGCCGGCGCCGCCAGACCAATGAACCCAACCACGCCCACATGGCTTACGGTAAGAGCTGTAAGATAGACTGCCAGAGTCAACGCTAGAATGCGGATGATGTTTGGCGACAACCCTAACGATTTTGCTCCCTCAGTTCCTAGGTCCAGCGCTTGCAGCGGGCGCAGAAGAACCAGTGCCAACCCAGCTGCAATCAGCAAGCGGGGCAGCAATGCGAGAGTGCTGTTCCAATCGTTTTGGCTGAGTTCACCGGCTCCCCATATAAACAAACCGGCAAGTTGCTCCTGATTGAACAACAAAATCACCGTGTTTATGGCCCCTAGATACAGACTTACAATCAGCCCGCAAAGGGTAAGCGTTAGCGGATCGAATCCGCGCCGAGCCCCCATCAACAAGACCAGACCAAGGGCTGCGAGCCCACCGACCATGGCCCATATTTCGCGCCAAACTAGAAGCGAAGGTGCCATCAGCATGATAAGCCCCAACGTTAGCTGAGCACCAGCGGCGACACCTAACGTAGTTGGAGCTGCCAAAGGGTTGCGCAAGACTTGCTGCACAAGTGTGCCTGCAAAGCCAAGGGCAGCACCGGTTAGCAGGGCAATGGTTAACCGTGGTAGCAAGGTGTAATGCAGCACGGCTTGTTCGAAAGTTGCAGATTGGCTAAGTACAAGAGCCCCGGGTAAGCGCAACAAATTTTCGAAACTAGTGGCAGGAGATAAGAACACACCCGCCAACAGCGATAACACCACCAAAAGCGGCAGCCAAAGCTGAGACTGGCGCTGTAGAACAAGTTGCTTCATGGTTTTTGCTCCTGAGCACCTTGCAGCAGCTGATCCGCAAGCATGCGAGCCATACGGGGTACGCTCACCACGCCGCCGAACGTCCAAACCGGCCCAACACCAATTATTCGACCACTGCGTGCCATGGGCAGATAAGGCCAGAGGCCGCTTTCCTGTAGACGCTCCCTGTCTGCCTCCGGCCACGGCCGTATATAGATTAACCAAGCATCGGGCTGGCCGCCCAAGTCGGCAATGGTCCCAGGAGTGAAACCCCAGAGATTGGTAGGTCGGTGCCAAGAGTTGGTGAGACCAGCCTGTTCCAGTGCTTGATTCAGCATGGAGTTGGCGCCGTGGACACGCACACGTCTGTCGTCTAGAAAGCGGACGATAAAGGCTGTATTTCCAGCTAATCCAGCCTTTAAAAGCTGATCTCGGGTGGCTGCAAGGTCCTGTTCAGCCTGCGCAATAACAGCTCGAGCCTTATCTTCAAGGTCAAGTATTTTTCCTAATGCAAGCAGGTGTTCGCGAGCCTTAACCCAGGGATTAGAATCGGATTCATAAGTCGTTTGGACCAACGTTGGTGCGATGGCTCGCAAAGCAGGCACCGCGGCTTCTAAGTGGCCGGTCACCAAGATCAGGTCCGGTTTGAGAGATCGGATAGCTTCTAGATTCGGCGCCTGACGGCGACCCACAGATTTTATAGACTCCGGCGCCTGCGGCTCCACTACCCATTGTCGGTAACGCTCGATTTCGGCCACCCCCACGGGGGTAACGCCCAGCGCCAGCAAGTGCTCGGCCAACCACCAATTCAAAGCCACAATTCGCTTGGGAGCGACACCCTGTTTCAAGTCGCCAGCCTTGTGCAGCTCCAGACCATCCGCACTAACAGTGAAGCTCAGCAGCAGAAAAGCGAGGGCTCGAACCACGAGCCCTAAGCGCTTGCCAATCAACATGCCATCAATAGTCCACGGAGTAGGATAGGGTATAGGCTCGACCTTGACCTTTGAAATCGAAGAGATCTTCAAAGCCGTAGAACAGCTGAGCCCGCTGCCCCCACACAGTGTTGTACTGCTTATCCAACAAGTTGGTGATGGAGAAATTGACACGACCCAAAGGCAGCTCACGCGACGTTAGTAAATCGAATGTAGTAAACCCGTTTATTTCATCGCCAGCATCGTCTTTAATACCAAACGCACGAGAGCCTTGAAGACGGGCAGAGTTCTGGCTATCTCTCCACTGAACAAAAGCGGTTGCATTAGGAAGGCTCGCGGCGGTTACGAGGTTCTTTTTCCAGTCGCCGTTCGCACCTTCCACTTCGGAGCGCGCATAGTGGGCTGTTCCGCCAAAAGACCATTGCCGGTTTGCGCGCCAGGTAAGAGCACCTTCCAGACCGTAATCCCGGGTTTTGTTATCAACCACATCCACTGTAAGTGTAGTTCGGTTGGTGACTGCTTCTTTGTCCGACCAAGTGTAGTAGGCGGCTACCTGCACATCCCATTGCACCTGATAAGTACGCCAACCAAGCTCCACCTGATTGGTTT
This sequence comes from Marinobacter salexigens, assembly GCF_018860765.1. Classification (GTDB taxonomy): domain Bacteria; phylum Pseudomonadota; class Gammaproteobacteria; order Pseudomonadales; family Oleiphilaceae; genus Marinobacter; species Marinobacter salexigens_A. Next base: position 96,337 of record NZ_JAHKPV010000017.1, read on the forward strand.
TCAACCCAGGTACCGTGTTGTCATTAATATTCAGAGAGTCGGTGAGGACATAGTGGCCGTCACTCAGGCTATAGTTCCCGCGACCAGCCACCTTGCCGGGATCCGGGATCTCGAAACCCTGACTCACATTGGCCCAAACTTGTTGGTCGTCATTTAAGTTATAGATACCACCGGCGTTTAACAGGGTGACATCGTAGTCGTTCTCGCCGCCCGGAATCGTATCTGCACTCGTTACCAACCCACGCTCAACCTCGACTGCTTGTTGTGTGCCTATAAAGTCTTCCATCTCAAGCCGGGCATGCCTCTGCCGAATTCCGGCATTCAGCTGGAGCCGTTCGGTAGCCTGCCATTCAGCCTGAAAATAGGCAGCGATACCTTCCACACGATAGTCCGGATAGCGATCGATCGTGAATTCTTCATCAAATGTCATACCGCCGCTGGGAAACGCGGTTGCGTTGTCGAAAATCATTTGGTTAGCGGAGAAGTCTTCGCGATCAAGATCTATGCCGTAATTGAGCCGAACGTTGCCAAAGTCTTTAGCCAGAAGCCCCTTTATTAGGTACTGACGGGTGTTCTGTTGTGATGCGCCGAAGTAGCTTTGGGGCAAAGTTGCGCGCTGATAAGGGTAGGGGTGGAAGCTGGACTCCTCATTACGCATCGAAGCTTGTAAGTAGGCTGTGTGACCCAGAAAATCCAGATGTTGCCATGCCAAATTGAACATGTGCCGGTCAGTTTGGGGATCCCGGTCGCTGGAGAAACCATTACGGATTTCGGGGTTATTTATCTCGGCAAGGTAAGGTCCCAGCCACGCCCCTTGATTTCCACGGTAGCCGGAATTGTATAGCTGGGCTGTCAGGTCGAGTTTCTGGTTCTCATTGATTCGAATCTCGGTGCTGCCCATTACGTCAAGGCTGCGATTGTACTGCAGATCTGTTTGGGAAATATCTGGCATGATGGCATCGCCATTACCATCGTACATTGCGCCATTGTCTTCCGTAGCAATGGCGAGTCGGCCTTTTAGCCTGTCGTTACCTCCGGCGATGGATTGGCCGAAGCGGTATTGGCGGTCCTCAGAACTATTGAAACCACTAGAAACGCCTATTTCCGTGCTGAACTGAGCATCTCCCTCCCGACCTTTCTTCGTAATGATGTTCACGATGCCACCTGTGCTACCACCACCGTAGACTGCCGTAGCACCGGAAAGCACTTCGATGCGCTCGACGTTGAATGGATCGATAGAATCGAATTGCCGGCTGAGCCCGCGGGAGCCATTGAGAGACACGCCATCAATCATTACCAGCACACTTCGACCACGCATATTTTGGCCATAATTAGTTCGGGTCTCAGGTGCCAAATCCATACTGGGCACCAGTTTTCCGATGACCGTTTTCAGGTCCTGACCAGCGCGGAACTGCTCTTCCAGTTCCTCATCCTCAAGAACCCAAACCGAACCGGGGATCTGGCTTATTTGCGCAGGTGCGCGGCTGCCAACCACAACCAGTTCATTTAGAGAGGTTGGCGCGGCATGCACTGCAAATGGCGCAAAAAAGGCCAGAGATAAAAGGGTTCGAGAAGCAGTGTGCCGTGCAGCCATTGTAAGTCTCCTGATAAAATTAAAGCGCGATTGTAAATGATTATCAGATTGATTCAATGGTGTGCAGTGAGTTGAATAGATTGGTGAGCCTTTCAATGAACGGAATGAGGAGCTAGTTTTTTGGAAATGACATTTTAAAACAAGTAGTTAAAGTCGTAATTTAATAGCCTGCTTTAAGGCGCTGCATAAGGGTTGGACAGCGCCCATCTAGCATCTATTCAAAGGTTCTTGGGCGAACCGAGTCTGGTTTGAGGAATGGCTTCTCTCCCGTGTTGTTATGATCCCCAAGAATATGGCCGTCGGTTTCCCGGACTTGTCCATACATAGAGTGTTTGTGGAATCGCTCCTGCGTCTTTTCCAAGGTGTCTTTTACATCCCCGGTATAACGTGGATCTTGTGGTCGTTCCTGATTACTAATGTAGTAGGCAATGTCCCAAGCCTCCTGATCACTCAGGCTGTTAGGTTGACCCAATGGCATGTTGTTTTTAATAAAGCCCGCTGCCGTAAATACCCGCACGATCCCCGCACCCCAGTTGTTCGACATATCTCCCCAGACTGCAGGGAAAACTGTCTGGTTACCTACGCGCAAGCCCTCGCCATCTTCGCCGTGGCAAACTGAACAGTTCTCCTCAAATGCGGCTTCTCCGCGAGCATAGCGCAGTTCTTTAGGGCGATCCGGCGCGGGAAAGCCCCTGCCGTAGATGGGTTGTTCTGGGTACATAGCGACACCCTTTGCCAACCACTGATGGTAGGCAGATATTGCAAGCATGTTGTCGCTGCCGTACTCCGGAGGCTTTCCGTTCATGGAGTAGGTAAAGCAGCCGGCAATGCGTTCTTCGAGGTTGTTCACGTGGTCGTTCTTTCCGCGAAAGTTGGGAAGAGTCACTGCCGCTGGCCAAACCGGAGCACTAAAGGGCATGCGGCCTTCACCCATGTGACAGCTGGAGCAGTTCATGTTGTTGAAAACATTCTCGCCCCTTAATTGTTGGGTGTTGGTGAAAAGATCGTAGCCCCGTCTAATGACGCGTTTCAGCTCAGGGTGAAGTTTGGCGTTCTCCAAATCTTCCATGGTAGGTGGGATATGCACCAACTCGTTTGCTTTGGGAGCCGGGTAGCCTAGTTCTGTCAGAGTATTGATGTACTGTTGGGTCGTTTCGTCGGTCGCTGCGGCAATGGAGGAAAACAATAGGGTTCCCGACAGCGCAACGTAGCTTAAAGTGCGAATCATTATGTGAAAACCCTCTTAGTTGGCCGAAGCGCTCTGGCTGGCAAGCCAAGCCGCGACTGCATGGATATCGTCATCGCTAAGCCGGCGAGCAATGGAACCCATCAGGTCTTGCGTATCGTTCTTTCGGGTACCTGCCTTCCAAGCTTGCAGCTGGGTTTTGATGTAGCCGGCGTGTTGACCGGCAATGCCCGGGAAAACGGCACCAGCGCCTTGGTTACCGGGACCATGGCAGCTTTTGCATGAAACAACGTAACGGGACCAGTCGCCACGCTCCGCCAATTGTTGCCCGCGCTTGAGTGTCGCCTCGTCAGCACTTCCACTGCCTTTACCTTTGGTTGCAGGCAGACCAGCATAATAAGCAGCGACATCTGCAATTTTCTGATCGTCCAACATACTCACAAAAGGCATCATGCTGGCACTGCTGCGCTCACCGGATTTGTAGTCGTGTAGTTGTTTGCTGATATAGGCTGCGTCCAGCCCTGCCAACCTAGGCCAGGACTCACCACCGGGGATATTCATGCCGCTACCATCTGCCTGATGGCAAGCCATACACACGGCGGCGGTCGCAGCGCCCCTTGTTGCATCTGCCTCGGCAAGCGCGAAACCGGAGCAGGTGGCGAGTCCCAAGACCGTTAACATTATTGGTATTTTCTTCATAGATGATTTCCCTCTCGATCAACGGACGCCATTTAAGAATGGTCTATTTCTGCAGTTTTGGCCAAGGTGCCTGTTTCGAAAAATGAATACTTGATAAAGATCAATTAGTAACGTTACCAAGCCCTAAGCCTTCTTAGGCCTAGCAGGGTTTTCGCCCGCAACGTCCTAGTGCGAATGTTCCCGGCGTTGCGCTACACTGGTTCGATGCTATCCATCATTTTCACTCTATTCACAACGGTCATTGCCGTAGCGACCTTCTTGCCCCTCTGGCGCAATTCCCACTGGAGCATTCGGGTTTTTGATTTTCCACGCCTGCAGTTGGCGGTTTTGGCAGCGTTATTGCTCATCGCTCAACTGGTTTTTTTGGACCTGACACAGCCTCTAAGCAAGACGCTGGTAGTTGTCGCGGGGAGTTCGTTGCTCGCTCAGCTTTGGTGGATTCTGCCGTACACGGCAATATGGCGGAAAGAAGTCAAAGATGCTCGCAACAGGCACCCCGAGCGCACTTTGACCATACTTACGTCCAACGTGCTTACCCCTAATCGCAACGCAGAAGCCTTGCTTGCGCTGGTCGAGACACATAAGCCGGATGTATTGGTAACGCTGGAATCGGATCAGTGGTGGGAAAATCAACTGGCGGTGTTGGAAGGCGATATGCCTTACACCATCAAGTGCCCATTGGATAATCTCTATGGTATGCACGTTTTTTCCCGGCTGCCATTAAGCGAAACCGAAGTGTGCTTTCTCATTGAAGAGAAGGTGCCTTCGATGCACGCATTGGTTGAGCTATCAACCGGCGACAAGGTCCGAATCCATTTTGTGCATCCGGCGCCGCCGAGCCCCACAGAAAATGACGAATCGAAGGAGCGTGATGCTGAACTGGTTATTGTCGGACGGAGTGTGGCCGATAGCGAAGAGCCGATTATCGTCACGGGCGACCTTAATGATGTAGCTTGGTCGCCAACAACCCGCTTGTTTAGGAAAGTGAGCGGCTTACTGGACCCAAGGGTAGGGCGAGGATTTTACAGCACCTTCCACGCAGATTATCGGTTGTTGCGGTGGCCTCTTGATCATTTATTCCATAGCCATCATTTTACACTCTCGTCCATTACTCGGCTTCCTTCCATCGGTTCGGATCACTTTCCGTTATTGACTCAAGTAGCACTCGCTCCGGCTAGAGGGCAAGATCAAGAACCTTTGGCCGAAGATGGTGACGACCGTAACCGCGCGCGCGCGCTCGCAAGGGAACAAGGTGCGAGCAAACACGATGTGCCAGAGCCGGGTGAGTAAATATAAAGGATATTTTCGATGACTAAACACAGCCTATTTGCGATTACCATTGCGATGACGCCCATGCTGGCTTTGGCAGAGATTACCTCTGCCACCTTATACCCTTCGCATGCTGAACTGACTTGGGAGGAACGTGAGCAGGTAAGTTCCGGCGCTGGAATCCTTGATATTGAGGGCTTGCCAGTCAGTCTTCAGGGTCAGAGTTTGCAAGTGCAACTAAGCGGCATTAACGGGTTGAAAATCCAGCAGGTTCAGGTCAGTCGAATGGAGCAGGCAGAGTTCGTTGCGGATGAAGCCCGGCGAATCCGCAAGGAACTGGCAGAGGTTACCTTGCACATTCAGGAAAAAGAGGACTCGATTCAAGCGTGGAACCAGCAGGTAACACTTATGAGTAAAGCTGCTGAATCGCCCCATGAGCTCTCGGCTTCAGAGTTGAATGATATGGCCGCCGCTTTGAAAAATACAACACAGAGTGCGCTCGGGGAGATAAGAGCTATCCGCGCGCGAGTGGCGGATGATATTGCGCTGAGAGACCGCTTAACTCGGGAGCTGTCCCAAGTGAAGCAAGGTGCAAAGGCAACTAAGCAGGTACGTGTACGCTATCAGACCCCGACATCCGGTGAGCTGCAAGTAACCCTCAAGTTTCAAACTCCGGAAGCTCGGTGGCGGAGCGAATACAGTGCCCGCCTTAAAACTGAACTCAAGAATCAATCTGGTGGTGAAGTGGTGCTAGAGCACTTGGCCGTTGTTCAGCAGTCCACGGGAATGGATTGGCATGACGTGGACCTGCGCCTTGCAACTGCAAGTGCCCACCGGGGAACTGCAATGCCACCTCTGTATTCGTGGGTAGTCAGCCCCGAGCAGCCGCAGGCATTCCGTTCAAAGGCGTCCGCGCCCATGGCTGATATGCAGGCAGAGTCGCTTATGGGGGTAGAGAGTGCAGCGGTTGTTGAAAGGCAGAGCACATTCACTCAAAGCTACCGTTTGTCACAGCCAGTGGATGTTCCAAGCGGCAATTCGGGCCAACGATTAACGGTTGCGGAGCATACAATCCCGGTTAAGGTTGCTACTTGGACTGCGCCAGTAATGGATACAACCGGCTACCTCCATGCAACGGGTAATTTCCGGTCAGAAACACCCATACCGGCCGGGCGGCTTACCTTGTACCGGGATGGCCAGAGCGTAGGTGAAACCCAGCTACAAGCGTTAACGAACGGCGAAGAGCTCACCCTCGGATTTGGGGTGGATGAGGGTGTTCGGGTAGCGGTAGTGAATGAGCTTGAACGTACTGGAGAGGAGGGCGTATGGAAAAGTGAGAACGTGCAGCGTCGACAAAACCGTTTCGAGATTACAAACCATCATTCACAGGCAATGCAGGTGCGAGTTTTTGATAGGCTTCCCGTCTCTCAAAAAGATATTCTGACCGTTAAACCGTTGGAAATCAGCGAGCCGGTTAAGCGAGATATTGACGATAAAAAGGGTGTTTTGGCCTGGGACCGACAAATACCTGTGGGAGAGACGCTCACTTTAAAATCCGGCTTTGAAATTCGAGTTCCCGAAGGCACTTCACTTCCACGGCTTTAATTTTCGCCTCGGGGCACGGAAGTGCATTCCACACATTCAGTGACATCACTTCGGGTAGCCAGTGATATCCCGGATTTTTTGATACAGGGGCTGCAACTGCGGGTACATGCGTAGGTAAACTTCTGAGTAGAGCCTTTCGTAAAGCTTCCGGGCCTCCGGGTTGGGTTGAAACACATCACCAACTCGGGTCATTTCCGCCACAGCTGTTTCGAAATCCGGGTGCAGGCCAAGCCCCACCGCTGCATCGATGGCTGCGCCCAGTCCAGAGGTTTCATAAGTATGGGGACGCTCAGCGGGTAGGCCGAATACGTCTGCCGTTAACTGCATGGCCGCGTCGCTTTGGGAGCCACCGCCAGCTACCCGGAGTTTTTGAATTTTAACACCACTGCGTTTTTCAATTTTCTCTTTACCTTCCCGAAGCGCGTAAGCTAGCCCCTCCAGAATTGCCCGGTAAATGTGCGAACGGGTGTGTACATCGCCAAAACCGATAATCGAACCTTTGGCCTCCGGCCCAGGTTGGCGCACGCCGGGTGACCAGTAGGGTTGCAACATCAAGCCCATGGAGCCAGCAGGTACGGCCTGCACGAGTTCATCGAACAGCTCTTCTGGCTCGATTCCCCGCTTCTGTGCAAGTTCGCGCTCCCGTAAACCAAATTCCCGCTTGAACCAACTCACCATCCAGAACCCACGATAGATCATCACTTCCGTGGAGTAATGACCGGGCAAAGCGGAAGGGTAGGGAGGCATCAATCGAACGGGTTCCACATAGCGCTTGTTGGTGGCGTTTATCGTGGCGGTTGTGCCGTAGCTCATACAGCCGATATCCGGCGTTAAGCCACCCGAGCCTAGTATTTCACAGGCTTTATCAGAAGCTGCCGCAATCACTGCTAGGCCTTCTGGTAGGCCAAGGTGTTTAGCGGCCTCTTCGGTTAAGTGGCCGAGGGTAGAGCCAGGACTAACCAGCGTAGGCAGCATGTTTTTTTTAATTGGCATGAGATTCCATTTGAAATCCCGCTTGCCAGCCCAGCGATGTCGTTTGTAGTCGAACGGTAGATAGCCCACTTGGCTGCCCGTAGAGTCGCGGAATTCGCCGGTCAACCGATAGTTTAGGTAGCCTGACAACAAGACAAAATGCCGGGTTTTTTTCCATATTTCCGGCTGGTTTTGCGCAATCCAATTGGCCTGAGTGTTTTCTCGAAAGCGGTTAATGGTGTCTTCAAGTCGTGCCAGTTTGAAGAGCCAACCCCAAGGCCCTTTAACTGGCCCATCGGCTTTAGCGTGGCGCTGGTCGAGCCAGATAATCGCTGGGCGTAGGGGCTTGCCATGTTCGTCTAGGTTAATCACGGTGCCGCGCTGGGTTGTGAGGGTTACGCCCGCGACTCTGTCTGGCGTGACGTCTGTAGACTCCCAAAGCTGATCACAAGCCTTGCCCAAGTTTTCCCAGAAATACTCCGGGTGCTGTTCCGCCCAGCCCGGCTGCTCTGAAAAATAGGGTTGAATCTCCTGCCTGCCTTTGGCAATAAGATCGCCATGGGTATCGAAGAGCAGGGCGCGTACGCTTTGGGTGCCATTATCGATAGCCAGAATCAGTGGATCAGAGGGCATGCGACGACCCCGGCTGGAGCGGGAGAGAGTAGGCGTCTCGCCACAAAGCGAGGTACCGGGTTTCTTCCTCGTGCCATTGTTCATCGTCCCAGTTCAAGGCGCTTTGGCAGTATTGCTTTAACTTTGGAAGTATCAGCTTCCCACCCTTGGGAAGGATTAAGCCAAGTCGGGTACGGCGTAGCATCAGATCATCCAGGTGCGTTACGCTCTCCTGTTCGCAGGCCCAAACGACTTCTGCCCAAAGCAATTCGCCCGGTATAAGTCCGGAAGCCGTATCTGATTGAACAGGCTCCAATGGACCAGCCTTTAGCACGGAGGGGAGATCAGAACCATAAAACCCGATGAGCCGCTGCCAATTCTGATGGCTTATATTGCTAGGCTTTCGAGGCGAAGGAGTGGGACGGAATACCGGGTCACGCTCTGGCCGCAGCCTGTCCTTAGTGCCCATGCCTCGGGTAAGGGCTTCTCGTGCGATGAGGCGAAAGGTAGTGAGTTTGCCACCTGCGATGCTGATTAAGCCTTTGTCTTCCCGGAATTCATGTTCGCGGCTTTCTTTGGACGGCGCCTTGGATTCCGCCGTCTTTTGTGCAGAGGTAACAACCGGCCGAACGCCTGCCCAAGTTGAGAGAACATCGCGTTTGGTGACTGCGGCACTGGGGAATAATCTGCTTGATATACGCAGGAGGTAATCGACTTCTTCACTGCTGATCCGCGGCTCTATATCCAGATCTTCTTTATGATCAAGATCCGTTGTCCCTAATACGGTTGTGCCGGCCCAAGGAAAGGCGAAAACCGGGCGTTTGTCGTCCGGGTGGAACAGGGAAACAGAGCAAGAAACCGGCAACGTCTGCCACGGAAAAACCAGATGACTGCCGCGCAGTGGTCTTATGGTCATGGGTTGTTCGTCGTTCTCCGGTTGCTGGAGCCGGTCGGCCCAAACCCCGGTGGCGTTGATAACCAGCGTCGAATCAACAGTAAACGGTTGGCCATAGCCTTCAGCCTGAAGCTCAATGCCGCTCACTTGTCCATCGGTACGGATTACTCGGGCGGCTTTAACGTAGTTCAAGCACCAGGCGCCGTCGTGGCCAGCTTCTGCGATAACCCTTTGCACCAAACGAGCATCATCGGTTACAGCGTCGGTAAAGCCGCTAGCGCCTGTCATTTTCTCGGTATTGAGGCCGGGTACCCATTGCAGGGTTTCACCCGGAGTCAGAAAGTGACGGGACGTAGAATGGGAGATTCTATCGTAAATCCGGAGCAGTATCTGAAACAGTTTTGGCCCGGGAAATTGGCCTTGAAAGTGCGGCATAATGAAGCGCAGGGGCTCTATAAGCCCGGGCGCCTCAGCCATTAACCTCTGCCGCTCGGTAACCGCATCTCTAGTAAGCCGGTATTGGCCGCTGCCCAGATACCGAAGGCCTCCATGTACCATTTTCGAGGAGCGGCTGGAGGTTCCCCAGGCAAAATCCTTTTGCTCTACCAACAGCGTTTTCAAGCCGCTACCGGCCGCTTCCCGAGCTATACCCGCACCGGTAATGCCACCTCCCACTACCACAACATCAAAGGTATGGCGCTCGCATTGAAGCTCTTTGAGCAGTACGTCTCGACGCTTCATCTGGGTCACTCCGATCACCCCAACAAAGTTTTGGGGTTGAGAATGCCTTCCGGATCGAAGGTTCGGCACAGGGAATGGATTGCGAGCATTCCTAACTCACCTTTTTCCACCGGCAAGAAGGGCGCATGATCTTTGCCGACACCGTGCTGGTGGCTAATGGTGCCGCGGTTTCGGACGATCAGTTCTGAAGTGGTATTTTTCAGGTGTTTCCAGCGGGCCAAAGTCTCCTCGTAACTGTCTGCAACGCGGAAAACATAGGTTGTGTAGATGCTACAGCCCTGTCCGTAGAAGTGGGACAGATGGGTAAATACATGGGTGCGCTCGTTTTTGCTTTCGTCTCTGTCTTGAAGACCGTTGCGCAGATTGTTTTCCATAAGGCCCAACAATGTGTCTACGTTGTCCCAGTCGGTAGCTGTTTCTAACGTATCCACGGCGTAGCCCATCTGCCATAACGCTTCTCTGAGGTATGGCATGGTGAACCGTTTTTCCGCCCATTTCTTTCCAAGCCGTGTGCCGGTGTAAACACCCTTATATTCTGAACAGATACGCTTAGCTTCCTGCCTGGCGCTGACGCACTGGTGTTTACTGCCAGTCAAACCGAACGTCATCATACACTTGCCTTCATCTGCACCGCGCAGGGAAAGCACTTTTTCAAGCATGCCAATAAGCTGCGGATGTCCGGCCAAGGCCAGCTGGGTTTCGGTTTCTATAGCATTGCTAAGGCGCAGCATGGAAAGCTGGGTTCGGTTTTGAACCAGTTTTCGGCAGGCTGTGCGCGCTTTATCCCAATCCGGGAAAAAAACAACGTGAAAGCTTTCTTGTTCTGGCAGGCGGGTGACACGAACCTTCACTTCTGTGATCAGGCCAATGCGGCCCTCCGAGCCTAGTATCATTTCGCGAATGTCAGGCCCAGCGCTGGATGCCGGAATGGTGGGCAAATTCAAAGTGCCTTTGAGTGTTTCGATCTGGCCGCCGGCGAACAATTGCTCAATTCGCCCGTAGCGCAAGGATTGCTGGCCGCTAGACCGCGAGGCCACCCACCCACCAATGGTTGAGAGTTCAAAGGATTGGGGAAAGTGCCCGAGTGTGTAGCCATGAGCCCGCAACTGGGATTCAACAAGAGGCCCCGGAGTACCCGCACCAAAGGTCGCGATTTGGCTTTCTCTGTCTAGGTCGATCAGGCGGTTCATGCCGCACATATCCACTGTAAGCACAGGCTTTTCGCCTGCCAGCGGGTTGATATGCCCAGCTACGCTGGTGCCACCGCCGTATGGAATCAGCTCGATGTTACGCGCCTGTGCATAGTGCAGTAGGTTCTGTACGTCGACGCTGGTTTCAGGACGGGCAACGCCATCTGGGAAAACACCGAACTCGCCACTGCGCATGGCCAACCAGTCTGACAAACTTTGGCCACGAGCGTGGCGCACGCGAGCTTCTGGACTGGTGTCGATAAGCTTGGCAACCGTGTCGTCGGCCGGTAGGCGTGACTCAGGAACTTTAGCGCAGACAGACTCCAGAGAGACATCCTCAAGAGCGTGGCTTGCACCTACACGCTCTGCAAGAAAACTCTGCCCCTGTGGCGGGAGTTCCAGATTGAATGTCTCATCGCCCCAACCGTTCCAACGTCGCATCAAAATACACTCCCTTCTAATTGAATGGATTGCATTCTATCGGTATAGCCAGCGCTAACACATGTCCCATGGCGACATTGCAGGTGTCATTTGCCGACATTAGCCGTTGCTGCGCAGGCGTTCCCGGAGCTGTTCCAAGCGCTTGCGGATTTCTTCACGGCGGGGCTGATTGTTTGCTGCAGGTGGGGCTGAGGGCGGGGGTTGGGTAGAGAAGTTACTGGTATCGCGAGGCTCTTCAGATTGCGACCTGCTGCCAACGTTAGCAGAAAAGCTGACACCGGAGTTGTCATCGGATTCCGGGAAATACAGGTTTTCCAATTTTCCTCCACGGTCAAGAATAACGCGGTTAGCGTGCACAGAGCGGAGTTTTGCATCGCCGGGAAGTTCGTCACCTACAAGGAAAACGTCTGTTTTGCTTTTATCATCTTCAATCAGCGCGCTGCCGGGGAAATCGCCGTCAGCTGCTAAGACGCCACGCAGAAAAATCCTGAGGTTGGTTTCCGGAAGGTCCTCGGTGTCTTCCTCTAAGTCAGTTCCATCGAGTTGTGCTGTGCCAAAAAACTCTAACGATGACAGTGCAACGTTTGGCGCACTGCGTTTTTCGGTTAAAGGTTGTGTAATTGCCTTTTGGCTATGCGCCGTTTGTTGGCTTTGCGTTTGCCAAAAACTATAGCCCTGCCATGCAGTAACACCCACCATGGCCAACCCGGCAACAAGAGCCAGCGCGAGTGGAATCTTAGGATTGATAGAGAGCATTGATAATCCTGAATGCAAGTTCGCAAACTGCCAAAACCGATAACCTAGAAAAACACTGAAAGCACCACAGGTTATCAGAATAGCGTCTTTTATTGAGAGTATAGTGTACAGGGTTATTCAGCAGGCCTATATCCTGTGGTAGCCTTCCTGAACTCCATGAAACAGAAAGGGTTGCAGAGTGTGCGGACGCGCACAAAACCCTGATAGCCAGAGAATTAAACGAGGAAACCCTTGACCACAGAAACCGAACTTCAGCCGCAGGATGCTCCGCTGGGTCGTCTTCCCTTTACCTTTGCAAAGCGCAATGGCGTTATTCTGACTCGTTCAGAAGAGGGCACCCCGGTTATTTTGGTCAGGCCCGGCGCACCTCATTCTGCCCTGGCGGAAGCCAACCGCATCAGTGGTGGCCGTGCACGATTCACCACGATCGACCCGGACCATTTTGATCAAGCGTTAAATGCGGCCTACCAGAACGACTCGGCTGAAGCCATGCAGATGGTTGAAGGCATTGGCGATGACATGGATTTGGCCTCGCTGGCTGACTCGGTTCCGGAAACAGAAGACCTGTTAGAGCAGGAAGACGATGCGCCGATCATCCGTCTTATTAATGCTATTCTCACCGAGGCGGTAAAGAGCAGCGCCTCCGACGTGCATATTGAAACCTACGAAAAGCGCCTAGTTGTGCGGTTTAGAGTTGATGGCGTATTGAGGGAAGTGGTGCAGCCCAAACGAGCGCTGGCGCCGCTGCTGGTTTCGCGGATAAAGGTTATGGCAAAGCTCGATATCGCGGAAAAACGGGTACCTCAGGATGGCCGGATTGCACTAAGAGTAGCGGGACGTGAAGTGGATATCCGGGTGTCCACCATGCCGTCATCCAGTGGCGAGCGCGTTGTACTGCGATTGCTGGACAAGCAGGCCGGAGCTATACGTCTGGAATCACTGGGCATGGCGCCAGACGACCTAAAAATATTGCGTCGGCTAATACATCGCCCATACGGCATCTTGCTCGTAACCGGGCCGACCGGCTCTGGTAAATCCACAACTCTGTACGCCTCACTTCAGGAAATAAACGATCGTACCCGCAACATCCTCACGGTCGAAGATCCTATCGAGTACAACCTGCCGGGTATTGGCCAGACTCAAGTTAACCCGAAGGTTGAGATGACCTTTGCGAGGGGCTTGCGTGCCATACTGCGTCAAGACCCTGACGTGGTGATGATTGGTGAAATTCGGGACCTAGAAACCGCAGAAATTGCCGTTCAGGCCAGTCTCACGGGCCACCTTGTTCTCTCCACACTGCACACCAATACTGCCGTTGGCGCCATCACCCGGCTTATGGATATGGGCATCGAGCCCTTCCTCATCTCATCAAGTCTGGTCGGCATTGTTGCCCAGCGACTTGTGAGAGTGTTGTGCAAAGAATGCCGTGAACCTTATACGCCCACAGAAGAACACTGTGAATTTCTGCAGCAGGACTTTGCAACGCCGCCAACTATTTATCGGGCAAAAGGCTGTGAGCACTGCAACCAGCTGGGTTACCGAGGTCGAATAGGTATTTATGAAGTGGTTGAGGTAACAGAAGACATCAGTGCATTGATTCACAAGCGTGCAGGTGAGTTGGAATTAGAGAAAGAAGCGCGGCTGAAAGGCCCGAGCATCCACTCAGACGGTGTTCGCAAGATACTAGAGGGTGTTACCACGGTGGAAGAGGTGCTCCGCGTAACGCACCGAGGCCAGTAAACTATGCCAGCCTACGAATACAAGGCCTTAGATGCCCGGGGAAAACAGAAGCAGGGCGTAGTTGAAGCTGATGCTCCCCGCGCAGTGCGCCAACAGCTCAGGGAAAAAGGTCTCACGCCACTGACGGTTGAACCGGCGGTTCAGAAGCGCACACCCAGTAACCCTCTGAGCAGCGGAGGCTCTCTGGCTGCGGCTGACCTTGCGCTGGTAACTCGCCAACTGGCAACCTTGATCCAGTCGGGCATTCCGATTGAGCAAGCACTATCTGCAACGGCCCAGCAAACAGCCAAGCCACGTATCAGAAGCATGCTGATCGCCATTCGTGCCAAAGTGATGGAAGGTTATACGCTGGCGGATAGCCTTGGCGAATTTCCCAAAGCCTTTCCACGCTTATACCGATCAACAGTTGCTGCGGGCGAGCACGCTGGGCACCTAGACTTGGTTCTGAATCGGCTAGCTGATTACACAGAGAATCGGCAGGAAGCGCGCCAGAAAATCCAGCTAGCAGCTATTTATCCCATTATTCTGAGCTTTGTAGCCATAGCCATTGTGGTGTTCTTGCTGACTTATGTGGTACCGGACATTATTGATGTTTTCCTTAAGCAGGGGCAGGAACTACCAGCGTTGACCCAAGCTATGCTGGCCATGTCGGAATTTCTTTCCAGTTTCGGTGTCTACCTCTTAATTTTATTGGCTGCGGCCTTTATGGCGTTTCGCTATGCACTCACGAAACCGGCCTTTCGCATGCGCTTTCACAAGCGCCTGCTGCATTTACCTTTGTTTGCCGGGATGGTTCGGGGCGTTAATACCGCACGTTATGCCAGTACCCTTAGTATATTGACAACCAGTGGCGTGCCCTTGGTTGACGCTATGCGAATCGCCGGAGAGGTGCTGTCCAACGACTACTTGCGTCAGGAACTTCGGGATGCCGCACGTAAAGTGAGTGAGGGAGGGTCTCTGCACCGAGCACTGGATCAGTCTGGCTACTTCCCGCCCATGATGTTGCACATGATTGCCAGCGGGGAGGCCAGCGGGGAGTTGGATAGCATGCTAGAACGCACCGCCAACATGCAGGAGAACACACTGCAATCCAAGATAGCTGCCATTGTTGGCCTATTTGAGCCCATGATGCTGTTGATAATGGGGGTGGTTGTTCTGATTATTGTGATGGCTATCATGCTCCCCATACTGAACATGAGTAATCTGGTCGGTTAGTATTTTTAACATTTCAAGCCAACAACGAGTGATCTAATGACGATGAAAAATGTAAGCATGCCGCAGTCCAACCGGGGTTTTACCCTTATCGAAATCATGGTTGTGATGGTAATCCTTGGCCTTTTGGTCGCCGTAGTAGCACCAAACATTATGGGCCGGAGTGATCAGGCGAAGGTCACCGTCGCAGAAACCCAGCTCACCAATATTTCTAAAGCACTGGATATTTATCGATTAGATAACAGCCATTACCCTTCAACTCAGCAGGGCCTAGAAGCTCTAAAATCACGACCAAGCGGCAGCCCAGAGCCTAAAAACTGGAACCCCGACGGTTACATGAAAAGTATCCCGCAAGACCCCTGGGGCAATGATTTCCAGTACGTAAGCCCCGGGCGTGAAGGCGCATACGATCTATACTCCTTTGGCTCCGATGGCCAGGAAGGTGGTGAAGGTGACGCTGCTGATATCAGTATCTGGAACATCGGCGGCTAATTCATGCGGTATGTGGAACCTGGAAACAACAGCGGCTTTACGCTCATTGAGATAATGGTTGTCCTGGTTCTAGTGGGGCTGCTTGCAGCTCTGGCAGTTTTTACAATGGGTGGAAACTCGCAGCAGCGAGAACTACAGAACGAGGTGCGGGAGCTGTACCTGTTAATGCAGACCGCATCAGATCAAGCAGTGCTCAATAACCGGGAACTTGGTTTGCTGTTTGAAGAAAACGGCTACCAGTTTGTTACCTACGAAGACGAAACCGGTGACTGGAAAGCTTCTGGAGAACGCATATTTCGAGCCAGAAATTTCCCGGATTGGTTAGTAGCTACGCGGTTCGTTGAAAGCGATGCGCCTCGATTAGCGTCGGCGGAAGACAAACTAAGGCCGGATGTGGTGTTTTTCTCCAGTGGCGAGACCACACCCTTTGAGTTGGAGTTTACCGTCGGCAGCGAGACAGATTACACCCACATTCTGACATCCGACGGAATCTCTCCCATCGAATGGCGCCGTCCCGGCGTTGAGGAAGACAACTGGTGAGGCCTCAGAAACCCGCAAAGCTCTCGAAATCCGTCAGAGGCTTCACGCTTATAGAAGTGATGATAGCCCTGCTGGTATTTGGCCTGATAGCAACCGCCTCAGCGGAAGTAGGCAGCCAATACATTTCCAGCTATGAACGAATTCGCGACAAAACGCTTGCGGCCTGGCTTGCCGACAATCGCATTAATGAAATCCGGTTGGAGCAAAGCCTTCCCGGTATCTCTGAAAACTCGGAAGACAAAGAGTACGGCACTTACAACTGGCAGGTGACAACAAAAATTATTGCCACCCCCGAACCCAAAATGCGGCGGGTGGAGGTTGAGGTTGCCCGTTACCCGGATGGCCGATCAGATCCTTACTCAGTACACACGCTTTCCGCCTTTATAGGTGAGAAATGAGGGACGTGAATCTCCAACGAGGCTTCACGCTTCTGGAAGTTCTAGTTGCTATCACCATCACTGCGGTTATCGGCATTGGGGTGTGGCAAGTTTTGAGCGGTGTCATTCTCTCCCGCGACCGTGTGGATGAACTTGCAGAACGCTTTGATGGTTTGCAACGCGCCATGTTGCTTCTTGAACGAGACATCACCCAGATAGTCAACCGGCCAGCCAGAGATCTTTACGGCGATTTCAAGCCAGCGTTCACCAGCCGCGAGGATGACTTTACGTTGTTGCTAACCCGCCAAGGCTGGCGCAACCCGCTCGGTATTCGCCGCAGCAGCCTACAGCGGGTCGGCTGGGAGTATACCGGTAGCGAACTTAGGCGCAGGTATTGGCCAACGGTTGATCAGGGCCAAGAGGATAACAGTCAGGACCTTTTGTTACTTGAAGGTGTCATGGCCTTCGACCTACGGTTTTTGGATGACCAGAATACCTGGCAGCAGCAATGGCCGACTGACGAAGCCATGTCGGCGTTAACGCCTAACAGTCGGCCGGAAGTACCTTTTCCCTTGGCGGTAGAAATTACGCTGGAGCACGAACGTTTCGGCGAGATTGTCCGAACTTTTGTATTGCCAGACTTTGACGCCGTAAGCGCGCAGGGCTTGCTGACCCAGCTAAATGAAGCCCGCGAAAAAGCGGATGAAGACGATGACGAGGAATCTGCAAACGCTGGTGTTCAGGGGCAGGGAAGTTAAGACATTATGATGACACGCCCCCCAGAAACTGGCCCAAGAACACAGCAGGGTGTTGCATTGATCATGGTTCTACTCGCCATGGCTCTGGTTGTTATGCTGGCGTCGGGTATGACCCAGCAACAAAATATAAGGGTCTTCAAAGCCGGACATTATTTGGCCCAGCAACAAGGCCAGAGTATCGCACTCGGTGCAGAGGCCTTTGCCCGTCAAATCCTTATAAAAGACTTCGAAGACGATAAAGAAAACGGCCAAATGATTGATAGCTTGGACGAGTTCTGGGCAATGCGCGCAGCTATTCTGCCTTTGGACGATAACGGCGTCGCCGAGGTTCAGATAGATGATCTTGGCGGGCGGATAAACCTGAATGATTTAGTAACAGTCAACGGTCAGGTAGATCCCATGACCAAAGAACGTGTAGCACGCTTGCTGATGGCTTTGGGCATTACCGAAATATCAGTTGACGCCTTGGTCGATTGGATTGATCCGGATGATCAAACAGTCAGTGCCTACGGAGCGGAAGATGGCCAATACCTTATGGCAGAACCCGGTTTTCGAGCAGCAAATCAACCGTTTGTCAGCGTGTCTGAGCTTAGGTTGATTGAAGGCATGACTGAGGAAGTATACGTAGCGCTGCGGCCTCACGTGTCCACCTTGCCTGTCAGTGGCCTAGGCATCAATGTAAATACAGCAACGGCTGAAGTATTGATGTCGCTAAATGAAGAACTGACCGCGGCTCAAGCTGAGTCTATTATTGAAAAGCGTGCTCAGGAACGGTTTGAAAATCTTCAGGCGTTTATAAACCTCCCTGAATTTCGCTCTGCCGGCCCAAGGGAAGCAGGCCTACTGTTGCAGACTCGTTTTTTTGAGGTTGTTTCGCGGATTACCTACGATAACCGTGTTGTAAACATGGTGAGCACGGTTTTTCGCGATCAGGACGGTAGTGTCCGGACGGTTCACAGGGATACCGGGCAAAAGAATCGCATTACCAAAGAGCCCTATACAATTTCGGAAGGATAACCATGTCATATCGCCTTTACGTGCGACCCTTGCCACCTTTTACGGACCTCGGAGAAAACTCGGAGGATCGGCTGTTTAACTGGGTGCTTTATGATGCGGGCGGAGACGCTCAGGCTCAGGGTAGCAGCGATTTTCGCAATACAATTGAACAGACACTAAGCCAAAACGGGCTTGATGATGTTCTTCTAGCGGGCCTGATCCCGGGTGATGAAGCCATGTTTTGTGTGGCCGATATTCCGGCAAAGCAAAGCCGGTTCATCAATCAGGCTTTGCCTTATGCTGTTGAAGAGCAAATAGCCCAAGATATTGACAGTGTTCATCTAGCGCTTGGCCTTCATACTCAAGAGGGATTTCGCGTAGCTGCCGTTGATCGTGATCGCATGGCTCAATGGCTAGAGCTGTTTAGTGGTTGGTCTCATGCAAGACTGGAAGCCATATATCCGGATGCCGCATTGCTCCCGCTCACAGATGGCGGCTGGTCTATTTGTTTGGATGGCGAATCTGCGATGATGGCGAGCGACCGTGGCGAATGGCTTAGTATGCAGTCTGCCAACCTCGGTATGTTTGCACATACCTTGGCGATGCCACCATCCGAAGATGTCGTAGCGGAAGTCCCTGTGGTGATCTACGGCACTGAAGCCGAATTTGAAGAGCAACAAGCCGTGTTAGGTGAACTCATGGCGCCGGGACGACTTTCCGTGCGCCGGGAGTCGCTGGAGTTAATGCCGCTTGAATTGCTGGCACATGCCCATCACCACCACTTATGTCGGCCCATCAATCTTTGCCAACGGGATTTTTCCATCAAAGGAGGTAAGGAAAGTCCGCTAAAGCCTTGGAAGCCGTTAATCGCCGTAGCCGCAGTTTGGTTTGTGGTACAGGTGGCGCTAGAAGCTGGAATGGGCTTTTATTACCAGCAACAAACTGAAGAACTACGCGATGAGGCCATGTCAGTTTACCGAAAGGCTTTTCCCGAGGATCGCCGAACTCATGCGGGTAATGTAAGGCGCGTTATTGAAGGCCAGTTGCGCATAGCTGGGTCAAATGGCCCTGATGTGGATTTTGTAACGCTTATGAAGTACACAGGACAACAGTATTCGAAGGTGGCGGGGTCCGGTTCGGTAACGTTTAACTCAATCAATTACAGCCAGTCCCGAGGGGAGTTGGTGGTTGATGTGAGAGCGGAGAGTTACGATCGACTGAGCACGCTACGTAACGGCCTGTCTGGCCAAGGGCTTGATGCCAAAATAGGCTCGGTTGTGAACGAATCCAGCGGTGCCCGCGGCCGCCTGACGGTATCAGGAGGCTGAAATCATGTTAACAAAACTGAAAGAGCAGCCTATAGTTGGGAAACTAACTGCGCAGTATGACCAGCTTCCCAGAAGGGACCAGCAGGCCCTAGCAGTTCTGGCCATTGCTTTATTTCTTGGAATTGTCTACTTCATGATCTGGAGTCCGGTTTCTAGCTTTCACGATGAGGCAGTTGCAAGCAAAGAAAATGCTTCGGAATTGGTTGCCTGGATGCAATCCAATGAGCAGGTTATCCGCAGCTTGGGTAGTAGCGGGGCAGGGCCCACTAATGGATCAGCTGATATACCCGCCGACGGTCGTGCATTGATGGGGTTAATAACCCGCTCAGCAAGGGAATCTGGCCTTACGTTGCAGCGTTTTGAGCCCAGCGGTGATGCGGCTATTCGAGTTTGGTTGGAAGCGGTTCCCTATGCCGAGGTTGCAGCTTGGCTTGAAATGCTCAATGGTAAGCATGGCGTTGTGATTGATCAGGCGTCATTGGATCGTTCTGGTGGGCCCGGCAGAGTATCCGTTCGCCTAACATTGACAATCTGATTGTGAGTAACGGGGTTCCGGGGTCGTCGCTCCGGACAAAGGCAGGAGCGAAATAATGAGTAACGACACGAGCAGCAAGCCCGAACCGGTCATTGTTCGGCTAGATGTCACTGCGCTAAACGAAGCCAGATCGATTCTGTACGATGCCTACCGCAACGAGCCCACCTTTCAGCACCTATTCAACCATCGTAAGCCCGGTTACAACCAACGCGTTCGGGCAACCGTGCGCGAGTTGGTTGATCTTTATTTTGATCTGGATCAGGAGGCGGTTGGCGTAATGGTCAACGATACTCTGGTCGCGGTGGCGTTTATTGGCGACCCGGATCTGCGGTTGAATCTGGCAAATCAGCTTAGTTGGAGAATTCGCATGGTATTAACGGCGGGTTTTGCTTCTACCCGACGCTACCTGCATTATCACGAGAGATTACGCGCGATTTTACCCCAACCATTGGCGCACCAACTGCCCTTGATGGGTGTTAACCCAAAGTACCAGAACCGCGGGTACGGTCGGCTATTATTACAAGCCGTTCAGCGCTTATGTGCGGAAAACCCCCGTGGAACAGGGTTGGTTCTGGATACTGGAAATAGCCGTTATTTACCATTTTACGAGTCGGAGGGCTTTCGGAGCCTCGGGAAAATTAAAGTCGGCGGCTTTGAGGATCACATTCTATTTCGTGAGATCCAGCCCGAAGCAAAAGCCGCGGCCAATCAAAATTAACGTTGTAACAAGCAACAGGAGACACTGTGTCTGACAGCCTAGATTATGATCTCATCGTTATTGGTGCCGGTTCCGGTGGTGTGCGCCTCGCGCGTATGTCTGCCGGGCGCGGCGCTCGGGTAGCGGTAGTTGAGTCCCGCTATCTTGGCGGCACCTGCGTTAATGTGGGTTGCGTACCCAAAAAGCTGTTTGTTTACGGAGCGCATGTTCGAGACGAGCTAGAAGATGCCGCAGGTTACGGTTGGAACCTTCCGATGGACAGTGTGAGCTTTGACTGGCCTACGCTCGTCGCCAACAAAAATACGGAAATAGAGCGGCTAAATGGCATTTATGGCCGTTTACTTGAGAACGCAGACGTTACCATTATTGAAGGTACCGCCTCCATAAAAAACCCGAATACGGTTGTTGTGGGCGACAAAGAATACACAACAGAACACATAACAGTGGCGACGGGTAGCTGGCCAGTTATACCAGACATTCCGGGCAAGGAATGTATTCTCACATCGAACGAGATGTTCTATTTACCTCAACTGCCCAAGCAGGCAGTAGTCTGGGGCGGCGGCTATATTGCTGTGGAATTTGCCGGGATCTTGGCGGGTCTTGGGGTGGAGACCACCTTGTTGTACCGGGGTGACCTATTCCTTCGCGGCTTCGACGAGGATGTGCGTCGCTTTACCGAACAAGAAATGCGCAAGAAAGGCGTTCGGCTTGAATTTGGCGTAACGATTGAATCTGTGGAGCCCGAAAACTCTCACTATCGGGTCAAGCTTAGCAATGGCGATACTATGGATACCGGGCTAGTGATGGCTGCTACAGGCAGAAGAGCCTTGGTCGACGGCCTTGGTTTGACCGAGTTGGGTATAGAGCTGAATGCTTCCGGCCATGTGGTGGTGGATGACTATTTCCAGACCTCAGTGCCTTCGGTGACCGCCCTTGGTGATGTGATCGGGACGCCACAATTGACGCCAGTGGCACTGGCACAGGCTATGGTGTTGTCTCGCAGAATGTTCGGAGATGGCGAGGGCGAGATGGACTACACCGCGATTCCAACTGCGGTTTTTTGCCAACCGAACATCGGTACCGTGGGTCTAACGGAAGAAGAGGCTCGGGAAGCAGGGCACACTTTGAGAATCTATCGTTCGGAGTTCCGGCCCATGAAATACGTGCTTAGTGGCCGCGATGAGCGCTGCCTAATGAAGCTTGTGGTTGATGACCCAACAGACAAGGTTCTTGGCGCACATATGGTTGGGCCAGATGCTGGTGAAATCACTCAAGGGCTTGCTGTGGCTATCAAGGCTGGCGCGACCAAAGCCCAGTTCGATTCCACCATGGGCATACATCCAACATCCGCAGAAGAATTTGTCACCATGCGTGAGCCCGTGGCCTAAGAGGCTCCTGAGCCCAAGGAAGGGCTCATTCAAGATAGCTCTATCCATCGACTTATAACTTCCTGCAGCCCGTCCTTCCTAACAGGCTTAGACAGGTAGTCATCCATACCACTTTCAAGGCAGCTTTTCTTTGTCTCTGGCAATACATCGGCGGTAAGAGCAACAATAGGTGTTCTGCCGAGGCCGCTGGCCGCCTCCCAATCTCTGATATGACGTGATGTTTCATAGCCATCCATAACAGGCATTTGGCAATCCATAAGAATGACATCAAATCCTGAGTGGCTTGTTTGTATCTGTTCCAATGCCTCCTTGCCGTTTACCACTGCATCTGTTTGAAAACCAAGACGATTAAGGAGTGCTACGGCAACACGTTGGTTTACCAGGTTATCCTCTACGACCAAAGCGCGCTTGGAAAGCGGTAGCTCTGCCTGCAATGCTGGTACTTCAGGGATTATCGGGTTTTTAGCTTGCGGTGCAAGCTCCAAAGGCAGCTCAAACCGGAAGGACGAACCCTTTCCGGGATTCGTTTCAACCTGAATATGCCCGCCGAGAAGCTCAACCAGACGCTGAACCAGAGATAGTCCTAAACCCGTACCACCGAAACCGCGGTTGTCGCCAGCATCAAGCTGTTCAAACGAATTGAAGATGTCTGGAACCCGGCCGTGAGGAATGCCACTGCCTGAATCACTAACTGAGCAGTTGATGATGATGCAGCCATCCTCAACACCGAAGCAGCCCAACTGAACGTTCACAAAGCCGTCAGTGGTAAACTTAATGGCGTTATCAAGCAGACATGCAACAATCTGGCGAATCCGCGGTGCATCACCGTTTACCAACGGTGTTTCAGGCCAGTCTCCGTAGAAATTCAGTGTCAGCGCCAAACCTTGCTCTTCTGCCACATGTCGGTAAGAGGCAACGCAGTTGGTAACAAGCGTGTGGAGGTTAAAAATCTGGTGTTCGAGCACCAGAGCCCCGCTGTCCATACGGGAATAATCGAGAATATCGCTGATGACTGTAAGCAGGTCTTCTGTCGATTGACGGGCCGTTTGCAAATAATCCCTCTGCCTTGAAGTCAGTGGCTCTTCCTGAGCCAGATCAATCATGCCAAGTACACCGTTAAGCGGGGTGCGCAGTTCATGGCTCATGGTGGCCAAAAACTCTGATTTGGCATGGCTGGCAGTCTCTGCTTTTTCCCGCGCATGCTCTGACAATGCCAATGTTTGATCTCGCGATGTCTGTAGCGATGCCAGATGTTCGCTTAACTCATTAAGCTGATGCTCGATGGCAATAATTTCTCGGGAATTTGGGCGCCCGTTTACCTTGGCAGCCCGATAATCGCCTGCAGTAAGACGGCCGATTCGTCCGGATAGCTGGTTAATAGGGGATAGAATTGTGTTTAGTATGTGGTTGATGACCAAAATGGTGAACAAGAGTAACGTCAACCCCACTATGAGAGAGGACCATAGAATATCGTTGCGTCGAGCCTCTAGCGTTTTGTCACTCACACCCACCTCCACCGTACCAACTCGTAATGCGCTCGAGTTACTACCGGGTACCGGCTCGAACCATAAAGTTTGTCGATCGGTTGCAAACTCTAGTGGCTGTTGGAGTATCTCTGCCTGATAAATTTGGAATTCACCTGTATTCTCTATGTCAGGCTTGCTCTCCGTAGGTGCAAACCCAATCTGTTCGCCAACCACATCAGTTATGCGAATCCAGTCAGCTTTGCTGTATCGAATCGATTGAGAAAGAATTTCCTGCAGTGCCAAAGTGTTACCAGAAACCACTGCATACTCAAGGGAGGGAGCCAGACTGTCCGCTAGCAATTGATTGCTGTCTGCTAGGTCGCGTCTTGCATCTTCAAGCCGTGCAGAGGTAAAAAATCCCATGAGCGTTATAAACATAACCACTGCAGGCAATGCGCCCAGCCACAGGAGTTTTCGGGATAGCGGCGTACCTATGGAGTTTTCACTCATCGCCTTGCCCTCTTTGTTCTTGTAACCATTTCTCAACGGTTTGAGCAATCTGCTCGCGGGTATCCAGCGGGATGTTAAGGGAGCGGGCAACCTGCTCATTAATCTCAACCCGGGATTGTGACGGATAACCCGGTGCCGGGAAGGCACCGGTTTCGAAAAATGTTTGTAGGTAACCTGCAGCCATCTCGGCCATAGCAGGGAAAGGTGCATAGCCCGACGCAAGTGAACCCGCCTTTACATAAGCTTGGCTCGGACCTATGACAATCCTGTTTCTACGATAGGCGGTAAGCAACACGTGTTTTATGGTTCTTGGGTTGTATATTGCGTCGTCTGGTGCCGCCAATAGGAAGTCACCATAACTTAAGGCCCTGATAAGCGTCGGGATAAGTTGTTTGTCGTCATCCACTACGAACAACCGCGCTTCAAGTTTGTAAGCGGGGAGCTGATCAATCAGTGTGTCGTAGAGTTCTGCAGTGTCCGTGGTAGAAATCAGGGCGACGCGTGTGGCTTGAGGGAGTATCGCTTTCCCGATAAGTGCTTGCCTTAGGAGTTGGGCTCCGTGGTAAACGCCAGAAACCTGTCCCGGGGAGCGGCGAACGAAGCTTTGCAGGAAGTCGTGCTCGACCAGCAGGGCAAGCACGGGCGCTTTTCGGTTAACCTGCCGAATACGGGAAAACGCACTGGGGCCTAAGGTAACAATCGGGCCATCTTGGGTTAGTGCGGCTTGTTCGTCTGATATAAGAATCAGATCGTTTTGGCTTTCCAAATTCTGTTCAAGAAGTTTTTGAATATGCTGATCCAGCGCGGCGTTACCCGAACCAGCTAGGTAGACAGGGGCGCGACCATTGCCTTGAGCATGTGCAGCCGGTGAAGCTACCAATGTAGCCGCCATCGTCACCGCACACAGAACTGCCGCTGCAGTCAGCGACTTTAGCGCCGAGACAATCCTGTGCAATGAGAGCGATGCTGGTTTTTCCATACCATCCCGGGTCTGAAATATTCCCTAATTAGCGGTCAGAAGCGTAAGCCCGCTTCAATGAAGAACTGGTTTTGATCCGCGATATTATTGTCACGGCTGATATCCGGCACCTTATTAATGTAATGTTGCATGGTCAATGCAAGCTCGGCCGAATAGCGCGGCTGAAAAATCCGCTTTACTAGACGGAAATCGATGCGCTCGAATCGAGTATTACGGAATCTATCCGCCCAATAATAGGCTGTCGAACCCTTTAGGCCGAAGGGCAGGTTCTGGATAAGTGCCAGGCTGCCAGAGTGCCTTAACGAAAGGCGACCAAGTAGGTCGACCGCATACTCTTGTTCACCAATATCGATATTGCCGTCCTCATCCACAATACCTGCACCTGTGTACCAATCGTCCTGATCAAGGTAACCGTAGTTGGCTCTGAAGGTGGTCCCGGGGAACTCAAGGGAGGCTTCAACCTCAAAACCTTTTTGATCGATACCTACATTGTTATCAATAGTCCAATCATCAAACTGAATGACACCGCTGATCATGTCCCTAAGCTTATCTTTAAATACCCGTACCTCCAGAGACAGTTGACCTTGTTTCATAGGAAACTGCCCGAAGTAACTGATTTCTCGGGAAATGATAGTTTCTTCCTCAAGCTCTTTCCCTAGAGTTACGTAAGACGGATGCTCCCAAACCGCTGTGCTGTTAACCCTGTAACCCTCATAACCAGCATACTGGTCTGGACTGACATCTCTCAGTGTATATCCATAATCCGGATCTTGCTCAAAACCATCGGGGGTTCGAACGGCCTTGGAGTATACGAACCTCAATGCGTGGTTGTTGTTAAGCGTGAAGTTAGCCGCAACACGGGGCGAGAAGTAGCTCTCATCAGTGGTTGTGGTGCGTTCCCAGTTGCCTCCGGCATTCAATGTCAGCCAATTAATAGGCGTGTATTCCATATTGCCGAATACTCTGGATTGGTAGTTGTTACCGCGCCCATTAAAAAAAGTTTCGGAGCGATAGGTGTCTTTGCGAAACCCAGCGCCTGTTACCAGTTTCAGGTCATCGCTAATCAGCAGTGTGTCCTGAAGCTCGAATTCTAGCCGTGAATCCTCGGAGTCTGCGTTTGTTTCTGCCGTGAGCGGAATTCCGCCCGACTGGAAGCATAGAGGCCGGTTCGGCCTGTAATAGAGAGGATCGCCGTTCTCCAAACAAGCTACCGCGGACGCTGGAAGAGATACTGGCCAGCGTTGCCGCCGGTCGTAATTCTCAAAGCTCGCTTGGAAGTGAAAAAAATGGCTCTGTGAGATTGTAAAGTTTAGCTGCGTTTGTACATAGTAATCCCGCACATCTATGTCTGGGTGACCAGTTGCTTCAAGCTCACCGTTTTTATCAATATCTTGTTCGTTCAGCCCATCAACAACACCAACACGGATATCCGCGTTAAAACCGGAATTGACCTTCCAGCGCGAGTCATAGTTGAAGGTATTTATGTCGTGACCATCGTGAAAGGGTAGGCGCCCGTTGTTATCAAGTTGATAGTCAAATCCACCAAATTTGCGTTTTTCATAGGCCAGACGCCAGTCGTAGCTATCACTGACATCGCCGACCGAAGCAAAGGTTCGGATGTAGTCTCTGGAACCGCGAATTACCCGAACTTCAGCGCCAGACGTATCTGCCGGGTTGCGGGTGATTATATTGATCGTGCCCAAAAACGCATTTATACCGTACGCAGCTGAGTTCGGCCCTCGGCTTACTTCTATTCGCTCAATGATCTCCAAAGGGACTGGCATGGTTTGCCAATCCATATCTGATAGAGTAGCGCGGTGCGCTGTGCGGCCATCCACCAGAACCTGCATGCGTCGTTGCTCATAATGCACGGTGCCGTGGTAAGTCGTCACGGGTGTACTACTGCCGACCTCGCCCACAACCATCCCTGGAACTAACCGAAACACTTCAACTAGGCTCATAATGCCTAGGTCTCGGATCATCTCACCTTCGATAACCGTGGTTGTCCCTGGAACCCGAGTTTTCGGTTGTCGAAGCCGGGTTGTTGTCAGAACTTCTGGGATCTCGTCGTTAAATCCATAAAAGCCCATGGGTTCGGTGCTATCAGTAAGTGGCTGGGCGACAGCAATCACTGGGCTTATGAACACGGAGGCCAACAATGCTGTTGTCATACCGTGGGCGATCGAAACCATTGACGGTTTTAGGGTATTTTTATTGAAATTCGTAACGGACATAGGTGTCGTTCTATAATCTGCCGAGTTAAAGGACGAAGCCTTGGTTTTTATGCTTTGCCATTATCGTATTTGACTACACGCTGTTTGTCTCTCAAAAACATATTGAATTGATAGGGTGGGAGTGAGCCTGATATGAATTCGAGCGAGGTTGATCGCGAGCTAGACGCCTCAGAAGGGCAGGTCGTCCGTGAGGTGATGATTCAAGTCAAGGCACTACTGAATGACTCCGGCCGAAGTGGGGATGCAGGTATTTGGCGAGCTATACTCTGTGAACCTCCAGCGGATCAGATGCCATTGCGGCTCGAAATCGGTCGGCAACTGGAACCGCAGCTTCGGCCTATGGCCGAAAACGGAAGCTTTCCGCCTCCTGTTGTAGGGTTTCTAGCGGAGTGGTTTGACTGGCACAGTTTGCAGGAAGTCGTGGCTCAGGAAGACGAGCGTAGATACCCGGAGCCTGACCCAGATCGAGACAGAGAACCTGGGGATGACGAAGCCCCGCAAATGATTAACTTTTGGCCAGCCGTAATTGGTTGGGTTATCGGGCTTGTGATACTTGCCATGCTTTTTGGTGGCATGGGCGGCGGCTGATGCCACCGCTTGTCACTCGATTTTGGCTGCGGCAATCTTTTCCCGGTATTTTTCAGCCAATATAGCCCCTAAAATTACCTGCACTTGGTTGTAGCACATGATTGGCAAAACAATCATGCCGAACCCCGGGTGGCCGGAAAAAAGTACTTTTGCCATAGGCAATCCAGACGCCAGACTCTTCTTGGAGCCACAGAAAACAACCGCCGCTTCATCCTCCAAGCTAAACCCGAATCGCTGCACCAAAAACCTCGCAAAAAACATAAATAACGTCAGCAGTCCAATGCAGAGCAGAACCGTTAGAACAATGGCTTTTACCGGAAGGTTTTGCCAAAGGCCACTTTCCACAGAGTGCGAGAAGGCGGAGTAAACGATCAACCAGATCACGCATTTATCGTAGCGCGCCATAAGGGATTCGTTGCGACCAAGAAATCCCCCCAGAATGGGCCGCATAGCATGGCCTACCGCGAATGGCAGCAGTAGTTGCACCATAATATCTTTGAGTGCCTCGCCCACTGCAAATTCGCCACTACCGGCAGAGCTCACGAGCAGTAACAGCAAGAACGGGGTGAGCATCATGCCAAACACGTTAGAGGCGGCAGCGCTGCAAATAGCGGCCGGAACGTTCCCGCGCGCCATAGCGGTATAGGCAATAGATGAAGACACGGCGGATGGCAGCACGCCCAAATACAGAAAGCCAAGCCCCAAATCGAAGGGCATCCAAGAAGGTGCAAAGCTGCTCACTCCGTTAATAGGCAGTACTACGAGAGGAAAAAAACCAAAAGTTAGAGCGGTTATAAGTATATGCAGCCTCCAATGGGAGGCGCCCGCAACGATTTGCTCACGGGACAGAGCTGCACCATGAAAGAAGAAGAGTAGGGCGACAGCCACTGTTCCCGCTTTCGCCAATAATTCTCCTGCGGTCCCCGTAGCAGGTAAAAACGAAGCCAAGCCGATGGCTCCGAGCAACATGATGGTAAATGTATCTGGTCTAAACTTCATGGTCATGAGCCTCTCTTTCGAAGAGCTTTGAGGCTGGGGGCAAGAAGGTCCCGGGCAAGTCTTTCAGCTTTCTCTGAATCCTGACGTCGAACGGCGGCAAGAAGCAGTTCATGATCTTCCTGAGAGGGCTCGGGCAAGTCTGTGTCGTTTTCTGTGCGCTCAATGGTTTGCGTGATGGCGTGGGAGAAGTAATCGTACAGCTCTGCCAGCGCCGAGTTGTGGGATGCGGCCACCAGTGCATGATGAAAACATTCATCATGATGAATGCGTTCCGCGAGATTCGAATCGGCTTTTCCCCGTGCGTCGAGCGCTGCGGTCATAGCCCGAAGGTCTTGTTCGCTTCGTCGTTGCGCCGCCAGCTTTGCCGCTTCGGTTTCCAGCATAATCCGCACTTCTAACTGATCCGTGAGCTGAGTGCGGGCGATTCGCTTAAGGGTTTCGCCTGCATCTCTGGTTGCTCTCACGTAGGTGCCGTCACCTTGCCGCGTTTCTAGCATGCCTACGTGGGCCAGCACCCGCACGGCCTCACGCACCGTGTTACGGCTAACTCCGAGAGCCTCTGATAACTCAGATTCAACAGGTAACTTGTCACCAACGGACCATTGTTCGGTCTCTATGGCATGCCTCAAGCTCTCGATGGCAGTTTCAACCAATGAGCCTTTTTGTATCTTTTTTAACATGAGCCTATCATCCTCTTAGCTGATAACCCAATCATCCTATGAATATGAGTTGAATACAAATGCCTTGATCGAAAGCCCGGGATTACCCGGCCGGGCTAAGGAACTGGTAGTCAGCTGTATTTACGTTGCGGGTAGCAAGGCGATAGGTAAACGTAAAACCGGGCCAGTTCAAGGTGTTTTTGCCGTTTGCATCAAGATACCAAGATGAACATCCGGAGCTCCAAACACTGCCTTCAAGGTCTTCTTGAACGCTCCTGGCATAGCGCTTTAAACGGTCTGCACGAACGTCCATGGCGGTACCCGGGTACTTTTGTAGAGCCTGCAGGCAGCTTAGAACATAGTTGAACTGGGATTCGAGCATATAAAGAATCGAATTATGGGCAAGATTGGTATTAGGGCCATACAACATAAACAGGTTGGGAAAGCCTGAAACCGTAATGCCCTTGAAGGCCGTGGCGCCATCTTGCCAAGCCCGATTCAGCGTTATGCCATCGCGCCCGGTGACACGAATTGGAGACAAAAACTCTGAAGCACGAAAGCCAGTGCCGAAAACTATAGCGTCTACAGGGTAGTGTTTGCCCGATTCAGTTTGAACGCCACTGGCATTTATTTTTACGATAGGGTCTGTCACCAGATTCAGATTGGATCGATTGATGGCCGGATACCAGTCGTTGGAAATCAGAATCCGCTTACAACCGATCTGATAGTCCGGAATGATGTGCTTTAGCTTTTCGGGATCAGTAATGTGTTTACCGGCTTCCTTTTTCGCCTGACGTGCAAACACATTTAACAGGCTACTAAACCCGGTAAAAGCTAAGCCGCGACTCTCGTTCTTCCAATAGATTAGGTATCGGTAGAGCCGGTCCCAAGCTGGAACGGCTTTAAACAATGAGTGTTCCCAAGGCTTAAAGCGTCGATCCGGCTTTGGCAGAACCCACGCAGCCGAACGTTGAAACAGCGTAAGTGATTCCACCTTGCCAGCAATTTCCGGCACAAACTGGATGGCACTGGCACCTGTACCAATAACTGCAACGCGTTTGTTTTGGAGATCATAGTCGTGGTTCCAGCGTGCAGAATGAAAGCAAACGCCTTTAAAATCCTCCACACCTTCGATGATGGGCCAGGCAGGCTGGTTAAGTTGGCCGGTTGCCGTTATAACCACCTGAGCTTCAAGCGTTTGGCCATTGGTTAGGCTAAGCGTCCAGAGGTTGCGGGCGGTGTCAAACACTGCCTCAGCGACTTCACTGTTGAAGCGGATCTGCTCTGCCAATCCATATTTTTCAACGCAATGCTCCATATAACCGAGCAGTTCATGCTGCAGTCCAAACTTTCGGGACCAGTCGTGTTTTGGCTCGAACGAGTAGGAGTAAAAGTGAGATTGCACATCGCAAGCGGCGCCAGGGTAGGTGTTGTCGCGCCATGTGCCACCAACACGTTCGGCTTTTTCCAATAAGGTGACCTTTGTGAATCCGGCTTTTTTCAGTTGGATGGCCATGCCGATGCCACCAAACCCGGTTCCAATTATGATGACTGACGGCTGCTTAGTGATATTTTGCTGAGTCATGTTTATAAATCCAACCAATTAAAATAATGACGCCTTGTTCACTATACGTTCTCAGCGTTCGTATAGTTATGGCTATTTGCGCCAGATATTCTAGTCAGACTGATCAACTCAAGGTTACATCATAAAGCTTTCAACTGGCTGGGATAACAGCTCTCGTAAGGCTGGAGTTTCGAATTGGCGCCGAATACTGATGGCATAAAATTCCTCATAGACACCGGGGAGGGCGCCATAATCGATTAGATCACCGTTACGAAGTTCATCCCGCACTACAACAGGTGGCAGCACCGCAAAGTGTCCGGAATCCCGGGCCAACAAACGCATCATGGCCATATCGTCTACTTGCGCGACTAGTCTGGGGCGTACTTTGTGATATTCACACAGTTGATCAAAGGCTTGCCGGATATTGTTGTCCGCGCCAGGCACGATCAAGCTGCGCCCTTCAAGAAAGTCTGGAAAGGTCACTGTTTGGCCAGACTCCGGCGGCCCGATAATACTTACAGGTTGCTTCGATATCAGCTTGGAGCGCCAAGGGTTGGCGTCATCACCCCGTACCGGTCGGTTGGAAAGTATTAAGTCTAACCTGTGCGCAGATAAGCGCCTTAACAACTCATCAATATCACTACTTTGCAGACTAAACTCGAGGTTTTCTCGCCCGAGTAGCGGGTGCAGAAAGGCTTCCTGAAAGTTTCTGGACAATGTTGCCACTGCGCCGATGCGTAGCACCTCTCGGTTAACTTGTGCACCGGAAGCAAACACGGCAGCAAGCTCCTCGCCTTGGCGGAATATTTCCTCGGCGTAGGAAAACGCCATTCTTCCCGCTTCGGATAACTTGAGGCGCCGTCCCTCGCGGATAAACAAATCATGCCCCAGACTCTCTTCCAGTTTTCGTATTTGGCCGGAAAGTGCGGACTGGGAGATATGCAAGGAGTTTGCGGCACGGGTTAGATGCCCGGTGCGGGCCACCATCCAGAAATAGTACAAGTGGTGATAGTTAAGCTTCATTTACCCACCCTCTAATCGTTCTCTTAAATAGAACATAAACTAAAGTATAAACTATTTTTTATATCAGTCTATTGAGGGCAAAGTACCGGGGTCAGCAAAGATGTCTCAGGAGAAAGCCCCCATGAATGATCTCGTCTTGTTTTTGTCCGCCTTTGTACTGCTAGCTTGGTTGGCGGTGCCGGCGTCCCTGCTTGCCGTCGCCGGCTTCAGTGCCTGGACGCGTAACCCACTTAAGCAAAACCATTGCTGGCGCTTAGCCGAAAAACTGCTGGTGCTTTCAATGGGCGCGATACTGTCGATTTCGGCCATCATGCTGGTTGACCCACAGCACAGTGGTGTGACGAGTTCGTTGGCTTTGCCGGGCCGCTGGCTGGGGCTTTATCCCGCTGGTGTTTCAGTCTGGATGGCTTTAATGGTGGGCTTCATTGGCTGGGTGATTTTGCGCTTCTCGGAGCGTTACTTGAGGGACGACCCGGGGCGCGAGCGTTTCTTGCCATGGTTTTTGCTAACTATCACCTGTGTGCTGGTTCTGGTTATGACCAACAATCTACTTGTGCTCGCCGGTGCTTGGGTGGGTGTGAGTATTTCACTACACCAACTTCTTACTTTGTATCCCGAACGGCCTCAGGCTCGCATGGCGGCCGTACAAAAGTTCATTGTAAGCCGAGTGGGAGACATACTGGTGGTGGCCGGCGTGGCTTTGCTCTACCTTCATCACGGCACCTTTTACTTGCCGGATATGGTGCAGGCACAAACTGCATCGCCGTCATCGTCCTTCACACTAACTCTTGCCTCTGTGACGCTTGCCCTGGCCGCTCTTCTTAAATGCGCTCAGATTCCGTTTCACGGCTGGCTGCTTAGGGTAATGGAAGCGCCAACGCCGGTATCAGCTTTGTTGCATGCGGGTGTAATCAATCTAGGCGGATTTCTTTGGCTGCGACTTTTCCCGGTGTTTGACGGCTTTACAGCTGGACATCTGATTCTTCTCACCATCGGCGGTCTTACCGCAGTTATCGCTGTGCTTGCCATGATGACCCAGTATTCCGTGAAGCATGCATTGGCTTGGTCTACGTGCGCGCAAATGGGCTTCATGTTGTTTGAAATAGGGATGGGAGCGTACACGCTGGCTCTTTTACACCTGTTGGCGCACTCAGTTTACAAAGCGCATTCATTTTTGGCGTCGGGCAGAACGGTTAAAGCCTCTGCAGTGGGTCTCTTTGCCCAGCAACGCACTTCAGGGGGGCTGTTGTGGGCCCTTATCACTGGAGGCGTTGCGGCGTTCATTTTGCTTCAGTTACCCAGCCTGGTAGAAGAAAACCTAGTGTTTGGAGCCATGCTGGTACTAGCGATTACTAGTGCTCTGATTACCGTGCCCGCTGGCGCAACCCTTGCCTCAAAAGCGCGAATTGCCTTACTCGCACTACTTCTCGTACCCACCTACGGCGTGCTACATGCTTTAGTTGGCCCCGCTGTACCGGAGCACGCCAATTTCGAAATCCCATTGTTGGCGTACACCATCGCCGTCGCACTCGTGGTTGTACTCGCCACAGTTTCCGGGCTGATTGTGTACGGCTGCGACAGCCGCTTCACTAACAATCTGTGGCACCACTTCAGCAAGGGTCTTTACCTTGAACTGATGTTTGACAGGGTTACCCATCGGCTTGCGTCTGAAGCACTTAACGCACCGCACCTGCTCAAGAGAATTCCCCATCACCCATTCACCATGGAGAAGAAATCATGATGGATTCTAATGCTGTTGTATCTGCACCTGTTTTGGATGAAGTGAATTTTCAGGGTGCTATAACACGTGCCTGCGGTTTAATAGCCCCCATCTGGCCACTGGATAAATGGATTGCCGTTAATCCGTTTTGGGGCCTCCGGGATAAGCCTGTTAAATGTGCAGAGCGTATTCTGGATCAAAGAGGCGGCTTCTCTTTTCTGATGCCCACGGCGTTTTACCGCGAGGCGTGGGAGGGCGGGAGAATTTCCGAGGAAGATTTAAAGGAAAGTCTGGCTCAGAGCGGAATTCAATCCAGTATTCAACCGCTGTTTGATCTACTAAAGCATGAGCGCACACCAGAGGAACCCCTTTGTTTTTCAGTGCTCGATGCATTTTCAGCCAATGCGGAGAGTGTCAATGCCGCTGATGCGGTGAACGGTGAAATCGGACGTCTTTGTGGTGCCTACTTTGACGCTCGGCAGGGCCGCTGGTCCTCCGCAGGAAAAAAGAAGGATAAGGGTGGTTTTTTTGAATTCTGGCTTGCGGCCGCCAAGCAAGATTTATCGTTGGACTATCGAACAGGCATAACTGGGGCTCGCAAGCGCCTAAAGGAAATAGATGAAACACAGTTGCACGCCGTAAAAAACGCCGTGACTGCTATTAACCTGAATACGGACGAGTTGGAAGTGCTTTGCCACAACCTGTTGATGCGTGTACTTGGCTGGGCCTCGTGGAGCAGCGGTGTAGACTGGCGTACATGCCTCGCCGGAGAGGGCTCTGAAGCGACTGAGTCGCTACTTTCTGCTTTGCTGGTTTGGGAAGCTGTTGCTCTTGAGTGTGCATCTAATAAGCAGATTAAGGCGAGAACAGCGGCTTGGGCAAGAATTCGTCAGGCTCTGCAAGCAGACGGCACGCTAAGTCTAAGCGCAGCAAATGCTCAAAAAGCAAAGCTATTGTGGGTCTGGCAGCGTGCTTTTGAAATCGGATACCAACGCAAGTTCGTTGATATCATAAGTGAGGACAGGCAGGCCGACCGTTGGCAAGAAGTCGATCCAAAGTCGGCCAACGTGAAAACGGATATACAGGCAATATTTTGTATCGATGTTCGCTCAGAAGTTATGAGGCGGCACTTGGAGAATGATAACCCGCGCGTGCAAACACTCGGTTTTGCCGGATTTTTTGGGCTACCGGTTTCACACCAGAGCCACGGCCCTTATTCTGAGGTGCAAAGACTGCCCGGGCTTTTGGCGCCAGCCTATCGGCTTATCGACACCGAGGGAAACACCGCAAGTGATAGCACGCTGAATCGCGAGCTTGATCAAAAAGAAATTACACGGGAATCCGTTCGCCATTCCAAATACAGCAGCCTTTCCACATTCACATTGGTTGAAACCACAGGCCTCGCTTGGGCTTGGAAGCTACTGAAAGACAGCCTACATCAGAAAAAGGCGGAGCAGCCGGGCAGCATTGCAAACGCAAGAGATAACAAGCTGGTTCATCACATAGGAGGCGATCCTTTGACGATATCCGAGAAGGTCGGGTTAGTCTCTGGCTTTCTTAAGGGCATGTCTTTAACCCGTGATTTTGCGCCCCTGCTGGTATTTGTAGGCCATGGCACGCAAACCGACAACAACCCTAATCACGCAGGCTTGGCTTGCGGCGCTTGTGGCGGCCAGAGTGGTGGGGTTAATGCGCGGCTGGCAGCTTCATTATGTAATGACCCACAGGTGCGCGAAGGACTTGGAGACGCAGGTATTCAAGTGCCGGAATCAACCTTCGCTATTGCCGCAGAGCACTGTACGGTAACCGATGAAATCACGGTGTTCGGTCAAAAAAGTGTTCCTGAATCCCATCAGTCTCTTCTGGCAGAGCTGGAAGCTTCCTTTGTGACGGCTGGCAGGGAGTCAAGAAAGGAGAGGGCGACGCCGCTCAAACTGAACGGCCTTGATGACAAAGAGTTGCTCACCTCGATGCGCCGAAGAACCATCGATTGGTCGGAAGTTCGGCCTGAGTGGGGGCTTGCAAATAACGCTGCGATTATTTTTGCCAAGCGGAAACTAACCAGAGGCAAGAATCTCGCGGGCAGAGTCTTCCTGCACGATTACGACTCAGAGCTGGATGCTGAAGGCGAGATACTGGAGGCTTTATTGTCTGCGCCTATGATGGTCGCAAACTGGATCAACCTACAATATTTTGCTTCGGTCACCGCTCCCGAGGTCTACGGTGCAGGTAACAAACTGCTGCATTCTGTTGTAGGGGGAAATCTTGGTGTTATCGAGGGGAACGGTACAGATCTGAGAATTGGTCTACCCCTGCAATCCGTGCACGATGGTACCTACTGGCGCCATGAGCCGCTCCGGCTCACCGTACTGATTGATGCTCCCAGAGAGCGCATCCAAGCCATTTTCGAGCGTCAGCCAGACGTTGCGCGATTGGTGAAAAACGAATGGCTATGGCTGCACAGGATTCTGCCAGAAGGTGGTCAGGAGCGATTTGATAAAGGTGTATGGAAAAACTGCTCAGGTTAATCCTGAGCAGCGTTCAAAAGGTCCGGCTTTTTCAGGGCCTTTTGGAAAAGATCTTTGTCCTCAGCAATGACCATGGCGCATTTTTCCGCCAGTTCATCGCTCAGGCCTTCAACTTTTCGGGCCAGATACACCTGAATCTCTTCCGCCAACTCCAACACCTTATCTCTGGCGTCGGCATCTGCTTTCGATGTAAAAAGCATGGTCTCAGGATGTTTTAACGCCATATCCAGGCCGTCCCTATCGGAAAAATAAACTGCTTGTACCGCCATGGTCATTCCTCGCAGTGAATGTCTGCTTTACTGTATAAAAATACAGTGTAGCCGACTCATCCTGAGAAATATACCCACTCGGAATAAAAGCAGTCAGTCCGTACAGGGAGCTATTTAACAACGCTGATCAATAACGCAGTAGCGCTGAACCCCAAGTAAACCCACCTCCAAACGCTTCAAGCAGAAGAACTTCATTGCGTTGGATACGCCCGTCTCTTACTGCAGCATCCAACGCAAGAGGAATGGAAGCGGCCGAGGTATTGCCGTGCTGGTTAACCGTAACGACCACCTGATCCATGGACATGTTCAGTTTTTTTGCTGTGGCGGAAATAATCCGAAGGTTGGCTTGGTGGGGCACCAGCCAGTCAATATCAGACTTTTTCATATGGTTGGCAGTAAGGGTCTCGTCCACAATCTTACCCAGAGTATTCACGGCAACCTTAAAGACTTCGTTACCTTTCATTTCGACGAAGGCCAGCCCGGCTTTTACCTGATCGTAGCCATCGGCAATACCGCAGGGAACATGGAGAAGTTTTTCGTACCGGCCGTCTGCATGAATGTGCGTGGATAGAATACCAGTCTCTTCATGGGCCTCAAGAATCACCGCGCCCGCGCCATCCCCGAAAAGCACGCAGGTACCGCGGTCTGACCAGTCTAAGATTCGTGAGAAAACTTCTGCTCCGATAACCAGCGCTTTTTTGCTGCTTCCGGTTTTTATGAACTTGTCGGCAACCGAGAGAGCGTAGACAAAGCCACTGCATACGGCCTGTATGTCGAAAGCAGGGCAGCCACGTATGCCCAGCCTAGCTTGCAGAATACAGGCAGAACTCGGGAAAATCTTGTCCGGGGTCGAAGTGGCAAAAATGATCAGATCAATATCGCTGGCGTCGATTCCAGCTGCTTCAATTGCATTGAGGGCCGCCTGTTCGGCTAGGTCTACCGTTGTTTGGCCTTCAACAGCAATATGCCGTTGCTCAATACCGGTGCGTTCACGGATCCACTTGTCCGTGGTATCAACCATTTTTTCGAGGTCTTTATTGGTAACAATGTTCTCTGGCAAGTAGGAGCCAGTGCCGGCAATGCGTGCAAAGGTCATTCGCGAAAATCCCAGGGTGTATCCGATTAGGGAGCCTGACGTATTTACAGTGACCTCTTTATGGCCAGAGGCACGGAACACGCTCAAAACGCTCCTTGGCTTTCGAACATGCTATACCTCTGAACCTTTGTCTGTTATTAGCGGTTTGTCAAAGACACCTGTAAAAATCGCTGAGGCGCTACTCGATAAAGTTTGCCTGGCTAGCAACTAGCGGCGAGAGTTCAATGTTCCAATGCGCCATCCCGCTTTTGCTGTATACATAATGCCCACTCAGAGACTTAATCTGCGGTATACGGTCTGGCTGTATGCCGTTAAGTATCAGTGAGGCCAAACGGGCACCGGTAAAACCTTCCTGATACGCGGAAATCGTAAAACCGCCCAAAGCTTCCTTCGCCCCGATGCTGATGTCCCAAAATGAAAAAATCGGAACCGGTGAACTGAGATGGGCCTGATTTATGAGCTCTTTGGGTTGAACGTAATTATTCCCAGTGTCTCGAATCGTATGATGAGTGCCTATGATTATGGCATCGTACTTGGTATATGCATTTTCAGCAGTGCTTAACCAAGTGTCTTTATCGTTGGTCTGAACAATATCAACCCGAGAGCCGTAGATCTCCGCCCGACGTTTGTCCCCAAAGTAGTCATTGACCGCATTGCGCATGGTAATCGAATCATCCATCAGGATTAAAAAGTTTTCCCTCTGCCGGAGAACTTTGCGTAAATGCCGGATGCTCTGTTCGAAAAACGGACGTTCCAGAACCCCGGTAACCAAGGGGTGTTCCAGAGTAGGATGTTGATCAGGAGTGCCATTTACACCAAAAAACACAACCGGAATGTTCTGATCAACCAGATGTTGTGCCATCAGTGAAAAGGCATTGTCATCACCAAGGATGGCAACATCCGGTTTGATTTCAGCTACCGAATTTTGGATGCTTGCTGCCTTCTGTGGCCACTCCGATTTTGGTAGGCGCTTGGTGTCGAGAGCCAAAACATGGATATCATGTTCTGCTCCCAGTACTGATTCGATAGCAACCAGATAGTCTGCATCCCACTTATATTCTTTGTGATAACTTTCGATGACGACGACGGTCTTGCTAAAACACAACGGACTTACGAGTAGTAAGACTAGAATGAGCAGACGCATATGATTTCCTTATTTTTGTTTAAGTATGGAGAGGGCATTCGGCCCCTGCGCCTAGCAGCAATAAACGCACCAGACCTTTAACTGACTGTTTATTTTGGTTTTATTTTTTTTCTACAATTAGGTTGTCCGGATAGCCAGACATACATGTTTGTTTTTCCGGACAGCAAGGTGTAACTGACCTGTTTTCCGGACAGCCTGTGGTGTATAGGTTGCATCCGGCAAGGAGACCTTTGTGAATACTCGCGAAAAATTATTGAAGCAATTAGGTATTACCTACCCGATTATTCAAGCGCCAATGGCTGGCGTATCCACACCTGAACTCGCTGCGTCCGTTACCAACTCAGGTGGTCTGGGCTCTCTCGGAATAGGTGCCAGTACACCTGCTCAAGCTCGATCAATGATAGAGCAGACTCGGGCTCTGACCTCCGGGTCCTTCAATGTGAATGTGTTTTGCCATCAGTCTGCGCAGCGTGATGCAGAAATAGAGGAGAACTGGGTGCGGTATCTGGCGCCTTTGTTTGCCAAGGCGGGTATAGAGCCACCAGACACACTCAGTGAAATCTACACATCATTTGTTGGGGATAACGAAACACTCGACCTACTGCTTGAACTGAAACCTGCAGTTGTCAGTTTTCACTTTGGTCTACCATCGGCTGCATGCATTGCTGCGCTGAAACGGGCGGGGATATATACCATGACAACAGCTACGAGCCCGTCGGAAGCTGCGAAGATTGAGGCCGCTGGGATTGATGCGATTGTGGCACAGGGTATTGAAGCGGGTGGGCACAGAGGAATTTTTAACCCTGACGCGACAGATGAAGGCCTGAGCACTTTGGCTCTTGTGCGGCTGTTATTTCAGCAAACAACCCTGCCGATTATCGCAGCTGGTGGAATAATGAATGGTTTCGAGGTGAAAGCCGCGTTGGCATCAGGTGCGGCTGCCGTACAACTCGGTACCGCATTTGTACTGTGCCCAGAGTCTGCGGCAAATGAAGGGTATCGGGTGGCGCTGAAAAGCGAGAGAGCCGCAGAAACACGATTAACGA
This sequence comes from Marinobacter salexigens, assembly GCF_018860765.1. GTDB lineage: Bacteria > Pseudomonadota > Gammaproteobacteria > Pseudomonadales > Oleiphilaceae > Marinobacter > Marinobacter salexigens_A. The sequence continues at coordinate 136,206 of NZ_JAHKPV010000017.1, forward strand.
AAGTGCTCTCTGGCAGGCCTGCGCGAGGAATCGTTAATCGGCTTATTTCGTTTGGTGAAGCCAAAGGTAGCCCACCGCCTGCAGACTATCCCGTGGCGTACGATGCAGCCAAGCGTCTAAACGGGGCAGCCTCCAAGCTTGGAAATCACGAATTCGCTGCGCACTGGGCCGGACAAGGCGCACCTTTGGCGCGGGAGTTACCGGCGGCGGATTTGATGGCATTGATTCTGGCGGAGAGCGAATGATACCCAATCGATAGGTCAGCAACACATAACAGTCATAAAGTTTACGTGGGGCTGTTCTGGGGCAGACTTTCTGTAGTGAAGAGTAGAAAAGCAAAGGCGCCCTAGGGCGCCAAATGTGCACTCAGCTGGATTAACAGCTGCTTCCGCTAAGGGCGGAAAAGCATGCATCGAGACTGTCCATACTCTCATCAATCAATGCATCGCTGATCGTTAGGGCGGGCAGAAAACGAATCACGTTGCTACGAATGCCACAGGACAGCAGAATTACACCTGCTTTGGCGGCCTCGGAAACGACGGCTGCGGTCAGTTCCGGGTCGGGCCGATTAACATCGCCGTCAACCACCAGCTCCATAGCGATCATGGCACCCAGATTGCGCACATCTCCGATTCGTTGTGGGTAGCGTGATTGCAACTGCCGGAGACGCCCAGTGAGCCTTTCGCCAACCTGCAAAGCACGCTCACAGAGTTGTTCTTCCTCGATAATATCCAGCACAACAAGCGCAGCTGCGCAGCCGATTGGGGAACCACCGTAAGTACCGCCAAGGCCGCCCGGCGCAGGCTGGTCCATAATTTCAGCCTTGCCCACTACGGCAGCGATCGGGAAGCCACCGGCAATGCCCTTGGCCATGGTCATCAGATCCGGCTCAACATTGGCGTATTCGATGGCAAACATCTTGCCAGTGCGGCCAAAACCGGTTTGGATTTCATCGACAATCAGCAAAATACCGTGTTCATCACAACGCTGGCGCAAGGCTTGAAGGAATTCGGCGGGAGCGTGGTAGAAGCCACCTTCACCCTGTACAGGCTCGATAATAATCGCGGCGACCCGGTTCGGCTCGATTTCGCACACGAACAAATCGTCAAGAGCTCGCAAAGACTCTTCAACCGATACACCGTGATACATATTAGGGAAGGGCGCGTGGTAGATCTCGCCGGGGAAAGGCCCAAACCCAACTTTGTAAGGTTTAACTTTACCTGTCAGCCCCATTGCCAGATTGGTACGGCCATGAAAACCGCCCTTAAAGGCAATGACGCCTGGGCGCCCTGTGTAAGAACGTGCAATTTTTACACAATTTTCAACAGCTTCAGCGCCAGTCGTTACGAAAATGCTTTTCTTTGGTGTATTGCCCGGCGCTATGGCATTGAGTTTTTCGGCTAGCTCGACTGCAGATTCATAGGGTGTGACCATCAAGCAGGTATGGCTAAAGCGCTCTAACTGCGCTTGCACAGCAGCCTGAATGCGTGGGTGGCTATGGCCCGTATTGTTAACGGCAATGCCAGCGCCCAGATCGATAAACCGGTTGCCTTCTAGATCCCATATTTCAGCATTGAGTGCTTTGTCTACGTATATCGGGTGCAATGCGCCCTGACCTCGAGCCATGGCTGCGGCGCGACGGTTATGCAGAGATTCATTTGTCAAGGCTGTTGTCTCCTGGTTCATGACTGTTTTCTCCTTAACTGTGGGGCGCGTCAGTGAATGCCGCCAAGAGGCGTATCTTCGCCCGGTTTGATGACTACGGTGAAACCCGCAGCCAAAGTTGACGCAACTTTCTGGGTGATCATGGCAATAGGATAGTAAGACCAAGTATTTGTGTGATAAACATGAGTGATCAGGCGCATACGTTGAGAGCGATCGAACAATGAAAAAAGATCTGAAAGTCAGGCTCGGGCAAGTAGGAGATTACGAGATACGCCTGCTCAAAGTGTTTGAAGCTGTGGTTGAGAGTGGTGGGTTTTCAGCAGCAGAGGGAGAGTTGAATATTGGCCGTTCAACAATCAGCACGCACATTGCAAATCTTGAAGACCGGTTGAATCTCAAACTTTGTTTTCGCGGGCGTAGCGGTTTTTCTCTTACAGAAGAGGGCGCCGAAGTTTACGAGTTGATGAAGACACTGCTCTCGGCCCTTGAGGGTTTTCGCTCAGGCGTAAACGCCCTGCATGTAAGTCTCACCGGTGAACTGCGTATTATCGCTAGCGACACCATTTGTATGGATGCGCAAGCCGGGCTCCCGGAAGCGATTGCCCGATTTTCCCAAGCCGCCCCCGACGTTAATGTGCTGCTGGATGTAAAGTCCCTCAGCGACATCGAGCGAATGGTCTTGAACGATGAAGCGGATATTGGCCTTATTCCCCAGCACCGTCAGCTTTCCGGGCTGGATTACCGTCCTCTCTATGTCGATGACTGCCACCTCTACTGCAGCCGCACACACCCGCTTTACAATGCAAAATCATCGTCTCAATTGCTAGATCAGGTGCTCTCCAGCAAAGTTGTTCATGCAGGCATTCACACTAGTCCGGAAGTTGGAGCCCAACTAGCCGATATGAACAAAGCGGCGATTTCCTATTTCTATGAAGCGCGACTTGCGATGATACTGTCTGGCGCATACATCGGGTTCATGCCAAACACCTACGTTCAACGTTACGTTGATGAAGGCGATTTACGCGCCCTAATGCCAGAAACCAAGCACTACTCATTAGAAATCTGCACGATTACACGCACATACGGCAGGTCGAAAAGAGCGCGGGAGCTTTTTCTAGAGCTCTGGGCAACGGTTTAACTCAAAACAAGGCTATCAGGCCAGCCATTCCAGTATTTGGTCGTGCACCACCTTGTTGTCTAGCAACTCCATATGATTCAGCTTTTCGAACACTCGACAATCTTCCGGACGAATGTGTAACCTTCTCAGATCGTCAGCATGGTGCCCCTTGGCGCTGTCCAAGCGAACCAGAAGGTCACCCACCATCGTGCTGGGTATGGTGGATACATGCTTACCCACGGTTGCGGCTATAAAATAGTGTCGCGTGCCTTCATGCAGTGGAACGGGTTTACGATAGTCCGGGTGGAAATCATCTTGATCTATGCCTTGCCAATCATCGTCAAGCAAATTGCCATGCCGAAGATCCTTGATGCCAGCGCTGGTGTGCTGAGCTAGCGCAAATGGACTTGCATATCGGAACTTCTTCATAACGAAGGTCAACAGGTTTCCGGCTTTGGCCAAGGCCGCGCCGTGGTGGGGTGAACCAAGGTAAAGCGCATTTTTTAATAGCCTAGTCCAAGGCAGTTCAAGCTCACGGCCGTACCAGCAAGCGCTGCGGATAACCAGTCCACCCATGCTATGACCAATTAGAGTAAGTTCTTCAACTTCTACGGGCCACGCCTCAACTAAATCCTTAAGTTGTTTCGCTAACTCCCTGCCATTGCTTGAAATATGTCTTCCAGTATTGTAGTTCAGATATAGGGGCGCGTAACCCTGAGCACGCTGTAATTCTGTACCCAGATCAGCCTCGTTATGGCCTTTCCAATACTCATGTGAGAGGCACAAGCCATGAATCAACACGAGGATTCGTGGGCTAGCATCCGGAACCACAGAGCTCAGGTTTGCGGACTTAGGCAGCACTCTTTCGCCGTTGCTGTTCCGGAAATTCATGGTAATCGCAAGAGGATTACTACTGGCTTCCAAATGGTCTCCGCACACCCCGTTTAGCGCAGCGACTACTTTCACGTTTTGTGGCAAGTGCGAAGACTCGTCGCCCATGGAAAATCTGTCGAGAGACGTGTGCAAGCCTCGCTGAAGTGCAGAGGTAGTTGATTGAATCATTCTGTAGGTTCGGCCTTGCCGCTCTTCAGGAGGTAAACCCGCAATATCACGCAGTCGGTTCAGTGGGTTAGCGTCTCTCGCAACCGTGCGGTGCATCGTTTCCGTAATGTCGGTAACGCCACTGGTAAGGTCCAAAAGTAGTTGCACTGAACCATGCAAGGTTTTGATCGATACCATTTTGCTGTGCTCCAGAGGTTCATTCAGAACGTGCTGATCAAACTATACAACCACTATCCAACGAATGACGGCCTTTGCACATGGCTTGTTTTAACGCAGGAGCGGTCATTTCGGTATGACGCCTATAAACCTGCCGCGATACTGAAACGCACTACTCAGAACACTCTAGCTCATTCTCTGTTATAATTGATCACAACGCAGTATATTGTTCATATGTGAACGTGATCTTTGCAGGTGGTGAGCCATGACAGCTGTAATTGAGCGAAAAAACACAGAGAGTGACCGCGAGGCCGAAAAGGGGCGCGTTGCGCTGAAAGGCTTCTTTCGGATAACGGAAGAGTGGGGGTGTAGTGCTGAGGAACGAAGCAAGCTGCTAGGTGGGCCATCGAGAACAACGCTGTATAACTACTCCAAATTGAACCCAACTAAGCTTTCGAACGACACCATGGAGCGCATCAGCTATATCCTTGGGATTTATAAAGCGTTGCAGGTACTTTACCCGACTCATGAGCGTGCAAACCGCAGAATTCGCCTGAAAACATCGGAAATCCCCTTCTGCGGTAAGTCTGCGATGGAGTTCATGACTCAAGGTTCCATGATGAACCTGATGATGACCCGCCAGTATTTTGATGCCAAGCGGGGGTGGTGATGTTTTCCACCCCACCGCTGCACCTCCCCGAGTGGCAAACCTACCGAATCATCCCCAGCCACTATCCTCCCATAGACCTTTTCGAACGCATCTACGAGCCAGATGAATTTGAGTTGGCCTTCGAAATTGAAAGCATGACTAACCCCCGGTTACGGGACGAAGCAGGGGATATCCATCTGGTGCAACCCTGCGACCGAATCAGCGGGCCTGGCAGCTCGCCGGTGATGGCATCGTTTACGCATCTGGGCTTTGGAAGCCGCTTTGCCGACCGGAATTTCGGAGTTTATTACGCTGCTAATTCTTTGGAAGTTGCTATTCGCGAGACCGTGTTTCACAAAGAACGCGAGCTATCTGCCGCCAACGAAGACTCCATAGAACTCACCATGAGAGCCTACATTGGTTCTGTAGTGATGAGGATGCACGACATCCGTGGTCCCGAGTTCAAAGATCTGCATAATCCCGATGTGGATGATTATGCCTTAAGCCAGAAGTTTGCGAACCGATGGCGTAATAAAGGATCAAACGGGCTGCTATATAACAGCGTTCGGCACCCGGGCGGTGAGTGTATAGCAGCGTTTAAACCAAAAGCAGTGTCCATACCCATGCAGGGGCCTCATCTGAAATACTTTTGGGATGGCGGCAAGCGGCGTATTACGCACTGGGCGGAGATAGGAGAGGCGCATTCCCTTACTGGTAACGCCAGCTGTGGATGAGCGAAGCCTAGGGTGACATTTATCAAAAAAGCACCGGGTAAGAACCCGGTGCAAAACTGACAAGTGATCGCTGAGAAAGAAAGCGCAATATCGCTTAATCGCTAACCGGTCCCTCCTCAATGGCGGACCTCATACGGCGCCTTAGGATTGGGCCGACAATCACAGGCAGCACCAATCCGAGACCTGCAACTAACCACAGACCTAGCGCCAGTGGGCTTGCCCAGAGCGTACTCCAATCGCCATCGGATAGAATCAAGGCATGACCGAGATTTTTCTCCATTTCCGGCCCTAATAGTAAGCCGAGAATAATTGGTACTAGCGGTATCTCCAGCTTGCGCATAAAGTAACCGGCAACACCAAACGCCACCATAAAGTACAGATCAAAGGTGCTGTGGCTGATAGAGTAAATACCTACGAAAGCCACCATGGTTACGATTGGCAGTAGGTACGCAGGTGGTATCGAAAGCAATCTGACGAATACGCCAATCATGGGAATATTGAGCAAGAGCAGTAGCACGTTACCGATCAGTAGTGCGGCAATCACACCCCAAACAATGTCTGCGTTTTGCGTAAACATTAAGGGGCCCGGCGTAATATTCAACGAAATCAGCATTGCCAACAATACCGCCGTAGTACCACTACCAGGCACACCCAGAGTTAGCATGGGTACTAAGGCACCCGATGCAGCGCCGTTGTTACCAGCCTCGGGAGCCACTACGCCACGAATATCGCCCTCGCCAAATGAACCCTTTTTGCCGATTACCTGTTTCTCAAGGGTATAGCTTATGAAGCTGCCTAACGATGCACCCGCACCAGGTAAAACACCCGCAATGAAGCCCAGAACACCACCACGCAGTTGCGTTGGAACGGTGCTGACCAGTTCTTTGAGCGTAAGTGTCACCTTGCCCACGTTGACCTTTTTGTGACCGCTTTTGATACGCGATTCCAAAAAGAACAACAACTCGGAAATGGCAAACAATCCGACGATAGCCAGAATAAAATCAATGCCTTCATAAAGCTCCAGAACACCAAACGTATAACGCTGGGTACCGGTAGAAATATCAATACCAACCGTCGAGATCATGATGCCGATGGTTGCAGCGATCACCGTTTTCATCGGGTTTTTACCCGTGATGCCACCCAAAGTCGCAAACGCAAGAATGAATAACGCAAAATATTCGGCAGGCCCAAATGTTAAGGCAAACCGCGCCAGTATCGGGGCTAACAGGATCAAGCCAATCGTGCCGATTAACCCGCCAGCAAATGACGCGACAGCGGATATTGCCAAAGCGTCCGCCGCACGACCTTTTTGCGCCATTGGATAACCATCAAGGCAGGTCATCATTGCTGGCTCATCACCCGGAATATTCAGAAGTATCGATGAAATACGACCACCGTACATGGCACCGGCATAAACCGACGTGAGGAGAATCATTGCGGTTTCAGGTGGTAGCCCGAGAGTGAAAGCCAGAGGTATCAGAATCGCCACGCCGTTAGCCGGGCCGAGACCAGGGAGGCAGCCGATGAGTGTGCCGAGAAAGGCGCCAGCTAGGGCGAACATCAAATTATACGGTGTCAGAGCCACCGCAAACCCGTCCATTAAATAACCAAGGGTTTCCATCAATTTATCTCCAGCAGGCCAGCAGGCAGACTCAGTGACAGGCCGTAGTTAAATAGCACAAACACAACCACGGCGCTCAGCAGCCCTGTAATAAACGCCTTGCGGGGCGGGGCCCCCATGCGCCAACTCAGTGTACCCACAGCCAGAGTAGTGGATATCACAAAGCCCAGTGGTTCCATCAAGAAGGTGTAAATCACTAGCACCACCACAGCTACCAGCAATTCAATGGTTGTTTTACCCCAAGGCCATTGGGCCTCGGGGTCTGGTTTCACCATCAGGTAGAGACTGCCAATAACTAACACCACCGATAATATGGTGGGAAAGGTTTCGGGGCCGACACCTTCGGAGCCACCAAACGGTTCGGGCCATTGCTGCGCAACCCAACCGTAGGCAACGGCAAGGACTAACAAGCCCAAGCCGAGGATTCGATCGCTCAATCCACTCATTTCATCAAACCGATTTCACGAGACAATTCAGCGATGTCCTGCACTTGCTGCTGGACAAAACTCTCGAACTTGTCGGCATCAGGATGGAAGGGGATCAAGCCATTGCTCTTCATCACCTGTTTCCACTGGTCGCTGGCATACAAGGTGTCGATAGCCTCAACCCAGTACTTCTTGGCTTCGTCGCTGGCGCCTTTGGGCATGTAAAATCCACGCCAGTTTGGTCCCATGGCATCAATCCCTTGCTCTTTGGCAGTTGGGATGTTGCTGAACTTTCCTGGCAGGCGCTCATCCGAAAGAACCGCCAACACGCGCAAGTCACCAGATTCCATAAAACCGGTGGCTTCGGAAATATCTCCAGTGAAGGCATCAACCTGACCTCCAACTACTTGAGTCATGGCTTCGCCGCCATTGTTGTACGACAGGTAAGGAATGGAAGGCAGTTTATCTAGGCCCGCTGCTTTGGCAGCGATCAAAACTTTAAGGTGATCCCAGCCGCCACGGGCACTACCTCCAGCAAATTTGACGGCTCGGGGGTTGGCCTTAGACGCTTCAAACAATTCTTTGAGGTCCTTATAACGGGAGTCTTTACCCACGGCGATAATGCCGTAATCTGCACCCAGTGCACCCACCCAGGTCACCATATCGGCATCCAGACCAGGGAACTGTTTTTGCGCCAGTCGCGTGGTTGTGGCGGTAGACGCGGCAACCAGAAGCTTGTCGTCTTTATTACGTTTACTGACAGTATGCGCATACGCAACACCGCCGCCAGCACCGGCCATGTTGACGGTTTGTACCGTACCTTCAACCAGTTGGAGTGTTTGCATGACATTACCGACACTGCGGCATGTAAAGTCCCAACCGCCTCCGGGATCAGCTGGCGCAAGGCACTCAACCTTGCCTGATGGCTGCCACGCCATCGCAGTCATACTGAAGGCTGCGGCGGCTGCAAAGGTTAGGGTTCGTTTGATAAACATGAATCGTTATCCTTTATTTTATTGTTGGGTACACTCCGGAGGAGCGCTCAACAACAGATTAAAAGGCGTCCATTTTGCTAAACAGTTTTTGAGCGTAATGCCTTTAAAAAACTTAAACCTCATTAAGTTCATAAAGTTCACGGGCAAAATCCAAGCCAGTGACTTACTCTGGGTGGCAAATTACAACAACACTTGATCAGACTGTGGCAAGAAAAACCAAACTCAAAACTCGAATGATCCTCACTCTGGGGCTCGTTAGCGCCATCCAAACTGCATTGATTGGCGGGTTTGCTGGCTATTACCTCAGCGAATCTCTATACAGTGAGATTGGCCAGCGGGCCTTGATGGTGGCAAAAACCGTTGCCGCTACTCCTTCGATTATTGCAGGCATCCAACAGCGCGACACCTCGGCGCTTAACCATCTTGCGCGGACTCTGGCTGCTACCAACGAAGCACTGTTTATAGTGATTGGCGATCATCAAGCCATTCGTTTAGCACACCCTTCGCCTGACCGAATCGGCCACTCAATGGCCGATGACGACGGTGATGATGGACATCAGGCATTGATTGGTGGTCAAGGCTATATCGCTCGCGCTGTTGGTAATCTAGGAGAGTCAATGCGCGGGAAAGCGCCTGTGGTTGCGCCCCAAAATGGCAAGATCATCGGAATTGTGTCGGTCGGCTATAGCGTGTCGCAAGTGAACACCACCATTCAGCGTTATAACTTTGTACTTTATGGTGTCGTCGGGGTAATGCTGTTGATTAGTATTCTCGCTGCGGTAGTGATCGCGGGTCGTTTCAAGCAAGAAATTTTTGGGCTAGAGCCGGAAGAAATTGCCCGCTTATTCCAAGAACGAAACGCCACCTTGCAATCCGTGCGAGAAGGTATCATTGCCATTGATCGTGATGGCATTGTCACCACCGTTAACCGCACAGCCCTTGAAACCCTTGGGCTAGGTGCTGACAATCAGGTTGCTGGACAACCGATTTTGAAGGTACTACCAGAGAGTGATCTGCTATCGGTGCTGCAATCCGGCAGTCCGGACTTCGATCGTGAGGTGTGGCTCAGAGACCGGCAGATGGTAGTTAACCGAATACCCGTTTGGCAGGGCGATGACATTATCGGCGTAGTCGCCAGTTTTAGACTAGCGGATGAATTAGACCATGTTAGCCAGCAACTTACCCGTATACAACAATATGCCGATGCGCTGAGAAGTCAGGCCCACGAGCATTCAAATAAGCTACACACTATCGCTGGCTTAATCCAAATTGGCGCCCACTCTGATGCCCTCAGCCTAATTAGCCGGGAGGTTGTCGACCATCAAACGTTGATTCATTTATTGTTGGAAGCGGTACCAGACCCCGTCATCGCCGGTTGCTTACTTGGAAAATACAACCGCGCCAGAGAAATGGGGCTCCATTTAGACATTGATCCTGACAGCCAAATGATTGACATCCCGCACAATTTGCCCAGAGATCAATTAGTAAGTGTACTGGGTAACCTGATCGATAACGCCCTTGAAGCTACACGCAAGCACACTGGCGAAGGTGGCCATGTTGTACTCTCAATGACCGACTTGGGCCATGAATTGATTTTTGAGGTAGATGATCAGGGGCCCGGTATTGATGAAGGCGCGCGTGAAAGTATTTTCGAGAAAGGGATGTCCAGCAAAGAAGACAGTAAAGACCATGGTTTTGGTTTGTATCTGGTGCGCCAGTTTTTGAGCCGGTGGGGAGGGTCCCTCACAGTGGAAAACCTGTCCGCCACCGGCAGCCGTTTCACTTTATACTTACCCAAAACCTCCGGCCAATCTCATGGGACGAGGAGCACACATTGAGCACTATCCGTTTGCTTATCGCCGAGGATGATCGCCAGATTGCGGAAATCCAAAAAAGGTTCGTAGAACGGCTTGAATACGTTGAGTTGTGCGGCATTGCCCACACACTCGCCGATGCCCGCGACCTTGTAGACGTAATGAATCCGGATTTAATTCTGTTAGACGTGTATTTTCCAGACGGTAGTGGTTTGGAGTTGCTGCGAGAGTTACGTGCCCAAGATAGCCGCAGCGATGTCATTCTGATCACCGCGGCCAAAGAGGTTAGTACTTTGCGTAGCGCCCTGCGTGGCGGGGTATGTGATTACATCCTAAAACCGCTGGTATTTGAGCGTTTGGAAGAAGCCATTCATCGCTTTCGTAACCGCCTTGAGCACCTATCCGGAATTGATCAACTCGCGCAAAATGAAGTAGACGCACTTATCCCGAGACATTCAGATGAGAACACCCATGAGAGCAACCAAGCAACAAACAGTCGCTTACCAAAAGGCATCGACGCGCTGACTCTCGACAAGATACAAGCCGTTGTCGCCAACGGTGAGCATTGGAGTGCGGAGGAAGTCGGCAGTGCTATCGGTGCATCTCGAACAACGGCAAGACGTTACCTAGAATACATGGTTGGTTCCGGCAAACTTTCAGCAGAAGTTGCTTACGGCAGTGTTGGCCGACCTGAACGACGTTATCAGGTTGTTTAAAACCGTTAATCAGCTAACGAATGAGCCGGTTCGCTCTTCAGTTTTTTCTGCGCCGCAAGGAAAATCAGCAACCCGGTAACCGCCGTCGCCGAACCCACGTAACCAGTAACTTGCCAACCCATACCTGCGCTTATAGCCATGCCACCTAGCCAGGGGCCAATCGCATTGGCGAGATTAAACGCCGCATGATGGGAAGCTGCAGCCAAGGTTTGAGCACCGTGGGCAACGTCCATTAAGTGAGTTTGCAGGGCAGGGCCCATCGCCACCATCAGTGCAACCAGAAAGCAGGCAATTAAAATGCTCCAGAGGGAGCCCGTGGCCACTGGAAACAGTGCCAGCACTACAGCAGCCCAAAGCAGAATCAGCCCCACGCTTCTAAACTGAAAGCGATCAAAAAGCCAACCGCCCAGTATATTGCCTACAAAACCACCTAGACCAAATACAAATAAACCAACAGGGATCCAAATTGGCTCTACCTGAGTGATGTTCAGTAGCGTCGGTGCCAGATAACTGAACACGCAGAACATACCGGCAAATCCGACGGCACCGATGGCCAGTGGATACCAGATTTTCGGGCTATTGAACGCGCGTAACTCACTCAGGGAACTGTGACGCGTTTCATCGCGGTTTAAAGGCAGAAAAACGAATACAAGCACTGTGGTTACTGCGGCAATAAAGGCTACAAAGCCAAAGGCATACCGCCACTCCAGATGCTGCCCAAGCAATGTGGCCAGTGGATTCCCAAACAGCAAAGCCAGTGCCAGCCCCATCATGATGAAGCTTACCGCTTTAGCTCTTTGATTGAGTGGTACAAGTGATGCAGCGACGAGGGCCGCAACACCGAAGTAGGCACCATGGGGCAGGCCGGCAACGAATCTGGAAACCATCAAGGTTTCATAACTGCCAGCCATCGCACTGGCGAAATTACCCAGCGCATAAAATGCCATGAGAGCAATGAGCAGATGTTTGCGGAATAGCTGAGCACCAAATATCGCCAGAACCGGTGCACCTACAACAACCCCGAGAGCATAAGCACTGATCAAGTGCCCAACCTGAGGCTCAGTAATACCAAAATCCAGTGCCACATTTGGCATCAGCCCCATAATGGCAAATTCACCGGTGCCAATGCCGAAACCACCGATGGCAAGAGACAATATGATCAGGACGATTTTCTGGCGTGAGTAATTCGCCGTGGCAGGTGAGGGTTCAGGCATGAAATACAGAGTTCCCAGATTGGTAAAGTAGCAGCCGGGCATTGTATCTTAGGGCGTACTTACATACGACAAGAGGGCTGAACGGTGATCATCAATGTATCGTAACCGGGACATAATCGCGCGACTGCGTGAGGACATTCCTACATTCGAGTGTGTGCCCGGTTGCCACGATTGCTGTGGCCCGGTAACAACCTCTTCAGAAGAGATTTCACGTTTACCTGTGAAAACAGATGCCGAGCACGAAGCTGCGTTGAATGAGTTCAACTGCGTACACCTTGGCCCGGATGGATGCACCGTGTACGAAGAACGCCCGTTGATTTGCCGGTTGTTTGGTACGACCCCGCGCATGCCGTGCCCCAGAGGTCGCCGCCCCGAAAACATGGTTGACACTGAAACCGAGCGTCAGGTGCATCACTACATTGCCACCACACGACAAGTGCTGGTGTAGGCTATGACTGCACCCAGCCGCAATCAGGTCAAGACCCTCGACGATTTGGCCAAGCTGGCCAACTACTCGTTCATGGACTCGCTCAACTGCGATCCGGACGCGAAGGCAAACGGGCAAGACTATGCGCCGCGACAAGTCTTTAGAGGCCACTATGTACCGGTTGCGCCTGAGCCCATGGAAAACCCCGAGTACGTGGCTCACAGTCTCAACCTGTTTCGCGATCTGGGTCTTGCTGACGATTTCGCGCAGTCTGACGACTTCATGCGCATCTTCTCCGGAGACCTTTCGTTTGCACCCGCGCCTATGCGCAAGGTGGGTTGGGCCTGTGGCTACGCATTGTCCATTATGGGCACCGAATATGTTCAACAATGCCCGTTTCAGACCGGCAACGGATATGGCGACGGCCGTGCGATTTCGGTGCTGGAAGCGGTAATCAACGGTCACCGCTGGGAAATGCAGCTAAAAGGCGGTGGCCGCACACCCTATTGTCGCGGTGGCGATGGCCGAGCGGTTTTACGTTCCAGCGTACGGGAGTTTCTGGCACAGGAGCACATGCATGCGCTGGGTGTGCCCACGTCACGATCACTAAGCCTGTATGTGTCAAAAACCGAGAAAGTCAGGCGCCCCTGGTATTCGGAAGGTTCACGAGCGAGGGACCCCGATATTCTAATAACCGAGCCTATAGCGATCACAACACGGGTGGCACCTTCATTTATTCGGGTCGGACAGCTTGAGTTGTTTGGTCGTCGCGCTCGCAAAAATGAGCACCCGCAAGCTCTGGAAGAACTCGAAAAGATTGTGTTGCACCTGATTGATCGCGAATACAGTGCAGTGATCGACCACGCCCTTGCCATGCAAGACAAGGTAGTGGCGCTGGCGCAGGAGTTTCGCAGCCGGCTCACATCGCTGGTGGCCAACTGGATCCGCGTTGGCTACTGCCAAGGCAACTTCAACAGCGATAATTGCGCCGCCGGCGGCTATACGCTGGACTATGGCCCCTTCGGCTTCTGCGATGCATTCGATCCGCGGTTCCAGCCTTGGACGGGTGGGGGAGTTCACTACTCATTTCTAAACCAGCCCGTGGCCGCCGAGGCAAATTTCCACATGTTTTGCGTGGCATTGCGACCGTTATTGGCTGAACACCCGCACTGCTTGCAAAAACTCAACGAGATTAGAGAAGGCTTTGCAGCAGCAATACAGGCCGAGATGGAAAAAATGTGGGCAGCGAAACTTGGGCTGGATAAATTTGACCCACCATTGTTTCGTGATCTGGCAGAGCTGATGATGCAAGCGCCGGTGGATTACACGCTATTTTTCCGTGAGCTTTCCGCAGTGCCGGATGATATAGGCCCGCTGAAAAAGAGCTTTTATAAAAGTCCGGCCTATGAAGCCAACCCTGAAGGCCTGAACGAACGCTGGTCTGCCTGGCTTGCCCGGTGGCAAGCGTTGGTAAGCATTAATAATTCGGAAAACACAGCCACAGTGCGCAATCGTGACAAACTGTCCAGCCAGATGAAGCGGGTCAACCCGAAATACAGCCTTCGGGAATGGCATTTGGTACCCGCATATGAACAAGCGGCAACGGGAGACTATGGGCTGCTGCGAGAACTGCAGGATGTTATGACGCAGCCATACGCAGAGCAGTCACAGGACATTGCCGATAAATACTACCGGTTAAAGCCCCTAGAGCTCTTCGGCGTTGGCGGCGCATCTCATTACAGTTGCTCGTCATAATTCAGAACCGTTATTCGGCAATTGCGCGGACACACACTTTGCCGAGCAGGCGCAATCTTTACGAGTGATGGAAGTATTTTCCGGTAGCAACTACACTGCGCGCCATAGACTTCTATCCAGCGCACAATGGCTGCCCACCTCAGTAGGATTCCAATGAAGAAGACGTTTAAGTTAGACCACCCTAAAATCAAAGTGCCGCGCCTTGTCGATTCGATGAAGCACGACATCAACAAATTCCTGAAGAATGAGCGTAAGAAGCCCCTGCCAGCTGGCGCGAAATATTGGGGCTTCGATTGCAAGTTTGGGCAATCGGAAGAGGCTGCAGTTGAGATAGAACTTTCATCCCTGATGCAGCACATTGATGACCTTGTTGAAAACAAAATCATGACGGTTTACGTTGAGATAACACCAAAAGCCATGCTGCCTGGCGTAGGCTAAGAATGATAACGGCGTTAGCGAGAACTGTTTAACGATACGCCGGGGCGGTAAGTCCACCTCACCCCGGCAATGCTGAAGAACAATCTTACAAATGCGGCGGCTTATTCGCGGCAGCGCGCTCGGCCTTCCATTGCGTAAGAGTCTGTGCGGCTTTTTCTCCTTCAAGTGACCCTACAACTTCGAAAAAATCACTCCGTAGCGGATCACTGATGACTTGCTCTCTTTTTTTACTGCGCACCACATACACTGTCTGAAGATTCTGATGATCAAAGGTGCGCCATTGCTGAACATCTTTCAGCAATGTGAATTTATGCCCCTCCAGCGTCTTGATCAGATCCTGCGTATCGGTCGTACCAGCACGTTCTACAGCATCCTTGTACTGATACACGATTCCATAGGCAGTAGCTGCTGTGGACGTGGGTCTTATATCGTATTTCTGAGTAAATGCCTCCGAAAACTCTTGACCACGAACGAAGCCCAGCTGATAGGGAATCATCCACTCCCAAGGCGTTGTGGATATCACATCCTCCATAATGGTCGCGCCAACATTCTGGGCTATTCCGAGCGTAATATTAGGTAATATGATTTTCATCTTATCCTTAAGGCCCATTTGGTAAACAACCTTAAGCGCCCTCACCAAATCATCACCGTATAAGACAAGAATAAGCACTTCAGCTCCGCTTGCTTCAGCTTGCCCAAGAGCTTTTTTGAAGTCTTTAATTAATGCTCTTGGGAAGGGGGTGAGGGCGTGGGGATGAGCTTGCTTATCGGAGGTATTCGTAAATTCGCGGATAGAGGATTCCGAAGACCAGCCCCAAGTGTAGTCGGCGGTAACGTAAAAGTACTTTGCGTCGCCGAACGTCGAGGTTAAGTAACTGCCAAGGGCATTTGCCGTCATCCATGCATTAGGATATTCGCGAAACATGTGGTCGTGACCTTCACTTCCTGTGGTCGCGTTGGCGGAAGTGGTTGTACCAAAATAGAGGCGCCCCAGCTCTTTTGCGACCTTGCCTGAGGCAATGGTCACCGCGCTGGATGCGCCCCCAAATACCATGTCTACCTTATCCTGTTTGATGAGCTCTTCAGTATTAGAAGCACCACGCTCAGGCGATCCGGCGGTATTTCGGATAACCAGCTCAACTTCTTTGCCGAGAATTCCGCCAGATTCGTTTATTTCTTCAACAGCCAGAAAGGCTGCCAGTCTTTGTTGAAGGCCCAAATCCTTGTAACGGCCAGATTGCGGATAGTTAAACCCAAGTTTTATAGTGTCGGCTAGTACCGAAAAACTGCACAGAAAAATCAAAAAACCCGCGAACACCGTTGTTTTCTTATTCATTTAGTTTAGTCCTCGTCCTTTTGGCTATTATTTTTTAGACCGGGACTATATATTTATTTCATGATAATGATCAGTTTTTACGAGTTACGAAAAGAATGATTATCGTTACTGAATGTAACTCTGCAGTGATAGACACTGACCGTTGGCGTGTCTTTATCGCACTGCTGGTGAAAGCTGAGCATCACTTACACCGCGAGCATAACAACAAGGAGAGTAGGGTATGTCTGAAATGAAGCGATCTATTAACAGAGTCTCATTGGAGACTGCGCCAAGGTTAATGACCCAAGCGAGATCCGTATTTTTGGCGTGCTTGATGCTGCCTATCGCGGCCTTCGGCGCGGATGAAGATGCGGCGTCGCAAGCGAACTGCGACACTCTTGTATCCGAAACTAGGGCGGCTTGTACAGACATGATCAGCCGTGGCCTGAATGTCTCCTGCAATACCTATCTCGGTGCAATCAAGACAGCAATGAAACAGGCCGGAGGCGACCTATTCGATATCGGCGAAGCCAATCAAGAAACCGCGAATTCGTTTTGTGCTGTCTATGTCGAAAAATTGAGCAAAGAGCGCGAGGCGAATGACGGAAACATGCACTCGAAAGATGCTAGCGATTCGCAATGCAGAGCTCTTGCCGAGCGTTTTGAGACTAATTGCATAGCAAATCTTGGCAAGGTGCCTCTTCCTAGCCAGTGCCAAAACGTTGCTCGTACTTTCGTGATGGGAACCACCAAAAAAATGTCGCCGAAACAAGTGTGTAAAATCGCAAGCATGCAACTTCGTTAAAAGTTATCGATGCTGAAAGTCGTGGACGTTGTCAGGTAATTATCTGGCCACTCCTTCGAGGTTTTCGGCCATAGCGTTGGCCTTGGGATCAGCATTGGTATAGCGCGATATCCCGCCATCGTATATCAGTGCCTTACCCGCCAAAATCCACGCAAAGTGCTAATTTCATCGTCCGGCTCAGGGTTCGGATTGGTCTCGCTGGAACCTAAATATTGGAGGCGAACATCCGAGGGCTGGTAAACCTTTTTGAAGGTGCTTTGTCGATTCATTCGCAAGTTGCGCGACCTATCGGTGAAGACACGCAAAAAGGAGAATGCACCATGAAAGTCATGTTGATGCGCAAGGCCGACACGGACACCGAGAGCGGCGTCATGCCCTCTGAAGACCTCTTGAAGGCAATGGCGGATTACAACGAGCGAATGGCCAAGGCTGGCGTATTTGCCGATGGCCAGGGTTTGCGCCCCACCCGTGAGGGATTCCGCATCCAGTTCCGGAGCGGCAAACCCACCATCATTCAGGGCCCCTTTGAGGGGGAGAGTGAGTTACTCGCTGGATATAGCATCCTTGAAGTGAGCTCTCTTGAGGAGGCTCTGAACTGGGCTAGACAATGGCCGGTGGCGGACGCTGGCGGCAATGCTACCCTTGAAGTGCGAAGGTACTTCGAGCTGGAGGATTTCGAGCCTGGCTCTGCCATCGATCAGCACCGTGCTCTGGGCCAACTGCCCAAAGAAATGAACGTTCACTTGAGCTTTGCCGGTAACTGCCGTGAAGCCATGGAGTTCTATGCCGAGTTAATCGGTGGGGAATTGGAGGGGCTGGTTACCTACAGTGACACACCAACTGCGGCCGAGGTGCCCGCAGAAATGCAGGATCGTATTGTTCACGCTTCATTAAACCTCAATGGACGCAGAGTGATGGGCGCGGATATGGCGGGCGATTGCTATCAACAGCCTCAGGGCGCCCAGATTCACCTTGAATACGAAGACACGGAGCAGGCCGAACGGGTATTTCGTGCATTGTCCGAGGGTGGGGCGGAGATTATGCCTTTTGCGGAGACCTTTTACGCGCACCGTTTCGGAATGACGACAGACCGCTTTGGCATCCAGTGGATGATCAGCAGCCGGATCGCGCATTGCCCGTGAGCTTTAACCGAGAGGAGCAGAATGATGGCACATTCAAAGAACAGGATATGCCTTTGGTACAACGGCGACGCCGAAGAGGCTGCACGTTTTTACGCAAAGACCTTTCCGGATTCGTCTGTGGGCAACGTAATGCGGGCACCGGGGGATTATCCCTCCGGTTCGCAGGGAGATGTGCTCACAGTGGAGTTCACAGTTCTGGGAGTTCCCTGCCTACGGCTAAACGGTGGTCCGGCGTTCAAACACAGCGAAGCTTTTTCCTTTCAGGTGGCGACCTGGAGCCAGGAGGAAACAGACCGCTACTGGAATGCGATTATTGATCATGGCGGTGAGGAGAGCGCCTGCGGCTGGTGCAGGGACAAATGGGGGCTGTCCTGGCAGATCACACCAGTGGCACTGACCGAGGCCATCAACGATCCTGACCGCGAAGCAGCCGGGCGAGCCTTTCAGGCCATGATGCAGATGGGCAAAATTGATATTGCCACCATCAATGCTGCCCGTTTCGCCCCTTAAGCATGCGCCGGACTCGCAAGGAGGATTACAGTTGCAATGATCGATGACCAATGGATTGGCGAGCTTTACCGACAGGAATCCCGCCGCGTATTGTCGACATTGATCCGTCTGCTTAGCGATTTTACGCTCGGTGAAGAAGCGATGCAGGAGGCTTTCGCCAGTGCCGTGCGGCAGTGGCCGGTTGAGGGTGTGCCAGACAACCCGACAGCTTGGTTGATTCGCGCCGGGCACCGCAAAGGCATCGATCAGATTCGCCGCAAACAGACCGCGCACAAGTATTCTCACCTTCTGGTACCGCTGGACGCGGCCGTCGAAGAGGCAGACAAACAGGACATCGAAGACGATCAGCTCCGCCTCTTATTCACCTGCTGCCATCCTGCCTTGCCGCTGAGTGCACGCGTAGCCCTGACGCTTCGTGAAATGTGCGGTTTGACCTCAGAGCAAGTGGCCAGTGCCCTGTTTCTAAAGCCGGCCACTCTGGCTCAGCGAATTGTCAGGGCGAAAAAGAAAATTCGCGACGCGCGCATACCCTACGAGGTGCCCGAAGCCGGAGACTTGCCCGAGCGGCTGCCCGGTGTCCTGCGGGTGATCTACCTAGTGTTCAACGAGGGTTACTCCTGCAGTGAAGGCGACCGGGTAGTGGATGTCAGCCTGTCGGCAGAAGCAATTCGTTTGGCGGAAGGGTTGGCGAACCTGATGCCCGAGGGCGAAGTATTCGGTCTTTTGGCATTGATGCTTCTTCATCATTCCCGGCGATATGCCCGCGAAGATGAGGCCGGAGAACTGATCACTCTGGAAGATCAGGATCGCGACCGATGGGACGATGCCATGATTCAGGTAGGCCTTCAGTGGCTGGAAGCTGCTCTGGCTCGCACACCTGCCGGGCCCTACACACTTCAGGCATCCATCGCCGCTGTCCATGCCCAAGCAGCCAGTGCCGAGGCAACCGACTGGGCACGCATCGTACGGCTGTATGACGCCTTGTATCGCCAACAGCCCTCGCCGGTCATTGCCCTGAACCGTGCGGTGGCGGTGGCCATGAGCAACGGTCCTAGGGAAGGACTGCAATTACTGGAGGCGCTCGTCAATCAGCGAGATTTCGTGAATTATTACTTGTATCACGCTGCCCGGGCCGATTTGCATCGACGTGCGGGTAATCTGGCGGATGCGAGGCAGGCATATCAGCGCGCGCTAGCGCTCGTGACACAGGGGCCACAACGCCGGTTTTTAGAGCGCCGATTGAAGTCGCTGAACGAAAATGCCTGATTCAAACACGCCCGTTGTCGATCCTGAACCGGGCTGCCCGACTTATCACTGAAGACAACGAGAACAAAGGAGGACGTCCAATGAAATATGTGGCTCTGGTTTACTATCAGGAGAGCATCATCAACGCCATGAGCGAGCAGGAGTGGCATGACCTCAATCAGGAGTGCGTCGCCGGTGTCGAGAAGCTAACCGAGCGGGGCAATTTTCTGACAGGCCTACCGCTTGAGTCCGTCGAAACGGCAACAACTGTGCGAGTCCGGGACGATGACGTACTGGTTACCGACGGACCTTTTGCCGAAACCAAAGAACAATTGGCCGGGTTCTACCTGCTAGAAGCCCGAGATCTTAATGAAGCTTTACAGCTGGCCAGCCGTATTCCACCCGCGCGCTTTGGCAGTATCGAAGTTCGCCCGGCCCGTGAATTACCTCCCAAAAGTTAACAGGAGCGCTGTTATGAGTTATGTCGATGGATTTGTTGCCGCAGTACCAACCGCAAATAAGGAGCAATACATCAAGCATGCGACTGCTGCGGCCACAGTGTTTAAAGAGCACGGCGTGCTTAACATGGTGGAATGCTGGGGTGACGACGTGCCGGAGGGGAGCCTGACGTCTTTTCCCATGGCCGTTCAATGCAAACCGGATGAAACCGTCGTGTTCTCTTGGCTGATCTGGCCGTCCCGCGAGGTTCGGAACAATGCGATGCCCAAAATCATGGAGGACCCACGACTGCAGTTCGACGTAAACCCTATGCCGTTTGACGGCAAGAGATTGATATACGGTGGTTTTTCCGTGATCGTCGACGTTTAATTCATACAGAAGGGAGTATCGAGGGGCGGGTCGTCATGCTCATGGTCGGCTCGAAATGAAACAATGAGAATGAGGGTCAGTTTTCTCGACGGTGCTTAACGAGGCCATCAATGAATAAACGCACTTTTTGTGCCAGACGATTACGACTCGCATAGACCATCTGGATGGGCAGTCGTTTACCTCCGTAATTCGGCAAAAGTCTGACTAGACGTCCTGATTCAACATCATCGTCGACCAGAAAAGAAGGAAGATAAGCCACCCCCATGCCGTGAAGAGCACTCTCTCGAATTGCCTCGCCGCTATCGAAGCGCAATTTTCTACCTCCATCTATACAGACCTCTGATCCGGACGAGGTGACCAGATTCCAACCTGTGGAATGAACGCCCAGCCCGTAAACGAGCCTTTGGTGATTGGTCAGATCCGACGGTTCTGCCGGCTCCCCAAAACGTTTCAGGTACGATGCCGACGCATATAAGTAAGGTTGGGCGTGTTCAACGGTACGTGCGATCAGTTGGGAGTCTGCCGGGATGTCCCCGATGCGAATGCTCAAGTCAAACCCTTCCTCGACCAGATCGACGACTCTGTCACTGAGGTTTACCTCCACGTCGAGCTCTGACCAAGTCTCCAGAAAGCTCTTGAGAAATGGCAGAACCACTATCCGACCGTAAGCCTCGGTGACTGATATGCGCAGAGTGCCTTTAGGCTGAGGCAGATCCTGACGAATGTCGGCTTCAGCTTCTTCCAGGTCTTGTAAAATTTGAACACACCGTTGAAAAAAGCGCTCGCCATCCACGGTCATTGACACCATTCTTGTGGTTCTGTGGAGCAGGCGGGTACCAAGGTGAGCCTCAAGCCTTGCCATCGCTTTGCCCGCTGCGGAGCGCGTCAAACCCAGAGCTTTCCCCCCAGAAACAAAACTCCCTGTCTCGACGATTGCGACGAAAATCCGAAGCGTGCCCAAGTCAAGGTTTGAGTTGGGACTACAGGGTGTAGCGATTGACAGTCGTCTCATTGGCGAATCCGCTTCGACAGAATTGTCTGTACATTGTCTGTTGTCGAATACGAGTACTCAAGAGTGAGTCGTGGAGTTTCCCGAAGAGCTTCGGAAAATTATCAATACTGAAGAAAGAGGAAAGATCATGTCAGACGCAATCGTTCGCCTTAATCCCTCAACATTGCCAATTGCCGGAGAGATGGGCTACTCCCAAATTTCCATAGTCGAGCCCGGCCGCATGGCTTTCATCTCCGGTCAAGTAGCTTGGCAACCGAGTGGCGAGCCTGTTCCCGATGATCTGGTGGAACAAATGAAATTAGTTTCGATAAATGCTCGCTCGGCCTTAAATGCCGTCCATGCTAAACCTGAGCATGTGGTCTTGGCGCGCGTTTATGTTACTCATCTTACAAGCGAAAGGTTAGAGGAGCTTATGCCTGCATTTCTAGAAACATTTGATGGCGCACAGCCGTGTGTGACGGGTATTGGAGTTCAGGCCCTGGCAGCGCCCGAGCTTCAAGTCGAAATGGAATTGATCGTACGAATTCCCGATTAGAAGTTTCGATGTTTTGGCCAACAAGACTGGCTCGTCCAAATCAAGCCGGGGTTGAGGCGTGAGATTATCTTGTACTGCGCATAATGTATATTATGTTAAATTCCCAAATCCCTATATGAAGAACCATGTGAAATGGTAATTACAGTTTGAGGTGAAATGATTCAATTTAGAGGAAATCGCCCTATCTTTCTGTTTTGACGCAGAAAGAACTCAGTTTCACGTTTTTATCCAATGAGCGATGTCCGGTGAATTCCTGTTTGCTGGCAGCGTAGCGTGTCGCCAAACCTGGTGTTTGACGACACCTTCTATAGAACGGCTCAGTCCACCCCTAATGCCTTAAAGACAGCATCTACAGGATCCGCATAGAAACTCGTTTGGAACTTCGTAAACAGCTCACCGGGCACAGTCGAGATATCCGCCGCACTGGTAATCGGCAGCGCCACGCGTTTTCCTCCCCCATCAAATGCCACTTGCAGGCACTCCGCAAGGCTTTGGACTGCGTTTACGCTCCCTCCTAGACTCATATCCCCAAGCACCACTGATTGTGACTGAGTGGCGCGTCCCATAATGCCAGATGCGAATGCGACAAGGCCGGGAATGGAGAGTGACTGAATGGGTCCACCGTTTTGCAAATCCACAACGTGCAGATGGAAGTCATGGTCCATCACTTTGGTTGCGCCGGAAATACGCGAGATATTGGCCTTAAAATAGTCAAAGGCCATCTTCACCTGCTCTTTAGCCACAGGGTTAGTGACTTGGCCAGATGTGGCCAGTTTGCCGGAACCTTTGGTGACCTGAAGCTCGATTCTATAAAGGGTTGGGACGCCCTTGGCACTGATGCCGATAGTATGAACTACGCCCGGCTTTGAAGGCCCCTCAGGGATCAGCTTGCCACCGCCCTGCTCTTTCACTGTGACAAAGTGCTCTTCCAGATCCTCGTTGTCGATATAGCTGAAATGCACATCGTAGAACTCCATGCCACCGATCTTCTTCAGCTGCTCCTTTACCCTGCGACGCACTTCCAGGGCGTATTCCAGGCACTGGCGTACCGCCTCCTTGTCAAACTCGCCGTGGGGGTACAGCAACTTCAGCAGGCCGGAAACCGTCTTTCGCACAGCGATGGTATCTCGCTGATTCAGGTCCCCGCCCAATTTGAAATACTTATCCAGAGCGTCTGCAAAGCTGCGCTTGCGCATCTCCCGGTAGAACTCAGCCAGATAGTCCACAATCAGCCCGTATCGATTGGTGAAGAACTCAGGCCGCATCTTGGGAATTTCCCAGCCAGGGATATAGGCATGGAAACGGTCAAAGAAAGCGGAATCGATCATCTGTTCCGGGAACGGAGCTAGCAAGTGGCTGGTTTTGACGAGCGACTCAACCGACTGGTTGATGTTGCCGACAAACACCATGGAGGCATTGGCTTCCATCTGCTCACGACCACGGGCGAAGGAGCCGGAGGCCATGTAGTCCTTCATGATCTGGACGCCATCCTTCTCCTTGAAGTTGATGCCAGCAACCTCGTCAAACGCCACTAAGTCCCACATGCCCACGAGACCGATTTTGCGGCTGCTCATGTTGTAGAAAAGGTTCGCCACCGTCGTCTGACCACCCGACACCAATATGCTGTTGGGCGAGCACTCTTTGTAGATATGGCTTTTACCGGTACCCCTCGGGCCCAGCTCACACACGTTGTAGTTGTTCTCAACAAAGGGAATCATCCGCGCCAACAAATGCCATTGCACGGTTTCGTTCAGCTCGGCGGGCTCCATGCCGATGGAACGAATCAGCGTCTCCCGCCACTGGTCTACCGTCAACGCGGCCCGCCCAGCGAACAGTTCGGCCATATTCATATTGGGCATCTGAATCGGCTTGAGAGTGCTCACGCCAAACGGCGACCCTTTCTGGCCTTCTTCGTGGTAATAGCTGAGAGTTGCGATAACCCAAATGCCGCCCACCAACAGCTTCTCGTTCTCTTTAACGATCCCGGCACCAATTTCGGCATCCTTAATGCCCAGATTCGAGAACGCGGCCTCGTAGCAGTCCTTCTTCTCGTTAAGGCGCACAGTTACCCGATCAATCACCTTGAAGCTTCCGCGCTCCCGAACCAGAGACTTTACTTTCTCGGCTTCATCCGGACGCACGTAGTTCTCAGACAGCACCGTCTTGACGTTACGCAGGCCAGTCTCGATCACCTCAGCGTCATCCGATGCGCAATACATGCCCAAAAGGTACTCGAGCACGTATACAGGCACGTTCGCGCCTTCTTTGATCTGCTTGGTCAGATCCTTTCGAACCACCCGGCCCGCAAAATGCTCGTTCAGTAACTGGTCGAGATCCTTATCTTCCTGCATGTCCCCTGCCTTAGAAAAAGTCATCGGTAAACGCTAGGTCAATAACCACCCGATAGCGCTCAATTTCGGTATTCAAGTCTTTGTCTTTGAGTATCAGGAAATAATCCCGTTTGCGATCAAAATCCTTGCCAGACAGGGACAATCGTACCTGCTTAACCCGCTCCGTCATGGAGTCCGAAGCGCTATCAAAGCTCACAACCTCTTCGCTGGATACCTTCTCAGGCCCTTCGTAAATAGCGACCGCCAGAGTGACTGGGAGCACCTGATCGCTCACCGCCTCGGTCTGCATCAGATCAAACCGCTGAATGCTATTAACCATCTTCAGAGTCGGCTTGGGCGAGATGACCTCAACCTTACGCTTGGAGCGACTTTCTGCCTTCTCGCCACGAAGCTGTTTCACCGTCAGCACCGGCACAACGATTTCCTGTGGCATGGCACCGCCGTGTACAAAACGTGCGCCACCCACGAAGTGGAACCGGTTGGCCCCTTTGGGAATCCAGAATCGGGTATCCGAAGCGCTACCGGCGGTATCCCGCGTGGAACCGCACCAGGCATCTTTGGCATCCGGTAAATCGTGGCCAATGACGTAACGCTTTTTACTCTTGAGCGCATTGCTTGGCTTGTCTGCGAGCGAGGTTCTGTCTGCGGCTTCCAGCTTGCTGTGCTGGAACAGAAAACCATGGTCTGCGGTCACCAACACCGTACTGGTGTTGAAATGCATCATGATCTTTCGGGTCAGCTCCGTCAGCTCTTCAATGGCATGCTCTACAGCGTTAAAAGTTTCGGATTCCGTTGAAGCGCTATCACCCCTGGCATCCACCACGTTGTGGTATACATACACCAGGTGCTGATCTCTCAGAGCTTCACGCCCCTCCCCCCGGCTCCAGGCTTTTACGGTTTCAGCTTGCACAGCCATGCCGTTATAGTTCGCCAACACCCGGTTTCGGTTATCGCTGCCCTTGGTGGACTTTCCGTCTACGAACACGTCATCACTCACCCCTTCCCGGTATTCCAGGGATTGATGGGGCATTAGAGAAGCCATACCCAGAGTGGTGTAGCTGGGCAAAACGCCCAACTGGCTGGCGAGCTTCGCCTCGCTGTAGCGCTTTACATTGATACGGTCTTGCAATTCCACCGCCGCCTCATAGCGGAAGGCATCGCTGATAATCACCACCAGCCGTTTGTTGCGGGCCGAGTCCAGCCTCGGCTTCACCTGGGTGTCGTAGAAATGGTGTTGATTGGGGACACCGCGAATGGCCCAATGTTCCAGTAGCTTCTCGCCTTCCACCAAGTCACCCCAGTTGCGGGCTAGCTGGTCCAAATACCAGTAGGCGTAACACTGCTCTACAGCATCATCCAGCGCCTTCAGAATCTCCACGTGAGCCTGACGGGAGGCTGCGCAGTAATGGCGGTACTCTGTGTCAAATCGGTACAGATCAGTTTCGTAGGCCTTATACAGCGCCTCAGCACTCGCGAAATGAAAACCTTCCGGATGAGCCTGGCGCAGTGCAAAGAGGTCGATCGCCGCAGAAAGCGCCGAATAGATGGTCCGGAACTTCCGACGAGCGTCATCATCCTTGTGCCGAGACGCCCAATAACCATCCAGCCGATCCGAAATTACACGCGAGAATAGATTAAGATCCGCAGTCCGGGCTTCCGGAATAGCGTTGACCAGATCCACGATAATCCGGTTTTCAGCCTCCCGGAACGTAGCCACATTGGCCAGGGATTCGATTGAGTAGTTCTCAATGCGGGACTTGATGTTGAGGGCTGAAGAAACCCAGTCGGCGATCACATCATAAGCCGGGTAATAGCGGGAGCTGTCTCGCCATCGGGACAAAAGCGCCCGCGAGGTGGCCCTGGCATTGGCCGAAGAAATGGCCACCGAACGGGCCCAGTCTGGAACTTCTGAAATACTTTCGCAGAATCCTGTTGCCAACAGCCTAATCAGAAAATGGCCGAAGCTAAAATGTGCCTCACCGCGCAGCTCTTCTTCGGAGGCTGGATAACCCACCTCCTCTTGGAACGCCCGAATCAGTGACGGAACGAGGCCATATTTTTCCAGTTCCGTGATGGACTCAGGCACCTGTTCCAAGCCATCGTCAGTCCTCACCAACTCATCGCCCAGCGTGAACAGAATATTAGCGATATCCGGCGCTTCGGCCCGAGTAACGACAGCAATCATAGCCAGATCCAGCGCCACCTCATCGAAGTCTGGCTGGATAAAACGCTTAAGGCCCGCCAAACGGGCCTTACTTAGAAACCGCTCCCGCCGGGCAAGATGTGCCCGAAGGCTCTGCTGCTGAAGGCCCAATTCACTGAAGATGATGGAGATACGGTCCGCATGGAAGGCGCGGGAATACAGCTTCATGTCCAGCAGCCAGTCATTTTCGGGCTCTGGCTCGGCGTGGGGGAAATAAAGCAGATACTTGCCGTTCTGGTCTTCCAGCTCAAGTTTCAACTTCACAGCCAGAGAGGACTTAGCGGACATGTCCATTACCTGGACGTCAGGCAAGTCGAGATTGGCTAGCTCATCGCCAAAGCTTTGCTCAGGATCGTACCAGAAAACCAGACGGTTATTCTCTGAGAAGAAAGCCTGTTGGAGCCCCTGAGTGAGCTGTTTTGAATCCATTTACTTTGTCCCGGTTTCATTATTCATCGCGCCCTCTCGTGTAGCTGGAAACAATATCTGAAGGGAGCAGCGAATCACGCTATTTGAGGCTTGGTCAGTGAGAGAAAAAATTTCTCACACATAAGCCATTAATTCATCAGACAGGCCGCTTCGGAATAGCTAACATTTTCCTACTTCAATGGAGCAATGAACGAATCCCAAAAATACTCGGCCATGCCCTCATTAGACAGTAATGCATCTCGACCTGGTCCATACATACTACCCATCATCGAACGAAAGCCTAGCACCGCACCATCATCCTCGAGCGTCATTGAGTCGTTGCAACTGTTAGATGAAATCCCGGATTGGCTATAACAAATATCCCCAAACGACATATCTCGGCCGGATCGCCAAATTCCACAGTGGCAGACTCTTTGCCCGTTCAGATAGAGGGAGGCCTCAAAACTATCAGCGTCTTTATGATGAAGGTTCTGTTCTAGCTCCGGGTTTCGAGCACATATCTCATTCAAGGAATTCTCGAAAAAAAGTGACACGAACTGAAAACCTTCGCTGCGGGCGATATCTTTGTCCCGATCACTGAATTCCTTTCGGATCGCGAGATTGCTGCTGCGGGGGCCTGAAACGACTGAACCTTGACTTGATGCTGTATTCACCGAAGATACTGGTTTAACAGGCGGTGAGGTTTGCGCGGTAGCGCCGAGATCTCCCAAAATTTTCTTAATAGCCTTAGCGACTTGATAGAAACCGTCCTCCACGTGGGTAAACTTTGTGATGGGGTATCCATCTTCAGGTACCGCCATTAGGCTTCCGAATGGTAGATCATGCCAGTCACACGTTCTCAAAATGACGGGAACAACTCGAGCCTCTCCTTTTGCGTGTCGTTCCAAGGCATGACTTAATTCGATGTCATAGCAATAGTCCGAATTGATGAAGTCTGGACTAACCAGCAAGAGAATTACATCAGCATCCTCGAAGTTCTGAGTTATCTCGCCAGTCAATTCGCTACCGGGCAGAATTCGGCGATCATGCCAAGTGGAAATTAGACCGAGCCTCTGCAAAGGCTTCAAATGCTTTTCCAGCTCATTTCTCAATGCTTCATCCACATGAGAATACGAGAACACCAACTTAGCCATAGTACTTCCTTGAAAGTTCTGGATCTAAACGAAAGCTCTCAAACGCTGGAGAAATGCGACTAGCTTTCCGCTGTTAACATCGCTTCCACCCAACTCAAAGTGCTTCCATAGCTCGAGTATTTTGCGCTCGTTGGCATTGGGCTGTCTCGAACTCGCCACACCAACCGGACATGAGCCCGTAGAAACACCAACATGCATTTCCGAGGTTCTTACCTTTACCTGCACGCATACGGATTCTCCGCTATTCTGACGCCGCCTGATTTGTTCGTGCAGCCAACTATCAGAGAGCCCGGCAAGATCCTGCTCAATTCCCGCTACCGTTACAGTGATCATTCTCATGCCTCCTGCATGCTATTTCTGCGCTTCAGTAACGTCCCATCTTCGACGATATGTGGGACGAAGCGTTCACTGAAGAGCTTATCCCCTAATCGTTCACCACTTGCTGAATCCTGCTCATCAACAACGACCTCCGTTGCTCATAAAAGTCGTCAAAACGCACAATATCCTCAGGTAGCTCATCAATCCCCTGTGATTGGAGATGACGCAAACGGGCCTCAGGGTCTGGCCAAAAAGCCGCGTACCATTCCGAAGGCATCTTCTGCCGCTTCTCGTTGTTGATCGTTCCTTCGAGTAATTGCAGGTTAGGCAATCGGTTCGACCATGCCTTGAAGATCTCTATCCGATCCTCTGGCACGCCGGCTTTCCTCAGCTTGCTAGCGGTGAACAGCCCTTTCGGATAGATGTGATCGACATGAAAGTGTCGGGAGAAATCGAATCCAGGGAACAACAAGGACAGAAGGGCAAACGTTCTTTTGCCACCGTATTCCAGCTCGGCTAACTCTTCGGTTTCCTCGTCAACAAAGTGGAGTGATTTACCCCGAGACGCCATCACCGAACTCAAGGTTTCAGCCGGAAAACCTTTTTCGCTCTCTTCCTTGAGCACTCGGCGCAGGCTTGTCAGCAAGGTATCAAGGCCACTCCCCCAAATGCCGGAAGCTTTGAGCAATGACTTAATCAACCACTGGCGCAGAGCTTCCCGATCTTTTGCATACTCTGACCGAGACAAATAGCCATCATCAAGCTTTCGGGTATAGAGGTAGTAAGCAATTGGCAAGATCGCGCTGTCAGCGCGGAGGTTTTGAGAGTTGAAGCCAAACGTGGCAAGCAGTTCCGTCGCTAACAGAAGAGCCGTTCGGATATCCGACCAGTTCTCCTCCAGGATCGCCATATTCGCCTTATTGAAGTTTTCGACCTTAAAGCCAACGCTCCCAATGTCTGACAACATCAGCCCCGCCTTCAAGACCAGGTCCTTGCTGTAGGAAAAGCCATCTCCCGTCTCGTTCATTTCATCAACGAGCGCATGGATTTCCTCTCGCGCATCCAGGTTATCCCACTGCGCAACGGCTATAGAGAGGAGAAGATCCGAATAGGAAAGGATGGTCCCGCCACTGTTCATGCGGATAAAAATATTCAGGACACGCTCAAGATCCTGCTCTTTTTCCTCGTAGTAAGCGATCTTATCTTTGTCGAAAATTGTGGTTATCAGATGTCTCAAATTGTTGCGGGCAGCTTTTAGGGTCGCTTTGCTATCCTCGCTTCCATCATTAAGTTCATCTAGTTCATCGACTAACTCGTCCCGATCCTCTTCCAGAATACGTCCAATACGGAACCAGTACGCACCATCGCCCCTCGCACCGGCTTGCTTATCTGTCAGAAATTCAAACTGATAGTTGCTTCCTGTCTCTTCCTCTGGCTGCCCAAGGAGGTTGATGTAGAGTCGCTTGAGAGGGAAGGCATCAGAACTCGACCACCACTTGCCATGAATCTTCTGGCTATAGGATCCATGCAAGCCAATATTTAGGGCCGTAATTCGCTGCTGACCATCAAGCACAGCAACCAACTCGCGCTCGGGGAGATCTTTCAGCGGCGGGCAGTGAGGATTATCTCGCTGATGATAGTCCGTAACAAAGTCATAAAACTGATACTTACCACGATTCTCGGGTTGTATTCGCCAGAACAGGAACGTGCCAAATGGATAGCCCTGGAGAAGGCTATCGAACAGGTTGCAGATCTGGTCGGGCTTCCATACAAACTCTCTCTGAATCGCTGGGAGAATCAGGTCGTGCTTCTTAACCTGATCCATCAATGAAGCGATGGTACCGCCCGCTTGATACATAATTACCCCTGTTTTTATCTTTTTTCTTCATTCGACTCTTACCAATGCGTGTTCGCTTGGTTCTATCAAGTCGTGTTCCATGTTTCGGGACTGAACATGGTCCCTAATGGTTGCCGTGGTCTATGGGACTGGCTTGATGCTAACCGCCAACTCTACGTAGTCCCGAATTCGCGAAATGTCAGTATCAATTTGAGCGAAGATTGCTTCCATCTGAGGCATCGTTTCGTTAACCATTTCCGATATTGCGCCCAGCTCCGAGTAATAGACTTTCATCCTACCTTCCTCGTCGTCATACGAGTTTTGGTGCGCCTTGTAACCGTCAAGGACAGACTTCTTATAAAACGGATGAGCCACGCCGTACCAAGTGTCGTACCTTTCCGCCAATTCGCTTGAGATGTACAGCTTGTTCGCTTCGATAACCTCTCTACATCGCGCAAAAAATCCAGAGAATCGTTCCGTAACCTCCTCGAACAATTCTCCATGCTCCACTTCATGGCTTTCATTTTTGTAATGGGTAAACTCGTTGCTGATTTTCGATAGCTCGGTGTAGACCTCAACTTTCTTCGAGAATATGCGCTCAAACGTTGGTCGCGAAATTGCGTTCAGGTTTTGCCTATCACTGATCTTCCGTTGGAGGTCAGATCTCACGGACTCTAGCTTTACGTCAAAACCAGTCTGAACCCCTCTCTTTGCTATGAACACAATCACCGGAAGCAAAGCCACAAGAACGGTATTGAACACAATCAATGCAGTTTCCATCACTTCTGCCCCGTCACCGCCTTCACCTCAGCCAACAAATCCCCAAACTTTCCATAATTCACCTTCACCCCATCATCCAAGTCCAGGCTGATGCGCTGGTCGGCGTAGTGGCGGAGTTTTTCGTCAAAATCGGCGAGTTCTGTTTGCTGTTTATGCAAAGTGGCGATTTCTTTTTCCAGGCGCTTGGTTTCAGCGGCTGAGGCGCTGGCATCTTTATCTTGTTCGAGCTTTTCAGCGTAGGCGTTGAGCTTGGCGCTGAGGGGGATGACGTATTCGGTACGCATCCGTGCCAGTGTGCCATCGTTGTAGCGTTGCAGGTAGACAAGGCACTCGAACGCCTTGTGTTTGCCAGAGCTGAACAGCCAGTAAATCGGGCGCTTTTTGTAGGTGCGCAGATGATCCTTGAAGAACTGGGTACTCAGATAGCGGCGGATCGTGTCGAGGGCAGATTCGCCACGCTTGGGTTTGATAGCGTGCAGGCAGAGGCTTTCGGCTACAAAATCCAGGTTTTTCTGTAAGGGCTTCCCCCCCCAAACTACGCGGAGAAACTCGCAGAAACGATTTGTGGCATCGTCGGGGAACCATTCTTGATCGGTCAGCGGCAGGATGGCGTCATCGTCTGGGGCAAAACGCGGATCCGGAACCTGATTGAGGTAGTCCTGAAGGGTTTCACCCTGGCTGGCGAGAATCAGACCCTGCTTGTCCAGCGAGTAACGGCCCATCATGCAGCCGATGGCATAGGACACCAACTCGCGTAGGGTGTCACATTGCAACAGGGTCTCAAGCTCTTCATCGCTGCGATTCGCGCCATAACGATAGTAGGGATTGCAATTCAACGTAACCTGATGCAGCGGAGCATCAGGACTTAGCTCACCGTTGAGACCGTAGGCTTCAATAAAAAGCCGATTGTTGTCCTTTTCGAGACTCTGCATTCGAGTTGTGATTTCCAACCACCTAGAAGAGATCGCACTATAGGAAGCCCGCAACTCGGATGAGAAAAAATCCCCGTCTAGTAAGTGTGGCTTTCTGAAGTCAAAAGATATCTCAGAAGAATCCCAATCGTATTTTCCAATCTCTACAAGTTCTCGGACATCCGTCCGGATGCCATCTAGTAACACTCGGTCGATACTTTTAAACGGCAACTGAGAAACACTTCCAACTAAAAAGTGCAAAGTTGGATTCATGATTTGCATGAAATGTAAGGCGACGTTTGAACAGAAATATCCCAGCGATAACTCCGTGTCCTCAGAGAAAAATGTTGGCCCCTCGACATTAAATGTATCACCAGTTTGTGACAGGCGGGCACTAAAAGAACCACTGCTGGTATGGGACCATGTAACTCCCGGCTTAAACATAAAGTCAGGGTTACGAAGAGCAGAACTCGGGTGTCTTCTTACCGCATCTCCATCATTTAACCAATTGATGACATAGTCATAATTCCCATACCATCGACGAAAACTACCCCCTTTACGATGTGGGAACCATTTATAGCCGGAGTTTTTTGCTTGATCTCTGCTCTCAATATCAAATCCAATGTCTGCAAAAGAAACCTCAAACCATTGCTTTAGCAGTAAATCATTATCACCTGTCTGATGCCCCGCACACGCCTTTCCTACACTATTGAGGGACGGGTTGTCTGAAAACGCACGCTTAGTCTCAGCGCTTATCCAATACGCCACCGGACTCCCCGGAATCTTCATAAAATCCGCCGCAGAGGCCCGGTAAAAATGCTTCGCCATGTTCTGTGTTTCTTGCTGGCTCATTACGCTCCCCCTTTGGGTAATACTTTCCGATCTTTCGACATGTCAGCTGCAAAGCCATCCGGTACTGGCTTGAAGCCTTCACTTGGAGACCGATGGCAGGACTGGAATTGGCGCAGGGCCAGAACGTCGATTTCGCCGGTGATGCAGTAATCATGGTTGCCGCCTTTTACGCGCAGCAGATCACGTTTCCAGCGGTCTTTATAGGGCGCACGAATCCGGCTGTCCCCGTATGTGCGGTTGTTGCTTTGAATAATGTAAGCGTGGATATCCAATGCCGAGGACTCTATAAGTGAGCTAAAAGTATCAGTGTCCGGGTTCCACTCGGGAACGAACAGTGCATCCACCTTTCCTCTCAGATCTCCCCGGTACCGGATGTTGGTCAACTCACTGCATATCATCAGCGCAAATCGGAAATTACCGTGCTTGATGATTGGCGGTCTCTCCCACGAGACATCGGGAATCATTTCGAAACCGCCAAGCTTGTCCAATTCAACGCGTTCGTGTGGTGCCGGAACCTGCTTGTCCTGCTGGTAAATCATGAGAGACGGAAAACCTAGACCGTCGTGAGTCAGAGAGGCCCAAACCTGGTTTCTGACTTTTTTCTTTCTTGCGTGGAGATACTCTACCCCAGTGATTAATGAGATGCCTCGGCCTTTGAGCTTTTCGGCAATGCGCATGAACCACCGCGTCGGTAGAGCTAGCTCAGGAAATACCAGGTAGCCTGCACCATCTGGGCGGGATATCAGTTCGTTAATCAGGCGATTGAGGCGTTGATACCGGCGTCGGCTATCCGGATCTGGCTTAGCCATAACTGCCGCAATGAAGCTTTTGTCGCTCGTTTTCCAGCTTGCGACCGCAACGGTCTGCTTCGGGGCTGGTTGCCCATCTGGAACTCGCAGCACACGACCATTCTTGCCCCATGTCGGCATCTTCTGCTCTTTTGTTGAAAAGCCTCGCAGTGCGAGAACAACCTGGTTAAGTGCTCGCTGACTCTTTTGTTTGAATGGCTCCTCGGCCACCAGATAAAGCTCTTGAAGACTGAATGGGCGCGTGGCGAAGTAGAGGCCGCCCGGTGTGTTATTTGTCAGGCGAACCCATCTACAGAGAACTTTGACCCCGGATCTCACATCAACAGGCAGAACATCATCTACAAAAGCCTCAATTAATTTAGTACGCGCGGGAATCCCTCGACGGCTGACCATCTCCTTGGGTAGACCGATAAAACGCAGCGGGACATGAGCGAGATCATGACTAAAGAGCTGAAGATGGTAGCCCTCAAGCTCTTCAATGGTTTCAGGGAACATGCTCAGTCCACCTCCTGCCTCCCATAAGGCCTCGGTGATTCTGCGCCAATGTGAAATGACGTGCTGTTCCCATTCCCGAACTTTTGACGCTGCTAATCTCGGAGGCAACGCCGCAACGATGTTTTCGGCAATAGAGTCATTCAAGGCCGATCGCCAACGATCCAGGATTTCTTTGGCATCCAGCTCAACATCCTCGCTCATTGCTTTGATTTTCGGTTCGCAGTCTTTTGCTACCGTATCCATCAACTTTCTTAGGCTATGCAGGATATCGCCGAGTATCTTGAAGTCCTTACATGCCACGGCCATTCGGATGATACGCGGTAGGTATTGCGCCAGCTCGAAGAAGGTGACCGGAGTAATCAGGTGGTCGATAACGGCCGAAAAGAAAGCATGACGCTGTGCCTGCCATGCACTTGGAGGAAGGTCACGCTCGTATGCCTCGTAATCCCGCAGGTTGAGAGCAAAGCCGGCTCTGTGCAACGTCAGCGCGTCAGTCTTACGCAGGTTATCCGCTTGCTCACCGGCATGGTTTGTCGCTTTTAGCAGATCCGTTGCAATTGTGTCGGGGTTTTCTGAAAGATTTGGGAGTGATCGCCACTCACTGGCACGCTGGTTGACCTGTTCGGTGATGGCGTTGACCAATGCTTTTCCGGGACCACCGGACAAGACAAACAGTTTGTTCTTGCTGTTTTCGAAGGCCACATGGCTGTTCGTAAGGTAGTCCGGTTTGAAAAGAATGCTCTTGTCTTCTGGATTCTTTTCTTTGTCCCAGCCCAGAATGTCAGCACCACCGTCTCGGCTGAATATCCATTCCCAGAATTGGTCAGTGGTTTTGATGTCACTGGTGTTTTCCATAACCAGCAGGATGTCGTCTACGTAACGGCCGTAATAAAGCGGCACCACCTGTTGCTCGATGAACTGATCAAGACCGATTAACGCGGCATTGGCGACCACCGCTGAGGCGGGCAAGCCCGTTTTCAAAGGCGATTCCTTTGCCCAGGCAATCAGTGCGTTGATGAAGAGCTTGTTCAGCTTTCGTTGAGCCTCATCCAACTCAACCCCTGCGACCTCATGAAAGTCCTCGCTAAGCATAAAGCCAGGGGCGAGCCGATGGTAAAAGCTGCTGACATCCGCTGTGAGTGCCAGAACCTTTTTCTTCTCATCCAGTGCTGTGCGCATGGTCTTTATGGCACCGTCCCGCCAATCACGAAACGGCTTCAGATACTGTTTGAAAGAACCCAGCGAAAGCTCGTTAATCTTGTTCTCATTTGTTCGGCGGAGCCGGCTGCCATAAACGTTCGTGCTGAGCCGCTCATCGAAGAGATGGCCGACCTTCAGCACCCAGAGCGCTGACAGGACATGGAAATCCATGCTGCATTTGGCCATGAGCCGAAATTCAGCCGTGGCCTTTTCTCCGGCTTTGCAGATACCCACCCACTCATCCTCTGGCGAGCCATGGATCAAACCAGCATCTTTTTCTTCTGAAAATTTGATGGATTTTGGCGCGAGCGTCCAGGTACCAAGAAAGTCAGATTCTTTCACCCAGGTTGTAGACCTGTCATTAATCTTCTCTCGCAGGCGCTGAAGATTTTCCTCCAGGTTTGCCTCATAGTCGGAAATTGCGAACAACGAAGGGTTGGTGGAGTAGTAGAGGTCTACCTTAGCTTTGCGGAAGGCGATGCTGAGGTCTGTTAATTCAACTTTCACTGAATTGCCTCCAGTAACAGCCTTCGCTTCTCCGCCTCAGATTTGGCATCCACCAAACGAATGTACGCGCCCGAATAATTGGGAAAGGCTGCGTTTTCGACCACGAACGCCGTTGTGGAGACCACTTCGCCGCTGATACTGTCGAATGCGCGACTCCCCATGTGCGCCATGGTAATGATGGTGGCGTTGTGAAGTAGCCATTCCCGGAGCTTTTCGTAGCTGGACAGGAACATCCAGGACTGCATGTTGATCTGCGCGTTGTATCCGTTGGGCTTGAGCAGTGAAAATGCTCGCTCCATAAAGATCGCGAAGAGATCTGACTTGCTGTTCGGGTAGGCATCTTTTGCGAACTTTTTCAGCGGCGCATTCATGCCTTTGCCGCCCATGTAGGGTGGGTTCGCAATAACTGCATCATACCGCTGGGCCAGGATCCATGCCTGTTGAATATACGGCAGTAATATTTCCGCCGCTGGTTTCTGCATCACGTCACCCGTGCGAGCCAACTGCTCCAGTTCATCAACCAGTGTTTTCAAAGGTGCTGCATCTTCCTCCGGCACTTCGATCAGTGAGCCGAAGGTTTTGGCTTCTTCAAACCGCTCCAGAGTGCGATGCAGAAGTTGGTAACGTTCATCGGCATTAGCACTGCTCAAGTCAGCCTGTTCTCTTTCAAAAAGGCTCTGGGAACTACCCTGCTGCCAGTCCCCACTCAGATTCAGATCCTGCCAGAGTTGCGGCAGGTTCAGGTGTCCTGTTTCCTTAAGGGATAGTACGTTGAGGGTAACGTCTCCTTCCGCCACCCGGCTAAACAGCCGGCGGTCGTCTTCCCGTGCCAGCATCATCAAGGCGAAGCCCGCCAACTGCCCTGCCCGGTCGTCGATGTCCAGGCCAAACAGGTTGTGTTTCAGGATTTGCTGCGGGATGTCCCGGCTGCGGTAGCCCCGTTCTTCGTAGATGGCTTTCAGGATTTTGTAGGCTTCCACCAGTATGTGGCCGGAGCCACAGGCGGGGTCGAGAACTTTGATGCTTTCCGGATCTACGGCATCGGGCACTGTTTCATCCAACTGGGCCTGCACTTCCGGGGGCTGTTCGCCGGGTTCGATGAAGTACGGCATCTGGTTTCGCAGGGGGCTGTCTGGGTAGGTTTGCAGCCACTGGCGGCCTACGGAGTTTTGTACCAGGTACTGCACTATCCAGTTGGGGGTAAACAGCTGGGTTGCCGCCGGAATGTCCTCGCTTTTAACCACCTTGCCGATCACCTGGTCTTTCTTTTCGGAGATATAAAACTGGTACAGCCAGCCGATTATTTCCACATCCTGCCAGTCATCTTCCGGGATGGCATTGACCAGCTCACGGATGAGGGAATCGGTTTTGGTGAGGTTGTCTGGTAGCAGCAGTTCGGTGGCGTCGTCTACGGCTTCAAATAGGAACGGCATAGCCTCGTGAAGGGCGTGACACTGGGCCAGCAGAAGTTCCCGATACAGCTCTTCGTCTTTGTTGCCGTCCAGCTTCAGTTCGGCGACTTGTTGTGGGTCCAGCCCTGGCAGGCTGATGTCCAGGCAGTCGTCGAGGATCTGCGGTGTGCCGGCTTCACCGTTGGAGGTGCTGAGCACGCGGCGGCCATGATCCAGGAAGTAGTGGGTTTCCATGTAGCGGATAGCGCACAGGCGGTTGAACCAGCTGTAGGCGGCTTGTTCCATGGCCTGGGCAAAGCCCATTTGCTCTACAATGCGCTCCAATGCCTTTCGGGCCGGTGCGATGGCTCTTGGGAAGGCCTTTTCGCCAATCAGCTCAATATCCCCCCGCTGCTCCATGGGCTCGGTGCCTTTGGCGGTGATGCCATAACGGGCCGCCTGTTTGGTGACCGCAGCGATGAAGTTGTTGCGGGCTTTGGGGGCGTATTTTTTGATGTTGGCAGTGTTCATGCTTGGTTTCAGACCTTCTCAATCAAGTCGTCTGGCACATCTTTAAGGAAGCGGCAGAATGGCTTGCTACCAACGAGAGTGACACTTTCTTTAGCGCGGGTCATGGCGACGTAGAGTACCCGGCGGAGCAGGTTTTCTTCGTCCGCCTGATCTTCTTCGGGCACGCTTTCCAGAAGTCGGCCAGGGTATTGGGCGTCGTGGAGACCCATGACCACTACGTGATCGAACTCCAACCCTTTCAACTGGTGGTAGGTGGTTACAACCACGCCACCACTGAAACTCCCTAAAGTCGCGCCTTTGGCTTTTTTGACCGTAACGTCCAGCTTTTCCAGCGCCTTTTGAGCAGGGATTAACTGCCGGTTGAATGGCATGGCCACAGCAACGGTGGTTGTTCGCAGGCGTTTGAAATTTTGTGCGACGTATTCATAGCCCGCGGTGTAAGCCGACCGGGCATCAGCGGCACTTATTACCCGCACCTTGTCGCCGTTTTTGGTGGGTTTCACGGGCGGGGTGTAGTCCGCCATCTGGCTGACATCGTTGTTTGCCAGCATATATTCCGCTACATCCATAATCTGGCGGGTAGTTCGATGGCTTGAGGACAGTTTTCGGGACCGACCGCCCTGTACCTGGATACCCACGGAAGTCCAGGAGAAACTGCGGCGATAGATCTTTTGCGCCAGATCCCCCGCCATACTAAGGGACACACGGGGAACCTTCGCAACGGCCATCAGCCAGCTTTTATCGAAATCCTGAACTTCATCAACCATTACATGGTCATATCTGAGATCTTCAGGAAACTCGCCCGATCCCGTCATCAGCGCCCGAAGCACCAGCCCGGCGGGGTTGTCGTAATCTTCGCTGCTGGTTACCTCCAACCACTCCTGATATGCCTCGAACACATGCCATACAAATCTTCGGTCTTCCTGGCTGAGACGAATATTTTTGCCGCGCCCCACTCGCTCTACCTGGAGATACTCATCCAGACGGGTCACGTGCTGGCCGAAGAGCCAGGCAATTTCCTCTCCCCACCAGTTCAACAGTGCAGTGTTGTTATCGATATTAAAAAGACGGTGTTCGCCCAACTCCTGCTTGGACTCTGCGATCAACTTTTTAAGCTGTTCATTCCTTGTTTTGCCGTTGACCCAATCTTTTAATTCAAACCCTAATGCCTTGGATGTTCGTCTTGCCCAGTCGTGGTAGGTCATGACATCCAGATCGTTCTTAAGGCCGGCTTTGCAGAAAGCCTTTTTGACGTAAGCACTCAGCGCGCCGTTATAGGTGAGAAACAGCAAGGATCCTTTACTCATGGAGGAGAGGATTCGGCACGCCCGGGCAGCCAATACGGTGGTTTTGCCACTACCCGCCTGCCCTCTTATCAACAGATGATCCTGGGGATCAAGGCTAATGATAGCCTCTTGCTCCGCGGTAAACGTGATGACGGCTTCCACCGGGGCTGGCTCAAACATATCTTTTGGGGGTTCGGGGTGGAGTGCTTTATCTTCCTGGCTTTTAGTCAGACTCCATTCGAAGTTGTCATTAATCTCGGCTTTACCCTCCGTTTTAAGGCGGTAAAGCATTGAATTGACGTCGCTTCGGTCTGTGTGATACCCAAACTCGTTCGAAAAAATAGTGGCCAACTGACGAGCCTTTACAGGCCCATGCGTGCCAACCAGATTGAGTAGCTGAATGTCTGATAGTTTTTTTGTCATGGCGCTTTCAGTTGCTCGCTGTAGTCCGATTACTTGGATTAACTGGTTACACTCGGTTTTCTTACCGCAAACGCACCCGCTTGTTTTGCTTTATCGCGGCTTCCAGCTCTTTGCGAAGCTCATTCACGAACTGCTCTACATCTGCCTCAGTCTCAAGGTAGACGCCGGAGCCGATAGCTCCGAAGACTTTAGCCGCGCTAACGTCTACAACAGGCTTTGGCATGGAAACTGGTGTAGGTTTAGGTGCAGAGTCCTGTGCCACCGTGCCGGTGTAAACCTCATTATCTTCCAAAGCATCCTTCTGAGCTTTGGCCTGCTTCTCAGCCTCCACCTGGATAGCCCGCTCCAACTCGAACAGGCTGTCTTCCAGTTTTTCCTGGGCGGTCTGGGTTTGCAGCATAAAGATCTGGGCAATGCCGGTCTCGACGGCCAGCTCTTCTTTGATCAACTGCAAGGGCCGCAACAGGCGGTTACTCAAGTCCGATGTGGCTATGCCGCTTTTGAGAATTTCTGCCTGTAGCTGGGCGATTTTTTCGTCCACCCGGTCGCTGGCATGGCTGCGCTTCTCTTCAAGAATCCGGTTGTTAACGGTTTCTACGGTTTCTACCAGGTTAGCCACTTTGTGCAGCTGGCCGTAGGGGGCATCGGCCTCTGAAATGCGCTTCATTTCAGCCAGTGCCTTGCGGGCCGCGTCGTCTTTTTCCAGCGCCTGCCGGTTTTTCTCGAAATGGGCCAAACCGGTTTGAAGCTGCTGCCAGCTATGAATCTGCTTGGTGAAGAACTCGTGGATGTCCCGGTAGTCTTCCTCCAGGTCCAGGTAGTCATCTTTTTTGTTGATGACGGCTTTGAAGAAGTCGAAGCTTTCCCGGTTGGCCAACAAGCGTTCCAGAGTCAGGGTGGACTTTTCGATCACCGGCTTGCCAGGGAATCGGCCCACATCAGTCTTGCTCTTGTAGCTTTTCAGATTGGCCAGCCAGTCGTTCAGGTGGTTCTGGTAGAAGTCGAACAGATCTTTTTCCGTGTCCGGCCCCAGGGCATTAAACAGGTCTCTGGACAGGTCCCGGGCTTTTTTCAGGATGGCGTCGTCTGTCTGGCGCTTTTTCTGGACGGAGATTTCCCGGCGACGCCGACTATTGTTGAGGTAGTCGAACACCTCGTTGAGCGGCATGGACGGGCCACCAGTGTGAAATGAAATGCGACCGGAAGCCGCGAGGCGACCAATAATCAGCAGGATTTCACCATCCGGCCAGCCGTAGGGACGGGCGGCGAATCGGTCGATGATGTCGCTCACCAGCAGGCGCTCGTTGCTGCCGGCGCGGAGGGTAATGTATTGCTCTACCTCTTTCACGGCCTGGGGGTTGCCCTCTTCCCCGTCCAGAGCCATGCCCATCTGGCCGACATCATCTACGGTAAGTACGGCACTGAGTTCCCGCATCGGGTCTTGCTGGAGCACCTTCAGGAAGCCGAGTTTGGTGTAGGTGTTCTCCAGCAGGTATTCACAGGCCTCATCAAACCGCACAACAAGACTGGAAGTGGACAGTTTCAGGTGTTGCCCCAACGCATAACATTCGGCCCGCAAAAGCATGTCTTCCAGGGTGTGGCGCAGGCGTTTGCGACGTTCCTGGTTCTCCCGGCCACGGTCGGCCAGAATGCGGGTGAGATCTGAGTTGGTGCCGTCGTCGTTCAGACGGATGAACTTGTTGGTTTTGAGCCAGGTGCGCAGTTCCTGGAAGAAGGTTTTGTCGTCCAGCAGTTTGATCACAGCCTGCCCGGCCACGCCTTCATTGGATTTATTGATGCAGCCGGCTTCAGTGAGCTGGCTATAATCCAGGTCCAGCGGTGACACCACTTCCACCCGCAGGTCGGATTCGTAACGGCCATCCAAGGTGTGGCCATCCAGGTAACGGCCGATGCTGTAGTCGGTTTTGTTGATGTGGTAACGGTACTTGTTCTTGTCTTTCAGCAGATCTTTGAAGATCAGGCTGGCCAGTTCCTTGTTTTCGTCGGTGCTGGCAATGTCAGTCGCTTTGATCTTGCGGGTGATGTCCCGCTCTTCGTTGGTCAGGAACAGAAACTCGTCACCGTTGCGGGTGATCAGGCTTTCTTTTTCCAGCCGGTGAACGGTTTCCTCAATACGCTTACGCAGGGCGAGTTTGTCTTCGTCGATTTTCTCGATGGACAGGGTAACGAGGTTGTCCAGGGTGCCTTTGATCAGGTCCACGTAACGGATCATGAACAACGTTCGCAGAATCTGAACGTCGAAGGCATCCAGGCTGGCGTTTTCACTGGCCTGATCGATGGTGCGCTTAACCGCCGTATCCAGGAACCCTTCCACGGAGCGGTAGAAGGCTTGCATGGGCACCAATGCGCCGATGTCTTTGCCGGCTACGCTCATGGCTGCCATTTGGAAGGCATCAAGCATGGAACGCTCACCGTAGGCCAGATGAGCACCGGTTGCGCCTACCTTGCGGATTTCCTCGAAGACCTTTTGAACCAACTGGAAGTGATAAGGGGCAAAAGGATAGTTCGCGACAAAGCTGTCCGGCCCATCGAAGTTCTTCAATGTGGGGCCGGAGCGGTCAAAGGTGATCTGGTTGCGGAGGATGTCGCCGCTTTTATCCCAGGCGGCCCGTAGCTCGGCTTCTGCTTCCGGAGTTTTGCGCAACAACCGTTTCTGAATGACTTCGTCGGTATTCGAACTGGACAGGGACAGGCGCGTCTTGAATCGACCGGCAATCTTGGAGAAGTCGTTGGCCTTGGATGAGGTGAGATCGCCCAGTATGGCTTCCATATCCGCCTGGGAGGTGACCACTATCCAGGCGCGGCCGTTACAGATAGTGCCCAGGTTTTCGGTAATGGTTTGCAGTGTAAGCATCAGTTTGGTGTCGGAGCCAATGAACTGCCCTACTTCGTCCACCATGAAGATCATCCGGTTTTCTGGGCCCTTGGCGTCCAAGTATTCCTTAACCCAGCGGCAGAAATTTTCTACCGATACAGAGAAGGTTTCTTCCGATTCTTCAAACCATTTGTGGGCAGCATCGGCAGAGAGGCTTAGAGCTTTGGCGATCGCAGTTTCGATGTCGTCTTGATAGAACTGATAGCCGTCCCGCTCGTCTACCCACTCCGACCCTGTAGATGCTTTGAAGGCATCCTTGAACGCCTGGTACACCCCTTTCTGTTCCAAATGGCGTTCCATGTGGGCAATGTGGGGGTGATCGCCGCTGAAGCCCTGATACTCGTTAAAGACACGCAGGAATACGTTGAGGATCGGGTTGCCGGAGTCGTTGGAGCTGGCTTTGGAGTCGATGTTAAAGAGGATGACATCGGCCGGAGTAGAGGCGGCTTTCTGCACATCAGCGCGGATCATGGCGTCGCGTAGTTTGTGCTCATCGAAGAACTCGACAGCCTGTCTGTTATTGCCCTGCCCATCGTGGGCTTCTTTATTCTCCATCAGGTAGGACAGCGCCTTCAGGAAGTGCGATTTACCTGAACCGAAGAAACCGGAAATCCAGATACCCACCCGGTTAGGGATAGAGGGGTCTTTAAGATCGGTGCTGTAGCTCTCAAAGAAATCCCGGAAGTGTTTTTCCAGCTCGTTGGTAACCACATACTCTTCCAGCTCCTGCCAGACCGTGGCGTCATCCGATTGGTCGGCTTTGACCACCCCATTGATGGAGCGGTCTAACTGTTTGAAGAAGAGGTCTTTGATAGTCATTGCTGATCATCCTTGTAACTCGGTCAGGTACTGCCAATCAGTTATGGGGTACCAACGAAAAGGCACGGTAGTAGTTGTTGCTGGTAATACGATTGAACAACGTCAGGCTCTGACCGTTGTATTCACCCGGGTAAAATAAAACAACGGGCTTATGGCCTAGCAGGCCGTGGAGTTTGTTGAGCAGGCCGTGAGCGCGTAGT
The DNA here is from genome assembly GCF_018860765.1 of Marinobacter salexigens. Classification (GTDB taxonomy): domain Bacteria; phylum Pseudomonadota; class Gammaproteobacteria; order Pseudomonadales; family Oleiphilaceae; genus Marinobacter; species Marinobacter salexigens_A. The sequence goes on from NZ_JAHKPV010000017.1 coordinate 179,757, forward strand.
ACCGGCCAAACAGATCCTATTCCGTGGATAAGGATGATGTCGCTTTCGCCGGCGCTTGTCTGTTCCATTATGCAAGGCGCGAATTTATCCATATGCATGGGGCCAGACAGGGCTTTGAGAAGCGCTTTGTCGCCCTTTTTCACCTGCATGTCGCAGGCTTTATCCAGGAACTTGCGGTCAGCAAGATAGTTACGCATAACGTCCAACAGGTTGATGCTGGTTATTTTCAGATGGCTGTGTTTTTTAGACAGGAAATTAGTCAGGAAATCCAGGTATTCGCGGACCTTGAGTTCTTGCTCCGGGGAATAGTCAAACACCCAAAAGTTAATGTCTCCGGCAATGCTTTTTCCCTGAAGGAATTCTTCGGAGAGAATTTTGTCCGGAATCTGATTAAGCCGGTCCTGCAACGGCTGACTCATGCACGCGCTCCATCGATCTGTTTTTCTATTTATACCCGTTTAGGTCGGGTTCGCACTGGAGACACTCAGACACGCCTTGATGCGATGCCGTCGGCTGTCTTCCAGCAATATACTTATCTCGGGCCGCACGAGCATGTGCTGCAACCGGAGGCTACGGGTGCTTTGCAACAATCCCACTTCGGCCAGGATACGAAACACCACCTGCCCCATCTTCTTTTTTGAGGACTCTGTCCAAGTCTCTATTGCTGGATCCCGCTGCGACCGGTCCTCCAGAAAATCCAGCCACTGATACTGCTCCAGTTTCTCCGCTTGGAGAATAAAGGCATCCCGCACGACGGTTTCTACAAACTCCACTAACAGTAGATTTCGCTCCAACGCTGCCACGAAGGCAACTTGAGTGGCCAACTCCTCGTCGCCATCCCGCAATGCGCGCCAAAACGGCTGATCTAGTCGTTCGAAGCGTTGGCGCAGTGCACGCGCTTGGCGTTTAGCCGAGGCAAGACTACGCTTTTGAAGGCGATTCTCCTCCTGAATGGCTTGCTTCCACTCAGTTTCGTCTGCGCTCTGAAGCAACAATTCAGCTATGATGCGGGACTCTCTTACTAACAATGAGCCGCCAATTAAGTCGCTGTCATATTTGAACTTTTGCATTTACTAACTATTTCTCCGAGCCCGAATATGAGGCTTAGTATGCTACACGATCTTTGTCACATGTTGATATAGAGCACACATCGCAGACGATGCATATCCAGGAATCATCAGCTTTCGATATTGGACCTGGCGAGTCGTTCGCGCAGTAAGGTCGCGGAGAACGTTCAAATGAACACATCAGACGTTACAAGAGAAGAGTTGCATCAAGAGGTATGGGGTGCGCCAATGACTAAGGTTGCCAAGAAGTATGGCGTCTCTTCGAGCTATCTCGCTCGCGTTTGCACGCAGCTGAACGTTCCACGGCCTGAACGCGGGTATTGGTCAAAACTCGCGGCAGGCCATAAAGTGGCAGTGGTTCCGCTTCCAGAGGCCAAGCCTGAACATAGTTTCAGTTGGTGTCGATCAGGCATAGTAGACCCGACGAAAAACGTTATACCTCCTAAACCTTTGCCTACCCGAAAGCGAACTTCACATCGAAAAAAACCGGTAACCAAAGATGAAACTCATTCACTTATCCGGGGTGCTCGCGAGCTGTTTCTAAAGGGAAGAGCAACCGAAAATGGTTATCTCAAACCGCACAAGTGGAATCTCGTGGATGTTATTACATCTCGTGAGGGGCTTGATACGGCGTTGAGAATGGCGAATGCCATATTTTTAGAATTCGAGAATCGTTCATGGATGGTAAAGCTAGAGGCGTTTAATAAACAGTTTCAAAGACCGGAGGTAGATGACAGGCCCGCAGGCGGAAATACCCGATATGGAGTCAGGCACTGGTCCCCCGGACGTTCAACACTCGTTTATCTCGGAACCGTAGCGATTGGCCTAACGCTCATCGAAGATAGTGAGGAGGTTGAAGTTGCGTATGTGAATGGGAAATACGTTCCCACCACTCGCCTTAAGAAGTCTCACAGCGTGCCTAGATGGCCAACCAAACGTGATCTCCCATCAGGCCGTTTTAGACTCCGCGCCTACAGCCCTTATATAAGGACTCAATGGCAGCGCGAATGGTCAATTCGTGAGGGACGGGACTTAACGAAGTTCGCGCAAGAGGTTGCGAGAGAATTGAGAAAGGCGACTTCTGACATTGCTGAGGAATTTGCTGTTGCTACGGAGCAAATCCGCAAGGACAAGCAGGCATGGGCTGAGCAGCGTGAAAAATGGCGGATTGAGGAAGACAATAAGCTTAGACGGGAGGCAATGACGAAAAGCACGGAATCACTGGAGGGAATGATTTCCGACTGGGGGCGTGCCAAGACAATCCACCAATTCTTTGACGAGCTGGAGGACGCGATCGCTCTCTCTCCTGAAGAAGACAAAGCTCTTCTGTATGACCGATTGCGTTCAGCAAGGGGTTTGACGCGAATTCCCAACGTGTTGGAGGTCCTGAAAGCCTGGAAGACTCCAAAAGAAATCTACAACGAGAAGAAAAAGCCCAGTTGACCGAACAATAGTGGATACATGACTATCACAATGAGTCGGTCCTCCAGTAAATAATTCGAAGCTTGTTAGTGACTTGGAAGGGTTTCTTCCAGTACCCTTATAGATATATTTTTTAGTTTGCTAACCATCTTGGCCGGGCGATCAAATTCTTCACAACTCACAAAATCTACTAATGCTGCACTTACTCAATAACTTAAGCCTCGCCGTTGGCTATCTGGCACGGTTCCTTTCTATCGGCATATTTTCTATCGTTACTGCCGTAGTCGCTGTATCAAGCTATGTGCTTCTGGTTTCAGCGACTTTTGAATACAGTTACGGGCAAGATGATCTTGCTCTGGCTGATTTGATCGTTCTGGCGCTGCTTGCCATGGCCACGTGGCGTTACTTCCATCGCGGGAAACAAAGCCAGACCACACTTTGGCCCCTTCTGAAAAGATTCGCCTTCACACTTACCTTTATTACATTGGTCCTGCTTTCGGTAGTGGGAATTTTCGCCTCTATTGCACTCGTAGAACCCGAATTGGCAAGTGAGCATTTAGCCGGGGGAGCGGATGATCTGCTGCTTTATGGAATTTTCTGCGCCTTCATTATCGCGATTTATGGTGCTACGCCCTTACCTCCGCTGTCTTTTCAAACTGATGTGGCAGGCAAACAATTCCCTGGCCGAAAAGACGATAGACACGTAGGTAACAGTTCAGAACCAGAGCCACCCACTCTAGACCCTTCAGCCGAAAATCAAGTGTAAGGACGCAATGTGAATTTAATATCCATAATTCTGGGCTTATCGATCCTGGCCGCTTCCCAATCCCTTTTCGCCAAGGAAGGGCCATTCGAATACAAGGATGCCAGTCTGCTGGTCCAATCATGCCAGGAAGCAGTGGACGTATTTTCATCGCATGAGAAAACAGGCTACATGGCGGCTTACAGGACATCCCTTTCCGAGGCGCTCAGGGCTGGTTACTGCATCGGCGTTCTTGAGCAGTTTGCCGATGCTTACGATCAATATTGCGTGGGAAATGCAGACTGGTTCGAAAATGCAAAGCGCATTGCATCATTGAATTTAACAGCACGTGAAGCAGTTACAACATCAACAATGGACATTCTTGAAGAGTATGTCTGTGGATACTGAGGGGCTCACCGTCCCGGAGGCAATTCGGAAACTCTTTGGCGTTGATGTGGCGAAAGAAAGCCACTTACTTAAAGACAAGGCCACGTCTTTCGTCCGCAATGGACTGATCGCCGTACGAAAAGAGCAAAAGGTCCATCGGCCTGCTGTCTATTTGGAGAGTGGCCAGGGCGTCACCCTTCACAATGCTCTGGTTTTGAATGCGGTGTTTCCAAATCCCAAAGACGTCAAACGAATCTTTGAGGATGACCAATACCGCAATGAGTGCGCCAATGTTGTTAAGAGTTTGCTGACCAATCGGGAATCGGTCGTGGGCCAAGCCCTTCAATCCGGGGCCTCAGATCAGATGGTCGCACTCCTTGCGGATACCGAACGAAATTTGCGAGAAGAACCCATCCCTAACCCTTTTAAGGTCCTGCCCCAGGTAGCTCTTGGGGAAAACACCACCCTTCTCCACGTCCTCCTCGTTCAGGCTGCCTCGTTGGAACCTACAGATTCGTTTCTCCTCGCCTATCTAAACGGAGACTGGGACGCCGCCCAAGAGCTATCCTCTCAGCTATCTTCCGGCAGCGCTGAGTTGCTCGCCCTCAAAACCGAAGTAGATCGGAAGCTGACAGAAGCTCGTGAGTTCAGTGAGTTACTAAGTTTTTTCCGAAAAAGATAGAAATTTTCCTCACAGCGGTTGGTAGTGCATTGCACTGATTGATTCTGATCACCGGGCAAAAAAGCCCCTTTGATCTAACCAATCGCTTTGAGGAAAAATATTATGAAGGTCAAATTTGTCGGTGCTATCGATGGCGTAACGGGTTCTTGTTCTTGGCTCAAACATGAAGCTTCAGGCACCCAACTGTTAGTGGACTGCGGGATGCACCAAGGGACCCACGACACACAATTCAAAAATTACGAGAAATTCCCTTTCTGCCCTTCTGAGATCAAGTATGTCCTGCTGACCCACGCCCATATTGATCACTGCGGACTCCTACCCCGCCTAGTCAAAGAAGGTTTTCGGGGACATGTGTACTGCACCTCAGCAACGCGGGATGTCGCAAAACTGCTTCTAGAGGATTCAGCGCGACAGCAGGAGGACTACTCTCAACAGCACGTTGATCAGATTAAATGGCACGCCATCGACCGGCACAACTTTGCATGGAAAGACATGCTGCGGCTATCGGATGGGCTCAGCGTCAACTTTTTGCGCAGCAGCCACGTTCTGGGTGCCGCCATGGTTTCGGTTGCCTGGCAGACAAACGATAAAAACGAGAGCGGTCAGCCGGTTCTGAAAAGTATTTGTTTCAGTGGGGACATTGGGTGCCAAGACAAAACCAATTGCTACCTGCCCCTTATGAAAGACGGTTTTGAACCTTTTCCGAACGCCGACTACCTGGTCGTAGAGTCGACCTATGGCGCAACAGTCCGTGAGGAGGCCTACAAACTCGCCCAAAATAGATTGGCTTCACTATCCGCTGTTGTTGAAGGAACGATCTTCAGCAAAGGGGGGAAAGTCTTCATTCCAACTTTCTCGTTTCACCGGGCTCAGGAGCTTATCGCAGATATTATCTGGCTGGCCGAGAATGAGGCTTGCGAGGATGAGCCGATATTTTGCGACGGCAGACCATTGCGAGTCGCTTTGCACAGCTCTCTGGCAATAAAGTTGTGCAACGTTTATGGGCAACACTTGAATGCCCGTGTCTCATCTGGAAAGTACCAATATTTAAACAATGAGCTTCCAGAGCGGATTTGCATGACGGGCGATCAGCTTTCCAAGATATTCTCTGATTTGGGTTCAGGCCGAAAAGTCACGCTACCCGGTTTGGAAATTGTTCCAGTAACAGGAGGCGGCAAAGACGGAAGTCGGGCGAGAGATTGGGCTGACGTCATAATCGCCAGCTCAGGCATGTGCGACCACGGACCGGCAAAGCACTATTTGAAACGACTTGGCAGGGATCCCAAAAACACTGTGGTCACAACAGGTTTTATGTCGGCAAGCTCAGCTGGCAAAAAATTTGTTTCAAATGCCCTGGACCCTGAAAGTGACCACACCGGTGCCGAAGTCATCGAAATGTCACACTACTATTCTGCTCACGGAGACCAAGCAAAGCTTCTTGATCACATATTTAACCTAGAAGGCCTTACAGACAAGATGCGGGAAACCATCGTTTTCATAAACCATGGTGAGACTAGTCGGAAGTCAGTGTTTGAGGAGTCAATCCGGAATCGTGCTTCGCTGCGGAAACATGGTGATCGGCGAATTGCCGACGTTCAGATTGCAGACGGGAAATGGTTTAACCTCGACTCAGGTTGCTATGAAGATGGTCCAAACCCAGAAGATGAGTTGAGAGACGCGATGGTTGAAAAGGGACTGAGCGCAGAGGATGTAAAAAAATTGATCGAGCAGCTTTCATAGCGGACGAGTATGAAGCAAACTTGCGTTAAACTCGTATTTTAATTGGTGTTTTAAGTGAGTGGCTAAGCCTTTGGCCACTCACCTCTCTGCCGAACACAAGGACGGAATCATGACGGCTGCACCAGAGCCATCCAACCTCGATAACAGGGTCGAGCCTTTTTTTGTCGACGAAAATGCCAACTTCTTTCGCCCATTGGTGGGGCGCTATCGCGAAGTCGTGGTTTCGTGCCTTCGTGAATTGTATTCCCGGCTATACAGCTGGGATGCTGACTACAACGTGCACCTCAACCGAGAAGACGTCCTGACCATTTTTCAAGGTGCGATAAGCCGTACAGCGATACTTGAGAGCGATCCGGATATGGATACTCCTGATGAGATAGACGACCACCTTTCTGTTCAGGATCGGGCCGCAAAAGTATTAAGAAGACTGATGGAGTGCGGATGGATCACCGATTATATGGATTCGGTGACTATGCGGAAGTCCTATCAGCTATCCCCCACAGGTAGGCGCTTTTGTGCTCCCTTTGTTCGAGATTTTGAGGAGTTACTGCCGCAAACCAAGAATACCCGAACCACCCTTTCTCTACTAAATAACTTCTATAATTCCGTCCTGACGGACAAACCAAATCCTCAGGATCTGTTGTTCGCTGTCCATAGCTCAAGCAAGGTAGTCATTGACCTCAATAGCCTGATTGAAGAGTTGGACGAGAAAAAGCGCTACCTCATTAAAGTCGTCAATAAAGACCTCGAAGAAGCGAAGCAAGCCGGAGACGACATCATGGGCTATGTCCGTAACCGTCTCGTCCCTGAGCTGCGAACCCGAATTAAAACCGACTCGATCGAACGGTATAAGAGTGAGATCCTCGGCATCATCGACAGGCTCCATGCCCTACCAAATGATAAGAAGGCGCTCATCGAACGAGCCCTTCGCAATGAGACATACAGAGAGCGCCTGCCTGGGAACCCAGCATCAATCCTTTTATGGGCTTTGGATACGATTGACACCTGCCTCAATAAAGCCTGCGAACTCAAGGTTCCTGAGCTTCGACACCAAGCTGACTCTTTCATGCGCCGAATGCAGTTGCTCATAGACCACTTGACCACCATTTCCTACGGAGAGCACGAACACGAGTCGATCTTCAAAGTAGTCAGCGAACTCAAGACTATGGCCGAAGAAGACTTCAACAGCGTCCTCGATGGCAGCCTTAATGATCTTGGGCATGTACGAATGGGGCTTATTAACCCAAGTAAGGTCAGGCTTCCGATTCAACGCGAAAAGCAGTTGATTGACGATACAGTCACGGAGCCCGTCAAGGAAACCGCTGAACAGAAGCGACAGCGATACATCCTGAATGCGCTCGAGAGACTATTCGCAGTGAATACCACCAGGATTCGGGAAAGCGCGATCAAAGAGTTAGCGAATGGGCGAAAACTCAAGGCCAGCGATGTGTTAATTGGCGATGTGGACTCTTTGCTTTTCGTGCTAAACGGTCCGGTAGTTGGCAGCATTGCCAATGAGAAGAACGACTTTATGGTGCACCCAGTTGGTCAGACTTACGAAAATCCCTACCTGATTGCCGATGATTACGAGATTGAATACGTTGGACCCGAGCTAAAGGAGTTTGAGGCGCGCCATGATTGACTACATAGACAAGGAATTGAAGCAGGCCAATGCCGATTTGTCCGACTTCCGGCGCATCGTCAATCGGCTTTTGAACCACCAAGCGATCTACAGACGCCAAAGTCAAGTCGAGGGTGAGGACTACGATTTATACCTCCGGCTCGAAGCACTCGTTCGAGACTACCTTGGTGTTTTAGGTTTCACCCTCGTTCATCATTCGAGCCAACGCTATGTGGTCTGCTACCCACCAGGAGCTGAAATTCCCGGCGTCTATAACGACGATACCGAGCAGCATCATTACCAGCAAACTCTTAGACGTAATGAGAAAATAATGCTCATTACGGCGCGCTACCTTTTCGAGGAGCTTCTGAGGGAAGGGAAAGTGAGCGATGAGGGCGTGGCGTTTATTGACCTGGAAAAGTTAAGCCACACCTTTGCAATGATCGCCAAGCAGCCACTGGACAAGGAAAGTGAACGCGAGGAATTACTGAAGTTTCTGAAGCGTTTGCGTATTGCTGAATACAAAGACGCTTCTGAACCTGATGCCTATATCGGTATTAGGAGCACCATTCTTTGCTACACGCTAAATTCGGTGCTAGATGAAGTCAATCGACTGCTAGGTGTCACTGTGGATCAAGAGGAAGTCTATAGCGTTCCGGATGATTTCTCTCTTGAGATGACCGACGACGAGGATGTCGAAGGATGAAACTGCATAAAATTGGACTTATAAACTGGGCTAATCTGCCAATCGGAGAATACGAGTTCGACCCCCAACTCAACCTGATTACGGGGCACTCTGCGGCTGGAAAGACCACCATTGTAGACGCTGTTCAAACGGTTATGACAGCTGCGAAACGCGGTCTGTTCCAGTACAACCCCGGTCAGGACGAGACGAAGCAGCACAGCCAGAAAAAAGAGACGCGATCGCTCGCTTCTTACGTTCTCGGTTGTGACGACGGTCGATACGCGAGACCTGATGGAGCTTTCTGTCATTTGATTGCAGTTTTTCGCCCGGATGCCCCCGGAGAAAGAACGGAGGTTCTCACAGCGATTGTCAGTGTCAGCGCCCGGTTGGAGAAGTCCGGGGCCAAGCTGGCTGCCAAGGAGGATGTCCAGAGTTTTGCGTTGGTGAAGGGTGAAGCCCTTTCTTGCGACCACTTCATGGTTTCAGAAGGCAGCCGAAAAACCGTAGTTGCCCCCGAGCGGGTTAAGGAACACTTCAAGAAATATTACCCAGATATCGGCGTCCAAGTTTGTTCAGGCAAAGAAGACTATCTGGTGCATTTGTATGGGGCGCTTCAGGGCAAGGAAGTCTGCAACCGAACAGAAGCTAAGGCTTCCGCGAAGCAGATTTCTAAGTTCATGGCCTACAAGCCGATGGACACGGGCCTCGATGAGTTTGTTCGTGAGGAGGTTCTGGAAGAGAGCGACATGAGCAAGGATGTTCAGAGAGTCGCCAGTATGATGAAGTCGATTTATGAGATGGAGCAGGAAGCTCATTTGATCCATGAAGCAGTAGCCGATTTGGAATCCATGCATTCCGCCTCCAGCTCACTGATAAAGCATCGAATCAAGGAAAGCTTGCACCGCTACGAAAGCCAAAAACGTGAAGAAGTCCGTTTGCAGCGTGAGTATATTGGGCACACGACGACGCGGAAAGAAAAGCTTCAACAGCAAGAAGAAGCTCGACAGAACGCTAGTGAGTTGCGGTTAGAGTCTGAGCAACTGACTGAAAAGCTCATTACCCTGAGGGCCCGAGCGAGAGGTATAGATGTTCTTCGCGAAAAAGAACGTCTTGAGCAATTACTCGATGACTTGCAGTCACGTCTCACAACGCTCACCAGCGCTGTCATACAGGCTGACCAAGTTCGACATCAGCAACGGAAAATTGCCGACGCAGGGTTGCAGGCGTTGAGTTTGCCGGGTGCCAAATCACCTTCCGGCGACCCTCAGCGATGGCAGGCTGTATTTTCCAGTGCCATCGAAAAGGACAGCTGGGATCAAACTACGGTGCAACAGTGGCTTCAAGAAAGCAGTCTAGATGACATAGCAACAGCGAAGACTGCCGGTCGGCAAACCGATGCCGCATACTCTGAAATGGCGATGCTCCTTCAGTCCGCGAAGGATGACATTGACCAAACCTTCTACGACATCCGCACTCGAAAGCGCGCTCTTGATGAGGAGGCAAAGACCCTTAACACTGAAATCGACAGACTGGAGACCGCAGGGCAAATCACCCTTCCCCGTCATGTCGAAGCTATGGTTAAACTCATTCAGCGGGAGCTGCCCCTCGCCAACGCCAGTGTACTCTGTGACCATGTTGAAGTCCGGGACCCAGAATGGCAGCTCGCGATCGAAGGTTTCTTGGGCAACAACCGCTTCGTTATCTTGGTTGATGAAGAGTATGAGCGCGAAGCCTTATCGCTCGTAAAACGTGAAGCCGATGCTCTGTCGAAACGAAATATTCAGTCATCGAACGCGATCATCCAAGGTAGAAAGGCCCGGCGTGACAGCGAGGGGCGTAATCCCCCTGCTGATTCTATTTTCCACCTCCTTGAGTTCTCCCATCCCACAGCCGAAGCCTACGTCAAAGGCAGCGTTGGCAATGTTGTGACGGTGACCGATGACAAGATTTTGACCCAGACGCCTCGAGGCTTGACTAAGGACGGCAAAGCTTCTGGGGCCTACAAAATGTTCACCGTAAGGATGAGCGATGAAGAACTGGTATTTGGGCAGAACGCCAAACAACTAGCCCTTCAGGCAAAGAAGAAACGCCTAGAGGTTTTGAAAGAAGAACAGACGGATGTCGACCGCCTGAATCGTAATGCCTCATTCTGGCGAACTGCCCTAGAAGACTGCCGCTCACCGCAGATCGAGTCCTCATTGCAGAATTTGGAGAACGCTCTAAAGGAACAGCTTCGTGTTAAAGGCGAACTCGACGCTTTGGATCTGTCCGACGCACAAGAGCTGGAAAACGAGATTCAGCAGACCAGCAATGAGAGCAACAGAGTTAATCGAAAACTCGAAGAAGAATCTAATCGGGAAGCTGTTTTAAACAGTGATTGCGAAAAGCTTCTCAGTGTTATCGATTACGTAAGTGATCAAAAAGAGCAAGCCAGTTCAGCGGTTGAGCGCGAAGAGGAATCAATAAGGCGAATGGTGAAGCATTGGCCCGCCATCGATGTGGATGAGGAGTTAGAGACTATCGATAAGGCCGCCACGGATGATGCGGAACTGCTGTTCCACTTCGAAACGCCTTACTTCAAGCGGATCATTCAGGCTACACGGGCCCTTCAAGATGCTTCGCGTGATTTTAACCTGAAAAAGGTCCGTCAGCGCGTTGTGGATGTTTCAGGGTATTTTTCAGCGAGCACGGATGAAGATGACATTGAGAGCGTTATCCATGAATTCGTCCTGCTGACTGATCTGTATCGGCAGGTGGACTCTTTGCTCTCCCAATTCCGTAACGACATCCTGGCAAAACACAAACACGATCTTGCCAACATGTCCAACGAGTTCCAGGATATCTTTGTCAACGAAATATGCTACAAGATGGTCAACTTCATTCGGGACGGAAAGAGTCGTCTCGATATGCTGAACCGGCGGCTCCAGCACATTAAGTTCGGTGACGACCGCTACAAATTCACTTCCGAAATGGTCCCTCAGTACGGCGATTATTTGCGTTTTTTCAAAGAAGTTACCGAGTCTGACTTTAATGATGTCCTGCTCATGGAAAGTGATCTTACCGACGAGAGCAAACAGATTTTTGAGCGGATTCGAAACTTACTGATCAGTGACGAGCTAGACCGATCCCTGATAGAGCTGAACCGAATTACCGACTACAGAAATTATCGGTCATACGACATTCTGAAGATTATCGACGACACGGAAATCTCCCTGAAAAGCTATGGAACGGGATCCGGTGCACAGATGGAGACGCCCAGCTACGTCATCAAAGCGGCTGCGCTTAGTTCGGCGTTGAAGTTCGACCAGCAGGCGCAGAGCTTACGCATGGTTTTGATTGATGAGTCATTCGCCAAACTGGACGACTCCCGATCGAAAAAGGTACTGGATTACCTGTGCACGAGCCTCGGTCTGCAAGTCATTTTCGTCGCTCCGAACAAGAGTGCGTCGATCTACTACGACCAGGTCAACTTGAAGTATGACGTCTCCAAATCTTACGTACCTGAAAAAGTTGGCGAACTAAGCACGCGAGTCTACGTGCACACCGCCTGGCTTAAGAAAGAAGCTATTAACGATTTGTACGACCGAGAAAAGCAGTTCGTCAGCAATCGTGCGGAAAACGGCGAACTTGATTTTTTGGACGAGCTTGAAGAACAAGCTTCGGGTGGCCGTGAATGACTGATCGCCCACCCTGTCTCAAAAACACTTGTGTAAGACGTACGCTCAATCGTTATCTCGATATGTTGGACAAACAGCCTTTCGAGGGACGATCTAAGCGACTTACGGATCGCATTCAGCCAAAGCATTTTCCTGAACTGTTCTCACCACGAGAGCCCGGCGAAGATGACGTCACATGGCATCATCTTACCCAATTAGAAGCACTTGGCATTGTCACGTTTGAGCGAACCCGCACACGTGGTATCGGAAGTGATGCCCCCTGGGAGCACACTCGGATCGTTATAGCCCCTGAAGGCGAACCGCTAATGCGTGATTGGCTGGATCGGCCAGTGGTAGAAGAGGAATCGCTCCGATGGCAAGAGGCGGTCGGCCCATTCAGATATGCATTCGAAGTACCAGAGCTTGTCAGACCAGCCAACCTTGGTAGGCTCACTCAATACAAACCTGCGGCTGTGGTAGAGCGCCTGACAATGATTCCAGAAATGCTGGCCGCTAGTCCCCTAACCCTATATCAGCTGAGTGCTCGATTGTTCTGGGGAGACTCGAAAGCGCTCAAGGGAAAAGAAAGGCTTCTTGACCAGCTGTTTTCGATCCAGGTTACGCAAATGCTCTCGCGCCCTGTGCTCATCGAGGGCACCTATCGTCCTGGCGCTGAAGGTATCCTGCTTGTGGAAAATATGGATACTTTTTTGGCAGCTTCCAACGGACAAATAAAAAGTGCCGAAGACCTCACGATTCTCTATGCGCAGGGATTCAAAGGCACTACCTCTCGAATAAGGACAAAAGGGATGGCCCGGTTTTATTGGTCCGACTCCCCGTTTCCCGAGCCTCAGTGGCTTAATCACTTCCACGAAGCCTGGCTCAGTACTTCTAAATTTCCCGGCCCGATCTACTATTTTGGTGACCTCGACCCCGCTGGTCTGTCCATCTATCGCCAGATGCGCACCACGTTCCCTGAACTTGAACCATGGAAGACCGGGTACGAGGCTTTGGTGAAAGCCCTCAAGGGCGGTCACGGCCATCCCTTGGCTTTGGCGGAAAAGACCAACCAAGGCTCATTGCCAGAAACTGGCTGCACTTGGATGGAGGCACACGTGATTCCCGTTATGAGAGAAACGGGATTGTGCGTTGATCAGGAATTCTTTCTCAATTAACGAGTTCCTCGGCCTTTTCGGGGCTAAAAGGCATTCAATTGAATTCCAACATGGACACATGTGGTAGGAACCACGAAATGAGCGGAACTGGAATTTTTGAGGCTTCTGATAAGCTTGCTTTTGAACTGCAACAGATAATTGATCTGCCGCTCTACGATGATTCATCTAGGGTAAGGGTAAGTGACGTCGCGTGCTCTCTCTCATTGGAACATTGGCATGCCGCACGCTCGCTCCTCCGCGCGGGACGGCTACCGTCGGCGGTAGTTATTCATCGCGCGCAGTTTGAAGCGTTAACGCGCTCAGCCTGGGTCTTATTCGGGGCATCGAACGAGCAAATTTCAAAACTTACTGCGGATCTCTTTATCGAATCAGAGCAAGTCGCAAAGAATATGCCCCAGATTGCCCAGATGATTAAATCTCTCGAGAGCAACGGGCCCATTCAACTTTACACGGCCCTTGTCCGCTTCAAAGAGAACTGCTGGAAAGCTTTGAATTCTTATGCACATGCTGGCATTCATCCTATCCGAAGACATCACGATGGCTATCCCCTAAAACTGCTTGAAGATGTGCAACGCAACGCGAATGGACTAGCGGTGATCTCATGCATGCAGGCTGTTGTCCTTGGAGGAAAACAGGAGTTACAACGCGATGTCCTCGGCGTGGCGGCCAAATACCCGATGTGTATGCCACCTGAGCTATAGGATGGCAACGGTAATATCTCGAGACCTTTAGCCGTTCTGAGAGTTTCCGGCTCCGAGTATCCAGAGCGCAATCATGGTGTGCTCGGTAGAACGAATGATGAGCAGCTAAGATTCAGATCGGATAGGCTTTCGCCCGATCAGACAGCAAAGGTAGATACCAAAACTGAGCCCACTGTCGTACCACCCATACAGAGCGAGGACTAATACGCCTTGGTGGGATGATGGCAGGAAAACGCTAGAAACCTCAGGAGCCCTCATCTACATTGATCAGACTATTTCGCAAGGAGGCGCATATCCATGGCCGTTATTAGGCATTTGGCAATCGAAAACTTTCGCTCTATAAAGCAAACCCAGTGGTACCCAAAGCCTGGACTCAACTGTTTGATTGGGCCGGGAGATGTAGGTAAATCCACGCTCCTTGATGCGATAGACCTGGCTTTAGGGGCAAGGCGTTCTTTTCAGTTCAACGACGCCGACTTCTATTTAATGAATACAGACCACCCAATCACGATCAGCGTGACCTTGGGTGATCTGAGTGAGGATCTCAAAAACCTAGAGGCTTATGGCCATTTTTTCCGTGGCTTTAACCAAGCCAATAAGGAAATCCATGACGAGCCGGGGCCTGATGATGAAACGGTTATAACTTTGCAATTGATCGTCCGCGAGGACCTTGATCCAGAGTGGCTACTCTACTCCGAGCGGGCTTTTGAATTTGGAATTGAAAAGCGCTTGCAATGGAAGCATCGGGAAATCATCTCACCAACGAGACTTGGAGCAATAACGCATCACCATCTCGCTTGGGGCAATCGCTCGATACTTCACAGACTCACCGAAGATACTTTTGATATCTCGTCATCACTTGCTCAGTTAAATCGTCAAACTCGTCAAAATTTTGCAGAGCAACCACTGCCAGAACTCGCAGGCCTGTTAGCGCAAGTCCGCTCAATTGCGAACAATTTGGGTGTTCCAGTGGGAGACTTGAAAGCTCTCTTGGACGTGAAGGGTGTTTCACTTTCGAACGGAGCTATCAGCCTTCACAATAGCGATAACACCCCATTACGGCAGATGGGTACGGGATCGTCCCGGCTCCTAATCAGCGGCTTACAGAAAGTAGCAAGCACGTCACAAATCACTATCGTGGACGAAGCAGAATATGGACTTGAGCCCTATCGAATTACCCGCCTTTTGCACGAGCTTGGCGCGAAGGAAAACAATCCCGTGCAGCAGGTATTCATAACCACCCACTCCCCATATGTGCTCCGAGAGCTTCAAGCGGCACAACTACATGTACTCAGGAAGCCTACGGTTAATCCTTTCGCACCACCTCTTCCGTTTTCTCATACCATCCATGCCTTGAATGGCGGTGATAATGAGCAGGCCACACTCCGAGCCTGTGCCGAGGCTTTTTTCAGTAAAGCAGCCATTGTGGGTGAAGGGAGCACCGAAGTTGGCGTTGTTAGAGGGCTTGATGTCTTTTACAAAGACAATGCAGCCCCTGGATTTCAAGACAGGGGCGTGGCGTGGGCAGATGGTGGTGGTGGTGACAACTACTTTAAGCGCGCTGAGGTATTCTCGAAACTTGGGTATCCCACTGCGCTTTTCAAAGACTCAGACATAGCAACACCCGCCCATCAACAACAAACTGATTACTGCCGGAATCAAGGTGTCACGATATTTGAGTGGGGTCACAATTATTCAACTGAAAGCGCTACGCTCTTCGGATGCCCGCTAACCGCTATTCCATCTATTGTTCAACTAGCGGCAACTTTGAACGGCACACAAGAAGTTGAACAGCACATTCTCAATTGCTCCGACAATCAACTGACATTCCTCTCCTGCACGAATCAGCCCAACGATGCGATGCGTCAACCACTCGCTAACGCCGCCAACAAATACAAATGGTTTAAGAACATCGCGAAAGCAGAGGAGTTGGCACGCAAAATTATCGGTCCCGAGTTTCCGAACTTTCATGAGAATTATCGCCACATAATAAGCCAGCTATACTTATGGGCCGGGCAAAATGGTGACCAAAGATGAGTGTGGAGGCGGTACTTCATTCGCAAAGGGGCCTTATCGTTGCGCCAGCTGGATGCGGTAAAACCCATTTGATAACCGACACCCTTGGCGTCTCTCCAAATAAGCCGTACTTGGTACTGACACATACAACTGCGGGGGTTGCAGCGCTGAAACAAAGGCTCAGACGACTATCAGTGCCGCCGCAGAATTATGTAGTGACGACTATTGATGGGTGGGCGCTAAGATTTGCCAACTACTTCCCTGGCTTGTGCCCTATTCGCTCCAAACCGGAGCAAGGTAATGCTTTCTATCCAGAGCTGAGAAGAACCGTTCTAAATGCCCTTCGCGCGGGTCAAATTACCGAAATTATTCACGCATCCTATTCTCGCCTCCTGGTGGACGAGTACCAGGATTGTAATGTGGATCAGCATCAACTAATCCAGGAACTTTCCACCACACTACCGTCTGTAGTGTTCGGTGACCCCATGCAGTGCATTTTTAATTTTGGAGGGCCAATGCCCGATTGGACAGAGGCCGTCCAGGGCTACTTTCCGGTGTTGAACACGCTGGATATCCCATGGCGGTGGAATAACTCCGAGACTCCAGAGCTTGGCCAGTGGATACTCCAGTGCAGAGAAATGCTACTTGAAGGCCAGCAGATTGACCTAAACGCCTCCCCGGCCAATGTCCATCACGTTGAACTCACCGGTTCAAAGGCTATCGATAGTCAAAACCAACGCAATGTTCATTATTTAACCCTTCAAGATCACCCTGATGAATCACTTCTGATTATGGGTAACTCCAGAAGCCCACGGTCCAGACATCTCTTTGCACAACAAACAAGAAGTTTAGATGTTGTGGAACCCGTAGAATTGAGTGATGTGATTAAGGCAGCCTCTTCGTTTGACGGCTCAGATGGCAGGCATTTGATTCAACACCTTCTGAACGCAGCCTCCGAAATGATGACGAATGTAGAGGTCGCTAAAACATTGCAAAGACTGGATACGATTCAATCTGGCAGAAATCGAACGCCCCCTAGCCCTCTTGAACACACGCTGATGCGTCTCTCTCAAGACGCTTCTCGAACAGGCCTGATAGAGGCTTTGCAACTCCTGGAAACCAAACCTGGAACGAGAATCTATCGAAAAGTGGCATTCAGCGCCTTGAAGGACTCCTTGTCGCAGGCGGTAACTTGTCCTGAGCAGACGATACGGGAAGCCGCCTCGAAAATTAGAGAGCAAAGGCGGCACGAGGGTGACCGGCGAATCCCTCGAAGGGCCATCGGCTCAACTCTGTTATTGAAAGGATTAGAATGTGACCATGCGCTTATCTTGGACGCTGGGGAAATGAACGCGAAACATTTATATGTCGCCCTCTCCCGAGGGGCCAAATCAGTTACTGTTTTTTCAAGGGGAAGGTTTGTTGGCGGTTAAACGAAGAGTGTGTCATTTGATCATGTAATCCCCCCGAAAAACCGAGGTGCTCAAAAGTAGAATTTTCCGTAAGCTAAACGCAGGGAGATTCTGCATGAAGAAGTCACGTTTTTCCGATAGCCAAATCATGGCGATCTTGAAGCAAGCTGAAAACGGCGTGCCCGTTCCTGAGTTATGCCGCGAGCACGGCATGAGCAGTGCCAGCTTTTATAAATGGCGAGCCAAATTTGGCGGCATGGATACCTCCATGATCAAGCGTATGAAAGAGCTTGAGGATGAGAACCGGCGGCTGAAGAAGATGTATGCCGAAGAACGGCTCAAGTCTGAGTTGCGCAAGGAAGCTCTTGAGGGAAAGTGGTAAAGCCATCTCTCCGTCGCGAGATGGCGCACAAAGCCGTTGCCGCTGCTCGTTGTAGCATTCGCCAAGCCTGCGAGGTCTTCAGTGTCAGTGAGTTCTGCTATCGCTACCGGGCTAAGCTCAGTAGTGAAAATGCCGAGATCGCGGATTTGTTGGTGCGCTTAACCCATAACCAGAGAAACTGGGGGTTCGGTCTGTGTTTTCTGTACCTGCGCAACGTGAAGGGGTATCACTGGAACCACAAACGCGTTTACCGAATCTATCGGGAACTGGAGCTGAACCTGCGTATCAAGCCTCGTAAGCGGCTGGTACGTGAGAGACCCGAGCCATTGTCGGTGCCCACGACCATCAACACCAGCTGGTCCATGGACTTCATGCACGACCAGTTAGAGGATGGCCGAAGTTACCGGCTGTTCAATGTGATTGACGATTACAACCGGGAAGGTCTTGGGATTGAGGTAGACCTGTCACTGCCCTCTAAGCGTGTGATCCGAGCTTTAGACCAGATTATCGAGTGGCGGGGAAAGCCCATGCAAATTCGCTGCGACAATGGCCCAGAATACATCAGTGCTACCTTGTCCGCGTGGGCTAAGAGGCACGATATTACACTGGTCTTTATCCAGCCCGGCAACCCACAGCAGAATGCGTACATCGAGCGTTACAACCGCACTGTGCGTTATGGCTGGCTGGCCCAATACCTGTTCCACTCGGTTGAAGAGATTCAGGAATATGCAACACAGTGGCTATGGACCTACAATAATGAACGGCCCAACATGGCTCTCGGAGGTATCGGCGATTTTCAACCCA
>NZ_JAHKPV010000003.1 GCF_018860765.1 Marinobacter salexigens
CGGCGATTTTCAACCCAGTTGTCCAAATAGCTGCACCTAAGCAGCTAATTTATTAAGCTCAACTTCCTGCAATTTTCCAGGATTGAGCGAGACGGCTCCGGTGACTTCCCAGTTCCGGGTATTGCCAGACCAGCGCCGTGGATTTCGGCGCTTTGCTCTTTCATAAACCATTTCCCGATGCGCCAGGCACTGGTGATCAACGCCACGATGCCGGTCTGCCGGTGTCACGAAGTTGATGCCACTGTGCAGATGCCTTTCGTTGTAGGCGTATTCGAACGTCAGCATCCACTCACGCACAGCTGTGAGCGATTTAAAGCCCTTTGAGGGCCACTCCGGGCAGTATTTGACCGTGCGGAACAACGATTCCGAGTATGGATTATCGTTGCTCACTCTCGGGCGGCTGTGCGACATCAGCATACCCAGGTCGGCCAGCCGGGCCTTGAGCGTGTAAGACGTCATCGGCGCTCCATTATCAGAGTGCAACACGGGCGGATTATGCCAGCAGCCTTCTCGCAGCAGAGCGCGTTCAACCAGTTTTTTCGCCAGTTCTCCCGACTCTGCTTCATGGGTCTCCCAGGCAATGATCTTGCGGCTGTAGATGTCCATGATCAGGTAGAGATACCAGTGCCGACCACGCACCGCTGAAGGACAATAACTGATGTCCCAACTCCAGACCTGGTTCGGGCCTGTCGCCGTGAAGCTGGTCGGTTCCGGCACCTTGTGAGGAGGCTTCATACGCCCTCGGTAGTTCTGTTGCTGGTGCTTTTTCAACACCCGATAAAATGAGGACTCCGAGGCCAGATAAAGACCCTTGTCGGCCAGCGACGGCACGATCTGGGAGGGCGGTAAACTCCGGTACTCGGGTTGATTACACGCACTCAGAATGGCCACTTCTTCGGCCTGTGTGAGTTTATGGGGCTGTTCAGCCTTTTCTGCCTCCGGACGCAGATCTTCTGCAACGGTGCCGTTAGCACCTCGCCAACGCTTCAATGTGCGCTCACTCATATCGATCAACTCTGCGGCCTTGTATCGAGCTGCACCACCGGAAACGGCTTCATCGAACAGTTTCAGAAGCCTTGCACGTTCATCCAACGGTGTCAGATATCCTCGTCGCTGTCCGGATCTTCGCCGTACAAGGCTTCGAGCTTTTTTGACAGCACCAGAAGCGACGTCGTCTCAGCCAGAGCTTTATCTTTACGGCGCACTTCTGCCTTCAATTTCTTGATGGTTTTCCGGGAATCCCTTTGTTGCTTCTGAGCGACCTTGTCCCGATCTGGCTGCATGCCAGCGCCTTGGAGGCATGCCTCTTTCCAACGCTGCACTTGTTCTGGATACAGACCTTTCTCGCGGCAGTAGGCACTGAGTTCGGCTTCAGACATAGAGGCCGTTTCCACGACAACGGCTAGCTTGGCTTCGGGGGACCAGTCTTCCCCGGTACTACGATTACCTGGCACGGGCATTCCTTGTTGTCGACACTGTTTCAACCAACTATACAGAGTCACATCGGAGATGCCTTCCTCTGCCGCCACCGACACAACACTTCGATTCTGCGGAGGCAACAACTTCTTCAATACGGCGGCTTTACGTTCTTCGGAATAACGTGGCATGAATGCTCCCATGCCGCCCCAACTAATGAAATTCAGGCGAAATCGCCAACTGGACAACTAGGCTGACAGAGGGGGG
>NZ_JAHKPV010000002.1 GCF_018860765.1 Marinobacter salexigens
CGCCGGTTACCATCAGCGTTAAAGTTCATAGAGGACATCGTGAAGAAACTTCATATTGCAATTTCCACTGATAAAATCGATCAAACCGTTGCTGATTACAGTAATCGCTTGGGCGCAGATCCGTGTTTAATCATTCCAGGCGAGTATGCTCTCTGGCGAACTGACAGCCTGAACGTTTCTATTCGGCAAGACTCTTCATCCAATTCCGGATTACTAAGACACCTCGGCTGGGAAGATGCAGAAGCTGCTGAGTTCACTCAAGACGTTGATGTGAACGGTATAGTTTGGGAGCGATTCAGTGCAAGTCACCAAGCTAAGGAAATCAATGAGCTTTGGCCAGAGGTTGGGTATCAGCCATGAACTTTAACAAGGCGCTGTTGTCGCCGCTATCGCGGCTGGGACAGCCTACGCGTTGCTCCGGCTGCCCCAAAGCTTGGCGTTATGAATACTGAGAAGGAGATGAGATGACGGGTGAAGGATGGTCAACTTCAGCGCCTCAGAAAGAGGGTGTTTATGAGATGAAGTCTCCGGATGGAACGGTTGAAGTTGTTGAGATTCGAGACTTGGCAATCGACCAAAATCCAGCTCGGCCGAAGAATTTTCACGTGATCCATATTAACGGTGAGGATAAGGAAAATCCGGATTACTATGCACTCAATTCCTTTGGCCAATACGACATGTATTCGTGGCGTAAGGTTAGTGGTTAGCTACAGAAGCCCGGCAATCCATAACAAGTCGCTTAAGTCTGTTCCCGGCCTGTCGGCCGTCCACCGGACGCCCTTGTCAGGGCGCCGCTTAGCTCAGCGTTAAGCCTACATAGGAAAATCAAGTATTGAGCAAGTATGTTGGCTGTATTATCAATGAACTCGATGAGTCAGAGCTGATTGGCAATGATTTTGAATTGTTTGTGATTTCACTAGAAATAGATGATTCTGGCGAAATTATATCAACTGAATCTATAGAGCCTATTGGTAAAATTGGTTTCGATATCGAGAGTGAAGAGTGTCTCTTCTATGTGCAGCCTGGGGAAGACGCCATAAAAATCTCAGAAGCGTACGCGGAGATAGAGACAATAGATTCGCGTTTTTCTCTTGCGTCTGCATTAGAGCAGGAAATTGATGACACTTGGGTGCGGATCGATAATCCAGTAATTGGGTTTGGAGAAAATATAGATGAAAAACGGTTCTTTATCGTGTGCCGGGCTTAACAAAGGGGTGCATGGGAAGCCATTTCGTTCCGCAATTTTTATGGTATCGCTACGCTCTTTTTACCATAAAAATCGCTCCACTACATGTCTCCCATGACCCCGGCGTTATGAGTATCCATGCTCGTGAAGGGAGTCATCAGTGTTTGACGTAAAAGCAACTCAGCATGTTCTCGCGGTCAAGGATCTTCAGACCGCCGAGAGCTATTTTCTCGACAAGCTTGGGTTTTCCGTCCGGTTCCGTGTGGACGGCTGGTCGTTCTTGAGTCTTGGCAGTTTTCATATCATGTTGGGGCATTGCGCGGACGAGCTTTTGGCGCGTGATACGCATGACCATTCGTACTTCGCGTATGTGAACTGTGTGGGCATTGACGACCTCTATCGCGACTATCAGCAACGCGGTGCCGACATTTTTCAGGCAATCTCGGATAAGCCTTGGGGCTTACGTGAGTTTGGTGTAGCAACACCAGAGGGTCATCGAATCATGTTCGGAGAAGACATTGGGCCATCTGGGAACTCATAACCAGGCGGTCAACCGGACACCAAAAGCTTTCTGCTTTTGGTTCCCTTCGCTGGCGCTCTGGTGCCGGTTACCTGAGCGTTATATTTTTCTAGGGAGTTTCCATGGGCCTGTTTAGCTTTTACAAAGGTCGGAAAGTTGGCAGTCCTGCAAAGGTGGAGGCTCTACAGAAAGGGCCGGTGAGGCAACGAATTGATGTTGTGGAGCTGGCACTAGAAAATGGAGATAAAGGCGTGGGGCTAAAGGTGGTCGCCACGAGCTTTTTATCCTATCAAGCACTGCCGGTTTCGCTGAATAAAGAGCAGGCCGTGGAGCTTGCCCAGCGGATACTTAAGGCTGTGGATGAGGACTAAATATAACCAGTGCAGGCACGGCGACGCCTACTACATTGCGGCTTCGCCTTCATTTCGTAGCCGCGCATGCTGCAGGCGTTAGAGTTTTAAAAAAATGGAAGAAATTGGAAGTTTGATAGGGAAGATTTTGCTCGTCGGAATCACTTTAATGGATGATGAAGAGCAGCTTATTGGCCAAGTGCAAGTATATGGTCCGATCATCCACGTAGATGGGAGCGGTATTGTCATAAAGAGAAATGGCAGCGGAACCGAGTTCTACTTGCCTCCCGATTTCTCGAATATCCTGCCAGCGGATGAGGGCGAGTATCGTCTCAGGTCGACTGGAGACGTTGTTGTCGACCCCGACTACCTCTCGAGCTGGACGGTTCGAGGAGCCAAGCTTGGGTCACTCGAAGAGTATTCCAACAATGGATTTCCGGGTTTTGAGCCTGAATGATTCTAACCATGCATTCCAGTTCGTTCCGGCCCTGAAGGGCCTCCACCGGACGGCCTTTTCTCCGCTTCGCTACGCAAAGGCCGCCGCTGAATATTGGCGTTATGTGGGTATAGCCA
>NZ_JAHKPV010000012.1 GCF_018860765.1 Marinobacter salexigens
CATTGAGAAACTGGCGAACTATGGGCAGTTAGCGGCATGAGGCTGGGCTATGATACAGCTAGAAACGGCCCTCAGAGGGCTAAGTGAGAAACATCTGGTGCTGCATACTCATAACGCGCCGGTGTTGCAGAGAAATTAGCAAGCTTGCGTCAGTTGATCGCGAGTGTTGAAAAAACAACAAAGCGGCTGTGGATCAGGCTCTGTGAAGGGTTTTTCTACAGGCTCGTTAGTTTTCTCAGCAAAGTCTCAACATCATCAAACACAGAGAGTAAAATGAATTCAGTTACAATAGACCATTTCAAGAGAGCCATTGATGATATAGGGGCTCATGGTGACAATGACATGTTGCCATTCGATATTGACACCATATTCTTATCTGAATCTAAAGAAAAGTTGGCTAAACTAGCTTCTGACTTGTTTGATCGGCTTGAAAAAGATGGAAGAAAGAATGCAAAAAATACTCTTAATTCAACACAGGTTTTTTCAGAAAGGTTGCTCTCTCCTACAGGAGCTAGTGGATTTAGAATATCGACAAAAATCCACCCGTTCTGGAATTTATATCTAAATGGGCTTGCTATAGCGATAGCAGAGAAAAACGAGCAAAACAGAAGCCCTAATGCGCATTCATATCGTTTTATAGATTTAGGCCCTGGGCTGTTTGATAGGGATAAATCTTGGAGAGCGTATAAAGAAGCAACTATAAACGATCCAGCATTAAAGAGTAACGATGCCGTAGTTGTACAAACAGATATTTCTAGTTTTTATGAACATATTTATCATCACAGAATAGAAAACTGTATCAATGATCTATTTGGGAGTAATTCAACAGTTTCTACACAAGTAGATAGACTTCTTAGCCAATTATCATCAGGACGTTCATTTGGTTTGCCAGTCGGCGGGCAATGCTCAAGAGTACTCGCTGAGCTACTAATGACTTCGATAGATCAGCTTCTTACATTATCCAATGTCACGTGGCATAGATATGTTGATGATTTTACATTGATAGCTGATAGCCAAGCTGAAGCCTATAGAGCAATATCTATCCTTTCAAATGCATTGGCAGATTATGGTCTTTCACTTAATAGATCGAAAACAACCATTCTTAAAGCTCAGCACTATGAAAACTTTGTGCATTCACAGTTATTTACTGATGATGATAATGCTAGCAAGTTAAAGAAAATCGACTTACATTTTGACCCATACTCTGATAACCCAAATTCTGATTATGAAGAGCTTGCAGAGACAGTAGAGCAACTTAATGTAAAAAACTTACTTGATTTAGAGATTAATAAAAGTCAACCAGACACGTTTTTAATAAATCAAATAAGTAGAACATTAAAGCTACATGATCCAGTGTTAGCATTACAGCTTTGTAGGACGTTACTTTCACCTAGTAATTTACATTCATTTAGAGGTTCCTGGTCAACAATAATTAAAGGTGTAATCTCCCTCAGAGCAGATGACAAGTACTCAGAAGTATATTCATTACTCGATAATTTGCTAGATGATGTCATTTCTCACTCTGATCACTTATTGCTACCAGAGGCAAACTGTCTGCATTATTTGCGTGCATTAAGACTACCAAGAACTGAAAAGCGTGCTGCATACGTGCATAAAACACTCCAGGAAAGCTCCTCTGAAACAATCAAAAGAGCATGTTTAGAGTGCATCAGAAACTGGAAAGATCGACCTTCTTTTATTCATGCCAGAAATAAATGGTCTAGTTTCAGCCCTGAAGTCCAGAGAATGTTATGGCTTACATCATTTGAATTTGGAGATGAAGGGAAACACTTTAGGCTGCAAGTGAAAAATGCAATTGATAATTCATGGTCATTAGGTATTGAGATCAAAGACAAGTTATCATTTAGTGGGGCATATACATCATGGGTCGATGATACGGTGAAAAAATGAGATTCTTAAGACTACCAATTAAAGACCCAAGAACTGTGGCAAGAGATATTCCAGGAATATGTGATATATTATTTCCTCAGCTTCTACCTGCAATAGTTTCTCATTTAAATAGAGAAGCACAGCCAATACCGGGCTGCTCTTATGTAGAAGAGAGCTTAGTCCTTAAAATGTCAACAAATGCAGCAATGTTATTTGAGGTTGCATATGCACGTGCTGAGCAAATACTTGCTGGTGCTACTGAAGATTGGGATGCAAGTCTAAATATAGCCCTAGAGAGACAATCAAAATATTTTGATGCTGATCTTCCTGAAGTTTTAACAGAAATTGACGTATTAATAGCTAAAAAAACTGCGAATAACCTAGTAAAATCTATAAAATTCTTTCAGAGTAAAAATCAAAATATTAAAGTTGTCCAATCACCAGTAGTACCTGGCTTTCAATGGATAGCGCAAGGGAATGGTGACTTCGCAATCGGCAATAAATTGATAGAGGTTAAATGTAGCAGTAGGAATTTTTCATCATCTGATTACAGGCAGCTTTTAATATACTGGCTATTGAGCTTTTCATCTGCAATTGAGGGCAGGAGTGAAGAGTGGGAGTCAGGTATATTATTAAATCCAAGGCTTAATAAACACATTGAATTTAAATTTGATGAGCTTATAAAAGTTGCAGGTGCTGGAAGATCGAAAATTGAGCTACTAGAGCTATTTTCATCTCTGGTTGGCGATTATGCATTTAAACTTGGGAATTAAGTTTAGCGGTTAGTGTCAAGACGAAAACTAATCGGGTAGCCGAGGGTATCTAACCCTCAGCCCCCACAACACCCTGCATGCGGGTCCGCACAGGGCGTTTCACCGGGAATGGTGAAGCTTGATCCATCCATCACGCAGTGATGCCAGTCCCTCGGCTTTCAGGTAGTCATTGGATAATGCCTGCTGAATGCCCGGTGTCTTCGAGCTGCGCCAAGGGCCTTTGCTGGTGATGCCGCACGCCACCGCGGCCTGCACGTGCACACCCAACTTCATCAGGCTTCTGACTTTGGTGCGTGGCTTGCGCCACTGTCGCCAGTAGACCATCCGCACGCGACGGCGGATCCAGTGATCCAGATCGCAGCAGCGTTGGTAGCCTGTGGCAATGCCAAAGTAGTTGATCCGTAAGCGCTCCACGAACTAC
>NZ_JAHKPV010000020.1 GCF_018860765.1 Marinobacter salexigens
GTGTTGTCGTTGAAGTGGTTGTTTATAGCTTCAGGTGACTTATCTCTGAGTACGAAAACACCGTCTTTTGGTGTTTCCTTCGGGGAGCGTTAAAAGAGCGTGTTGGGTGTACCAGCGATCAGTTGTCTTGGGGTTATATAGTCAAGCAACTAAGCGCATACGGTGGATGCCTTGGCAGTCAGAGGCGATGAAAGACGTGGAAGCCTGCGATAAGGTTCGGGGAGCTGGCAAACAAGCTGTGATCCGGACATTTCTGAATGGGGAAACCCACCCGATTTCGGTCGGGTATCTTGCACTGAATACATAGGTGTAAGAGGCGAACCGGGGGAACTGAAACATCTAAGTACCCCGAGGAAAAGAAATCAACCGAGATTCCCTAAGTAGCGGCGAGCGAACGGGGACTAGCCCTTAAGCTAGACAACTGGTAGGAGAAGGCTCTGGAAAGTGCCGCCATAGTGGGTGATAGCCCCGTATCCGAAACCTGAGTCTAGTGAAATCGAGTAGGACGGGACACGTGGTATCCTGTCTGAATATGGGGGGACCATCCTCCAAGGCTAAATACTCCTGACTGACCGATAGTGAACCAGTACCGTGAGGGAAAGGCGAAAAGAACCCCTGTGAGGGGAGTGAAATAGATCCTGAAACCGTATGCGTACAAGCAGTCGGAGCAGACTTGTTCTGTGACGGCGTACCTTTTGTATAATGGGTCAGCGACTTATGTTCAGTGGCGAGGTTAACCGTTTAGGGGAGCCGTAGGGAAACCGAGTCTGAATAGGGCGATTTAGTCGCTGGGCATAGACCCGAAACCGGGCGATCTATCCATGAGCAGGTTGAAGGTTGAGTAACATCAACTGGAGGACCGAACCCACTGTCGTTGAAAAGCCAGGGGATGACTTGTGGATCGGAGTGAAAGGCTAATCAAGCCCGGAGATAGCTGGTTCTCCCCGAAAGCTATTTAGGTAGCGCCTCGGACGAATACCACAGGGGGTAGAGCACTGTTTCGGCTAGGGGGTCATCCCGACTTACCAACCCGATGCAAACTCCGAATACCTGTGAGTACTATCCGGGAGACACACGGTGGGTGCTAACGTCCATCGTGAAGAGGGAAACAACCCAGACCGCCAGCTAAGGTCCCAAAGTACCAGTTAAGTGGGAAACGATGTGGGAAGGCTCAGACAGCTAGGAGGTTGGCTTAGAAGCAGCCATCCTTTAAAGAAAGCGTAATAGCTCACTAGTCGAGTCGGCCTGCGCGGAAGATGTAACGGGGCTCAAACTGGTCACCGAAGCTGCGGCTGCATACTTTGTATGCGGGGTAGGGGAGCGTTCTGTAAGCCTGCGAAGGTGTGTTGAGAAGCATGCTGGAGGTATCAGAAGTGCGAATGCTGACATGAGTAACGACAATGCGGGTGAAAAACCCGCACGCCGGAAGACCAAGGGTTCCTGCGCAACGCTAATCGGCGCAGGGTGAGTCGGCCCCTAAGGCGAGACCGAAAGGTGTAGTCGATGGGAAACGGATTAATATTTCCGTACCTTGGATAGCTGCGATGGAGAGACGGAGAAGGCTAGGTGAGCCGGGCGACGGTTGTCCCGGTTTAAGCGAGTAGGGAGTGGGTTTAGGCAAATCCGGATCCACAATCCTGAGACGTGACGACGAGCACCCTTTTACGGGAGCGAAGTCATTGATGCCCTGCTTCCAGGAAAATCTTCTAAGCTTCAGGCTATTCGAGACCGTACCCCAAACCGACACAGGTGGTCAGGTAGAGAATACCAAGGCGCTTGAGAGAACTCGGGTAAAGGAACTAGGCAAAATGGTGCCGTAACTTCGGGAGAAGGCACGCTGGTGGTATGTGACGCCCTTCGCGGGTTGAGCAGAAGCCAGTCGAAGATACCAGGCCCCTGCGACTGTTTATTAAAAACACAGCACTGTGCAAACACGAAAGTGGACGTATACGGTGTGACGCCTGCCCGGTGCCGGAAGGTTAATTGATGGGGTTAGCATTCGTGCGAAGCTCTTGATCGAAGCCCCGGTAAACGGCGGCCGTAACTATAACGGTCCTAAGGTAGCGAAATTCCTTGTCGGGTAAGTTCCGACCTGCACGAATGGCGTAACGATGGGGGCGCTGTCTCTACCCGAGACTCAGTGAAATTGAAATCGCCGTGAAGATGCGGTGTATCCGCGGCTAGACGGAAAGACCCCGTGAACCTTTACTATAGCTTCACAGTGAACTTTGAACATGTTTGTGTAGGATAGCTGGGAGGCTTTGAAGCGTGAACGCTAGTTTGCGTGGAGCCAACCTTGAAATACCAGCCTGGCATGTTTGAGGTTCTAACTCTGGTCCCTTATCGGGATCGAGGACACTGTGTGGTGGGTAGTTTGACTGGGGCGGTCTCCTCCTAAAGCGTAACGGAGGAGCACAAAGGTGGGCTAAGTACGGTCGGACATCGTACGGTTAGTGTAATGGCACAAGCCCGCTTAACTGCGAGACTGACACGTCGAGCAGGTACGAAAGTAGGTCATAGTGATCCGGTGGTTCTGTATGGAAGGGCCATCGCTCAACGGATAAAAGGTACTCCGGGGATAACAGGCTGATACCGCCCAAGAGTTCACATCGACGGCGGTGTTTGGCACCTCGATGTCGGCTCATCACATCCTGGGGCTGAAGCCGGTCCCAAGGGTATGGCTGTTCGCCATTTAAAGTGGTACGCGAGCTGGGTTTAGAACGTCGTGAGACAGTTCGGTCCCTATCTGCCGTGGACGTTGGAGATTTGAGGAAAGCTGCTCCTAGTACGAGAGGACCGGAGTGGACGAACCGCTGGTGTTCCAGTTGTCTCGCCAGAGGCATTGCTGGGTAGCTACGTTCGGACAGGATAACCGCTGAAAGCATCTAAGCGGGAAGCCCCTTCCAAGATGAGATCTCCCCGGGCCCTCGAGGCCCCTAAAGAGCCGTTCAAGACCAGGACGTTGATAGGTCGGGTGTGTAAGCGCTGCGAGGCGTTGAGCTAACCGATACTAATTGCTCGTGCGGCTTGACTATATAACACCCAAGACAATTGCTTGGATAACGCAACAACGAAAAAATCAA
>NZ_JAHKPV010000016.1 GCF_018860765.1 Marinobacter salexigens
GATCACGACCATGGCATCCTGACCGTAGTTGTAGTGCTTGAAACGAGGCATGCCTACGGCTCCTTGTCTGTTTGCTCAATGCTACCAAAAACCATCCGTTTTGGGGTTTTTATACAGCCTCAACGCTCCCATCATGCGCCGCCGTAAGCGGTCGCATGAATGGGCTTGTTATATTCAAAATTGCACATACTCACCGGCCAAGCATTTTAAATAACTAACTAATGACATAGCTTTTGGAGATCCGAGGTATGCACTTAGAACAGATGTGTAGCTAATGATTGCCAGTGCTATGAAAAGCATGACAAAGCCATTTCTCAAACACTGATATGCAACCTCATTACGGACTTGCTTTATAAGATTGACATTCTCTTGCCCTATAAGAGCCTTTATGCCCTCAACTCTTTCATTACTTGCCTTTAAGTACTCATACCTACTTCCATATCCATAAGTTGGCATCAATTTGAAAGCCGATAATGAAACCAAGCCACCAATAAGCATATATAAAGATGAAATACTTAGAAAGGCAATAATTATTGGCTTTAACTCATGATCAGGTAATAATTTAGCAATTGTAGTTGCTGCTACACCTATTATTGTGAGGCACAAACTTAAGCCAAGGTTGAATTTTGAAGTTTTATCATCAATCTGTTTTGATCTTGAATGCTCTTCTTTCAACCTGCTATCTACAATGGCTTTATCTAATTCATAGAAGAAAGCATGCTCCTCGGACATATAATTAGTGGCATCTGAGAGCTTGCGTTTTTCTAATCCATATAGATAGATAAAAGGAAACGGTACGCTGAGGATCCCTTTTAGGTTTTCTATAATCTTCATCTTGATAGAGCGTCTGCGATATATTTTTCTATTGCTCTCTTTTCATTTGAAAGCCAGCCCCATTCACCAGTAGGATTAATTTCAATAAAGTAATACTCTCCATTACTTTCTATAAAATCAATAGCTCCAAAATTTAAATTCAGTCTCTTCATAAATAACTTGCAGCTCTTCAATAGTTCGTCGGGTAGTGGAATGTCTGTATATTCTATGCGTTCTCTTTTTGTAAGTCTCCAGTCATCATCTATTCCCGCTCCATTAGTTGTTATTTTTACTGCGAAAATATCATTTTCTATTACCGTAACTCTAATATCTGTTTTTTGATTAACATAATGCTGAACTATTAATGGTGCAGAATTAATGTGACCTTTTATAAGCTCTGATGCTTCAACATTAGACGTATAGGTAAATAAACAGTCGTCACCATCCCTTAGCAATACAGTGTCTAAAGATTTAACTATAATTTTGGTGTCTAGTATTTTTGAGTTTTTGAAACTATTCCCAACTTCAGTCGCCGGAACTTTAAAGCCAACTTCTGATGCAATCATTAATTGATACGGCTTTGATTCTGCCGCATAAGTACTTGCTGGCCAATTCATCCAATATGAATCTTCAAATAGCATTAAACTTCTTAAAAAAGCTGACCATTGTGATCTGGACAACTGCTCTTCGAGACTTAAGGCTTTCGCAGGAGTGTTTCTTAAGAAAACTGCTTGTCGAAACCAAATTGATTTAACTTTTGTTATTTTCCTATCGACGCCTTCCCCTGAGATATGAAACTCTTTTTTTACTGGGTTTATATTTATTTCGTATTGGCTAAGATTTTCTTTGTTGATTCGCAAGTAATCAACATTTCTTTTCTCTAGCTCTTGAACCACCAGATCTACTGAGAAGTCATATATGCTTGATACAATAAGGCAGGTTCCACTCATTCTCCTTTCTGATCCTCGCCCGTTTCCACATCACATTTCTTCGTAGCTTGTGTTCCAAATTTTGATGTATGGCTTACTAAAGGCTTGTTTTCATACATCCAAATTCCTCTTTTGTGATCAAACACACTACCTTTTGGCATTTCAGGTGTTTGTTGGAAAGGCTTTCTCTTTGCGAATTTTATTAAGAGATGATTTTGCACGATTTCTCCTTTTGAATATAACGAGCCTGTAGAAAAACCCTTCACAAAGCCTGATCCACAGCCGCTTTGTTGTTTTTTCAACACTCGCGGTGAACTGACGCAAGTTTGTTAATTTCTCGGCAACACCGGTGCGTTATGTATATGCTGCACCAGATGTTGCTCATTTAGTCCTCTGAGAGCCACTCCTAGCTGTATCATAGCCCAGACTCATGCCGCTAATTGCCCGTAGTTCGCCAGTTTCTCAATGTTGTGAACCAGACAATAAAGTTGCCACTGGCCCTGTACCTTCTTTTTGCCCCGCAAACTAAAGCGGTTCAGGCCTTTGTTGCTGCCGATGTTACCGAACACGGGTTCCACCACCGACATACGATGGCTGTAGATTTGCTTGCCGTGCTGGCTGTCCACCCGATGCTTCATCCAATCGGTAAAGGTCGGGCCTCGCCTAACTTCCAAGGTATAAGAAACCTGCCGTCCTTTGCCTTTGCGATGACTCGCCGAACTGGGGTTTTGCATGCATTGGTGCTTCTTTGGGCAATGGCGACACTGCAGCAATCGCCCTTGGAAGTGGGCTCTTGGTACGCCATTTTGGTCGGTCCGAGTGCCTTCGTAATGCAGAGACTCTCCTGCGGGACAGATGCAGGTCATAGCGACAGGGTCGAACTGGAATTCACTTGCTGGGATCACCTGTTTCCAGCCGGTTTTTGGTTGGTTCTGGTGACGTTTTCCGTACTTGGTTTTCTGGCCAGCGAACTTAGGGTCTCGGCTGCGGAACCGGTTGTCCGGAATGTAGCCGTTGATCTGCCGTTCATGCAGGTACTTCATATTGGCTTCGTTGGCGAAGCCGGTATCGGCGGTAACCACCGCACCGGTTTGGTAGATGTTGTCGGCAATGCCCAGCTTTTGATAGCGCTGCTGAACCGTCTCTAACACGGGCTTTAAGGTGTGGTGTTCCTGACCTTCGCCGAAGGCTTGGGCATCGATGATGATCTGGTGTTTCTTGTCCACCGTGGCTACGCCG
>NZ_JAHKPV010000021.1:0-179780 GCF_018860765.1 Marinobacter salexigens
AACTAGGCTGACAGAGGGGGGTATTACCCCACAACAGAAATTGGCCATGGTGGCCTGAACTCTACTTTTGATGCCCTCTTAAAATGGGGGGATTACAGCATGACATCTGACCACCCTTCCTGGCCGAGAAACATTTCTCGTTTGTCCGATTTCCGAGCAAGGCGAAGATTTAGAGAACTGCTGAAGGAGTATTCCGGGTCTTTGCCCGCCACGTCACTCCGCTATGGGCGAATTATTTTTCTTTATGATGAGACTCTTGCAACCTCGGGAAGAGAGTTTCTGTTCGATCAGTTGAATCGTCGCGCAGATCAGTTTGATCAAATCCTTGTAGTAACGGACGTGGGATTCGGTCGATCCGGATTCTATGTAAACTTTGATGAAATTGGCGCTACTGAAGATGACCCTGAGTACGAAGCTCTCATCGAAAATTGGAACACATCATTTTAGATTGACCTAACCTCCCCTCCTTTCATAGGTTGAATATTCAACCAATTTAAATTGACTTCCCCACCACGAATACCGCCCCAGAAGCCAACTGATGGGGCTGCTTGCGTTTCCTGTTACTTAGTCTAATCTGTAAGTAGATTTGACTGTAACTGACTGTATTGTAATATTTTTACGATGACAAATTTCCGATTTAGCTTTAATTTTTGGAGGAATTTACGAGTAAGGTTTACAGAAAAATTTACCCTATCTTGAAACCTTTCCTATCTGCTTGTTTTCACAACGGCGCGAATTTCAGGTGCAACTTTAATCACCAGAAATTTTGAGCTTAACGACCTCGCTAAAGAAAACGAAAAACCATGGAAAGCGCTGATTAAGACGCTTCGAGGGATACGTACAAGTCAGTAATTTTATCCATTTTCTTAAGCATAGATTCAGTTGTCACCTGAATAACGAACGGAACATAGTGCCCACTTTCGCCCAACTCAAACCCCGATCGTGAAAACTCCCATTGGGCGGTTACTTCTTTTAACGCTTGGTTTATCTCGCTGGTATTCAATGGCGACGTACCCAAACGTTGTAGCGCGTGATCGAAATCATTGAGCGCTTGTAGAAATGCTTTGTCTAACGCCTCATCGGTGACTTTCCAGCTCTTTGCAACATATAGCATGCCAATCCGCTGTGACAACATGCGCTGGCGCCCCGAGATATTGATCAGTTCGCCCTTGCCCTTGCTCGAATGTGCTTCAAGTAGCTGGACGGTGTTTTCACACATCTCCAATAAGCGCGAACCATCTGTGATCACAGAAAGCGCTTGGTGGTGCTCTGGACTTCCAATCGCCAAATGACGAAATTTATTCCATTCACGTCGTATGTTCTGCAAAGCGTCTGTAATTGCAGGCGTAGGTGAAAACTCTTCGAGCTCGCCGAGATGCTCCTCAAAAAGAGCCATACTGGAATCTAGCTGTTTTTGAGCTTTATCAGCGGCGACGTCCTGACCAATGAGCAGATAAGACTTAGTAATCCGTTGAGTCAACATTCGCTGCATACCAGCCTTGTTGATCGCGGTATCAATAGTCATAGCTTCTGCATAAGCATTCGTCGAAAATATAGATGAGAGTAGGATCAAACCCATTGCGATTGTTACCAATAGCGGAGCCACTGCTCGCGAGAGGTGCGGATAAAACCGGTCACTACTGAGCACGCTAAAACTGCATCGCATCGGATATTCCTCCGCCAACGGTGTAATCAAAAAATGCCAAAAAAGGCACTTTTGCACCAGATTATGAGGCCCTGAAATTACTCTTCATAACGGAAAACATCATTGATTATAGTCATTTGCCCATCAGGAGAAGAACATTACCGGGACTGGCTAAAAGCCTTCGACAAAACAGGAAATCAGGGACACTTTAGCTCTCTTTTTCGGCCATCATTTCTTGTGTCAGTAGTTTTTAAATTGGATAACGCCATAATGTCAGAATAATGTGTAAAGTTCGGACAGGAATGGAATATCAATGCATTCGACCTACAAACAAGAACACTTTGTTTCCACCCCTACCGGTGGCATCTACGTAAAGAGCTGGTCGCCTGAGGCAAGCCCCCAGACGTCAACCATGGCACCTGTTGTGCTGTTTCATGACTCGCTAGGAAGCGTGGATCTTTGGCGTGACTTCCCAGAACAGCTTGCGCTGTCTCTTGGCCGAAAAGTGATCGCATACGACCGGCCCGGTTTCGGGCGCTCGTATATCCGAACGGAAAAACTGGAAACTGATTTCATTCATAGCGAGGCGAGCGGCCCGTTTGCAGCGATTCATCATGAGCTTGGCATAGAAGCGTTTATTGCCTTGGGGCATAGCGTGGGTGGCCCGATGGCTGCGGAGTGTGCAGCCTCCTTCCCTGAGCAATGCATTGCACTTATTACAGAAGCGGCTCAGGCATTTGTTGAGGATCGAACTGTGGAAGGTATCCAAGATGCCAAACAGGTTTTTACCCAAGATGGCCAAATAGATAGATTAAGAAAGTACCACGGTGAAAAAGCGGAATGGGTGCTAAGTGCATGGACGGATACGTGGCTCTCTGAGGAGTTCCGACACTGG
Source organism: Marinobacter salexigens (assembly GCF_018860765.1). Classification (GTDB taxonomy): domain Bacteria; phylum Pseudomonadota; class Gammaproteobacteria; order Pseudomonadales; family Oleiphilaceae; genus Marinobacter; species Marinobacter salexigens_A. The sequence continues at coordinate 2,541 of NZ_JAHKPV010000021.1, forward strand.
AATCTGAAAGAGACCCTAACCAAGGTGCACTGCCCTGTTCTTGCCATCCACGGTGAAGACGACGAATTTGGTTCAGGTGCGCACCCTGAGCTGTACACTTCACTGCCGGCAGGGCCGTGTGTCATGGAGCTTTTAAAGGATTGCGGGCATGTTCCGCACAGGGAGAAGCTGGATATTGTGACTGCAGTGATCGAGAGGTTTTGTCGAGATTATGTGGGCTGAAAGCGCTTTCAATTCATATAAAATTACAAAGGCCCGCGCATGCGGGCCTTTGTATTGAAGCAAATTATTACTTACTGCGCTTCACTATAGTACTTACGCTTAGCAGCTGTTGTAGCCGGATTGGCCATAGAGTTCAGACTGAACCCTGAAACGGAGAACCTTTCCCCTTCGTCTTCACGCCATTGTTGTACTGGATCAAGACGAACATTACCTGCTCCATCTACAACAAGATCTGCTACGGCCCACCAGTCCGAAACACTACCTTGTGCGTTTTGCGGAGAGAAAATTTGTGTCTGACCACCAATTGAAAACTCTACGCGCGCAGGTGAGTTTTCGATCGTGCCACTACCCGCATACAAGTGCACAAGATAGCGATAGCGACCGGCATACGGGAAGCTTGGGATTGTTACAACTTCAGGACCGAAGCTTGAGGTATCGTCGACATCCAGTTCGATTGTAGTATCACCGACAACTACACGTTGCCTGTAGTACGCGACATGAAACTCATGCGTATCTGACTCATCTGCTGGCCCAAGCAGGTGAGAGTCTAAGTCGCGTGGATTTTGAGCCCATGTGAGCGTGATTGCAACCGCTGAGTCAGACAGTATTAGGTCGTTTTCTAAAGCCGTATTCCCAGAGCCAACTTGAACTTCACGGGTATTCGATGTGGTATTTCGATAGGCAGAAATCAATATCTCCGAGTTTGCTCGGGCAGGTAGCGAGAAAGTACCATCAGCTCGCGTCAGAACTGTATTCATTCCAATGTAGTCATAGCCCTGAGCTCGAACCTCAGCGCCAGCTACAGGATTCCCTGCGCCATCAACAACACGCCCTGTGACATCCACGGGTGTATACACATCAACCGTATTCCACGTTGTGAAATGCGTTACAGTGCCCTCGTAATAGCTGCCGACCAACGACGCTTCGCCTTCTTGAATCCAATCACCGGTTGTTTCATCAAACCATGCCAGAGGGACAGATGCAGGAGCGTTACTTGAGCTGATGCCATCAGCCAACGGAATTCTAATCGTTACAGGAGTGCCACTGTTAAGCTGCAGTGGGTTTCCATTTTCATCTGTAAAATCAAAGGTGACAGCACCAAATGTAGTCAACAGGCCCGGTTGGCCATTCTCATCCAAAATGGTGTAAGCCCCTGGGATGATAGACGGGTCACTCGCCGGGTTCAGGATAGTGACTTGGCCGTTTACGGTGCCTGTGTAGGGCGTACCGTTAGTACCGAACGCATTTGCTGGAAGAACGGCAATATCCTGACGACCTTCTACGTCCAATGAAGCTCCGGTATCACCTGCGAATGTCGTGGTAAGCTGAGCCGGGAGCAATGAGAGCTCTAGGCTGTCATTGTTAGCATCCGCCGCAGTGGAGGTGACAAGCGAGCTGGAGCCGAACCCTGTAGCCCGGCCAGACAGTGTGGCTCTTCCGGCCTGTTCCGGCGCACTGAAGCTAAATGCACCCTCGCCTCCCGAGGTTACACGCAGAGGCTCATCGAGCCCAGAGGCGTTAAGGGTGACCACAGCCCCCGCAATGGGCTCACCTGTGTAGTAGTTACGTACAACACCTGAAAGGCCAGATTCCTGACCACCAGGGTCGGAGACTTCGGGGGGAGAGCCAGATGAAGAGCCGGATGAAGATCCGCCGCAACCGGCTAAAGCTGATGACAGCAGCACAGCAGAAAACAAATATAACGTGTTGTTCTTTTTCATATTTCATTTCCTTTGGGATAATTATGCGTCTATGCTTTTTTTCATGCTAGACATAATCATGCATGTGTAAGTATAAAGTTGCTTACGACATTTTCAACGAATGAATTACTTCGTTCCAGACAAGATAAGTTCCAAAGGAAACACGGCTCAGCAATTTAGAGAAACGCTAGCTTTTTTTATCCACCTCGACAATCTTGGCTTGCTGATTGTCCACAAGCTCCTCCAAACTCATATATTCGCACTCTTTATTAGCAATAAAGCTGTCTGCGGAATCTATTAAGATGTTGTCGTCCCGCATAAAACGGCGGCCCAACAGAACCGGATAAGAGAAATTACCCCGGTCAGTCAACGAAAACTGGGTTTGATGGTTAGTTCCGGCAATACAAAAATCCATCATCACAACGTAACGCCGCTGAGAAGGAGCGCCTTTACGTTTTATCAATACGGTCCGTTCCACCGGCCGCTCAAGTTCAAGAATAATTTCTTCGTGATTAATGGTGCTTTCGTCTTCCACAGGATGATCTTTATGGTCTGCCAGAGGAATTTGGAACTTCACCCATTTCTGGTCGTCTTGTTGGAACTCTTCCACGTTCACTGCGTGCAACGATGAGGTTTTGGCACCGGTATCCAACCGAGCTTTAAGCCGCAAGCCGGTGTCATTCATCACAACCCATTCAACAAACCCCAAGGTTTCGGGGACCGAAGATTCGTCGTTGAGTGCCGCCGGTTCTGCCAGGGTCACTGTTGGCATAACAAGCGCAGCTGCGAGTGAGAAAGCTGCGGCGCGTGAAAAAGGTGCCAGAAACGTCATTCAATTCCTCCTGCAAATTCCTGTAAATCAGGGAAAAATGATAAAAAATGCTCTTCGAGTTGGGAATGCAAAGGGCGTATTTCTTCAATCATGCCTGCAAACGAATTCTGGAATCGAATACGTGCCGCTACTCTATCCAAGGCGTAACCAATGTTGTCGAGGTTGCGATACGATCCGAACCAATCGTGGGATACCAAATGCCGGGTTGTTTTGCTCATGCTGGGTGACATCAAGCTCTCATTAGTCTGAAGTTCCGCATACACCATAGTTATAAAGGCATTTTGATCAGCGTTTGTGAATTCGCTCCAATGCCGTAATAGAAAGTGGTCGTACAAAACATCCAGAGCAACGCCCGCAAACCGTCGGCGTTGAGCAGAGAACATCCGCTTGCTGGCGAGCACATCGGGGTGCCTGTCAGTAAAGCTGTCCACGGCTAGATGATGGCGAACGCCAAGTCTTACGGAAGATGGAAGCGCCGCCACGTCTACCCCTCGGGTAAAATCTCCAAGCATGCTCCCCACACGCGCCTCTGGCGAGTCGGGCGCAAGAAAAAGATGGGCGAGGTGGTTCAACGTGACCGTCCTGTTTGGATTCCATTACTGTCGGATAATCAGATTGCATGAATCGACTTGGCTTTTCTACATGTAAACGCGCATTACCTTGCTTGCTGACGGCATTTTAATGCCCAGTTAATCCCGCCCCGGCCCGCGAGTTTCCTTGCGGATGAGTTCTCTCACAGGTATTCTGGCGCACTCTCTCGGTTCAGCTAGCTCGGGCATCCATTGAGAAACCTCTACCCTGTTATTTTTATTGTAAGCCTCATGTTTGTGCTGCTAAGCATATTCATGACGCTGCCGGTGTTCCTATTGCTCGGCTCAGGCGCACCGAACGCGCTGTCGTTTGTAGAATCTGCAGCTATCGTATTGGGTATTGGGCTGCTTGGCCTAGTCTCCACTTATCGCAAGCCCCGAGATTTGAAACCACGGTATATGTTCGTGCTTACCGTGTCGTCCTGGTTCATTATCGCCCTGCTCTCCGCTCTACCTTTTTACCTCAGTGATGACGGCATTTCCGCTGCAGATGCATTCTTCGAGGGCGCTTCAGGCATTACTACCACAGGTGCCACGGTATTCAGTGGTCTGGATAATATGGATAGAGACCTCCTCCTCTGGCGCTCGATTCTGCAGTGGATAGGCGGAATCGGGATAATCGGCATGTTCGTTGCCGTGCTGCCGTTTCTCCGTGTTGGCGGAATGAGATTGTTTGCTACTGAGTCGTCAGAGTGGACAGACAAAGCCCTACCCAGAATGAAAACGCTGAGTCGTGGCCTACTCTTCGTGTACCTCGTTTTTTCAACCATAGCTGTCGTCACTTACTGGCTTTCAGGCATGACGCTGTTTGATGCCTTCAATCACGGCTTAACCAGCATCGCTACGGGTGGCTTTTCCACCTCGGATCTGAGTATGGGTAAGTTCAGTGATTTGATTCTGATGGAAGCATCATTCTTTATGATGATTGGCAGCTTGCCATTTTTCCTCTTCGTGCGGGAGCTTCATGGTCAGCGCGGCGTTCTATTCAGAGATCAGCAGGTCAGGCTGTTTTTAACCATACTTCTGGTGATTCCAGCCCTGCTCACACTGTACCGCTGGTCGGTGTCGCCGGTACCATTTGACCCGCTGCATAACTATGTAGCTACTTTGTTCAACGTTACATCAGTGGTGACAACAACCGGCTATGCGTCAGAGGACTACTCAGCTTGGGGGCCGCTGGCATTCGTGCTGTTTTTCTTTTTAATGTTTATTGGCGGGTGTTCCGGGTCAACATCCGGGGGTATGAAGATTTTCCGCTTTCAGCTCTCGCTGATCGTACTTCGGGAACAGATGATTCGCTTACTGCACCCACGGGCTGTGCTGACCCGTAACTATAATGGCCGCGCGGTAAGTGACGATATAATTGCATCGATGATCGCTTACACATTTATTTTTCTGCTGTGCCTTTTATTGATCACCGTTTCGTTAGCGGCCATGCAGCTCGACTTTGTAACGTCTTTATCGGGCGCACTTACGGCCCTCACCAACGTAGGCCCGGGGCTTGGTGACATTATTGGTCCTGCGGGGAACTTTGGCCCCCTGCCCGATCCCGCCAAGTGGGTTCTGGCGGTTGGCATGCTAATGGGGCGACTGGAGATTCTCAGCGTAGTAATCGTACTTTCGCCGGCATTCTGGCGAAGCTAAAATGCCGGTGAGTTGGTCTTTAATGCCGATCTAAAGGGCGTGCTTGCAGATAAAGCGCCCGATGTCCTGAACTTCCTCTAAGCAAACACTGTGCTCCATAGGGAAGGTCATATACGTTGGCTCGAAGCCCATTTCTTTTAGCGTTTCTACACTGCGCACGCCAAGAGCCTCCGGAACCATGGGGTCGAAAGTTCCGTGGTAGATGCTGATGGGTATGCCCGCATTTGCCCCGGAAGGCTGCACAGTTTTTGCCGTGGCGAAGTAGGTAGAAAGCGCCAAGATCCCCGCCAAGCGTTTCGGATAGGCCAGTCCTAACTCATAGGCAACTGCCCCACCTTGCGAAAACCCTGCAATCACAATGTTTTCAGATGGAATACCCCTCTCGATTTCCCGTTCGATGAGCTTACCCACGGCGCGCGACGAATCCATCAATTGATCCGTGTCTACAACCCGGTCAATATCCATAGCTTTGATATCATACCAAGCGGGCATGCTCATACCGCCATTGATAGTGACGGGCAGGTTGGGAGCGTGCGGAAATATGAAACGCACAGCAGCGTCGTCTGGCAGGCCAAGTTCCGGCACTACGGGCTCAAAATCGTGGCCACTGGCGCCAAGACCGTGCAACCAGATAACGGCAGCTGTCGGGTTAGCTCGAGTTTCCAGCTCAATATACTGAAGATCCTGCACGCAGTACCTCGTTATTTCAAAGGGAGTTTGTCCGGGTTAGCCCGGCGTGTTTAGCTTGGCGTTTGCATCCAGTGCGGTTTGAACCGGGTTGGCATACATATCCAACAGATAGGGGCGGATCGCCGGATCACAAGCGGTCAATCGCTTATCCATTTCCGCTCTAGCTGCCTGCACCTCTTCTTCAGTCCAATTCCCTGCAGTAACCACTGAGCTGCGAGCGGCATCAAAGCTCACGGCATTTTCAGAATGCGAGCTTCGTACCTCATAGGCTACAAGGTTTGATGCATGCAAGTGATAATTAGCATGTATTTCACTATCAACCAGCCCGGCAAGCTCTTTAGCGTTTTCAGGAGAGTCGATAATCGGAGCGCCAAAGTGGACGTGAACATGGCCTTTGAACTCGGTTAGGCCTTTCATTATTTGCTCGGTGTCTTCACCTTCTGCTTTTTTATAACTGCCGCAACGGGCCTTGGTTTCTAATTCACGGGCTTTGTCAGCATCGCAAGGGTCATATTCGTAGGAGATAGAAACCGGAACGATACGGAGTTTGTTCATGGCTTCGGCGAAGCTCAACCCGCTTTTTTTGCAGCTCATGTAGAACATTTTTATGATTGCCGGGTCGGTATAGTCCAGACCGTCTTTAGCGCGACCCTCTCGCTGGGCAATCCAGATATTTTTGTTGTTGGCGATGCTGTGATTAATAAAGCCGGAAAGCGTTAGATATGCGTCGCGCATTTCCCGCGGGCTGGTCATATCACGGCGAACGATAAAACTCTTATTAAGCCGCATCATTTCAGCGAACACGCGGTTGGCGAGCAAGTTGTCGCCAATAGCTATGCGAGTAGTGTGCAGATTGTTGTGAAACAAAAGGTAATTCACCACCATGGGATCAAACACAATGTCCCTGTGGTTTGAGATAAACAGATAGGCACCCTGTTTGCCTAAATTCTCAATACCACTCGTTGTCACACGGGTGGTGGTGTTTTCGATGAGCTCACCGATATACCCCGAGAGGCCCGCCTGCAAGTCATCCACTCGGGTGAAGTGACCGAAACGGTTACTCAGCCAGCGGCGGGTTAGAAAGCGCAAGGGGCCGGGAGCCCACCGAGCCATCAGAGGCGACTTGAAGCGGCCGACCATGTCCAGAAATTCCTGATCATTGACCAATCGTTTGATTGCCGGCCCGGTTTCTTCGTCCGAATAGGGACGGATGGCGTCAAATTCCTGCATGTATGCCCTGTTCTTATGTTAGTAACGGATATAGTGAGCCGCGAGTCCTTAAATTAAAACCGCGACATTGTATCGACTTTCCCTTGGTTTTGCCTCCCAAAACACGGCTTCCTCGGCCATTCCTCATTCTGAATCTGGTATGATCCACTCCCTGATTTCACCCCAGCTTCGCGATTGACCGGTTATTCTATGTATCCCGACCAGGACTTTGAACAGCTTTCTGCAGAGAGGCCTACCACCTCAGGCAAGAGCCCCGAACGGGTTTTACACGAGGTGTTTGGATACGAATCCTTCCGGCCATTGCAGGGGGAGATCATTCATGAGGTGGTTTCCGGCGGCGATGCTCTGGTACTTATGCCCACGGGCGGTGGCAAGTCCCTCTGTTATCAGGTTCCGGCTCTTGTTCGCCCGGGCACCGCAATTGTAATTTCACCGTTGATTGCCCTCATGCAGGATCAGGTTGCTGCTCTACGTGAGCTAGGTGTGCGTGCGGCGTTCCTGAACTCCACCATGGATTTTGAGCAAGCACGCGCCACGGAGTACGCACTAAGCACCGGCGAACTGGATTTGCTCTATTGTGCCCCCGAGCGATTGATACAGCCCAGCACGCTCGAACTGCTGCACGATGCCTCTATCTCGTTGTTTGCCATTGATGAAGCCCACTGCGTTTCCCAGTGGGGACACGACTTCCGCTCTGATTACCTGCAGCTGACATTACTGGCTAATGAATTTCCGTCGATTCCCCGGATTGCTCTCACTGCTACTGCTGATGAGCGTACACGTAAAGAGATCGCTGAACGCCTGTCTCTCACTAACGCGCGACACTTTATTAGCGGCTTTGACCGACCGAACATCCAGTATCGGATTGCACCTAAAACGAATGCAAACAAACAGTTGCTTGACTTTATTAAAGCAGAACATGAATCACATTGCGGCATTGTCTATTGCCTATCCCGAAACAAGGTTGACGCTACGGCAAATATGCTCGCGCAGAAAGGCTATACCGCTCTGCCCTACCATGCCGGGCTTCCTGCAAATGACCGGGCTCGCAATCAAGAACGGTTTCTTCGGGAAGACGGCGTAATTATTGTTGCCACCATTGCCTTCGGCATGGGCATTGATAAGCCGGATGTGCGCTTTGTGGCACATCTGGATCTGCCTAAAAGTTTGGAAGCTTATTATCAGGAAACCGGCCGTGCAGGCCGCGATGGCAAACCTTCAACTGCGTGGATGGTTTACGGTCTTCAAGATGTCATCAAACTGCGGCAGATGCTGGAAGCCTCACAGGGTAACGACCACTTCAAACGTATCGAGCGGCAGAAGCTGGATGCCATGCTGGGCCTGTGTGAAGTAACCAAATGCCGCCGGCAAGTTTTGCTGAACTACTTCGGAGACGAACTAGAGGCGCCATGTGGTAACTGCGACACCTGCCTGAACCCACCTAAAACTTGGGATGGTACAGTTGCCGTGCAAAAAGCCCTGTCTTGCGTTTTCCGCACTGGCCAGCGTTTTGGTGTTACGCACCTGATTGATGTGTTGCGCGGTTCAGAAAATGAACGTGTTCAACAGCTGGGGCATAACCAAGTATCAACCTATGGCATAGGAACCGAGCTTTCCGTTAACGAATGGAAGTCGGTGTTCCGTCAATTGGTGGCTAACGGCTATCTGCGTGCCGACCCCGAAGGTTATGGAGCTTTGCAGCTTACCGAACAATGCCGACCATTACTAAAAGGCGAGCATAAGGTTGAACTGCGCAAAGACCCTGTAATTAAAACGTCGTCAAGTCGCACTTCAAGCAGTAGATCTGGCAACGCAGTGAAAGATCAGGTTACGGACCATGTAGGCTGGGAAGCGTTGCGCGCTTGTCGTAAGCAGCTTGCTGAAAAACAAGGTGTGCCGCCCTACGTGATTTTCCACGACACTACCTTGTTTGACATGCTGGAGCGTAAACCCCAAACCCTCGATGAGCTTGCTGGCGTAAGCGGTGTGGGTGCTGCCAAGCTTGAAAAATACGGTGAGATTTTCCTCGCCGCCATTGCTGAGCTTGACTAGGCATTGAGCAATGTCCGAAGCCTCTCTTTAAGCCTCGGGCTTGAATCCTTTTTTACGCACACGGTATTGCGCGATGGATGTAGCAACGTGATTGCCATCCATATCCCGCAACACTCCCTCCAGAGAGAACTTTGCCCGACCGGTTGCGTCTGCATCGGAAAGGATTTCCGCTACCTCCTCTGGCGATAGCTCAAATTCAACGGTGACATCTGAATTGGCTGGCTGCAAAAACTGAAGTGTCATTTCCTTCAAAATCGGTGTGTAAGCGGGGCCTAAATCAAAAAGGGTTAAGACGCCCCCGGGTATTTCCGCCACTAAAAAGTAGGCGCCAGCATACAAGCTGCCAAAGTGATTTTTATTCCCCTTAAGCTGAATTCGCGCTCGCACATAGCCCGGGCGAACTTCTTCTACGCTAAAACGGTTTCTAGGCGCGAAAGGTATCGAAAGCCCAATAAGACGGTTAACAGCCGCATAGCCTCCAGTTTTCTTCAACCACTCTACCGGTTGCGCGAGAGTTGCCTTAGGGTCCGTGGTGGAAATCCACTGTCCAGTTGCCCCGATAATGCTGTCAATAAAGGCCATTAGTCCGCTCCTGAAAATTGATTGAGGCGGATGATTATAAAGTCCGGAGTAGATCGCAACACTCTTTTACAATATTTTTGACAGATTCACGGTTCCCCCGCCACTTTCTGATCTACAGTGTCTATGTTGAATATCGTCATAACAATGATGTGACTAATGAATGGCTGTGAGAACGGATTCGGCAAACCGTCAATCGGAAAGCCGTCAAAAGGACTCAGATGGTGCCATACGTAAACAGTTTAATCCGTGACCGAGCGAGTCCCAAAAGGATGGCTGCCGTAGGTCTCTCTCTAACACTTCTGGGCGCTCTTTCATGGAGCAGCTTCGCTCACACCAACTCGTTCAAGAGTGCTGGTGATGCCGTAGTAGCGCCGGAAAAATCCCTAGCCTTTGCGAATTCGGTACACCCTCCTGCACAGGATTACGTGTTGTGGTATCGGAATTATGACAGCCCAGCAATCTACGCTCTCGTAGCAATGGCATTGGAGAAAACGCCAGAGTATGGAGACTTCCGCATACTTCGTAGCGATGAACTGAGCCAAGGCCGCGCCTTACGCGAGCTGGGGAGGGGTAATCACCGCTTGGTGGACATTGCCAACGTGGCAACAACTGCGGAACGGGAGCACTATTTAACACCGATTCCCATCCCAGTAGATGGAGGGCTGCTTGGGTTTCGCGTCTGCGTCGTCATGCCTGAAAGCCTTCCGCTCTTCAATAAAATATCCTCCCTTGCAGACCTACGAGAAAGAGGCGTGAGAATCGGGCAAGGTGATCATTGGCCCGACACCTCGATTCTCAAAGAGAACGATATTCCGGTGATTACCCACTCCCGCTACGAAATATTGTTTGGAATGCTGAGAAAGCACCGGTTCGACTGCTTTGCCAGAGGTGTGAGCGAGGTTGCCAATGATCTGAAACTTGAAAACGATCCGAAACTGACTATAGAACCCGGCCTTGTGTTGGCCTACCCAATGCCCTCTTATCTGTTTGTTGCGCCAGATGATCAGGTTACCGCCCATCGTCTACAGCTGGGCTTAGAGCGTGCCATCCGTGATGGGAGCTTCGGTGTGTTCCTTGAACAGTATTATGGAGCCGCAGTCGCTAATCTGAATTTGGATAGGCGCAAAATCATTGTTTTGGAAAATCCCTTGCTGAGCGAGGAATCAGATAACATTGGGCGCCAAACACTGAATAACCTGCGCCGGCGCATCCAATTACTGAGCCGCTAACCCCGTTTTACACTCGGAAGCGAGATACGTTTCCATTCAGCGTCTGACCTATCTGTTCGATATGTCCACTATAAACGTCGTTCTCGCTAGCGGCCGCTGCAGCTTCTTGCCCCTGATCCGCAATGCGGGTAATCGATGAGTTCAGTTCTTCAGTAACTGATGTTTGCTCTTCGGAAGCGGTCGCAATTTGAGAGGTCATCTGGCTAATGGCGGTAATGGCTTCGGCAATTCGATTCAGGGAGTCCATCGCATCTTGTGCTTTTTCCATACTGACGTTAGACACTGCCGTTGAGGCTTTCATAACGTCTACCGCGTCACTGGCGCCTTTCTGCAAACGTTCAATCATGTTGTTGATTTCTTCTGTGCTGGACTGGGTGCGCTGGGCGAGATTTCGAACTTCATCTGCAACCACTGCAAAGCCACGACCGGCATCCCCTGCTCGCGCAGCTTCGATAGCCGCGTTCAAGGCCAGCAGGTTGGTCTGCTCGGCAATACCCTGAATAACCTCAAGTACAGATGTGATGGAAGCTACATCTTTACCTAGTGCGTCTATTACTTCAGTTGCCGCGCTGACCTCATGAGATAGCTTTTGCACCGCATCCCGAGAAGCTGAGACGGTTTCCAGCGAAGCTCGGCTGTCGCCATCAGCGGTATTTGCTGCGTCAGCTGTTTGTTGGGCATTCTGTGCAATTTCACCTGCAGCAGCGGACATTTCGTTAATTGCAGCAGCAACCATATCCACTTCAGTTTGCTGGCTCTCAACGCTGCTGCGACTGGTTTTCGCGGTATCCCTAAGTGCGACTACGTTAGTGGCTAGCTCATTACTACCCTGCTGTACTTCGCGAACCACCTCGTGGATTTTCTCTACAAACTGGTTAAAGCTCGAGGCCAGTTGCCCAAATTCGTCACGGGCACTGTCGTCCAAACGCTGCGTTAGATCTGCATCGTTCGAGCCAATATCCGCCATCGCCGCATTCAACCGACGAACTGGGGCCATCAGCGTGCGGATACCAATGTGTAGAACAACCAGCGATACCAAAAGGCCGATAACGGCGATAATCGCTCCCGCCATCATAGCGCTGCGAACCGGAGCGTGTATTTTATCTTCATTAACGAAGGTACCCAAATACCAGTCAACACCACGGGCATTACTAATGGAATGAAAGCTTGCACTCCATGGGGTGTCGTCCTGCTCATAGCTTTGTGCGGCGCCTTTCAGGTTTGGAGACTCACCTAGTAGGGAGCTGATATTCTTTCCGATCAGGTCTTCGTTCGGATGGTACAATACTGTGCCTTCATGACTGATAAGCGCGGCATAACCCGTGCCAGCCAGATTAATCACCGACAGCATGTCGTCAATGGCTTTCAACGTAATATCTGCACCGGCAACGCCTTGATAGGATCCCTGTTTTACAGGGGCGAGTGTTGAAATTATGAACTCGCCTGAGGCTGCATCTAAATACGGGTCAGTAAGGGAAGAGCGGCCAAGATCCATAGCCTTCTTGTACCAGGGACGGGTACGCGGATCATAATCGGCTGGCAACGTATCGCTATCAGCCTGAGTTTTCATCAACATATATCCATCAGTTCTACCCACGTAAACATCCTTAAAGCCGCCGCCGGTAGAAATCGCCTGCAGTAATGTACGTGCCTGCTCATCGTTCGCACTCGTTTCAAGAGCTTTAGCCGTTGCTTCCGTCATTACGAGTCGAGTATTGAGCCACTCGGCAATGCTTGACGTGTTCTGATCTACGGTGTTTTCAATTAACGCATCCACATAGGTTTGGGACGTATTCTGCAAGCGGAGATTGCCCGAAATCGTAAAGGCAGCCATCACCAAAATGAGCAGAATGCTGAAAGTGACCAATAGTTTTTGACCGAATGTAAGATTCACGGCGCACTCCTAGGATTGTTTCATTGGTTTACGGCTGATGGTGCGAACTCTTTAGTACCTTCTGATAAGCTTGTGTCACAAATCCACTCCACCGCCATACAGGAGTTCCACTGAATGGCCCATGAAGAACTGCACTTAAACCTTCGAAACCTGACACTTGATGATTATAAACAACTTCAGGTTCTCATGGATCGCGTTTACGACGATATTGGCGGATCTTGGCCAAAAGACACCATAAAAGCGCTGGTTGAACAGTTCCCGGATGGACAGATCTGCATTGAGGATAACGGTCAGTTGGTTGCCGTCGCGCTGACGGTATCCGTTAAATACGAGCGTTTTAGTAATCCTCACACCTACGATGACCTGATTTTGCGCAACGAGCAGATTTGGCACAATCCAAAAGGTGATTCCCTTTATGGGCTGGATGTTTTCATTCATCCGGATTACCGCGGATATCGACTAGGTCGCCGCCTGTATGAAGCACGCAAGGAACTTTGCCGCTCGATCAACCTGCGGGCCATTCTTGCTGGCGGGCGGATTCCCGGTTACTTCAAGTATTCAGACCAATACTCACCTGCAGAATACATTGACCGGGTTGATCGCAAAGACATCTACGATCCAATCCTGAGCTTTCAGCTGTCAAATGATTTTCAAGTTACCCGTTTGATGCACAAATACCTGCCGGAAGACGAAAAATCTCTGGGGTATGCAACGTTATTGGAGTGGCGGAATATTCTATACACCCCGCCCTCCTCGGTGCTGAACGAAAAGAAAACTCAGGTTCGCATGGGTGCCGTGCAATGGCAGATGCGTGAATTTGCCTCGGTCGAAGAAGTTCTGGAACAGGTAGAGTATTTTGTAGATGCACTTTCTGATTACAAAAGTGACTTTGCCCTTTTCCCAGAATTTTTCAACGCGCCGTTAATGGGGCTGACCGATCAGGTGGATCAGACCCGTGCTATCCGCTTCCTCGCCGGTTTTACTCAACAGTTCCGAGACCGAATGTCGGATATGGCTGTGAGTTACAATATCAACATTATCACCGGCTCCATGCCTCTTCTCGAGAATGACAGAGTCTATAATGTATCTTACCTTTGTCATCGCGATGGCCGGGTGGACGAGCAGCGTAAAATTCATATCACGCCCCACGAGCGCCGTGACTGGGTCATTGAAGGCGGTGACCAGTTTGAGGTTTTCGATACAGATTCTGGGCGTGTCGCGATTCTGATTTGCTATGACATCGAATTTCCGGAACTAGGCCGAATTGCAGCCGCCAAAGAAGTCGACATTATCTGTGTGCCCTTCTGGACGGACACAAAAAACGGCTATCTGCGTGTTCGTCATTGCGCTCAGGCCAGAGCAATAGAGAATGAATGCTATGTCGTGATCACTGGCAGCGTCGGGAACCTACCAAAAGTGGAAAATCTAGACGTACAATATGCCCAGTCGTCCGTGTTCTCACCGTCTGACTTTGCCTTTCCTCATGACGCCGTGATGGCAGAGACAACGCCAAATACCGAGATGATCATGTTCTCAGATATGGACTTGGAAAAGCTGACACTGGTTCGTAACGAAGGGTCGGTAACTAACCTTAAAGACCGCAGAATTGACATGTACGAAATTATCACTCGTTAAGTGTTGAAGAACCGCCTCAAAGGTTTATCGTATGACACTGACGGCATTGCAAAACCTTTGTCCAGTGTCTATTGTTTAATCGATATCAAGCCAGCCGCAGCAGAGACTCAGAATTCATGAATGAAGCGTTGCCCGATCTTGTTGCCCGTTTCACAGTTCGGCACAGCCTGTTCCGCAAGGAACGAGTTGAAGCCGCGCTGTTTGAACTGGATTCTTACGGTTGTGTTATCAAGACGGACAAGATGTTCAAGCCCGGCGACACCGTTTTGCTGGACCTCATTATGGACATGCCCTTTGATAAAATCCGTGCAGAGAACGTGCCAGGACTGGTAACCGAACGCAGAAAGCACTGCAGCAACTTCTTTTACTCCATTGACTTTGCAGATTTAAAAGCTGGCACCGATACCACTCTTGAAGAAAAACTGCGCCGAATCAGAGAGGTGCTTTCCAAAAAGCAGTCGTTGAAATCACGACGTTCCTCAGGTTCCATGCCTAACATGCGGCATATGGCCTGATTATTATCCGTTCTACCTGTCCGCAAGGAGACATACCCATGGCGAAAAATGCCAAATCGAGCGTTGATAAAATCGTAAAGAAGGTCAACAAGGAATTTGAGAAAACATCCGCTCAGATTGAAGCTTTGATCAGCGATGCAATGAAGCACTTCGATAGTCTGCAACATCAAGTTCAGGACCCAGTGCGTAAGCTTTTAAAAGAAGTCGATGAGCTTCGAGAGCGCGAGTTAAGGCGTTTTAACGACGAATTTGAGCGTCGTTTGGATGAGTTCCACGAACTGCAATCCAACATACTTGAGCGGCTAGGCGTTGCCTCTAAAGAGGACATCAAGAAAGCTGAGAAAGAGAGTAAAAAAGAGCTCAAGAAGAAGCCTGCTGCTAGCAAGAAACCTACAACCAAACCAGTAGCAAGCAAAAAGCCTGCAACTAAAAAGACAGCTCCGAAAAAAGCCGCTGCTGCAAAGCCGGCCGCAAAGAAACCGGCGACTCCAAAAGAAAAGAAACCGATCGATAGAAGTGACCTTACTTTGGTAAAAGGTATTGGGCCAGCAACGGCGAAGAAGATGAAAGACGCTGGAATTACATCCATCGATCAAATTGCCAACCCATCCGAAGCGGATCAAGAAAAACTGAGTGCATTCTCTAGCATCAAAGGCTTTGATCAACTCACAGTTGAAGCCAAGAAAATCAACTGATGCGAACGCCTGACCAGCCTGTTTTACGGGACATAGTCCTGATTGGCGGCGGGCACAGCCACGTCGGGGTACTAAAACGGTTTGCAATGAAACCCGTACCCGGCGTGCGCCTGACCCTTATCTGCCGCGACACCCACACGCCCTACTCCGGAATGCTGCCTGGCTACGTGGCGGGACATTACAGTTACGACGATGTGCACATTGATTTGAGCCGACTTGCAGAATTTGCTGGCGCGCGGTTTTACCGTGCAGAAGCCAGTGGCATTGATCGCGCTAGCAAGCGGATAATCTGTAAAGGTCGGCCCGATGTGCCTTACGACATACTATCGATTAACATCGGCTCATCTCCCAGAGTAAATGAAGTGGAAGGTGCTGCGGAACACGCAGTACCTGTGAAACCGATTACCGGTTTCAACAACCGTTGGCTTGCTCTGCTCTCGCGCATTGAGAGCCACGAAGGGCCTCTTACTATCGGCGTTGTCGGTGCGGGTGCTGGTGGCGTAGAGCTGACTCTGGCTATGCAGTACCGGCTTAAAAACGAGCTGGAACAACGAGGGCAAGATTCTGACCAACTGCATTTCCATTTATTTGATGCTGCAAACGAAATCCTCCCTACCCACAATGAAAAAGTACGCGAAGTTTTTCGAAAAACGCTCTCTGAACGTGGAATAAAACTTCACCTTGGCTCGCCAGTCGAAAAAGTCGGCGAAGGGCTATTACGCACAGCCTCTGGCGAAACCCTTCAAACCGACGAAGTCCTCTGGGTAACCCGTGCTGGCGGGCCGTCTTGGCTAAAAGAAACGGGCCTAGCGCTCGATGACGGCCTGTTTTTAAGAGTCCGCGACACCCTACAGGTAGAAAACGACGACACTATTTTCGCTGCTGGCGACATCGCTAATGTCGTCAATCATCCCCGGGAAAAGGCCGGTGTATTTGCTGTGCGTCAGGGCCCACCGTTAGCGGACAATCTCAAACGCTTGGCACTCGGTAAGGCACCGAAAGATTTTCATCCCCAGAAAAAATGGCTTGCGCTCATCAGCACTGGCGATAAGTATGCCGTTGCTTCTCGCGGTGACACCCAATTTGAGGGTGCGCTGGTGTGGCGTTGGAAAGACTGGATCGATCGTCGGTTTATGGATAAATTCACCGACCTGCCCCCCATGGAAGAAGCCTCTAGTTTGCCCGATACCGCTGCGGCACAAAATCCCGAGGAAGCCTCTCAGGCTATTTCTGCGGTCGCTATGCGTTGCGGAGGCTGTGGTGCCAAAGTTGGTAGTACGGTCCTGTCACGGGCGCTGAGTGAACTCCAGCCGATAGAACGAGACGACATTCTGATCGGCCTGCACGCGCCAGACGATGCCGCTGTACTGCGAGTTCCGCCCGGCATGGCGGTAGTGCACACCGTTGATTTTTTCCGGGCATTTATTGACGACCCATACACCTTCGGCCGCGTTGCAGCCAACCACGCCTTAGGCGATGTCTTTGCTATGGGTGCCGAAGCTCAAAGCGCTACGGCAGTCGCTACAGTACCTTATGGTATTGAGTCTAAGGTGGAGGATGTAGTCTTCCAAATGATGTCTGGTGCTGTGGATGTATTAAACGAAGCCGGTTGCGCACTCGTTGGCGGCCATACCGGAGAAGGCCGCGAGCTTGCGCTAGGTTTTGCGGTGAATGGCCTCATCAATCCTGACGAGGTGATGAGTAAAGGTGGCTTACGAGCCGGTGATGCTCTGATTCTCACCAAGCCAATTGGAACCGGCACCCTCTTCGCAGCTCACGCCCGATTGGCTGCCAAAGGCCGTTGGATCGACTCCGCCCTCGCCTCTATGGTGCAGTCGAACAAGGCCGCCGCCGATTGCCTTCGTAGTTTCGGTTCAAAAGCCTGCACAGACGTTACGGGTTTTGGCCTCTTAGGCCATCTGGTTGAAATGACTCGGCCATCCGGTGTTGATGCGGAATTGAATCTCTCTGCGATTCCTATCTTGCCAGGCGCCGAAGAAACCGCAGCGGCGGGCATACTAAGCTCTCTGCAGCCGGCCAACATACGCCTGCGCCGTGGTATTCAAGATCAGGAGAAGTGGGTGAAACATCCGCGTTACCCGCTAATTTTTGACCCACAAACCGCTGGAGGTTTGCTAGCAAGTGTTGCGGCGGAGAAGGCGGATGACTGTGTGCAGGCCCTCAAGGCACTCGGTTACCCGCACACTGCCATTATTGGCCAGGTAACACCTCAGGATGAAAGTGGACCAATCGAGCCGATTAGGTTACGGGATTGAGTTTAAAGGATATTTCTGGGGCTGCGTCGCATTGCGAGCGAAAGCGCCTGCTCCAGAGATTCCCTTTCTTCTTCCGGTGTAAATCGACTAGCAAGTTGCTCTACCTGCTCTCTCAAAAACTCCACAAACTCTGAGTCATTTTCTGCACGCTTCAGCACTTCGACTAAGGCTTGAGTATCTCCAACCGGGTAGTAGCCCGCGTAATCTTCCCCAAGAAGCCCTACATTGCCGGAAATATTCGACGCGATAATCGGCAAACCAGCCCGACAAGCTTCTGATACGACATTCGCCCCACCTTCCATCACAGAACTCATCACCAGTAACTCGCTATCGGCCATCAGTTGGGCGATAGCGTTTTTCTCCAGCTCACCGAGCCACCTAAACCGTGGGTTCTGCTGCAACTCCTGCTTCGCGAGCATGTCCCATCGTTCATTGTGGGGCTTGCCCGCACAGGAAACCCGGATGCGCGAATTGGTGGGTAGCAGCCTAGCGGCCATCGCTGCCCGGAGGGAGTCTTTTTCGTCCCTTAGATGGCCGATTACGCACACATCAAAATACAGCGATTCCTTAGACCCTTTCAACGACAGTTCAGCAGGCTTCTCAGCAGACTGAAAAAGGGTTATCACCTTGCTTCGCAAGCCCTCCGGAATATCATTGGCCACTTGATCATGCAGCCCAATCAATACATCGGCCACCTGCATGGAGTATAGGGTTTGCTCTGGGAACTCGTGCTGGTGTCGGTAGACATCGGTGCCGGTTAACGCCACCAATAGCGGTTTCTCAGGCCAGATCTCTCGAAAAAGGCGCACGGCCGTGTGACTACGCCAAGCATGCAAAGCAAGGAAAAGATCACAGGTTTCGCCGTTATACTCCGTAACAATAGATACCTTGTGGCCCACCTGCTCCAGCAACATCTGCCAGCGCTCTGCGGTTGCCCTATTACCAGCTTTTGAACCCGGGCTCGCAGGCGTAAGAATGATGATATCCATAGACCTCTTAGGTATGAATTGGCCCGTTCAGAGCCGGAATGGAATTTTGTTACACTTGCACACGGTTCATAAAGACAGTGTCTGGACACATGGCCTATTTAAACCCGTAGTTCGTATAGCTGTTCAGGGTTTCAACGAATAAGAGTATCCTGCATCTCTACTCTACCAATCACATAAAACAATCAAGGATTTCAAATGGCTTTGAATATTATACGAAAGTTGGTGCTTTCTAGTTTCTTGTGTGCCACCGCTGCAGCCGCATCGGCGGAGACATTTGTATTCACAGCAATCCCCGATGAAGACGAAACCAAACTTGTTGAACGTTTTCGTGGTGTAGCTGATTACCTCTCCGAGCAACTCGATGTAGATGTACGTTATATCCCCGTGAAGTCCTACGCAGCTGCAGTGTCTGCTTTTCGCAATAATCAGGTTCAGTTAGCCTGGTTTGGCGGGCTTTCCGGCGTACAGGCTCGCAGGCTGGTTCCAGGCTCAGAAGCGATCGCTCAAGGTGTTGAAGACAAGGCCTTCGAAACCTATTTTATTGCCAACACCAATACAGGCATTAAGCCAGCGGACAAGCTTACTGAACTGGAAAGCCAGCTCAAGGACAAAACCTTTACTTTCGGCTCCAAAGGCTCCACCTCCGGTCGCCTGATGCCCGAGTTTTATGTGCGCGATACCTTTGATTCAAAGCCGGAAGACTTTTTCTCCCGGGTGGGCTTCAGCGGTAACCATACACGCACCCTTCGCTTGGTTGAAGCTGGCACCTATGATGTAGGCGCCCTCAACTTCCAAGTTTGGGAAAAGGAACTGGGCGATGGAAACATTGATACTGATGCCGTTCAGGTAATTTGGAAAACACCTGCCTATCCGGATTATCAATGGACCATCCGTGGTGATGTAAATGAACGTTTTGGTGACGGTTTCAAACAGCGGGTGACGGAAGCACTGCTTAATCTTGATAATCCAGAGCTTCTGGAAAGCTTCCCGCGTTCAGGTTTCATTCCTGCTTCCAACGATGATTATGAGCCTATTCGTAAAACAGCAGAAGAGATTGGAATCCTCGATTGATGTCAGGCTTCAACCTCTCTGGCCTTACGGCGTCATTCAGCGGCAAGCGGGTTATAGGCCCGCTGTCGCTTCAGGTTAACCCGGGCGACAAAATCGCCTTAGTGGGTAAAAGTGGCGCAGGAAAATCCACGCTCATTCGCTTAATTCACGAACGTGTTAACCGAGACTCATCCCTTGTTCCGCAAGATTTGGGCTTGGTGAACGCCCTGTCCGTATTCCATAACGTATTTATGGGGCAGCTAGACAAGCACGCTACTTGGTACAACACAGTGACGCTTGCACGGCCATTCGCCAAAGACCGCACCGAAGTGACCACACTGTTGCAGTCTTTGGGAATGAAAGAAAAACTCTGGACACCTACAGCCTCACTTTCCGGAGGGCAGCGGCAACGTGTTGCCATTGCTCGGGCGCTATACCGGAACGCAGCTGTGCTTCTGGCCGATGAGCCAGTATCGGCACTCGATGGCCCCATGGCTAACTCGGTTATGACACTTCTTCGGGATCGCTTTTCAACCAGCATCATTGCGCTACATGATGTTGAGCTAGCACTGAGTTATTGCACCAGAATTGTTGGCATACAGGATGGCCAAGTCGCTCTGGATCAGCCCAGCGAAGGCCTCAGCTCTTCAGACATTATGTCTCTCTACTAGGTAACACAACCGTTCCATGCTCTCCTCTCCAACGGTTCGTACAAGCCTCATTTTCCTCGCCATTGCCTTGGTCGGGCTGCTGTTTGCGGACATCGCCATCACCGCATCCAACCCCTGGCGGGATTTGGGCAATTTTTTTCTGGGGATCGTAACGCCCAACTTTTTTAACAGTGAAGGGCTAATGACCGCACTTTTGAGAACCGTCGCCTTCGCGTTCGTTGGAGTCGCACTTGGGGGTGTTGTCGGGTTCCTATTGGCCTTGGTTTACCGCTCGTTGCCCGTTCGGATGTTTTGCGCATTTGTCCGCGCGATTCACGAACTATTTTGGGCCCTGATTTTTCTGCAGTTTTTCGGTTTTCATCCGCTAACCGGGGTACTGGCTATCGCAATTCCTTACGCGGGAATCTTTGCGAAAGTGTACTCGGAAATTTTGGAAGAAGCTGACCCGGAACCCGGTCGTGTACTGCCACCCGGCACCGGGAATATTACCGCATTTATCTATACCCGCATCCCCGACTGCTGGGTGAAGATGCGCACTTATACCGCGTATCGGCTTGAATGCGGCTTACGCTCTAGCGCGATTCTTGGGTTCGTAGGCCTACCAACACTGGGTTTCTACTTGGAGGCGTCTTTCTCTCAAGGGCTATACTCCGATGCGGGTGCCATGCTGATTCTGTTTTACGTGTTAATCGCCACCATGCCTCTTTGGGTGCGGCCCAAGCTTCTCCCTATTTACATTCTCGGAGCGCCATTCTTCCTTGGGGAAGGCTTACCCATTGTTTGGGGTAATGTGCAGCGTTTTTTTACCGAAGACATAGTTCCAGCCCCATTGCGAAATGGGGAAGGTCTTGCTGGCCTTACTCCATGGCTGAATGATTTGATGGTTAATGAAGCCATGCCGGGGATCTGGAACACCATCGTGCTTACCCAAATAGCGCTTGTGGCCACTGGCATTTTATCGCTCTTGGCCTTTCCCCTGATTTCTAATCACTTCGGTGGACCAATAAGACGTAATGCAGGGCATGTGGCACTCGTAATTGCGCGCTCTACGCCGGAATACATTCTGGCGTATATCCTTTTACAGCTCTGGGGGCCATCCATGCTACCGGCTGTTGTGGCACTGGCACTGCATAATGGCGGCATTATCGGCCACCTGATTGGCCGGCAGACCAACTCCATCAAGCTCCGTGCCGACGCCATAACAGGGTTTAATCGCTACAGCTGGGAACTTGTGCCCAGAGTGTACCGCTCGTTTCTCGCATTTCTATTTTATCGTTGGGAAATCATCATGCGTGAAACCGCGATATTGGGGATTCTGGGCATCTACACTCTCGGGTTTTATGTAGACAGCGCCATACAGAACATCCGGTTCGACCGTGCCATGGTGTTGATACTGGTAACCGCCCTACTCAACATTGGTGTTGATGCACTCGGGCGATATATTCGCCGCAAGCTCGCACTGCAAACCATGCCAACCTGCTAAGTCAGCCCCCTTTACAGAACCGGGCCAATGGTTGCGATAACGTTGTGCCATATTCGTTCGTGGTAATGCCATGCAAGTACGCTGGGCAAGGTAACTACTTCCGACCGATTGATATAGCTCCGTTGGCGCTCCGCAATGGCTTGAGTTGTGGCCTTATCCTGCAGGAGAATATTATTCTCATAGTTCAGATCAAAACTGCGCAAATCGAGGTTGGAAGATCCGATCAAACTGATTTTTTCGTCAATAGTGAGGGTTTTTGCATGCAGAAGCCCTCCTTTGAACTCATGAATGATGCAGCCCGCATCAAGCAGCCGGTGATAATAGCTGCGACTGGCAGCAGCCACAATCCAGCTATCGTTTACCTTCGGGAATATCAGCGCCACCTTTACACCTCGATAGGCGGCTGCACACAAAGCGTCCAAAACTGTGGCGTCGGGAACAAAGTAAGGAGTGGACAGTGTCAGTTCACTTTGGGCACAGGCAAATAGATTCGCAAAAAGATGTGGCGTAGCACCATGGCGTTCTGTTGGTCCGACGCCCATGGCTTGCGCAGGAAAACCACCTTCCCCCCGCCCCGAGGATAATGGAATGCCATCTAATGATTCGTTGGTAGCCTGCATCCAATCACTGGCAAATAGCAATTGATTCTGGACCACCACCGGTCCCGTTAACCGAAGCATGATATCCACCCAGGGAGCGTACTTGGCTTTCACCAAAAACTCCGGATCTGCAGAGTTTCGACTGCCGCAATAGGTGATGCGTGCGTCAATCACCGTAATCTTACGATGATTCCGAAGGTCCAGTCGGCTCGTCAAAATAGTGCGAATAGGATGTTTGAGCGAAAGTGCAACAGCCATGCGAACCCCCGCCTCTTTCATACGCTGCCAAAGAGCGGACTTAATTATCACACGAGACCCGAGCCCATCAGCCATGGCCCGACAAGTAACGCCTCTTCGGGCCGCACGAATCAGCGCTTCGGCAATAGCGCGCCCTGTGTTGTCGTTCAACCAGATGTAATACAAAACATGTACGTGATCGGTTGCCGCATCAATATCTGCGACCATTCGCGCAAGTGTTTCGTTGCCGTCGCTCATTAACTCTGCTGTGTTGCCCGTCGACGGGTAAAAACCATTGATGGAACCGGCATAGCGGAAGGCGGGTTGATAAACCGGCTCAATCAGTTTTCCTGTATTGGCCGCGTCCCCCATAAACCAAGATGCTTTGGCCTGTATTTCTTCGAACACCTCTTTGTGCCGTTTGCTCGCTCGGTTACCAATATCTGTTTCGCCAAACAGAAAATAAATGACACTGCCGAAGTAAGGTAAAACATTGAGCACCACAAACCAGGCAAGCCGCCCCGGAGGGGATAGGTCATCGCGGAGCAGAATCCGGATGGTGAAGGTAAGAACCAAAAGTGTGTGAAGTGCCAGAATAACGGTCATCAGGCTGCCTTTGGGGATGAGGAATCCATTGCTCGTTAATAAATCAGTGCCAACTTTGTCACAATTCCCGCATCAAGGTCCCACTTAAAGGCATTTCTGCCCAAGAGTTAGCGGTGATCAATAGATACAATCCGTTACACTCCTGAAACGTTCTGCAATACTTAAGGTAGCACCACTCATGATCGACGCACTTGTTGCACTTACTCAAGCTGGCTTACTGGTTTTGATTGTGACTTTAGCGTGGCGAATGCTGATGCTGGCCCGCACCGAGCCGCTTATGGCAGCCAGTGCCGGACACCCGCCGACACAACTGGCGCGCAAAGAAAAGCCCGTGTTGCGAAAACGGAAACGTCCAGCTTCTACGGATCGTACAGAGTTGTTTACCCACCTGCACATTCTTGCAGGGCTACAGGAACGGGATTGCCGAATAAGTGGGCTGCATTTGAGCGAAGCTCCAGAAACGGTTCGTGCTTACGCAGTTGCTTGGTTATACGGGGCCGGTTGCGCCCTGTGCAGCCAATCCGAGCGGCACAGTGATGCGCTTGCAGGTTTGGTTGCACAAATTGCCCACCGCAAAACCGGTATCCGCCAGACGGAAGCCGTTCAAGCCATTGCAACACTGACATCTTGCGGAGTGTTACTAGCCTGCTTTCGAGCGGGACTGGAAGGCGCCGAATACTGGCAGAACCATCAGTACGTTCAGCCTGCAAACAGTCTTTATTCGGCCATTACAGCGAACGCACTGGTCTGATTGCTCAACCTTTGTTGTGCTGTTCCAGCACCCAGTCTGTTCCTAGTGGAACAGGCTCTGTCTGGTCCGGTTTTTCTGAGGGAACGCCTGCCACGGATGGGCGGATAAACCCACCATCATCGGTGCTTACCATAGACTCAACATCTACAGAGAGAACCAGATAAGTGGCTCCTCCAGACACTACTCTAGCCCGATGCGTGAGGCCAAATACGAAACGGCAATAGTCCAGCTTCAACTGCATCAGATCCTGTTCTGCCTTGCGAATCTTCCGAAGCAATACTTTTTGTACACTGTCCCCGTATTCCATCACGATTTCTCTAAAGTTAGCCTGAATTTTTGCACGATTTTACACTTTCCTGCCTGTTTGTCAGCCGCGATATCTATTGAATCCCACTGTTTAACTGGCTGAGTGATCGCTGGCCTGAAATACCAGCTTTATCGGCACTACGTCTGAAAGAAGCTCCTGACCTTCTTGTAGATCAATTCGCCAGATCATTTCTCCATCCGTGGTACAAAAAGGTGCGGTAAAGTGTGCTGAGTAGCTATCGCCGCCGTCGTGTCGCATGGGTACCGGATACTCCCCCATGTACATAGATTCACCACGTAATACGGCCAAAAACCGCTTCGGCGCTGCCGGTGTAAGAACCGTTAACTGGTATTCTTCACCTTGCCCAGCATCGCCCAAGCGTTGCAGAGCAACCCTCCACTGCCCTGCATCTGTTTGCCACTCACAGGGTGCCGCCAGTAGATCGCAGACCGGTTGATCTACAGCCGGGAGGGTTTTATCTGTGGGCTGTAGCCAACGACCACCGAACACAACAGCTGAAATTAAGACCAAAATAAAACCCAGAACCACAATCGCTCGTAACATACCGGTACTCAGTTGAGACCCCTAGTGAAAACCGTATTGAAAACAGCGAACCATTATGGACACTATCTCTCTCAAGGCAAAGATTTCTAAACCAGCGCCATACATGAGAAAATGCCGCGCTTTCATCTCTTACCCACTTTCAGGAACAGGACACGCCCGTGCAGCCGGATATTTCCGTTAAGAACCTGAACAAGGTTTATGAGGGCGGCTTTCAGGCCCTAAAGAACATCAATCTGGAAATTAATCGAGGCGAAATTTTTGCCTTACTCGGCCCAAACGGGGCTGGCAAAACCACGATGATCAGCATTATTTGCGGCATTACCAACATGTCTTCCGGAGAAGTCCAGGCGGCAGGCTATGACATCGTAAAAGACTACCGCAGAGCCCGTGAAACCATTGGCCTAGTTCCACAAGAGCTCAATACAGATTCCTTTGAAACCGTCTGGAATGCCGTATCATTCAGCCGGGGCCTGTTCGGCAAAGCGCCCAACCCAGCCCACATTGAGAAAGTACTAAAGGATCTATCGCTTTGGGATAAGCGCAACAATCGCATTATGACCCTCTCTGGCGGCATGAAACGCCGCCTGATGATTGCAAAAGCGCTCTCCCATGAACCGCGAATATTGTTTCTTGATGAGCCTACGGCAGGCGTAGATGTAGAGCTACGCCGTGATATGTGGGAGATGGTACGAAAGCTCCGGGAAGACGAAGTGACCATTATCCTTACAACCCACTACATCGAAGAAGCCGAAGAAATGGCGGATCGTATCGGGGTGATTCGCCAAGGCGAAATAATTCTGGTGGAAGACAAAACCCAGCTAATGAGCAAACTGGGCAAAAAGGAACTACGCCTGCAACTGCAGAACAAGCTCGATAAGGTGCCCGGTGAACTCGTACTGGAACCGGTAGAACTTTCAGAAGATGGCTATGAACTGATCTATACCTTTGACTCCCAACAAGAACAAGCCGGTGTGGCTCGACTACTGCGAACACTTGGGGATATTGGAATCGACTACCGAGACCTACGCACTCGGGAGAGTTCTTTGGAAGAGATTTTTGTCGGCCTTGTGCACGAACCAGCCGAAGGCTAACGGGAGAAAGGCATGAATTTTTACGGTGTTAAAGCCATCTACAACTTTGAAATGTCTCGCATGCGGCGCACTCTGATGCAAAGTGTGCTCTCACCAGTCATCTCCACGTGCCTATATTTTGTGGTGTTTGGCTCGGCCATCGGTTCGCGCATGGGCGATATCGACAACATCGCATACGGCGCCTATATTATTCCTGGCTTGGTTATGCTGTCACTACTGATGCAGAGCATCTCCAACGCCTCATTTGGCATCTATATGCCGAAGTTCTCCGGCACCATATACGAGGTACTGTCTGCGCCCGTGTCTTACGTGGAGGTCGTGCTGGGCTATGTAGGCGCAGCCGCGACCAAATCCGTCATCTTGGGTTTGATCATTCTCGCCACTGCACGCCTGTTTGTGGACTACAGCATATTGCATCCGTTCTGGATGTTCTCATTTCTAGTGCTTACTGCCGTCACTTTCAGTTTGTTCGGCTTTATCATCGGCATTTGGGCCGACGGTTTCGAAAAGCTTCAAATAGTTCCCATGATGATCGTGACCCCGCTCACGTTTCTTGGAGGCACCTTCTACTCCATCGATATGCTCCCGGAAATTTGGCAAACCATCAGTCTTTTTAACCCGGTGGTTTACCTGATCAGCGGATTTAGATGGGCATTCTATGGCGTATCTGATGTGCATATAGGAATAAGCGTAGGAATGACTCTTCTCTTCCTCGGCGCTTGTATGTCAGGCATCTGGTGGATCTTCAAAACCGGTTACCGGCTGCGCAGTTGATGCGAAACTACGGCACTGCGCTATGTCTTGCAGCGATGCTAGCAGGCTGCTCGGGCTCTGGAGCGGTCGAACCGCCTGCCAGCTTGCCGGTTCACGTCGCGTGCTTTGTGACCGATGCAAAATCCGTCAAGGTTAAATTGGAGGTAGCCGACACAGCTCAAGAGCGCAGAAAAGGCCTAATGGGCAGGGAGTCTCTGGCTGCCGACGCTGGCATGTTGTTTCAATACCAACAGCAGCGGGGGCCGAATTACAGCTTTTGGATGTACCAAACACTCATCCCGCTGGATATCGCCTACCTTGATGAGAAAGGCACTATTGGCAACATTCGGCAGATGGAGCCTTGCGAATCAACCAATGGAGCCCGATGCCCAAGCTACCCTGCCGAAGTTGAGTTTATATCGGCCGTAGAAATGAACATCGGCTTTTTCAAGGCCAATGGCATTGGCCTTGGAGACCGCCTATTGCTTGGAGCAAACAACTGTACAAACCGCTAGCTGTCCTTCCACTCCGGCTTGCGCTTATCCAAAAACGCACAGATACCTTCCTGCGCATCGTGTGCCCGCAGATTCTCAGCCATCACCTCGGCCGTATAGTCGTAAGCGCCTGCCAACGGCATTTCCAGTTGTTTATAGAAAGCGCCCTTACCTATTTTTACGGTGTGCCCTGACTTCTGCGCAATGGTGCGAGCCATGCCGTACACAGTGTCATCCAACAGCGTTTCATCAACAACGCGATTTACTAAACCAATTTGCTCTGCACGAGCAGCACTGATCATTTCGCCTGTGAGCAACATCTCCATAGCATGCTTACGGGAAACGTTACGAGACAAGGCCACCATCGGCGTTGAGCAGAATAACCCAATGTTCACGCCCGGCGTTGCAAAACGAGCCGAACTCTCAGCCACCGCCAAGTCACAGCTAGCCACTAACTGGCACCCAGCAGCCGTCGCCACCCCTGCCACTCGTGCAATAACGGGCTTTTGCAAGTTTACCACCTGCTGCATTACCTCACTGCACCGCTTAAACAGTGCTAACTGAAAGTCATAGCTGTCGAGTTGATCTCGAATTTCTTTTAGGTCATGGCCAGCACAAAACACCTTTCCTTCAGCAGCAATCACCACAACGCGCGTGGCGCTGTCTTCGGCAATGTCTGTAAGAGACTCGCCCAGTGCATCCAGCATGCTAAAAGAAAGACTATTGCGCCGCTCTGGCTGGCTCAGAGTAAGCGTTGTAATACCCACCTCGTCGGTATGTCGATTTAGCAGATTTTGCATAGCGAGCTACCTCGGTTCATCGGAAGTCAGAAAACAGTCAGTATCAGGCAGGATCTTGTCGCTGTCGAAGCGACCTTTAGCGTATGTCACAACACATTGGTTCTACGGTATTCACCCGGAGACACACCCAGCCAGCGCCGAAATGCGCGGGTAAAGCTGGTCGTATCGGTATACCCCAGATGAATGGCTAGCTCGTCCAGTTTCATATCACTGCCGCTGAGCATCTGGATGGCTGTTTGTCGGCGCTCCTCATCAACCAAAGTCCTGAAACTGGAACCTTCCTGTTCTAACTTCCGTCGAAGGCTTCGGGATGACATAGCGAGTGCACTGGCCACCTCGTCGAGTGTTGCTACCAAACCAAGCGGGCCAAGAATTTGCTGTCGAACCAAACCGGACAGCCCACTGGTTTGGCGTTGTTCTAATTGCAAACGGCACTGATCGTTCAACATCCGTACCAATCTCGCATTGAACGTTGGCAAGGGCTTATCGGCTGCACGACCAGACACCATGATGGCGTTACGGTGACATTTATAGGTTGGGCGAACCCCAAGAACCTCTGAAATAAAATCAGCATAGGGCGGCTCGCGCCCTTCGAACTCTGCCTGACTGATCGCCAACCCCGACAAACTCAACTCCCTTACCAGATTCACCCCCGTTGCGAGATCACGCTCCAGCAAAAACTGCCGCAGGTGCGGGGGAATGGATTCCGGATCCAAACCAATTCCAAAGAGGCCGTCTTCATCGAAAGAATACAGCCGGCAATACGCAGTGCTAAGAGGCAGATAACGTATCGCTGTTCTGGCGGCATCTCTCAATGTGCGGCTGGTACTCAGCGCAAAACCCCAGATGCCGAACGTTGCCACGTTATATTGCATCCCCAGCTTAAGACCGAGTGCAGGCGTATTTGGCAGCGCAAGAATCAGGTTCTCGATTAGCCGTATTTCCTGATCGCGGGCAACGAGCGCTTCGCTATCGACTAGCGCTTCATCGGTAATACCTGTGCCCTGCAGGCAGGTGTCCTTATCAACACCAAGGCTGGCAGCGAAGTTCATCATTACCTGACTGATGACAATGGGATGGAGAATGGGGTCAGCGTTATTCATGTGGTTACTTTTTATAGTTTTGGTTTGCGATCAGCATAACTGGCCACAAGGGCTTCTCGATTGGCCATAGCTGCCCTGTGCCAGGATTACCGAAGACATTACATTGAAAGCATCTTCCCAACAAATATCAAAAAAGAGAGGAAAGAATGCCTCAGGATGTAAGTACAGCCAATCGCGAAGCCATTGTTTTCGCAAAACAGTACATGGGACAATTTGGATGGCCGACGGTTATTTTGGTGGTATTAGTGCTGGCTGGATTTATTGCTAACCTGACCCTTTTCGCACTCGGCGTAGTACCCGCTTGGACAGCAACTGTAATCCTTGCCGCACTAACTTACATGGCCTACACCCCCGTGCATGAGGCCGTACATGGGAACATACATGGCAAACATGACAATCTGTCCTGGGTGAACGATCTGTGCGGTTATGTAATGGCACCGCTGATAGCAATCCCCTTTGCCTCACACAAACTCGAGCACTTTACCCATCACCGATACACCAACCAGCCAAACAAGGACCCTGACTATCTGATCAGCGGAATTGGCCGTGGCCCCATTGGAGCAATTCGCACGGTGTTGCGGTTCTTGTGGCTGCAAAACACGTTTTTTATAAGTGCCCACTGGGACAAAGCCACACTGAAGGAGCGTTGCGTGTATTGCGCAGAGGTTTCGGGATCACTGGGTTGGCGGGTGGCTTTTCTCGCCTTGGTTGACGCACCCAATGCTGCATGGGTGGTGCTACTGGGGTATCTAATGGGGGGCTTTTTTACGGCCTACTGGTTTGCTTATCGACCACACATTCCTTACAAATCTTCAGACCGGTACCGCAACACCAATAGTCTGATAATGCCCACATGGATGAAGCCATTGGAATGGTTCTGGCTGGGGCAGAACCTGCATTCCATCCATCACCTCTTTCCCCGCGTTCCTTTCTATCATTACCATGCGCTGCACCATGATATTGAATCTATTATTCGGGAACAGGGAACGCCGATCCTATGCATTTTTAGTCGCAAACCTTTGAATGCCAAAGCTAGACACCGACCCTAGATTTCAGGAATGGCTCGCTTTCGAGGCAGCGAAGCAGGAAATCCACCAGACCATCCCGCTCCTGATCGCTGCTGTTTATCGGGGGGATTACCATTACACGGGCGGTTGTTTTATCGGTGCGTCGCCCATAGGGACTGTAGATGAGACACCAAACCGATCGGAAGGGGAAAGCAATGCTCAACTCCAATATTCTTAAGGCGATTGTTGCCATAGCGATCATCGTTGGAGGTATTTACGTCATTATTCTTGATGAGCCAGCGACGCCAACCGGTGATATCAACAACATTCAGCCCCTGCCAAAGCAGGATGAGCCTTGATTTTGGTGATGTGATGGGATTTTGGTTTCTAGCTCTCCCAATTGCTAGCTGGTATCCGCTTAACATGAATATGGCTAATTAGCCGAATGGTGGGTCGAACTAAAAATTGGAAACTACCGATGATGAACAGCCAAACCGCCGCTTTTTCGTACTCTGGGTAAAGGAATAGGATACTGCCCACTAGAAACCAGATAGCAATGAAAAAGTCGTTAACGATGCTAATCACCTCGTAACGCTGGCGAATGATTAACTCTTCATGCCCAAACTTCAAAGTCAGCGGTTTGTCTATACGGTCTTGAACCATGGCACCTCCTCATTAAGGTAATTCAGCTCTCCTCAATCACAACGCCATCAGCATACTGTAAGACAGGCACGGTACCCTTCGGGCTAGAAGGAAGGAGGGAATTACCCGAGCATAATTACAAAGTCACATCGTGCGAAGAAACTTTATGTATTCGCTTTCCTCTCTACCAGTCCAGCCACCGTCAAGGATATCAATAAGTAAGTTCCTCAAGCCTAGATTTTGCCGTAATGCTTGGTAGGTGGCGCCCCTGAATTTTTGAACTTTCTTTAAGTAAAGAACAGCAACGTCATCTGCATCCGTTGAATATTTATCCCACAGCTGTATGAAAACACTTTTTACCTTAGAGAGTTCAAAACGAGCTTCGGTATAGAGCGCTGCAGCCATTTTTTCTTCATCAACACCGAAAACAGAAGTAAATCTGGGTACAAAACGCTTAGCGAACTCCCCATCAGGGCCAGCCATCTCCACATACACCTGATCTGCCATTATAGCGCCAAGGATTCCGCCTATAATGACTCCGGCTCCTATACCAATAGGCCCACCAAACCAAACGCCAGCAGCGGCACCCCCAGCAGCACCTCCGCCAAAGCCGCCTCCAATGTTGGCAAGCTCACGCCCTGCCTGCTTCGCTTTGTTATCAGAACTTGCAATATTATAGGTTGCAAAGCATGCGGTCAGAACCCACAGACCCCGTGCTGTCTTACCCAGAGAGCGCGCCGCATTGTTGACCGCTTTGTTTGGCGCACCGGACTGTTCCACTATCTTTAAATAAACGCTACTGCGCTCGGCCTCGGACAGCTCTTCAAAGGGTCTCGAATGTAGTTGCTTTGCGTATTTTTTGATTAACTCGTCGAGTCCCAGTCCCTGCGCTTTTTTAGCCTTGGCAAAGGCCCTACCGATGTCAGACGAGTTCTGCCTTGAGAACTCAAGAATCTCGTTCCGCATTTGTTGGGCAGCCCTTGCAGCTTGGTTTGCTGACAACTCACCTTTCATGTAGGTACGTCGTATACCGTCGGACATGATCCGAGTCATCTTCAGGTACTCGCCTCGAGTACGAGAATCCCTGATAAATCGATAGGAAAAATTGACCGCCTGAACCTCCAGTTGTCTGATAGCCTCTTCTGCCGCCGGATCGGTCGCATGCTTGGATATATCGGTCATAAAAACTCCCTTTTCTGTTGAACGGCACTCTCAGAAGTAGAGTCTACTTGCAAATAGTGTTTCCCAAATATGCCGTTGCTTGATCGAAAACCCTTCTGTATATACCTTGCTGGATTTCTGGTGCCTTCAGGTATCAGGGTAATTCGAATGGTCTCACCATCGTGTAATGCAATCTTGATGGTGTCACTATTCTCTGCATATACGGCGGTAACAATTCCGGGAGTGTATGGGATAACCCTGTGGGTTGTTTCCAAAAGAGAACCGTCTTCTTCAATAAGTGAGACGTGGAATCCTTCCTCGAACGGACAGTCATCTGTTGTAACTACAAGAAATCGGCCGCTCTCGATACAGAACGCCTTTTCTAGAACAATGCCGCGAATCCGGGCAATGCGTTGCCCTTGCTTGTTAATAAGGGACGACTCGGTATCTGATAAGGGGGAAATAGAGAAATGCGCATATTCTTCCATGGGGGCAGCCTGTCTCCTTACAGTAGCACTGGAATTTTTGTCCAACGGACGGCCGAAGTCAATATGGAGGCAACTGCGCGGCCATATCGAACTAATATCGCCTGATCGTGCTACTGCCACCTAAGTAGGAAAAACCACCGCATCATCCCCTTCCTGCCATGGCGGATACTTAACCATCGCCTTCAGGAAAAACGGATTCTCCAACCAGAGTTGCAGCCATCGTTGTAGGTTCGGATAAGGCAGACTGTAAAAAACATCGCGATCCACATGGGCGAATTGGCGGACAAAAGGCATGATGCCTATATCTGCTATGGTTGGCTGATGTCCGAGCAGAAACGGGTTTTCAGTCAGCAATCGCTCCAAAATCTGCAAAAAAACTTCACCCCGTTGCCGATATTCCATCTGGCTCATTTTCGGGTGACGATCAGAGTATTTATAGCGATCCAGCCAGTGCTTAAACTCGTTATCGTTCTGGTCGATCAAAACCTTGGCCTGACCCAAAACCGCTGCATCCAAAAGCCCTTGCGGGTCTTGCTGCTCTAGAGCCCAAATCATAATATCTCGACTCTCATCAATCACAAGGCCATCAGTAAGCTGTAAAACAGGCACTGTTCCTTTCGGGCTGATTGAGAGCATTTGGGCTGGCTTATCTTTCAAAACGATCTCCCGCAATTCTACCTTCAACTCTGCGAACAAGAGACCTAGGCGGGCGCGCATGGCGTAAGGGCAGCGGCGGAAGGAATAGAGGCGGTGAAGAGAGGTGGTCATATTATCAGTAGTGCTCCAACCCGGGGTCTGGCTTTAAAGTCGTTTTGTCCAGTTGGGTTTTCAGTCCCGACATCATTCAGTGTGGCCGCTCCCTGAGCTCATTTATTAAGGCAGAGCATACTACCCTGCTCTGCCCGTTGGCCATCATCCGATATCCATTTTCAACCTTTAAAACAGCAGCTCCATATCGCATGTTCTGATTTTTCCGGGACATGCTATTTCAGTTTAAAGCCTACTGAATGGGTTTTGGTGTTGTTAAAAGGCTCTGAGAGACCTGAACGGCCGTTTCAGACAGCCCTATAAT
The DNA here is from genome assembly GCF_018860765.1 of Marinobacter salexigens. GTDB lineage: Bacteria > Pseudomonadota > Gammaproteobacteria > Pseudomonadales > Oleiphilaceae > Marinobacter > Marinobacter salexigens_A. The sequence continues at coordinate 36,195 of NZ_JAHKPV010000021.1, forward strand.
TCGCTCCACATTACTCTGGCTTTGTGTATTAAGGACAAGCGGTTTGTTTTATTTCTGTAAGCAAATGTGTCTATAAATTAATTGCTCAAAAAACGAGCTATGGAGTTACGAATCATTGTATCGTTTTTGACCAGATCTCTGTATTATCCGCTGCCTATTTTTATTGAACGTGCGTTCAATCAACAAAGGTGTGGCATGCGAACGATAGTAATCTTGGCAGTTTTTGCTTCAGTTTTTGTTGGGCATAAAGCCTATGCCGCCCAGCAGTGTGAAAAAATACGGTTTGGTATTGTGGACTGGAGCGATGTAAAGGCAACCACTGCAGTGGCTTCGGAACTCTTGGAGGCTCTTGGCTATGACGTCGATATTTCTAGCCGATCCGTATCGGATACATATGACGCTATGGCCAATGGTGACATCGATGTCTTCTTGGGTAACTGGATGCCAAGCATGGCACCAGTGGCAGATCCTTTCATAAATGACCAGAAGGTAGAGCGACTACGTCCTAATCTCAAAGGGGCGAAATACACTCTAGCTGTACCGCAATATGTATATGAGGCTGGGGTCAAAAACTTTTCTGATATCGCCAAGTTTCAGGATAAGTTTGATCACAACGTTTACGGTATAGAGAAAGGCAATGACGGTAACCAGTTAATTCTCGACATGATCGATACCAATGCCTTTGGTTTAAGTCCTTTTAGTTTGATTGAGACATCGGAACGCATCATGTTGGCTCAAGTAAAGGGTAGAATTCGTGATCAAAAATGGATCGTATTCCTAGCTTGGGCGCCTCACCCAATGAACGAACGATTTGACATAGCGTATTTAGATGGTGGTGATGACTACTTTGGGCCGAATCAGGGGGGCGCGACCGTTTATACCAACACACGCGCCGGCTTTGTTGACCAATGTGCGAATGTAGCTAAATTACTAGGGAACCTAGAATTCTCGCTGGCGATGGAAGGTCAGGTTATGGATATGATCTTGAACCAGTTTGTACCTCAAGACCGAGCGGCTCGTCATTGGATGAATCAAAACCCAGATAGAGTGGAAACGTGGTTGAAAGGTGTTACATATCGCGATGGCAGTACGACAGATGCCAGAGCCATAGCACAATCTATGAAATTGACTCTAAGCAATTAGGTTATCCAATAAAACCATAAAAGCCCCATTTGGGGCTTTTGCATTATTCACGAACGGCTCAGGTCTGAGTTGCACAAGGAAGCTCTTGAGGGAAAGTGGTAAAGCCATCTCTCCGCCGCAAGATGGCACCCAAGGCCGTTGCCGCTGCTCGTTGCAGCATTCGTCAGGCCTGCGAGGTCTTCAGTGTCAGTGAGTCCTGCTGCCGTTATCGGGCTAAGCTCAGCAGTGAAAATACCGAGATCGTGGATCTGTTAGTGCGCTTAACCCAAAACCAGAGAAACTGGGGTTTTGGTCTGTGTTTTCTCTACCTGCGCAACGTGAAGGGATATCCCTGAAACCACAAAAGCGTTTACCGAATCTACCGAGAACTGGAGCTGAATCTACGTATCAAACCTCGTAAGCGGCTGGTGCGTGAGAAACCCGAGCCATTGTCGGTGCCCACGACCATCAACACCAGCTGGTCCATGGACTTCATGCACGACCAGTTAGAGGGTGACCGAAGTTAACGGCTGTTCAATGTGATTGACGATTACAGCCGGGAAGGTCTTGGGATTAAGGTAGACCTGTGACTGCCCTAGCGTGTGATCCGACCTTTAGACCAGATAATCGAGTGGCGAGGAAACTATAAGCAACTGATAAATATGGTGCTCCGGGCCGGAATCGAACCGGCACGACCGTGAGGTCGAGAGATTTTAAGTCTCTTGTGTCTACCAATTCCACCACCGGAGCATTCGGGGGGAAGTTTTGAGGGCCAGAATTGTATAAGGCCATGGACGATAACGCAATTCAAAACGCCTTCAGTTAGGGATTCCTTTCTGTTTCTGGCTTGCGAGCGACGCCTTTGTAGATATAACCGGCTATTTTTGGTGCGTTAGGCATGTATAGGTTTTCCAGTTCTTCCAACTCGAACCCCACGTGGCGTATCAGGTCGGCGATATGGCGATTGAGGTTGCAGCCGCCTGCCAGCTTTTTCCAGCCGGGGTTGATGCGGTGCTGCCATTTACGGGTGTTTTCATGGGGTGACTCGCCGTGCTCAAGAAACAAAAGCTCTCCGCCGGGCTTTAGCACGCGCTTCATTTGCAGCAGTGCTGCGTGCCAATCGGGAATGGTGCATAGCGTGAAGGTAAGTAAAACCGTATCCACGCTGTTGTCCTGCAAAGGGATTTGTTCCCCCGGCAGCCCTAACCATTCCACGTGAACGGGTGAACGGTTTATGTTCGGCAGAGCTTTACGGCGCATGCCCTCGGAGGGCTCCAGTCCGTAGACCATGTCGATCTGATCTGGGTTGTAGAATTCGAGATTGATTCCAGAGCCCATCCCCACTTCCAAAACGCGCCCTGTTGCCCTTGGCACAAGCTGGCTGCGCAATTTCATAACTTGCCCCAACGAGCAGGCTTTATTTATAACGTGCGGCAGGATGCGTTCCTCGTAAAAGCTCATGCTTTTCACCATACTTGTTTTTAATCAACGGGTGCGACAATCTGCCCTATCGGTTTTGCTATCATATCCGGTAGCATGCTCCATACCTGCTGGTAATAACAATATAACAATTCACGCTTAAGCAGCGGTTGGGCGGGTATGTAGTACTCGTTTGTTGTAACGTTAACCTTACCGGGGGTTCCTATGGAACTAGATCCTCTCATCTTATCGCGAATCCAGTTCGCTTTTGTCGTGTCATTTCACGCCATTTTCCCGGTGTTTACCATCGGTCTTGCTTCCTATATTGCCGTACTTGAAGGGCTTGCCTTCAAAACTAAAAACCCGGTTTGGGTGAAGCTGTCGTCATTCTGGACAACTGTGTTTGCGGTTGTGTTCGGGATGGGTGTGGTGTCAGGCATCGTTATGTCGTTCCAGTTCGGAACCAACTGGAGTAACTTTTCTCAGGCCTCTGCCAACTTTCTTGGCCCTATGTTGAGCTATGAAGTTATCACAGCCTTCTTCCTTGAAGCCGCCTTCCTTGGTGTTCTTCTATTCGGCCGAGATAGGGTTCCGCCCGGCATTCACCTTTTTGCCGCAATTATGGTGGCAACTGGCACCTTCATATCGTCGTTCTGGATCCTCTCCGCGAACAGTTGGATGCAAACTCCGGCGGGCACCGAATTGCGGGATGGCATTTTCCATGTCACCTCCTGGAGCGAGGCAATCTTCAACCCGTCCTTCCAGTTCCGCTTTGCTCACAAGGTAATTGCTTCATTCCTTACCGGTGGTTTTGTTGTAGCTGGCGTTAGCGCTTGGTACCTGTTGAAAGGTCGTGAGGTGGAAGCAAACCGTAAGGCGCTTTCTATGTGCCTTTGGCTGCTGCTTATTCTGGCACCCACGCAGTTGGTGGTTGGTGATTTCCACGGACTCAATACCCTTGAACACCAGCCAACAAAAGTCGCAGCAATGGAAGGAAACTGGGAAACCTCCCGGAATGTTCCGTTACTACTCTTTGCCATTCCGGATCAGGAAAACCAGAGAAACCTTTATGAAGTTGGCATCCCCGGGCTTGCTAGCCTTATCTTGACCCATGAGTGGGATGGGGAAATTCCCGGCCTAAAGGAGGTTGCGGTAGAAGAACAACCGCCGGTTGCCATCGTTTTCTGGTCTTTCCGAATCATGGTTGGGCTAGGAATGTTGATGATTCTGTTCGCTCTCACTGGCCTCGCTTTGCGCTTTGGTGACCGCTACTGGCGCTCCCGCTGGTTCCTGCAGAGCATGCGCTTTATGAGTGTTGCTCCATTCATTGCAGTGCTGACCGGATGGTTCGTAACGGAGGTTGGGCGAGCCCCTTGGCTTGTGTACGGCATGATGACTCAGGCAGAAGCTGTCACACCATCGCTGACCGGTGGCATGGCGCTGTTTACGCTGATTGGCTATGTGGTTGTGTATTCGTTGGTCTTCACCGCTGGTGTTTATTACCTAATGCGTGTGCTGTACGAAGGAATGGAAAGCTCTCAACACGAGCCGGATATTCAGTCGGAACGTCCTAAGCGGCCTATGTCTGCGGCACACACCGAATTTGAGCTTCACGACTCGAATGAACAGCCGACCAAACAAGGAGGGCACTGATTATGGAACTGCTTGATCTAGCATTGGTTTGGGCGTTTATCATCGGTTTTGGCGTCATCATGTACGTGCTGATGGACGGCTTTGATCTGGGTGTGGGAATCCTGTTCCCGTTTGCTCCTTCGGAACAGGATCGCGACGTTATGATGAACTCTGTTGCGCCCGTATGGGACGGCAACGAGACCTGGCTGGTACTCGGCGGCGCCGGGCTTTTGGGAGCCTTCCCGTTGGTGTACAGCATTCTGCTACCGGCTTTGTACATTGGCGTATTCCTGATGCTCGCTGGCCTGATCTTCCGCGGCATTGCCTTTGAGTTCCGCTTCAAGGCCCGCAGTTCGCGCTATCTGTGGAACTGGGCGTTTGCAGGTGGCTCTACCGTGGCAGCATTCGCTCAGGGCGTTGTCGTTGGCACTTACATTGAGGGCTACGAAACAGCTAACGGCGTGTTCACAGGTGGCGCCTTAGATTGGCTTACCCCCTTCACTGTACTGACTGGCCTTGGCCTGCTTGCAGGTTATGCGCTGTTGGGGTCGACCTGGCTGATCATGAAAACCGAAGGCCGGTTGCAGGAGTGGGCCTATAAAATCACCCTGCCCCTTTTGGCGGCCGTGCTTGTGGTGTTCGGTATTGTCAGTATCTGGACACCGTTTATTGACGATATGGTTCGGGAACGCTGGTTCTCAAACCTGAGCATAATCTGGATATTTCCAGCGCTGACTCTGCTGTGCGCTTTCCAGATATTCCGGTCGGTGCGCAACCGTTTTGAAGGTATGCCATTTGTAGCCACGATGGGGTTGTTTATTACGACCTATCTTGGATTGATTGTCAGCCGTTGGCCCTATCTTGTGCCGCCCGACTACACGTTATGGGACGCAGCCTCAGCATACGATTCGCAGCTGTTCCTGCTGATCGGCCTGTTGATCGTGATTCCTTTTGTGTTGGCGTATACCGCCTGGACCTATTGGGTGTTCCGGGGCAAGGTGCGCGCCGGGGAGGGTTACCACTAAGTGTCAAATCCGGCTCTTGACCAGCGCGCAGTCCGGCGCTGGCTTTCAGGGCTTACAAGCGGCAACCGACTCTGGATTCAGGGCACGGTTGCTGCGGGTACTCTCGCGGGCGTAGCGACTATCGTACAGATGGTCTTTCTGGCGCACATTGTTCACCTTGAGGTTATTGAAAAAGCGTCAGCTTCGGTGCTGGCGCCTTTTTTTATTGGGCTCGTACTGGCCATCGTGGTTAGAGCGATTGCTCAAGGTGTTCAGGCCCAACTAGCGGCTCAATGCAGCCAACAGGTGCGCCGCACTGCTCGACGGCAGATTCATCAACATTGGCGCAACAGTGGCCCTCTAGAGCTGAGGCAAATCTCTGCGGGCAGTTTAGCCCGGGAGTGGATTGACCACGTTGACGCTTTGCATGGGTACTTCGCCCGCTTTTTGCCACAGATGGCGCTATCTCTTGTGGTTCCGCTGCTGATTCTAGCGCTGGTGTTCTATCTCGACTGGCTTGCCGGGATCTTTTTGCTTCTTTCCGCGCCTTTGATTCCCTTTTTTATGGCGCTTGTGGGAATGGGTGCGGAAAAACTCAACCAGCAACATTTTGAAACCATCAGCAGGTTGTCTGGCCAGTTTTTGGATAAGGTGCGCGGCTTAACCACTCTGCAACTGTTTGGGCAAACCGAAAGTGCTACAGAGGTGATTGAGCAGCGTTCGGACCACTACCGTAAAATTACCCTGAAAACACTGCGCGTTGCGTTTTTATCCTCGGCGGTTCTGGAGTTTTTTGCCTCTGTGGCCATTGCCGTTATCGCCATCTACATTGGTTTTGGTCTTCTGGGCTATATCACCTACGGCCCCTCTTCTGATTTAACACTCTTCTCGGGGCTTTTGATTTTGCTGCTTGCGCCTGAGTTCTTTCAGCCCTTGCGCACGCTTTCGCAGCATTATCATGATCGGGCCGCGGCTCTTGGCGCCGGTGCAGAGATTTTGGCCAGATTGGGTGAAGTGGCGTCACCTATATCGGCATCAAGCGCAGAGATAGAAAGTCATGATAGTGCGCCTTCTACTCCCACCCCCATTGACCGTAACGAAACGGTTGAATTAAGCGGCGTATCAATGGCTTTTCGTTCCGGCCACAAGGTTCTGGACGATGTATCTCTGGTCATCCGAAAAGGCGATGTTATTGCGCTGACTGGCCCATCTGGAGGCGGAAAATCCACACTTTTGAATCTTATGGCTGGGTTTCTTACGCCAGGCCGCGGAGAAGTTCACTTGTTTGGCCGGCCAGCGGGTAGCTTTGCCTTCGGCTGGCTCGGCCAGAGCGGCTTTCTTGTGCAGGGTACTTGGGCTGACAACCTTCGGTTAACCAGCCCGAAGGCATCCGATATCGCTGTGGACACCGCATTGAGAAATGTTGGCCTTGGCCCCCTTCTGGACAGCCGGGAAGACGGGATTTACAGCAAGGTGACAGAGGATGGCCAAGGCTTATCCGGTGGCCAAGCCCGGCGCTTGAGTTTGGCGCGGATTTTTGTAGCTGATTACCCTATCATTCTTCTGGATGAACCCACCGCTGGCCTCGACAGCGACAGTGAGATATTTGTGCTGGAGGCCTTGCACAAGCTGGCTCTGGCAGGCAAAACACTGATCTTTTCCACCCATCATCAGGCCCTCTTTGCTCTCGCCAATCGAGTTCTTCTCGTTTCTGGCGGGGAGGTTAAGGATGTTTGAACTAAAGCCCTGGCTACACTTGATCTACCGTCGACCGGGACGGCTTTTTGTCGGCGCTTTGCTGATGTTGGCCGCCCTGCTCTCCGGGCTTGGGTTGCTTGCGCTTTCTGGGTGGTTTATCACTGAAACCGCCTTAGTGGGCATTCTACTGACAGCGAGTCTACCCGCCACAATAAATCTGTATGTACCTGGCGGGGGTATTCGTTTTTTTGCTGTATCCCGAACGGTTTCCCGCTATGTGGAGCGACTTTATAACCACGATACCGTGCTCAGGCTGTTAACGGACATTCGCGTAGCACTATTCCGTAAGCTTGCGGCTACCGGTCGCGGCCAGAGACGAGAGCTAACCGGAGCCCAATGGCTATCCAGACTGACCAGCGATGTTGATGCGTTGGATACTGTGTACTTGCGCCTGATTGCTCCCGCGGGCTTAGCTGCGTTTGTAACGCTGTTGGTCTTCGGACTGGCTTGGTTACTGTTTAATATTCGGATTGCTGCAGGCATCGCACTCATACTCAGCGCAGCATTTCTGGTGGCAACGCTGGTTGTTTATGTGCGAACCGTAAAAATCTCCTCTCGCCAAAGTGATCAACAAGAAGCGCTACGGGTGGCGGTTGTAGAGCACTTGGAAGGCTTTGCGGAACTTACCGCAGCGGGCCGCACGGGCAAACACGGCGCGTGGCTTTTACGGCAGGCGCATCAGGTGTCGTCAGAGCAGGTAAAAGCCGACTCCCGTACCGGATGGCATCAGGCTGGCTCCCTTTTATTAGTAAATCTAGCGGCAGTGTTTGCGCTTTGGGCGGGTTTTGAACTATTCCGCTCGGGAATTATTTCGGGGCCGGTTTTGGTTCTGCTGCCTATCGCCCTGCTCGGCCTCGCAGAAGTGTACAACATGCTACCTGAAGCCTTCAGCAAGCTAGGGGCCACTCAGGCTTCTGCGGCGCGCCTAAATCGCGACTGCGCAGAGACGAGACCACAAGCTGAATTGGAACCCATTAAACTGCCTGCAGACACGGCCCTGCTGGCTAAAGACCTGACAGTGAAACATCCCGAACATGCGCCGCTTTTAGCGCATTTTAATCTGCAGGTGAAAAAGGGAGAGCGGATTGGTGTTCTTGGGCATTCAGGAAGCGGAAAGTCATCACTTGCCGATATATTTTCAGGCCTACTCACTCCATCGAGCGGCGGCTGTGCGAGTCTACCCTGCTCTTACCTCACCCAGAAAACTGTCTTGTTCGAAGATAGCTTACGGGTAAATCTTTTGTTGGGTGCTTCGGATGCAAGCGATGCGCAGTTGTGGCGAGTTCTGGAGATAGTGGATTTGGCGCAACGCTTCCGTACTGAAAAAGATCAGCTTGATACTTGGCTGGGGAATTCAGGAAGCCGCTTGTCGGGCGGTGAGGCACGTCGTGTTGCCCTTGCCCGGGTGCTTTTGAGCTCCGCCCCTTTGTTAATACTGGACGAGCCTTTTACCGGCGTTGATGCAGCCACCCGAGAGAAAATCGTGCAGCAAATGGATGCGTTGTTGGAAGGTAAAACGGTTATTAGCTTGGCCCACGGGCCGGATGCGCTTCCGGGCACCGACCGCGTGGTTCAGCTTACGATTTAAAGCGACGTCTTAGCGAGTTTCAACAACGTCAAACGTGAGCCCGGCTTTGCTGGTTAGGCGATCAAGCAAATGGCTGTCGAGTACCGATGCCGGCGTCCAGAAACCGCCTGGTTGATCGACGGGTATATCGAAGGCCAGACACATACCAGCCTCACCTAACATTTTGCTGGTAGAGCCGTAACCCGGGTCAGCATCGCCAGTCACTTTTGTGATTATGGTTTTGCCATCCTGAGTGCGCCCTACAAAACGCAAATCGTAAAACCCTGCTTTTTGTGCTTCCGGGGTCGGGCCCTCACCCGGCTGGGGTACAAATTTTTCCACAAGCCAACGGGTGGGTTTGATAGCAGATGCGGTCAAAAAGCCAGCCAGAGCCGCTGTAATTCCGTACGCCGTTAGGCGACCCTTGGTGCCAGTCCCGGTCATCATGGCTTCATCATAAGTGAACTCTTTGCCATAACGTGCGTTTTGCATTGCGTTGGATCGATGCACAATGCGGGTATTGATTGCCCCCATTACAAAGGGTGCCAACCATACGTTGAAGGTTTTGTCGAACTCCGCACCTTTAAGGCTGGGCTGGCGAACCTTTGAGCGGTGCTCAGGGGGGCAGATTGAGAATGGGTTGGCCAGTTCTTTGCGTAGCTTCGGGTCGCTTGCAGCTTCTTTGGCGACGTTGATCATAGAGGCAACGGTACCCCCGGATAGCCCGCCTTTAGCAACCTTTACACGCATGCGCACATCCTGACAGGCTTCACCAAACGTCTTTTCAGCCTGTTGCTGCAAGAACCAAACGCCCATATCCGATGGGATAGAATCGAACCCGCAACAATGCACAATCCGTGCACCAGATGCCTTTGCTTGATCCTCATAGCGCTCAACCATGCGGCGGATCCACTGAACTTCGCCAGTCAAATCGCAGTAATCTGTGCCAGTCTCGACGCAAGCCTTTACAAGAGGCTCTCCATACAGTGCGTAAGGCCCAACTGTAGAGATAACCACTCGTGTTTGCTCGCACATCGCTTTTAGGGCCTGATCATCCGTAGCATCTGCGAGTATCACCGGCAGTTCACCGGCGCTTGCGCCCAAGCTGGATTTAAGTGAGCTCAGTTTGGATTCTGAACGACCGGCAATGGCCCACTTGACCTCACCTGCAATGCCGTATGAATCAAACAAATATTGGGTAAGTATCTGGCCGACGAAACTGCTAGCTCCGAAGACAATCAGGTCGTATGTGGTTTGTGCTGGCTTGGTCATTACCTATCCTTTTAAAGAGGTCTTTCTACGATTATTGAGCGAATGCTGTTAAGAGTCGCAATGCACGGATCTTAACAGCTTTAAGCTGACGTTCTAACTTCATACGGAGCGCTTTAGTGTCGTCGTCACGGCCAATCGCACAGCCCGGCCGATCAGGCACACTGCTGAATATCGAATAAATGAATCCTCGGAGACATGAAGTGGCCACTTTCCTCTTGATACTTAGCTTACTTCTCGCCGTGTTCAGCGGCGTTCTTTGCTGGCAAGTGATCGAGCAACGCAAAATCGTTGCTCACGCGATCACCGAGACTAAACAGAAGGATCCCTTATTCGATTTAGATAAAAAACCGGAGTTGATCCTTACGTTAAAAGTGCTCAATCCGATTGATGTGGCAAAGCGGGAATCCCGTTCTGCTCGGGTTTTAGCCGATAAACTCCCTGTGATGGTGCGTAAACTGGTCTATCAAGAAGTAATGAAAGAACTGGAAGTTGAGATGGTTGAGCGTGGCATCGACGTTGAGCTGAATATTGAATACCGCTAGGAGAATTCCGCTATGACTACCTCTCTCGCCTTCGCATGGCTCTTGCTGGCGACTGCAGCCGGAAGTCTTTGTTATGGATTTTGGCAGCTCCAGCGCACCAGAACGCTTATGCGTATGCTCAACGCCCACCGCATAGCGGTTAACAGCGATATACAAAAGCGGCGCTCGGATCTTTACGAAGTCCGTAACAGGGCGAAGCTGTTGGAAGATACGGTATCCGGCGGCGCCAGTGCGGTGGAAAAGATGCACAGAGCCATTTCTAATACCACCTTCAGTCTCGTCGCTCGGTTTTCAAAAGACGACGAGTTTCGGCAAAGTGCAAACAAAGCTCGGCAAACACACGATCAGGCGAGTAAGCAGGTTTACCATGCCGTGCGCACCACCAACAAAGCCATCCACATTCTCGCGGATTCTCTGTTTATCACCAAGGCAGAAAAGCGGGTCATATTAAGAAGAGGCGACCGTTCAGGCTCGACGGATAAAGACCAATAACCTGTTAAGTTGATCAGTTCTTTTTAAGGCGTTTAAGGTTGGCTTCAACCGTTACCGTAAGTGAGTCAAGCTCTTCAGCACGGGCTAAACCTTCCGCTCGTGCTCGGTACAGGTGCGGCGTCATCGCCAACAAATCGGCAATGGCGTTTTTGTTTGGCAACGTTAGGCTGTAACGAATAACGTTCGTCTCTACCGTGGTAAATCCATCCGGAGCTGCATTTGAAGGCTGTTTGGGCGCTTTCAGTTCCGGGTAAATGATTTCACGCAGCTCTCTAAGGTGGTCCGGCCCCGCCTCCACCAGAACAGCCTCTCCACCTGAACGTAGCACCCGGGCAAATTCCGGATACACGGGAAAGCCAAACAGGCACAGAACGCGGTCCAATGCTTCCGGCAATACAGGCAAGTTTGCATTGCTTCCCACAACCCAAGCGGGGCCTTTATATTGCTTGGCAGCTGCAAGCACGGCCCACTTGGAAATATCCAACCCCACAAGAGAAAGATCGGTGGTGTCGGGCGCCTTTTCGGCCAAATAGTGCATGTAATACCCTTCACCACACCCCGCATCCAAGCACGCCAACGTAGTCTCGCGGTCGTTGTTATGAAAAACGGCCGAGCTGAGAGCTTCTGCAATAGGCTGATAAAAGCCAGCGTTCAAAAATCGCTGGCGAGCCGAAACCATCTCTTTATTGTCGCCGGGATCTTTGGAGCGCTTGTTCTGCACGGGTAGCAAATGGACGTAGCCCTGTCGGGCAATATCAAAACTATGACCAGCTTCGCACTGCCAACTTCTGCCATTTAACTGCAACGCAGAACCGTCGAGTGGGCAAGCAAAAGCTTCGAACGGATTGATAGCCATTGAAAGATATCCGGGTTGGTAGGGTGATTATAAACACAAGCAAATAGTTTATTACGCAACAACAAAAAAGGCACCCGAAGGTGCCTTTTTTGTTGCCTGATAGAAAGTTACAGAGCTTTCTTCAGTTCTTCCTCAAGTTGCGGAACTGCTTCAAACAGATCCGCTACTAGGCCGTAATCGGCAACTTGGAAGATCGGAGCTTCTTCATCCTTGTTGATCGCAACGATCACCTTGGAATCAGACATACCTGCCAAGTGCTGAATCGCACCGGAGATACCAACCGCAATGTAAAGCTGCGGAGCGACAATCTTACCAGTCTGGCCTACCTGCATGTCATTCGGCACAAAGCCTGCGTCGACCGCTGCACGTGAGGCACCAATACCTGCACCCAGCAAGTCAGCAACTTGCTCCAGCATCTTGAAGTTATCGCCATTTTGCATGCCACGGCCACCGGAGATAACAATACCGGCACTGGCAAGATCAGGACGATCGGATTCAGCTTTCTGCTCGCCAACAAACGAGGATAAGCCAGCGTCTTTAACGACGTCTATCTGCTCGACGGAAGCGGAACCACCTTCCGCGGCAACCGGATCAAACCCTGTCGGGCGAACGGTTACAACCTTAATGCTATCGCTGGCTTTAACCGTTGCGATGGCATTACCCGCATAAATCGGGCGAACAAAAGTGTCTTCAGACTCAACGCGGATGATGTCAGATACCTGAGCAACGTCCAACAATGCAGCAACGCGCGGCATGAAGTCCTTACCCGTGGTGCCGGCAGAGCTCAGAATGTGGCTGTAGCCTTTGCCTACTTCTGCAACCAACTCTCCCAGATTTTCACCCAAGAAGTGGCCGTAAGCTGCGTTGTCGGCAACCAGTACCTTTGCAACGCCTTCGGCTTTTGCAGCGGCTTCAGCAACGGCGGCGCAGTTTTCACCAGCAACCAGTACGTCGATATCGCCACCGATGGCCTTGGCAGCCGCTACAACGCTCAGAGTAGCCTGCTTCAGGCTGCTGTTGTCGTGTTCAGCAATTACAAGGATGCTCATTTAGATCACCTTCGCTTCGTTCTTCAGTTTATCGACCAGCTCGGCAACGTCGGCCACTTTAACACCTGCAGAACGACCAGCCGGTGCTTCAACTTTCAAAGTGGTCAGGCGCGATGCAATTTCAACACCTAGATCGGCCGCGCTCATGGTATCGAGCGGCTTTTTCTTTGCCTTCATAATGTTTGGCAAAGACGCATAGCGCGGCTCGTTCAATCGCAGGTCTGTGGTTACAACCGCAGGGAGGTTCAGGGAAAGGGTCATAAGACCACCGTCTACCTCACGGGTAACATTTACTTTTTCGCCATCAACAACCACTTCGGAAGCAAAGGTGCCCTGACCCATTCCGGTCAGTGCAGCCAGCATTTGGCCAGTTTGGTTGTTATCAGAATCGATGGACTGCTTGCCAAGAATGACGAGTTTGGGCTCTTCTTTCTCAACAACGGCTTTAAGTAGCTTAGCCGCGTCGAGAGACTGAACGTCCCCGTCGGCTTCAATGTGGATACCACGGTCAGCACCCAGCGCCAATGCAGTACGAATCTGCTCCTGACAAGCCTTAGGGCCAATGGAAACCACGACAATTTCGCTTGCAATGCCCTTTTCCTTCAGACGAACCGCTTCTTCAACAGCGATTTCGCAGAATGGGTTCATTGCCATTTTGACGTTGGCGAGATCAACACCAGTGTTATCCGGCTTGACACGTACCTTTACGTTGTAGTCGATTACTCGTTTTACAGCGACCAGAACCTTCATAGATTCCTCGTTCTTCTACGATGGGTTAATGACTCTCAACCAAAAATACTCTACAACAAGCCCTGTGCGGGCGAGTTACAGAGCATTCTCGATTGCTTCGTCTCGGTGATATACCGGAATTATGGGTATAGGAACCGAACGTTACAAACAGCGGCCTCACACTGGGGCCATCCGTCACGGCGCACTAATACTGAAGGCAAAGATAAAGTGGGTCAATAGCCTAATGAGACGCCCAACATCTGTTTCCTGAGCCAATCAGTCGGAACTGCGTCCGCATTTGATAGTATTACAACCGGTCTAGCGGGCTGTATCGCAGTACAAATATACAATGCCAAAGCTTTGGCTAAATTTCAAACAAACGTTTGTTTGAAACTCTAAATACGTTATTCTTTACATGCAATAAAGCCAGAGCATTGGGCTATGGGTAGTCGTCTGAGAGTACTTTTAACGGTATGATGGCGCTCCAGAAATTAAAAAAGCCTGCGGGCATAAAATATCCATTAAAGATGTTTGAGGAGACCAACGTGGAACGCGAATCGATGGAATTTGATGTTCTTATCGTCGGCGGCGGGCCTGCTGGCTTGTCGGCAGCTTGCCGAGTTATGCAATTGGCACAAGAGGCTGGCGAAGAACTGACGGTATGCGTAGTTGAGAAAGGTTCTGAGATTGGTGCACATATTTTGGCCGGCACTGTTTTTGAACCAACCGCTCTCAATGAACTCTTCCCGGACTGGAAAGAGAAAGGCGCACCCCTGAATACCCCGGTTACCCGTGACGATATTTTCCTTTTAAAAGATCAGGAAAAGGGAACCAAAATCCCGAACGCCTTTGTCCCCAAGAACATGCACAACCACGGCAACTATATTATTAGCCTTGGTAACCTGTGCCGCTGGCTTGGTGAGCAGGCCGAAGCTCTGGGCGTTGAAGTTTACCCAGGCTTTGCTGCAGCCGAGACTATTATCGAAGATGGCCAAGTCAAAGGTATTCTTACCGGCGATATGGGTGTCGCAGCCGACGGTTCAGAAAAAGACGGCTATATGCCGGGCATGGAACTGCGCGCTAAGTATACTCTGTTCACAGAAGGCTGCCGTGGCCATCTAGGCAAGCGTCTAATTAAAGACTTCAAACTAGATGAAGGCAAAGACCCCCAGCATTACGGTATCGGCATTAAAGAACTATGGGACATAGATCCGGCTAAACACGAGCCTGGACTGGTTGTACACACCACTGGGTGGCCTTTGACGGAAACCGGCTCTACCGGCGGCTCCTTTCTTTACCACCTTGAAAACGGTCAAGTTTACGTAGGCTTGATTGCTGACCTTGCATACAGCAACCCGCACCTGAGCCCATTTGAAGAATTCCAGCGCTTGAAGACCCACCCAGAATTCAAGCAATATCTGGAAGGCGGCAAACGTGTTTCTTATGGTGCCCGCGCTCTGACCAAAGGCGGATACAACGCTCTACCCAAGATGAGCTTCCCCGGTGGCCTGCTGCTTGGCTGCGATGCGGGTACACTGAATAGCTCCAAGATCAAAGGCTCCCACACGGCGATGAAGTCTGGCCTACTTGGCGCTGAAGCCGTGTTCGAAGCCATCAAGAGCGGGAAGAACGGCGAAGAAATCACCAGCTTTGCCGATCGCTTTGAGAAGAGCTGGCTGTACAAAGAGCTTTATGACGAGCGTAACTTTGGCCCGGCAATGCACAAGTTTGGTAACTTCATCGGTGGTGCAATCGCATTCTTTGAGCAGAACATCCTGCGCAGAAGTCTGCCATTGACCCTGCGTGATCTAACCCCAGATTATGCGGCAATGAAGCCAGCCGCTGATTGCAAAAAGCCAAATTACCCCAAGCCAGATAATAAGCTGACGTTCGACCGGCTTACATCGGTGTTTATTTCCAACACCAACCACGCTGAAAACCAGCCGGTTCACCTGAAGCTGACGGACCCGGATATCCCCATCAACCATAACTTACCCAAGTACGACGAGCCTGCTCAGCGTTACTGCCCTGCAGGGGTTTACGAGGTGGTTGAGAAGGATGATGGCAGCGGTAAACGGTTCCAGATCAACGCCCAGAACTGTGTTCACTGCAAGACCTGTGACATCAAGGATCCTTCTCAGAACATTACCTGGGTAACGCCGGAAGGCGGTGGTGGGCCAAATTATCCCAATATGTGATTTGGCTTACTAACCCAAAGCACCGCTAGCTAGTTTATGTGAGGTTGCTTTTGAAGCGGAGGTGCAGTTTAAACTGCACCTCCGTTTTTTTATGTCTGGCTTTTCCCAGACACTAAAAAGGCCCCCGTAGGAGCCTTTTAGGAAACGGAATCAACACTCTTAGTGAGCGTGGCCGTGTTCCTTCTCTTCATCAGTGGCGTCACGCGCTTCGATAACTTCAACATCAAAATGCAGAGTTTCGCCAGCTAGCGGGTGGTTCGCATCAATGGTTACGGTTTCTTCGCTCACTTCCACAACACGAACAACCTGAGGGCCGCCTGGAGTCTGGGCTTGGAACTGCATGCCAGGCTCGATGGTGTCCACGCCTTCAAAAGCAGTACGCGGAACTGGCTGAACCAACTCTTCGTTGATTTCGCCGTAGCCTTCAGCTGGATCTACAGAAACTTTTACCTGATCGCCTGGGTTCTTTTCGGTCAAGGCACTTTCCAGCCCACCGATAATGTTTTGTGCACCTTCCAGATAAGCCAATGGCTCGCGACCTTCTCCACGGGAGGAGTCCAGCTCTTCTCCCTGATTATTGGTAAGCGTGTAGTGGATGGTAACAACGCGAGGTTGGGCCATGTGATCTCCTTGAGTGTCGCAATGACTGTTTGATTGATTAAGGGTAATCGAAAGTAATCATGAACAGCCAGACTGAACAGAGGGACTAACGACCACCAGGCCTCATTTGAGAGCCGGGCTCGTAACAAGCACGAAAATACAGTTTAACAACTGATACAGTGCGTTTTCCACCGTCATTTCTGGGGGCGCGCTCAGGCTTTTCAACCGCCCTGCCCGATTTCATAGAAATTTCCATGGCTAAAAACACCCAACACCGCCGTTCCATCCATGATCTGCTCTACAACATGATCTACTAGGTCGTAGTAGGCAGCAGTTACAAGGCGCGCAACTAGCCCGTTACGTACCCTTACGATAGGACGCGGTTGCCCGGAGCCCTCGTAACTACCCACTTCGAGTGCATGCCCGTCACCAACCTCAATGGTTTCCCCAACATTGGTTGTCAGCTTTATAATCTGCTGCTCACCACTGCCTTCAACGGTCAAAGAGTGGGCCAGCAAGGGAGTATCTTCGACCTGAATCCGCCATTTCTCTACGGGGGTAACCAGATAGTAGTGACCATCGTCTTCTCGGCGGAGAATCGTGGAAAACAGCTTTACAATAGCCTCTCGGCCCAGCGGTTCACCTTTATGAATCCACTGTCCGTCTCTGCTGATTCTCAGGTCCATATCGCCAGACAGCTCCGGGTGCCACTTATCAATTGGCGGCTGGCTGGCATTCTTCGCAGTTTTCTGTACTTGTTCGACAAGGTTCCCCGGGGTCTGGCTCATAGTTCTGCTCCGCAAACCGGTAATTTATAAACCACGCTGCCACTCAGGCCTTAGCGGCACTGCGCCGGGGCTTGTGATGGCAAGGTTAACCTGATCCAAAAGCTTCTGCTTGTCCCGCCCAAGGGTTCCTTTAAGGACTAAATAGTTTGACGCATGGTCGCTTCTAAATACGGTCTTCTCCAGCTCAAGATGCTCCAGAAAAATACGAATTTCTTCAAACAGACCTTGCTGGGAAAGCGCAATAAAATCCTCACCAAAGCCTTCGCGAAAGCGCTCTTCACCTTGAGGGAAACTGACCACCAAAGTAGACAAGTAGTCCGGCTGGGTTTCGTTGCACAGAGTGGCGGTATTTATCGCGTGTTGCCGCGAAAGCGTTTCGCCGCCCAACCCATTGAGCACCATAACTGAGCTGGTCAACCCGGCTTCCCGAATTTTCAGCAAGGCTGATCGAGTTGAGTCCCAAGTTTCCCCTTTGTTTATGCGCCGAAGAACTTCGTCGTCTCCTGACTCCATACCAACGTATAGAATCTTGAGTCCCGCCTCTTTTAACTGTTTGAGTTCTTCTACAGTCTTTTTCGCAAGGTTCCTCGGAAGGCAATAACTGGACACTCGTTGCAACTCAGGGAAGGCTGCATTCAGATCGCCCAAAATTTCTAGCAATCTGCGGGTTGGTAGTACCATGGCGTCACCGTCTGCCAAGAAAACCCGCTTTACGCCTCTCAAACTTTTCGCTGCTTTATCAATATCCTGACGAACATCTTCCGGCTTGCGCGCCCGGAATTTTTTCTGGGGCTGGGTATACATCTCGCAGAAGGTGCATTTATTCCAGGAGCAGCCGTTAGTCACCGGCAGAATCAATGATTTTGCTTCGCTGGGAGGCCGAAAAACTGGCTCTACATACTCAATAGGAAAACTGTACATATTCTGCACTCAATAATTAGAAATGACCCTTATGATGAAGTCGTCAGGGCAAAAACTGCGTTTTCAAGTCTGCGCAGCCGGGGCCGACAACTGGCATATCAAGTACCGCAGCCTGGGCGGTCATAAAAGGAATGCCACGGCGATGCCCGTCAACCAAAAGGGTAGACAAGCTGCCCACTAAAGGCATGTGAGACACCAGCATCAGCGGTGTATGCTGGTTCTCAAGCAAGGCGTTCAAGCAGGTACCGGGGTCGTCTTCCGGCGTAATGAAGGGCTTTTCTTCCACCGGGCAATTTAAAATTTCAGAAACAATGGCTGCCGTCTGTCTTGCCCGCACGTAGGGGCTACTCCAAATTTGCACAGGCCGCCAAGGCGACGCGGCAATCTGGGCAGCGCAGTTTGCGACTTGGTGCCGGCCGGTTTCGGTAAGCGTTCTCTCTTGGTCCAGCGAGTGCCAGCCAGCCTCACCATGGCGCATGATAAGCAGGTGCATTAGCAACCTCCGGTATTACTCAGCGATGGTTCTAGGCAGAATAAACTCAACGTCGGAGTTCTGTACAGACATCATCAGGCTATTGATTACTGCGCTGATCGACGCCCCCCCGTAAAGAATTTCATAAAGGCCGCGCACCAGAGGCATGTATATCCCTATGGCTTCAGCCTTTTCTTTTACCAATTCTAGGGTGTAAATGCCTTCTGCTACCTGCCCCAATTCAGCCACCGCATCATCCAGTTTCTTCCCTTGACCAACAGCATGGCCAACGCGGAAATTACGGCTTTTTGAAGACGTACAGGTAACAATTAAATCACCTACACCGGCCAGCCCCATAAATGTCATTGGGTTGGCACCCAAGCTGACTGCAAAGCGGCTCATTTCCGCCAGCCCGCGTGTAATCAACATAGCATTGGCGTTCTCACCCATGTTTAGGGCAGAGGCCAAGCCAGCAACAATCGCGTAGATATTCTTGAGTGCGCCCGCCAGCTCAACGCCGTAAATATCTACGTTGGCGTACACGCGGAAATACTCGCACCCCAGCAGCTCCTGTACAGAGCGCCTCACTTCCGGGTCCTTAGCGGCGATAACCGTTGCGGTAAGGTCTCGGTTTACAATTTCACTCGCCAAATTCGGGCCGCTCAATACGCCAATACGGCAGCGGGGAATTTCTTCCTGAAGAATCTCACTCATAAGTTTGAAGCCGTGGGCTTCAATACCTTTTGTGAGGCTTACAACAATTTGCCCTTCACGGAATTTGTCGCTGTTTTCACGAATAACGGCACGGAAGGCCTTGCTAGGGATGGCAACAAATACAATCTCTGCTTTGCGGACGGCGCCCGCAAGATCCGTGGTCGGCTGTATGTCGCCTTTAATTTCCACATCAGGCATGTAGCGACTGTTAATACCAGTCGTGCGGATTTCTTCAGCCTGAGCTTCATCGCGCATCCAGAAGTGCACCCGGTGGCCATTCTCACCGAGCACTTTCGCCATGGCAGAGCCAAAACTGCCACCTCCGAGAACCGCCACATCATGCACCGGTTCTTCGGCCTCATTTACAAGAGGCTCATTTTTTTCAGGCATAGTTGTTCCGTCTTTATGTAATTCAGATCCGAATCAGCGAAGCCGAAATGAGAAATGCAACGTTTAACCGGGCTCTTCACATTCCAAAGCACGCACCAGATTCTTGAACTCTTCCCGGTTTTGTTTGTTCAGCCCCATAAGCACTTTATGGGCGTCCAGTACCTTATCTCGAACGTCTTGTTCGCTTGCCTTCAGCACAGGTATTTCTTCAAGCTCTTCAATACGTGAGGCGGGCTCACGAACAATAATGAAGATCTTATCGAAACCCATGGAGGTGATAATACGGGTAATGTCCGGGTTGGTGGAGATCAGCGTGGGTAAAAAGTGGCTTTGCTTTTGGGCCGCCATGGCGATCTTGGCGAGCAGGCCGAGGGTAGTACTGTCTATGATCTCGGTTTCAGTGAGATCAATCACCACAGTTTTGAACTGGGGATCCAAGGTAATGGAGTCAACCAGATTGTCTAATGTACAGCATAGGTTCAGCCGGATTTCTCCAATGAACTTCAGAACATAAATGCCCTGTTTTTCAGCCTGCAGAATTTTATAACCAGCCATGTCTCTCACACTGCCACTATTTCGTCGACGTGTTATCTGACGCTGTCACCGTATCAGTAACCGTCACAATACCGATATCGTCCGGTAACTCTGTGATCTCGTCGAGGTTAAGAGCCTCGCTAAGAGATGCGACAGTGTGACGACCTGCAGATACGAGTTCAAGTAGTCTCTGCTCCTTTTCATCAAGACTCTTCTGCTTTATCACCTCTAGAATTCCGTCTGAAAACAGAATCAGGTGAAAAGGCTTGTCCAGTGGGACTTCATAAACCTCCCACTGCGGCGACTCAAAGAGTCCGATAGGAAGCCCACTACCCTCCAGAAACGCTGTTTCTCCGCCTTCGAATGAAAGCACTGGCATTGGGAAGTGAGCCCCCACTGAATACTTCAATTTACGCTCACTCAAAGAAATAATGCCAACAAACATTGTTACGTGTTTCCCCAGACCCGTATCAAGCAGTTCCGAGTT
Source organism: Marinobacter salexigens (assembly GCF_018860765.1). Lineage (GTDB taxonomy): Bacteria > Pseudomonadota > Gammaproteobacteria > Pseudomonadales > Oleiphilaceae > Marinobacter > Marinobacter salexigens_A. The sequence continues at coordinate 56,741 of NZ_JAHKPV010000021.1, forward strand.
GATACGTTGAAGAAACCGATCGGGGTAGAGAATATCGTCTGTAGACCCTCGGCGTAGATTGCGCTGTAAACGATTACTGAGGTTCTTCAGTAGCACTGTCACGAAGGCAGAACTGGCACCGTGGCCAGAGACGTCTGCGATGTAAATCAGCGTTTTGTCTTCGGTTAGCGGAAAATAATCGAGAAAATCGCCGCTCAGATAGAGCGACGGCTTAATTAAATGATCCACAAACAAACTACCGGTGAACTGCTCTTTCTCAGGCAGCATGCGCAACTGAACTTTGCGCCCTGCTCTCTGATCTGCGCGCAACTCAGCAATACCATCTCGTAGGTCCCGATTGGCGTCTTCCAGTTCTTGACGATATAACTGGTTAAGACGACTCAAACGTACACGATCAAGGAGCTTGCGAATCACATCACCCAGAGCTTTCTTGTCTTTGCTAAAGGGCTTTAGCACAAAATCGGAAGCGCCTGCTCGAAGCGCATCCACAACCTGCTTGCTGGATTCACTGCATGAAAAGGCAACAATGGGCGTGAGGGATTCAGCCTCCTCCAAATGGTCCGCCAGGCTTTCTATCTGCGCGGGATCCAGATCTGCAAAGATAACATCGGGCATGTTATCGTCAATCACCGCACTGGCAGTTGAGAGATCGCGATAGCCTGAGACGTAAAAGCCTCTGGTTTCAAGGTGGCGCGCAAGCTCTGCACGAGCCTTCTCGTCTGCATCAATAATCAGTATTCGAATAAGTAGGCGCCCGGTGCGCGAGGTCATGGCTACTGCCCTAAACTACCAGCGATAAACGAAAAATGGCGTGTCAAAACCTATTTTGGCATGCCCCTGTGATATAACAAGGCCAGTTTGGCCAAATCCGGAGATTCCTGCGAATGAGAAGAGCGGTAAATGACCTGTTAGGTGCTTATGACAAGCTTATTATGGACCCGGTTCACGGCGCGATTCCGTTATACCGGCACGAAGTTCAGGTGATTGACCATCCGCTTTTTCAACGTCTGCGCAATATTTGCCAGAACGACATCCTCAGTTTGGTCTTCCCCGGTGCCACGCACTCCCGCTTTTTGCACAGTATTGGCGTAATGCATGTTGGCACGCGCATGTTCCGATCAATGATTGACGCCTACCTGCGGGAGCGCCAACTCAGCGAGCAAACCGACCTGAGCTTAGACCAATTAGATGCCATTGATTACTTGGCCAAAACCATACGCCTTGGCTGTCTGCTTCACGACAGTGGCCACTCCAGTTTCTCCCACCAGTTCACTCAGGCTCAAAGGATTCGTGACCTCATGAGTCGCCCGGGTCGGTTTGCCGACCTATGGGAAGGCGTCGACTACTCCGCCTACCATAGCGCAGAACCGGAAGAGCTTGAACATGAGCACTATTCCGTTCGGGTAGCGCACGATGTGCTGTCCATAGTGGATTTGGAAGCAGCAGGCCTCCACGCTCAAGATGTTATCGGAATAATGGAGACCACAGATGTTACGCCCAGCGATACCTTCTGTCGCCATGCTCGAACCTTTTGGGGCTTTATTGCGGGCGAAGACGCTGAAGCTGGATCTTTGATCAGCGACAACATTCCACGCTTGGTGCTGGACCTACTCTCATCCATCGTATCCGGCGAGATTGACGCTGACCGCGCCGATTATATGCTGCGGGACGGGTTTCATTCGTCCGTTACGATTGGCGGGTTCAATCTTGATCACCTTCTGAGCAACTTACGTTTTGGCTGGGATGAGTCAGAACCCTGGTTGGGCCTAGCCATTACCCAGAAAGGGCTTGGCGCACTGGAGGACTTTGTTTACAGCCGCTATCAGATGTACCGCAAAGTTTACGCCCACAAAACGGCTCTGGGGTTTGATTGGCTACTGCGAGAAGCCATCAATGAGGTTTTGGAAGACCCGGAAAGCTTTGAATGGATCGATACCTGCCTCAGTAATATGCGGTACTTTGCCGAACTTACAGACAACTTTTTTTGGGAAGCCTTCCGTAAAGTTGCCCGCCAGCGACCGGAGAGCTTCTCGTTCTGTATTGTGAATCGGGTAAAACTGAAGCACCTAGATACCCGGGAAGATCTTTCCGCCAAGGGCATTGCCAGTCACAGCGCCTGGCTAGCCGAAGCAATGGAGCTTAACCCGGCCCATGTGGTTACCTGCTCCATGCGGGCTCGCTTCTCCAATATTCAGGACAACTTCAATGGCATTAAGGTGTTGGTTCGGGACCCGGTTAATCGTACCCGCTCGCTGAAAAAGATCACCAATGTAAGTGCCTTTTTCAGCAAATTCAGCGACGGAACCATCACCCATTTTTATACAAGGCCAGACACCACCGTAAAGCCCAGCCTCGGAATTAACGGCTAACCGACTGTTCCGTACAGGCGGAGACTAAACGGCAGGCGCTGTCGAAGGCGCCTTCAACCCTGCCACCGCTGAGCCAGTCGCCCGCAAGGCCGATGCCGTGATCTTCAAACCAGAGATGGCCGGGACTGGCACCACCTTCTGAGCGCGCGTAGAGCCAGCGGTGGGCAACGGAATCCGTAACCATTGCCGTTGTGCCTGTTAGCTCCCGAAACGCCGCAATGAGCTCTTCCGTGACCTTTTCAGGTGTCGCACCAGCATTTTGTTCAGTCCACTCAGGGTTCGCGTGTAACACCCACCATACGCCTTCGCTGTCCTGATCCAAGGTTTTACGGCCGGGCTTACTGGAATTGTTCGCAACCCAGAACAGCGTCCGGTGATTGCACCGCATGCCAACGTGGCGAGGCCACGGATTTTCCGTAAATCGCGCAGCTACGGCCCAGCAAGGCAACACCCGGCTTACAGCATCGTTAAGCTCCGCAGCCAGTTCCGGTAGATTGCTTTGTACAAGCAAGTCTCTGGCCTGAGCTGGCGGCGCGGTGATAATGACCTGATCGAATTCGCCTACCTGCTCACCGCTGGTATCAGTGAGCCGCCAGCCTGTGCTGTGTCGTTCTAAGCTCTCTATGCGCGTTTCTGCAATCAGATTTACATGGCGGGAAAGAGCCCGCGAAATCGCTGTCATTCTCGGCGTGCCCACGTACCGGTGTTCATCAGGGAACGCCTGCCACTGACCGTCTTTATCCTGAAAACCAAATGAGCCATCCCAAGTACTAAAGCTTCGGCTGCCAGCAAATTCTTCAAGGAACGGAAGAAACTCCGGGTTGCGGGAGGTGAAATACTGAGCGCCAATATCCGCCGCCCCCTCTGCAACCCGTTTTGCGGCGAGCCTGCCACCGGGGCCGCGGCTTTTTTCGAACACAGTCACACCGTGTCCCAGCTGTTTTAGCTTTATTGCAGCACTCAAGCCCGCTAGGCCTGAACCAACGATCGCGATACGGCGTATATCATTTTTAGTAAGCGTCTCATTAAACATGGTTTATGGTGCATCCAAGTCCTGTGGTCAGAGCGTACAAACCAGCAAGCGACAGAGCCGGGTATTTCGGAAAACTTCGCTGTACAGGTTCCATTCAGCAAAAAGGCAGTCAGGGTATGACCCGCGTGCAAAACTTATTTGGAAACATTCTAAGGTGGTTCGATTCCGAAGCAGGTTTGGATCACATAGACAGAACCTCCCGTTCTTTTAGCTTCGTGCGCGTAATGCCGTTTATTGCGCTGCATCTGCTCTGTCTATTGGCTTTTTATACAGGCGCGAGTGCATTCGCTATTGGGTTCGCACTCGTCTTTTTTGTGGTCAGAATGTTCGCGATTACCGGATTCTATCACCGCTACTTTGCCCATAAGACATTCAAAACCAGCCGCCCGGCCCAGTTTATATTTGCCGTGATAGGTGCGAGTGCAGCCCAACGTGGACCGCTTTGGTGGGCTGCCCACCACAGGCATCACCACCAGCACTCGGATCGTGAGCAGGATTTGCACTCGCCTCATCAAGGTGGCTTCTGGTGGTCTCACATGGGGTGGTTTACCTGTGATGCAGGCTTTGTGACAGACGAACGCCGCATTCGCGACTGGTTAAAGTTCCCGGAGCTGAAAGCAATCAACAGGTTCGACGCGCTGGTACCTGGCGCCGCGGCTATTTTAATTTATGGCCTAGGCGAAGCCCTTGCAGTGTGGGCGCCGGATCTTGGCACCAACGGCCTGCAGTTGCTGGTTTGGGGTTTCTTCATCTCTACGGTTGTGCTGTTTCACTCCACCGTTTCTATCAACTCACTATCCCATGTTTGGGGCAAGCGACGATTCGAAACCTTTGACGACAGTCGCAACAACTTCTGGCTTGCCCTCCTGACGTTAGGTGAAGGCTGGCACAACAATCATCACCGCTGGCCCCAATCCGTTCGACAGGGATTCCATTGGTACGAGATCGACGTAACGTGGTACGGGCTTTGGGCTCTGTCGAAACTGGGCATTATCTGGGATCTAAACCCGATACCTAAACACATCCAAGAAGAAACCCGCCAACGTGATCAAATGAGGAGGGCGCAAAAATGACAATCGCCCCGGCAATAGAAGTAGGACATCCCAACTCCGCTGTGCCCGCCACTCTGGAGACGTTCAAGGCTTTATTTAACCAGTTGGATAAGGGAAACCTGCACACTCTCTCCGCCGTGTATAGCGAAGACATAAGGTTTCAAGACCCACTGGGTCAGGTTGAAGGCCTTGACGCCCTAACTCACTACTTCGCTAGCGCCTACACCAACGTTATTTCGTGTCACTTTGTTTTTGAAGAGCCGGTGGTTCAAGGCACCTCCGCTTCCATTCCCTGGGTGATGCACCTTCGCCACAAGCGTATTCGCGGTGGCCGTGAGATACAGGTTGCAGGCATTAGCCATGTCGTCGTGAAAAACGGCAGAATCTGCTATCACCGAGACTATTTCGACGCGGGGCAACTGCTCTATGAAAACCTCCCGGTGATCGGTGGCGTTATTCGCTGGGTGAAGGGTTACGCAGGATGAGCAAACGTCTCGACACTGTATCCAGTATATGGATTACCGGCGCCAGCTCTGGCATCGGTGAATCAGTCACCCATGCATTGATACGCGGCGAACACCGGCTGATTGTTACCGGGCGCCGCGTAGAGCCTCTGGATCAGTTGAAAACACTGGCGCCAGAGCGCATCGCAACGGCAGCGGCAGACACAACCAGCAAGGAGGATTTGCAATCAATTTCTGCAACATTGGAATCCTTCGGCGAGTTGAACATGGCTATTCTGAATGCTGGCGCTTGCGAGTATCTGGATGTCGCTCACTACAGCAGCGATGTGATCGAGAAAAACATACACACCAACGTGATTGGCACAGCCCGTAGCGTTGAAATTGCCTTGCCTGCGTTGCGACGCACCCGAGCTAAAGGGCTGCCAGCTACTTTGGTTATTGTAGGCTCGTCCGCTTGGTGGTTTCCGTTTGGCCGTGCGGAGGGTTACGGCGCATCCAAAGCAGCCCTAGCCTATTTTGCCCAAAGCCTAAGAGCCGATCTGGCTGCAGAAGGTATTGATGTTGTGTTGGTGTCGCCCGGTTTTGTGAAAACGCCACTGACCCACCGGAATGATTTCCCCATGCCGTTTCTAGTCACAGCCGAAGATGCTGCAGAGCGCATCGTCAGCGGGCTAGCTAAAGGCCACAATGAAATTGCCTTCCCGAAACGCTTTACATGGATTTTGAAGTGTCTGGGCGCCCTGCCCCAGTCATTGATCGACCGCATGGCCGCCTCCATGGCCCGAAAAAGTTCCAGCGAACAGGATACATAATGAATAACCAACGTCAGCGTATTGCGGTTATTGGCGCCGGAGTCTCCGGCCTCACGGCAGCGTGGCTTCTTGCTGAAAAGCACGATATCGAACTCTTTGAGGCTGCTGATTACGCCGGTGGCCACACCAATACCGAGTTTGTAGAAGCCGGAGGGCGCATCTGGCCGGTTAATACGGGGTTTATTGTGTTCAACGATTGGACATACCCGAATTTTATGCGCCTTATGGAGCGATTGGGGGTGCCCTCGGAAGTCAGCGACATGAGTTTCAGTGTGGATAGCAGCACTACAGGGCTGCAATACAACGGCACCAGCTTGAACACACTCTTCGCTCAGCGTAAAAATCTGCTTAACGTCCGCTTTTTGACTATGGTGCGGGAAATCCTGAGGTTCAATAAAGAGACCCGGGCCGATATGGCTGCTGGCAAGATCCGCAGTACGGAAACACTAGGCGAGTACTTAAACCGTAACGGCTATTCCCGGTATTTCCGAAACTACTACATTGTACCCATGGGAGCAGCCATTTGGTCGGCCCCGGAAATCGTTCTCGAACAGTTTCCAATACGCTTTTTTCTGCAGTTCTTTAATAACCACGGCATGTTGTCAGTAGACGATCGTCCCATGTGGCGGGTTATTTCAGGTGGTTCCGCGCAATATGTGAACGCCATGATGGACAGGCTAGGAAAACACACACATTTGAACACGCCAGTGCAGGCTGTAAGCAGGAATGAGAACGGCGTTACGATTGCCCTAGAGGGCCAGACCCTTGAGTTTGATCAAGTTATTTTTGCTTGCCATAGCGATCAAGCGCTAGCCATGCTATCCGACCCGAGTGACACAGAGCGTGACATTTTAGGGGCCATCCCGTACCAGAAGAACGAGGTGGTGCTACATACAGACAGCAGCGTTCTGCCAGACAACCGCAGAGCTTGGGCCGCTTGGAACTACTATATTCCGAAGCACAGCACTGAACCGGTTTCGGTGACATACAACATGAACGTGTTGCAGAACTTCCATCAGGCTCCGGAGGTTTTTTGCGTCACGCTAAACCGAAGCCAAGATATTGCCGAAGACAAAGTCATCAAGCGCTTCAATTATTCTCACCCAGTGTTCACTTTGGATGCAGTAGAAGCTCAAGAACGCTACGGCGAGATTGGTAACAAAAACCGTACGCATTACTGCGGCGCCTATTGGTTCAATGGATTTCATGAAGATGGTGTGCGTAGTGCGCTGCGGGTAACCAGTGATTTTGGTGTGGAGCTCTGATTATGGACAGCCAATGGTTACAAGGCTCTATCCGGCACCGGCGTTTGTATCCGGTTCGGCACGAGTTCGAATACCATACTGGCATGCTCGCGCTGGATACGGATGAGTGGAACCAAGTAGCCAACGTAAGCCCCTTCTTTTCTCTGGAAAACTTCAATTGGGTGTCGTTGAAGCGTAAAGACTATTTTCAGCCCGAGGCCGGTGATTTATCAGAAGCGTTGCGCGCGCATGTTGAAACCGCCAGCGGTTGGCGCCCCGATGGCGCAGTGGAATTACTAACTCATCCTCGTTACGCGGGGTATGTTTTCAATCCGGTGAGCTTTTACTTTTGCTATCGCGCTGGCGAAAGCGGAGCCAACGGCGATGTTCCCGCTGTTATCGTGGCTCAGATTACGAATACCCCTTGGAATGAACGTCATGTTTATTGCTTGGAAACCACAAACAGCGCACCCAATGCTGCTGGCTGGCGCACGGAACGATTCGAATTTACTAAGCGTTTTCATGTATCACCGTTCAACGCTATGGCACAACATTACGAATGGACGTTCAGCTTTCGTGGGCCAGAGTTGAGAGTCCACATGAACGTGCTCGAAGAAGGAAAGAAACATTTTGATGCAACACTTGTAGTCCATAGAGCCCCTCTTACACGTAAAACTCTTCATAAAAGTCTGCGCCAGTTTCCGATGGAGGCACTCAAGGTGGCAGCCGGTATTTACTGGCACGCTCTGAAGCTGAAACTCAAAGGTGCGCCCTTTTACACGCACCCTGACAAGCTCGCTGATAGCGACCCTGTCCACAGGCTAGGAAACACCGATCAGGGAGTTGATGTAACCAGCACAGACGACTCAAACAAGACTAGAGGAAAGGTAAGCTCATGGAGAACATAAACACATCGGCAAACACTGTCGCCACCGCCCATACAAACACCTCATTGGTTAACCGGGTAGCGCGCAACTTGGTTATCCAACAACTCCGGCAACTGGGAGCTGGCACGCTCACCATTCGTGAATTCGGCATGGATGATCTGGTTTTTGGTGATGGCAACGACGTGCACCCACCCGCAGAGCTGATTGTTCATGACCCAAGCACTTGGCGGGATTTGCTGACAGGCGGTAGCGTAGGCGCCGCCGAAGCCTATGTTGCCGGGGATTGGTCATCACCGGATCTGGTTGCGCTGCTCCGGTTCTTTACGCGCAATATTGACCGTATGAATGAGTTCGAAGACACATTCAGTTGGGTGACCAAACCAGCGCTCAAAGGGCTGCATTGGCTGAACCGCAACACCAAAGACGGTTCAAGAAAGAACATCAGCGCCCATTACGATCTAGGCAACGATTTGTTCGAAACCTTCCTCGACCCGACCATGATGTATTCCTCCGCAATATACCCCAACGAAGATTCCACACTCGACGAAGCTGCCCTTCACAAACTCGACACCATCTGCACAAAACTGGATTTGCAGCCAAGTGACAGAGTTGTAGAGATAGGCACCGGTTGGGGTGGCTTCGCTATCCATGCGGCTAAACACTATGGTTGCCATGTAACCACAACCACAATTTCCAAAGAACAACTGGAGCTTGCACAAGAGCGGGTTCGCAGTGAAGGCCTCGAAGACCGAATCACCCTGCTGTTCGACGATTATCGTGACCTTGCGGGCCAGTTCGACAAACTGGTTTCCATTGAGATGATTGAAGCCGTAGGCCCTCAGTTTCTGGACAGCTATTTCAGCCAAATTAACGCGCTACTGAAGCCAGACGGAATAGCTTTGGTTCAGGCCATTAACATGCCGGAGCAGCGCTACCAGCGCGCCCTGAAAAACGTCGATTTTATCCAGCGGTTTATCTTTCCCGGTAGTTTTATACCGTCATTCGGCGCCATTCTGGAATCGGTGCGCAATGAATCCAATATGGTTTTGACCCACTCGGAAGATACCGGTTTTCACTATGCACGCACACTCCGGGACTGGTGCGACCGGTTTATGGCCAACCACGAAACCCTAGAATCTATGGGCTACGATCAGGCTTTCCGCAAGCTCTGGCATTTCTACTTTGCCTACTGCGAAGCAGGCTTTAGCGAGAGAGCTATCGGAGTATCACAGTTGGTTTTCGCCAAACCTGGTAACAAACGGCGGAACATACTAAGTGTATGATCACATCAGAAACAGCTCGTAATATACTGAATTTTATATTCTTTCAGATTGGATGGTTTGCTTGCGTAGTATATCCCGATCTGATTGGTCCAGCTGTCGCGCTGTCGTTTCTGGTTATCCATTTTGTGCTGGTGAGCCAGAACCGCTTAACCGAACTGCAATTTATAGCGCTGGGAACGGTGTTAGGCTCATTGCTAGATGGTCTCTGGCTCAACACTGGCGTCCTTGATAATGGAAACGACGCTTTAGTGATTACGCCGCTGTGGCTGGTGGCTATCTGGGCGACATTTATGACCACCCTCAGCCATTCTCTAAACTGGATTAGCCGCAAGGTCTGGCTTGCGTTCGTGTTTGCCCCCATTGCAGGCCCATTTGCCTACTGGTCGGCGAGTAAATTAGGGGCGATTGCCCTGCCGGATCTAGTTCTCTCAATTGCAGCTCTGGCTCTTGGTTGGCTGCTGGTGTTTCCGTTGCTGCTGTTTACTCGGAAATCCTTGTACCCGGAGCTATCATGACGGCCATACGCGGTGGAGTTCTATTAGTGGCAGCGTCAATGGCTGCACCTGTAGGTGCAGCTGTGTTCGAATTTACCGGATCAGCCGCCAGAAACGATGGGAGAGTGTTATACGAAGAGGAGCACAGAACTGAGGGCCAATGTGAGCAAGGCGTATTCCAACCAGTAAAGCATCACGTCACCTACCATCCCTTTAGTAGCGATAAAGATAGTAGCGGCAAAGATCAACCATTCGCAGAAAAGTGGCTGGATTACAGCTCTTCGGTTGTTCGTCCAGCGGTGAATTTCCGTCAGCCAGACTTTAACGAGCTTCTTGAAATCACCTATCCTGCTGAAGATATCGTGAATCTGGTGTGGCAACAGCCCGGAGGTGATACCAGTCGGTCGACCCTTGAGATTTCCAACGACTTGGTGGTTGACGCAGGCTTTGATAATTTTGTGCGCCGGAATTGGCAAAAGGTTATTAACGGTGAGTCTGTAAAATTTCGTTTTCTAGCGCCAACGCGAGGAACCGATTACGCGTTTGTATTGGAGCCTGCGCAAAGCCAGACCGTGAAAGCAGATCACTTAGTACAAATTCGCCCAGACAGCTTTATGCTCAATTTTTTGGTGGACCCTATTATCCTCGGCTACAGTAAAAAAGGTGTGCTCACAGTTTATTCTGGCCTCACCAATGTGCGCGAGAATGCCGATCAAAATTTCACTGCAACCATCCGCTATAATGTAACCACCTACCCAGAATGTGAACTTACCCCCTAATCTTGCCCCCTTCGAGGAGGCAGTGCACAGGTTCCAATGTGTTAAACTTCTGCGGCAACCAACGCCGGAGAATGTTTAGCCATGATGTTTGTGTCTTTTAACGTCAACAGTATACGTACCCGCCTACACCAGCTTGAAGCGCTGATCGAAAGCCATAACCCAGATTTCATCGGCCTTCAGGAAACTAAGGTACGAGACGAAGAGTTTCCAGTTGAGGCCATTCGTGAACTGGGCTACCACGTACATTTTCACGGTCAGAAAACTCACTATGGTGTTGCACTGCTCTCCCGCATGGAGCCGGATAAGGTTTTAAAGGGCTACCCCGGAGACGAAGACGACGCACAGCGCCGTATGATTACCGGCCAGTTCACCATCAATGGCAAAAAGCTTACGGTTCTTAACGGTTACTTTCCCCAAGGCGAGAGCCGCAGCCATCCTGTTAAATTTCCAGCAAAAGAAAAGTTCTATGCAGACCTCATGGCGTATCTCGACGAACTAAACGAACGGGATGGCCACGTGGTAATCATGGGGGACATGAACATTTCACCCACTGATAAAGACATTGGCATAGGTCCGGACAACGCCAAGCGCTGGTTACGCACCGGCAAATGCTCATTTCTTCCGGAAGAAAGGGAATGGTTGGGCCGAGTTGAGGCTCGCGGCTATACCGATGTGTTCCGCCACCTACACCCCGATGAGGCGCAAACATTCAGTTGGTTTGATTACCGCAGCAAAGGCTTTGAGCGTGAGCCCAAGCGTGGCCTGCGCATTGACCTCATCATGGCCAGCGATGGGCTGCTGCCCAAAGCAAAGGAAGCGGGCGTGTCTTACGATTTCCGCGCGATGGAGCGTCCATCCGATCATTGCCCGGTATGGGCGACCTTTGAACTCTGAGAACTGATCGGGCGCCCCATGACAAAAGTAAAAACCCGGGACCGTATACTCAACACCAGCCTCTCGCTGTTCAACAGTCTGGGCGAGCCAAATGTAACAACGTTGCTGATCTCAGATGAGTTGGATATAAGCCCCGGCAATCTGTATTACCACTTTAAGAGCAAAGGTGACATTGTCGAGGAGCTGTTTGCAGCTTTTGAAGCGGAAATGCTGGATTTGCTTGCGGTGCCGGATGATGTTGATATCAGTCTAGACCAACAAAGCTTCTTTTTGCATTTACTGTTCGAGGCCGTGGCAAGATACCGGTTTTTGTATCAGGATCTGGTGAACGTTTTATCCAGATACGAGCGCTTGCAACTGCGTTTCAAACGGATTTTGAAGAAGAAAACGGAGGCTTTCCGGGGTATCTGCGAAAGCCTGCGGAGCCAAAACATGATGAGCGCTGATCAGGAAGAACTAGAATCGTTGTGTGAACAATTAACCCTGACTGCGTGTTATTGGAGCGCATACGATACGCTCTCCCACCTTGACGACAGGGAGTCTGTCGATCCTGGCCGGGGCGTCTATCAGATGATGAACCTTATGTTGCCCTATTTCGCCCCGGACGTTCAGGAACAAGCAAAACTGATTAGCCGGGATTATTTGCTGTAGTAAACCTCTTAACCGCTCTTTTAGCCCCTTAGACCTTCTAAGCACTTACTCTTCTTCATCTCTATTGCTGCTGTCCCTGAGCGCCGAAAGTTCTGCTTCCAACGCATTTATTCTTTGCTCAAGCGCTTCGATATCTTCCCGACGATGAATACCGAGACGGCGTAATGCCCCGGACACCCGCTCATCAAATAGGTGTTCGAGCCTGTCCCAGGTGCCGGTTGCCCGCTCACGAACGCCCTCGACCCGATCTTCCACGGAGCGCATCTGCTTCTCTACAACTCCCCGGGTTTTATTCTCCAGTTGCTCACCTTCCTGAACCAAGCGATCAAAAAACCGACCTGTGTCCTCTTCCGCTTTTGTGTAAGCGCCAAGGCCAGCAAGCCAAATCTGTCGGGCAGAGCCTTTTATCTTTGCTGCCAACTGCGGATCATTTTCGGGTTTCTTGTCGTTTTCATCAGACATGCAACAACCTCGGGAAGAAAAGTGCGGTTAAAGTCCATTGTATTACAGCTAAAGCGCAATTTCAGTCGGCTTGAAAGCCGCACAACAACAGGCTTCAGTATAAAGGCGAAATTTATATGCGAAAATGTTTTCAAAGCGAATAGGTGCATGCTTGAAGTGTACGAAATTTAGACAATACTTACCCATACCGGAGTCCCTGTTGACGCCGGTTTGTCTGGAAGCCTTTCATGGATAAAACTCGCACGCCTCTGCCCGGCATTCACGCCGGGCTTTTTTTTGTTATTATTGCCCTTACTTATATACTTATTCCAAAAACAACTTTGGAGTTTGCAAGACTGGAAGCTTCTTTATCGTGAAAAGCAATTCGAATACCTTACTGGCTAACTGGAGGAATGATTGAATGATTGAAATTGCCTGGAGTAGTTTTACTCCCTGGTCAGCACTCATCGGTGGTGTGCTTGTAGGCATCGCCGCTGCGAGTTTTCTTTTGCTAAATGGCAGGATAGCCGGAATAAGCGGCATTTTGGGCGGTCTGCTAACCCCTTCTGCCGGCGACATCAGCTGGCGAATTGCTTTTCTGGCTGGGCTCATTGGCGCGCCAGCTCTTTGGGCCTTGGTCGTTCAATTACCGCCCATTGAAATTAATGCAGGATACCCCGCCCTCATTTTGGCAGGCCTTATTGTAGGCGTTGGCACGCGCTACGGCTCAGGCTGCACCAGCGGGCATGGAGTTTGCGGGCTGTCGCGTCTCTCCCCCAGATCTTTAGTAGCAACCCTGAGTTTTATGTTTGCGGGGTTTGCCACTGTGTTTATTATCCGCCATCTGCTGGGAGTGTAACTCTATGAAATCTGCTATCGCCGCACTGTTTTCTGGCTTGCTGTTTGGCTTCGGCCTACTGGTTTCCGGCATGGCGAATCCCGAAAAGGTCTTGGGCTTTCTCGATATTGCCGGGCTCTGGGACCCGTCCCTTGCTTTCGTGATGGGTGGCGCCATCCTTGTCGGCCTTGTGGCATTCGCCATCGCCCGTAAAAGAACACTTTCCTTCCTCGGCTTCAGCATGAAAGTGCCCAGCCAATCCCACGTAGACAAGCGCTTGATCATTGGTGGCTTACTATTTGGTGTGGGCTGGGGTATTGCTGGCATTTGCCCCGGGCCCGGGCTGGTAGGTTTGGGCGCAGGCGAACTCAAATCCGCTGTTTTCGTGGTCTCCATGATTGTCGGCATGGGCGTGTTCGAATTGATTGAGCGTAGACGGGCTGGCACAAACCCGACCCGGTCCAACAGTGGCTGGAGCGCGACCGCTCAGGAGTGAGCGGATTAGCTGTGTATCCTTCTGACAGACGCCATCAGCTATGAGATGATGGCGTCGTTTTTTTATTGAATCCGGAGACGACCCCCCATGGATATCCGAAAAATAGATGACTCAATTTCCGTCACGCCCCAGATTACCTATGCAGATGTGGCAGAGGCCGCCAAACTCGGTTTCAAAACGCTGGTAGCTAACCGCCCGGACCAAGAAGAGTTTGGCCAGCCCCCTATGGCGGATATTGAAGCTGCCGCTATTGAGAACGGCATGGCGTGGGTTTATATGCCAGTTGAGTCGGGGAACATAGTAGATGCAGACGTTGAGCGCTTCGGAGCAATGATCCGCGAATCAGAAAAGCCCGTATTGGCCTTTTGCAGAAGTGGCACTCGTTGTACAGTCCTTTGGGCACTAAACGCGGCCCGCACAACTCCCGCGGAGGAAATTTTCACCAAGGCCCGCGGTGCTGGTTACGACATCAGCGGGCTTGCTCCACGCATGGCCCAGCAAGCAAATAATCAGTAACTCGTTTCTTACGATCAACGCTCAGGATCCACCTTCACATGCAATACAAAGGTTCAGAGAACTTCCGGCATAATCAGCCGGAACGGATTGGTGTACTGGTAACCAACTTAGGCACTCCAGATGCACCCACCCCTTCAGCTTTACGGCGTTATTTGGGGGAATTTCTCTCCGACCCCAGAGTTGTTGAGCTGCCTCGTCCTTTGTGGTGGCTGATATTGCACGGAGTCATCTTGCGAATCCGCCCCAAACGCAGCGCTGCAGCATATGCCAGCGTTTGGCAGCCCGAAGGCTCGCCGCTGCTAACCCACACAGCAAAGCAAACTGAAGGCATCCAGAAAGCTCTAAAAAAGAAGTACGGCACTGATGTAGTTGTCGGCTTTGCCATGCGCTACGGCAACCCCTCTATTGCGAGGGTTCTTGATGAAATGCAACAACAAGGTGTGCGAAAACTGGTAGTGCTGCCACTCTACCCACAGTATTCTGCTTCAACATCCGCGTCTACTTTTGATGCCATCGCGAAAGACTTCTCAAAGCGCCGCTGGCTGCCGGATCTGCGTTTTATCTCCCACTATCCAGATTACCCGCCCTACATTGAGGCAATGGCCCGCCATATTGAAAATCACTGGGCAGATAATGGGCGCAATCAAAAATTGGTCCTTTCTTATCACGGCGTTCCGCTAAAGTACCTCACCAAGGGCGACCCCTACCATTGTGAGTGTCACAAGACTTCAAGACTGCTTGCAGAGCGGTTGGGATTGGCCAAAGATGACTACTTAACCACCTTCCAGTCTCGTTTTGGCAAAGAAGAATGGCTCAAACCTTACACTGACGAGACGCTAAAATCTCTGCCCGGGCAGGGCGTTAAATCCATAGATGTGTTTTGCCCAGGTTTTTCGTCTGACTGTCTGGAAACCATTGAAGAGATTGATGAAGAGAACCGCGAATACTTCATGGAATCTGGTGGCGAAGGCTTCAATTACATAACTGCCTTGAATGCGACCCCGGGCCACATTGATGCGTTGGTTCAGTTGATTGAGGACAACCTGCAAGGCTGGCAGTCCCCAAACAACCAACCTGAAACTCTGGTAGCTCGCCAAAAACGTGCAGACGAGCAAAAGCAAGCCGTGTATCCCGGCCGCGGCCTCTAGAGTAATTCGGCTCACCAAAGAGTGACAAAGGACCTCAGGCTTAAAAAGCATCTTGATTCAGGGTTTTTATATTGAAGTATCGCGCCGAAATAGACGGTTTGAGAGCTCTTGCCGTTGTTCCAGTAATTCTATTCCATGCAGGGTTCGATCTGTTTAGTGGTGGATTTGTTGGTGTAGACGTATTTTTCGTAATCAGTGGCTACTTAATCACCACAATACTCATTTCTGATATCGAGAAAAATAAATTCAGTTTGATTAATTTTTATGAGAGGCGAGCAAGGCGAATCTTGCCCGTCTTATTCTTCGTCATGCTAGCTTGCCTACCATTTGCTTGGTTTTTGATGGTCCCTAGCCAGATGGAGGATTTCTCTCAAAGCCTTATCGCAGTAAGCTTGTTCGCTTCCAATTTTCTTTTTTGGAGTGAAAGTGACTATTTTGCCCCGGCGGCCGAAGAGAAACCTCTGCTACACACCTGGAGTCTGGCAGTCGAAGAGCAGTATTACTTTCTCTTCCCGATCTTCCTACTGCTAACCTGGCGTTACGGAAGGAATCGCGTATTTTGGCTGATTGCTTTCCTTTCTTTAGCCAGTCTCGCCCTTAGTGAATGGAGTTGGCGGAACAGCCCTACAGCAAATTTTTATTTAGCACCAACACGTGCATGGGAACTTCTAGCAGGCTCTATGTCTGCGTTTATAGTTCAAAAAGTTGGCATAAATAAAAATAACACACTGTCTTTTATTGGCTTGTTCGCTATTTTGCTAACTATCTTTTTCTACGATAAAAACACGCCCTTCCCTAGCCTATATGCTCTACCAACAGTTGTAGGCGTTGTACTAATCATTTTGTTCGCAGACAAACACACGGCGGTCGCAAAGCTTTTAAGCACCCGCGTAATCGTTGGGATTGGATTAATCAGTTACAGCGCCTATCTGTGGCACCAGCCGCTATTCGCGTTCGCAAGGATCCATGCACAAGAGTCCCCAAGCCCAACCTACATGCTGATACTTTCGGCCGTATCCATGGGTTTGGCGGTTCTAAGCTGGAAGTTCATTGAAACACCTTTTCGAGATAGGGCTTTGGTCTCGAAAAAAATGGTGCTTTACATAGCACCCGTTTTTCTATTCTTTCCTCTCTCTCTGGGTCTGGTCGGCCACGCCAAAAATGGATTCGAAGGCAGCTTGCTAACTGCCAATCAACGGAGTTTGTTGGACACCGCCATTAATAGCCCGAAGCGCGATGATTGCCACGCTAGTAAACGGGACTATTTTGGCTATGACGACGCCTGTGAGTATTTTGAGGGTGAGCTCAAGGTCGCTGTTTTTGGCGATAGCCACACAGTAGAGCTCGCCTATGCACTGGCTAAAGAACTGGCGCCGACACAGCAACGTTTAAAGCACTTATCTTTCTCCAACTGCATTCCGAGCTACGGAATTCTTATTGACGGGTACGAAGACTGCTCAAGCTGGACGAACGACGCTATAGGCCGCTTAATCGACGAAGATTCAATAGAAACTGTTGTCGTGTCCTATCGAATAAATGAAGCTCTTTTTGGAGGGCACGAAGCAACCTTCCCTACACTGCCTAGCAATCGTTCAAAACCAGAGATAGAGAAAATTTGGCAGGCATATATGGATGTGCTGAAAGCGCTTGACGAGAACGGAAAGAACGTCATTCTCGTTATGCAGGCTCCAGAATTGAAAGAGCCCATAGAGAGGCTGATAAAACGAGATCAGGTTTCAAATGGTGATCTTTCCGGCATTTCAAAGGAGTGGTGGCTGAACAGAAACCAATATGTTCGTTCACGGATCTCAGAAATACCTAAATCAATCGCTATCGTTGATCCGACTCGGCTGTTTTGTGATGAAACCCAATGCTATGCGGCGAAGAACGGCGTTGCCTATTATTTTGACGATGACCACATGTCTATCGCTGGCGCGACAGTCGTCGCAAAGAGAGTTGTAGAAAAAATGGGCGATTAATGGGGAAATTACTCGCCCTTCTTCTCTGTTTGCTCCCGATCCTCATCAGAAAGGTTTGGCATGGCTTCACAAAAAGTGCACTCATCAATATTCACGTTAGCACCGCCTGTCTCCACGTAACGGACCCGGTGGTTCGCTTTGCCACGATTAGTGGAAACCGCAAATTTACGATCACGGCGATCATCTAAGTCGGTGTTGGTGCCGTTACCTGCTTGATTCTGGGACATACTCATCCTCCGGTTACCCCAATATTAGGACCTATGGCGGGTTACAGATATAAGCTGGGGACGACTAGGGCAAGTTTAAAGGCCGCAGAAAGCGCGATGTCGTACCGAAGCGGGAATTAAAAGGATTTGTACGACTACAGAGACGATCAGAAAGGATAAAACTAGTAACTTCTTTGGAAAAAATGGCGGTGGGCCAGGGATTCGAACCCCGGGTACGCTACTAACGTACGGCGGTTTTCAAGACCGCTGCATTAAGCCACTCTGCCAGCCCACCGGTTTTCCATTGCTGCCAAGCGACAGCGGTGTGCATGATACCGGAATTGCTTGTGCTGTCAACGCCCTGAACGAAACTCCATGCAAATTTGAACATTAACTGTCTTTAATGGAATCTGACGACCACTTTCGTGTCGTAAATGATTGAAAGTTGAGAATTCGACATTACTATAGTGTGCAATACCAAGTGATTGGCTTTTAGTAGGCTATCAGCCTGTTGCCCGTAACCAATCAAGCTGCTTTAAATCGGAGAACAGAATGCAAAACAGACAGTTTAATGCTCAGCAGAACCGCAACGGCATGATTGCCCGTGGGTCCGCTACCGCGCCAATCAGTGCTTCGGCTACCAAGGTTTTGCGTAATACCTATACCCTGCTTGCGATGACACTGGTTTTCAGTGCAATCATGGCAAGCGTTTCTATGTCTATTGGTCTGAGCCAAGGCGCAAGCCTTATATGCAGTTTGGGTGCCCTTGCTCTGATCTGGTTTGTATTGC
This sequence comes from Marinobacter salexigens, assembly GCF_018860765.1. Lineage (GTDB taxonomy): Bacteria > Pseudomonadota > Gammaproteobacteria > Pseudomonadales > Oleiphilaceae > Marinobacter > Marinobacter salexigens_A. The sequence goes on from NZ_JAHKPV010000021.1 coordinate 75,117, forward strand.
CACGCACCGCCAACAGCTCAGCTGGCATTGCAGTAGTGTTTGCGTTTACCGGCCTCTTGGGTCTTTCCCTCGGCCCAATTCTGTTTCACTACCTGCAATTCCCTAATGGTAGCCAAATCATCATGCAAGCTCTGGGCGGAACCGGCCTAGTGTTTTTTGCACTGTCTGGCTATGTGCTGACCACAAAGAAAGACTTCAGCTTCATGCGGGGCATGCTCGTTGCCGGTCTAGTTGTGGTTGTGGTCGCAGCCTTGGGCGCCATGGTTGCGTCAATGTTTGGTGTTGAAGTTACAGCCTTCAGTCTGGCTCTGAGCGCAGCCATTGTATTCCTAATGTCAGGTTTCATCCTGTACGACACCAGCCGTATCGTTAACGGTGGTGAAACCAACTACATCATGGCGACTACTGGCTTGTACCTGAACATCTACAACCTGTTTGTTAGCCTGCTGCATCTTATTGGCGCCTTCTCCAGCGACTAACGTTTGGAGCGCACAGCGCAGATAAGTGTATACGCAAACCCCGGCCTTTGCCGGGGTTTTTGCTATTGGTACACTGGTTACATTTCCGGCGAGAATCGCATCCATGGCTGCTAACCCCATACACAGTTATACCTTGGTCATCACTGGCGCGCCCTACTCTACGCAGGCTCCGCAAACGGCCTTGTCGTTCGCCCGCGCCGCCATTGCAGCAGGCCACACGGTGGACCGGGTCTTCCTCTATGGTGACGGCGTTCACCTTGCGTCGTCCCTCTGCACACCTCCGTCGGATGAAACCCATTGGCCTACCGAATGGTCGATATTTCTCACAAACAATGGCATACCAGGAGTCGCTTGCATTGCATCTGCATTGAGGCGCGGGCTGGTAAACGAATCAGAACGCAAACGTTATGAGTTATCCGCTAGCAACCTTCTAGAGCCATTCATAATTGCTGGGCTTGGCGAGTGGGTTGAGGGCAACACGACCTCGTCTCGAACGCTCTACTTCCATGCAGGAGGCTGAATATGGGCACATTGATGGTAATTGATCAGCCGCCCTATGGAACTTGGGCCGGGCGTGAAGCGCTGGATATGGCGTTTTCTCTTGCGGCATTTGACCAACCGGTATCCATGCTGTTTACCGGTGCTGGCGTGAATTGGCTGCGAACATATCAAGACACGAGAGAAATCAAACAAAAATCCGTAGAAAAAAATCTTTCAGCGGCGCCGATTTTCGGCGTCGAAGCAATGTACGCATGCGCGCGCGCCTGCACACAATACGGACTCGGGCCTGAAAACATGGTGGACGGTGTCGTGCTGGCTGAAAACAGCTCTGAATTAATACGCCAACACTCCCACACGGCCTTTGCAGGCTAATCAATACCCGAACATGGCAGAGCCGAGCGTTATGACTGACATTCACACTCTTCACATCCTCAACAAAACACCCGAACACCCTCGCTCAAAGGCATGCCGGGATGCGTTGCAGCCCGGAGACGCTTTGCTTCTCATCGAAAGCGCAGTACTCGCCCTCGCGGCCCAGAGTGCCTCAGAATCAGATGTACCCGTTTATGCTCTAGCATCGGATATAGTTGCTCGCGGGCTTGGGCAATGCGCTCGAGAGGCCTCTCTCATCGACTTTCCAGCCATGGTTGACCTCACGACCCGGGCTCAAAACGTAATAAGCTGGTAACCCATGAAAAACCCTGTAATGCCTGCCAGAAATAATGAAGGATTTCTCGAAAACGCCAACGACTGGACACCTGATGTTGCGACACTCATCGCCTCTGACGACAGAATAGAGCTAGACGAAAAACACTGGGAAATCATTGAGTTTTTGAGGTTATTTTACAAAGAACATGAAATGTCGCCACCCTCAAACAGACTGTTCGTCAAGTCAGTCAAAGAGGCTTTAGGCGACGAAAGGGGCAACAGCATTTATCTTATGCAGCTGTTTCCGGGCACGCCTGCAAAAACCGCATGCCGGATAGCTGGCTTACCCCGGCCGACAAACTGCTTGTGAAGATTCCATCTTTTAAAAAGGGGTTGCTGGTCACTACCCACACAGTTACTTTGGCATTACCTCTTCACTGTTCGCGGTTGGCCCACGCTCCTGCTGCCTACGCCGTTCCAGATCGGCAGCACTGCCAAGCAAGCTGCTAAGCCCATTCTCGAAGATACCCGAACCAAACTTGAGGAATTGCCGGGTAGATTCTTTCACTGTGCCGTCCCAAGCGTTTTCTGGCAGCTCTCGCAAGCTATCGGCGACGCCCGCTTTTACGCCGCGCGCCACCCGAGGCTCGATCTCTTCGGAGACAGCGACCAGCTCCGCTACTTTCCGATCTAGATATGGCCGAATAACGAGCGCCCAGAAACCCGTCAAAACCGCCAATACAGCAGCAGCCGTAACAATAAACTGCAAAACAAGCAGTGCCCAAGCTGGCATAGACGCACCCTCCTTCTTGTAAATATGGAGCAGCTAAAACGAAAGATACGTTAGAGCAAAAACCTGAATAGCTCCCGCCATCGCCCCGAATAAGCCACCTACAAACATGAGCTGTATTTCCTCCTCCCGAAATGCGGGGCGGAGTATGTCCTGAAACTCTTCGGGCTGTAGCGCTTTCATTTGCCCAGCCAACACATTAGCAACAACTGGCGCTCGCTCCTTGTTAAAGGAAGGGTCGCTGAATACATCTTGAGTCGCCAGAAGTGCCTGTTGATTCATGGCTTTCTTTAGCTCGGTGTAGCCACTCATCCCCACGGTTACCTGAGCGCTGAGCTTCATCAACAAAGAGTTATCTAGCAATGGCCTCAGGTGCTTCTGTATGATCGCCCGGGTTCGATCGCCTCGGCTGCCGTTTATCATAGCATCGGCCACCTTTTCCACAGTGATCAGTTCTTCTGCCACCAATTTCGCCCAGATTTCACTGATTTCTGGCTGGCGTCGTAAAAACAACCCCTGAACTTTCCAGAAGAAGAAACGGCGGGGCTTCAGCGGCGCAAAAATCAGATTTATCGCAAGCCAATTGGTAATGAAACCGACCCCGAAACCGCCAATTGGCAAGACCCAAGGCACAGGATAAGCCGACCATGCTGGCGCAAGGGCACACCCGAGAATTCCGCCGATGATTGCCCCGCGATTAATAACGGACCTAAGTTCAACAGAACCCGCTTGCTTGAATATACGATTCATAAGATCGGGGTGCTGTTGCAACTCTCGGCTTAGTAGTGCTTTCAGATCAACCAGCTCGTCAAGATCATCGCCAAAATCATCAACCAGACCCTCAATCCGAGCAGGCAGTTGCTCCCTTGCCCACTGATAAATTCGTCTGCGCAAAAATAAGGGCAGATTATCCCAAAGCACCGGTTGGATTTCGTACATCACCTCATCAATGTACTCATCCAATCGAGGCGTCACTTGAGAAATGACTTGCTCTACGATGCGCTGAGGCTCTAGCTTTTGGTAAACGGCGTTGAGGTCTCCAAAGTGACGGAGTGTTCTATCGATGCAGATATGGGCCATCTTTTCCGATTTACGGGGGATCACCCCTTGCCAGCCAACAGCGCCGATGCCTATGAACTGAACCGGGTAGAAAGACATCTGTATAGCCAGCCAATTGGTAAACCAACCTACCACGGCTGCCATAATGGGCACGGATAGAAGTGCAACGTCGAACAAATGAGACCCCGGGTTTTTTAAACTCAGGCGATTAGCCTGCTGGTTATGTCAACTATGGATGGGCGGATAGCAGTTACCGCCTCTGTGTAAGGAACGCATCATGCGACAATCACGCTTATGCGGCATTGGCCGAGTAGCCACTGAGCGCTAGCAAGTGCAGCAGACTTGCTAGATGCGTTACTGAACAAGAAATTGCTTCGGTAGTATTTGCTCTGGCTCGGTTTGGAAAAACAACGATGTCGCGCCAACTCCCTTTGAGCCACTATAATAGTTAGCGACAGCAAACGCGGGACCGTTTTTATACTCAAGTATTCCAATGATGTAGCACGACTTTGAACCTAGCTCTTTTGTGCTCAATACAGTAGCCGTTTCAATGGGGCCGAAAAATTGCTCGATTTGCCCTAACACTTGCGCCTGACTTAGAGACTTCATGTCACTTTCTAAGGGGCCATTTTTCAGCACGCGCTTCATGAAAGCTGTACCACCCTCCTTTTTATAAACCTCTACAGCTTTATCGAACTCCTTTGATGCTTTATCACAGACACTGCTCGCAAGCGAATGACCACTCATAGCCACTAAAAAGGCAGCAATTATAAAACTCTTCATATCTCTTCCTTATTATAGATTGGCTCTAACACTGTACGTGCCATTTAGTGCAGAGCTTTGGGGCGGTTGAAGTGCAGCGTAAGCCTTCCCAGCCACGAAAGAACGGACTACAACAACTTGTTGTAAAGCAAGAGCCCCCATTCACCCTCTCAGCTCAGGTGCAATTTGATGCTCGATAACCTCATAGTGCTGGACTGAAAGGTCGGGCTCAAGCTCATAAGCCCCGTCTTCCGGGTACAAACGAGCCTGCGAAATATCATCGCCAGCGAACGCCTTGATCGATTCCAGGTTGTCCCAGTACGTGATGAGGGTAAGCTCAATTTTGGCCGTCAAAGACCGACGGAAAATCTGAGCACCTAGGAAGCCTGGCGTGGCGTACGAATCCTTGATGCCGGTTTCGTACAGATAGTCCGTGAAACCTTTATTGTGTGCTTCAGGCACTCGACATTTCCATTCCCTGGCGATCATTATTACGCACTCTCTCCTGCTTTATAACGCGGAGCTTTGCGACAATTTTGGAGCCGCGCAGCGGTGGGAAAATTGTTCGGCAACAGCGGCTGGTTATGCATTATTCGTAGTGGCTCCAGAGCCTGAGAACTTTCACTACTCGCTCGTCATCGAGCACTTGGTAGACCAGACGATGCTGAATATTGATGCGGCGTGAATAGGCCTCCGCAAGATCACCAATGAGCTTCTCAAATGGAGGCGGCTTGCGGTATGGGTCTTCTGCTATCAGCGCCAATAGTTCCTGGGCTTTTGGCTTGAGGCCGCTGGAGGCCAACTTCTTTGCATCTTTCTGGGCTTGCTTGGTATAAACCAACTTCCATGTCACCAGTCCAGCTCCTCATCGCATCCATCTACGGGGGTCTCCATCCCCTCACGAATAGACTCCCGCATGCCCGGTACGGACAATAGGTACAGTGTTTCCTGAATTGCCGACCAATCTTCTTCGGACACCAAGACGGCTCTGTTTCGTTTACCCATGATGATGATTGGTTGGTGGGACTCGGCGGTCTCGTCGATTAACCGATAAAGGTTGCTGCGCGCTTCAGTTGCTGTGATTCCCGTCATAACGCACCTTTTACGTGTTTAACTTTTAACCAAGTGTACGCCTTTAGGTACGTACGTCAAGACGAACGCCTTGCAAAACACCCGGCTTTGCGGCGTGCCGGAGCGCCAGCGCAGGCACGTCCGACAACAGCCGTTTGTTAACCCCTGAGTTCAAGGTCTTCCCGGATGACTTCTGGATGGCGGAAAGCAATCTCGATGAGCGCCTTTGCCGGCCCGGAGGGCTTGCGTCGACCTTGCTCCCATTCCTGCAGGGTGCGTGGAGAAATATGTAGCACCTCAGCAAATTCTATCTGGGTCAGGCCAGTTTTTCCGCGGGCCTCGACAACCTCATTAGGTTCAACACGACTGATTCGCGCCACTTTCCCCGCGTTCATTTCTTTGACGGATTGGAGCAGCTTGTTGCCAAGTTCTTCTGCACTCAGGGTCTCGTTACTCATTTTCCAATACCTCACGAATCGACTTCAGGATATGCGCGGGTATGTTTTCCTTAACGGCCTTTTTGTAGATCACCAATAACCAGATCTCACCATTAGCCAACCTGGTGAAGTAAATGACTCGCACCCCACCACGCTTCCCTGAACCCGCTACCGACCATCGAACCTTTCTACACCCGCCGCTGCCAGGAATTGGGTCGCCAATATCCGGATTGGCTGCCAACCAGGCGAAGAAGGCACTTCGCTCATCCTCGGTCCAAATCTTTCTGGCGTCTGCTTCGAATGTAGGGGTTTCTATTATGGTAAACATGACGACCAATATACGTCATTGACGGAGTTATGCAAGATTACTGCTTGGAGGGTTAACGCCGCGCTCTGCGGAAATTTAGGAGCGCCAGCGAGTAAATTTTCCGTAGCAGCGCTTTGTTATAGCTCTTCATCTTCGTACTCATTTCTCCAGTCTGGCTCAACTTCACCAAAATCAGCGTGACCGATTGTTTCTAGAACTTCGATTTCAGTAACTTCAATATCGTCAAAGTCTTGAGAAAAATCGCCAGTAAGTGTTAATAGTATGTCAGTATGGTAGGACTCTGTTGTTGTACAAACATTACCTCCCATACCTACATAGTCCTTATCTATAGAGTCTCTCACTGAGAAATCAAAGCTAGCTTCAACCTCAACCTCAACAGTGGCACCTACTTTAAGAACAATTGCCTCATCATTAATGCTAACTACTCTGACTTTTACCAAGCCTTTATCATCGTTATCAAATTCGTGTGAAATGTAGTTGGCAGAAGTATCTTCCCACTCAAAGTGCATATATGAACTTGCTTCAACCCATACATCGTAACCATCAATGCTATTGATAATGGCCTGCTCAATTTCATCAAGTACATGGTTATCTTCATCAAGCAGAGAGTCTTCTCGAATATGGGCAATTATGCTGGCAACTTTGTTGTGCGGCTGAAATTTCTCTAACGCTTCTGCTAATGATGATACCAATGTAATCCTAGCCGATTCTTCGGCGTAATTTTTCCACCCCTTATCTTGACTGACAGCAATGATATTCACATCATTTTCTTCTGCCCACCCCTCAAGGGCTAGCAATGCAATTGCGTCTGGAAATTCATTCTTTTTGTCTTTGCCTGTCTCAAAAGGCGCTTCTGTAGCAAAGTACATTTCCATTAACTTAGGTAGGTCAGCATATTCCCCAGAATCAATTTTATCAGCGCCGATATATTCGTAATATTTCTCCAGTCTAGCCTCTGCAATTTCAGCCTCACTTCCCTCAACTGAAAGCAATTCTCTTGCGTTATCAATAGCAGCAGACTTTATCTTTAACTGCTTGTTTGCCGATCTTAGCGCCTGCTCAACAGAAGAACGAGTTCTGGATACATCTTGCCCAATATGTTTAATGGCTTCATTGTGAACTATATCGGTTTGCAATACTTGAACGGGGCTTTCTTTAAATTGCCGCATTTGAGCAAGCAAACCCTCATAAAACCTGTAGCCTTCCCCCTTAAAAGTCGCGTTATCAATGGTAATGGCACCAAAGTCTAGTTCTATATCTTCCATAATACCTTCTACTCTCGAGGTGCTCTACTTGAGCTATAACGTTTGGAGCTCACGAGCGCTCGCAACGCGAGTGTCTTGTGTAGCGACTTTGTTTGGCTGCCCAGTCTTGCAAAGGTATCAGGAACCAGCTTCCTCTCAGGCCACTCTGAACTCTTGGGCATGCGACGTGGCTTTAGGCCAAGAGCCAAAGACGTACTGAGAAGGTGCGAATGGCACCAAAAAGGCAACGCGATCGCTGATGAATGGCGTGCCCTCAGAGACCCGCTGGTGTCGCTTTCAAGCTACGTCTTGACGCGCACCAGCGGGTCTCTGAGGGTAGCTAAAAAAGCGTTCAACAACGATCTTCCTTATTTGGTTTCGTGGTTCAGATCTCAAATATAAAAACACTGGTTGAATATACAGCTATTATTGTCTAAATTATTGAGATCTTGGGTCTTTGAGTCTTCGGGTCTATTGCACTCAACTAAGGTCTGCCCAAACAGCAATTAGACTGATGCCTCAGTGATTGCAGAAATTTGACCGCTGCATGATTACGGACTTTCCGAATCCGGGTGCACCAATCAAAAACCCATAAAACAAAAGCTTAGCCCAGTTTTCATCGTTCTACTACGTAATCATTTGACTTCTGTGATCCACGCCAACAATAACACTGTTCAAATATACAGCTGCATCTGGCAAGGAGCCTAAAATGAAAGGAAAGCAGCCGCGCCTCCGCGATCAAGTTCGCGCAGTTATCCGCGTAGATCACTACAGCATTAACGCCTGGCTCTGCGGTATGCCGGAGCGCCAGCGTAGGTGCGTCCGACAACAGCCACTTGTTACCCGAGCAACGTCACAGGCAAAATTAGGAGGGGTTTCGAAGGTACAGTTGAAATAACGAATTGGGTGCACCCGAGATCCCCACCACACTCACAGCAGCTATCTCGGGTTACAATGCAAAGCTAGTCTAGTGATAAACGACCCTGAATAGGCCGGTGGGCATCACTGGTAGTAGGCGTTCTCGGTTTGGGTATGATCCGTCACATCACGAACTGCCGTAATTTCGGGCACTCTGTCTTTAAGTGTGGTTTCCACGCCCTGTTTCAGGGTAAGGCTCACCGCTGAACAACCCTGACAGCCGCCGCCAAAACGTAATACTGCAACCGACTCGTCAACGATCTCTACCAGTGACACATCGCCACCATGAGCGGCTAGATTCGGGTTAATTTCCGAAGCCAGCACATAGTTCACCCGGTCGGGCAAAGGCGCGTTTTCGTCTACGCTCGGTACTTTTGCGTTCGGTGCTTTGATGGTCAGCTGGCCGCCCATTTGATCCTTGGAGTAGTCCACATAGGCTTCTTCAAGGAAAGGTACGGAGTTATGATCCAAATACAGCGTGAACTTTTGGAGGTCCACCTGCTCATCCGTGGGCACAATCTCGTTAGGCGGGCAGTAAGCCAAGCAGGTTTCGGCATTTTTGGTGCCCGGCTGGGTTACGAAAATTCGCACTCCCATGCCTTCCACATCCTGCTTTTCGATAAGTTGTGCAAGATAATCCCGTGCGGGATCTGTCACAGTAACCAATGCCATGTTTTAAACCCGTTGGTAAGTTTGAATCCATTTTAAGGGAGTTTGTGGCAACATGAAAGACCAAGTAATTTAGTTGGTCTTTCACAGACTAGTGATTTTCACCTACTAATACGCTGTGCTCACGAACTTGACCCAAGTAAAGAATTACTGGGCGCGCACTACGACTGGACCCCGCATTTTTGCTATGATCCCGCGCCATTGAACCTAATACGCCGTTAATGACGACATCCGGAATACTGACTATGACCGATCGCAACACTCGCCTGAAACAACTTCACAAAGCCCTGCAAGAGCGCATTGTGATACTAGATGGCGGCATGGGAACCATGATCCAGAACCTGCAACTGGACGAGCAAGCGTTCCGGGGCGATCGGTTCGCCAACTACGATCGCGAAGTAAAAGGTAACAACGACCTGCTTAACATCACCCAGCCTGCCCTGCTGCGCAACATACACGCAGACTATTTGGACGCTGGTGCGGATATTATCGAAACCAATACCTTTAACTCAACTCGCGTATCCCAGTCGGACTACGGTCTTGAGGAAATCTCCAAAGAGCTGAACGTGGCCGCCGCAAAACTGGCAAGGCTAGTGGCGGATGAATATACCGCTAAAGACCCTTCCAAGCCGAGGTTTGTAGCTGGCGCTGTTGGTCCCACTTCGCGAACGGCATCGCTATCACCGGATGTGAACAACCCGGGCTATCGCAACACTGATTTCCAAAGCTTGGTAGACAACTACTATGAATCGGTCGAGGGTCTGGTGGAAGGCGGTTGCGATATCATCCTCATCGAAACCATTTTCGATACACTTAATGCAAAGGCCTGCATTTACGCTACGCAGCAGTACTTTAAAGACAGCGGCATCGAACTGCCCATTATGATTTCGGGCACCATAACCGATGCCTCTGGCCGCACACTGTCAGGCCAAACCACCGAAGCTTTCTGGAACTCCGTGGCTCATTCACGGCCAATTTCAGTTGGGCTTAACTGTGCTTTGGGCGCAGACGCGCTTCGCCCTTATGTGGAAGAGCTGTCGGGCAAAGCTGAAACCTACGTAAGCGCCCACCCCAATGCTGGTCTGCCTAACGAGTTTGGCGAATACGACCAAACACCTGAAGAAATGGCCGACATTATTGAAGGTTTCGCGCGAGACGGTTTCCTTAACATTATTGGCGGCTGCTGTGGCTCCCGTCCGGAGCATATCGAAGCTATAGCCAAAGCGGTTTCAAAGTACCCTCCCCGCAAAATTCCAGAGCGTCCAAAAGCCCTTAGACTTTCTGGTTTGGAGCCTTTTACTGGCGACGAAAACACCCTGTTTATCAACGTTGGTGAACGCACCAACGTAACCGGCTCCAAACGATTCCTCCGCCTTATTAAAGAAGAGCAGTACGAAGAAGCCCTGAGCGTAGCGCGGGATCAGGTCGAAAACGGCGCCCAGATTATTGATATCAACATGGATGAGGGCATGTTGGATTCCAAGGAGGTGATGGTCACCTTCCTGAATCTGGTCGCATCGGAGCCGGATATCTCCCGTGTGCCCATCATGCTCGACTCATCCAAGTGGGAAGTCATCGAAGCAGGACTGCGCTGTATCCAGGGCAAAGCAGTAGTGAACTCTATCAGTCTGAAAGAAGGCGAAGATGAGTTCGTAAAACGCGCGCGCGACTGCATGAGATACGGTGCTGCTGTAGTGGTGATGGCCTTTGACGAAGACGGTCAGGCAGATACATTTGAACGCAAGACAGAAATCTGTAAACGCTCCTATGATGTCCTAGTGAGCATTGGCGTCAATCCGGGCGACATTATTTTCGACCCGAACGTGTTTGCCATCGCCACAGGCATCGAAGAACACAACAACTACGCAGTTGATTACATAAACGCCTGCCGCTGGATACGCGAGAACTTGCCTCACGCATCCATCTCAGGTGGCGTGAGCAACGTATCCTTCTCCTTCCGCGGCAATGATGTCGTCCGCGAAGCCATCCATTCAGTGTTCTTGTACCACGCAATTAAAGCTGGCATGAACATGGGCATCGTAAACCCTGGTCAACTGGTTATTTACGATGAGATTGAACCAGAACTGAAAGAGCTGGTTGAAGACGTTGTACTGAACCGCCGCGACGACGCTACGGACCGATTGCTGGAAATTGCTGAGCGCTTCAAAGGCAAAGGCGGCAAGACTCAAGAAGAAGATCTCGCCTGGCGCGAGTGGCCGGTAATCAAACGGTTAGAGCATTCTTTGGTTAAGGGCATTACCAACTTTATTATTGAAGACACCGAAGAATGCCGACAGCAGGCCGAACGCCCTATCCACGTTATTGAAGGTCCGCTCATGGACGGAATGAACGTTGTGGGCGACCTGTTTGGCGACGGCAAAATGTTCCTTCCTCAGGTGGTCAAAAGCGCCCGAGTGATGAAGCAGGCCGTGGCCCATCTGATTCCTTTCATAGAAGCAGAAAAATCCGAAGACCAGCAAGCCAAAGGTAAAATCCTGATGGCCACGGTTAAAGGTGATGTTCACGATATAGGAAAAAATATCGTAGGCGTGGTACTGCAGTGTAACAACTATGAGGTTATCGACCTTGGGGTTATGGTACCCAGCGATAAAATTCTGGCTGCAGCCAAGGAACATAATGTGGACATCATAGGCCTGAGTGGCCTAATTACACCGTCATTGGACGAGATGGTGCATGTTGCCCGCGAAATGCAACGCTTGGATTTCCACCTACCGTTAATGATTGGTGGCGCAACTACTTCCAAGGCGCATACCGCCGTTAAAATTGAGCCCCATTACAAGAACGACATTGCACTGTATGTTTCCGATGCATCCCGGTGTGTGAACGTTGCCTCGCAACTGCTGAGCAAAACTGCCAAGGCGAAACTGGTGAGCGATGCCCGCGAGGAATACGACATGATTCGGGAGCGACGCAAACAGCGTGGTGATCGCACCAAGCTTGTCAGCTTAAAAGAGGCACGCGCCCGGGCCCCAGAAATCAACTTTAAAGACTATGTGCCACCCAAGCCAACGTTTACAGGCACTCGGTTATTTGAAGAATACGATTTGAGTGAACTGGAGCCCTACATCGATTGGACGCCGTTCTTTATCTCATGGGATATTGCAGGCAAATACCCACAGGTGTTTGACGACCCCAAGCGTGGTGAGGCCGCCCGAAATCTATTTGATGACGCCCAAATTATTCTTCGCAAAATGATTGATGAGAAGCGTGTAACTGCTTCTGGCGTAATAGGCTTCTGGCCCGCACATCGCCGCGGTGATGATATTGTCGTCTACAAAGACGAAAGCCGCAGCGAAGAGCTAACCACCCTGCACCATTTGCGCCAGCAGGACGACAAAGCACCGAACAAGTCGATGATGGCGCTCTCGGACTTTGTGGCGGAAGAAGGGGCTGAACACTGTGATTATATCGGCGGGTTTGCCGTAACTACCGGCATTGGTGCGGAAGAAATGTCGTTGGAATACAAAAATGCCAACGACGACTACAACGCGATTATGGTTAAAGCGCTAGCCGACCGCTTGGCAGAAGCTTTTGCAGAGCGCATGCACGAGCGGGTTCGTAAAGAGTTCTGGGCCTACAACCGCGATGAGCAACTAGCAAACGAAGACCTGATTAAAGAACGGTACCACGGAATTCGACCGGCTCCCGGCTACCCTGCCTGCCCGGATCACACTGAAAAAGCGACCCTATTTACGCTCCTCGATGCCACCGCACAAACAGGCATCGAAATTACAGAAAGCTTTGCAATGTTCCCGACTGCCGCGGTTTCCGGTTGGTACTTCTCCCACCCTGAGTCGAAGTTTTTCTCAGTCGGTAAAATTGGCGTGGACCAAGTTGAAGACTATGCTGAACGTAAAGGTCTTTCCAAAGCGGAAGCTGAACGTTGGCTGGCACCAAGCCTTGCCTACGATCCTGCAGAGTAAAGGCAAGGCTCACACGCAGACAGGATGGGATATATGACAGATTCGCCGAATACAGAAAACAATAAAAACAAAAAACCTCAGGGGCCCGGCGTTTTAAAAGTCATGCAAAGCGTAGCTGCCGGCGCTCTGGGCGTTCAGTCCAGCAAGCGCCGCGAAGAAGATTTTGGCAGTCACAGCCCTTGGCCCTACATCATTGGCGGCCTGTTATTCACAGGCCTTTTCATAGGCACACTCGTTGTGGTTGTGAACGTGGTTTTATCCGGCCAGTAGTCTACTGCCCCGATACCCAGATCACAGCAAATGCAACAACAAGTGCAATAATCACTACAGATGCTATGGCGTCAGCTCTGCTGTCCGACCGCATTAAGTTCTTCATTACCTGCTCCTTGTGAAGAGTCTGCCAATTTTGAGTTACCCGAGATAAGCGCCCACCTCAGTCGCTCCTTATCAGTAAAGCAGCAAATTGATATTCGTCCAGCCCGCAACAAACTGCCTTATCGCCTTAATCGATAAACATATCTTGAAATAATCGTTTCTAGTATAAGGGGTGCCTGCTATCCTTCGTTTCAGATATAAGGCACCGATGTTCTGGCGCCTGCCATTACGACGCTATTTTTAGGATTTTCCTCTATGTACGTATATGACGAACACGATCGGCAGATGGCTGCCGAGCGGGTTGCGCAATTCCGTGACCAGACCGAACGCGCACTGGCTGGAGAGCTGGCAGAAGAAGAATTTTTGCCCCTGCGCCTGCAGAACGGGCTCTACGTTCAGCGGCTTGCACCCATGCTGCGTATTTGTGTGCCCTACGGCATGCTGCGCTCTGTTCAACTGCGTCGTCTGGCACGTATTACAAGGGATTACGATAAAGGCTATGCGCACTTTACAACCCGCCAGAACGTGCAGCTAAACTGGCCAAATCTGGAAGATGTACCTGACATTCTGGCCGAATTGGCGGAAGTGGAAATGCACGCCAACCAAACCAGTGGGAACTGCATTCGAAACACCACAACGGATCAGTTTGCAGGGGTGCAGTCCGATGAACTCACAGATCCGCGCCCTTATTGCGAAATCATTCGCCAGTGGTCTACGTTCCATCCGGAATTCGCGTATCTACCGAGAAAGTTCAAGGTTGCCGTCAACGCATCCGAAAAAACCGATAGAGCAGCGATACAGGTCCACGATATAGGCCTTCAGATCGTTCGTAATGACGCCGGAGAACTGGGTTTCCGGGTGCACGTAGGTGGAGGCCTTGGCCGCACACCCATGGTTGCGCCAGTTATTCGTGAATTCCTGCCGGAACTTGACCTGCTAACGTATCTGGAAGCTGTACTCAGGGTTTATAACCGTTACGGTCGCCGCGATAATAAATTCAAAGCTCGCATCAAGATTCTGGTGAAGGCGTTGACTCCGGCTGGGTTCGCAGAAAAAGTCGAAGCTGAGTGGGCACACATCAAGGATTCCCCTAGCCGCCTCACGCGTGAGGCTATCGAGCGCATTCAGGCCTACTTCACTGAGCCAGCCTATGCGGCGTTGGACAATGCAACGGATTTGCTTGCTCGCCAGCGGTTCGAGAACCGAGCGTTTGACCAGTGGCTGCAGCACAACGTAGATACCCACAAAAAGCCCGGCTACGCCATTGTTTCACTAACCTTGAAAAAAACCGGAACGCCGCCCGGAGATGTTACTGATCGGCAGCTCGAACAGATTGCAGATCTGGCCGATGAGTACAGTTTTGGTGAGGTGCGGGTAACCCATCAGCAGAACGTGGTTTTGGCGGATGTGCGCCAGGATCGTTTGCTGGAGCTTTGGGAGCAGCTCGGCCCCATGGGTTTTGGCACTGCAAACCTGAACACGCTAACAGATATTATCTGCTGCCCTGGGGGTGATTTCTGCGCACTGGCCAACGCAAAATCGATTCCTGTGGCTGACGCCATCCAACGTCGTTTCGACAATCTGGATTTCCTATACGACCTTGGCGAAATCGATTTGAACATATCGGGTTGTATGAATGCCTGTGGCCATCATCACGTAGGAAACATCGGCGTTCTGGGTGTTGATAAAAAAGGCCAGGAATTCTACCAAGTGAGCCTTGGTGGCGCATCGCAGCATGATGCAACCATCGGCAAAATTCTGGGGCCTTCTTTTGCTCGGGATGATATGCCGGATGTGATCGCTAAGATCATTGATGTGTATGTTAACAAGCGCACAGATGAGGAATCGTTTTTGGATACTTATCGTCGTGTTGGAATTGATCCTTTCAAGGAGCGGGTTTATGCCTGACATTATTTTCCGGGATGGCAGCATCCGTCAGAATCAGTGGTTTGTAGTTTCCCGCCCCGAGCGCGGTGAGACATTGGATATTCCTGAGCAAAAACGGGTGTTGATTCCTGCTGATTTGTGGATTGAAAACCGTGAGCAGTTTGCGGGCAATGAGAATATTGGTGTGTGGCTAGACAGCCATGATGAGCCGGAGGTTCTGGCGGATCATGTAAACGAGTTGCCTTTGATTGCAGTTAATTTTCCGAAGTTTAGTGATGGCCGCGGTTACAGCATTGCCCGGCTGTTGCGGGAGCGCTTCGGATATGAAAATGAGTTGAGGGCGATTGGCGATGTGCTGCTGGATCAGCTTCAGTTTATGAAGCGCTGTGGTTTTGATACCTATGAGCTGCGGCCGGATAAGGATATTCGCAAGGCGGCTCGGGCTTTGAATTTCTTTAGTCAGGGGTATCAGGCAGCTACGGATACCGACTTGCCTTTGTTTAGGCGTCGGGCTTCTTGATCTAAAATATTGGAGTCCACAGCTAGGAGGTTTACACCCCTGAGGATGAATGGGAGAACCGTAGTTTGGAGTTGTGGGCCTGCAACTAGGCCGCAGCAGGAGACGGAGCCGCCGGGTTGGATCTGTTTTAGCAGCTCCGCCAAAGGTGCGCCGCCTACGGTATCTACCGCGTTGGCGAAAGCGAGCTTAAGCATCGACTTTTTGCCCTCAGCCAGTGCGTGGCACCCAGTTCTTTGAGGCTCTGTTTGTGGTCGGCTTTGCCGCTGATTGCGACTACGTCAAACCCGAGTTTTGATAGCAGTTCCACGGCAATGCTGCCAACAGCTCCTGAGGCTCCGGAAACGGCCACTTTACCCTGTTCTGGCTTGGCCACCCATGGTCAGGATTTTTTGAACGCATAGGCCTGCTGTGAGGCCCGCTGTTCCATAAATCATGGCGGATTCGATAACTTCGCCAGCGGCGTCGATGCCTGGGGTGTGGGGGAACGAGCGGGTGACTCCTTTGTTGCCGGAGGCTGAGAGTGCGTCTTTGTAGTTCAGGGATGAGTGACTGACTTTGATCAGTACGTCTCCCGCCGGTAGCTCCTTGATATCAAGGGGCCGCTCGGAACCTCTATAGTCGCCCTCCTGTTCTTCTACACGCCAGACTTTAAATTGAGTATCGTTCGTCATGGCTTTCCCCGTTTGCTGTCAGCTATTGTATTTTCTGGTTGCGGAATGCGCTTAGAACTTTCCATACCGTGTGTTCAAGTGCGGCACTGGTCGCCAGCCCAAGTTTTTCAGGCAAGGTTCGTTTGCGCTCGAAGGATACAGAGACTACGTCTGCCCGCTCGCAGGCTTCAATGAGATATTCGTCGGAGGTTTTAATCTCATCAATGAGCTTTACCTCAAGCGCTCGTTTGCCAAACCAAATATCACCAGTCGCCACCGCAGCAATGTCCAGTTCGGGCCTGCGCTCACTTACGTAATCTTTGAAAAGATCGTGGGTATCTTCAAGATCATCAAGGAACTTCTGGCGACCTTTATCCGTATTTTCGCCAAAGATGGTCATGGTGCGCTTGTGCTCACCGGCGGTCAGCACTTCAAAGTCGACGTTGTTTTTCTTGAGCAGGCGGTGAAAGTTGGGTAGTTGTGCCACCACACCAATTGAGCCGAGTATGGCAAAGGGGGAAGCGACTATTCGATCTGCCACGCAGGCCATCATGTAGCCTCCGCTTGCGGCCACTTTATCGACACACGCAGTGAGATGAATACCTTTGCTCCGGATTCGGTCAAGTTGCGCTGCTGCCAAGCCATAGGAGTGCACCAGCCCTCCTCCGCTTTCTAGCCGAATAACCACTTCATCTTTGCCCGGCTCTGCAACGCTGAGTACAGCAGAGATGGCTCTGCGAAGCGGGTCGGTATCACTGGCTTTTATATCGCCATCAAAATCCAGCACGAAAATGCGCGCAGGTGATTCCTCGGGTGTGTCCGCATCCGTTTTTTTCGTTTTTCCCGCTTTCTTTTCAGCTTTTTCTTTCTTCTTTTTCGCCTTACTCCAGGTTTTCCGCTCATACTCAGACATCAAACGCGCCTGAATCGATTCGCGTAATTTTCGGTACTTCTCATTGAGCTTTCGGATCCGCAGCTCACCGTCGTCTTCGTCATCCCCTCTATCTTTTTGAGTAGAGGCCACAATAATGGACACTACCACCACCGCGGCAATAACAAAGGTGACCACTTTGGCCAAAAACAAACCGTATTCAATCAGGAACTCCAAATCGCTTCTCCAGCCAGTTAAGCAAGCACGAGAGTGTAACTTACCGAAAGCCTAGTGATAAGCAGAGCAAAATAATTAAAACAAGCGTTCGATCGAGCTTGACAGTGATTCCGTCTCACCATAAAGTCGGAAAGCGAGGTCGGCTCTATCCGGCAGCTGCCAAGGCTTTTAAGGCCAAGCATACTAAGCCGTTATCATGACAAGACAACCATCAAAAAGGGTAAAACAATGTCTGTAGATCAAATCTTTGAAAAACTCGAGCAGAACTTCAACGCAGACGCAGCTCAGGGCCTGGACCTGGTGTTCCAGTTTGATATCGAAGATGACAAGACCCACCACCTAGTCATCAAAGACGGAACATGCAAACTACACGAAGGCCCTCACGACGACCCTTCTGTAACTCTGATCATGAACTCCGAAACTCTGGAAGGTATTGTTTCAGGTGAAACCGACGGCATGCAGGCCTTTATGGCTGGCCAGTTGCGCGCTGAAGGCGACATGATGCTAGCTACCAAGCTAGGTGAGCTTTTCAACATGGGCTGATTGCGCCCTGTTGAGTTGATACCAGCTCATGAAAAAACCCGCGCTTGGCGCGGGTTTTTTGTTTTTGGAACCGAGCCCTACGGCCGATTCTTACAACTCCACATCATCCAATGAGGTTTCTGCCAGTCGCAGAAGATCCGCATTGCTTTCTTCACGGTTCCCGATACCCTCGATATAGTACTCAAGGGATGTTAGAGCATCCGCCAACGCTTCGAGAACCTGTGCTTCTGGTGCCTCGCGGGTATCCAACAAACGCTCCTGTATCGAGGCGGCAACACGTTCAAGTACGTGGGCGGCAGCCGGGTCATTTACCATTTGCAGCCCACCCCAAATACTGTGCAAGGTTGCAGGTAAGTTCGCGAGGTGCAGTTTGTCATAGTCAGACTCTACAAAGGCCGTAATCGCCCGCTTAGCAAGCGTCAACGCGCTACGTGCCTCATCAGCAACCACGAATACGGCTTCTCTCAGGTAGGTTGACTCTTCCCGGCTGCGTTCACTGCCTGCTAGGGCGTCTGTTTCTGAGGTAATGCCCCGGTTTACAATCTGCATAACCGCGTCTTCTATACCCAGCACCGAGTCGGCGAGACGGAAAAGCTCGTCTTCTCCGGGCAGGCGAGATTCAGCCTCCCAGTTGCGAAGCCTGCCCGCCTCTTCTCGAGCAATGGTTCCCAACCGATTGAGGTCAAGCATAACCAGAGTATTGGATAGCCGTTCCAGAGCATCGGCAATGGACGAGAGCTCCGCCAGATCCGGCTCGATACCTCGCTCAATTATGTCGAGTTTGTCTTTCAACTGATTGAGCTCATCTTGCAAAGCTTCAGACAAGGATTCCAACACGTCTGTGCCGGGGCCATATAGGCGCCGCGCATGCGCTTCCAAAATAGAATCTGGAAATTCCGCAGGGGTGAGCTTAAATTCTGAAAGAACACGCATGACTTCGGGGTTGCCGGAGCCACTGCGATAAAGCAAGTAAACGAGATCCCGAATAAGCGAATCCGGAGCATCTTTTGCGGTGGCCACCTTTCCTACATAAACCAGTTCACGAGCATACTTTTCAATACGCATGAACGTCCGCTTGCGGGCCTTGGTGAATGGCATGGCACGATCAAGCATGGTGTCTGCAGCAATTGCAACAAGACACCACATCTGCCCCATTGGTGCTCCCTGACATAAACGCGCGAAACCCCGCGAGGCACGGCTTATGAGTTTTTGGCTTACCACAGGGTTGCGGTCCCTGAGAATACCCAGCAGTGCAACTTGATAAGTCAGGCGCATCCGCCGGGCCACAATTTCATAGTCGGCTTCGTTGCCTTCAAAAGCGGGGACCGACACACCCGCACAAAAATCTGGCGGACCAATGAGGTCTACGTCGAAAAAGCAGGACTCGGGATAGGGTTTTTCCCGACGGGCCTCACGCAGCTCGTTGATTACTGGCAACAACAGTTCAGGGTGGTCTGCACGTTGTTGGTGGTAGTACTCTACATAGCGACGGAGAATAAACAGCGCATTGCTCAACGTCGTAAGCAGAATGTTCTTGTCGTCATTAGCGCCGACAGGAACATCATTGGCCATGGTGACCGCTTCCTGGCACAGCAATGTGCCACCCCGAAGCTCTACCAAAATGAAAATGCCGCGAAGCTGATTGAGAAAATCTAAACAGTTCTGCAAATCCTCACCGCTCTCGCGGTTTGCTTGAAAGCGCTCAAGACTGGATTCTGCCTGCTTGATGGTCTGCTCAATTTCACTTTTGACCAGATCAAACGACTGCGATTTCGTCGCAAGAGACGATTGGACCATAAACGCTTCCTGTTAATCTGCGGAAACTACCGCACCTTCCTAGTGAGCTGTGGCCGGGTATCACACCCTGTGCGTGGTCAAAAAACTGACCAACTAACCATTACTTATAACATAAAACTCAAGTACCTCAATAAAGCAGGCTTGTAACAATTAGTACAGGCCAATACAGTTCTCATTCTGAACCTTCGAGCCTGCTCCATACCGTAGCCCCAACTTTCTTCTCCAGAGCAGACATGAAGGCCTGATGAGCCTCACGCTCCGCATCCGAGGCCTCTACCACCGGGAGTACCGGGCGGTCAGGGTTCAACCGACGAACTCCTCCGTTAATTCCGCCGTTCTCAGACCCCGCATCCAGAGACAAAGCCGTCTGCCCGCCGGTGAGAAGAAGGTAAACCTCGGCTAGAATTTCGGCATCAAGTAGAGCGCCGTGAAGCTCACGGTTGCTGTTATCAACGCCATAGCGCTTGCACAGGGCATCAAGATTGTTTTTCTGGCCAGGGTGTTTTGCTCGTGCCAGCGCCAGAGAATCCACAATCCCGCAATAATCCGCGGTTTTGCGCACGGGTTTGATCCGGCCAAATTCCGAATCCATAAAGCCCACATCGAACGCGGCGTTGTGGATAACAAGCTCTGCGCCTTTTATAAATTCAAAAAACTCATCGGCGACATCTGCAAACTTGGGTTTATCTACAAGAAATTCATTCGTAATCCCGTGAATGGTAATAGCTTCCGCTTCCACTTCCCGCTCAGGGTTTATGTATACATGGTAGTTTCGGCCGGTGAGCTGACGCTCCATCATCTCCACACAACCAATCTCGATAATCCGGTGCCCTTCTGCCGGATCAATACCGGTTGTCTCTGTATCCAGTACAATTTGTCTCATAATTTCCACATTAACTCAGTTCTTCAACACCCTTGTTCGCAAGCTCGTCGGCGAGTTCGTTATCCGGCACGCCTGCGTGGCCTTTTACCCAATGCCAGTTAACTTTGTGCTTCGTAGTTTCCAAATCGAGCTCACGCCACAAATCATCGTTTTTAACCGGTTTTTTCGCGGAGGTTTTCCAGCCATTACGCTTCCAGCCGGAAAGCCACTCGGTGATCCCTTTGCGTACATATTGGGAATCCGTATACAGCTCAACCTCACAACCACGCTTGAGCGCCCTTAGCCCCTGTATGGCAGCCATGAGCTCCATTCGATTATTGGTGGTGTGATGCTCGCCGCCATGCATGGTTTTTACCGCATCCCCGTAACGCAGCACAACACCCCAACCGCCGCGTCCCGGATTACCCTTGCAGGCGCCATCGGTATAAAGAATAACCTTTCCAGACATTCAAGTTCCTGTTTCTTTAGATTCGCTCGGTGACCCAAGGGCCATCAGTCTTCGGGGTGGTTCAAATTCTGTGGTTGGCATCCTCTTGCGGCACTCACTGTGCCTGTTCCCGAGAGGCCCATCACCTTGCTCTGGCGCCAAACATTTCGCCGTGGAATTCGAGCGCACACCCGCTTTTTCGCAAGGATACAGTAATACGCCCCCACCGGAAGGAATCCGTAACCAGACATGCGTTTATCAAGCCGCCCGGAGGTTTTGCGTCCACTGCGTTGAAGGGGCAAGCGAAAAAAACGGGTCATCGACGTTTCAACCTGAAAGTCCAGCAGATGTAGCCAGTCCTCCATGCGACCGCGGAAAAGAAAGCGCCCTCCCCAAGGGCCCCCATGGTGTCGCGAAATTAACCTGCGAAGCCCCCAAATACTTACCGGGTTAAAGCCAATGAGTGCGATGGAGCCATCACCTCGCAATACCCTAGCCGCCTCCCGCAAAACCTGATGGGGGTAAGGGGAGAAATCTGCCGTGTGGTGAAGCACAACCAAATCCATGGAGTCTCCTGAAAAAGGCAGCTCATCCGCATCGCAGACAACCACCCCATCGGGTGTGCCAGAAAAGCATTTTGGCGAGGTCATTATCTTCTGGGAAAAGTCTGTGCCGTTGGCCAGAGGGAGCCGGTGACTCACGCCCACCTGAAGCTGTCTCGCGCCTGTTAGCTTTTCGAGTCGGCGATCAAGAAAACCCCGCTGGTCTGCCAACAAGCTGCGCCCAAGCGGCGTTTGAAACCAGTTTTCAAAGCTCTCGCTCCGGGACGAATAATCAACGTTATGATTTTTCTTCACACTGCCTTTACTCCCGCTTTCTAAAAAACCGGCAAGGAAGCCGAAAATATACAGGCTGTTGGGACTATGGGCTTAATGCTCTATCATATCAGTCACACTTGCCAATCATATACGGGGACATCTGATGCTCACCATCTCTGCCATTCCGGCATTCAGTGATAACTATATATGGTGTCTTGCGGACACGGATACGGGTAAAGCCCTGATCGTGGACCCGGGACAGGCGAAACCTGTGCAGGAATACCTCGCTGCGCAGGGGCTAACTCTCGATACAATTCTTGTCACCCATCATCACCCGGACCACGTAGGTGGTATCAAAGCGCTTGTTCAGGAAACCCCAGACTGTCGCGTAACAGGACCTGCTGAATCGCCCTTCAAAGGTAGCACCAACTTGGTTCACCCTGGCGACGAGGTCATCTGGGAAAACATTACGTTTAAAGTGATGGGTGTACCGGGCCACACGCTCGACCACATTGCCTTCTTTACCGACACAGAAATTTCCGGACGCCCTGCCGTGTTTTGTGGCGATACACTTTTTGCTATTGGATGTGGCCGTCTATTTGAAGGCACGCCATCCCAAATGATGGAATCGCTCAGATCCCTTCGGGAACTCCCCGGCAACACCGCCGTCTACTGTGCCCATGAATACACACTCGCGAATCTTCGGTTCGCTCGTAGCTGGCTGCCAAACGACCGCAAACTCGAAGCGTTTGAACGCCAGTGCGAAGATAAGCGGCAATCGGGCGAGCCAACCGTGCCATCGATACTCGAAAATGAAAAGCAGCTTAATCCGTTTCTACGCTGGGACGACCCCTTAGTTGTAGGCGCAGCAAAGCAGTACTGCGCAGAACAAGGTCTGCCCGCCAATTCAGACAGTGACATTTTTGCAGCCATACGGCATGGCAAAGATAACTTCTGACCGGTTAACAATTTCTCTCATCGTCGTAACGAGAGGTTTCTTGACCATTTGAAACGGGCTCCCATAAAATCGCTTCAACTTTTGCTCGTAACTCATTAGATATGCCGGGTTTTTAGACACAAAGTCGGCGACAAACCAAAGTCGGAAGACGCCTATGTCGGTTAATAGATTGCCGCTGCTTTTAGTTCTCGGTGCCCTGACAGCTGGCTGCAGTTCTCTGTATGTATCTCAGGAAACTGCACCTGAAAGCCCTCTTGATACACAAGAGGTAACTGTTGCAGCTGGTGATGAAGGGCTCAAAAAATCCGTTGAAACCGGGAAGCACAGCGACGCGGTGCGAAATGAGCGCTTAGACGACGCTATGGCGCCAGAGCTTAAGGCGGCCGCGCGGGAAGCCCGTGAAAAGCTCGACGACCCTGTACAGAAACTGACTAAAAACAGCGTTAAAGAAACGGATATGTGGAACCGCCTGCGGGCCGGTTTTTTGCTTGATCACGACGTTGACAACAAACGGGTTAGAGACCAGCTGAGCTGGTACGCAAAGCATCCGGGGTACATCAACCGGGTAGTCGAACGCGGTAGCCGGTATCTCCACCACATTGTTAACGAAACCGAGAAACGAGGCCTACCGGCTGAGTTTGCTCTGCTACCAATCGTTGAAAGTGCATTCGACCCATTTGCCTATTCCCATGGCCGGGCTGCAGGGCTTTGGCAATTCATACCTTCAACCGGCAAGTATTTTGGCCTGACACAGAGCTGGTGGCACGATGACCGCCGCGATGTGATCGCCGCCACCGACGCCGCCCTTACCTATCTCGATCGTCTTTCAAACCGCTTTGGTGGTGACTACACGCTGGCTCTGGCAGCATATAACAGTGGCGGGGGAACAGTTTCCAGCGCTATGCGCCGCAACCGGAAAAGCAACAAACCGCAGGATTTTTGGTCGCTGCAACTACCCAAAGAAACTCGCCACTACGTCCCTAAATTGATTGCGTTGGCAAAAATATTTGATGACCCTGAAGCCTACGGCATTAACTTGCCCCCTCTCAAAGATGAACCCTACTTCGATATTGTCGACACAGGCGGCCAGCTGGATTTGGCTCAGGCTGCGCAACTCGCAGGCGTGGATATTGACGAGATATACCTTCTAAACCCTTCTTATAACCGCTGGGCGACATCGCCCGATGGCCCGCATCGCCTGCTTGTACCCCATCAGAACGCAGAAATGTTTCGCACTGCTCTTGCTAACATTGAACCGGGCAAGCGCGTGTCATGGCGCAATTATGTGGTTAGATCCGGCGACAGCCTGAACACTATCTCCCGAAAGTTTTCCACCACGCCCGCGGTGCTGCAGCAGGTCAATAATCTCAACAGTGATCTTATCCGCATCGGCCAGCGACTGATGATTCCATCGGCATCGAAAAACACCGATGCTTACGCTTTAAGTGCATCAAAACGGCTTGAGCGCAAACAGGAAAAAAAACGTAGCGGTAGTAAATTGCGTTATACAGTACGTCGCGGCGACACCTTTTGGGATATAGCCCGTGAACATAGAGTTTCCGTGCGACAGGTAGCTGCTTGGAACGGCATGGCCCCCGGTGACCCACTTATCCCCGGTAAAGAGCTGGTTATCTGGTCAAAAACCGCACAACCTGCTCTCGCATCCTCCGGCAGCACCCGTGGCAAAGCGATGGTTCGCAAGGTCGGATACCGCGTTCGCAAAGGTGACTCTCTGGCGCTGATTGCAAATCGCTTCTCAGTAAATGTGCGGGACATCGCAAGCTGGAACGATCTGAACACCTCGCGTTATCTGCAACCGGGACAAAGTCTGATACTCTACGTCGACATACGGAACAGCCCCTGAGAATCATGACAAAAACCTACAATATCTCACGCATCACTTCGCTTTTTTCGTTTCTGGGCCTGTTGGCCGCTACCGGAGTTGTGTCAGCCCAAGATTTGGCAACGGTCGAGTCTAACCCAGCGCCAGAAGCGGTTCATGGCATGGCCATGCATGGAGAGCCGAAATACCCGGAAGGCTTTAGCCATTTCGATCACATCAACGCCGAAGCCCCAAAAGGTGGCACCCTGAGGATGGCCGTTGTGGCTAATGGCTTTGATTCCTTCAACCCCTTTGTTATTCGCGGAGTGGCAGCAGCGGGGGTCAATAATTATCTCTACGATACCCTGCTGGAATACTCCGCCGATGAGCCGTTTTCCATGTATGGGCTCATTGCGGAGTCTTTGGAAACGCCGGAAGACCGCAGCTACGTCACATATAACTTGAGGAAATCGGCCCGCTTTCAGGATGGCGAGCCTATTACCGCAGAAGACGTAAAATTCTCATTTGAAACCCTGACTACCAAGGGGCACCCGTTTTACCGAAATTACTATGCAGATGTCAGCAAGATAACCGTAGAAAGCCCCCACCGCATTCGCTTTGATTTTCAGCAAACCAGCAACCGGGAACTGCCTTTGATTCTCGGGCAAATGCCTATTCTTCCGGCCCATTATTGGGAAGATCGAGAGTTTGGAAAAAATGGCCTAACCCCACCGCTAGGTAGCGGTGCCTACCGTGTTGATAGCTTTGAAGCAGGACGTTCTATTATTTACGAGCGGCTGGAGGATTACTGGGCAAAAGACCTTGCGGTGCGCAAAGGCAGATTTAATTTCGATAATATTCGCTACGACTACTACACCGACGATACGGTAGCCTTGGAGGCTTTCAAAGCGGGCAGTTTTGATTTCAGAGTAGAAACCTCTGCCAAAAACTGGGCCACAGCATACAGTGGCGACAAGTTTGATGACGGCACAATTATTAAAGAAGCTATTGAGCATCACCGACCGACAGGGATGCAAGGTTTCGTATTCAATACCCGCAAGCAAATCTTCAGTGATCCAAAAGTGCGAGAAGCACTGACCTACGCCTTTGATTTCGAGTGGACAAACAAGAATCTTTTCTACGGCCAATATGCGCGCACCAACAGCTACTTTGAAAACAGCGATTTGGCCTCTAGCGGTTTACCATCCGGTCGGGAGCTGGAAATTCTTGAAAAGTACCGGGATCAGCTTGGCGAAGACATTTTCACTAAGCCTTTTGAAGCCCCTGCCACCGACGGTAAGCAAGGCCTCAGGGGTAACCTGAGAACAGCTATGGAACTGCTGCGCTCGGCGGGTTACGAAGTTCGTGACGGAAAAATGGTTCATGCTGAAACGGGCAATCCCTTGAAGTTTGAGGTTTTACTGTTTCAGAAAACCTTTGAGCGCGTGGTTTTGCCTTTCAAGAACAACCTCGCCCGACTTGGGATTGACGTTTCTGTTCGTCTGGTAGACAGCAATCAGTATGTCCAGAGAGTGCGGGAATTCGATTACGACATGATTACACAGGCGATTGGCCAGTCCGACTCTCCCGGTAACGAGCAGCGGGAGTACTGGCACTCCTCCACCGTAAGCGCAAATGGCTCGCGTAACTACGCAGGCGTGAACGATCCGGTGGTCGATGAACTGGTGGATTTGGTCATTCAGGCACCGGATCGCGAAGAGCTGGTACAGCGCACCCGCGCCCTCGACAGGGTTCTGCTGCAAGGACATTACGTGGTACCCCACTGGCACCTAGCGAAAGATCGCGTTGCCTATTGGAGCCACTTGAAGCACCCGGAGAAGACTCCTAAAAACGGTACAGACCTCGATGATTGGTGGGCTGAGCCCTGAGGAAGTAGCCGCTAAATGGGCATTTATATACTCCGGCGCCTCGCGCTGATTATTCCCACGCTAATCGGCATTCTGCTGTTGAACTTCGTGATTGTTCAGGCTGCCCCCGGAGGGCCGGTTGAACAGCTGATTGCAGAAATGGAAGGCCATGGTGGCAGCACCTTAGCCCGTGCCTCCGGTGGCGATACAGGAGGCGAAGTTTCCTCTGCTTCCAGCGATAGCCGGGGCTCCCGGGGCATCCCCGATGAAATGCTCAAGGAGATCGAAGTGATGTACGGCTTCGATAAACCGGCCCATGAGCGCTTTTTCAAAATGCTCAAAGATTACGCTACCTTCGATTTTGGTGATTCGTTTTTCCGGGAAAAAAGCGTCATTGAACTTATCGTGGATAAAATGCCCGTTTCCATTTCTCTCGGGCTTTGGTCTACGCTGATTATCTACTTTGTATCCATACCTTTAGGTATCCGAAAAGCGGTTTCAGACGGCTCTCGCTTCGATGTTTGGAGCAGTTCTGCCATTGTCATCGGTTACGCCATTCCCGGCTTCCTGTTCGCGATACTGCTGATTGTCCTGTTTGCCGGGGGCAGTTATTTCGACTGGTTTCCTCTGCGAGGGCTAACCTCTTCCGACTTCGACCAGCTTAACTGGTACCAGAAAGTTGGCGACTACTTCTGGCACCTTGCGCTACCGGTGACTGCCAACGTGATTGGTGGCTTTGCCACGCTGACCCTATTGACCAAAAACTCGTTTCTCGACGAGATCGGCAAGCACTATGTCGTAACCGCCAGAGCAAAAGGTTTGGACGAGAAACAGGTTCTATACGGCCACGTGTTCCGCAACGCCATGTTGATTGTTATCGCCAGCTTGCCGGGGGTGCTCGTATCCCTGTTCTTTACCGGTTCATTGCTGATTGAGGTTATCTTTTCCCTTGATGGTCTGGGCTTGCTAGGGTTTGAAGCCGCGCTCAACCGGGATTACCCAGTCATTTTCGGAACACTCTTTATTTTCACCCTCATGGGGCTGGTGCTAAAACTGATTTCCGATATTACCTACGTACTGGTGGACCCACGCATCGACTTCGAAAGCCGGGAGGGTGCGTAACATGAAGACGCTCACCCCGATCCAGCAGCGTCGTTTACGCAACTTCCGCAAAAACCGGCGAGGGTTCTGGTCTTTATGGGCGTTTCTGGCCATTTTCGGACTCACGTTGGTAGCTGAACTGATCGCTAATGACAAACCCCTTGTGATTTCCTATCAGGACACCTTGTACTTTCCGGTAGTGGAGCGAGTTTCAGAAGAAACCTTTGGCGGTTTTTTACCAACCGACGCAGATTATCGCGATCCGTTCATCGTCGAAGAGATTCTCACCAATGGCTGGATGCTCTGGCCACCCATTCGATTCAGTTACGACACGATTAACTACGAGCTGGAAGAGCCCTCACCTGCACCGCCAAGTACCGTGAATTGGCTTGGTACGGACGATCAGGGCAGAGATGTGGCTGCCCGGGTCATCTACGGCTTTCGCATTTCAGTTCTGTTTGGGCTAACCCTTACCATCGCCAGCTGTATTGTTGGTGTAATTGTTGGCGCCATTCAGGGCTTCTACGGCGGTAAAATTGATTTGGTCGGGCAGCGTTTTATCGAAATTTGGTCAGGCCTACCCGTGCTGTACCTCCTGATTATCCTCTCGGGCATAGTGCAACCGAACTTCTGGTGGCTACTGGGCATAATGCTGATGTTTAGCTGGATGGGCCTGGTAGACGTGGTTCGGGCAGAGTTCTTGAGGGCGCGCAATTTTGAATACGTAAAAGCGGCGAGAGCACTGGGGCTTGATAACCGGAAAATCATGTTCCGGCACATTCTTCCAAACGCCATGGTGGCTACGCTTACTTTTCTACCGTTTATCCTGACGGGCGCCATTACCGGCCTGACCTCCCTCGATTTCTTGGGCTTTGGTTTACCATCCGGGTCGCCCTCCCTCGGGGAGTTGATTGCACAGGGCAAAGCAAACCTGCATGCGCCTTGGCTGGGCATTTCAGCCTTCGTTTCCCTATCACTGATGCTAACCCTACTAGTTTTTGTGGGCGAAGCTGTGCGGGATGCCTTTGATCCCCGCAAGAATGGTTAAAAGTCAGCTGATATGAGCGTACTTATATGAGCAAACTGCTAGAGATAGACAATCTCTCTGTCTGCTTCAATCAGGCCCAGAGAGCCGTAGATTCCATATCCCTTAGCCTACAAAAAGGTGAGACTCTGGCCTTGGTTGGGGAGAGTGGCTCGGGAAAATCCGTTACTGCACTGTCTGTGTTGCGCCTATTGAATGAGCGCCACGCCAGCTACCCCACTGGTACGATACGTTATTGCGGTGAAGACCTACTGCAAGCGCCAGAGACACGTTTGCGTCAGGTTCGTGGACGGGAGATCAGCATGATCTTTCAAGAGCCAATGACTTCACTTAATCCTCTGCATAACATTGAAAAGCAAATCTCCGAAACTCTGGAGCTTCATAAAGGCATGCGCGGCCCTCAGGCCCGGGAACGGTGTTTGGAGCTTTTACGGCTCGTCGGTATCGAGAACCCGGAAAGCCGACTTCGCGCATACCCACACCAGCTTTCCGGTGGCCAGAAACAGCGCGTGATGATCGCCATGGCGTTAGCAAATGAGCCGGATTTGCTGATTGCCGACGAGCCAACCACCGCTCTGGATGTGACCGTTCAAAAACAGGTATTGGAGCTACTGCAAGACTTACAGCTGAAGCTGGGAATGGCCATCTTGCTGATTACCCACGACCTTACCATAGTGCGACGCTACGCCAGCCGGGTAGCGGTAATGGAACATGGAAAGCTGGTAGAGCAAGCCGAA
The DNA here is from genome assembly GCF_018860765.1 of Marinobacter salexigens. Taxonomy (GTDB): domain Bacteria; phylum Pseudomonadota; class Gammaproteobacteria; order Pseudomonadales; family Oleiphilaceae; genus Marinobacter; species Marinobacter salexigens_A. The sequence continues at coordinate 104,506 of NZ_JAHKPV010000021.1, forward strand.
ACCTCGGTCTTGTTTGCATCGCCTAGCCACCCATACACGCGCAAGCTTCTAAGTGCAGAGCCTCCAGACGCACCCTTGGCCGTCGCTAAAAGTGACAAGCCCTTGTTAGAAGTGAACAACCTCGATGTGCGCTTTCCGACCCGAAAGGGGCTATTCGGCAAGGTGAAAGAACATTTTCATGCCGTAAAACAGGTCAGCTTTCCTCTGGATCGGGGGCAAACTCTCGGGATTGTCGGTGAAAGCGGTAGTGGAAAAACCACCATTGGCCACGCCTTACTCAAACTAACTGCCAGCACCGGCAGCATCAAGTTGGATGGCCAAGAGCTTTCGAGTTTAGACCAAAGCGCCTTCCGGCCTTGGCGTCGGCGGGTACAAATCGTTTTTCAGGATCCTTTTGGTAGCTTGAGCCCGCGTATGTCTGTTGCAGAAATCGTTCGGGAAGGTCTGGAAATACATGATTCTGATAACCGGGATAGCCACGACTCAAAAGTGGTTGCGGCACTCAAAGACGTGGGCTTGGATCCCGAGGCGAGACATCGCTACCCCCATGAATTTTCCGGTGGCCAGCGCCAACGCATAGCGATTGCTCGAGCATTGGTGCTTCAACCAGACCTAATCATTCTTGATGAGCCCACATCGGCGCTGGATCGCACGGTGCAAAAGCAAGTGATCAAACTGCTTCGGGATATTCAAGCACGCTATGGTCTAAGCTATATCTTTATAAGCCACGATCTAGCCGTTGTGCGTGCACTCAGTCATCAACTGTTAGTGCTCAAACAGGGTACGATTGTGGAATACGGCGATGCTGTCCAGATTTTCAGGGCGCCCGCACACGAATACACACAAGAATTGCTTCATGCTGCGTTTTTCTATCAACCGAAAGATGCAAACCTCACTACGACTATTTGAGCGTTACTCCTGCCAGCCTACTTCGGGGATAATGCACTAAAATCAGGAACACAGGGAGAACAACCCATGGGAATACTCAGTGGCAAGAAAGCACTTATCGTCGGCGTAGCCAGCAAATTGTCCATTGCATACGGTATTGCCGATGCCTTTGCCCGCGAAGGCGCGGAGCTGGCATTTACCTACCAGAACGAAAAACTGCAACCCAGAGTTGAGAAGTTCGCCGAGGGCTGGGGCAGCAAGCTCATCTTCCCTTGCGACGTTGCCAGCGATGAAGAAATCGAAAATGTGTTCAAAGAACTAAACAAGCACTGGGACAATATCGACATCATCGTTCATGCTGTTGGTTTTGCGCCAGGCCATGAGCTCGATGGCAACTATGTGGACGTCACCACTCGAGAGGGCTTCAAAATCGCCCACGACATCAGTTCCTACAGTTTTGTTGCTCTGGCCAAGGGTGCACGCTCCATGATGCACGAGGGCAGCTCTCTGCTAACGCTGAGCTACTTGGGCGCAGAGAAGGTTCTGCAAAACTATAATGTGATGGGCCTTGCCAAGGCCTCACTGGAAGCAAACGTGCGCTACATGGCTGCAAGTTTGGGCCGTGACGGCATTCGCGTAAACGGCATTTCCGCAGGACCGATCAGGACTCTGGCGGCATCGGGAATCAAGAGTTTCCGGAAAATGCTGGCTGAAAATGCCCGCCGCGCGCCCCTTCGCCGTAACGTGACTACAGACGAAGTGGGTAATGCAGCCGCCTTTCTGGCTTCTGACATGGCCAGCGGGATTACCGGTGAGATTATGTACGTGGATGCCGGGTTCAATATTACCGGCATGGGCGAACTGGAAGAGTAACGCTTAAAACTGTCCGCATTCAGGCAAAAAGCCAGCGCAACGCTGGCTTTTTACTAACCCTTATCCTCGTAAGTGCTTCGCTATGGCGGCTCAATAGCACTCGCCACTGCATCCGCCCACTCCACATAAGCCGTCTGATCCGACTGGATGATTTTAACACCCACTCGATAACCATCCTCAGCCGGTCGACACCAACTAACCTCCACCATGAGGACAAAGGGTTCCGCATAATTTACCAGTTTAACGGACATCGGATGTAAGGCTCCCACTGACAGGTCCTTTTGAGTAAGCAAACAAAGCCCACTGGCCGAGATGTCACGCACTCCGCAAACTATTTTCCGCAGGGGCGAAGCGACAACGCCTTCTGATGCAGGGTAGCCAGCTTCCAACTCCAGCATTGCTTGCGCCCGAGCAGTTAAGCGGTACTGGCGGCGTTTGTCTTGACCGCTGGCAGGATCGTCTGGCGTTCCAAACGTATAGTCAGTGTCATGCATTATTATTCCTGGCTTCTTGTTTGCCATGCGATCAGCTACGCCCGACACGAATACGGCCGACCACTCTGCTTAGAGTGTCATCAAACTCAGAGGCGCCACCCAAAATACGAATTCTTTCCTCCACGATGCCCTGAACCAGCTCATCGTCCATAAACTCACGCCGGTTGAGCCCCAGCTTGTCGACGAAGATCAGTTTTCGGGATGCATTGGTTCTAACAGCCAGCTTAAACCTTGTCGCTGCAACAGCTGGCTGCCCGGATTCCACAGCAATCCAGGCACCGAGGCCTAGATCATCTACCTGCTTCTGCGCCAGTTGTGTTTTTTCAATGTGCACACGTTCCTGCTCAGCTTGAGCGTCTGCTAAGCGCTGGTCTTCCAACTTTTGGCGTTCGCGTTCCAAAACAGCCAGTCTCTCGGCTTCCTGCTGTTGGCGCTTTAGCTCGGCGGCTTCTCTTTCTTTTCTTAGAACATTGGCCTGAGCCTTCGCAGCAGCCGCCGCTTGTTCCCTTTGTTTTCGCTGTTTTTCACAGGCTGTTGCTAGCAGTTGGACAGTCTCTTCAAGCACATCACCAAAAGGTGTTGGATCCGGCAGCGGACGGATGCCCCCTTCCGCCTTGGACTGGCAGAAGGCTTGCCAAGGCTGAAGTCCCAACTTTACACCTGTACCGTTTGTCCAAAGGATTTCTGCAGTTTCTTCAAGCAGTGCACAAAAATAACGGCGTTGCTCCCCAGCCCCCTCACCTTCAACAAACCAACTGCCCTCATAGGGTTCAAACTCTTTGTGCAGTGGTGGCACAAAATTAAGCCAGGCCGGGTTCCATAGAAAGCCGCCGCCCTCCGGCAAAGCATCAACCAACTCGGGCGTTTCACCCCGCAACCGAGACATCAAAACTGCCCCAATGCCCGCTAGCGAGTTTGGCGTTAAAGGGCGTTCAAATACCCGCCCCCAAACATCTACCAAACGGTCACCTAGCTGCTCTCCAACATGGTAAAGCCGATCCCTATCTTTATCTGACAGTGACGGGTCTCCTACCCACACAAGCCACTCCAGCAATTTACTGCCATGCCGACAGGCCTCGCCAGTAACCCCGGAATCCCACACCGCCTGTTTGAGCAAACCTTGCCAGTGCTCGAAAATAAAACTAAGAACCGGCTGCGGCAGCTTTCTACCCTGCAGCGCACGGCCGATAAGAGCTCTGGAAGTTTGATCAGCCCGCCGTTGCCGCGCAGCTCCTTGTTCGGTTTCCAGCAGTCGCTGGCGCAGCTTACCGGTCTGGGCGCTGCGTCTGAATGAATCCTCCTGCCACTGACTACAAAAGGTATCCACCGCGACCGAGGTGCCAGACTCAAAACTGGTAGAAACTGCAGTAACCAAGGCATCCAGCTGATCCAGAAGAACTTTGGAGGAGCGCCCGCCAGAATCACTCCAACCTCTCCACTCCTGAAAGCTGTCTAGCCATACCAATAAGGTGTCGTTGAACGCTCGATGCCCATCAAGGTTCATTCGCCAGGCAAGATAAAACCTCAATCGGGCAATGCGGCGCACGATCTGTGTATGTAGCCCACTGGTTTTTAGGAAGACATCCATGATGCGATCAGCTACATAGGCTGCGTTGATCTGTCGTACCGACCAATCTAGGTCTACTGAACGGAGTAAATGGGTAACTCTCTCATCCCGCTGCTCTGTCCAGCATGAAGACAGCAGAGGTTGCCAATCGCTGGCAGTTTCAGGCGACAGTTTACCAGCGGGATAAGGAAGGTCAGGAACTCGAATGCCTGCAAGAACTTCATCAATTTTCTTAGCAACTGCCTTCCGTGTGGCCACCTGATTAGACTTCGGCCTGTTTTGTGACATCCATTCCCCATGCTCAAGAAGCGTTGAAAAGGCCCAGTAAATAAAGCAGTATAACCAACTCGCCGGGGTTGGCCAGAGTCGGGTCCGGTGCTATTCGCGTTAATTTGTAGCCCTGTTTGAATATTGCACAGTTCAGCCGGGCAACACGATAAGAATCGGGGAAACAGCAAAAAATGTCCGGCAATAATCTTGAAAATCTGAACGTGGCGAGCCAAGAAGCACTGATTACCCCTGAAAAACTCAAACAGGATATGCCGCTAACCGGCAATGCTGCGCAAACTGTTGCAAACGGCCGTCAGGCTATTTACGACATTATTGACGGTAAAGACCACCGGTTGTTCCTCGTGGTGGGCCCCTGCTCAATTCATGATATTGACGCAGCAAGGGATTACGCCAACCGCCTCAAAAAGCTTGCAGACGAAGTTAGCGATACTCTGCTCATTGTTATGCGGGTGTATTTTGAAAAGCCACGGACCACTGTTGGCTGGAAAGGTCTTATCAATGACCCACACTTGAATGACACCTTTGATATCGAACGTGGTCTGCACCTTGGTAGACGCCTATTACTCGACATCAATGAGCTCGGGTTGCCGGTTGCTACCGAAGCCCTGGACCCCATTTCGCCCCAGTATCTTCAAGACTCGATTGCCTGGTCGGCGATTGGTGCCCGTACCACTGAATCCCAAACCCACCGCGAGATGAGCAGTGGCCTATCGATGGCGATCGGTTTCAAAAACGGTACAGATGGCAGCTTGGATGTAGCTGTGAATGCTATGAAGTCTGTCTCCTACCCACATAGCTTTTTGGGCATCGACCAGCAGGGCCAAGTTGCAATAATCCGCACCAAAGGCAACCAATACGGGCATGTAGTGCTTCGTGGCGGTGGTGGAAAACCGAATTATGACTCGGTTAGCGTAACCCTCTGCGAGCAAGCATTAGAGAAAGCTGGCTTGCGCAAATCCATCATGGTGGATTGCAGTCATGCCAACTCCAGCAAGGACCCGGCTATCCAGCCGATGGTTATGCAGGATGTCAGCCATCAGATCCTCGAAGGCAACAAGTCAATTCAGAGCCTGATGATTGAAAGCAATATCAACTGGGGCAACCAGTCTATTCCTGAAAACCTTTCAGACTTGAAATACGGCGTGTCGGTAACCGACGCCTGTATCGACTGGGAGACCACGGAAAAAGCCATTCGCGAGATGCGCGACAAGCTAAAAGACGTTCTTCCCAAGCGCTAACATTCAGGCTGGCTGGATTGGTAAACCACCTACCCAATCCAGCCTATCCCTCAAGCCAACCACATGGCCCACAATCACCAAGGTTGGTGCCTGAACGCCCTCTTGGTTTACCCGTTGCACAATAGTCTTTAAGTCACCAGTAACTACCTGCTGCTCCCTAGTCGTGCCCTTAGAAACCAGTGCAACTGGCATGTCCGATGCCATACCATGCTCTATGAGCTGCTGGCATATAATAGGCAGGCCAACTAGCCCCATATAAAACACTAGCGTTTGGTTATTCTGGACAAAGTCTTCCCAGGGCAAGTCGCAAGTATTATTTTTGAGGTGCCCAGTCACAAACCGCACCGACTGAGCATAATCGCGGTGGGTCAAAGGAATGCCCGCATAGGCTGCACAGCCAGAAGCCGCTGTAATACCCGGAACAACTTGAAACCGGATACCGGCACTAGCAAGAGTTTCAATTTCCTCGCCACCCCGACCAAAAATAAAAGGGTCGCCACCCTTCAGTCGAACAACCTTATAGCCCTGTTTGGCCAAATCCACCAACCTCTGGTTGATTTGGTCTTGAGGCAGCGCATGGTTTGCTCGCTGTTTTCCAACATGGATTTTTTCCGCCGTGTCCGGAATCAACGAAAGAATTTCCGGTGATACCAATCGGTCGTAAAGCACCACCTCTGCCGCTGTAATAAGCCGCCAGGCTTTTAGCGTCAGAAGCTCAGGGTCACCGGGGCCTGCGCCTACAAGCGCCACTTCACCGGCGGAGCTGTTCGGGTTGGAGGTAACCGGGTTTGTTCTGTAGCGAACCGGCGCTGACCTCGCACCAACGCCTACTCCAAGCTCTTTCGGGGATTCATCACTCATTGAATACGCTCGATACCACCCATATAAGGCTTGAGAACATCAGGAACGAGAATGCTGCCATCCGCTTGCTGATAATTTTCCATGACTGCGATCAGAGCGCGGCCGACGGCAAGGCCAGAACCATTCAACGTGTGCACAGGCTCAGGCTTTTTGGTTTCAGGATTGCGCCAGCGAGCACCCATGCGCCGAGCTTGGAAATCGCGCGTATTGGAGCAAGAAGAAATCTCGCGAAACTTATTTTGTCCCGGCAACCAAACTTCAATATCGTAGGTTTTTGCGGCAGAAAAGCCCATATCACCACCACACAGAGCCACCAATCGGTAAGGCAACTCAAGCAATTGCAGCACTTTTTCCGCGTGGCCGGTCAGCGCTTCCAAGGCTGCGTCGGATTCTTCGGGACGAACGACCTGAACCAGCTCAACCTTATCGAACTGGTGCTGACGAATCATTCCACGGGTATCGCGGCCGTAGGAACCCGCCTCGCTACGGAAACAAGGCGTGTGGCAAACCATCTTAAGGGGCAGCTCATCCGCACCAAGAATCGAGTCCGACACCATGTTGGTAACAGGCACTTCTGCTGTCGGAATCAGGTAAAGCGACGGCTCGCCCTGCATCTTGAACAAATCTTCTTCAAACTTGGGTAACTGGCCAGTGCCATAGAGTGCATCAGCATTTACCAAATAAGGTACATAGGTTTCGGAATAACCGTGCTCGTCTGTATGCAGGTTTAACATGAACTGAGCAAGGGCTCTGTGTAGACGCGCCAGCTGTCCACGCATAACGGCGAAGCGAGAGTGCGCAAGGTGTGTGGCTGTTTCGAAATCCAAGCCCCCAAGTTGCTCACCCAAAGCAACATGGTCTTTTGGCTCAAAATCAAAATTCTTTGGCGTGCCCCAGATTCGGACTTCAATGTTATCTTCTTCAGATTTTCCCGGAGTTACGCTTTCGTCCGGTAGGTTCGGAATGCCAGCAAGAAACGCGCTAAGCTCTTCTTGAAGAACGCGCAGCTGTTCTTCAGCTTCCGATTTGCGGGATTTCAAGTTTTCCACTTCTTCCCGTAATGGCTGTATGTCTTCACCCGCAGCCTTGGCTTTACCAATCAGCTTCGACTTTTTGTTTTGCTCGCTCTGCAGGTTTTCCGTACTCACCTGAAGGGCTCGGCGGCGCTCCTCAAGGGTTTCGAAAGCGGCAACATCAAATACAAAGTTCTTGATGGCCAGCCGGCGGGCGATCTCTTCAGTCTGGGTACGGACGAGCTTGGGATCGAGCATGGTTATCCTGAGTTTTTACGGTTTGCGATGTGTTTAGAATAACTCGCCATTATACCTGTGCGGGCGCTTGTGGCTAGCGTTGGCGCAAGCCTACACGGGTTTCAGGTATGGCGTTTTCTTGGGCTTTGTTCGTTGAGGGTGTCAAGCCTCTGGCGCTTCTCGGCGAGTTTGATTTCCAAACCACGGTTAACAGGCTCATAGTAACGGCGCTGGTGGATGGCCTCTGGCAAATAGGACTCGCCTGCAGCAAAAGCATCCGGTTCATGATGGGCGTAGCGGTAGGAGTCGCCGTGGCCCATGCTTTTCAACAGTTTGGTGGGCGCATTGCGCAAATGCACAGGCACCTCGTAATCCGGATCCTTGCGTATGTCGGCCATGCACTCATTGTAGGCCTTATAAACCGCATCACTTTTCGGTGACAACGCCAGATACGTCACAGCTTGTGCTAGTGCCAACTCACCTTCCGGGCTGCCCAAGCGCTCCTGAACATCCCAGGCTTCCATGCTTAGCTGCAGTGCTCGCGGGTCTGCGTTACCTATATCTTCGCTTGCAATACGCACCAAACGGCGGGCAACGTAGAGTGGATCGCAGCCCCCATCGAGCATCCGGCACAACCAATATAGCGCGCCGTCCGGATCAGACCCCCTAACAGACTTGTGCAGCGCTGATATCTGGTCGTAGAAAACATCCCCGCCTTTATCAAAACGCCGCAAACTGGTTTGCATTACCTGCTCAAGGTGTTCTGCATTTACCCGGTTCACTCCATGGCTGTCCGGCTCGGCCAAATCAGCCGATATCTCTAAAATATTCAGTGCTCTGCGAGCATCGCCGCCAGATGCAGCTGCCATAACCTTCAGCACATCATCAGCGACGGCAAGCTGACCGCTAAAGCCCTCCTCTGAACTGAGTGCGCGACTGAGCAAACGTAGAATGTCCGTTTCTTCCAGATTTTTGAGCACATAGACACGGGTTCGGGAAAGCAGAGCGCTGTTGAGCTCAAACGAGGGGTTTTCCGTAGTGGCACCAACGAAAATAAACGTGCCGTCTTCTATGTGCGGCAAAAAAGCGTCTTGCTGGCCTTTATTAAAGCGGTGAACTTCATCCACGAATAAAAGCGTATCCTGCCCCTGTGATTGCTTGCGATTACGGGCACGCTCTACAATAGCGCGAATATCTTTAACGCCGCTAAGCACTGCAGAAACTGTTTCAAAGCTGAGATTACCAACGCTGGCAAGGAGCCTTGCAAAGGTGGTCTTGCCAACTCCCGGCGGCCCCCACAGAATCATAGAGTGGAGCTGGCCCTGCTCCACTGCCCGGCGAAGAGGCTTTCCCGGGCCCACAAGGTGAACCTGCCCAACGTAATCTTCAAGACTTTCGGGGCGCATGCGCGCCGCCAGAGGCCGGAATCCGACCTGCTCTGAGAACAGGCTGTTTTGCATTTCAGCTTTCGTCCCGAATTACGTCAACGCCCTCCGGGTACTCAAGAGAAAACACGCTTTTTTCCACCGCCTCGTTAAGCCGGATGTGATCAAAACTCAACACACTAAGCTGGGACAAAGAATCCTGCATGCGCATTTCTTGCAATTCGCTCTTGAAGAATGTCAGGCGCAAGGACACAAACAACGAATCTTCGCTTTTCGGTTGGAGTGTAAACTCCCGGATGTCGTCACTGATTTCGCGACCGGACACCCGGTAGGTCTCTTCCAGATTGTCGACCTCGCCACTCAGTAGCAATGCTGGCGTAGTTTGAACGCGGTCGTCGAGGTTGTGAACGGTTACCTGTTCCAGGTCAGGGTCATAGACCTCAACACTGTCGCCGTCACTGACGATAAACTGTGATAGCGGAGCACTGGTTTCCCAGTAAAACAAGCCCGGCCGTTTGGCTTTCAAGGAACCACGGGTTTCCTGAACTTTACTTCCATTCTCGTTAACCACAATTTGAATAAAGTCTGCTTGATAGGTTTCGTAACTACCCAGCAAAGAGGCCAATTCCGCCGTCGCACCGGTTTTCCCAGATGCCGCCGCTGAACTGCTGAACACCAGAGCAAAGGTCAATGCCGTCACTAGAGCTGATAGGTGCTTTAATAAATATTGTTGCATAAAACTACGACTCCTAATCTCTCGGTGGGGGTGGCGCCAGCACCTCACGGGCGCCGTTGTGGCCCGCTGAACTGACTACCCCGGATGCTTCCATAGCTTCGACCAGATTGGCCGCCCGGTTATAACCTATCTTGAATTTTCTCTGTACGGAGGAAATAGAAACCCGACGCCCTTCTGTCACGAACGCAACGGCTTCATCGAAAAGCGCATCACCTTCACTGTCCCCACCCTCAGATAGGGTTGGAACCCCAGGTAGATGTTCGCCTTCAGCGCCGCTAAGAACATCATCCACATAGACAGGCTCACCCCGGGCTTTCCATGCACTCACTACCCGGTGGACTTCATCATCATCCACAAAGGCGCCGTGAACACGCACGGGAAGCCCCGAGCCAGGAGGTAGATAAAGCATGTCGCCATGCCCAAGAAGCTGCTCCGCCCCGCCTTGGTCAAGAACGGTTCGTGAGTCAATCTTGGAGGACACTTGAAATGACATACGGGTCGGAATGTTGGCTTTGATCAAGCCAGTAATCACGTCCACCGAAGGTCTTTGGGTTGCCAATATTAAATGAATGCCTGCTGCCCTCGCCTTCTGTGCAATTCGAGCAATCAACTCTTCAACTTTTTTGCCCACAATCATCATCATGTCGGCAAATTCGTCAATTACTACAACGATAAACGGCAAATGCTCAAGTTCGGGGCGTTCTTGCTCGTCATTCGCCAAAAATTCGTCTGGCTTCCAGAGGGGGTCAAGTAGCGGTTCACCTGCTTCCGCCGCATCTTTTACCTTGCGGTTGTAGCCCGCAAGGTTACGCACGCCCAGACTTGCCAATAGTCGATACCTGCGTTCCATTTCGGCCACACACCAACGCAGTGCATTTGCGGCCTCTTTCATATCGGTAACCACCGGAGCCAGTAGGTGAGGAATGCCGTCATAAATGCTGAGCTCCAGCATCTTGGGGTCTACCATAATGAAACGAACATCTTCAGGCCCGGCCTTCAACAGCATGCTTAACAGCATGGCATTAACCCCGACCGACTTACCGGAGCCAGTGGTACCGGCAACCAACAGGTGCGGCATTTTTGCCAGATTCGCAACCATGGGGTTGCCGCCGATGTCGTTACCCAGCGCCATGGTTAACGCCGAACTGGATTCACTGAACACTCTTGCGCTGAGCACTTCGCTAAGGCGAACTATTTCCCGCTTTTCGTTGGGAATCTCGATACCCACTACCGACTTACCCGGAATAACTTCTACAACTCTCACACTTAAAACCGCAAGAGAGCGAGCCAAGTCTTTGGCAAGGTTGGAAATTTTACTAACCTTGACGCCCGCGGCAGGTTTAATCTCAAAGCGAGTGATAACCGGGCCGGGGTTTACTTCAACTACCTCGGCAGAAACACCAAAATCACCCAGCTTTTCCTCAAGCAGGCGCGACATATGCTCCAAAGCTTCTTCGGAATACCCACTCTCCTTTTGCTCTTCAGGCGGGTCGAGCAGCGAGATAGGAGGAATGGGGCTTTCTATATCCTCAAGAAGAGACGGTTGAGAATTTTTACCAGTCTTTACTTGTCCTGACTGCTCGTCTTTCTTGAAAGGCGATATTTTCAGCGAACGACCTTCCGGTGTTTTACCCTTATCGGCTGACGGCTTCTGATCACGGGTTTTCACGGGCGCCTCATCCCGGGAACTGAAGCTTTCGAGCCGTGCGGGTTCTGGACCACCTCCCGCAGAGAAACCTTCAAGTGCTGGCTCTATGCGCTCATCCGCCGGTTTTGTAGGCTTGGCTTTCGCCTTGTTACCTGACCCGAACCCGGGAAGGCTATGCCACCAGCGTTTATTTGGCGTGTCCGCGCTATTATCTGTACTCGATGAAGCCAATGATGCGGCAGATTTTGCTTTTTGAGCCGGTGGGCTCTGCGAAGGTTCCGGGATCTTCTCGGGGGTGGCCTTTGTTTTATTAGATTGCATTAGGCCTTTAAGATATTGCCCAAACCGCAATGTCAGCCCGCCAAGTTGATCCATAAGCCAGAACCATGAAAGCCCGACCGTCACAGTCAGTGCAAACAAAAAGATGGCAATAAGCAGAAGTGTGGTCGCAGGAAGGTTAAAAAACCGAACCATCGCGTCTGAAACGACAGTACCAAGCACCCCGCCCGAGGAAGCGCCTAAGCCAAAAACAGAATAAAGCGAAAGCAAGCTCGTAGCGGACAATAGGATTAGCAAAAAACCGCCAAAACGCATCAAAAACAGCGGCCAATGCAGATCCAGAGACTCGTTCCGAAGGCGGATAAGCATGATGGCATAGCCTGCGACCATCATCGGAAACAAATAGGCTACGTGGCCGAAAAAATCCATTAATAGGCTTGCGAGCCAAGCACCGGATCGTCCTGCCGCGTTAAGCACACTCGTCTCGTGACCGATGCTGGCCCAACCCGGATCTGCAGGATTGAAGGTAACCAGTGCCATAGCCAGATAAATGCAAAAGGCTATGAGCCCAATTACCGCACCTTCACGGGCACCCTGTGCAGCAAGGCGGCGAAAACGCAGTTGCTTGTCTGTAAGTTGCTGGGGTGATTGCTTCGCTTTTGCAGATTCGGCCATGAATGCTCAAACGTTAAGTGTTGCTTGCGTTCTGAAGAGTCTGAAAACCCCGGTACAAATCTGTTTTCAGATCTTCGACTGCTTCTATTCCCACCGAAACCCGTAAGAGGTTTTCGGTTATACCCGCTCTGGCTTTATCTTCCGGAGACAAGCGCCCGTGGGTAGTGGTCGCCGGATGTGTAATGGTGGTCTTAACGTCGCCCAAGTTCGCAGTAATTGAAATCATCCGGGTCGCATCGATAAACGTCCACGCTTCTTCCCGACCACCCTTCAAACAAAATGACAGCACCCCACCAAACCCTTTCTGCTGTTTTTTTGCAAGAGCGTGCTGCGGATGGCTTTCGAGTCCGGCGTAGTAAACGTGCTCTACTTCCGGCTGCTGCTCTAGCCACTTAGCCAACTCTAACGCATTGTCACAGTGGGCTCGCATACGGATTGGTAAGGTTTCCAAGCCTTTGTGGAATACCCAGGCATTGAACGGGCTCATAGTGGGGCCAGCAGACCTTAAAAAGCCATACACTTCGTCCATAAGCTTGGCCGGACCGACCACCACACCGCCTACACAGCGGCCCTGACCATCCAAATACTTGGTTGCCGAGTGGATAACGATATCCGCACCATGTTCTAAAGGCCGCTGTAATACCGGCGTTAGGAAGCAGTTATCGACCACGAACAATGCGTTATTATCATGGGCAAGCTTTGCCAACGCCGCCATATCGGCCACTTCGCAAAGTGGATTAGACGGGGTTTCAACAAACAGCATACGAGTATTTGAACGCACTGCCGAATCCCAATCTTGTGTATCCGTCAGGCTCACAAATGTGGTTTCAACACCAAACTTAGCCATGTATTTCTGGAACAGCACATTGGTGGTTCCGAATACACCCCGTGAGCAAATCACATGATCACCACTTTTCAGCAGTGCCATACAAGTGCTGAGAATGGCAGCCATACCTGAAGATGTTGCAACCGCTCGATCGCCACCTTCCATCGCAGCTATGCGGCCTTCGAACGCCTGAACCGTAGGATTGGTAAACCGGGAATAGATGTTACCCGGCTCGTCGCCACCAAAACGAGCCGCCGCTTGGGCCGCACTACCGTAGACAAAGCTCGATGTGGGAAAAATAGCATCGCTGTGCTCAAGCTGAGCGGTACGCAGTTGCCCTGCCCTCACCGCCAAAGTATCCAGAGACATACCCTCAAGATCCGATTCGGGAATCTGGACAGTTTCTTCGCGATGAAAAGTCATGAGCGTCTCCTGATAAGGCTCGGTAATCAGTCTTCGTCGTTGTGGAGGTCAATAATGCCGTTATCGCCAGAGACGGATTCAACGCCTCCAGAACGTTTTAAGTCATTTCGAGCTTCATCGAGGCGATTGAGGTATGCCGCGTCAATATCTCCGGTTACGTACTCGCCGGTAAATACCGAACATTCCCAGCCATCGATATTGTCATTCACGTCACTTACACACGTCACCAGATCTTCAAGATCCTGATACAGCAGCCAATCAGTACCTATAAGCTCGCCAATTTCGTCAACAGTCCGGTCGTGCGCAATTAGTTCAGTGGCTGATGGCATATCGATACCGTAAACGTTGGGGTAACGAACCGGGGGCGCTGCCGATGCAAAGTACACGTTTCTAGCGCCCGCATCTCTGGCCATCTGAACAATTTCTTTGCAGGTGGTGCCTCTAACAATGGAGTCATCCACCAACATTACGTTTTTACCTTTGAACTCCAGATCAATAGGGTTCAGCTTCTGGCGCACAGACTTTTTGCGCATGGTTTGGCCGGGCATGATAAACGTGCGGCCGATATAGCGATTCTTAATAAAGCCTTCGCGGAACTTCACCCCCAAACGGTAAGCCATCTGCATGGCTGATGTACGACTGGTGTCAGGAATTGGCATAACCACATCAATATCGTGATTTGGGCGCTCCCTTAGCACTTTATCCGCCAGAGTTTCACCCATGCGCAGTCGTGCTTTGTATACCGAAACACCATCGATTATGGAGTCAGGACGCGCAAAATAGACATGCTCGAAAATACATGGGTAGAGCTTAGGCTGCTGAGCACATTGCTGGGTATAGAGTGTGCCATCAGTCTCAATGTAGACCGCCTCACCTGGAGCGATGTCCCTTACCAGAGTGTATCCGGCAGCACTAAGGGCAACACTCTCAGATGCGATCATATATTCCTTTCGACCGCTTTCAGAGGTTCTCTCCCCATAACACGCGGGGCGTATGCCGTTAGGATCACGGAAACCTACAATGCCGTAACCCGTTATCATGGCAATAGCCGCGTAGGCTCCACGACAACGTTGATGCACGGCGCGCACAGCAGAGAATATTTCCTCTTTTGTCGGGTCAAGCTTGCCCAGTTTTTGTAGCTCGTGGGCAAAAACGTTCAACAGTACTTCCGAGTCAGAATTAGTATTGATATGGCGCAGGTCAGTTCGAAACAGGTCCTGGCTCAACTCGTCGGCGTTGGTAAGGTTGCCGTTATGGGCCAGAGTAATTCCGTAAGGACTGTTTACATAAAAAGGCTGAGATTCTGCAGAACTGGCACTACCTGCAGTGGGATAGCGTACGTGGCCGATACCAACATTGCCTACCAACCGGTGCATGTGGCGGGTATGGAATACGTCCCGTACTAATCCATTATCTTTGCGCAGGTAGAAGCGTTCATCCTGAAACGTAACTATGCCCGCCGCATCCTGGCCCCGGTGTTGAAGTACAGTCAGCGCATCATAGAGCGACTGATTGACGTTGGAAGTACTGACGATGCCGACAATGCCACACATGGATAGAGTAATCTCCGGGTGTTAATTCTGAATGTTAGCGGGATGCAGACGTGGGTTCCACGGCCGTTTGGGGTTCCGGTTCGAGAAAACGGGCAAATTCGTCACCGAATGTTCGCCGGGACCAATCTTCAACTACCGCCAGACGGTCAATCATGACGGACGTCCTCCACCAGGTATCCTGAGCCAGAGGGGTGTAACGGACAAATGCTATCGCGACAATGACCACAACAAGCCCGCGCAACAGTCCAAAGCCCATACCCAAAACCCGGTCAGTGGCCGATAGCCCTGTAGCACGTACAAGATGACCGATCATATTGTTGATAATAGCGCCAACAATGAGGGTTCCGAAAAAGAGAATGGCGAAGGCTGCGATCAGTCGCACTAACGGCGTTTCTACCGTGCTCTCAAGCAATGCTTGCATTTGAGGGTGAAAAGTACGGGCAAGTATGAAGGCGCCCACCCAGGTCACCAGAGACAAGGCCTCTTTAACAAAGCCTCGTTTCAGACTGATGAGAGTGGAAACTGTAATGAGGGCGATGAGGACCCAGTCAATCCAGATCAGCGCTTCCATGAAAGTCCCGGTGAATAAAAGGAAGCGCGAATTCTATCAGGAAACCCCGG
This sequence comes from Marinobacter salexigens, assembly GCF_018860765.1. Lineage (GTDB taxonomy): Bacteria > Pseudomonadota > Gammaproteobacteria > Pseudomonadales > Oleiphilaceae > Marinobacter > Marinobacter salexigens_A. The sequence goes on from NZ_JAHKPV010000021.1 coordinate 120,114, forward strand.
TTCGCCAAACCGCCTGAATGATATAAAGCAGAACAAAAACGTTATTTATCGCCGGAGGTGACCAAACTATTGAGGCTGAACGCCTCATCCAGAGCGCGCTTAGCGGCTTCTGCTTTCGACTTTTCGGCGAAAGGCCCACTGAAAACCCGTGTAAGCGTCACATCACCTCGAACAACTTCTTGAAGATGAGAGCTATACCCCTTATCACGAATCTTGTCACGAAGCCGTCGGGCATTGTCGCCATTACCAAAGCTACCTAACTGCACCACCCACGCGCCCTCCAACGACCGCGTAAATTCCGCTCGATCCTGCTCGGCTACGACTTCGGGCTCGTTCGGCTCCGGCGCGGGTGGTTGGATATCCTTCGCGACCGACACCGGGGTTTCTTGCGGGATACTTTCAGCGGGTGCCGGTTGTTCCTCCGCATTTTCGGCTTTGTTGCTCCTGCCCGCCACGGACTCGGTAACTGGCGCATCGCCTTCTAGAATCCTGAAACCCTGATCGTCTTTCTCCTTAGATGGCGAAGCGTTCTGCTGATACGTAGGCGGGGTTACCAGATCAGACTCCGGCGCTTCCACTTCCGGGAAAGGAGGCTCCTCGGGAATGTTGATTGAGGTAGAGGTGCGCTCTGAGTGAGGCTCATCGAAGACCATAGGAACAAAGATAACAGCCAGCGAAATAAGAACCAGCGCTCCAATGATTCTTTGCTTCAGTCCATCCACGTGTCTTGGCTCCTCACTCGTTTTTTCGTAAAACATACTAACTGCCTGCTTGCCATAACTCAAAGCTCTGCAACTTGCTATGGACAAAGTTTAAGGCGGGGCAACTTCGCTTATAACAAGCAACGAGCGCGTCTCGGCAACGGTAAAAAAAGAGCCAAAAACAATAATTATGTCGTTCGAAGCCGCTTGGCCCAGTGCTGCAGTAATCGCAGCTGTCACAGAACCGTGCATGAACACCTCTTTCAATGGACAGGAATCTAGCTTTTCGGCCAAGGCTTCCGAACTTAGCCCACGGGGTACATCAAGCCCTGCAAGATGCCAGCAATCTACAATCGGTGCCATCGTGCGAGCCACGCCTACCACGTCTTTATCGGCGAGCGCCGCATACACTGCGTGAACCTTTCGGGTCCCGCACTTAAGAACCTGCAACTGCGCTGAAAGCCAACGGGCGGCATGGGGGTTATGCCCTACATCAACATACAAGTCAGGTTCGTGCCGAAGGTGTTCGAAACGCCCCGGAACATTAACATTGGTCAGAGCTGTTTCGATTACAGATATTGGCGTGTCGGGCGCAAGGATTCGCATAGCCATAACTGCCGCTGCCACACTTTGAACCGGCAAAGGCCCTCTGGGCATTCTAATAGTCTGTCCCTGAGTATGCAGGGTGACAGATAACCCACCTGCGTCAGGGGTCGTTTCCTCGATAGTGTAGTCTTTGCCGACTCTTTGAAGCACCACCTTCTGGGCGGTTGCCTGCTGAATAACGGAACGAGGCGGGTCCATGTCGGCAACAATTGCCGGTATACCTGGACGAAGGATGCCAGCTTTTTCGAAGCCGATAACCTCACGGTTATCCCCGAGAAAAGCCACATGATCGATATCCACGGAAGTGATAATCGCAAGATCCGCATCAATCACGTTTACGGCATCAAGTCGCCCGCCAAGGCCCACTTCAAGAATCCAGTCATGAACACCTGCTTCAGCAAGAACAACAAACGCTGCCAAGGTGCCAAACTCAAAGTAGGTCAATGTTACGGAACCACGGGCAGATTCAACCTTTTCAAACGCAGAGATGAGAGTCGCATCGTCAACATCCTTGCCACCAATACGGATGCGTTCGTTGTAATTCTGGAGGTGCGGTGACGTGTAGGCGCCGGTGCTTCGCCCTGATGCATGCAAAAGCGATTCAAGCGTAGCTACTGTACTGCCTTTTCCGTTGGTTCCAGCAACGGTAATCACTCGCGCATTAGGCTTACGCCTGAACAGCTTGCGTAGTACCAGAAGCACTCGATCAAGCCCGAGGTCAATTTCGGTAGGGTGAATCGATTCTAGCCAGAACAGCCACTCGTCAAGATTAGCGCCAGCCCCCGGTGCTTTCGGGGACTGTGATTTCGGATTACTCGGCTGGGACATCAGCGTCGGGCTTTTCCGTTATCTCAAATTCAATGGGCTCGTCTGTTCCCGGCCGATCTTGCCCAGTGAACTTCGCCAATACGTGAGCAATGCGGTCACGCATTTGGTGGCGATGCAAAATCATGTCGATAGCCCCGTGCTCCAGCAGGAACTCGCTGCGCTGAAAGCCCTCAGGTAATTTTTCACGCACCGTTTGCTCGATCACCCTCGGGCCCGCAAAGCCAATCAATGCGTTGGGCTCCGCAATATTGAGATCACCCAGCATTGCCAAACTTGCGGACACGCCACCAAACACCGGGTCTGTCATTACCGAGATATACGGCAAGCCTTCTTGCTTCATGCGCTCCAGCACGGCTGCGGTTTTGGACATCTGCATCAACGAGAGGATGGCTTCCTGCATCCGAGCGCCACCACTAGCAGAAAAACAGACCAGTGGTATACGTTCTTCAAGCGCAACATTGGCGGCCTGCACAAACTTCTCACCTACAACCTGCCCCATGGAGCCGCCCATAAAGCCAAACTCAAATGAGCAAGCAACTAACGGAACGCCCAGAGTTTTACCTTTCATAGCAACCAGCGCATCTTTCTCACCAGTGGCCTTCTGGGCTTGCACCAAGCGATCCTTATAACGCTTGGAGTCCTTGAATTTGAGCCTATCCCAGGGTTCGAGATTTTCTCCAATTTCTTCCCGGCCATCCTCATCAAGGAAAATATCTAGGCGGCGGCGGGCAGCCACTCTCAGGTGATGATTGCACTTGGGGCAAACATCCAGATTTTTCTCCAGCTCCGGCTTGTAGAGAAAGGCTCCACATTTGGGACATTTTTTCCAAAGCCCTTCAGGCACACCTGTTCTGCGATTGGATTCCGAGCGAATTTTGCCCGGCATTATCTTGTCCAGCCAGTTACTCATGGTTTCATCCTGTCCTTTGATTCCGGTCTGCCCTCACCCTTCACCTTTCGGCTCAGGAAGCCAGACTATCCAGCGCTTCACGCATAGGGTTGAGCAGATCCGTCAGCGCCCTTTTAAGCGCTACGATATCGGTCTGATTTCCGGCTATTGTATCCACCAGAACACTGCCAACAATTACACCATCGGATACCCGCCCTACGGCTGCCGCTGTTTCTGCATCGCGAATACCAAAACCAACGCCAACGGGCAGAGCTGTCAATTTGTGGATATGGGCTACCTTGGCAGCTACTTCATCCACATTTATTTTGGCAGCACCGGTTACGCCATTAAATGAAACATAGTACACATATCCGGAAGAGTGATCGGCAATTGCCCGAATTCTTTCATCGGTTGTGGTTGGCGCCAGCAAGAAAATCGGATCCAAACCCCGTTGCGCAAATAACGGCGCAATTTGCTCAGCCTCTTCCGGTGGTAAATCCACCGTGAGAATGCCGTCAACACCCGCCTTTACTGCCGCATCTGCAAACGCTTCATAACCCATGGCTTCGATAGGGTTAAGGTAGCCCATCAATACCACCGGAGTGGTGTTATTGGTTTTTCTGAACTCGCTCACCATCGCCAGAACACCGCGTAAAGACGTGCCATGCTTGAGTGCACGCTCACAGGCCAGCTGAATCACCGGTCCATCGGCCATCGGGTCCGAGAACGGCACACCCAGCTCAATGATATCAACACCGGCATCCACCATGGCATGCATCAGTCCCACAGTCTCGTCGGGATGTGGGTCACCGGCGGTAATAAAGGGAATAAGTGCCTTGCGGCCCTGTCCTTTGAGGGTCTGGAGAACCCCTTCGATTCGGCTCATGCCTGCTCCTGTCGGTTAATCAGACCATTATTTACAGTTCGATACCATCCAGCTGCGCAATGGTATGGATATCTTTGTCGCCGCGACCGGATATATTAATTACGACCATCTGGTCTTTATCCATCGTAGCCGCAAGCTTTACAGCGTAAGCAACCGCATGAGCCGTTTCCAGCGCAGGCATGATGCCTTCAACTAGAGTCAACATGCGGAACGCTTGCAGGGCTTCGTCATCGGTGACCGACACATAGTTGGCCCGGCCAATATCCTTCAACCAGCTATGTTCCGGCCCTACCCCCGGATAATCCAAACCAGCACTGACGGAATGCGTGCCCGCGATTTGGCCATTCTCATCTTCCATAAGATAAGTACGATTGCCATGAAGGACGCCTGGTCGCCCGGCACACAAAGGCGCCGCATGCTGCCCGGTTTCAATGCCAAGCCCACCGGCTTCTACACCATAGAGTTGCACAGACTCGTCGGTAAGGAACGGGTAAAACATTCCGATCGCATTAGAGCCGCCACCCACACAAGCAACCAACGCGTCCGGCAGCTTTCCGGCTTTTTCCAGAGACTGGTTACGGGTTTCACGCCCGATAACCGACTGGAAATCGCGAACCAGCAAGGGGTAAGGGTGCGGTCCTGCGACGGTACCAATAATGTAGAAGGTATCGTCAACATTGGTCACCCAGTCACGCATAGCGTCGTTCATTGCATCTTTGAGTGTGCGGCTACCGCTCTCGACAGCGTGAACTTTTGCACCAAGCAGCTTCATGCGGTACACGTTCAACGATTGTCTTTGAACGTCCTCAGCGCCCATAAAAACGTGACATTCCAGACCTAAACGAGCGCAAACTGTCGCTGTCGCAACGCCATGCTGCCCAGCACCTGTTTCCGCAATGATCCGCTTTTTGCCTAAAAAGCTGGCAAGCAAAGCTTGACCAATGGTGTTGTTTACCTTGTGCGCACCTGTGTGGTTTAAATCTTCCCGCTTCAACCAAATCTGCGCGCCGCCGGTTTCGCGGGTCAGTCGCTCGGCAAAGTACAAGGGGCTTGGTCGGCCAACATAATCTGCGAGGTCTTTGTCAAACGTTGCTTGAAATTCGGGATCCTTCTTGAGCCGCAAATATTCCCGCTCAAGGGTCATTAGGGAATCCATTAGCGTTTCGGAAACGAATCGTCCGCCAAAAGCACCAAAATGCCCTTGCGCATCCGGCAGTGCCGTCAACATTTCTTCAGTCAGTTTTACAGACACGATGAACCTCTCTGTTAGACACGGTGAGCCTCTCTGTTAGCCACAATGCGTTCTTGTATCAAACTCGGTGAGCTTCTTTAATAAATTCAGACATTTTCTCGATGTCTTTGATACCTTTGCTCTTTTCAACACCACCACTGACATCAACAGCCCAAGGCCTTACCTTCTTTACGGCGTCGAATACGTTATCAGATGACAACCCACCGGCCAATATGAGGGGCAAGGTGCGCTCAGGCGGAATCAAATCCCAATTGAACGACTGCCCGGTACCGCCAAATCGCACTGGATCCCAAGCATCAACCAACAGCCCGGAGGCAAGATAATAGTCACTGAACGCTTTTTCGATTTGGCCGGCCTGTTGAACTCTCACTGCTTTGATCCAGCGCCGTTCGAACTGCGCGCAAAAACCTGCTGACTCGTCGCCGTGGAACTGCAGCAAATCCAATGGTATGCGCTTCAGAACATCTCTAACTTGCGCTTCCGGAGGATTAACAAACAGGCCAACGAGGGACACAAACGCAGGAATATGTCGTGCAAGCACCTCGGCTTGCTCTATAGTCACGGCGCGGGGGCTGGGCTCATAAAACACTAAGCCTATCGCATCCGCTCCGCTCGCAACCGCCGCTTTGATATCCGAAACACGGGTCAAACCACAAATTTTGACTCGTGTTTTCATGATGCGTCTACCGGCTTCTGTTTCGGGTGAATGTGAGTTGGGCGAACCGGGCTGTTTTCTGACGGGCTGAACCAGGGTCTCAGGAAACCAGGGCCGCATTCAGCGGCAGGTATGCCGAAACCATCGGGATAACCAACATCCACCAGATACAAGCCGTGGGGCGGTGCGGTTACGCCAGCCAGCCTGCGATCCTTTGCAAGTAGTATGTCATGAATCCAGCGTGGCGACTGATTTCCAGCACCTACAGCCATAAGAGCCCCAGCGATGTTCCGAACCATGTGATGCAGAAACGCATTGGCCTGCACATCAATTACGACGAAGTTCGCTTTCCGGGTTACCTTTATTTGCTCGAGGAAGCGTATTGGCGTTCGAGATTGACAGCCCGCAGCACGGAACGACGAAAAATCGTGCTCCCCGACCAATGCTTGGGCGGCGTCATGCATTAGCTCGGCATCCAGCTCGCGAAACGTCCAGCTTACCTGACCTCTCTGGATACCAGGGCGCACGGCGCTGTTATAGATGACGTAGCGGTAGCGTCGGTACACAGCTGAAAAGCGCGCATGGAAATCCTCGCGAGCATTCCCTGCCCAATGCACAGCGATATCAAATGGCAAAGCGGTGTTAATACCCATAACCCATGAACGGAGCGGTCGAACGGCTGAAGTTTCAAAATGCGCGATTTGGTAACTCGCGTGCACCCCAGTATCCGTTCGGCCCGCACACACAAGGTTAACGTCATGATTGGCCACTTTCTCAACAGCTTTTGTAAGCTCTGCTTCTACCGAACGAACGCCGGATTTCTGTAGCTGCCAGCCATGGAAACCCCGGCCATCGTATTCGAAAGCCAAAGCAACGCGCCCGGCGCCGATAGCATTATCCGTTGTGAGTTCCTGAGGATAGAGAAACAAATGTAAATCCGGAAAGTATGTTGCTGTAAAAACAAAGCGCCGACTGCTACCGGGAAACTCCCGGCGTCAGTCAGCGCTTGCTGCCTTAATTATCTGATTATAACGAATTAGGACAGTTTTTTAAGCAGATCCTGAGCTTCGCTTTTCTGTCCGTCATCACCCTCTAGGGCAACTTCTTCCAAAATGTCACGCGCCCCATCACTGTCGCCCATCTCAATATAGGCCCGTGCCAAGTCAAGCTTGGTTGCGGCCTCGTCTGTCCCTGCAAGAAAATCGAAGTCATCATCGTCGCCAATATCATCTTCATCGATATCAGCAAGCGGTGAGCTTGATGCCTCGCCCTTCACTTCATCAGACGCTACGGGCAAATCTTCATCCAGAAAAGAGCCATCAGCGTCCGGAACAGAGTCGTCAACGTCAGGAGCAGAGCCTTCAGCTACTGATAGAGAGGCATCAGCGTCTTCTGAGAGCGCATCGCCAAGGTCCAGCTCGTCATCCAAGTCATCCAAAGACGGCTGTTTATCTTCTAACCCGGCATTGGCTGAGTCGGCTGGGTCCGAGAACTCTTCCATCAGGGCAAGATCTTCATCGGAGACATCCAATTCAAGATCATCCAAAGTGGACTCTTCCATCTCCGAGCCACCAAGCTCTTCCTCTTCGCCCGCAACCTTGTCCAACTCTGCATCGAGTTCATCCAAGAAAGACTCATCCAGAGCACCAAGGTCTGAGCTTAATGCATCTTCAACTTCTGGGTCACTCCCTAGCTTATTATCAGCTTCACTTTCTAACTCGTTCTCTAGCTCATCAAGTGACGTCTCGGATTCAAACTCATCATTTAGTTCGAAACCTGATAGCTCATCAAGCTCACCGAGGGATTCATCCAGCGATTTCTCGGACGACTCGTCCAGACCGAAGCCTTCGAGAGACTCCTCAAAAGAATCTTCCGAATCGTCAAGGTCTATCTCGAGTGAAGAAAAGTCGCTTTCCTCGTCCAACAGATCAGTTGCCGACGTTTGCTCGGAGTCTGTAACGTCCGACTCCTGCGGATCTGCCGCTTCGTCTTTTGCTTTCGGCAGCTCTAACCCTGATAGATCGTATTCGATCAGATCGTCTGACTCGTTCTTTTCTTCCTGATTCGTTTCGTCGTCGGCCTTGGCGTCTGCCGCGTTTTCTGCACCTTCAATGGTATCGGAATCAAAGTCGGACAAATCCGAGTCAAAATCGCCGAACTCGTTCTCAACCTGTTCTTCGCGGCCAGCGTCGTATTGATCTGCCACGAGCTCGTCAGATAAGGACGAACCGGAGCGAAGCTGAGACTCTAGGTCGTCAATGCTCGGCATTGATTCAGCTTCCGCAAGGCGGGTGCGCAGCTCGTTAGCCTGCGCAAGCGCTTCGTCATCTCCTAGTGTCTCGATTTCCCCAAACTGTTTCTCGAAGGAGTCGCGCTCTTGATTGTCAGCGTAGACAGCTAGAAGCTTCAGGCGAAGATCTGTGCGACTTGGCTCGCGGGAGATAGCTGCTTCCAGAACTTGCGTCGCCTGATCATAACGACCGTAGGCTATGTATGTATCCGCTTCTTCCAGAGCGTCGCTATTACCATCGCTCTGCGTTGTCTCATCGTCATCCAGACTCAGATCGAAGGTATCGTCAGGCCCGCCAGATTCACTATTGAGCTGCTCATAAAACTCTTTCTCGCGGTTAGCGTTGCGGCGGGCGAGGAGCAAAAGAACCAACAACAGAATAACCAAACCGCCTCCAAGAGCGATCTGGTACATAGTGTTATTGGCAATCGCGTCAATCACGTTACCTGGGAAGCCCTTGTCAGCAACTGGCTTAGGCGCAGGCTCAGGCTTGGTTTCAGGTGCCTCTGATGCTGCCGGCTGCTCTGGCTGTGCGACTGTCACCGGGGCTGCGTCGCTTCCTGCAGCATTCATATCCTGCTCGGCATCAGTCATGTCGTCAGCAGGCTGAGCCTCGGGAGCCAATTCTGTAGCTTCGGCCTCTTCACCGGCAGTCTCTTCATCAGAGATACCGTCCATACCAGTGATATCCGATTCGCCAGACAGGGCCTCTTCAGTGCCGGGCTCGGCGGGCACCTCTGCTGACTCCGCGACTCCATCTTCAACAGAGGGGTCACCAGTCTCTTTCGGTTCCGTCTCTGCCATAGGATCCGCAGTATCGGGAGCGGCTTCCGCGAGTTCAGAGTCTGTAGTGGCTTCACTTGTACCCGCAGTGGAATCAGCAAGTTCAGAATCCGGAGTTGCTTGATCAGGTGCTGTATCGCCAGCCGCAGCGCCTTGCTGCATCTCTGCTAACTGGCTGTTTTTGAGCTCTAGTAAACGTTGCAGCGTTTGTACCTGATCCTGAAGATCGTCAACCCGAGTGTTGAGTTCTTCGTTCTCACGCCGAGAGCTTTCAAGCTCTTCCATAGCAACGGCGGTGCCGGCATCGACACCGCCAGGAAGCTTGCCGTCGCCACCAGCAGAGCCACCATCGGTCTCACTGCGGCTGCCAGTATCATCGGCAACCAGCAGTTTGAGCTCGTCGCCACCAGAGGAAGTTTGGCCAGCAGCGCTGGTTTCAGACGGCTGGGCGGGCGTAGCATCTACTGTGCGCTTGGGCTGCTGGAATTCTTGGTTCTGCTGGGCTACCGCACGGGTTGCCTCTGAACGACTACGGTTGCGGATCTGATCTGCGGTTGGAACACGCAGTACCTGACCTCGTTTGAGCCGGTTGATGTTATTGCCAATGAACGCATCGGGATTCAGGTCTTGCAATGCCAGCATAACCTGCTGCATTGAGAGACTGTTGTCCGGCCTAACGGCGGAAGCGATGGTCCAAAGCGTGTCATTTGCACCCGTAGGTCCAAAAGTATCAGACCCGTAGCCACGACTCTGAGCCCGCTCTGCCCTAGCCTCTCGGCGACCAGAGTCGGCACCGCGGTCCGGTGCAGTTGTTCGGGCTTGTGCTGAAGGGGCACGCACCTCTTCAGACACACCGGACTCTTCGGCGTAAACGGGGGGATCTACTAAAACTGCGTATTCACGCATTAGCCGACCATTGGGCCAGGTTAGTTCCAGCAAGAAGTTAAGATATGGCTCTCGCAGGGGCTCCCGGGAACTCACATTCACCATCAGGCTGCCATCGGCGCCCGTAACCACGTTAAAACGGAGTTTGCCTACAAATGGGCTTCGCTGCAGGCCCAGTCTCTGATAAGCCATGTCCGGAGCGATGTTCACGAACACATCACCGGGATCTACGCCCCGACTTTGCGGCAGAACAATCTCTGCTTCCATGGGTTCATTCAGATAGGACTGAAGTTCAATTTCACCCAGCCCAAGGGCCTGAGCAACCCCGGATCCGAGCCCTCCCGCCAGAGCCAGTGCAACCGCAAGCTTGCGTACCTTCATGCTTTTTCCTTTCCAGTCTCCGTTATCCGATACCGTTTTTTGCACAGCACCGAACGAGGTGAGGTGACTTTCGTCTGGATACTTCAGATTTAATATGTCGAAGCTGTCGAAACTTTAACGTTCAGTTCGGCAAGTATTGTAGATAAAACCTCTTTTATCAATCAATCAGCCGCATTCCTTGCACCATTTTTTTATTAGTTGCACGGAACTCCCTAGTGTTCCTGAAAATAACAGGGGCGGAGACTGAAATCAGCCTCCGCCCCCTAACCGGCTTTCTGAAACCGGACACAGTTGGCATTAATTGCCTCCGTGTAACATTTCTTAACGCGCTTGCAATATCCGTAACATACGCCGTAGAGGCTCAGCAGCGCCCCATAGCAGCTGATCACCCACGGTGAACGCAGAGATGTACTCTGGCCCCATAGCGAGCTTTCGAATACGCCCTACGGGCACGCTCAGGGTGCCTGTAACCTTGGCAGGCGTCAGCTCTTCGATGGTTGCATCACGATCATTAGGTATGACTTTCACCCAGTCGTTGGCTTTCGCCAGAATCGACTCGATTTCTGCAACCGTTAGATCTTTCTTGAGCTTGATTGTGAGCGCCTGGCTGTGGGAACGCATGGCGCCAATCCGCACACAGATTCCATCAATTGGAATCGGATTGTCTGAGCGACCAAGAATTTTATTGGTCTCAACACCCGCCTTCCACTCTTCTTTACTCATGCCGTTATCAAGTTGCTTATCGATAAACGGTATCAGGCTACCAGCCAAAGGAACTTGGAAGTGCTCGGTGGGAAATCCATCAGAACGCATGGTTTCAGTAATCTTGCGGTCGATGTCCAAAATCGCAGAGGACGGGCTGGCCAGCTCGTCATTAACACTGCGGTTCAGCTCACCCATCTGGTTCAGCAATTCGCGCATGTTTTGCGCACCGGATCCAGAAGCCGCCTGATAAGTCATGGGCGATACCCACTCGATCAGGTCTTGCTCCAGCAGACCACCAAGAGCCAGCATCATCAAACTTACAGTGCAGTTACCACCGATGTAGTCTTTAACGCCTTTATCGAGCGCCGCATCGATCACATTGCGGTTCACCGGATCCAAAACAATAACGGAATGATCCGCCATGCGAAGCGACGATGCCGCATCAATCCAGTAACCTTGCCAGCCTGCGTCACGTAGCTTCTGATAAACCGCGCTTGTGTAATCACCACCCTGACATGTCAAAACCACATCCAGAGTTTTAAGGGTTTCGATATCGAAAGCATCCTGCAAAGGCGGCACGCCGTCTTTACCCACATCCGGAGCTGGCTGACCAGCCTGAGATGTGGTGAAAAATACTGGTTCGATATCAGCGAAATCATTTTCTTCGCGCATGCGCTGCATGAGCACTGAGCCCACCATGCCGCGCCAACCTACAAGTCCAACTCGCTTCATGTGCGACCTTTGAACCTCGCGTTATGCCCGCCCACAACCTATATCGCTGGCTGGGACAGGATGAATGATCCCGCAGCAACCGCGTCGTGTTGCTGTCGGGGATTATCGTAATTTACAGAGCAGCCAGTACCGCATCACCCATTTCGCGGGTAGAAACCCGGGTACCGCCTTCCGACATAATATCTGCCGTGCGCAGCCCCTGATCCAGTACCTTGTTCACAGCCGCCTCGATGGCCGCCGCAGCCTTTTCTTCATCAAGGCTGTACCGCAACATCATGGCAGCACTGATAATTGTAGCGAGAGGGTTGGCAATACCTTTGCCCGCTATATCTGGCGCCGACCCGTGGCAAGGCTCATACATACCCTGCTTTTCCGAATTCAGCGATGCTGACGGCAACATGCCAATAGAACCTGTGAGCATGGCTGCTTCGTCTGAAAGAATATCACCAAACATGTTTCCAGTCACAATCACGTCGAACTGCTTGGGTGCACGGACCAGCTGCATAGCCGCGTTATCCACGTACATGTGAGAGAGCTCTACGTCCGGATACTCACTCTTCAACTCATTCATGATTTCACGCCACAAAACGGTCACTTCAAGAACATTGGCTTTATCGACGGAGCACAGTTTCTTGCCACGCTGCTGCGCCGCCTCAAACGCAACCCTGCCGATTCGGCGAATTTCAGATTCCGTGTAGGCATAGGTGTTATAGCCCTGACGCTCGCCGCTTTCGAGCTGACGAACACCGCGCGGCTGGCCAAAGTAAATCCCGCCTGTGAGCTCACGTACAATCATGATATCCAGACCCGAAACCACCTCGGGCTTGAGAGAGGATGCAGACGCAAGTTGCGGATAAAGAATAGCCGGGCGCAGGTTAGCAAACAGCTCCAGATTCGAGCGCAAGCCAAGCAGCCCTTTCTCAGGGCGTTTTGCCATAGGAAGAGCGTCCCACTTTGGACCACCTACGGCGCCCAACAAAATCGCATCAGCCTTGCGGGCCATATCCAGTGTGTCGTCCGGCAAGGGATTGTCAGCTTCATCCAACGCAGCTCCACCAACGAGGCCGGTATCAAACGTAAGCTTCAGATCAAATTTTTCATTAATGGCGTGCAGGATTTTTTCGGCTTCCGCAACAATTTCAGGACCTATGCCGTCACCCGGCAGAAGAAGTACATTTCTGGACATGATGAGCTTCCAAATTTTGGTAAACCGGGCCACTTTGGCACGGTGAATTAACTATCGCCAGGTGAAGATTCACGCACCCGGCTTGTATGGGGCCTATGTATCTCAGCTGTTCACCGAAACGCAGACTACCGGCCAGCGCCAAATAGCCAAGGAGCTGTTTGGCGGCGCTGATCTTCATAGGATTTGATCAGCTCTGCGTCTTCGAGAGTTACGCCGATATCATCGAGACCATGCAACAAGCAATGGCGACGGAAATCATCCACATCAAACCCGAAAGACTCACCAGACGGCGTGGCCACGGTTTTCGCCTCCAGATCTACTGTCAGCTTGTAGCCTTCCGAAGCCTCAGCCTCTTGAAACAACTTATCGACAATTTTTTCTTCGAGAACAATAGGTAAGAGACCATTCTTAAAGCAATTGTTATAAAAAATATCGGCAAAGCTCGGAGCGATAATAACTCGAAAACCGTAATCATCAAGTGCCCAGGGGGCATGCTCGCGACTTGAACCACAACCAAAGTTGCTTCTGGCCAAGAGTACGCTAGCACCCTTGTAGCGGGGCTGATTGAGCACAAAGTCCGGGTTCAGAGGGCGCTGAGAACTGTCTTGATCAGGCTTGCCTTCATCGAGATAACGCAACTCATCAAACAGGTTGGGGCCAAAGCCCGTGCGTTTGATAGATTTCAAAAACTGCTTGGGAATAATCATGTCCGTATCCACATTGGAACGGTCCATGGGGGCGACAATGCCTTGGTGTTGCGTAAATGCGCGCATGGTTCTGTTCTCTCCTGTGGCTCAGTTCAGCAATTCGCGAACATCAACAAAGTGACCGGCGATTGCGGCGGCGGCTGCCATGGCAGGGCTCACCAAATGCGTCCGACCCCCAAAGCCCTGACGGCCCTCGAAGTTACGGTTAGACGTGGAAGCGCAGTGCTCACCCTGCCCCAACTTGTCGGCGTTCATAGCCAGGCACATGGAGCAACCCGGATCACGCCACTCAAGGCCAGCCTCAATGAAAATCTGATCAAGACCCTCAGCTTCCGCCTGTGACTTCACCAAACCGGAACCCGGCACAACCATCGCCTGCTTCAGGCTTTTCGCAACCTTACGCCCTTGCACCACAGACGCGGCCTCACGCAAATCTTCAATGCGGCTATTAGTGCAGGAACCGATAAAGACCCTGTCGAGCATTATATCTGTGATCGCCTGATTTGCCTGCAAGCCCATATACTTAAGAGCACGTTCGATGCCTTCGCGCTTAATGGGGTCTTCTTCTTTAGCTGGGTCAGGCACATTACCTGTAACGTCTGCAACCATCTCCGGAGACGTACCCCAACTTACCTGCGGCATAATTTCCGCACCGTCCAACTCAACAACCTTGTCGAACTCCGCATCCAAATCACTGTGCAACGTGCGCCAGTATTTAACCGCGGCATCCCACGCATCGCCCGTGGGTGAGAAAGGCCGACCTTTCACATAATCGATGGTCGTGCCATCTACAGCCACCATACCCACCCGAGCACCGGCTTCAATGGCCATATTGCAAATGGTCATCCGACCCTCCATGCTCAGATTCTGAATCGCCTCACCACCAAACTCAATAGCGTGTCCGGTACCGCCTGCAGTGCCGATTTTACCGATGATCGCCAACACGACGTCTTTACCGGTAACACCCTTTCCAAGCTGGCCATTTACCGTCACCAGCATATTCTTCATTTTCTGCTGCACCAAACACTGGGTTGCCAGCACATGCTCAACTTCAGACGTACCTATGCCATGGGCAAGGCAACCAAATGCACCGTGAGTAGACGTATGGGAATCACCGCACACAATGGTCATACCCGGCAGCGTAGCACCCTGCTCTGGCCCAATAACGTGTACAATACCCTGACGCTGATCCATGATCTTGAATTCAAGAATACCGAACTCATCGCAGTTCTTACCCAGCGTTTCTACTTGGATACGAGATACCGGATCAACAATGCCCTCAACACCCTTCGCTCGATCTGTAGTCGGAACGTTGTGGTCTGGGGTTGCCAAATTAGCATCAATGCGCCACGGCTTGCGATTAGCCAAGCGCAGACCCTCAAAGGCCTGCGGTGAAGTTACTTCGTGCAACAACTGACGATCAATGTAAATCAGCGCAGAACCATCGTCCCGCTGCTTGACCAAATGATCGTCCCACAACTTATCGTATAAGGTCTTACCCGCCATGATTCTCTCTCACTCTCTGGAGGTACATTTTTTTAGTGCTATCTATGGCTATTCAGCCCGAATCTCGCACCTATCATACAGCCACAAAAAACATAACCGCAATTCATGTTTATCATTCATCGCATTCCTTTCGGTTATACGATAGCCTTTGCTGACAAACACTGCAGGAATACAAACCGTGGACTCAAACGCCCTCAAAGCCTTCATTACAATTGTCGACCAAGGCTCCTTTTCTGAGGCTGCCGAGCTGTTACACCTAAGCCAACCCGCCATCAGCAAACGCCTTGCAGCTCTAGAAAACCAACTTGGCGAAACACTCATCGACCGAAGCCAAAGACAAATCCGCCTCACCGACTCCGGAAGCCGACTACTACCCCACGCACGCAAAATCCTGGACGAAATCCACAACGCCCGCATCGCCCTATCGCCAAACTCCGGCGTACTGGAGGGTGAGCTACACATCATCGCCAGCCACCACATAGGCCTTCATCACTTACCGAAATGGCTAAGACGGTTCAAACGTGAACACCCCCAGGTAACCATAAACCTTCAGTTCATGGAATCCGACGCTGCCTACGAACAAATGCGTAAACGCAACGCCGAATTGGCCTTCGTAACACTCAGCGACAGCATGCCCGCAAGCTTCCACGTATTCGCCCAATGGCCAGACCCCATGGCCTTTGTCGTGGGCACCGACCACCCACTGGCTGCAATAAAAACACCAAAGCTCGCTGATCTGGCACAGCACCCGGCCCTACTTCCGGATACCTCAACATCAACCTACCGCGTAGTAAGCCGCTTATTTCTGGAGGCAAACCTACCCCTGCACCCACAAATGCCCACCAACTACCTAGAAACCCTCAAAATGATGACCAGCGTCGGCCTCGGATGGAGCGTATTACCACTGCGCATGGCAGATGAAAGCCTGAAAGTGCTTGAAGGCGTACTAGCGAAAGGAACGGAAACTGGAAACTCGGTTACACGGGCTCTTGGCGGCATTGGACTAACCGGCCGGCAACCGGGTAACGCCGCGAAGGCGATGCTGAGGATTGTTCAAGAAGAAGAGGGAAATCCGAGCAAGAGTTAGCGAGTGCCAACCCAGCATAGTCGGGTAAACCACGGCCTGTGGTGATCCGGTCAGGTAAGGCTGTTCAAAAATCTGGAGCGCCAAGGATGGCGCGACGAAGCCCTACATGGATGTATTTACGGGCGTTTTTTGAACAGCCTTACCTGACTGGATCGCTACACCTAAGCTATCAGGTTCAAAGCTGCCCAATAACCGGCGTAGCAACAGAAACATCACCATTCTGACCACGATGGCGCAAATAATGATCCATCAACACAATCGCCATCATCGCCTCAGCAATCGGCGTAGCCCGAATACCCACACAAGGATCGTGCCGCCCAGTCGTAATAACCTCCACCGGATTACCGTGCACATCAATACCACGCCCCGGCAAACGCAAACTCGACGTCGGCTTCAGTGCAATACTCGCCACAAGTGGCTGCCCTGACGAAATGCCCCCAAGCACACCGCCAGCATGATTCGACAAAAAGCCCTCAGGCGTCATCTCATCCCGATGCTCCGTACCCTTTTGAGTAATGCACCCAAAACCCGCACCAATCTCAACGCCTTTCACCGCATTGATACTCATCAAAGCATGCGCCAAATCCGCATCCAAACGATCAAACACCGGCTCACCCAACCCCGGCGGCACACCTTCAGCTACCACATTAATCCGTGCACCAATAGAATCGCCTTCCTTGCGAAGAGCATCCATATAGGCCTCCATCTCCGGCACTTTATCGGCATCAGGACAGAAAAACGGATTTTGATGCACTTGATCCCAATCGAGCTTCTCTGCTCGCACCGGCCCAAGCTCCGACAAATACCCACGGATACGAATACCCAAACGCTCCTGCAAAAACTTCCGAGCCACCGCACCGGCTGCGACACGCATAGCCGTTTCACGGGCCGAAGAACGGCCACCACCACGGTAATCCCGCACCCCATACTTATGCATATAGGTGTAGTCGGCATGAGCCGGGCGGAACTGCTCTGAAATTTTTGAGTAATCTTTCGAGCGCTGATCTGTATTTTCAATCATCAGCCCAATGGGCGTGCCCGTAGTTTTACCCTCGAACACCCCGGAAAGAATGCGAACCTCATCCGCTTCACGGCGCTGGGTAGTATGCCGGGAAGTGCCGGGCTTACGGCGATCTAGATCTGCCTGCATATCGGCTGCCGAAAGCTCCAACCCCGGTGGGCAGCCATCAATAATACAGCCCAGAGCAGCCCCATGGCTCTCGCCAAACGTTGTAACGGTAAACAGTTTTCCGAAAGTATTTCCTGACATAATTCAATATCTTGTAAAAGTGATGTAAGAAATTAGATTAACGATTGCTCTGCCACTGACGGAGGTCCTGCTCGGTAATCGCAAAAACACCGTCGCCGCCATTATTGAACTCCAGCCAAGTGAACGGAAGTTCCGGATACGCCTCATCCAGAGCTACCCAGCTATTCCCAACCTCGACTACCAGCAGGCCGCCGGGCGTAAGATGCTCCGCTGCTCCGGCAATAATCCGATGGGCAATATCCAAACCATCATCGCCTGCTGCAAGCCCTAGCACCGGCTCATGATGAAACTCATCTGGCATATCACCGATATCTTCCGCATCAACATAGGGCGGATTACTGACAATGATATCGTACTGACCGGTGATATTCGCGAACACATCCGACTCTACCGTGCGCACCCGGCCATGAAGCTCATGCAAATCAATGTTGGATTCTGCAACTGCCAGAGCTTCAGGCGAGATATCCGACAAATCAACGGCGGCATTCTCAAATACCCAGGCCGTTCCTATGCCGATACAGCCGCTTCCGGTGCAAAGATCGAGAATTCGCTCAACAGGCTTATCGCCAAGCCAGGGCTGGAATCCGTTTTCAATCAGCTCCCCAATTGGCGAGCGTGGCACTAAAACCCGTTCGTCCACATTGAACGGCATACCCATAAACCAAGCTTCACCCAATAGATACGCTAGGGGAACACGCTCGTCGATGCGACGACGGAGGCGCTCAAGAATAAGCAAGCGCTCTTCCCGGGTCAGCCGGGCATCCAGAAACAGGGTGTTGTTTTCTAGCGGTAGGTGCAGGCTGCGCATCACCAATTGCACGGCCTCATCCCACACGTTATCCGTGCCATGGCCGAAAAAAACCGGCGAAGCGGCAAACTGTGAAGACGCGTAACGAAGATAATCGCGAACGGTGTGAAGGTCGTCAATCGGGCTGGTCACAAGCACTGCTTCCTGTCATGTCGGATTCAGCGCGGATTATACGCTGTTTCAAGGCCTTGCTGCAGCCACCAAATTAGGGTTCAGCCTTATAGGCTCATACAGCCAAAGGCCCGGAGCTGTTCCGGTTTTCTTCAAACCGGTCCAAAGCCGCAGTCATGCGCTCACGCCCCAATTGAATCAGTTCCGGAGCCTTATGGAAGTCATAAATACGGCAGGAGTTTTTAGGGATGTTAACCAGCAAATCTGGTGGGTAACCAGCAAGCTTGTATTGCACCAGAGCGCTCTGCATGGTTTCAATGGTCAAGTTCACAACGTCGAACTTGCCGAGGCCCAGCTTGTCCCAGTTGATTGTTTCGTGTTCTTCCTGACGTTTGTTATTGTCTTGTTTATTCCGGCTCTTTTTCTGCACTTCTTTCGAGATTTTATCCTCAGGGCTTTCCTCATCACCCGGCTTTCCCGCGCTCAGGGATTTTAACGTGTCCCAGTCAAACCAGCGGGTGGCTTTATCGCGAAACCTATCCACCCATTCATCCGGGTTCTCGTTAGCAGCCTCATCCTCACTGTGCATAAAGGCGGCATCGGGCAACCTTTGCCGCCGATCTTCTTCACCGCTGAGATTCACTGCAAACACGAGATCAGCATGGGCTGAAATGGTCGGAATAATAGGCAGCGGATTTAGCAATGCCCCATCAACCAGAACTCGGCCATCCAAAACCATGGGGGTGACAACGCTTGGAATAGCGACGGATGCCCGAATGGCCCTGTCTAAAGGGCCCTCTTGAAACCAAATTTCCTTATGAGCCAACAAATCCGTTGCAACGGCGGTGTAATGCAGGGGCAGATTTTCAATTCGAGTATCTCCCAGCATCTCCCGCACGACTGAGAAGATCTTTTCCCCTCGAATCGCACCAACTGAGTTGAAGGTTAGATCCAGCAATTTGAGCACATCAAATTGGCCAAGCCCAGTTACCCAGTCTTTGTAATCTTGCATCTTGCCCGCTGCATACATACCGCCCACCAGAGCACCCATGGAGCAGCCGGAAATAGCCACAATGTTGTAGTCGCGCTCGGCAAGAACTTCGATAGCACCTATGTGGGCATAGCCTCTAGCACCGCCACTGCCCAAGGTTAAGGCAACAGTCTGGCGTTTGCGTTCAGGAGGCTTAGGCTCAGCGCTGGCGTTCGACTCTACGGCCGATAGGTCTGAACTCTCCAGAACCTTGGATGCATCATTATCAGGCACTTGACTACCTCGTTAAGGCTTCTTCGTTAGATCTACTGCGTTACAACCATTACTTCAACCCGATCGCCTTGGCGGGTAGGATCCGAAACAACCACCGACGGTCCCACAATAACCAATTCCTGCTGTTGTCTGGAAACACCGGTTTTCGCCAAAACCTCGGAAAGCGACTCTGCCGCCTTGCGGGCTCGCTCCATGGCGCGGATGAAAGATTCATTCTCACCAAGTGCGGAGTAACCAACAAGAATCACCTTGGCACCCTCAATCCGGGCAAGATCGCCAACTTTTCTGCGATCCGTGGCCTGCCAGTTAAACCGGTAGGTAACGCCGCCCTGCCAAGGTACAACCACCGGCCCCACAATACGGTTATTAACCGAGCCAAGACCCGGAACTGAAGCGCCAGCCGCAACCTTCATGTGCTCTACCCAAACGTACTCTCTAAGATTACCCCGGGTAACTGTATATACAGACGTCAGCCAACGACTGCCATCGTCGGCTACGACACCTGCCACCAAATAATCTTGGGTGCCATCCCTACCGTAGAGAACTGGTTGATGAAAGATCTGGTTTGCCCACACGTTGCTGCGGCCACACCGAATGCCCGAGCACTCGAACAAGATTTGCGCGCCACGATCACGCAGCAGCCCAAGGTAGTGTTCCAACGCTTCCCGGCGGTTGGCATCCCGTGAAATCTGGTAGAGGCGACCCTCCCCAGACACCGGTAACCGGGCCATGGTTTCTGAGCGAATCTCGTTGTTAACCTCCCGTACCGGGCTGAACAATACAAGGTGGCCGGACGACTCGATAGGCGCCGTCTCTTCGAGCGTGGACTGAGCAAATGGCTCCGGCGCAGATTCCGGCAACGCAGCACTGGCAACAGCCGAAGCTGTTGATAGCAGCACAGAAGTCATAAAGCTCAATACAAATAACTTTGGCAAGGTATTACTCATTCTCAAGAAAGTGTCTGACAGCATCGACAACCGGGCGAGTATGCCCATCAAGGTGACAATGATGCCCGCCAGGCACATCAACCGTGTGCAAATTTGGCATGGCGTCCGCACGGCTATCAAGCCCTTCTCTATTAGCCAGCAGCCCTTCCTGAGCACGCACAAACAGAGTTGGTGCCTTAACAGCCTTTAGCGAAGCCAAGACTTGCTCCTCTGTCATCATCAATGGAGACGGGTGCCTTAACCGCGCATCTGTGCGCCAACCGTAACCGCCGTCTTCAGGCTTCAGGTTCCTACGAATCAACGCCAGTGCCGCTTCGTGGCTTAGCGGGCTTAACCCGCCCTCACGAACCTTAGCTGCCGTCACAACGTCCGGATAAACCGCTGGCCGACCGGAACCTGCGATGCGTTTTTTGATGGACTTACGAAGCTGTGGAACCGTCTCACTGACTGGTCGACTAAGTGCGCCGAGACTGTCGATCATAACCAGCTTGCGCACCCGCTCCGGAAACGCCGCAGCGTAGAGTGCACCCACAATTCCGCCTAATGAATGGCCAACCACATCCACCTGTTCGAACTGCCCGGATTCGCAGAAGTGCGTTTCAATCAGTTCGGCAAGGTCCGCAACGTAATCCATTAACTGGTAACTTTGCCCAGCCGGGCGATGGCCGGAATGCCCGTGACCTGCCATATCCACAGCATACAGCGACGACCACTGCGCCAATTCCGGCGCTATTTTGGAGAAAGTCAGACTGTTATCCAGCCAACCATGAAGCATAATCACGGGCAACTTGGCAGGTTTCGGAGCATCCGGTACTGGCCAACTGAGACCTGCAAGCGTGATGTGCCTCAGCGGCCACACCATCTCACACGCCCCTACCGAACTACCCGCATCAGCGGTCGAAAGGGCAAGATCGTTCATCTGGGAAGCGGGCCTCACATTGTGTGTGTCGGGCGGTCAGAGCTGAGCGAGCCTGCAAGATAGGATTCAATCTTGGTCTTGGCGCTTTCATCATCGCCATTGAACTGAACACCAATGCCAGCCGCACGATTCCCCTGCGCGCCTTTAGGCGTAATCCAGATAACCTTGCCTGCAACAGGCAGCTTTTCGGGCTCATCCATCAGGTTTAGTAGCAGAAACACTTCATCGCCGAGCTGGTATTGCTTTTGGGTAGGTATAAAAAGACCGCCCTGACGAATGTATGGCATGTAAGCGGCGTACAAAACCGCTTTATCCTTAATCGTCAGGGTAAGAATGCCGCTGCGCGCACCAAATCCGGGCCCCATATCTGACACCTTCTAAAAATGAATGTTAAAACGTTAAACAAATCGTGCGGGAGAAAAACACCTGATCATGCGTTATAACTTCAGATGATAGCAGGTGTTCCTGCTAAACGCGCAATCAGGACGCCCGACGCTTGGTGGGCATCAGCTCCCGCCAAGCAATTAGCAACCGACTGGCCTCGAGCTCAGGGTTGACGTTATATACGCCAGCCGCCCGGGTCTCGCGAACCTGATCCAATAACTCATGGGCACGCCAGGCCGGGTTTTTACTCGCCAAAAAAAACAGCATTTCCTCAGCTTCGTGATCGTTTGCTGTACCTCCGGCACATAACCGGGCCAAGTCCGAGGCCCAGCCTTCAAACAGCCAAAGCATGTCTTCCAACCCCAATGCTTTAAAAGCCTTTGCAGCCTCAGCTACCGCGACCTGACCTTTCATAAACTGACGAAACTTGTCGAACGCCTCATCACGCAGTGCCGGAAACTCGCCTGTGGCGTATTCCAGCGCCAAACGCGGTGCATTACCCGCCAGCATTAGCGACTTGGACATAAGCTCTGGAGAGGGCTGCTTGCCACCTTCAAGCTTCGCCACCTCGCTAACAAGCCACTGCTCGGCCTGCTCAGCGGAGGGAACAGGAATGGACATTACCTGACACCGAGAACGTATGGTTGGCAAAACAGGCCGACCACTCTCCTGCAGAAGTATAAGAACAAAATCGGGTACCGGCTCTTCGAGGGTTTTCAACAGAGCATTGGCAGAGTTGATATTAAGTTGGTCCGCGCGGTCGATTACGGCAATCTTGCGACTGGCAACTTGCGGAGAGGATACGGCAAAAGCCGAGAGCTGCCGTATCTGCTCAATTTTTATCATCCGGGACTTTTCCGGTGCATACACCCGAACATCCGGATGACTGGATGCCGCGATCAGCTGGCATTGGCGACACTGGCCACAGGCAACCGGCGTACCGGCTTCCTTATTCAAGGGCGCAGCACACAACAGCAAGCTTGATACTGCATCCGCCCAGGCTCGCTTACCCACACCACACTCACCGGTCACCAAGAGCGCATGGGGCAGTCTACCTTCAGAAAGGCGATTTTGAATCGTCTGCCAGGGCTTTTGAAACCAAGGCATTTTAAAAGTTATATCAGTCACTGTGCTTTCCTGAATGGGCAAGGCTCCGGGAGTTTGAACGCTGGGTTTTACTAGCTTTGCGAAGCTGTCGCTTCATGGTGGCAAGCAGTCTGCGCATGCGCTGTACATCATCACTGCCATCCCGAGCCGCGGCCGATTTGGATTGCGGTCTATAATAGTGGCTGTTGACCATCCGAGCAAAAAGCCGTGCGGCATCTGCCACCGCCGGTTCTGCAGCCGCCAGCCGGGAGGCCAAAGCAGACGGTGTTTCGCCACTCCTGACAGGCACCCCTGCGCGCTCACATAGCTGATACCAAGCGCCCAAAACACGGCCGTAACGATCCCGGCTTGCACCCCGGCGCATTTGCAGCGCCGATATCAAACCAGCTATAAGCAGCCCCACTCCGACAATACCGGCGGTAATATACCCAAGCTCCTTGATACCTAAGCCGCCGGGCAGCCGGGACATTAGATCCATCTGGCTTTGACCCTGATAGCCAACTACCCAGCGCTGCCATTGATAGTTAATCCGATCGAGCTGCTGACTTGCCCACCGAATAAGCGCCACATCCCCATACCGTTGGGCAGAAGCCCACTCGTTCTCGAGGAATGAGCCTTCCTCGGCCACGGCATCCCGTAAACCGGATTCAATTCTGTTTGGCGCAATTGCAGCGGTAGGGTCAATACGAACCCAGCCTTGCCCTTCTACCCAAGCTTCGACCCAAGCGTGGGCATCGTACTGGCGCACTACAAGGTATTCGTCACCCGCACCACTTTCACCGCCCTGATAGCCAACCACAACCCTTGCAGGAATGCCTGCCGAGCGCAGCACAAACGTTGTCGCGCCAGCATAATGTGCGCAGAACCCGCGCATGTCGTCGAATAGCAGGCTGTCGATGCCGTCATTGGGCATTTTAGGCGGGCGCAAGGTGTAAAAATAAGGTTGCTCCCGGAACCGGTTAAGGAGAGATCGAATGACGCCCACATCACTATTGGAGTGCCGCAGGTCTGCTGCCAATGCACGCGCTCTCGGGTTTCCGTAAGCCGGGAGTTGCAGATACCGGCGGGCTTGCCCTGGCTCTAACTCGGGCACTGTTTGCTCTGGCGAGTTGTCACGGGCCAGCCTATACCGGACCGGACTATCCGCTGGGCGGCGGAAGCGGAACAGATCGTCTGCTTCTTTCCCAACGTTGTCTGAAACCGCCACTGAGCTTTCGAGTGCAAATGCCCAGCGCTGATCGGTGGGCTCCATCAAAACATCGTATTCTTCCGGTTGCAGTTCACCAACACCACCATCCACATTCACCCGCCCCGGTCGACGGTAAGTCTCATAGCCGCCCTGACGCCAGGTTCCATCATCAAGGGTATCCAGAATAAGTCCTCGCCAGTATCTATCCCGGTAGGCGGGCATGGGGCCACCAAAGGTTACCCGAAAAGCCCGGTCACTGCTTTGCGCGAGGCTGGATATGTCTCCAGGGCGCATAGTGTCGCTTATACCCGTACGCGCACTGCCAGACACCAAAGGCACGCTCCACAAAGGCTCCATACGGGGGAAAAACACAAACAGCAATACAACAATCGGCAGGACTTTTAACAGCATGACACCTAACCTGCGCCACCCCGCCTTCATACCACCGGGAAGCTCCGGTGCATTGAGCACCTGCAACCCGATTAACAACAAACCAATGGCGGCAATGTTCACTAGCGCCCAGTGAATTTCCTGATGGAACAAAAAGTTCACCGTCGCCAGATACACCAAAATATAGAACAGCACATAGAAATCCCGGGCAGTGCGGGTTTCGAGCCACTTCAAGCCAACCGTCAGTACAAAAAACGAAGCCGCTGTGTCTACGGTAAAACTGCCTTGAACGCGAAGGAGATAAACCGCAATCAGTGACAGCAAAATGCCCGTGCGCAGCCAACGCCCCGGCAAGCGCACACGGCCCTGCTGAGTCAGCCAGCGCCAGCCAGCCAAAACAACACATATCGCCACCAACCACACTGGAAGCCGATCAAGCTGAGGCGTCAATAGCAACGCAAAGCTAACCATCAGCCACAGCAGCGCGCGCGAAGGCAGCGTGTCGCTTTGCGTTTCTGGCTCCTGCTTAGGGCGATTCCAAAAACTCATATCACGGCTCCCGGCTTCACTCTTCTACCTGAATCTGTCTTCCGGCGGGTCCCATAGGGCGCACCCAAAGCCTCCCGTGGTTTTTCTTCACCCCATACCGCCAAAGCTCTGAGGCAGCGGGCTGCATGGGCTGGGCCAGAATCCGGTTCTATCACCTGCCCCGGCAAGTTTAGACCGAAGCGGGCTCCGTTCTTACCGCGTTCAACCACCAGCCAAGCTAGGTAGCTGAGTCGAACCTCATGGTCAGTGCCAGCAAAGGCATTGAAATCCAGCCAATGGGGGCTGCCTTTATCGGCCTCCCAGTCCGCCACCACCATTTGCCCGCTGCGGGCAAAACGCTTCCACATGACACGCTGACTCATATCCCCATCGCGCCACGGGCGCAGCTCAGCATGGTCGTTCCCTTCCGGAGATCGCGAGCTGGCTGTTTGTTCACCATCATCAACCGAGCTGGCCACGTCAGGAGCCGCAATGGGTCGGGGAAACACCACAGCTGCGGAGACCGGACGCATCCAAGACCATGCCTTAAGCAAACCAAAGGGGAAACGGGTTTCAATTCGGATGCTGTCTGGGCGGAGATACCCCCGAAAAGCAGAGTTTACTGGCAGAGCAACATCGGCAGACTGCCCCGAGGATACATGGCCGACTCGAACCGAACTGTCACCGTCAGACAGAGTGACGGCTATGGCGTCGTCTTTGCCTGCTGCCGCCCGTAAGCGGAAGAGAATATCATCGCCAGCGAACCCCTCGCCTGCTTGAACAAGTGTTAGCTCAAGGCCCGCAAGGTTTCGGTGGGTTTGGTGCATAGCGCCTACAAATACAGCGCCTAGTAGAAAGGTTACGAGGTAAATCAGGCTATTTTGGTAGTTAATACCGGTAATCAGCATGATCAACAATAGTACGCCGAACACCACACCGGGCGCCGTTGGCAAAATGAAAAGGTTTCTCTGGGTGAGTAACTGGACATCAGAGCGCGGAATCCGACGGTTTATCCAGCGCTGCCAGCGGCTACGAATTAGTCTGCTCATCATGCCCCTAAGGCCGTAAGATTTAAGTAAAGTTCAACACGAAACGATAGCCGCCATGGTAACCCTCTTCGCAAGGCTTTTATAACTGTACGGCAAATCAAGGATGCTGATCACAAACTAGCACTCACACGCTTGAAAAGCGGCGAAACAACCTGAATACTGAAAATTAGCACCGGAATTCGGTCAGATAGAGATGCGTACTGATTGCTGTAACCTCAGACACACCTCGTACCTGAGCTCATCGCAGCAAGAGGCCAGACTATGAACCACCAAAACTTGCCTGCCGGGTACACCTCCCGCGCAGCGACCTTCACCAAGAACACCACCAACATTGCAGCAGCGATTGCCGCAGTACTTGCCTCAGTGGCTTCAGCTCCAACTGTCGCAGGCGTCCAGACCATGACCTCCGATGAAATGGTCGACACCTACGTGAAAGATTCTGCAGTTATTGTAGTACCAAGAGAAGGCCGAAAATCGGAAGCTGACCGCCAGCGCATTATCCGAGCTCTAACTATTTCCCCCGGCGAGCCGGTTATTACCGAAGCGGAAGAAGAAGCTTACCGGGAAGCACTGCAACGATTGACCGAGGAAGGTAATTCAGACGCCCTCGCAAACGCAGAAGAAGAATTCCTGCGCCGTGCACTGCTACTCCCTCAGGACGAGCTAGCCAGAGCCCAGCCTCCCGCAGAGTTTACGCCCAACCTTCCACCGCTTGTTTTTGGGCAGCAGATGCAGATTCCGGATGAGCCTTTTACACAGTCGTTTCTGAACGATCAGTTAGGCATAGGCTTTGATGGGCAGAATCTGAATTTCTCGATTGGCACACCGCCAGGTATAGACCGGATACAGCTGCCGCAAGGGATTAACGAAGGCCCGATTCAGCTAACGCCAAGACCGGGTGGTGGGTTTGATCTATCAATCAAGGTGCCGGATCAGTAGAGAATCGAGCACTTTATAAGATAAACCCCGAATCAAAAAACGGCAGCTTGAAGATTCAAGCTGCCGTTTTTTATTGCTGCCCGGACTACCTTTTCCGATTGTGCTCTACCGGAACGAAAAACGCCCCGCAATGCGGGGCGTTTTAACACTACTGGTGTTCAGGTCAAATTAGTGACCGTATACAGCCAGCTTGGTGTCGGTTACAGCCAAGTTATCGATGGCCAGTGAACCGATGGAAGTACCACCGATTTCAACAGCACCGATAGTTACGTCCATGTAGACGTTGTTCACGTCGATACGCAGAACGTCAGTTGCAGTGGATGCACCCAGACCAGCACCTTTGTAGATATCTAGATTTACATTAGCAAATCCTGCGAGTACTTGGGCTTCCTGTGAAGTTGGAGCAAGTCCAAATTCACCGTCAGCGTCAGCAGCCATTACAGATCCGTCGCCATCGTAGTCGAAGTTTCCGCCTGCACCGCTAATAGTGAGATCACGGATGCCAACACCCATAAACTCAACGTCGAAGTCCATGTCGGTAACGTCAAACGCTGCTACAAGGTTCAGGTGGTCAGTTGCGGTATCAACCTGAATATCCAGCTGCGCCAAGTTACCGTAACCACTCAAATTAGAGATTAGCGTTGTGCTGTCTGAACCGGTGCTGCCAGCTAGCAGCTCCATGCTGCCAATTTCCAGACCCCAGTCGATCGGAGCGCCGTCAAGAGTGCTAACGTGGATTTTAGCGTCGCCGTCATCAAGAACGTCGATATCAATTTTCAATTGGTCCAACAGGTCACCGTAGCCAGCTGCTGCGCCGTCAGCGGTGACACCAGCACCACCAAGTACGATGTCGTTTACTGCGAAGGAACCTTCGTCCGTATACTTGAACTGACCAATGCTTACTTTGGTTTCCAGCTCAATGGTCACACCGGCCTGACCGGTTACGTCGCCCATTGCGGTGTCGTTCATAGCTTGCAGTTCAGCGTTGGCTGCAAGAGGTGCTGCAGCAATAGCTGCTACTAGAGCAATTTTTTTCAGGCCTTTCATTTTGTTCTCCTTAATAAACTCATACTTATTATTGGTTGAGTTTTTAATTTTGGGTGTGAAGTCCGTTACTCCACGATTCCATTTAAGATTGTTTTACAGTCCTAGTCCGTGACTCCATTCACACTTCCTTAACACAACCTTTACACCCCGTAACAAACCACGATTGCGTCTCAAATCAATTTTCGCTTCTCGCACCAGCCGGTTTGCTGTCATGGAAAATTTGAAAAGGCTTTTCACTCGTCACCGGCTCTGCATACGAGACATTGCCGTTATCTACTTGATATGGAATAACCTTGTTACCCGAGATGCCCAATCGATGCTCGAACTCCACAACGAGTGCTTCGTCTTCGCTGCCCTCGCGGATTTTCCCAGTGTATAAGATAACTGAGGCATGAATTTTCCCGGGACGCGCAACGGATTTTAAAGCGGCGCGATACATAAGAATTCGTATCTGCGCGGGTGCACCCTCGGCCTGCTCATCGATATTGATGCGCTTAACTGTTTTGCCGTCTTCTAAAAGCATCCATGCAGCGGGCATATTGGGTTCTGAATCCGTCAATGTCTCCGTATACTCATCCGTCGCCTGCTTCGTTAAATAGAGTATTTGCTGCTGACCGAGGACTGCGTATTTAGATAGTTCTTTCTTAATCGCCATCTCCTGCTCCTCAGTCAATTCACCCGAAGGCGCCGTCTGTGCGTTAGCCATAGGCGCACCAATGGCAACAATCAGCAAAAGAGCGCGTAGCAGCGGGTTTCCAAGATAAGGCATGATTCTTGTTCCTGTTGTATTTGCGTTAATGGGTACGCTAAGGCTGGCTAACTCGGCTAGAATGCGGTTTTCCGAATCCGGGCTGGTAGCTGGTCGTTTTGTGGTTCTCCATTAGACCAGCGGCCTGCGGGAGCCGACAATGCCCGTTTTGTGGCCTAAGTATCATTCTTCTAATTAACCGGAGTTAATTTGCCGCTTTCTGTTTCTTCCCTGCTTAGTCGTGAAGCCTACGAACAATTGCTTGAGAACGCCGCCAACGAGCCGGACTTTGCCCATCTGGGCAGCACGGGAGCAGGCCATGGCCGCGGGTTGTTTAGTGGCTTTACCGCCTGCGCGATTACAACGAAGCGCGTAGATGCTAAGCCCAGTGAGCCAATCAATACGAGACAGCTTTCCAGCGAAATGGAAAGTCTGATTACACGTTACGAGGTTCCAGTTCAGGAGCCACAAGGCTTTTTAACGGGCGGCTGGGTCGGTTTTTTGAGTTACGAATTTGGGTACATCAAAGAAAGCCGGCTTTCCCCACTGTGCCCTTCTCCAGCAACTCCCTTGCTCTTCGCTGGCTTCTACCTTTGGGCCGCCAGCCATAACCGGGCTACCGATACTTACCATCTTTGGGTTCATCCGGAATGTCCGGAAGATACCCGGCGTGCCCTTGAGTCTTGGCAAAACCAGATTCAGCCAGAGCCGAACGAGAACGCTAAACACTGGCGCATGATTTCACCGTTTAAAGCGCGCCAACCAGCTGAAGCGTTTACTACGGGTGTGGGGGTGGTTCAGGAATACATTAACGCAGGTGACTGCTATCAAGTGAACCTGTCTCAAGAATTCAAAGGCTGCTACAAAGGAAATCCTTGGCAGGCATTTCAAGCACTGGCAGAAGCTAACCCCACCCCTTATAGCGCATTCTTAAGAGTCGGGTCGGGGGCCGTGCTCTCTATTTCCCCCGAACGTTTTCTGGAAATTCGTGGCAATACCGTTAAAACCAGCCCGATTAAAGGCACTCGACCAAGAGGTGAGACAACTTTTGAAGATGTGGCCCTTGCCGCTGAGCTGGAAGCATCAGAAAAAGACCGCGCCGAGAATCTGATGATTGTAGACTTGCTGCGCAATGACCTGAGTGTCCACGCTGCGGCAGGATCGGTTACGGTAGATAGCCTCTTTGCGCTCGAGTCTTACCGCAACGTTCACCATCTGGTCAGCCACATTCGAGCCGAGCTGGCGGAAGATGCTTTACCCATGCAGGTGTTATTCGATGCCTTTCCCGGAGGCTCTATAACAGGCGCGCCCAAAATCCGCGCCATGGAAATTATTCGTGAGCTCGAACCCCATTGGCGTGGCCCGTATTGCGGATCGGTGTTTTATCGCAGCTTAGATGGCATTTTAGACAGCAACATTGCCATTCGCTCCATGCTATGTGAAAGCGGTGAAGCTGAACCGGGAATTGAAGAACTAGGAAGCATCCGCTGCTGGGGTGGCGGAGGAATCGTTGCAGATTCCGACCCGGAGAGCGAATATCAGGAAACGCTCACAAAAGTGAAACCCTTGATGGATTTTCTGGAGAATCTGAACCGAAGCGACTGACTGCCGCTTCGGTTCAAGAGCCCCTACAAAACAGGGCTTTAATTTGTGCAGTGTGCTATCAAACGCTATGAACAGCACTCGCCTTCAGGAATTCCTTTTTCAGTTCCTCAAACTCCTGCACAGCTGGGTACTGAGGGAACTCGTCAATTACGTTCTGGGGTGCGTGGAATAGAATGCCCGCTTCAGCCTGTCCCAGCATGGTGGTGTCGTTGTAGGAATCCCCGGTTGCGATTACACGGTAGTTCAACAGCTGGAAGGCCCGCACTGACTGTCGCTTAGGATCTCTCTGACGCAGCAGGTAGTTGGTAATCTGGCCGTTGTCTGCAACTTCCAGCTTGTGACACAGCAACGCCGGGTAACCTAGCTTTTTCATCAAAGGCATGGCGAATTCGTAGAAGGTGTCCGATAGGATCACCACCTGAAACCGCTCGCGCAGCCAATCCAAAAACTCCCGTGCTCCCGGTAGTGGGTCCAGTGTGCTGATCACCTCCTGAATGGCTGGCAAACCGTAGCCATGCTCATCCAGAATACGTAGACGCTGCTTCATCAGCACATCGTAATCAGGAATGTCGCGGGTGGTCGCCTTGAGCTCTTCAATACCGGTTTTTTCTGCAAATGCGATCCAGATTTCCGGGATCAATACACCTTCAAGGTCAAGACATGCCAGTTCCACAGTAATCTCCTGATTCAATGTTGCGAGTTAGAATTCTGAAAAGGAGCAAGGCCCGCTCCCCGTTTATAGACGCGATATCATAAGAAAAACACGCGGAGAATGCATCGTGCATTGCAACAAATCAAAGGATTCACAGCCTAAAATCACCCAATCAGGCATAACCATATAGATTGTCATTACTTCATGGAATTAGGCATTTAATGCTAACCTGCCACCAAATACGCATCAGGTAGTGATTTTTATGAGCAATATCCACGATCTACAGAGCGAACTGAATGGCGAAAGCCCAAGGGCTATTCTGAAGGCTGCCTTAAAACGCTATGACAACATCGCTATTTCTTTCAGTGGCGCCGAAGACGTGGTGCTCATCGAAATGGCACATAAGCTGACAGATAACTTAAAGGTGTTCACTCTCGATACCGGCCGCCTGCATCCGGAAACCTATGAGTTTGTTGAGAGCGTTCGCAAGCATTATGGCATCGATATCGAGGTGCTATTCCCGGATACCGGCGACGTTCAAGATCTGGTCAACAAAAAGGGACTGTTCAGCTTTTACGAGGACGGCCACAGCGAGTGTTGCGGCATTCGTAAGGTAAGCCCTCTCAAGCGCAAGCTTGCAGGCGTCGATGCCTGGATAACTGGCCAACGTAAAGACCAGAGCCCCGGTACCCGCAACGAAGTTCCAGTTGTACAGGAAGATGCAACCTTCTCTGGCCCGGATAGAGCATTAGTAAAGTTCAACCCACTGGCCAATTGGACATCAAAAGAAGTTTGGGACTACATCCGCATGTCAGAAGCTCCCTACAACAAGCTACATGAAAAGGGCTTTGTCAGTATTGGATGCCAACCCTGCACTCGCCCGGTGTTGCCCGGGCAGCACGAACGGGAAGGCCGCTGGTGGTGGGAAGAAGCTACCCAGAAAGAATGTGGCCTGCATGCGGGCAACCTGATCGCCCGCCAGTAAATACGTTTGGCAATTGAGGCTATGTGGAATGCCGACCGTTTAAAAGGTCGGCAGTTCAACGTCTTTAAACAAAGCTTCGATTTCACTGCGATTGCTCTGGAGCGCCACGGCCTCATCAACCGTTTCTTTGGTTAGGTGGGGAGCAAAGCGCTGGATAAACTCGTACATATAACCGCGCAAGAAGGTGCCCTTGCGGAAACCAATCCGCGTAACACTTGGGCTGAACAGCTTCTTCGCGTCCAGAGCGACCAAATCCGGATCGGCTTTGGGGTCAAATGCCATGCTGGCGATTATTCCAACGCCTAGGCCCAATCGCACATAGGTTTTGATAACGTCGGCATCCGCTGCTGTAAACACCACTTTGGGTGTTAAGCCTTTCGTTTTAAACGCCTCATCCAGCTTCGACCGCCCGGTAAAGCCAAACACATAAGTTACCAGCGGATACTCAGACAAAGCCTCCAGAGTCAGCTCTGGCAACTGCGTAAGCGGGTGGTCTTTGGGCACTATCACCGTGCGGTTCCATCGGTAACAGGGCATCATAATAAGATCGTTAAACAACTCCATAGCTTCTGTCGCAATGGCGAAATCAACGGCACCGTTTGCGGCCATTTCAGATATTTGCATGGGCGTGCCCTGGTGCATATGCAAAGACACATCGGGGTAGGATTCAATAAAGCCACTGATAACCGGCGGGAGAGCGTACCGTGCTTGGGTATGGGTGGTGGCAATGCTCAGGTCGCCCTTACGTTGATTACTAAACTCCTGAGCAATCTTTTTAATCCCCTCAGCCCGGCGTAGAATTTCCCCGGCCTCGCGGACGATGATTTCACCACCCGGGGTGATGCGAGTAAGGTGTTTTCCGCTACGGGCGAAAATCTCAAGCCCTAACTCATCTTCCAGAAGCCGAATTTGTTTGGAAATACCCGGCTGAGATGTGAAAAGGCTCTGAGCGGTTGCCGACACATTGAGATCATGGTGCGCAACTTCCCAAATATAGCGCAACTGTTGTAGTTTCATTGACTCTGTGGCTCCCTGAATGTCCGACCTTAGGCGGGCTGCATGTGGATATAAGCGGGCAAATAAGGGTCAAGAATACGCATAAAAGGCCCACTTTTCATTCTTTTTTAATATAGATGAACTCTTTGATTCAGTTTAGACCAAAATTGCATATCCGCAGCCTAAAACACCCCGTTTGTTTCTGCAGCCATTGACTTGCCGGAGACAAAGCACACAATTCGACATTATTCTTTTATTCGGTTCGCAGGACACCCATGCTGTTAACAACCAAATTCCTTAGGCCCGCCTCTGATTCAAGAGCCGTGCAGCGTGAACGGCTAAGCTCTCTGTTAGCGTCAGGCCATCCAAAGCGCTTGAACCTTGTAGTAGCGCCAGCAGGATTCGGTAAAACAACGCTGGTAAGCCAGTGGTGCGCACGCACCACTGGGCCAATTGCATGGTTATCTTTGGATGAGCACGACGACGACCCCCAGCGCTTTTGGCAATATGTTGCAAGCGCCTTCGAGCACGCGGGCCTTACCGGTTTAGAGTCTTGCCACAAGAACCTTTCTAGCAATACTGACGACAGTCTAAGCAGCGCCATAACCGCACTGGTGAACGCACTGGCAACAGATGGCAGCCCATGGATTTTAGTGCTGGATGATTTTCAGTTTGCTGCCAACGACCGGATTCATCGCCAGTTCGGGTATTTTATTGATTACCTGCCAGCAGGGGTTACCGTTACTTTGGTCTCCCGCACGGAACCTCCCCTGCCTTTGCCCCGCTGGCGCGTGCGCCGATGGCTGCAGGAAATTCACCCGGCATTGCTGGCTTTTTCCGAAGACGAATGCCGCGAGTTTTTTCACAACACCATGGGGCTTAGCATCTCAGAGAAGGATGTACAGGCTATCTGTCGCCGTACAGAGGGTTGGGTCGCAGCTATGCAGCTGTCTGCGCTTTCCGGAAGTGACAGCGGCTTCGAACAAAACAACCCTGCCACTGATTCAAACAGCCCACAGGCTGCCCTCAGCATCAATGAGCGGCACATTAGTGATTATGTTCTCAGCGAGGTGTTGGACAAACAGCCAGAAGATACCGTGGCCTTCCTTCTGGACACTTCGTGCTGCCCACGTTTGTGCGCCTCTTTGTGTGACACCCTTCGAGACACGAACGACAGCCAGGAAAAGCTAGAGCACCTGCTGTCACAGCACCTTTTTCTGATTCCGCTGGATAATCACAATGAGTGGTTCCGCTATCACGATTTATTTCGTGATGCTTTGCTACAGAGAATTCGCCACACCGACCCGGAGCGTGCTCATGCTCTCTGGCAACGGGCCGTGGAATGGTTGCTCAATCATGGGCAGGTCCAAGGAGCCATTGCCCAGATTGTGCAGGAGGAAGACTGGCCATGGTTGGCAAAGGTTCTCGCAACCCACGGTAACAACCTGATTCACGGAGGCTACCATCTACCGGTTCTAAACTGGCTCGATGCGCTGCCCGCAGAGCAGGTCGAGGAAAGCGCTCAATTGCAGATGTTGCGTGTATGGGGGCGTTTTTTCGCAAACCGGCTTGATCATCTTGAACCCTTACTCTCCAACATTGAAGACTTGCTAGACCGCCGCGTTGCCGATTCGGCTCCGGATGCTGAGGGTGCGCTTGGCCTGCAGAGCGAAGTATCTCTTGTGCGCTCTTACCTCGCCCGCTCTCGTAGCGATGATAAAAGCGCAAGCGACCTAACCAAACAAGTTCTTGCGGACATAGACCACACGCGAATTCCGCTGAAATCGGTAACCTATTACGGCATTGGATTGGACGATTATGGCAAAGGGGACCTACCCGGTGCCGAGAACACGCTGAAATCTGCCGTTCATTACGGACAGGTTGAACGCAAACCAAGCACAGTTCTCTCCAGCGGAGGCCTGCTGGCATGGATACAGTACAACCGGGGCGATATGGATCTCGCTCTGGATACTTGCACAGAGGTGCGCAAGTGGGTTGACCAGCATTACTCAGACCCGAGCCAACCAAGGCTAATCTCATGTTGGCTTAGCGCCGCATTGACCGAGATTTTCCGGGAGCGCAGCCAGCTTAGGGATGCAGCCGCTCACCTCGAACCTTTGCTAGAGCATGTCAACAAAGGCGCTGAGCCAGGGCAGCACATTATTATTCAGCATGTTCGCGGGCACCTCGCCTTCAGCGATAGCCGCTATCAAGACGCCATAGGTTATCTTGAAGACGCCGAGCAAGTGGGGCGAAAGCGCAGGGAACACATTGTCTTTGAACCGCCCGCCAGCTCTGCTCTCCTAGCCCGATGTTTTCTGGCAGAGGGCCAACCCGGCGAGGCCCGGCGGATTCTAGAGTCGGTAGAAAGCCAAACCATAACCAACCCACTGAACCGAGAACAAAATAGCATCAGCTACGCCCGGCTTCTGGTTGCCGAGGGCAGGCCCGAACAGGCCCTGAAGATTTTGGAAGCGCTTATATCAGATACCAAGCGAAATGAGCATAACCGGCACTTGGTTGAAGCGCTGCTGGTGTCCGGCGAAGCTTTGGCGCAGCTAAATCGTGATAAAGAGTGTCAGGATCGACTGGCGCAAGCTGTTGGCATGGCAGCCGAGGCGGGCTTTCTGAGACTTTTTGCCGAGGAAAGCCCCCGGCTGCAAGAACTGTTGCTCGCCTCCGCCACGGTGAAAACTGGCGGCAGCTGGCATACAAGCCTAACCGACATGCTCTTGAGCCCGAAAACTGAGAGCGCTAGTGATGAAAAGGACCAAACAGCTGCACCAAATACTCAGCCGGACCAGCGCCAAACCGTCGCAGACGATTCTGTCAGAAAGCTTGCAGAGCCTCTTAGCCAACGTGAGCTGGAGGTGCTGGAACTCATTAACGCTGGATATTCGAACAAGGATATTGCGGCCAGTATGGGCGTGGCACCTGCAACAGTTAAAGCGCACATAAGAAATCTCTATGGCAAACTCGGTGTAGGCAGGAGAACTGAAGCGCTTGTCCGGGCCCGGGAACTGGGCATCCTCACGCATTAAGGTGTGAGAATTATGTGATACGCATCACACTTTATCGGAAATTATTACCCAGACTACGCCCTTTGGACGATTCGGCTACGCCCCCTACTCCCTTATTATTGTTACCACGGTGAGGCAAGCCCTTACTATTGATTTCTGAAACTTCAGGCCTTCAGACTTCTTATTGCGTTTTATCTCTACGCACGGGTTCTTTCAGAACCCTTTGTAAAAGCCAGCCCACGGGCTGGCTTCTTTTTTATGCTTTTACCTTTTTGTTTTCTTGCTGCTCGCTTTTCCTACCGCTCAATAATACGCCGAAACGGTGGCAACGAATCCAGCAGCAACTGCCCGTAACGTCTTGAGACAATACGACGATCAAGAATGCTCACTCTGCCCGTATCGTCTTCCGTTCGCAGCAGCCTACCCACCGCTTGCACCAACTTAATGGACGCATCCGGCACGGTAATTTCCATAAAGGGGTTACCACCACGCTGGCTAATCCACTCAGCCAAACCCGCTTCAATGGGGTCGTCTGGAACCGAAAAAGGTAACCGGGTAATCACCACGTGGTGCAGATACTTGCCGGGCAAATCGATACCCTCTGCAAAGCTGGCCACGCCAAATAAAACGCTGGCCCTGCCTTCATCAATGCGGCTCCTGTGTTGGCGCAGCACTTCACCCCGGGACATATCGTCCTGAGTAATGATCAAGTCTGGATATTCCGGGGCCAGTGCATCTCGCACTTGGTGCATCTGTCGGCGAGAGGTAAACAACACGAGTGTGGCAGTTTCACCGGCCCATACATGCGGTAAACGTTTAATCAGCTCGTCGGCAAAGCCATCATCGGTAGGTATACACGCCATGGACGGCACTTCAACCGTGGCCATTTCTGCGTAACGGAAGGAGCTGGGCACGACCAGCAAACGGCTTGCCTCCGGCAACCCGGCTCTGGCCTGAAGCCGGTCAAAACGGCCAAGCGCTGTCAGTGTGGCACTGGTAAGCACGGCGCCGTAGGCTCGTGACCACAGCCTTGAATAAAGCAGATTATTAGCCAACACTGGCGAACTATACAACGTGATATCTTCTGCATGGTCCCAACGCTGCCGCACGCTCCAACGGGCCGGAGGGGGACTTTTGTGTGATGGGCTTTTGGGTTTTGAGTCGCTGTTGGCTTGCTCGCTGTCCTCAGGCACCTTCGGGCCGCCAACCTGTTCCGTCCAAGCTGTCCACAGCCGTAATTGGTCCTCGGAACGGCTGTGAAAGGCACCGATTACCGGGTACCAGGCTTCTGCCGTATCCCGGTCAATTTCATGCTGCTTCCGTTCGTCAAACGCACCTTGCAACTCGTCGGCTAGCGCACCCAAGTGGCGTACCAGATTAGCAGTGGCAATACGGCTTTCGGCCGCCAGTTCAGCCAAGGCCTCCGGCAACTCACCTTCAGGATAACGCCACTGTGCTGAACGCCGTTCCTCATTAAACTCCCACCCGGTATTCTGCTCTGCTTCTTCGTAAACGCGGGCCAACACCAAATCCACATCGCGGGAGGCCGAGCTGATTCGGTCAACCGTTTTAGCGGCTTGAGTTGCGGGCGCCAAATAGGGCTGCATTTTGGCAAGCGCCTGAGATAGCTGCTTAAGCCATTGTCGGGTAGAGTTTATCGGGACAGCCGCCGCGAAGTGATTTAACGCCTTGTCTGGCAGATGGTGAGCTTCATCGAAGATAAACAACGCGTTTTCGGGCTCTGGCAGGATAGCCCCACCACCTAGAGCCAGATCGGCAAGAACAAGGTCGTGGTTTGCCACCACTATATCTACTTCATCCAAGTCTTTTCTGGCATCAAAAAATGCGCAACTGTCGAAGTAGCTGCAGTGCCGGTTAGTACACTGGCGATGATCAGTCGTTACCTGCCGCCAAATCTCGTCCGGTATCTGCTCCGGCCAGTGGTCTCTGTCTCCATCCCACTTGCGGGAACCATAACTTGCCAGCATTTCCTCAAAGAATGCGCGGGTGCCCGGCTCTTCTGTGCCGGGGCTATCCAGAAGAAAAAGCGGCATGGTATCGCTGTCGCCGTTCCCTTCGTCGTGCAACCGGGATTCCAAACGGGACATGCACAAATACCGGCCCCGGCCTTTGGCCAGCGTCCAGCTAAAATCCATTTTGCTGTGCTTTTTCAGATCCGGAAGGTCTTTCAGAACAATCTGGTCTTGCAGTGCTACAGTGGCAGTTGAAATCACCAAGGTTTTGCCCAGTGCCCGGGCCACGGGAATCGCTGCTATCAAATAGGCCAGAGTTTTACCGGTACCTGTACCAGCTTCAACCACACAAGCTGCAGGAGGCGAGGTACGCTGACCATCGTTTTCAGTGATCTCACCCATGTATTTGGCAATTTCGGCGATCATTAAGCGCTGACCGTAGCGGGCACGCACGCCCTTGCCTGCGAGTACTTCCCGATAACTTTGCTGTATTTGCTGTTTTATACCCTCGGTTAATGCCATTAGCGCGGGCTCACCCAGTCGCGAACAACACCTACGCGGAAGGTTCTACCCTGTTTGCTGAGTACAACGCCATTTTCTGTGACCTCTTTTACCGTAATACCGGAAAAGGATTCACCTTGGCTAAGATAGTGGCCGTTGATCATCACCCGGCTGGCGTAGGGGTCTGTTGAATAGATATGACTGTTGAACACCAAGTCCGGGATACTCTTTTGAAACGAAAGGGGTAACTCCACCAAGTGCGGGACCCGTGGCCTGACGCCGCTCTGGCTGACAGCGGGTATCGACCGCTCCGGACGCAAAGACGGCGTAATAATAGTTGGCCGTTCGCGGACAGGTTCGATTATGGGCTCAGCCACTAGCTCCGGTTGCTGGACGACTTCGGGCTCTTTCAGGGGCATGGGTTCAGGCTTTGATTCAGGCATTGGTTCAGGCTTAGCTGCAAGAACAGGACTGGCTGCTTCACTTACGGGCACTTGCGTTGCTTCAAGCCCTGGCGTGGTTGGCTCCGGCCAGAACACAACCGCCAATACTCCGGCGTTTACCATTAGCGCCAGTGCGACCCAAACCACGGGCGACGTTCGCCGTTTCTTGGGGCGGTGTATCAGTTGTACCTGTTGCCCGAGGTCCGGCGCTTTGCCCTGACGGCGCTCTGTTTCCGATTTCCTGAGAGCATCAAGAATATAGGACATAGTCTAACCCTTGCCTTCGGGCAAGGTGCCCATAAGTCTAGGACCCTCTGCATCAAGATCGTTGTTGATCTGAATAACCGTCATGGCACCCGCAATGCCGTCAACGGTTAGCCCCCGCAACGACTGATACCAACGCACCTGTTGTTGGGCAGAAATACGCTTTATTCTAGCGGCGTCAGCGGGCGATTCACCGTAGGTATCTGCAAGCTCCATCATGCGAACCCCAATCCAAAGTTCCTCGCTGGTAACATCGTTTTTATCCACGCTGGTATTCACATAATCTGGCAACCGCCATAGCACCCGGTACTCCCCAAACCAAAACGATTCGAGACTGGAAAACGACACCCTAATCAAGCCCTCAGGTAACGCAATTTGAGCAACATCGCCGTCAACATGCCGCAGCACTGCGTAGCCTCGATTACCCGCCTCATCCTGTAGCATCAGCATGGCTGGCCTGTTGAGAAATTCCAGACTTCGCCGACTACCTTGTCGCTCTAAACAATCAAGGCCGGAGGCTCGGGCAAACTCACAAGCAATCGGCGATTCCAAAGGGCTGTACGCAAGGCCCCATATATCAAACAACTCTCGAAAGGCGGCGGGCAAACTCAACGCCTGTTCTGGGAACCGGAAAGGGCTTAGGCTTGGTGCTTTTCCTGGAGGGGTGTCATCCGCCACAACCGGGTGTGGATCTTCGTCTTTTGCGCCCAACATATCGTCACGCTGCACGGTTCCAACCAACTCTACCGGCGCTGCGTCTACCTGCGTTATCACTTCCGGTGCCGACCATTGCTGGTACACCCAATAGGTAATGATGATCGCCAATAGCACAGACGCGGCGAGCACAAGGTAGCGGGACAAGTCCGGTTTAAAACCCGTGCCGGAAGGCTTCGGCCCTTGGTTTTTGTTGCCCGCGACTTCTTTTGCCGCCTGCCGGATGTGGGCGGCGCCTACCTCGTGCTCCCCTTCTGCGTAGGCGCCGAGCAGGGCACGGTCACTGATTAGGTTAATCAGACGAGGTATACCATTACTCAAACGGTATAGCTTTCGGATAGCAGCAGGCGTAAATACATCACCGCGCATACCCGCAACCCCAAGCCGATAGCTTAAGTATAGCGGTAGCTCATCACTGCTGATGGCATCCAGATGGTATCGGGCGGTTACCCGCTGGTTAAGTTGGCGTAGCTTAGGCAGCGCGAGTATTTGCTGCAATTCTGGCTGGCCCAGCAACACAATTTGAAGAAGCTTCTTTTCAGCAGTCTCAAGATTGGTTAAAAGGCGAAGCTGCTCAAGCACATCTGCAGACAGGTTCTGGGCTTCGTCAATCATCAAAACCTTATGCCGACCCGCCGCGTGAGCTTTCAGCAGGTTCTGGTTTATCAGATCCACCATCTGTTTGATGGTGGCCCCCGAAGGGTGGGCTATTTCCAATTCATCACAAATGGCGGAGAGCAATTCCCGGGCAGACAGCCTAGGGTTGAGAATCAGGGCAATGTCGACATGAGCCGGAGCGTTTTCTATGAAACAGCGGCTCACAGTGGTTTTACCGGTGCCAACTTCTCCGGTAATAACAATAAAGCCGCCCTGCCCCTGAACGCCATACATTAGGTGCGCAAGCGCCTCTTTGTGGCGTTCACTCAAATAAAGATAACGGGGGTCGGGAGCAATCGAGAACGGCGGTTCTCTGAAACCGAAGAAGTCGTAATACATGGGCGTCCAGTCTAATACTCAGGCGCCGGGCTAATCGGCCAATTACCGGGCCAGGCTCTTTAGCAGCGTATCATACCGCCCGCCTCGCGGGCCTGTCATCTCACGATGTTCCGGAATCAGCGCTGTTTATCAGCCTGAGGTCTGCAACACTGCGGCGATTTCGCTGTTTCAGGCGGCGCACACAGCGTTCTAGGGTTTTGGAGATGCGTGCATGGGAGCGGATCATGGAGATTTTTGGCCAGGTTGCACGTTCACCCGCCAGAGTCATTTCACGCACGTATTCCGGCTTAGGGTCAGCTAGCATTCGGCTATAGTCTTTGAAGCCATAGCTAGGCGCAATGGTTACATCACCTGAATACCTCTGGGCCATAATGGTATACATTTGACCCGAGATTTGCCGAAGCATCTCCGGGCGGGCACGTTTGCGAAGGTAATCGAATACTCCCCGGCCATGAAACTGTATCTCGGATTTCAGAAGGTGCATGGGCAGGTTGGCCAAGGACAACTTCTCATCCTTACCCCTGTCATTCAGAAAAGGAACAACGTGGGGGTTGGTTTGGCTGACGATGGTGAAATTTACATCGTAAAGATGCATCAAGCGCTCAATGGGCAGGTCGCTGACAACGGACCCATCCACAAATTTGAGTCTGGGCATGTACGGCAAAGCATGCCCTTGAAGGTCTTTTTTCATCAAGGTAACCGGCGGGAAAATACCGGGCACGGCTGCGCTGGCTAGAGCCGCACTCCAAACCATCAAATAGGGTGACGTATAGCCGGATAACAACCGAGCCTTTTGATGTGCCTGCACAGGTGAGACACTCATGTTGATCGAGCGCCCCGTGCGTTGGTAGGCCTCTTCGAACGTGTATTCGCCAATATTGGTTCTAAGGCATGAGCGCAGCTGTTCCTGATCCATTAAACCTTCACCGCGCATGGCACTGATCAAGCCGCGCCATTTCCACGCGCTCAGGTTATGGTTTTCCGGCACCAGCATCTCGGGAATTTCAGCATCTGTGTGTACGCCCAACATACCCGCAACTATGGCACCTACGCTTGACCCTGTAACAACCTGAGGCAGCAGTCCTCGTTCCCAAAGGGCTTTGATAACCCCAAAATGAAACATGCCTAAGCTAGCACCGCCGCTCAACAGGAGTGTTGGCCGGCCATAGCTTGTGAGGGTGTCGCGGAAAAACTGTAATTTATCAGCCACCGGAAAATCAGGGATCGGCTGATCACACAGAAAATCCAGAGCTTCACAGGCCTGAGCAATGTATTCCTCAATCAGATGCTTGGTGCCAACCCGCGAACGGGTATATAGGGCGGGATTTCCCATGTTGCCAAGGTCGTGATGAAGGCCTTCGCGCAGCGCCCGTTTAAGACGCTCGAAATCGTTCTGCTCGCGATACTGCTTGATGCTGCTGAGGCGGTCATACAGCAACTCGTAGTGGTAATGCTCGGAGGCAAAATCTTCTTTCCATTCGGCGTTGCCTTCAAGAAAATCCAGCTCCAAAGCTGCGGCCTTCCACACCTCGTAATTCGGTGCCTCGGCCAGCATTTTGCGGAA
Organism: Marinobacter salexigens; assembly: GCF_018860765.1. Taxonomy (GTDB): domain Bacteria; phylum Pseudomonadota; class Gammaproteobacteria; order Pseudomonadales; family Oleiphilaceae; genus Marinobacter; species Marinobacter salexigens_A. The sequence continues at coordinate 162,606 of NZ_JAHKPV010000021.1, forward strand.
TTTATGGATCTTTGGATCTGCAAGCACCACGTGTCCCTCTTGGATGACGATAAAACTCAGAAGTCATCCAGCATTAGGTCATCGTTATCGTCACTGGCGAACGGGTCTTTGGTTACCTTGCCATCGTTAATCAAAAACTCTCTTCGTTGCAGGAAGGCATTGCGAACGAACGTATAAGCGTCTCCGGAAATAAAACCCTCTGCTGGTATTAAATCGGCGCGTGTGTCCACAACTTGAAGCCCTCTGGCATAGTAGGTTTCAGGGCTATGGACTTCGTCCCAGGCAGACGGGAAGGCAAAGCCGTCGGCGCCCAGACCTGTTAGGTGTCGCGGGCTGGACGGCCCAAGAAAGGGCAGCATTAGATAGGGGCCGGACCCAGCGCCCCAGTAACCAAGCGTCTGACCGAAGTCTTCAGGCCTTTCCGGCAAATCAAATGTTGTTGCAACATCGAACAACCCACCAAGGCCGAACACTGTGTTGAAAGTGAACCGGCCAAATGCAACAACGGCGGACTCCCCCTTCAGCTGTAACACGCTGTTGGTGAAATTCCGAATCTCCGAAAGGTTGTTGAAAAAATTGGTGATAGCGCGATCGGCAAAGTTTGGCACCACCGTGCGATAGGTCTTGGCTACAGGCTTCAACGCCCAACGGTCAATGGTATCGTTGAATGCATAAACCTTTCGGTTCCAATTCTCATACGGATCCTGCGGGTTGACTGCGGGTGCGCCCTCGGGGACAGGCTCTGGTGCGTTCTGAGCCAACGCAGGCGCCGTTGAAAAAATCACTGCCAACATGACCGTGAGTGGCATGACAGCAAGCCAGCCCCGGGGTGAAATTTTTGTCATGCTCAACTCTTGGGTTGTTGGTTTTCGCTATCAGCGTCGGCGCACTACAACACTGCCAATGGAATACCCGGCACCGAAGGAACAAATAACCCCCACGTCGCCACTAGTAAAATCATCTTTGTGTTTATGAAAGGCAATAATGGAGCCCGCGGAGCTGGTGTTAGCGTATTCATCAAGAATCACCGGGGCCTCGTCTTCAGTTGCGTCCCGGCCAAGCACCCTACGGGCGATTAGCTGGTTCATATTCAGGTTGGCCTGATGCAGCCACATTCTGCGTAGGTTGTCCGGCGCTAGCGACAGGCTCTGGAGATGGCCCTGAATAGTTTCAGCGACCAACGGCGACACTTCCTTGAATACTTTACGACCCTGTTGGATAAATAGTTTATCGGGTTTATCAATACCAGACTCGTCGGCCCGGTTCAGAAAGCCGAAATTGTTGCGGATATTGTTCGAGAAGGTCGTCTTTAGGCGAGTGCCAAGAATTTCAAACCCTAGGTCTGGCTTAGTGTTTTCTTCACGCTCCACCAGAATAGCGGTGCAGGCATCACCAAAAATAAAATGACTGTCGCGCTCTCGGAAGTTCAGATGGCCAGAGCAGATTTCCGGGCTAACCACCAACACGGCGCGCGCAGCACCGCTTTCAACCGAGTTAACCGCTGCTTGCAACCCAAACGTTGCAGAGCTGCAGGCCACGTTCATATCGTAGGCGAAGCCGTCGATGCCCAAAGCGCTCTGCACTTCAATGGAGACGGCCGGGTAAGCGCGTTGCATGTTGGAGCAGGCAACGATAACTGAATCTACATCACTGGCTTTTTTGCCTGCCTGCGCCAAGGCTTCGTTGCAGGCGATAACGGCCATATCACACTGAACCGAAGGCTCATCGTTGCTCCGCTCAGGAATGTACGGAGCCATGCGTTTAGGGTCAAGAATGCCGGTTTTGTCGATAACATGTCGGCGTTTGATTCCCGAGGCCTTTTCGATAAACGACGAGGATGACGGCTGCAAGGCTTCCGTTTCACCGCGCTCAATGGCATCGGCATGTTCGGAATTGTACATCTCGACAAATTGGTTAAAGGCTTCAACCAGTTCATCGTTATCGATGGTTGCTGGAGGTGTGTACAGACCGGTTCCGCTAATGACGGCTTTTATCACGCTAACCCCACGACATGAATATGAAAATAGAAAGAAAGGAATATCGCACTTTCAGAAATACTAACACAGTCCATAGATTTTGCCCGCCCGCAGAAACCCTACCAAAGGCGAAGACTACGCGGTCAAATTCTCGTTAACTGCCATTGTTTATCGAGGCGCTTGGCGGACACCGTCATCACCGTTCCCAGTTGCTGGGCAAAAAACGATACGCGAAACTCTTCAAGCATCCAGCGATAAACAACCAATTCCGGATCGCGAACGCCCTGTTTTTGCTGCTCATCTCGCTTTTTTGCATAACGGGTCCACAAGGGCTCCATAAGGTGCAGGAACTCCCGCTCACGGCCCATTTCTCTAGACATTTTTTCCAGCCTAACCAGAGCAGCTTCAAAATAACGCCCAAACTCAGTCAGCCATTGAGGCGGCGTTTCGACCAAAAAACCGGGATAAACAAGGTTTTGCATCTGAAACTTTAAGTCCGACATGCTGTTTGCCAAAGCCAGATTAATCTTACCTTTGAGCTGTCTGGCAACTTTCTGATAACCCACCATGGCTTGGTAAAGCCGCTCATCAGCCTGTTCAAGGGCGGGAATAAAATCGCCCCTATGTCGATCGACGAGCGTATCAAAGGCCTCACGGGTATAAGGCATTTGGTCCTGTAAAAAATGCTCTATTGCCGTAGCAAGGAGCAAATCGTCCAGAAGCACTTTTGCCTGCCCGATAGGCGCAAACATCAGGGCCGATTGTTTAAAGTGCGGGAGTTTGCGTTCAAGATCATCCAGCGTATTACCAAAACGGTTCAGGATAAGCCGCGCAATACCTTTGCGGGTTGAACTTACTGCTGTAAGGCGGTCAAGACACCGGATTTCTTTCACCCGTTTACCCAGATCTTCCAGCGCCGGGTAAACCGTGATTTGCATACCGCCCTTTTCGGTCTGAACCTGCTGCGATAACTCGCCAAATTCCCAATCTGTGAATTCGCCAGCGGGTTCCTGATCCGTGCTTTCGCGGGTTGCCGATGCCAAGGCCTCCTCGGCTCGTCCTTCAAGTTGATCTTGAAGCTCGCCGGCCTCCCTGCTTTCTGCAATCACTTTACCGCCATCCCCAAGCACTCTCAGGTTCATCCTTAGGTGGCGGGGCAGTTCATCTTTTGGCCAGGTTTCAGGGTCAATTTGTACGCCCGTCATCTTGCGTAGCTGTTCACCAAGCTGAAGCGCCAGAGGCTGGTTTGACGGCTGGAGGTTGGCAATGGCAGCGTCTACAAAATCCGGCACGGGTACAAAATTACGCCGTAGGGCTTTCGGTAGCCCTTTTACAAGCGCAATGCACTTTTCCCTGAGCAAACCAGGCACCAACCACTCCAAACGCCGGGACGGAATCTGACGCAGCGCCATAAGCGGCACTTGCAGAGTAACGCCATCGCGTTCGCTTGTTGGTTCAAACTCATAGCTAAGCGGATAACGAACACCCTCCCACTCCAGAAAGTCCGGATAAAGATCTGCCGCCTGAGCGTCAAGCGGCCGCTGGAGCACATCCGCTTCGGTCAGCTCAAGATTTCGCAGTTCTTCGGCGGCTAGGCTTTTCCACCAGCTTTCAAAATGGCGACCACTAACGATGTCTTCAGGTAAGCGCTCATCGTAAAAGCTAACCAGCACCTCATCGTCCACCAGTAGATCGCGACGGCGGGTTTTCTTCTCAAGATCCTCTACACTGACCAACATCTCGCGGTTGCGGCTAATAAACGGGGCTTTTGAGCGATAGTCGCCCTCTACCAATGCATGGCGGATAAACAGATTACGGCATTCAACCGGGTCGATCTTACTGAATGCGATGGGCCGCTTGGGCACCACATCAAGGCCATAGAGGGTAATCTTTTCATACCCCATCACCTGAGCTCTTTTCTGTTCCCAGTGCGGTTCAAAATAATGGCGCTTCACCACGTGCCTGGCCAAAGGCTCTATCCATTCGGGCTGGATGGCGGCCACCATGCGGGCGAATACCCGGCTGGTTTCCACGATTTCCGTAGCTACTATCCACTTAGGACCGGTTTTGGATACTTTTGAGCCGGGAAAAATCATCACCTTGCGGTTGCGCGTGGCCAAATACTCTTTTTTTTCTACCTTGGTCGCCACCTGACCCAACAGCCCGGCCAGAATTGCCTTATGCATGGCTTCATAGGACGCAGCTTCTTTGTTGAACGATAGCTTCTGATCACGGCAAATCAACGTAAGTTGTCGGTGAATATCGCGCCATTCGCGCATGCGCATCCAGCTTAGAAAACTTTTTTGGCAGACTCTTTTCAGCTGGTTCTGGGACAACTCCTGCCTTTGCTCTTCGTAGAAGTTCCAGATGTTGAGCAAAGTGACAAAGTCAGATTCTTTGTCATTAAACGGTGCATGGGCTTGATCGGCAGCCTGCTGTTTGTCCTGCGGACGCTCTCTCGGATCCTGAACACTCAAGCCAGCAATAATGGTTAGAGTTTCTGCCAAACTACCATGGTCGGCAGCCGTTACAAGCATTCGGGCCAAGCGCGGATCCAAGGGCAGCTTCGCCATGGTACGCCCAAGCTTGGTTACCCTGCGCTGGCCGTCCACAGCGCTTAGTTCTTCTAACAGCTTATAGCCGTCGTTGATCATTCGCTTATCCGGCGCTTCCAGAAACGGGAAGTTACGAATTTCGCCAAGACCGGAGGTGGCCATTTGCAAAATAACGGAGGCTAAATTGGTGCGCAGTATTTCCGGGTCTGTGTACTCCGGCCTATTAAGAAAGTCGGTTTCATCGTAAAGACGAAAACAAATACCCGGTGCAACACGACCACAACGCCCTGCCCGCTGGTTGGCACTAGCCTGAGAGACAGGTTCGATGGGTAGCCGCTGTATTTTAGAGCGCACACTGTAGCGACTGATTCGAGCAACACCGGTATCGATAACGTAGCGAATACCCGGCACCGTGAGCGACGTTTCCGCCACGTTGGTTGATAGTACAATACGGCGGCCACGGTGGCTCTGGAATACCCGATTCTGTTCCTGATTACTCAACCGGGAATACAGGGGTAATACTTCTGTATGCAGAAGCTCAGCATGGCGTAGCACTTTGCTCAGGTTGCGAATTTCCCGCTCACCGGGCAAAAACACCAGCACATCACCCGGAGGCAACTTCCCTCTGCGTTCGTGCTGTTCAATTTCATCCAGAGCGGCCAGCACGCCATCGTTCCACCCCTGATCACGATCATCTTCATCACCCACGAGCGGGCAATAACGTATATCGACAGGAAAGGTTCGCCCACTAACCTCAAGCACCGGCGCTTTGTCAAAGAACTCGCTAAAGCGATCCACTTCGATGGTAGCGGAGGTAATGATAACTTTGAGATCAGGCCGCTTGGGAAGCAACTGCCTGAGGTAACCCAGCAGGAAATCGATGTTCAGGCTGCGTTCATGGGCCTCATCGATAATCAGCGTGTCGTAACGGTCAAGAAAACGGTCATGCTGGACTTCAGCCAGCAGTATACCGTCGGTCATAACCTTGACCCGGGATTGCTCGGAGGTGTTATCCGTAAACCGCACCTGATAGCCAATTTGCTGGCCAACCTGTTCGCCCAGCTCATCGGCAATGCGGGCAGCCACGCTGCGGGCAGCGATGCGCCTTGGCTGTGTGTGACCAATCAAGCCCCGAATACCGCGACCCATGTTCATGCAGATTTTGGGTATTTGGGTGGTTTTACCGGAGCCGGTTTCGCCAGCAACAATTACAACCTGATGGTTTTCAATCGCTTCGCGAATATCGTCTACGCGATCGGAAACCGGCAAGCCTTCAGGAAAGCTAGCTGGCTTATGCAGAGCTTGGCGCTGTTGTACCTTTGCAAGCCCCCGCTCAAGCCACTTGGCCATCTTTTCTAAGTCTTTCTGGCCAGACTTTCCCTTGGTTCTTGCAACCAATTTAGCGATACGGGCAGCTTCCTGCTGATTGCAGACATCCAACTGCTCCGTCATCGCCTTTATTGCGGCTTTTACTGAAAACCTATCATCGGATTGCGAAGTCAAAGTAATTACTTATTACTCGGTTCGTCGCGCAGCTCACGGCGTAGAATTTTACCTACGTTGGTTTTCGGCAGCTCATCGCGGAATTCAAAGAAACGAGGCACTTTATAGGCGGTGAGTCGCTCGCGGCAGAACTCTTTCAGTTCGTTCTCGGTAACACCGTCAGCGGTAGCGACCAAATACACCTTAACGGCCTCCCCACTTTTGGCATCGGGAATACCCACTGCTGCGCACTCGACCACTTTCGGGTGGCTGCTCACAACATCTTCGATCTCGTTCGGGAACACGTTAAACCCGGAAACGATGATCATGTCTTTTTTGCGATCGACAATGCGAATGTAGCCATCTTCCTGAATTACGGCAACATCGCCGGTTTGGATGTAGCCGTCTTCAGTAAACGATTTGCGAGTATCTTCTGGGCGCTGCCAGTAGCCACGCATAACCTGCGGGCCTTTCACACAAAGCTCACCCGGATCGCCAAGCTTGGTTTCGTTGCCGTCATCATCAATTGTCTTGACCTGAGTTGATGGCACGGGCAAACCAATGGTTCCCAACTGTATCGCGCTGCGAGGGTTGAAGGTGACCACAGGAGAGGTTTCCGTCATGCCGTAGCCTTCGGAAATTGGGCAACCGGTAACACGCTCCCACATTTTTGCGGTATCGCTGGTCAAGGCCATGCCGCCGGAGGACGTGAGCTTGAGGTGGCTGAAATCGAGATCCTGAAACTCTTCGTTGTTGCACAGAGCTACGAACAGCGTGTTGAGGCCCAAAAATGCTGTGAATTTGTGGTTCTGCAACTCTTTTACAAAGCCGGGAATATCTCGGGGGTTGGGGATCAGAATATTGTGGCCACCGGCCTCAAGCATAATGCCGCAATTCAGGGTAAAGGAGTAAATGTGGTAAAGCGGTAGGGGCGCAATCACTATTTCCTGCCCTTCTACAACGGTGTCTTCCATCATCGGGCGAACTTGTAACAGGTTAGCTACCAAGTTGCCGTGGGTAAGCATAGCCCCCTTGGCAACACCGGTTGTACCGCCGGTGTACTGAAGCACAGCGATATCATCCTGCTTGCACTCTACAGGCGTAAACTTCTCCCGCGCACCGGCGCTGAGAACCGCTGGCAGTTTGTGGGCCTGAGGGAGATTGAAAGGCGGAACCATCTTCTTCACGTGCTTGACGACAGCGTTCATGAGCGTGCGCTTGATGGGCGAATGCATGTCGGCAATTTCGGTAACAATTACGTGCTCAATGCTGGTATGGGGCAAAACCTTTTCCGCGTTTTCCGCCATGTTCGCGAGCACTACCAATGCTTTCGCACCCGAATCGTTAAACTGGTGTTCCATCTCGCGCGTGGTATAAAGCGGGTTGGTGTTCACCACAATCAAGCCTGCGCGCATGGCCCCAAAAACCACAACCGGATACTGGGTTAAGTTCGGCATTTGCACAGCAATACGGTCGCCGGGCTTCAGGTCTGTTTTATTTTGCAGCCAGGCAGCGAAGTTTCGAGTTTGGGTATCCAGTTCGCCGTAAGTGAGAGTGGCACCAACAGCGCTAAAGGCGGGACGATCTGAGTATTTTTTTACCGCCGTTTCAAATACATCCACCATGCTACTGTATTTGTTAAGGTCAACATCACGGGGAACACTGGCAGGGTATTTGTCTTGATAGAACTTCTCGAAATCCATCACCATCTCCTGAACTGGCACTTCTATTTATAATGATCTACAAACACCGAGCGACGTATGGATCAACCCGACATAAGTATCAGCCTCAAAAAGTGGTGAGAGAATAGCAGTTTTGTTAACGATGAGGTAGCTTCAGCCCGGAAGGAAATCGATTGGAAATCTTACTTTCCGGGTTTCGACATTCGCTGCACCAAAGTTAAACAAGCGTACGCGCATCGCGATCTTCTGCTCCAGCGCTGGGCTTTCAAGCTCGGAGCTAACTACCTTGCAGGCAGACACCGAACCGTCTGACTCTATTACCAACTCAAGCATTACCCGGCCCACCAAAGTCGGGTCTTTACGCAACTCTCTTTGATACAGCGAATACAGCGCCGTTTTACTTGAGTCGAACACCTTACGGATGTTGCTCATTGCGCGCTCGCCACCTGACGACTTTTGGGTTCCGGCGGTCGTGCCCGCGGTAACGGGTTCGGGCTGCGCCACGGCTTCAACTTCTCTCACATCGTGCCCGGAAACGTCAACCTCGGTGCGTGGTGCCTGCGCATCCTTCACACCACCACTGTTTTTGAGTGCGTCACTAGCTTGTTGGGCACTGAAGCGGGCACCACTTGCGAGCTCAGCCACATTATCGGCATTGGCCTGAAGAACCGGAGCCGCAGTGAGTGCGGGTTGGCGCATGGAGGCCAAGCGGTCTCTCATATTCAAAAGTCCAGAACGGGACGCCCTCTCCCTCGCCTGCTCTACGGTCTGCTTGATGGGTTTCGGCGTTTGTTCAACCGGTTGAACCGGTGGAGGTGGGGCTGGCTTGGATACCTCAGGCTCCGGAATCGGTTCCGGCTTTACGGGTTCCGGCTTTACGGGTTCCGGCTCAGCGGGTATCGGTTCTGGCTCCACAACCTCCTCGATGGGTTCCGGCACCGTCTTTTCAACCGGCTTCGGCTCTACAAGCAATTTGGCGAGTTGAGGCGGTAGGCTCTCCATGTGTTCCCGAGCAGGCTCTGGAACATCAAGGGTTGGGATCACAATGGCTAGGGGCACAAAAAACAAAAGTGCCAGCACAGTAATCACAAACATTCGCAGGCGCTCGCCCTCTTCCCTGCTCCAGGACAACGAAGACACAACCGCCCTGCCCAGCCCGTTGGTCAGGTCAAAATCACCATTAGTAAGCCTAGCGTTCATAGCTGTCATCGCCGAGCTCCCGGCTGCGGGCCGTGATGAGAACCGCCAAGGCTTTGGCGGAAAACCCTATGACGTTCGAGCACAATGGCATCTAACGGCTGAACAAGATCGGAAGCACTACCTTTCAGTTCCGCGCTCGGTCGACGCGGTAGAGTGGGCGCACGCCAGGGTAGAATATTCAGCACCCGCGGCTCGTCTTCGCCCACGCTGGCAGAGATTCCCTCTATGCTGAGGCGCACCGAACTTTCTCGGGCGTCATCAGCCTCCGCTTCGTTAGTGGATTCGGCTGCACCCCATGAAAAAGCAGCCGCAAAGGCGAGAATAACAGTCAGGCAAAAGCCAGTGAGAAAACGAAAGGCATCCCTTAAAAATAACCAGAAAGTCCTGTTCATCATTTAGTCCAGCCTCCTTTCCAGATCTGCTATCCATCCCGTTACTTTTTTATCTTCATTAGCCGATAGAGCCTGATAGCGCTTGTAGTGGGTGAGCGCCCTATCGAGATCCAACAAATAGATCTCGGAAATAATCGCAAGATTGTAATGAAGATCGGCAACATTCGGTGATTGCTTGATTCCTTTTGCCAGTAATTCAGCCGCGTCTTTAAAACGGTGTTTCTGTTTCAGCAAGAGAGCCAAATTGTTGAGTACTGCGGCATCGTTGTGGTTGAGTTCAACGGCCCGCTGCCAAGCTTCAATGGCGCCGGAAATATCGCCTTGCTCATAGGCCGCGGAGCCTTTCTGAGCAAGTACCAGAGCCTGCTGTGGGTCACCTACCGTCGTCTTAACCTTGGGCTCAACAGGTTGCGTCGCACAGCCAACCATTAGAGTTGCGAGAGTAAGCGATAAGCTCAGTGCAGCGAACCGACAAAAAGCTCGTAAGGCTTTTAATAAACGAAGAGAAAAGAAGCAGTAATCAGACACCATCACTCTCTCCCTGAGCTGCCGCACTCATCCAGCGCAGCGCGCGATCGTATCGCCCGGGATGCAGCTTAGCTAGAACCTCCAAGCTTTTTTCAATCCAGACATTAAAACCTGAGGTCGCAATGCTCTGATGGTTTTCTGAATGCAGAGCGATTGCACGCTCTTCAAACGGATAGGCTTCTTCTTCAAGCAGCATTGTGTATTGCATCTGCTCTAGCTCATTTAGATCGTCTGGCGCAGTAGAGGCCATAAGGTCCCGGGCCATAATCCGGTGAAGCTCAGCGCGGCGATACACAGACTCTGGCAACACCTCGGCACCACCAAGAGACTCAGCGTTACGAAAATGAGTTTGGGCATTTTCCATGGCAAGTTGTTTACGCGCCAGTGATTCATCAAGGGGCATGCTTAATTCAACCCCCCCAAACTCTGCGGCTGCCTCGGCGCCCATGGCCAACGAGCCTCGTGCAGCCCACTGCAACGTCTGCGTGGAATGCCAGTCACTCTCTAGCTCGGCAGACACCAGTTTTGTACGCCACTGCGCGGGGTCCGTGCCGGACTCAGCTAACCGGTGACGCATGGTTTGCATACGAATATGGTCTTCGGCGTCTGCTGCGATCGGGCTAGTCGCAAGATAATCCGCATAGACAGCATTCCGCTGATCGAATGCTTCGCCAGCGTGGAACAGCTCTGCCGCTCGAAGCCGATAAGTCAAAGCATCACCACCGGCTGCCTCAGACTGGGTGCTTTGGTTGTCGGCAATGTCGATCAACTCTCTGGCCGCCCGGATGGGTTGGCTGGACGAGGTATAAGCCAGAACGAGCTTTTCACCAATATCCGAGGCCAAATCGTGGGTTGGATAATCGGCTCTAAAGCGGTTGAGCTCGTTGATTGCAGGCTGCCAATCGGATGCTCTGAGCAACGTATTTGCTGCATCGAAACGACCCTTAATTGCGACTTCCGAACCGGGTAGAACCGTTTCAACTCGCTGAAAATGTGCCACAGCAATTGCTGGCTTGCCCGCTTCGGCAGCCTGTTCGCCCTGCCTGTAAATGGCTGTGGCAACTTGCTGGCGCAGCTCCGGCGCATCCTGTTCCATAGTGAGCGTTGCAGAATCGCTGGAGGCCAGAGCCAAAGCCTCACGCCACGCACCCTCGGCAAGACTGTATTCTGCCGTATTTTGATGCACTTGAGCCGTGACCAGCCAGCCAGCGTAGCGCGTTTCTGGCGCTGCTTTTGAATGATCGACCGCTTGCACAGCATATTGCAAAGCCAAATCGTTATTACCGGACTCAAGCCAACGGTTGGCTAGATAAGCCAGCAACTCTGGTGCTCTGTTGTCGGCGCCGTACTGTGCTACGAAACGGTCCGTCTCGACAGAAAGATCGGCAAGGTCAGGGTTGAATTCAGATGAAACCGCCTCACCCCTAGCACCAGCTCGAATCAAAGCAACAGCTGCCCACCCGGCATCTGCGGCATAGTCGTACCCCGGCAGTTCATAAGCCGCCACTTGAAAGTTCTTAAGCGCCGCCGGATAAGCCGCTGCCTGTAACCAGGCGTCGCCAGCAAGCCGGTAAAATTCACCACCCTCGTCACTGCGGCGTGCCAAGCCCTCGTAATAGGTTGCCGCTGCCCTGTAATTTTCGACACGGCTTCCTTTCTTGTCATCACCTTGTGTGTAGTAAAAATCAGCAAGAAACCGGCTAAACTCGCGCCACTTTGTGCGATAACCATCGTCTAACCCTGCGTACTCCGCCTGATCGTTAAACAGCGCAACGTAGTCAGCCATAGCGTCTCTTGCCTTTACAGGCCTGCCAGCAGCGCTCCACACATCCACGACCTGACTCATAAAACCGGCCCGCTGCGGATGTTTTGGGAAGTTGCTCACAAATGCCCGGTTGGCGACGACGCTGGCTTCAGAGTTATTTTGCACTGCGTACAAATCGGCTAGGCGGTCAAACACCAAAGGTGTCCAGGGGCGTGATGCTTCCGGTTCCAGCCAACCCATCAAGGTTTCTGCGCCGCCTCGGCGGCTGGCCATCAGCGCGAGTATACGAAGGGTATCGTCAATGCTGTCTACGCTAGATTCGGGAATTTGGTTAAGGCTCGAAGTGCTTGGAATGGCTTCATCCAACACCGTAACGAACCTTTGACCCGCACGTTCCCAGGCTTGTGGGCCTTGTTTGAAAAGGGACCACCCGAGCATGTAACGAGCCTTGTTTTTCAGGTCGCCAACTACGCCCTCTCCATCAACAAGCTTGCGGTATTCTGCCTCGGCCTCTGCATAGCGACCGTCAGCAAATGCTGACTCTGCCACCCGGAATCTGGCTTCGGCAACAAGAGGAGAATTGGGATACTGGCCAACTAATTGTTGAAGGCGTTTCACAGAGGCATCGTTCTGGCCAATCAACGCATGGGCTTTTGCCATCTGATACAAGAGCTCATCCATGGGGCCGCTGTGTCCGCCACGCCTCAGAATGGTCTCATAGCTGTCAATGGCCTGCCGGTACATGTCCGTTTCTTCCTCCGGAGTAAATCCTATGTCTTGACCGGAGCGATCACGAATATTTGCAAGCCGATTCAGCGCATCAACTCGCACACTGGGCTCATCGGCTTTTTTGAACAGCCTCTGGTAACGTCTGGCAACCTCCGCTGGAGAGATCGCGGGAAGCGGGCGGGATTCAAACTTGAGGAATACCGGCCGCATATCTGCGATGGTTTCGCCGTCCTGGCCCAGTTCTACGCTAAACGACTCCTGCCCATAAGAAGCGCTACAAAACAAGCTTAGGGGTAATAGTAGAATACGCAGACGTTTCATCGTTCCAGCTCCCCGGAATCAAGTTCCTTCAAAGCCAGATACTCATACAGATAGGCAATTCTCTGCTCGGTTTTATCCAGAGCCAACACCATTTTTTGATCTTGGATGTCCACAAAATCCAGTGCCAAGCGATCAAGCGAGGTTTCCGCCTGATCGCGCAAAGCTGTAACTGACTCAAGATACTGGAGCGACTGTTTACGCAAACTCCGGGCATGAGCGAGCAGTTGGTTCAGGTGGTCAGGCCGGAGTGCGGATCTGCTTTGGAGTTTCTCAAGCCGCTGGCCAGCATCAGAAAGAGTCGTGTTCAGGGTTCTAAATTGTGAAATCTGGTCTGAACTTAACCGAGCTGTATCGAGCCGGTCCATAAGCTCACTCAAACGACCTTGCAGACGTTTGTTTTGAGCCTTCAACCGGTCTTCTTGTGCTGCAGCTCGGCGATCGACACCTTTGGATTTAAGCTGATCCTGCATAGCAGTAATAAAAATACCAATGTCATGCGCGTTGAGCTCTAACTGGCTTGCCATTGCAGCCAACTCGGCCACCCGACCAACGGCCTGCTGGGCCATTGGCTGTTCCATAAAACTCAGTAAATAGGCCACACGGGGCTGGGCGAGTGTGCGGCTATCGGCCAGAAACCACTCAACCTTAGGGCTACCAAAACCCGAATTACTGGAACCACCGCCCGATGCTGTACCGTAGCTTTGATCCCGCGCATCTAGAACAAGCGCCTTGTAAGCGCCCTGCTCTTCAATCTGGCTGGCCAGCATACGTAAGGTAGCCCTCTCACCTTCGTAGGTTGCGTTAGCCGTTAGGTAGGCCTCGCCTGCTTGGCCGAGATAGCCGGCAAGATCATAACCGCGCGCCATTCCTAGCCAAGCATCTGCAACACCGGGATACGCTAGAGGGTATTTTTTCGCACGATGCCAGCTCTGCATTGCGGCGCGGTAATTACCTTCTTCCGCTAGTACTAAACCATGAAAGTAAAGTGCTTGGGGTGTTCTATGGCTATCGAGCGGAATTTTTTCAAGAAACCCAATCGCTTTCTCATACTCTGAATTTGTGTAGGCAAGGTAACCGGCACGCAACAGAATACGGCTACGCAAAGCCGATTTTCGCCCGGCGTCTGTATCCTTGTCGGCCATAGCCAAGGCCACACGCAGAGCGACCAAAGCCCGCGACGGATTTAGATCGTTGCGGGCATAGTCTCCGGAAAGATTAAGGTAGCCAACAGCAGACCAGTACCCCTCAGCCATAGTTGCAAGGATCTTGCCTGCGCTTTCAGCGTCTCCGCTGGCGCGGGCCGCTTCAGCTTCCTCGTAGAGCTTCTGCTGCTTTGACCTTCGGGTAATGTCGGAATGGCCGTTCGAGTACCAACTCGTCTTTGCCTGAGCAAATTGTTCAAGACCGGCTTTGAGCGCTGTCGGCGTGGGCTGGGCTGCGTGGGCTGAGGTCAGCAACAAACCCGACACGCACACAGGAAGCAGAACGTAGCTCAGCAAAGACAACCTCATGACTGGCTACTTCCACTCTACAAAAGAAACGCGGGGTTCGAAATCAGGTGCCTTGGCTTCAAGGGCCATTTGCAAGCGAAGGGCGCCCGGACGTTTTTGAAAACGATGTGAGGACTCACGCCGCACGAAGCGATCGTTAGCGGCTCTGGCTGTAATGATCGCTTTCAGTTCGTGAGAGCCACTGGCCAGATTGCCTGTAAAAAGCTGCTGGATTCCACCCTGCTCTAGCGAACCGTTTTCACGAAGACTGTAGTGATGGGCAGAGACAGGTGTTCCGTCAACAAACAGCTCCACCGAGTCGAGATCCAGACCATCCGGACTGGTAAGCGTTAGGAAAACAGCCAGCCGCGTATCAACGGGGTGAAGCACTTTTTGCTCAAGCTCGTATACATTCCGCGAATGGGCGGACACTTCCGTTTTTAGCGCGGCAATTTCGTCGTCAAGAGCGGATGCGAAAACTGAACCAGCAGCAACCAATAGCGCAGCCATCAGGCCGGAGCCTAATACTGAAACGAATCTAACTCGCTTGCCGCCCCGGTACACTTGTGTTTTGTCTAGGCCAAACATAAGCCTCTGCTCCTGCCATCTCTGTTTCAAGCTGGCAGGAAGAGTAACACTTGGTAACACTCAAGAACGGTATCCAGATCACCAAATCGGAAACCCGAAGCTCCGGTTTGATATGGCGGGCTTTGCCGATGCTGGACAGCATCGGCATTTTTCTATTTGCTCAGATGTTTCATGGCCGATTCCAGACCTTCCACTGTGAGCGGATACATATGGTCTTTCACCAACTGTCTAGTCATGCCTAAGGAGCCACCGGTTCCCCAATACCCTTCCGGTAACGGGTTGATCCAAACAACCTTACGAAAGTGATCGCTGATACGCTGAAACCATGTGGCGCCAGCTTCTTCATTCCAATGTTCAATGGAGCCGCCCGCATGGGAGATTTCATAGGGCGCCATGGTGGCGTCGCCTACGAAAATTACTTTGTAGTCTGGCGAATACTTGTGGAGGACATCCCAAATGCTGGTTGTTTCATTCATGCGACGGATGTTGTTCTTCCACACACTCTCATACACAAAGTTATGAAAGTAGAAGTACTCCATGTGCTTAAACTCTGTACGTGCAGCTGAGAACAATTCTTCGCAGACCCGCACGTGAGGGTCCATGGAACCTCCTACATCAAAGAAGATCAGAACTTTGACCGCATTATGGCGCTCGGGAACCATTTTTAGGTCCAGATAACCTGCATTTCGGGCTGTTGAACGGATAGTGTCATCCATATCCAACTTATCGGCCGCACCCTGACGGGCAAACTTACGCAAACGCCGCAGGGCAACCTTAATGTTCCGAATGCCAAGAGTTACGCTATCGTCCAAATCTTTGAACTCGCGCTTCTCCCAAACCTTAACTGCGCGGCCGTGGCGACCTTTCTTCTGGCCAATGCGGAAACCTTCAGGATTGTAGCCATCCGCACCAAACGGCGACGTTCCGCCAGTGCCTATCCACTTGTTTCCGCCCGCATGGCGCTCTTTTTGCTCATCCATGCGTTTTTTGAAGGTTTCGATTAGTTCTTCGAGGCCACCGAGGGAGTCGATCTTGGCCTTTTCTTCCTCGGTCAGGTTCTTCTCAAACTCTGCCCGAAGCCACTCATCGGGAATCAAGGCTTCCAGCATTTGGTCCAGATGCTCAATGCCCTCAAAATAGGATTTGAAAGCCAGATCAAACTTATCGAAGTGGCGCTCGTCTTTTACCAGACACACCCGCGCCAAATAATAGAACTCCTCCATATCCGCAAAGGCGAGGCGTTGTTGCAGCGCTTCCAACAGATCGAGGAATTCGCGCAAGCTGGCAGGCACTTTGGCCCGCCGCACTTCGAGAAAAAAATCAATCAACATAAAACCGCACTCTTGCCGAATTTCAGCCGCGACGGCGGGCCATAAACGCCAGTTTTTGCAGCAAGTGGACATCCTGCTCATTCTTTACCAGAGCACCGTACAAAGGCGGCAGCGCCGAGCTGGTATCTTTCTCCTGCAGCATCTTTGCAGTGAGTTCGTCTGCCATCAGCAGCTTCAACCAGTCAATCAGCTCAGAAGTGGAAGGCTTTTTCTTCAGGCCGGGCACCTTGCGAACATCGAAGAACACTTCCAGCGCATCTTTTACTACCTGCTGCTGAATACCCGGGAAGTGGACATCCACAATGCTCTTCATGGTGTCGTGGTCCGGGAAGCTGATGTAGTGGAAGAAGCAGCGGCGCAGGAAGGCGTCCGGCAGCTCTTTTTCGTTGTTACTGGTGATGACTATGATGGGCCGGTTTTTCGCTTTCACCAACTGCTGGGTTTCGTAAACGTAGAATTCCATGCGATCCAGCTCCAGCAGCAGATCGTTAGGAAATTCGATGTCGGCCTTGTCGATTTCATCAATTAAAAGCACCACCTGCTCATCGGCTTCAAAAGCCTCCCACAGCTTACCCTTAATAATGTAGTTGCTGATATCTTTGACTTTCTCGTCGCCCAGCTGGGAATCCCGCAAGCGGGATACCGCATCGTACTCATACAGACCCTGTTGTGCCTTGGTGGTAGATTTGATGTGCCAGGGAATCAACCGCATGCCAAGAGCACTTGCCATTTCCTCAGCCAGCAAGGTTTTGCCGGTGCCGGGCTCGCCTTTGATCAACAGTGGGCGTTGCAGCGTGATAGCCGCATTTACGGCCATTTGCAGATCATCGGTGGCTACGTATTTGTCGGTACCGGTAAACTTCATGTGTAAGATTCCTGTTGGTTACTTTTTCTGTTCATCATCCGCTTTTTTATCCGGATCGTCGTAATCGGGTAAATCGTCGAATTCGGACAGGTCAAAGTCATCGAGGCCGAACTCTTCTTCATCGTCGTCTTCCGCCTGCTCGATTAGCTCTGGAATGTCTTCTTCCGGCTCAACCACCGTATCAGCAACGGGTATATTCTCATCTTCTGGCTCAGGTTCCGATTGTAATACCGGTTCTGGTGCCAGCACGGGCTCTGGCTCTGGCTCTGGC